>NZ_FNEI01000002.1:0-223871 GCF_900099975.1 Arthrobacter cupressi
GGACTGCACGGAGCGGGCGACCTTGGTGGGCTCCAGCCGGTCCAGGGGTGAGGGTTTGCCGGTGTCGATCTGGCAGAAGTCGCAGCGGCGGGTGCATTCGGAGCCGCCGATCAGGAAGGTCGCTTCCTTGTCTTCCCAGCACTCGAAGATGTTCGGGCAGCCGGCTTCCTCGCAGACGGTGTGCAGGCCTTCCTTCTTCACGAGGTTCTTCAGGCCCACGAACTCGGGCCCCATCTGGACCTTGGCCTTGATCCACTCGGGCTTGCGTTCGACCGGGACGGCCTTGTTGCGCTGCTCAACACGCAGCAACTTACGGCCTTCGGGTGCCAGGTTATTCACGCTCATAGGGGGGGGGGGGGGCTCCAGGACTCAGGTGGCACGGGGGCGCCACATTGATGTGGTTCCTCCCCGCTCTGTATTGGACCTGAGAGATTCCGCGCCCCGCTGCTGCAGGATTCGCTTGCCCCGTCGGTGAGCCGGGCTGTGGGTCCAGCCGGACTGCTTTCCAGAGGTGCCTTGCCGCGGCGGTACGTGGGCCTGAGAGATTCCCGGGGAGGGTTTGCTCCTACGGCGCCCGCTGAATGTACCGGCAGGACTCTCCCGCCGCAGATCATAAGCGCGTGCCGCCACGGGGCGGCACGCTTCACAGGGTACCGGCCGGGGGAGGGACGGAGCAAAGCCCGCGGGCAATCGGGCGCAACTCGCCGGGGTCGCGGGAGCGCCGGGGTCGCGGGAATGCTGCGGGGTCGCCGGAACATTCCGGCGACCCCGCAGCATTCCGGCGAGTTCGACGTCGGACGGACGCGGGCGGAATCGGAGCCCCTATTCCCGGAGGAAGAGGGCCCGCTTGGAAAAGTGCTCCCAGAAGACGCCGAGGTGAACGTTCTTGTGTCCCGCCGGAGAACCTGCCCCATTTGGGTCATGGACTTTGATGTGGCCGTCGTGGGAGATTCCGGACGCTAGGACCAGATGCCCGCGCGTTCCTGGCTCATCAAAGGATTTACCCACCGAGGCGATGCATAGCCCGGGGGAGCGCAGCAATCGCACGAATTCCTCAGGTTGGTCAAGAAATAAGAGTTCCGCCTGGAGCCCGGTTTTCCTCGCATGCGCGGCCAGCCCTGCGTGGAGCCACCCTTTACTCTCGCTGTAAGCGCCGGAGGCCAACAGTTCCTCCGTGAGTGAAGCGGGGTCGACTAGATGGTCGAGGAGCGCATGGTAGGCCGTGCGAAGGCACAAGACTCCACATGATCGATCCTGCCAGTGCTGCGCCACGGCTTCGCTTGGATATCCAAGAGAGGCCCAATGGGTCCTGATGTGCTCACGGTTCAGCCCGGCCATCTGGCTGCTGGGCTTCATTTGGAAGAGATCATTCACCGTGTTTCGCGCTTCCCCGGAACTCGGCCAGCAGTTTCGGGTCCTCGCAGGCCCGCGCGAAGGCCTCGATCCGTCGTTCGATTTCCCGGCCCAGCAGCCAGCCGCCGATCCGCTCGGCAAGCGGCTTCAGGAAAGCCGGCCGGCACGAAAAGGTGTACTTCCACACGGCACGGGTGCCGCCGTCGTCGGGGGTGAAACGCCAGCCGCCGCCGAAGTTCCCGAAGAACCACGGCCCGGCCACCATGGTCATGCCCACGCTCTTCGGCGGCACGTACGAGACGTATTCGCTGACCATGCGCAGGCCCATGCGGGACACCGTGCGGGTACGGACGCCCTTGCCTGCGGCGGTGGCACCGTCCACGAAGGACTGCGCCGAAATGAAGGGGTCCCACTTCAGGCGGAACGCTCCGGTGGTCTGGGACAGGGCGAAGGCCGTTTCGGGGTCGAGCCGGATGAAGCGCTCCGCGCGCACCTGGGGCACGGCTTACACCTTGCGGTAGCAGAGGTCGAAGATCATCCGGCCGGCCTCGTGCGCCTTGGTCTCGAAGCTGGTGCGGATGCGGCCGTCGAAGCGCGGCGCCCAGCCGCCCACGTGGTCCACGCCTTCGTTGGGGCCCGTGTGCTCGGTGCTGACCGGCGCGCGGCCTTCCTTGACGGGCGCGCCGCCCACCACGGATTCGACGCCGGATTCCCAGACCTTGGTGAGCGGGCTCTCCGGGCCGGAGCGTTCGCCGTGGTGCAGGTTTTCGAAGTCCTGCGACTCCGCCACGACGTTCCGGACGTGGACGGCGTAGTTGGACCAGTCGGTGGCGACCCGCCAGAGGCCGCCCGGCTCGAGGACGCGGGCCACGAGCTTGGCGAACTCCGGCTGGATCAGCCGGCGCTTGTGGTGCCGGGACTTGTGCCAGGGGTCGGGGAAGAAGACCCAGACCTCGCTGACGGAACCGGCCGGGAGCATGGTGGCCAGGACCTCAGGGGCGTTGGCTTCCACCACGCGCACGTTGCTGAGACCCCGGCTGGCGATCTTGATCAGGGTGTTCGCGAGGCCCGGCGTGTAGACCTCCACGGCCAGGAAGTCCTTGTCCGGGTGTTCTTCGGCGGCATGGCAGACGGCCTCGCCCAGGCCCGAGCCGATTTCCACCACCAGGGGGGCCTTGCGGCCGAACTCGGCTTCGGCGTCAAACACGTAATCAGGGTGCACGGAGGTGTTGGCGACGTGCCGCGGCACGTCGAGCACCCAGCGGTCCGCGTGCTCGTCCCAGGCCTGCTGCCGGCGGCCCTGCAGGCGGGTCCCGCGCCGCACGAAACTGACGGGCCGGCCGCCGTAGGTGCCGAAGGAGGCCTGGCTGCCGGGGGTGACGGGACGCGGCATCGGGGACTGTGCGGAGTGCTGCGGGGACTGCGGAATTTCGGGGGTGCTCATCCCTTTCAGGATAGCCGGGCGCCAGGGAGCGCAGGGTCAAGGAAGCAGGGGTTGGCCGGGACCCTAGGCGGAGCTCCGGGCCGAGAGGGCGTTCTTGAACGCCGTGGCCGAGGCCTTGCTGCTGTTGATCCGCCAGTCCGTTTCCTTGAGGAAGTGGAACCAGATGAAGGCATCCACGTCCGGCTGCGCATCGAGGTAGGAGACGGCGTCCTTGATCCAGGTCGGTTTGGAGCCGCCGAGCTCGCTGGAGGCGGTTTCGGAAATGATGATCCGCTTGCCGGTGCCGAGCGCCCGCAAGGCGTCGAGCCCGGGTGCGAAGGTCTGCGCGGGGCCCTCCCACACCGACCAGCCTTGGCTCGTGCCGAAGTTGTAGGAGTCCAGGGCGAGTTGGTCCACCACATCGGATCCGGGGTAGACGGAGGCGAGGGGCACCGACCCGGGGTAGGGATCGTTCACGGACCACAGCCACTGCGGCCGGGCCCCGTTGGCGCTGAAGATGCCATGGATCCGGCGCCAGGCCGCGATGAAGTCCCCTGCCGTGGTGCCGTTGACGCCGGGGCACCACGGGTACCAGTAGCCGTTCATTTCGTGGGCGAAGCGGATGGTGACGAGATCCCCGAAGGGCGCCAGGGCGGTGGCCCAGGAGCGGACGTAGCTGTCGAAATAGCCGGCCGCGATCCTTGCCACGGAGTAGGCCGGCTGCTCGAGGCCGCCGCCCCACACCCAGGGTTCCCAGGTGATGACGGGCCGGGCGCCGCGGTTGATGCAGGCCTGGATTTCGGAGACGGGCGCCGGCTGCTGGAAATCCTTGTAGCGCAGGATCAGGCGTGGCGCTTCTCCGGCGAGCCGGGTGACTTCGTTCAGGCCCGTCGCGTCCAAGGGTCCGCCCGGGGTTGCGACGCCGAAGGCCAGTTGCGGCGTTCCTGCCGCGGACCGTGCCGCCGAGGCCTCTGCGGCGGTGGCCGCTGCGAGGCCGACGGCGCCCAGCGCTCCTAGGGCTGCCCGCCGCGTCACGGGGCGTGAAAAGTCCGGGAACATGGGGCCTCCAGCCGGTGACCGTGGAAGAAGGGGGGAACGGGTGAACAGTGTTACTGGTGGGAATACTGTAGGGCCGCGACGTGAACGGCGGAAGGGCGGCGTGTAGATTTCGGAGCGTGACGCGCAACGCCGAAAACTCCGAGCCCCTGGTCGACGCCGAAATCGGCGAAGTCCCAGCGGCCGGTCCCACACGCGTCTCCACGGCCAAGGGCCTGGTGTACCTGGGTGCCTGCCTGGTGCTGATCGGCCTCAACCTGCGCACCGTGTTCTCCAGTTTCTCGGCCGTGCTTCCGGAGATCACCGCCGACGCCGGCCTGCCGGGCTGGGCGGTGGTGGTGCTCACCACTGTGCCCGTCACCCTTCTTGGCGTGTTCGCGCCGCTGGCCCCGGTGCTTGCCCGGCGTTTCGGCGCGGAGCGGGTGCTGCTCGGGGCGATGGCGATCCTGACGGCGGGCCTGCTGCTGCGGCCGGCGGACGTCCCGGGCGCCGGCCACCTGCCCGCGCTGCTGGCCGGGACCGCCGCCTGCGGCGCAGCGATCGCCCTGTGCAATGTGCTGCTGCCGGGAGTGGTGAAGCGGGACTTCCCGCACCGCCTCGGCCTGATGGGCGGGCTCTATACGACGGCGATCTGCGCCTCCGCGGCGCTCGGTGCCGGCTTTACCTATCCGGTGTTCCGGGCTGCCGGCCAGTGGACCTCGGCGCTCTGGTTCTGGGCGCTGCCGGCCGCCGTCGTGCTGTTGCTGTTCCTGCCGCTGGCGCTCCGCCAGCCCGTCGTCAGGCACCAGTTCCAAACGGAGGGCGCCAATGTGTGGCGCTCCGCGGTCGCCTGGCAGGTCACCGTTTTCATGGTGCTGCAGGCCATGATGTCCTTCAGCGTGTTCGCCTGGCTGGCGCCGGTCTTGCGCGAGAGGGGGGTCGACGGCGGCACGGCCGGGTTGATCGTGTCTGTGTCGATCGTGCTGCAGATGCTCGGTTCCCTGTTCGCTCCGGGGCTGGCCGCACGGTTCCGGGACCAGCGCGCCATCAATGTGGTGGTGGCATTGATGACCGGCGGCGGCTTCGCCTTGAGCATCTTCGGGCCCGTGGAGCTGGCCTGGGCCTGGACCGGGCTGCTGGGCCTGGGGCAGGGCAGCCTCACCGCGGTGGCGCTGACTATGATCATGCTGCGCACCAGGGACGCGCACACGGCAGCGCACCTTTCCGGGATGATGCAGGGCGTGGGCTACGGTCTGGGCTCCACCGGCACCCTGCTGGTGGGCCAGTTGCACCAGGCCACGGGTGGCTTCGCCGCGGCCGGCATTCTGTTCCTGGTGGTTGGAGCGCTGGCGGCGGTGTTCGGCTACCGCGCCGGCCGGAACCGGTACGTCGGGGGCTGACGCGGCGGAACTATTTGGTCTGTGGCCTTTCCTGGGCGGATCTGTTGCGCTGCTCTGCCAGTTTTGCTTCTGCTTCGTGGCGGCGACGCCCAATGACGCGCATTTGATGTGTGTCCGCGCTGCCTGCGTCTTCCAAGAGGGGAGGAGCCGGCCGAGTGGTCCGCAGTTCCGGATGGGCGGGTTCCTGAGGTGTGGTGTCGAGGGGATTGTTGCCACTCATGGGGATCGTCTTCCTGTCGGGCTAATCGGTGTTTTTGGGACCGAATGCACGACCACGCGGGGGTCGGCGCCCGGCCCGGTCGTCGTGTCCGCGCACGGTTCGGGCGTAGCTGCGGGCTTCCTTGTCCTGTTGCTGCTCTTTTGCGCTGCGCTTGGTGCCCCGTGGCGGGAGCTGAATGGCGTCCTCGGCGTCCAGCCCCGCTTGGAGTTCGCGGCCGCGTTCCATTTCGGCATCGAGTTCGGCGCCGAACAGCAAGGACATGTTCAGGATCCAGAGCCAGAGGAGCATGACGATCACGCCCCCGATCGCGCCATACGTCTTGTTGTAGTTGGCGAAGTTCGCGACGTAGAACCCGAATCCCAGCGACGCCAGGACGAACACCAGGAAGGCCACGAAGGAGCCGATGCTCATCCAGCGGAACCTGGGCTGTTTGACGTTCGGGGTGGCGTAGTACAGCACGGCGATGATGACGATGACCAGCAGGACCACCACCGGCCACTTGGCGATGCCCCACACCGCCAGGAGGTCCCCGCCGAGCCCGAGGGCCTTTCCGATGCCGTCGGCGACCGGCCCGCTCAGTGCCAGGGCCGCGGCGATCACCGCGGCGATCACGATGCCCAGCACCGTCACGCCCAGCATGGTCGCCCGGAGCCTGAGGAAGCCCCGGCCCTCGTCGACCTCGTATACCCGGTTCATGACCCGGCTGAAGGCGCCCACGTACCCGGAAGCGGACCACAGGGCTGTTAGCAGGCCGATGACCAACGTGAATCCGGACGCCGGCGAGGTGGTGAGCTCTTCGATGGGTTGCCTGATGGTGTCCACCGTGGCCCCCGGCGCGATGCCGCGGACGATGTCGAACAAGGCCATGGTCATGGGCCCGGCCTGCCCGACAATGCCCAGCAGCGACACCAGAGCCAGCAGCGCCGGGAAAAGGGAAAGCACACCGTAATAGGTCAGGCCCGCGGCGGCGTCGGGACACTGGTCCTTGCCGAACTCCCGGAACGTCCGCCCGGCGATGTACCGCCAGGTTGGCTTCGTCAACTCGGCAGGGCTTTCCGGCTTGCGCGGATCGTCCGCGTCCGGAGCTGTTCCGGCCTTTGCCGTGCTGGTCCGGGGCGGGCCATCGGCTTCCGGGCCGCCGCGCCGTTCGGGCATGGCCGTGCTCCCGCGTTCTTGCTGCAATCCCGGCCCCTGCGCAGGCCGTTCTTCTTCTTCTGTCATCCCGGGCTTCCTTCAAGGAGAGGATCGAGATCGGGGAAACCTACTCCCTAAATACTAAGCATACTTAGCATTTTGGGTAAGGGCCGGACTGCATTCAGAACTGTCCGGACGGACACCGGGCTACCGGAGCCCGTGGCGGAAGACCCAGAGGTCCTTCGGGCCGCCATCGAAACTCCAGTCCCGCTCCGGAACCCGCACGAAACCGAGCGATCCGTAGAGCCGGTGCGCCGGCGCCATCCAGGCGCCGCTGGTGATGGCCACGGCCTCCACGCCGTCCAGCGAACGGCCGTGGTCGAGGATCCGCTCCACGGTCCGGCGGCCGACGCCGAGGCCCTGGGCCGCCGGGTCCACGGCCAGCATGCGGAACTCGAGTTCGCCGTCGAGCGCCACTTCGGTGTATTTCCGGCCCGGGTGGGTGATCATCACCGACGCCACGGCCCGGCCGCCCAGCTCGGCGATCCACAGCTCGGCGTGCCTGGCCCGCTGCTCCACATCACCCAGGACGGCCAGGTAGGGGTGGCCTTCGGTGACGTGCCCGGCGGCGAGATACGCGCCGATGGTGATGCGGCGGATCTCTGCGAAGTCCTCCGGCCCGGCAACGCGGATCTCCAATTCCGTGGCAGTGGGGACGGCCGTCACGCGGAAGCAACCCCGAGGTAGGAATCCAGGCGCCCGAGTTCCGGCTGCGAGGAATGCTGCCCCACGGCGTCGGCCCCTACTGCGTTGGCGGCGGCGAGGGCCTGCTCGTCGGACAGCCCGTTGCGCAGGCCCAGCACGAATGCGGCGCAGAAGGCATCGCCGGCGCCGATCGTGTTCACGACGGTGGCGCGGCGCCCGGCCGCGCGGGCCACTTCCTTGCCGTCCCGGAATAGCGCCGAGCCGTCCTTGCCGTAGGTCACGGCCACCAGGCGGGCCTGCGCCAGTTCGGGGATGAGTTCGTATTCGGTTTCGTTGACGATCACCAGGTCGCAGCGCTGCACCAGTTCGGCGGGCAGGGACTGGGCCGGTGCGGCGTTGAGGGCGAAGAAACCGGGGTGCCGGCGGGATGCTTCGACGACGACGTCCAGGCCCACTTCCAGTTGGCAGAGCAGGGTCTCGTCCTCGGCGAAGGCGACGCCTTCCAGGGACACTTCGGCGTTGGCGCCCGGGCACACGACGATCTGGTTCTCGCCGGCGCTGTCGACCACGATCAGCGCGGTTCCGGTAGGCGTGCTGCGGTGCGCGACGTCGGACACGTCCACGCCCGCGGCGGTGAGGGCATCGAGCATCTCGCGGCCGGCGTCGTCGTCGCCCACGGCGCCGATCATCCGGGCCGAGCCGTCCAGGCGCGCTGCCGCGGCGGCCTGGTTGGCGCCCTTGCCGCCCGGCTGCCTGCTCAGTGCGCCGCCGCCGATGGTTTCGCCCGCCGTCGGGAGGCGCTCAGCGGTGGCGATGAGGTCTAGGTTGATGCTGCCGAGCACGGTGAGCGCGCGGTGGCGCGGCAGGAGGGGGTTCGAGGAAGTCATGGAGGACAGTGTAGTCATTTTCACATTTAAATGTTGTACTTGTTCGTAATACGTGCTTGTATAACAACTCGAATCCACTGAGGGTTCCCGTCATCCCCAACCCGACGAACCACACCCGACGAACAAGGGAGTTTGTTGTGATTTCCTCACCCGCCAACGCGCCCGCTCCGCAGGATGCCCCGCAGGACGCCGCCGTCGAACTGCCCGGTGCGCGCCGGCCCAGGGCCGCCATCCTCATCACCACGCTCCTGCTGGGCGTGCTGTCCTTCCAGCTCAACGCCAGCATGGTGACTCCGGCGCTGCCGCAGATCGGCGCGCACTTCGGCGCCGACGCCGGCGCGGTGGCCCAGGTGCAGTCCATGTTCTTCCTGGCCGGCGCCATCTCCGGCCCCATCATGGGCCGCTGGAGCGACTTCATCGGCCGCCGCCGCGCGCTCCTGCTGGTCCTCGGCGTCATGGCCTTGGGCACCGTGCTCTGCCTGGCCGCGCCCAGCCTGACCCTCCTGGTGATCGGCCGCTTCCTCCAGGGCGTGTCCAGCGCCATCTTCGCGCTCGCCTACATCGTGCTCCGCGAGAACCTCGACGCTCGCGCCTTCGGAACCTCGGTGGGCATCATCGCCGCGGTCAACGGCGGCGTGGCCGGCTTCGACGGCTACGCGGGCGGCTTGATGACCGAGGCCTTCGGCTTCCAGTCGATCTTCCTGGTGGTGCTCGGCCTCGCCGCCATCGCGGCCGTATGCATCATCCGCATCGTCCCCGGCGGCCGTGCGGCAAACACCGGCGGCGGAAGCATGGACTGGTGGGGTGCGGCGTTCCTCTCGGTCTTCCTGGTCTGCCTGAGCTACTTCGTCAGCACCGGATCCTCCGCCGGCTGGACCTCCGTCCCTGCGCTTGCCCTGCTGGCCGGAACCGTGGCCGCGTTCATCGCCTTCTGCGCCGCGGAAAAGCGCCGCAGCTCCCCGCTGATCGCCGTGCACCACCTGCGCTCCCGCCAGGTCTGGACCGTCATCGCCACCACCGTGCTCACCCTCGCCGGCATCTTCGCCATCATGAACTTCACAGTGGTGCTGCTCAGCCAGGACGGCAAGAACGGCTTCGGCCTCGGCGCGTCGCTCTCGGCCCTGCTCTTCCTGACCCCTGCCGCCCTGATCGGCGTCTTCGCGGCCCCGCTGGCGGGCTGGCTCACGGGCCGGGTTGGCTGGATCAGGACCCTGCGCATCGGCACCGCCCTGAGCCTGGCCTGTGCCGTGGCCGCGGCCTTCTTCGCCGACAACCAGTGGGCCGTGCTGGCCGCCGTCGCAGCCCTCGGCATCTTCTACAACGGCTTCTTCCTCACCTCGATCAACGGCCTGTCGGTGCTCCTCTCGCCCAAGGAAGCCCCGGGCTCCCTGCCCGGCATCAACGGCGCCTCCTTCGGCACCGGGGCGAGCCTCGGCGTCGTCCTCGTGGCACCCTTCGCCGGACTCGGCACCCAGGGCGGGTACGCCGTCGCGCTATGGATCTCGGTGGGCATCACCGCGGCGGCCCTGCTGGTCAGCCTCCTGGTCCCCGCGCCCGACGCCGACGCCGCCGCCTAAGCCCGCATCCTCCCAACAGAAAGCGATACCCAGACATGCTGCCCTTCTACCTGGACTGCGACACCGGAATCGACGACGCCCTGGCCCTGGCCTACCTGCTCGCCGCGCCGGAAGCCCGGCTGCTCGGCATCGGCACCGTCAGCGGGAATGTCGCGGCCGCCACCGGCGCCGTGAACACGCTTGACCTGCTGCGCCTGGCCGGCCGGCCGGAGATCCCGGTGGCCGTGGGGGCGCACGACTTCCAGGCCCGGGCGTTCGACGGCGGAGCGCCGCACGTGCACGGCGCCAACGGAATCGGCGGCGTGGCATTGCCCAAGGCCGAGGCCGCGCCGCTGGCCGAATCCGCTGCCGAAATGCTGGTTCGCCTCGCCCGCGAAAACGCCGGCGAACTGCGCGTGCTGGCCATCGGCCCGCTGACCAACATCGCTGAGGCCCTGCGCCTGGAACCGCGGCTGCCCGAACTGGTCGCCGAGATCACCATCATGGGCGGCGCCGCCATGGTTCCGGGCAACATCAGCCCGCTGGCCGAAGCCAACATCGGCAACGATCCCGAGGCCGCCCGCGAAGTCCTCGCATCACCATGGAACATCAAGCTGGTGCCGCTGGACGTAACCATGAGCAACGTCCTGGAAGAGGAGCACCGCCTGGAACTGCTCGCCTCGGACAGCCCGCTGGCCCGCGCCCTGGGCGAAATGCTCGGCTACTACTACCGCTTCTACGAGGGCATCTTCGGCCGCGCGTGCTCCGCCATGCACGATCCCCTCGCCGCCGCGGTGGCCGTGGACGCCGTCGCACTGCGTACTGCGCCGGTGGTCCATGTGGAGGTCGACGCCGGCGACGGACCCGGCCGCGGGCAGACGGTCTGCGACCTGCGCGGCGTGCACCTGGGCTACCCGGAACAGCCCGGCGCCCATTGCCAGGTGGTCCTGGAACTCGAAGAGGACTTCGCCCCGCACCTGATGGCGGCGCTGCTGGCTCCCGTGCCGGCTGCGTCCGTGCCGCTTGCCCCGGTGGCTGCCGGGGCCTGAGCCCGCACCAGCTCCGGAGGGACATGTCCATGCCTCGCATTGCCGGGGTGGACATGTCCCTTTGCGGCATAATCGGGTGGATGGTCATGAACGCACCTTCGCGCGAACTGGACGGGCTGGACCGGCGGATTGTTGCCGCCCTCCAGGTCAATGGCCGCGCCTCGTGGCGGCGCATCGCCGAGGTGCTGGGGGAGTCCTTCAGTACCGTGACCCGGCGCGGCATGGCCCTGCTGGAATCCGGCACCGTGCGGGTCGCCGGGCTCGTCACGCTCGGTCCCACCCACCTGGTGGAGGTCCAGTGCGAGCCGGCGAAACTGGCAGGCATCGCCGAGGAACTCGCCAAGGACCCGGACGCCAACTTCCTGTACGCCCTCACCAGCCCCACCCGGCTGCTGTTCGAGGTCCAGGCGCGCCCGGGCCGGCTCTCCAGCCTGGTGCTGGAGGAGCTTCCCGCGCTCGACGGCGTCACGCAGGTGAATGCCTGGCCCCTCCTTGAGTACTTCCGCACCGTGGCCGAGTGGCACCCCGGACCCGTCACCGCCGAGGAAACCGCGGCCCTGCAGGACTTCCCGGTGCCGGTGACCCGGCCGAGTGCCAGCGCCATCCTCGACGACGTCGACACCCGCCTGGTGCAGTTGCTCGTTGAGGACGGACGCGTCCCGGTGGCCGAACTCGGCGAAGCCGTGGGGCTGTCCGCCCCGGCCGTGCGGCGCCGCCTCAACACCCTGTTCGAAAACGGAAACCTGAGCGTCCGCGCCATCGTCGAACCCGCGGACATCGGCCTGCCGATCGAGGCGGTTATCTGGGTGCGCACCGCACCCGCGGACGTCGCCGACGTCGGCCGCCTCCTCGGCGGCGAACCCGCCGTGCGCTATGCCGCCATGGCCCTGGGCGAGTTCCAGCTCATGGCCAACGTGACCCTCCCGAGCCTGAACGAGCTGCGCGCCTTCCTGCTCGAGTCGCCCTGGGCGGAACGTGCCCTCGCCGTGCGCAGTTCCCTGGTGGTCCGCGCGTACAAGCGCGGCGGCGTGCGCATGCCGGACCCTTCCTGATTCCAGCGTTCCGCTGATTCCGCGCTGACCCGCTGCTGCTTCCGCGCGCCGGCCGCGTCACGCCCGGCAGTTTTTCCGGGCCCCCGACGGCGTTCTGCCGCGCCTTTCCGCGGCCCGCTCGGCTGCTGCATGCCCAAAGCCTGCCCCGCGTGACGCTGCCGCGCCCGAAAGAAACTTTCCGCGCACCCCTAGCCAAACGTGACACGCGCCACTATGGTGATTCATTAACTCCAACAGAGCCAAATAAACGGCTCAAATGGAAACCAAGCAAAGGCTCAATGAATCATGACGAATGAACTGGTGTACCGCGGGGCTGTGGAGCTCGCAGCGCTCCTGCGCTCCCGCGAGGTATCCGCCGTCGAGGTGCTCGAAGCCCACCTCGAGCAGATCGACCGCCTCAACCCCCTCGTGAACGCCGTGGTCACCATGGACGAAGATGGTGCCCGCGCCGCCGCGGCCGAGGCCGACCGCCGGCTCGCCGCCGGCGTTCCCACAGGGCCGTTGCACGGGTTGCCCATCAGCTTCAAGGACACCGCCCAGACGGCCGGGATGCGGACCACCTTCGGGCATCCGCGCCATGCGGACTTCGTCCCGGGCACGAACGACCTGCACGTCCAGCGCATCCTGGACGCCGGCGCCATCCGTGTTGGCAAGACCAACGTGCCGGAGTACGCGGCCGGCTCGCACACCTTCAACCGGCTCTTCGGCGCCACCCGGAACCCCTACGACCCGTCCAAGTCGGCCGGCGGCAGCAGCGGCGGCGCCGCGGCAGCCCTGGCATCCGGCTTCCAGCCGATCGCCGATGGCAGCGACATGGGCGGCTCCCTGCGCAACCCGGCGTCGTTCTGCAACGTGGTGGGCCTGCGCCCGACCCCGGGCATGGTGCCCAACACCGACGGCGGCAACGTCTTCTTCCCGCTGGGCGTCGCCGGCCCGATGGGCCGCACCGCGGAGGACGCCGCCCTCTTGTTCTCGGCCATGCGCGGCGCCACGCCGGACGACCCCTTCTCCTTCTTCCCGGCAGAGGAAACGCACGCCGGCGAGCCGTCCCCGCAGGACTTCGCCGGACTGCGCATCGCCTACGCCCCCACCCTCGGCGGCCGGATTCCGGTGGCCCGGGAAGTCCTGGACGTGCTCGACCCCCAGGCCAAGGTGCTGGCGGAACTCGGCGCCCACGTCGAACTCGATTGCCCGGACCTGGACGGCTCCGAGGAAGTCTTCCGGGTCCTTCGGGCGGCCAGCTTCCACGCCGCCTGGGGCGATGACCTCGACGCCGACCCCGGCCTGTTCAACCACTTCCTCGCCGGAAACATCCGCGACGGCGCCAAGCTGAGCGGGCGCGACGTGTTCCGTGCCGAGGAAGGAATGACCCGCCTCATCCGCAAGGCGGCGGAGTTCTTCACCCGCTACGACCTCGTGATTGCACCGGCCTCCCAGCTGGCACCGTTCGACGCGGACCTCGAATACCCCACCCAGATCGAGGGGCAGCAACTCGAAAACTACCTCGACTGGATGCGTGCCCCGTACCTGTTCACCCCGCTGGGACTCCCGGCCCTGTCCGTCCCGGCCGGCTTCACGCCGTCGGGCCTTCCCGTCGGCCTCCAGATGATCGGCGCGCGCGGCAGCGATGTCCGCCTGCTCCGACTCGCCTCGGCCTTCGAACAACTCTCATCCTGCTCAGCCGTTCACCCCCAAGGAGCTGCAGTCCTATGAGTACCGTCCTCGCATCACCCAAGCGGCTTGCCATCGCCGCCGTCCCCATCCTCGGCATGATCGCCACCCCCTTCCTGCCCTTCGTTTCCACCCCCACCCTGTGGCTCGGCCTGCCCGCCGCGATCGTCTGGATGGGCCTGATGATCATCGCCACGGTGGCCGCCCTGCAGATCATCGAACGCAGCTACCTGCGCGAAGGCGGCGCCGAACTGGACCGGCTCGAACTTGAGCTGTCCGAACAGCGCCGGGCCGCACTCGAACCGAACGGACCGGAGGCCCACTGATGCTCACAGTCGCCATCATCATCGGAATCATCGGCATCGGTGCCCTCGGCATTGCGGGCCGCCGCCGCCAGACCGAACTTTCCGGCTGGACGGTCGGAAAGCGCGACCTGCCCCGCTGGACCACCTGGTTCCTGCAGGCCGGCGAGTCCCTGACCACCTTCAGTTTCCTCGGCCTGGCGGGCATCGCCTTCGGCGGCGGCGTCGCCGCGCTCTTCGCGGTGGCCTACCTGACCATCACCTGCATCCTCCAGTACTTCGTGATCCCGCGGCAGCGCGAACTCGGCGCGCACCGCGGCTACCTGACCATGGCGGACTTTTTCGCGGACCGCTTCAAGAGCAAGTCCCTCGGCAAAACCGTGGCCCTGGTGGGCGCCGTCTTCCTCATCCCGTACCTGCAGCTGCAAATCACCGGCCTCGGCCTGATCGTCCAGCTGGCCACGGGCAGCGAATCCGCCCGCGGGTACAGCATGGCCGTGGCAAGCGTCCTGGTGGTCGTCTTCGTCATCTGGGCCGGCATCCGGGGCCTCGCCAAGGTGGCGATCTTCAAGGACTTCGCCATGCTCGCGGCCCTCGTGATCGTCCTGGCCGGCGTGATCGCGGGCATCGGCGGCATCCCGGACATCTTCGCCAAGGTCATCGACACCGCCCCGGACTACCTCACCATCACCCGGCCCGGCTTCGACGCCACCTTCTGGGTGACCTCGGTGATCGTCACCAGCATCGGCGCGGGCCTGAACACCTTCCCGCACCTGTGGCCGCCGGTCCTTGCTGCCAAGAGCGGCGCCGTGCTCCGGGACAACGTCAAGTGGCTTGCCATCTACCAGTTCCTGCTCCTCATCCCCATCACCGCAGGCATCGCCGCCACCCTCATCCTCGACCCGGCGACCAAGGGCAACCAGGTCCTGCTGAGCGTCGCCCAGCACACCCTGCCCGAGCCCCTCATCGCCGTGATCGCGATCGGCGGCGCGGCTGCCGCCATGGTCCCCGCCGGCGCCATCGCCATGGGCATCTCCTCGCTGGTCTCCAACAACCTGCTCACGGTCAAGAACCCCAAGCTGCGGTTCCGGCTCAACCATGTGGTGGTCGCCGTCGCCGTCGGCCTGGCCCTGGCGTTCGGGCTGGCGAAGTCGGACATCGGCGCGCTGCTGCTGCTCACCTACGGGGGCCTCACCCAGTTGGCGCCCGCCGTCGCGATCGCCATTGGCCGCAAGGTGCGCGTCGGCGCGGTCCCGGTCAACCTGGGCATCATCACCGGCACGCTCACGGTCGCCGTCATCACCTTCGGGAACATCCCCACGGGCGGCGTGGATTCGGGCCTGATCGCCCTCGCCCCGAACCTGTTGGTCCTCGTCATTGGGGAGTTCATCCGGCGCCGCCGCAACCCGCTGGCGGTCCGGGACACCGCGGACGACGATTCACTCGGCGCACGCCCGGCAGTAGGAGCCCAGGCATGACCGGCCCAGGCATGACGGCCGCCGCAACAGGACCACTGGACGGCAAGCTCGTCGTCGACCTCTCCCGCGCGCTCGCCGGGCCGCACGCCGGCATGATGCTCGGCGACCTCGGCGCCCGCGTCATCAAGGTGGAGAACCCCGACGGCGGCGACGACACCCGCGGCTGGGGGCCGCCCTTCGTGGACACCCCGGAAGGCCGTGAGTCGACGTACTTCCTCTCCTGCAACCGCAACAAGGAATCCCTGCGCCTGGACCTGAAGTCCGGGGACGGCAAGGAAACCCTCCGCGAACTCCTGCGCCGTGCGGACGTCCTGATCGAAAACTTCCGCCCCGGCACCCTGGACCGGTTGGGCTTCGACCCCGCCACCCTGGAGGAGCTCAACCCGCGGCTGGTGGTGCTGGCCATCAGCGGGTTCGGACACGACGGCCCGGAAGGCCGCCGCGCCGGCTACGACCAGATCGCCCAGGGCGAGGCCGGCCTCATGTCCCTCACCGGCTCCGGCCCCGACGAGCTGCAGCGTGTGGGCGTGCCGATCGGCGACGTGCTGGCCGGAATCCACGGCGCCTACGGAGTGCTCGCGGCGCTGCTCGAACGCGAACAGACCGGCCGGGGCAAGACGGTCCGCACCTCCCTGCTCTCCTCGATCGTGGGCGTGCTGGCCTTCCAGGGAACCCGCTGGACCGTGGGCGGCCAGGTGCCGCAGGCCCAGGGGAACCACCATCCGTCCATCGCGCCGTACGGGCTCTTCCGCTGCGCCGGCGGGGCCGTGCAGATTGCCGTCGGCTCCGAGGGGCTCTGGCAGCGGTTCGCCGCCGAGTTTGGCCTACCTACCGCTGACGAACGCTGGAAGGACAACCAGTCCCGCGTCGGCAACCGGGCGGCGTTGATCGAGGCCATTGAGGCCGTGTTCGCCGACACCGGCTCGGAGGAACTACTCACGCGGCTGGAACTGGCAGGCATTCCCGCTGGCCGGGTCCGGACCTTGGACGAGGTCTTCGCCTGGGAACAGACGCGCAGCCAGCACCTGCTCCTGGACATCGAGCACCCCACGCTCGGCCGGATCGAGGTCCCGGGCTCGCCGTTGCGCTTCTTCGACGGGGACGGCACCGAAACCACCCGCCTGCGGCACGGCGCCCCTCCGCGCCTGGGCGAGCACGACCACAGCATCCGGGCCTGGCTGGACGAGCGCGCGCTGCTCGGCGCCTCGGGCGCGGGCGTCTCCGGAACGGGAACACCATGACGGCGGTTCTGGAAAGCGGCACCCGGCCGCTGCGGCTGGGCGGGGCGGAACTGCTGTCCCAACTGCTGGACGCAGGCAGCTTCCGCAGCTGGGACCAGCCGGTTCCGGCGACGGCCAATGCCACCCCCGCGTACCTCGGCGATCTGGACCGGGCCCGCGAACGCAGCGGCGCCGACGAAGCCGTGATGTGCGGAGAGGGACTGATCGACGGGCACCCGGTAGCCGTGCTGGCCAGCGAGTTCACCTTTCTGGGCGGCTCGATCGGCCGGGCCACCGCGGACCGGATCGTCGCGGCGATCGAGGAAGCCGGCCGCCGCCGGTTGCCCCTCATTGCGGCACCGGCCTCCGGCGGCACCCGCATGCAGGAGGGCACGCTCGCCTTCCTGCAAATGGTGCGGATCACCGAGGCGCTCACGGCCTACAAGGCGCTCGGCCTGCCGTACCTGGCGTACCTGCGGCATCCCACCACGGGCGGCGTGTTCGCGTCCTGGGGTTCACTGGGCCACGTGACCGTGGCTGAGCCCGGTGCCCTGGTGGGCTTCCTCGGGCCGAAGGTCTACGCTGGGCTCCGCGGCGAAGACTTCCCCGCCGGGGTCCAGTCCAGCGAACATCTCTTCTCGCACGGAACCGTCGACGCCGTCCTGGACGCTGCGGGGTTCCGGAAGCTCGCCGCCGGGGTGCTGGGGATCCTGGCCGGTTCGGCTTCTGCCGAGCCGGAGCAGCAGCCCGACGGCGGCGTCTCCCTTTCCGCGGAACGTTCCGGCAGCGTGTGGGACTCGGTCCTGCGCACCAGGAAGCCGGGCCGTCCGGGTCTGGCAGAACTGCTTGAGGCCGGCTTCGGCCGCACCGTCCGGCTGTCCGGAACCGGGCGCGGGCAGCTGTCGGCGAGCACCGCCGTCGTGTTGGCCGAGTTGCTGGAACCCGGCATGCCCGCCCGGCCGGCCGTCGTCGTCGGGCAGGACCGGGCGGCCCAGCGCGCCGGTTCCGTGCTCGACGCCGCGGGGCTGGCGCAGGCCCGCCGCGGCATGCGGCTGGCGGAGGAGCTCGGGCTGCCGCTCGTCACTGTGGTGGACACCCCCGGCGCCGAGCTGTCGGTCCAGGCGGAGGAAGCCGCGATCGCCGGGGGCATTGCCGACTGCATCGCCGGGCTCCTGCGGCTGACGGTGCCAAGCGTGGCCATCCTGATGGGGGAGGGAACCGGCGGCGGGGCACTCGCGCTCGCCGCCGCCCGGCGCACTGTGGCGGCGGAGCACGCCTGGTTGGCCCCGCTGCCGCCCGAAGGTGCCAGCCTGATCGTGCACAGAGACACCGCGCACGCGGCCGAACTGGCGGAACAGCAGCGGATCGGCGCCCGCGAACTGTTCGACGACGGCGAAGTGCACGAGATCGTCGGCGAAGGTTCGGGGTTCTGCGGGCGGCTCGCAGCCGCGGCCGCCCGCCAACTCGCTTTTCAAGAACCGCAGGCGGCGCAGGAAGGGCTCGCAGTTCAGGAAGGCCGGTCGCAGGGACGGCGGGGAGGCCGTCACTCCTGACCTTCTTTGGACTGCGGGAGCCCGCGACACACCGTGCATGACGGCGTGTCGCGGGCTTTTCCGTGCCAAAGAAGGTCAGGAACGTTTCGGTATCACTGCCCGGCCAGCTCCTCCAGGACCGCCATCGCCGCGTTGTGGCCGCCGATGCCGCTCACCCCGCCGCCGCGCCGGGCGCCGGCGCCGCAGACGAGGATGCGCGGGTTGCCGGTGCCCACGCCCCAGCGTTCGGCTGCCGTGTTTCGGGGTGCGTCGTCTTCGAGGAAGGGCCACTGCAGCGCGCCGTGGAAGATGTTGCCGCCGGGCATGTTGAGGGCGTGCTCAAGGTCCAGCGTGGTTTTGGTTTCGATGCACGGCCTGCCATTGGCGTCCCTGAGGATCAGGTCCTCGATCGGTTCGGCGAGGACCGAATCCAGCGACGCGAGCACTGCGGCCTGCAGTTCTGCCCGGCGGGCGTCGTTGTTTTCCTCGGTGATCCAGCGGTGCGGAATGTGCAGGCCGAACACAGTGAGGGTCTGCGCGCCGGCCGCGACGAGTTCCGGCGGGAGGATGCTCGGGTCCGTCAGGGAGTGGCAGTAGATCTCGCAGGGCATCGGGTGCGGGATGGCGCCCTCGAGTGCCTCCTGGTAGGCCTGTTCGAGGCGTCCGTAGCCTTCGTTGATGTGGAAGGTCCCGCCGAAGGCCGCCTCCGGTGCCACAGTTTCGTCGTTGAGGCGGGGCAGCCGGGCGAGCAGCAGGTTGACCTTCACCTGGGCGCCTTCGGGACGGGCATTTTCGGGACGGGCGGTGTCGACGGCGGGCGACTGTCCGCCGTCGAGCAGTCCGTCCAGGACCGCGGGCGCGACGTTCGCCAGCACGTGCCGTCCTTCGACGATGTGCTCGGCGCCGTCCGAAACGTAGCGGACGCCGCCGGCGGGCGATACCGAGGTGACCTCCGCATCGGTGAGCAGCGTGGCACCGGCCTCGCGGGCCGCACGTTCCAACTCGCGGGAGACCACACCCATGCCGCCGATCGGGATGTCCCAGTCGCCCGTTCCGTTCCCGACGACGTGGTAGAGGAAGCAGCGGTTGGCGTCCAGTGAGGGGGCGTCCAGGGAGGTGAAAGTGCCGATGAGTGCGTCGGTCGCCACGACGCCGCGGACTACGTCGTCGCTGATACGCCGGGTGATGGACTGGCCGAGCGGCTGTTCGATGAGTTCGTCCCACAGGGCGTCATCGTCGAGCAGCTTGCGGGCCTCGGAGCGGCTGGGCAGCGGTCCGCAGAAGGTAGGGAACAGGGCTCGGGCCAGGCGTCCGGTGGCGGCGTCGAATTCCTGCATGGCGTCGAAGTCGGCGTCGCTGCCTGCCATGCGCTTGAAGGATTCCCGGGTGGCCTCGGCGTCGCCGCCGTCGATCAGCAAGCCAGCGGCGGTGTTGCCAGGCACCGGGGTGTAGGAGGAATAGCGGCGCCGGGCGAGCTCGATGTCCAGGCCCAGATCCTCGATGATCTGCTTTGGCATGAGGCTGACCAAGTAGGAATAGCGGGACAGGCGTGCGTCCACCCCGTCGAAGGGCGCGGCCGAGACCGCCGCGCCGCCCAAATGGTCATCGCGCTCAAGGAGGAGCACTTCCTTGCCCGCCCGGGCCAGGTAGGCCGCAGCCGTGAGGCCGTTGTGTCCGCCACCAACAATTACGACGTCGTAAGAGGTGTTCGCCATGGGCCCAAGGTAGGCAGAGGCTTGAGTGGACCAGTACAACTAATTGTGACTCATAAGGAACTCTTGCCCTTGTGTGGAGAAAAGCTGTGACGAGCATCACTGTTTGGTGTCCGGCTGCGGATTATTACTCCGGGATGAGGCATCCGTGACGGCGCGACTTGTCGGAGGCTTTCCGGGTCGCCCGTATGTACGACCTACGCTAGCCGGGTTCGACGTGGACAGAAACGGTCGGTCATGTCGTGCATGAGTTTTTCGTATCCGGTCCGCTCGAAGACGAACGTCCGGTCGAGTTCCATTGGCTCGGTGGGGTCGCCGAAGATGTTATCCCAGCGGAAATCAGTCCAGGTGACGGTCTTGCTGGCAAAGACGATGCGGGTGCTCACACCCCCACAGCCGGGGTCTCCGCACTGGCAGTACAGGAGCCAGACGCGGCCGTTCCTATCGGCTGGCACGGTGCCGCCAAGGAGTTGCCGCAACTGCTCCGAGGATTCTTTTGGGGGAGCCCAACCGAGTGTTGGGATCTTGCGATCAGGATCGTCCGCTTCCTCGGGGTCAAGCAAGGACATCAGGGGTGCACCGTCGACATAGAACTCATGGATCGGAGCTTGGCGTATGACCTCCAGCCGTGGGCGGAACCATCGGAACTTGGACTCCGTCCATTCCATATAGTCGTCAATGATCGCCAGAGTGTTGATCGGCTCTTTCATGGTTTCGTCGGCGGGCATATGCAATTGTCGGGCAGAATTCAGGTCCCAGGCCAAGCGCATGTCCCTATTAACCGGCGAAGGATGGACATATGCGCATGTCCATCCTTCGTGTTTTGCAGAGGACATGTCCTCCGGGTTCCGGCGAGTAGGGTGTAGCAGCTAGTGCGTCAGATCCTTGCCCTTCGTCTCCGGGATGGTGAACACGAAAGCGATGCCGACGGCCAGCAGCACCACTGCGTAGACGTTGAACAGGCTGCCCTGGCCGATGCTCGCCAGCCAGCTCTGCAGGTACGGGGCGGTGCCGCCGAAGGCCGCGACGCAGATGGAGTAGGGGACGCCGACGCCCACGGTGCGGATCTTGGTGGGGAAGAGTTCGGCGTAGACGGCCGGCACGATCGCGGCGCTCGCGGCGATGAAGAAGAGCATCACGGACATGCCCACGGCCAGCTGCCACGGGGAGTCCTTCAGCAGCCAGGTCATCGGGAAGTGCAGCAGCGCGGCGCCGGCGGCGCCGGCAATCAGGACTGGTTTGCGGCCGATCCGGTCCGAAAGCCGGCCCCAGAAGGGCAGGGCGGCGATGAACACGATGTTGCCCACCACGCTGGCCCACAGGGCGGCGCCGCGGTCCATCTTGAGGGTGGTGGCGGCGTAGCTCGGGGCCACGACGCCCCAGACGTAGTAGATGACGGTGAGGCCCACGGTAAGGCCGATGACCTGCAGGGCCTGTTTGCGGTGCCGGAAGATCTGCGGCCAGATCGGCTCATGCTTTTCCTTGACAGTCTCCGCCTCGAATGCCTCGGTCTCCTTCATCCGGGCCCGCATCACCAGGGCGTACACGCCCAGGATGCCGCCCAGGATGAACGGGATGCGCCAACCCCACGCGGCCATGTCGGACTTGCTCAGCATGGCCGAAAGCACCGCACCCAGGAGCGTTCCGAGCAGGATGCCCACGGTGCCCGAGGTGTAGATGAGCGTTGCCCAGAAGCCGCGCTTTTCCTTGGGTGCCATTTCGGACAGGTACGTCTGCGACGACGGCAGCTCGCCGCCGTGCGCCAGGCCCTGGATGAGCCGGGCGAAAAGCAGCATGATCGAGGCGAAAACGCCCACCGACTCGAAGGTGGGGGCGACGCCGATCAGCAGGCTGCCGAAAGCGCCGAGGGCCACGGCGAAAGTCATGGAGGTCTTGCGGCCGATCCGGTCACCGATCCAGCCGAACACGAAGCCGCCGAAGGGCCGGGCCACGAAGCCGACGGCGAAGATCGCCAGGGTGGACAGGATGGCCGAGGTGGGATCGGCGCTGCTGAACAGGGCGCTCGCGATGAAGGGGGCGAACGTGGCGTAGATGGCCCAGTCGTACCATTCGACGGCGTTGCCGATGCCGGTGCCGACGAGCGTGCGCACGTGCGACTTGTGTTCCTGGACGGGGGTATGGGTCCCTGTGGTGGTCATGTCAGGCTCCAAATGTGGGGAGGGTCAGTTGCGGTCGCCGGCAAGGGCGGCGATGCGGGACACGGCCAGTTCGGCATAGAGCGCTGCACCGTCGGCCAGCACGCCGTCGTCGAACGTGGCGTAGGGGGAGTGGTTGTAGGCGGCGGCGTGGGGGTCCGCCCCCTTCGGGACGGCGCTGAGCCCGATGAAGGTTCCGGGCACTTCGGCCATGACGCGGGAGAAATCCTCCGAGCCGCTGAGCGGGGTGGCCCAGCGGGTGTGGCGGGAATCGCCGAACATTTCCTGGATGGTCTTTTCGGCGGTGGTGGTTTCATCTTCGTTCGTGACGCTGAGCGGGTATTCGCCGCGGTATTCCACGTCCACGTCCAGGCCGTGGGCGGCGGCGATGCCCTGGAGCAGGGCGGGGACGGCCTTCATCATGCGCTCGCGGGAGGCGTCCGAGAAGGTCCGGATGGTCGCCTCGAAACGGGCGGTTTCCGGGATGACGTTGCGCTTGGTGCCGGCCTGCAGCACACCCACGGTCAGGACCACGGGGTCGAACATGTTGAACTGCCGGGTGATCATCACCTGCAGCGCGGTGACCATCTCGGCCGCCGCGGTCACCGGGTCCTTGGCGGCGAACGGCGCGGAACCGTGCCCGCCGGCGCCCAGCACGGTGACGAAGAGGCCGTCCGAGGCGCTCATGATCACGCCCGGCTTGGTGCAGAACTGGCCGTAGGGCTCCATGGCGGAGAAGACGTGCATGCCGTAGGCGGCGTCCACCCGGCGGCCCGCCGCGTCCAGGACGCCTTCGCGGATCATGTGCCCGGCGCCGTCGAAGCCTTCCTCGCCGGGCTGGAACATCAGGACGACGTCGCCGGCCAGCTGCCCGCGGCGTTCGGCCAGCAGGGTTGCGGCGCCGGCCAGCATGGCGGTGTGGAGGTCGTGGCCGCAGGCGTGCATGGCACCGTCCACCCTGGAGGTGTAGTCCACGCCGCTGCGCTCCTGGACGGGCAGGGCGTCCATGTCCGCGCGCAGCAGCACGGCCGGCTTCCGGGCGGGGTCGCTTGCCGCGCCGGGTGCGGTGCCCTGCAAAACCGCCGTGACCGACGTCGTGCTCTCACCCAGGGTGATCTCGTACGGCAGTCCGTCCAGGGCCCTGAGCACCTTCTCCTGGGTGCGCGGGAGATCGAGTCCGATCTCGGGCTCGCGGTGGAGTTCGTGGCGGAAGCGGACAATGTCTTCCTGGAGTTCCCGGGCGTCTGCGGCGATGGTCATTAATGCGGGCTGCCTTTCCGAATGGTCGGTAAATCCTCTTCATGCCATTGTGGAGTGATGCCATTCACACCGGGCCAAATGGCTGGAAAAATTCAAGGGTGCGATGATTTGCGCAGGATTCGTGCATCGAGGTGGGAGCGGCAATGGAACTGAGTGAGGAGGACCTCGGGCTCATCAACGCCTTGCAGATCGCGCCGCGGATCAGCTGGTCCGACGCCTCCGGGGTGCTCGGCGTCCACGCCACCACGCTCGCGGCGCGTTGGGAGCGGCTCCGCTCGGCCGGCGCGGCCTGGACCACCGCGCACCTGATCGGCGATCCGAAGCAGATGTGCCTGGCCCTGGTGGATATCGACTGCGACATGCGGCTCCGGGCGGACGTCACCGCAGCGTTGGCGGCGATTCCCGAGGTAGTGACGGTGGAGGAAGCCGCCAGCAACCGGGACCTCATCCTCACGGTCATCACCCCCACGCTGGCCGAGTTCACCGACGCCGTAGTGCCGCAGTTCAAGGAGATCGAGGGGCTGCAGAAATACCGCACCTCCCTCTGCACCCGCCTCCACACCGGCGGCCATGCGTGGCGGTTGAACATCCTGGACCGCTCGCAGCAGGCGGCCCTCAAGGCCTTCGCCGGTCCAGAGGCCGGCGTGGCCGGGATCCCCGCAGTCGGGGAACTGCCCCAGAGCCACCTGGACCTCATCCCCTTCCTGGCGCAGGACGGCCGGGCGACGGCGGCGGACATGGCCCGCGTGCTGGGCCGCAGCCCCGCCACGGTGCAGCGCCAGCTCAACCGCCTGCTTGCCAGCCGGGTCCTGTCCTTCCGGTGCGAGGTGGCGCAGAAGTTTTCCGGCTACCCGGTGACCTGCCAGTGGTCTGCCAATGTGCCGCCGGGCCAGCACGAGGCCGCGGCCGCCGAACTGCGCGGCTTCCGGAACCTGCGGCTCAGCGCCTCGACCACCGGCCGCAGCAATTTCGTGATCGTCATGTGGCTGCACTCCCTGTCAGACGTGATGAATGCCGAACTCGCCCTGCAGCAGCGCATTCCCGGGATCGAGCTGGTGGAAAGCGTGGTGGTCCTCAGCTCGGCAAAGCGGGTGGGCTGGATGCTGAACCCGGACACGACGGCGAGCGGCGCCGTCGTGGTGCCCGTCGCCGAACTGAACCCAACGGCGTAGCCGCCGCTGATCGCAGCTGTTTGTTTGGGCCCGGAAGGCAACAAAATCGATCAGCTCAGCGGCTAAGCTAAGCCAATGACCGACGACGATCTTTCGGCCGGGATCCTGCGCCGCCCCTACCTCCTGGCCACAGTTGGTTCCTGCGCCCTGGTGTTCATGGTCGCCTTCGAAGCCATGGCGGTCACCACGATCATGCCGCGCGTGGGCCGCGAGCTCGACGGCCTGGAACTCTACGCCCTGGCCTTCGCGGCGCCGCTGGCCACCAGTGTGGTGGGGATGGTGGTGGCCGGGAACTGGGCCGATCGCCGCGGGCCGGCGGGGCCGCTCTACGCGTCGGTGGTGCTGTTCGCGGCCGGGCTGCTGATCGCGGGCACGGCCCTGTCCATGCCCGTGTTTGTCGCCGGCCGCTTTGTGCAGGGCCTGGGTGGCGGAGCCATGACGGTGGCCTTGTACGTGGTGATTGCCCGGGCCTATCCCGCCCGGCTGCACGCGAAGATGTTCGCCGCCTTCGCCGCGGTATGGGTGGTTCCGTCCATGGTGGGGCCGTTCGCCGCCGGCGTGGTGGCCGAGCTGGTCGGCTGGCACTGGGTTTTCCTGGGCGTGGTGGTGCTCGTGGTCCCGGCGCTGGCGATGACCGTCCCGGCGCTGCGGCAGATGCGCGGGCCGGCCGGCAGCACTTCAAGTGCGGTGCCTTGGAACTTCGGCCGGATCGGCTGGGCGGTGCTGGCCGGCGTCGCGGTCCTTGCCGTGAATCTCTCCGGGCAGGTGCCGGCGGCGGGCTGGCTGATCGCCGTCGCCGCCCTGCTCGCCGCGCTGTTCGCCGTCCGGCCGCTGGTGCCGCGCGGCACCCTGACTGCCGGGCGCGGGCTGCCGAGCGTGATCCTGCTGCGCGGGGTGGTTTCGGCGGCCTTCTTCGGCGCCGAGGTCTACATGCCGTACCTGCTGACCGAACGCTACGGATTCTCCCCGGCGTTCGCCGGCCTCGCGATCACCGGCTCCGCCCTGGCGTGGGCCACGTCCTCCGGGATCCAGGGCCGCTGGGGTGCACGCATCAGCAACGAGGTGGCCATCAAGGTGGGCACGTGGCTGGTGCTCGCCGTCCTGCTGCTGGAGCTTGCCGCCGTGCTGTTCGCCTGGCCGCCGCTGCCCGCCATCATCTGCTGGACCTTCGGCGGAGCCGGGATGGGCCTGATGTTCCCGCGGCTGAGCACCATGACCATCGGCCTTTCGGAGCCCGATGCCCAGGGCTTCAACAGCTCGGCCCTCTCCATCTCCGACTCGATCGGCAGCGCCCTGGCCCTCGCGATGGCGGGCATGATCTTCAACCTGCTCGCGGCCGGGTACGGCTTCGGCGGGGTGTTCGCGCTGACGGCGCTGATCGCCGCCGTCGGGCTGCTGGTCTCGCCCCGGGCCACCGCCGCCGTGGCAGGGAGCCGGCCCGCCGTCCTCGCCCCCAAGTGAGGCAGGCCGGGGCTCAGGGGCGCGTCGCCCGCAGCACCGTGTCGATGAGGGTCCTGCTTTCGCCGTCGGGACCGGTGACCGTCCGCTCCCGGGTCTCGAGGACATGGACGGTCCAGGTGCCGAGCACGCCGTCCAGGGCTTCTGCCAGTTCCTCGGGCGTGTAGAACATCTCCCGTGCCGAGTGCTGGCCGTGCGGGAAGTGGCCCACCAACAGCAGCGTGCCGCCGGGTGCCACGGCCCGGGCCGCCATCGCCGCCGACGCCCGCCAGTCCAGCAAGGACGAATGCAGGTACTGCGAGGACACCAGCCCGTACCCCGCCCCGGGCCGCCACGTTGCCAGGTCCCGCCGCTCGAAGGTGATCCGTTCCTCCACACCCGAGTCGGCGGCGTGCCCGGCCGCCCGTTCCAGCGCGACGGCGGAGACGTCGACGGCGGTGACGCGCCAGCCGCGCTGTGCGAGCCAGATCGCGTCGGCGCCTTCGCCGCAGCCAAGATCCAGCGCCGTGTCCTGTGCCCTGTCCGGAACCAGGCTGCCCGCTTCCGCCACGAGCTGGGGGTTCGGCTGGCCGCTCCAGATCCGCGACTGCTCCCGGTACCTGTCGTCCCACAGCTCCTCCGCGCTCCCGGCCCCTTCCCCGAAGGTGCGGGCGCCGCCGTCGTGCTTTCCGCCGTCGTGATCTCCGCTGTGGTCCATGCCCGTGTCCTTTCGCTCTGCTCCCATCTTGCCCCGGCGGCAGGCCGCCGTCCCCGTAATCCGCTGGCGGTGGAATTTGCTCGGGACTCGCGGTGGAAATTCCCGCCGCCCGGCTCCTGTTAGAATGGTGGAACTTGATGTGCAGTGAAGGGCCCGCATGTTGCGGGCCTTCTTCATGTGAGAGGCACATCCTGCGTCGATGAACGCGTTCGGTCCCGGCCCCGGCTTCCCGCCCGGCGGTTGACCACTGACTTTTCCTCGGCGAACCCCTGGCCCAACCGGCGTCGGGGGCCGATGCCCGCAAGGGCGCCGCCAGAAAGACCCCACGAAACACATGACTACTTTTGCTGCCCTTGGCACGCCCAAAGCCATCGCTGAATCCCTCGCGGCCAACGGCATCGAAGAAGCTTTCCCCATCCAGGTGAAGACCCTCCCGGACACCCTCGCAGGCCGAGACGTGCTGGGCCGCGGCCGCACCGGTTCGGGCAAGACCATCGCGTTCGCCATCCCGTTGGTGGCCCGCCTGGCCGAGCGCGAGGCCGCGTACTTCCGCAAGCCCGGACGCCCCATGGGACTGGTCCTGGCGCCCACCCGCGAGCTGGCCACCCAGATCAACGCCACGGTGGAGCCGCTGGCCAAGGCCATGGGCCTGAACACCACGGTGATCTACGGCGGCATCTCCCAGGCCCGCCAGGAGAAGGCCCTCGGCGCCGGCGTGGACATCGTCATCGCCTGCCCGGGCCGCCTGGAAGACCTCATCCGCCAGCGCATCGTCACCCTCGAAGGCGTCGAGGTCACCGTGCTGGACGAGGCCGACCACATGGCAGACCTCGGCTTCCTCCCGGTGGTCCGCAAGCTCATGGACATGACCCCGTCCCAGGGCCAGCGCCTGCTCTTCTCGGCAACCCTGGACAACGGTGTGGACAAGCTGGTCCACCGTTTCCTGTCCAACCCGCTGACCCACTCGGTGGATGACCCGCAGGCCGCCGTGACCACCATGGAACACCACGTCCTGGTGGTCAACGACCAGACCGTCAAGAAGCAGCTGGTTGTCGAACTGGCTTCGGGAACCGGGCGCCGCGTGCTCTTCATGCGCACCAAGCACCATGCCCGCAAGCTGGCCAAGCAGCTCACCGACGTCGGCATCCCCGCCGTCGACCTGCACGGCAACCTTTCGCAGAACGCCCGCGATCGCAACCTTGCCGAATTCTCCAGCGGTGAGGTTCGCGTGCTGGTGGCCACCGACGTCGCCGCGCGCGGTGTGCACGTCGACGACGTCGAACTGGTCATCCACGTTGACCCGCCCACCGAACACAAGGCGTACCTGCACCGCTCCGGCCGCACGGCGCGCGCCGGTTCCGAAGGCACCGTGGTCACGCTGACGCTCCCCGAGCAGCAGCAGGACGTCAAGAAGCTCATGAAGGCCGCCGGCGTGGACGTCTCCTTCGAACGCGTCACCGCCAGCTCGCCCCTCGTGGCCGAGCTTGTGGGGGACGTCGCCGACAAGGTCGATCCGCGCACCCGTGCGGCCCTGCTGGCGGCCAAGGCCCAGCCTCAGGGTGGCGGCACGTCCACCGGCGCCAACGCCCAGCGCAAGCGGGCCCGGCGCTCCGGCCAGGCAGCTCCGACTGCGGGTGGCCGTGGCGGACGCGGCGGACGCGGCAAGGTTTCGGCTGAGCCCGTGCGCACGGACCTGAACCGTGCCGACCGCCGCGCCGCAGCCAGCGAGGACGTTGCCCGCAACTCCCGCGGCCGCGGCAACGGCTCCGGCCACCGCAACGACGTCCCGGCCGCCCAGGGCCAGGGCGGAGGCCGCAGCGGACGTCCGGCCACGGGCCAGCGCGCCGCCGGTTCCCGGCAGGCTGCCGCTCCGCGTTCGGCCCCGGCAACCACCACGCGTGGTGGGGGAAACTCCGGCAGCAAGGCCGTCTGGTCCTCCAACACCGGCGGCACCTCGGGCGGCTCGTATGGTGCGGGTTCCGGCAACTCCGGCCGTCCCGCCCGCAAGGGTCCGCGCCGGGCCTCGGCTCCGGCGTCGAACGAACGCCGCGGCCGCTAACCTCTCATCGATTGCCTAGATAACGTCGTTCTAAGCCCTCAAAACGACGTTATCCAAGCAACGGATGGCTCCTTCCGCTTCTACCAGCCGCGTTCGCGCCACTCCTGCAGTTGCGGCCGTTCCGCGCCGAGCGTGGTCGGCTTGCCGTGGCCGGGGTGCACCACCGTGTCGTCCGGGTACGCCTCGAACAGCCGCTCGGTCACATCGGCCAACAGCGAGGTGAAGCGCGCCGGGTCGTTCCCCGTGTTGCCCACGCCGCCCGGGAACAACGAGTCGCCGCTGAAGATGTGCGCCGGGCCGTCCGGGTCCTGGTACACGTAGGCGATCGAGCCCGGGGTGTGGCCGCGCAGGTGAACCGCGGTGATGTCGAAGCCCTCGAAGTTCCCCACATCGCCGTGCTCCAACAGCACGTCCACGGGCACGGGCAGCGCCGCGGCATCCTCTGCGCCGGCCGAAGTCTTGGCACCGGTGGCCTCCACCAGCCCCGGCAGGGCACGGACGTGGTCCCAGTGCTGGTGCGTGGTGGCGATCAGGGCCAGCTTCGGCGTGGCCGTGGTGTCCGTGGCCGACTCCGCCAGCATCGCCTGGATCGCGGGAAGGTCATCCGCGGCATCGATCAGCAGTTGCGCCCCGCTCGCCTTGGCGGTGAGCAGGTACACGTTGTTGTCCATCCCGCTGACCGAGATGCGGCGAATGGTGATGTCCCGCAGGGAGTGAATGAGTGAGTCCATCCACCCACTCTACGGAACGCTATTCGCGGCCCTGCGACACCCAGTTGGGGTCAGCGGAACGGGAGCCGACGACGGCGGAGGCGGCGCCGTCGAGCACGTGCAGTTGGGCGGCACCCAACTCGAGGGACAGCGCCCCGAGGTTCTCGTCCAGCCGCTCCGGGCGGCGGGTTCCGGGGATCGGAACCACGGGCAGGTCCAGGCGGCGGCCCTGGGCGAAGAGCCAGGCGAGGGCCACCTGGGCGGGTGTGGCGTCCAGTTCCGCGGCGACGGAGCGGACGGCGGACACCACGGCCTGGTTGGCATCCAGCGCACCGTCCGCGAAGCGCGGGATCCGGTGCCGGAAATCCCCCTCCCCGAGGTCGCTGGCATTGACCGTGCCGGTGAGGAAGCCGCGGCCCAGCGGGGAGTAGGGGACGAAGCCGGTGCCGAGCTCCTTCGCGGCCGGAACCACGTTGCGCTCCACGTCCCGGCTCCAGATGGACCACTCGCTCTGCACCGCGGCGATCGGGTGCACGGTGCTGGCTTCCCGGAGTTCTTCAGCCGTCACCTCGGACAGGCCAAGGTGGCGGACCTTGCCTTCCCGGACCAGCTCCGCCATGGCCTCCACGGTTTCCACAATCGGAACGCGGAGGTCACGGCGGTGCATGTAATAGAGGTCGATGGTGTCCGTGCCGAGGCGGCGCAGGCTGGCCTCCGCGGCCTGCTTCACGTAGGCGGCGTCGCCGCGGACTTCGGTGTAGCCGGTGCGCACGTTGCCCAGGATGCCGAATTTCGTGGCCAGCTGGACCTCGCTGCGGCGTTCCTTCAGCAACTGCGCGATGAGTTCCTCGTTGCTGCCCTGTCCGTAGACGTCCGCGGTATCGATGAAGGTGATGCCGGCGTCGACCGCGTGGTGCAGGGTCTTGAGCGGCTGCGCGGGGTCGATGTCGCCGTAGACCCCGGTGAGGGCCATGCCGCCGAATCCGAGGGGACTGACCGTGAGGCCGTCGCCGAGTTGGACGGTTGCGGGAATGGTGTTCTCGGGTGCCATGGTTCTCCATCCTTCGGGATTGTCGCCTTCGCTGGCAAGAACCCGGGCAGTGACGGATGTATTCCGGGGGCCGGCGCCAAACCGTGCCGGCCGCGACGTTCCTTCCCGGTTGCTCCGGATCTGAAGTCCCGAAGGTGCCGGGGAACCCCGGGATTCCGGGCTTCCCGGCGAAGCGCTCCCAAGCAACAGGGAAGGAACGTCAGGCGTCCTGCTTCTCCCCGGCAGGCGGTCCGGAAGACAACGCCTTCAAACCGGCCGCGCAGCCAACGATTCCCGCGATGAAAAGAAGCTTCAGCGGACTGGCAGGCTCGACGCCGGTGGTCATGGCCCACGCCACCGTCAGCGCGGCGCCGACACCCACCCACACGGCGTACGCGGTACCGAGGGGGATGCGCTTCACAGCCACGCCCAGGCCGAACATGCTCAGGGTTGCGGTCACGGCGAAGACGAGCGAGGGCAGAGGTCGGCTGAAGCCCTCCGACAGGCCCAGGGCCGTGGCCCACATGGCTTCGAGGACGGCCGAAGCCAACAGCACCAGCCAGGAAAGGCGCACGGACATCGCTACGCCACCACCTTCAGGCCGGCCACGCACACGCCGATCCCGGCCAGCAGGGCCAGCCGGGCCGCCGTCGGACGTTCAACCTTGGTGACCATGGCGTAGGCGGCGGTGAGGACCACACCCACGCCCACCCAGACCGCGTAGGCCGTACCGGTGGGGATGGTCTGCATGGCGTAGGCCAGGCCGCCGGTGCTGGCGATCATCGAGACGAGGAAAACCAGGGAAGGCACGGGGCGCCGGAACCCCTTGGAACGGTGCAGGGCTGCCGCCCAGACGGCTTCGAGCGCGCCGGAAAGAATGAGGACGATCCACGACATGACGTTTCCTTTGGCCAGTCTTGTCGCGTACCGGGTACTGAACCGTCGTCCGGAGGCCCGGATGCGGGCCTTGGCTTCCAGACTAGCAAACTCCGCTCTCGCGCTGTGGCTGAACGCCCGCGCTCAGGCTCAGGCCTCCACGCGGTCGATCGACACCACGGCCAGGAATCCGCGGCCAAGGATTTCCGGGCTGCGGCTGTCCGAGCCCACCACGGCGTCGTAGCGGGCGAGCTCGGTGGGCTCCGCGGCGGCAGGAGCCTCCGCGTCCGGGTCCGCCCCGGGAACCACGGACGCTTTGCCCTCAAGCAGCACGGCGAGCTGGCCCTCGAACACCGGGTGGGCGCGCTTCTTGGAGAGCTCGATGATGGAGGTATAGCCCTTGAAGGCACCGGCGCGGGCGATGATGTTCAGGTCCCGGATGTCGCCGGTGGGCAGGGCGGAGCTGGTGTCGGCTTCGCCGGAAAAACGGAAGGGCCGGTACTTCTCCACCGGGTGCTCCTGGCCGTCCACGGTGAGGAGCAGCAGTTCGCCGTCGATCACGGTGAGGACCCGCTCCATGCCCGGAAAAAGCGAGAAGGCGCCGGCCTTGGAGACATCCGCGATGCTGACCCGCCAGTCCCAGGCGCCGTCCTGCGCGGAGGCCGCCTTCGGATGGCTGGCGAGTTCGCGCGTCACCCCGCCGCCGTTGCGCCATGGTTCGGGCCTGATCTCGGAAAAACGGATGATCTCCATGGGCTCCACCCTACCTAGGGTCACCGTTCGGAACAGGGCGGCGCGGCTTGCTACCGTCTTGGGTAACAGATTTATCGGCGGCAGGCTGGAGGCATGGGAGTGTTCGTCAAAGTGTGCGGCTTGAGCACGCCCGAATCCGTGCAGGCGGCGGTAGAAAGCGGCGCCGACGCCGTCGGTTTCGTACTCACCAAAAGCCCCCGCGAGGTGTCGCCCGAGCGGGCCCGCGTGCTGCTGGCCGGCGTCCCGGCGGGGATTGCCGCCGTCGGCGTCTTCCGTCACGAAACTGCCGCCGCAGCCGTGGCCACCGCCCGCGCGGCCGGCCTGGAATGGGTCCAGCTGCACGGCAGCCGCACGCGGGAGGATGTCCGCACAGTGCACGACGCCGGGCTGCGGCTCATCCGCGCCGTCACCCTGGGTGCCACGCCGGAAGAGTTCGCCGACTGGGGCGAGGACCTGCTGCTGGTGGACGCCGCCGTTCCAGGCTCGGGCGAGGCCTGGGACTACGCCCTGATGCGGGACAAGGGCCTGGCCGGGCGGAAGTGGTTGCTGGCGGGCGGGTTGTCCCCGGAGAACGTAGCCTCTGCCGTCGAGGCCGCCGCTGCCTGGGGAGTGGACGTCTCCTCCGGTGTCGAGTCATCCCGCGGCGTGAAGGACCTGGCGAAGGTGCGGGCGTTCGTGAAGAACGCCAAGGGCTGATCCCGATTTCAGGGCCCGTTCAGGGCAAACCCCTAGCCTCGGGGCCAGGGGGAAGCGGGAGAATAGTAGGCATGAAGACGCTCCTGAACATCATCTGGTTGGTTTTCGGCGGGTTCTGGCTGGCCCTGGGATACTTCGCGGCCGGCGTCCTGTGCTGCCTCCTGATCATCACCATTCCGTGGGGCATCGCGTCCTTCCGGATCGCCGCCTACACCCTGTGGCCGTTCGGCCGGACGGTGGTGGACAAGCCCGGCTCCGGCGGCGTGTTCACGCTCCTCGGAAACGTGATCTGGCTGCTGGTCGCCGGGATCTGGATCGCGATCGGCCACGTGGTCACCGCCTTCGCCATGGCCATCACCATCATCGGCATCCCGTTGGCCATCGCCAACCTCAAGCTGATCCCGGTGTCCCTCATGCCGCTCGGCAAGCAGATCGTGCCCAGCAACCGGCCCTTCGCGAGCAACTACCGCTAGGCCGAGAGGGGCTTATGGTTGCTGCCATGGACAACCGGAATCCCGACGTCGATGCCTGGCTGGACAACTACGAGAACCCGCAGCGGAACCTCGTCGCCGACATCCGCGCCTTCATCCTGTCCCTGGACCCGGGCATCAGCGAAGCCATCAAATGGCAGGCGCCCACCTTCATGTACCGGGGGAACATCGCCTCGTTCTTCCCCAAGGCCAGGAAGAACGTCACCCTGATGTTCCACCAGGGCGCGTCCATCGAGGACAGCACCGGGCTGCTCGAAGGGGACGGCGAGGTGTCACGCGTGGCCCGCTTCCTGGACGCGCAGGATTTCGAAGCCAAGAAAGCCGCGCTGGAGGCCGTGATCCGGAACTGGATCACCAGCAAGGCCTGACCCCGCCAGTCCTAAACCCGCGTGAACGCCCCGTTCCGCAGCACCGCCACCGCGGAGGCGGCATCCAGGCCGGCGGCGATCTCGACGTCGTCCGGGTAACCCATCCCGATCAGCTCCCGCCCGCTGGAGCAGCCCCGCAGCAGTTCCGGGAGGGCCGGCTCGGCGGCGTCAAAGGCCGCGGCCGCCGCCAAGGCCTCGGGGGACAGGGCCTCGGGAGTGAAGACTTCCCGCCCGGCCGCGACGAGACCGGCCAGGAACGCGCCCGCGCCCCAGAGGTCTTCGACCGCCGGCCGCAAGCCGCCGTCGTGCCCCGGCTGGCCGTTGTGGCCGGCACCGCCGTTGTTTCCAGGCCCGCCGTGATGCCATAGTTCACCGGCCGCGATGACCGCGATCACCGCATCCTCCGGGAGCGCGGCCAGTACCCAATCGGCCGTGGCCGCGGCGTTGCGCAGGCACACCGCGGCCAGCAGCGGCACCTCGCCGGCCAGTTCCTGGCAGATGGCCGAACCGTTGGGCGATGGCAGCACCACGCGTTCCAGCCCCGGGGTGTCCCGCAGGCTCGACGGCGACAGGCTCAGCCCGCCCCCGTTCCGCGGACCCGCCAGCGTGGCCCGGTGGTGCACGGCGAAGTCCTCGGCACCGGTGTCCTTCCAGCGGTACGGGTACACTTCCACGCCGCGCTCGACGGCGACACTTACGCAGGTGGTGAACGAGAGCACGTCCACCACCACCGCCAGGTCGGCCCCGGCAGTAATGATGCGGGCGCCGTCGAGCCCCCACTCAAAACGGATCCGGTACGGCTGTTGCCGGTGCACGGCCCCGGCGGTCACGCCAGTTCCGCCTGCAGGTTGCGCCGCGCGGCGTCCAGCCAGAGGGTCTTTGCGCGGGAGCTGTGGAAGAGCGGGTCCAACGCCAGCAGGCGGCGTACGACGGCGGCCCGCCCGGCGGCGAAGTCGGCGTCGCTGACGTGCGCATAGTCTTCGCGGACGGCGGCCAGGTAGCGCGCGTACTCCGAAGGTTCGCCGCCGAGGACGGAGAGGTCCGCGTCGCAGAGCAGGGCGCCCGCGTAATCCCCGGGTTCGGGGTCGTGCGTGGCGGTGAGCCGGACCAGGCGGGCCACCTCGCCGATGTCCTGCGCCGGAAGGCCCGCGGCGGAGAGTCGCTTCTCGGCCAGGATGGCGGATTCCTCCTCGTCCTGGCCGGCGAGGCCCTCGTAGACGGCGTCGTGGAACCACGCGGCCAGCGCCACGGAGCGGGCGGGCAGCGCCGGTTCGGTCAGGAGGTCCAGGGCCTCCAGGACCGCCAGCAAATGGGTGCGGCTGTGGTACTTGCGGTGGTCCTCGCCCCAGCGTTCCAGCAGCTCGAAACCGAGTTCCTCGTGCCCGGGCAGGACCGAGTTCCAGCGCTCCAGCAAGGGCACGGTCAGGGCCTTGCTGCGCTGCCGGGCCGGGATCCGCAGGCCGCTCGCAATCAGCTTCCGCACCAGGACCCGGGCTTCCACGGGGATCGCGCCGGCAGCCACGAGGTCCTCGTAGCGGCGCTCCGGGACGTCGTAATGGTCGCCGTCGAAGGCCCGCTCCGGGACGCCGGCCGCCGCGGCGAAGGCGTGCAGTTCCTCAAGGGAGGTGTCCGACACCAGATGGGAGAACACGGTCCCATGTGCGGGCCACAGGGGCGGGTCGACGTAGACGGCCATGGCCAAAGTGTAGTCCCGGCGGCGGATGCCTCAGCGCTCGGCCGGGAGGATGTTTTGGTTGCCGCGGAAGGTGTTTTCCGGATCAAATTCCCGCTTCACCCGGGACAGCCGCTTGTAGTTCTCCTCGCCGTAGGCGGCGATGATCCGTTCCTGCCCTTCATGGCCGATGAAGTTCAGCCATACGCCGCCCGTGGTGTGCGGGGCAATATCGGCGCGGAACTGCTTGACCCAGGCCTTGGCCTCCTGGCCGCCTTCGGGCGTGTCCGCGAGTCCGAACGGGTGGCTCACCCACGCCGCGCTGCGGTTCAGCAGGGGCGTGGAGGCCGCCGCGGGTCCACCTACTGCTCCGCCCCAGCGGGCGATGAGCTGCTGCGAATGCTCGCCCGGCAGCCGCTGCGCGGAGTCCACGAACAGGTCCAGGGCGTCGTCCGGGAGCTCGTCGTGGTAGTCGGCGCTCCAGTAGTTGTACAGGCCGGGCGGGTCGTCGAGCATGCACTGGAAATCCGCGTATCCCATGGGCCCCACCAGGTCCACTGCGGGTCCCATGTCCCGGAACGGCTGGACGTAGCTGGCGCCTTCCTCGGCGTCGCCGGCGTAGAGGTACGCCATGCCCACCCCCATCTTGCCCACCATGTCCTCGGGGACGAACGGTTCCGGCGGGGCGGTGAGGTAGACGAGTGCGGTCCCGACGGCGTCGGGGGCCGCCAGCGCGGCGTCGCGGAAGCCGCGGCTCACCTCCGTCGCGGCAGCGCCCGGGAAGAGCATGAGGCCGGCCTGGACGGTCGGTCCCAGATCGCGCAGCCGGAAGGTGAAGGACGTGGCCACGCCGAAGTTCCCGCCGCCGCCGTGCAGGGCCCAGAACAGTTCCGGGTTCTCCTGTGCGCTCGCCGTGACCCGGTCCCCGCCGGCCGTGACGAGGTCCACGGAGAGCAGGTTGTCGCAGGCGAAGCCGAAGGAGCGCTCCAGCCAGCCCGATCCGCCGCCGAGGGTGAAGCCCGCGACGCCCGTGGTGGATGCCCGTCCGCCCGTGGTGGCGAGGCCGTGTTCCTGGGTGGCGCGGTCGAACTCACCCCAGGTCACGCCCGAGCCGACCGCCACCGTCCGGGCCTCGCGGTCCACGCTGATGGTTTTCATGGGCCGCACGTCCACTACCAGGCCGCCCTCATTGGTGGACATCCCGGCCACCGAGTGGCCGCCGGCGCGCACCGCGACGTCGAGCCGGTGGTCACGGGCGTACTGCAGTGCCTCGGCAACGTCCCCGGGGGACGCGCATTGCGCGATCACAGCCGGGCGGCGGTCGATCATCGCGTTGAAAAGCTTCCGCTTTTCGTCGTAGTCCGGGCTCTCGGGCCGGGTCCATTCCATGGCGCACCTCCGCCTCCGCGGCCCTACCCCTCAGGCTAAAGAGTACGACTGCGGTGCCCCCGCGGCCATGGGGAAATCCTTAGGAAATCCTTTCAGCCCTGCCGCTTGGCGGCCTCGGCGCCGAGGGAGGCCAGGCCCTTTTCGAAGTCCTTGCCCACCATCTTGTCCATGTTCATGAACAGGGCGAACAGTTTGGACATGGGCGTCTTGTTTTCGCCGGTCATGGCCCAGGTGACCCGGGTGGCGCCGCCTTCCGGGACGAAGCTGAACAGGGTGGGGTTCACGCTCTTGAAGGGCTTGACGAACTCGAGCCGGATCTGGACGCGGGAGGGCTCGTCCGAACCCACGATCTCCATGTTGCCGGAGCCCACCTTGCCGTTGCCGGTCCACGCGTACTTGGCACCCACGCCGGACTCGGGGCCGGAGTAGCTGCGGCTGAGGTTCGGGTCCATCGCTTCCCACGGCGACCAGTGGGTCCATTCATGGAAGTCATTGACCAAGGGGAAGATCACTGACGCGGGTACGGGGATGAGCGCGCTTCGGGAAACAGTAAAGGTTGCCATGGCCACATCGTACGACTGTGACGGACGAAACAGGCGGTACGGCCGGCTCCCGGCCGTACCGCGTTGGCGGGCTCCGGCTACATTCCGGGAATCTCGAGTGCCGGGTAGACCTGAATGCTGGACCCGCCACCGCTCATGAAGTGCGGGTGGTCCTTCACCAGTTCGACCGCGGCCTGCAGGTCCTCGGCCTCGAGAATGCTGTAGCCGCCGACGCCCGTGGCGGTGTCCGAAACACCGGAGACGGACACTTCCCTCCCGGTGCCGAGCGGGGTGCCGAAGTCGACCAGGGCCTCCCCGGTCTTGGCGGCCCAATCGGTCCAGGCCTTCATGCCTGCCTCGGCCTGCTCCGGTGTGCTCTCCGCGATCTGGGATTCGGCTGACATCGAGCCGATGTAGAGAACTACGAACTTCGTCATGGCAGGTCCTTTTCTCCTTGTGCCATCGGGGTCGTCCCTCCGGTCACAGCTCGATCCTAGGAGCCTGCGCCGCCGCACGGCAGAGTGGCCGGTACTCGATTTTGGGCTCCCTTTGGCGGGATGCTGGACAGGCGTTCCACGGTGGGCGAGCATGGACCGCAGAGGACAGAAAATCAAACTTGAGCGTGATAGACTCAAGTTTGTAAAAGTCACCAGACTCAACCTTGATCACCAAGCCTCCCGAAAGGAGCTCTTTTTTGGACGTCAAATTCACCACCAAGAGCCAGGAGGCTCTTTCCGCGGCAGCCATGAACGCCTCTACCGCCGGCAACCCTCAGCTCGAACCGGCCCACCTCCTCAAGGCCCTCATGGACCAGCGCGAGGGCGTCGCCGTTGCGCTGCTGCGCGCCACCGGCGCGGACCCGGACGCGGTAAGCGTCCAGGCGAGCTCCGCGATCAAGGCGCTGCCGTCGTCGTCGGGAAGCTCAGTGCAGCAGGCCCAGCTTTCCCGCCAGTCGCTGCAGGCCATCAAGGCCGCCGAAAGCGAGGCGGAGAAACTCGGTGACTCCTTCGTCTCCACCGAACACCTGCTGCTGGGCCTCTCCGCCGGGAGCGACCCCGTCGGGAAACTGCTGCGCGACGCCGGAGCCTCCCACGAGGCGCTGCTCGCCGCCCTGCCGGGTGTCCGCGGCGACCGCAAGGTGGACTCGCCGGATCCGGAGAACACCTTCCAGGCCCTGGAGAAGTTCGGCACCGACCTGACTGCCGTGGCGCGCTCCGGCAAGCTGGACCCGGTGATCGGCCGCGATTCCGAAATCCGCCGCGTCATCCAGGTCCTCTCCCGGCGCACCAAGAACAACCCGGTGCTGATCGGGGAGCCCGGCGTGGGCAAGACCGCCGTCGTCGAAGGCCTGGCCCAGCGCATGGTGGCGGGCGACGTCCCGGAGAGCCTGCGCGGCAAGACCCTGATCGCCCTGGACCTCGCCTCGATGGTGGCCGGCGCCAAGTACCGCGGCGAATTCGAGGAACGCCTCAAGGCTGTGCTGGAGGAAATCAAGAATTCCGAAGGCCGGATCGTCACGTTTATCGATGAGATCCACACTGTGGTGGGTGCCGGTGCCACCGGCGAAAGCGCCATGGATGCCGGCAACATGCTCAAGCCCATGCTGGCCCGCGGCGAGCTGCGGCTGATCGGCGCCACCACCCTGGATGAATACCGCGAGAACATCGAGAAGGACCCCGCCCTGGAACGCCGCTTCCAGCAGGTCTACGTGGGTGAGCCCAGCGTGGACGACACCATCGGCATCCTGCGCGGGCTCAAGGAACGCTACGAAGCCCACCACAAGGTGGCCATCGCCGACTCCGCCCTGGTGGCCGCCGCAACGCTCTCCAACCGCTACATCGCGGGGCGGCAGCTGCCGGACAAGGCCATCGACCTGGTGGACGAGGCCGCGTCCCGCCTGCGCATGGAGATCGACTCCGCCCCGGAGGAAATCGACCAGCTGCGCCGCGCCGTGGACCGCCTCACCATGGAGGAACTCGCGCTGCAGGGCGAAAGTGACGCCTCCTCCGTGGAGCGCCTCGCCGCGCTGCGGGCGGACATGGCTGACAAGAAGGAAGCCCTGGCCGCGCTCAATGCCCGCTGGGAAGCCGAGAAGGCCGGCCTCAACCGGGTCGGTGACCTCAAGGCGAAGATCGACGAGCTGCGCTCGGCGGCCGAGAAGTACCAGCGCGAAGGCGACCTCGAATCGGCGTCGCGCATCCTCTACGGCGAGCTGCCGGCGCTCGAGCGCGAACTCAATGCGGCCGCCGCAGAGGAAGCAGCCCAGGACAAGCCGGACCTCATGGTCGCCGAAGAAGTCACCGCGGACGACATCGCCGAGGTCATCTCCGCCTGGACCGGCATCCCCGCCGGGCGCATGCTTCAGGGCGAGTCGCAGAAGCTGCTGCACATGGAGGAGGAACTCGGCAAGCGGCTGATCGGCCAGCACAAGGCCGTCACCGCCGTGTCCGATGCCGTCCGCCGTGCCCGCGCCGGGATCTCCGACCCCAACCGGCCCACCGGTTCCTTCCTGTTCCTGGGGCCCACCGGCGTCGGCAAGACCGAACTGGCCAAGGCCCTGGCGGACTTCCTCTTCGACGACGAACGCGCCATGATCCGGATCGACATGTCCGAATACGGCGAGAAGCACTCGGTGGCCCGGCTGGTCGGTGCCCCTCCGGGCTACGTCGGCTATGAGGAGGGCGGCCAGCTCACCGAGGCCGTACGGCGCCGTCCGTACTCCGTGGTGCTGCTGGACGAGGTGGAGAAGGCCCATCCCGAAGTCTTCGACATCCTCCTGCAGGTGCTCGACGACGGCCGCCTCACCGACGGCCAGGGCCGCACCGTCGATTTCCGGAACACCATCCTGGTGTTGACGTCCAACTCGGGCAGCCAGTTCCTGGTGGACCCGCAGCTGGACGCCCGGGCCAAGCAGGAAGCCGTGATGTCCGTAGTGCGGGCCTCCTTCAAGCCGGAGTTCCTGAACCGGCTGGACGAGATCGTGCTGTTCGATCCGCTCAGCGTGGACGAACTGGCGGACATCGTGGAACTGCACGTGGACGAGCTCGGCAGGCGCCTGCGCGACCGCCGGCTCAGCCTCGAGGTCAGCGACGGCGCCCGGGCCTGGCTGGCCATGACCGGCTACGATCCGGCCTACGGTGCCCGGCCGCTGCGCCGGCTGGTGCAGCGGGAAATCGGCGACCGCCTCGCCAAGGAAATCCTGGCCGGGGAGATCGCCGACGGGGACACCGTGCTGGTGGACACCGCGGCCGACGTCGACGAGCTCACCATTGAGGGCCTGGAGGCTCTCGCGGGGGCCGACGGCGGTGCTCCCGCCGGCACCGGCCTGGTGGTGCGCCGGAAGGAGTGACCCCCTACTTCTGGAGGACGCTTTCCCTCAGGGCGTTGCCCGAGTCCACCACGATGAAGCAGTCCACGCGGCGGTCGCCGCTGTCCCAGCTGGTGGAGCTCGGGTACACGTTCTGCTGGAGCAGCTTGTACTTGCTGGAAGCTTCGTTCAGGAGCACCGTGCGGCAGACTTCGCGGCCCTTTTCCTGCAGGGCGTTGGTACCAGGGAAGCTGTCGCTTGCCTTGTAGTTGAAGACCGCACCCAGCTGGGCGGAGTGCGGTGTGGTGCATTCCACGGCCCGGGCCTTGCTGGCGTTGGAGTCGAAGTCGGCGAAGCAGTCGCCCAGCCGGTAGTCCTTGGAGTCGATGTCCGCGGGCAAGGGGGCACGGCTGGCGGAGGCCGAGACGCCGGCGCCGGGGGTGCCTGCGGGCTCGGGGCGGTTGCCGAACGTGGAAACCAGGATCCAGATCAGGGCGATGATCAGCAGCAGCACGGCAAGGACGATGCCGCCGATGATCAGCCGCTGCCGCGTCATAAGGTCCATCGGGGCGCGCGCCGGCGCGGGCCGGGCGGCGGGCGCGGCGTTGCCGTGTCCGTCCTCCGGGTTCTCCGGGAAGGGGTTTTCCTGGCCCATGTCCGAATCCGTGCCTTTCCTGCTTTCGAAGCGTCAACCTTTGGGAGACTCTACCCAAATTTTGCCACCCCTTGCCTGCAGTGGTTCATGCCACGTCCGGGGGCGCCGGGGGAGGGCCGGATGGAACGCAACGGTTGCCGAAAGCATGTAATCTAGACATACGACAAATTGATCAATCATTCCGGGGCCTCACCGACCGCCAAAGGTGACCACCTCCGGTCCAAGTACAAAAGGGGGTCACGCCATGGGGCGCGGCCGTCAAAAGGCAAAAGCTACCAAGCAGGCTCGGGACATCAAGTACTACTCCCCGAACACTGACTACTCGGCCCTTCAGCGTGAGCTGGCGGGTCCGTCCAGTCGTGCGGCGAGCCACTTCCAGGATGACCCCACGGAGCCGGACTACTCGTCCTACGCGGACAAATACGCGCAGGACCTGGATGACGAAGACGACGAGGTAGACTCCCGCCGCATCGGCTAGTGGGCGCAGGCGGTGCCATCGGGCACCCCGCCGCACCACCGCCGTCGTACTTTCACTTCCCGGACTTCCGCACACCCGGAACGAAACCGGCGAAAGCACAGTTCCTCACCCGCAGGGTGCGCCAACGGCGCGCCCTGCGGGTCTTTGGTGTGCCTGCGATCCGGAAGCCCTGTAGGCCCGTTTTGTCAGCCGGCAGAGCCCTTCGGTGTGGAGGCGTCGAGGGAGGCGGACAGTGCTTCAATGAATTCCGTTTGGGCCGCGAGGTCGCTGTCCGGGGTGGCGTTGAAGGCGGCGATCACTGCGTCCAGGTAGAGCCTGTTGACCCACCGCATCGCCTGCCGTCCCCCGGGGGTAAGTGCGAGCCTGATGCTTCGCCGGTCGGTGGGGTGCGGCTGCCGCACCAGCAGGCCGGAGCGCTCGAGGCGGTCGATCATGGTAGTCATCGATCCGGTGGTGAGATCCATCAGCTCGGAAAGCTTCTTGGGGGTCAGGCCTTCCTGATCCGCCGCGTGGGAGAGCGCGTTCAGTTCGGCCATGCTGACGCCGAGTTCCTTGGCGATGCCCGCCCTCAAGTTACCGCTGGTGAGCTGGAGTTGGCGCAGCAAAAGGACGAACGGGACGTAATCGGCTGAGCTGGCCATCGCCGGACTCCCTAAATAGCTTGATGTGAAAGTAACTTCAGTATAGGGGTAGCTCGTTGATCCGGCTCGGATTCTCTTCGATTTCAAGCCGGTCGACCCGTTTTAGCTTGATGACAATATAGCTTGATAAAAATTTTGCTTGACGATCAAGTGAAATTTGCTACGCTGGTTTCCGGGCCCGCAGGAGCGGACCCACCCGATTTGGTCTCAATCGGCCCCGGTCTCAGGAGTCACCGTGCGTCCTTCAGTTCACGCAGCAGTCATCGCAAAATGGGCGGCCATCCCTGCCGCACTCGTGGTGAGCGGCCTGGTTGTATCCCAGGCGTCGTACTCGGCGTTCAGCGCCACCACCAACAATGCAGGCAACAGCTGGGCTTCCGGCACCCTGGCCCTGAGCAACGATGCCGGAACCGCCCTGTTTTCTGCCACGAACATCAAGCCCGGCGACGGCGGCAGCAAGTGCATCACCGTTTCCACCACGGCCACGGTGGCCAGCACCCTGAAGCTTTACGCCTCCAGCTACAGCAAGGGCACCAAGAGCCTGGGCGACCGCATCAACGTCACCGTCACCAGCGGCAGCTTCCCGGGCGCGGCCCCGGCTGGCGGGGCCTGCACCGGATTCACCGCCGGATCGACCGCCGTCGCCACCACCTCGCTGACCTCTTTTGCTGCCGCCTCGAGCAGCTACGCAACAGGTGCCGATTCGTACGCCCTTCCCGCCGGCGGCACGCGCACCTACAAGATCGACTGGACCTTTGCGTCGGCCGGTTCGCCCGCCGCGGACAACCCGTACCAGGGTGACACCGCCTCCATCGGGTTCACCTGGGAGTCCCAGAGCTAGACCCATAGTGCTTGCCACTACCCGCCCCATCCTGTAGGAGCCCCCATGTTGCCGACAGAACAAGCAGCCGCAGCGGAAGCTGCCCTGCCTGCCGGCGCCACGGGGGATTCGAAGGGACACTCCATTTCCCAGCTGTGGCTGCGCGTTCTGGGCGCCGCGCTGGGGCGGGTGGTGGTGATTCTCGCAGTCACCATGATGGCGTGGGCCTCAGCGCCCATCGTCCTTGGCTGGCAGCCCACCACGGTCATGAGCGGTTCCATGGAACCCACCATCGCCGTGGGCGACGTGGTGGTTTCGCGCCCCATGGGGGCCGAGAACTTCACCACCGGGCGCGTGGTCCTGGTCGAGGATCCGGACCACGCCGGCCGGTTGCGGCTGCACCGCATCGCGGCGGTGAACCCGGACGGTTCCCTCGTCCTGCGGGGCGATGCCAACGCCGCCAACGACTCCTCGAGCGTCGAGCCCGCCGCCGTTCGCGGTGTGGGGTACCTGAGGATCCCGGCCGTCGGGTTGCCGATCGTCTGGCTCGGCAACGGGCAGTGGCTCCTGGTTCTCGGCGGTGCCGGGCTGCTGGGCGGCGCGCTGGCGCTGACCAGGCTGGACAGGCACTACGCCAAGCCCCGCCGGGCGGAGGCTCCGCACTCCGGGGACCGGAACGGCACACGGCCGGGCGGCCGTCGTCGGGCATCCTGGAAGCTCCGGCTGGTCCCGGTGCGGCGGGCAAGCTGCACCGTGCTGTTCCTGGCTGCCGCCGCTGGCCTCGCCGGAGTCACCGTGATGACCGCACCGCTGGCGCACGCCGCCTTTTCCGGAAGCAGCCCCAACCACGAAAGCACGCTGTCCTCCCGGGCGTACTTCAGCTGCTCGGCTGCCGCCCTTGCCAGCTCTCCGTCCCTGTTCTACGACTTCAACGACGCTCCGAAGCCGGCCACCGCCGTCACCGACAGCTCCGGCAGCGGAAACGCCGGAACCTTCCGCATGACCGCTTCCCTCAGCACCTCGATCCCCTGCAGCGGGGACGCCGGGAGCAGCGCGGACCTCGCCGGCCTCCGGTACATTGCCACCACCACCTCCAGCAGCGGGCCAACGGTGTTCAGCTACGAAATGTGGTTCAAGACCAGCTCCATCCTCGGCGGAAAGCTGGCCGGATTCCAGGACTCCAAGAACAACGCCCTCGGCACCAACGACCGCAACCTCTACATGCGGGGAGACGGGAAACTGGTCTTCGGCGTCGCCCCCGGCGGCACCATGCAGACGATCGTGTCGCCGGCGGCCTACAACGACGGCGCGTGGCACCACACCGCTGTCACCCTTTCCTCTGCGGGGATGAAGCTTTACGTCGACGGCGTCCAGGTGGCCTCCTCGGCCTCCGTCACCGCCGCGCGGAGCGGCTACACGGGGTACTGGCGCTTCGGCGACGGCGACCTCACAGGCTGGCCGGGCGCCGCCCTCTCGGCGTTCAACGGCCAAGTGGACAACATCGCCGTCTATGACACAGCCTCCCTCACCCAGGCGCAGATCCTGGCACACTTCCAGGCGGCCGCGCCATGAGCCGCCGGAGCGACGCGACGACCGCGAACACAGACTTCCGTCCGGAACCGGGTTCCGGAACCCCACCGAAGACACGCTCACGCCATGAAAGGACCGTTGGCCATGAACAAGCAGAATGACTTCCTGTTGCTGGACGACTTGGATGGAAGCAGCGCCGATGAGAGGGTGCGGTTCGCGGTCGATGGCATCGACTACGAAGTGGACCTGTCCTCGGCCAACGCTGCGGCCTTCCGCTCCTACCTCGGGGTCTTCATGAACGCGGGCCGGCGCAAGGCGTCCGCCCCGGTGGCCCAGGGCAAGAAGGAAGCGCCACTTTCCGTGACCGCCAGGATCCGCCGCTGGGCAGCGGAGCAGGGGTACGAGCTGAGCAGCCGCGGCCAGATCCCCAAGTCGATCGTCCTGGCCTTCCAAGCCGCCGAAGCCGGGGCCTGAGCTTCTCCCGCGTTGCAAAAGGAAAAGCGGGCCGGCAGTTGATCACTGCCGGCCCGCTTTTCGTTTGTTTCGCTTAGGCGTAGGCGTTCACCAAACGGACCGCGCCGCCGTCGACGCCCTTGGCGCCCTGGACGTAGTCCGGCCCGGTCTTGTCAATCGCGTCGGAGTCCGCGGACACGGTGCCCATGATCCAGGACGGCAGGCCGCGCTCGTTGAGGCGGGCCACAGCGGTGTCGGCGATCTCCGGGGACACGATGGCCACCATGCCGACACCGAGGTTCAGGGTGCGCTCCAGGTCGGCCAGCGGGACGTTGCCGAGCTCGGAGACCAGCTTGAAGATGGCCGGCAGTTCCCAGGTGGCACGGTCAACCGTGGCCACCAGGCCCTGCGGCAGCACACGGGCCAGGTTCGCGGCCAGGCCGCCGCCGGTGACGTGGCTGAAGCCGTTGACGCCCTTGCCGGAGTTCACCGGGAAGGTGCGGGCCAGGTCCAGGCAGTCGGCGGCGTACACTCGGGTGGGCTCCAGCAGTTCCTCGCCCAGGGTGCGGCCGAGTTCGGAGACCTGGCGGTCCAGGGCCCAGCCGGCGTGGTTGATGACGCGGCGGACCAGGGAATAGCCGTTGGAGTGCAGGCCGGAGGAGGCCATGCCGATCACGACGTCGCCGGCCTTGACCCGCTCCGGGCCGAGCAGGGCGTCGGCCTCGACAACACCGGTGGCGGCACCGGCAACATCGTATTCGTGCTCGCCCAGCAGGCCCGGGTGCTCGGCGGTTTCGCCGCCCACCAGGGCGGTGCCGGCCACGGAGCAGGCCGAGGCGATGCCGCGCACGATCCCGGCGATGCGCTCGGGGACCACCTTGCCGCACGCGATGTAGTCGGTCATGTACAGCGGCTCGGCGCCGACCACCACGATGTCATCGACCACCATGCCCACCAGGTCGAACCCGATGGTGTCGTGGATGTCCATGGCCTGGGCGATGGCGACCTTGGTGCCCACGCCGTCCGTGGAGGTGGCCAGCAGCGGCTTCTTGTAGGTCAGCAGCTTCGAGACGTCGTACAGACCGGCGAAACCGCCGACGCCGCCCAGCACCGAGCTGTTGTGCGTCGCCTTGACGGCGTCCTTCATGAGCTCGACGGCGCGGTCGCCCGCTTCGACGTCGACGCCGGCGGAGGCGTAGGTGATGCCGGCGTTCTCAGCGGCGGGGGAGGCGGAGGTCATACGGACTCTTTCTTGTCGGCGTCGGTCAGCAGATTCTCAAACTCGGCATCGGGTCCTGGATCGCAGCCCGTTGCGCCCGGCTTCTCTGCCGGATCCTCTGAGTCGTTCACGGCGGAGTTCGACGCCGGCAGCCCGCCGAGGTCGGTACGCTCCAGCAGGTTCTTGCCCAGTTTGTCCGAGCCCGGGAGCTCAATGGGGTACTGGCCCGTGAAGCACGCGGTGCAGAGGCGCTCGCGCGGCTGCTGGGTGGCCCCGATCATGCCGTCTTCGGAAATGTAGGCGAGGGAGTCCGCGCCGATAGCCTGGGAGATTTCCTCGATGGTGGCGCCGTTGGCGATCAGCTCGGCCCGGGAGGCGAAATCGATGCCGTAGAAACACGGCCACTGCACGGGCGGGGAGGAGATCTTGACGTGGACGGCGGCGGCGCCGGCTTCACGCAGCATGCGCACAATGGCGCGCTGGGTGTTGCCGCGGACGATCGAGTCATCCACCACCACCACGCGCTTGCCGCGGATCACGGATTCCAGGGCGTTGAGCTTGAGCCGGATGCCCAGCTGGCGCAGGGTCTGCGAGGGCTGGATGAAGGTACGGCCCACGTAGGCGTTCTTCACGAAGCCGTGCGCGAACGGGATGCCGGATTCCTCGGCGTAGCCCACCGCGGCGGGGGTGCCGGATTCCGGGACGGGGATCACGATGTCGGCCTCGTGGGTGTTTTCGCGGGCCAGTTGGCGGCCCATCTCCACACGGGATTCGTAGACGGAGCGGCCGTTGATGGCGGCGTCCGGGCGGGCCAGGTACACGTACTCGAAAACGCAGCCGGCCGGCGTCGCGTCCGCGAAGCGCTGGGAACGGACACCGTTCTCGTCGATGGCGATGAACTCGCCGGGTTCGATCTCGCGGATGAAGCTGGCACCGACGGTGGCCAGGCCGGCCTGCTCGGAGGCGACCACCCAGCCGCGCTCCAGCCGGCCGAGGCACAGCGGGCGGATGCCGTAGGTGTCGCGGGCTGCGTAGAGGGTGCCCTCGTCCATGAACACGAAGCAGAAGCCGCCCTTGATCTTGGGCAGCAGCTCCATGGCGGTTTCTTCGAGGGTCTTGCCGGGTTCGCCTTCGAGGAGGGCGGTGACCAGGGCGGTGTCCGAGGTGTTGCCCTGCTTCATTTCGCCGGTGAGCTGGCCGTCGTTGCGCTCCAGGATCATTTCGCGCAGTTCGGCGGTGTTGGTCAGGTTGCCGTTGTGCGCCAGGGCCACCGTGCCGGTGGCGGTGGCGCCCAGGGTGGGCTGTGCGTTGGCCCAGTGGCTGGCTCCGGTGGTGGAGTAGCGGCAGTGGCCGACGGCGAGGTGCCCGGTGAGGGTGTTCAGGGTGGTTTCGTCGAAGACCTGGGACACGAGGCCCATGTCCTTGTAGACGTTGATGCGCTTGCCGTCACTGGTCGCGATGCCAGCCGACTCTTGTCCGCGGTGCTGCAGCGCATACAGCCCGTAATAGGTGAGTTTTGCTACCTCTTCGCCAGGGGCCCAGACTCCAAAGACGCCACAAGCGTCCTGGGGTCCTTTTTCGCCGGGGAGAAGATCATGTGAAAGTTTTCCGTCGCCACGTGCCACTGGTCGATTGTCTCACGTCCGGGGCGTGGTATTTTCCCCGGGCGCTGATTATGACCGGTCCGGCGGTGTGAATTCAGTCGCCGGACTCGTCCTCGGGCACGGCTTCCACGATCGCGTGCTCGCTGCGGCGGATGCTCAGGCGGTCCAGGACCAGCGCCACGATGCAGCCGAGGATCACGCCGCCGGCAGCGAAAGCGACAGTGAAGAAGCCGAACACCGAGCCGGCGTCGAACTCCGGATCGGCGGGCAGGCCGAACGCCACGAAAGCCGCAACCACGATTCCGAGGAGACCGCCGAGCACCATGAACGGCACGAAGCGGGGAGCGCGGCGCACCGTGATGCGCCGCTCCGGGGCGCCGTCCGCAGAGTTGCCGGTGATGTTCGAGTCCTCAGAAACCATGCCTTCCAGCCTACCCGTTCCTCGATTGCTCCCCACCAGCCCCCTTACCTCGCAAGCTCGGCCAGGGAACCCGGCTGGTGTGGGCCCACGTAGATGTCGTTATGGAGCCTGAAAACGACAGTTACGGAGCAATCGATGGATACTCAGCTGCCGCGGTACGTGGAGAACGCGAAGGGGCTCAGCAGCAGCGGCACGTGGTAGTGTTCGCCGGCGTCGGACACGGTGAAGCTCAGGTCCACCTCAGGGAAGAAGGTCTCCGTGCCGAGGCCTGCGTAGTAGTCGCCCGTGGCGAAGTTCAGCCGGTACTTGCCGCCGGCCACCCGTTCGGGGCCGAGGTCCTTGATCCGGCCGTCAGCGTCGGTGGTGCCTTCCGCGACGGGAGTCCACTTGCCGCCGTCGAACACTGACAGCACGACGGCGACACCCGCCGCCGGGCGGCCGGAACCGGTGTCGAGGATGTGGGTGGTGATCTGGGAAACGCTCATGCGCCGATAACTCCTTCAAGGCGGAGCAGCGCGATTTCGCGGAGCTGCTCGGCCACGATGCGGTCTTCTTCTGCGGGGGTGTGGGTGAGGCGCTCGTTGAGGGAGTCGAGGATCTCCTGGGCGCTGCGGCCGGCGGCGCGGATCAGGAAGACCCGGTTGAATTTCTCCTCGTAGGCCCGGTTGCCTTCGGCCAGCGCGCGGGCGGTGGCGCCGTCGCTGGGGTCTACGCCGGATTGCTCCGAACGGGACATGGCTGCCTCGGTGGTTGCGGCCTGGGGCCGTTCGCCGATGCGCGGGTGATGGGCGAGGGCGGACTCGAGTTCCTCGGCGGTGAACGGGGTGGCTGCGTCCTTGGCGAAGGCCAGGAGGTCATCCTTGCCGCTGAACGGCCGGGCGTCGGCTATTTCCCCCACCCAGCGCTCGACGTCGAGGCAAGGGCGCAGGACTCCAACGGCGTCCGCACGGTCTGCGCTGTTGAATACTGCAAGCTGCATGCTTGTTCATTCCTCGTGCAAATGCTGGCATCCATGGTGACGGCTATGCGGAACTCCGGCGGTGGTGCCGGATGGGCCGGGGTGCCACAGGGGCAACCAGGCCTTCCACATCATGGAACTGTTATTTCAGCATGCGTAATAGTTAAGCCGAGTCGCGGCGCCGCTGTCAAGGAGTTCCCGGTTAAACGGCGCGGCAGGAGTGCTGGCAAGAGCGTACCGCCTGCGGCGGGGCTGCGGCAGAATTGCCCCAACGGTTGCCCGACGGGTGAAGGAGTTCGCCAATGCCAGCCATCTTGACGTCCAGGTTCCTGTTCGGCCCCGGCCCGGGCAACGCCTACCCGGAAGCCATGGCCGCGCTGTCCCATCCGGTGATCGGCCACCTCGACCCCGTATTCATCGAGCGGCTGGACCGCACCTGCGCGGGCCTGCGGACGGTGTGGGGCACGGCGAACACCCGGACCCTGCCGCTGAGCGCAACAGGGTCCGGCGGCATGGAGGCAGCCTTCGTCAACACCGTCTCCGACGGCGACGTGGCCGTCGTCGCCGTCAACGGGCTGTTCGGTGAGCGCATGTGCGAGGTGGCCCGCCGCTGCGGTGCCACGGTGGTCCGTGTGGACCACGAATGGGGGCAGCCGGTCGACGCCGAACGGGTCCTCGCCGCACACCCGGCGCCCAAGGTGATCGCCGCCGTGCACGCGGAAACCTCCACGGGAGTCCTTTCGGACATTGCCACCCTCGGTGCGAACAAGGGCGACGCCCTTCTCATCGCCGACGCCGTGACCTCGATCGGCGGACTCGAATTGCTGGCCGACCAGTGGGGCATCGACGTCGGGTACGCCGGAACCCAGAAGTGCCTGGGCGTGCCGCCGGGGCTGTCCCCGTTCACGGTGTCGGAGCGGGCCTTCGAACGCCGCATCCGCGATCCGCGCTCCTGGTACCTGGACATCGGCCTGCTCGGCGGGTACGCCGGGGCGGCCACCGGCAGCCGCACCTACCACCACACCGCCCCGGTCACCATGATCGCCGGGCTTGAAGCCGCGCTGGACCGGATCCTCGCCGAAGGGCTGGACGCGGTGCAGGCCCGCCACCGCGCCGCAGGCGCCGCCCTGCGGGCCGGGCTGCAGGAGCTGGGCCTGGAGCTGTTCGCCGCCGAAGGCAGCCGGCTGGACAGCCTCACCACGGTGAAAGTGCCCGACGGCGCGGACTCGGCCGCCGTGCGCGGGTACCTGTTGCGCAACTTCAGCATGGAGATCGGTGCCGGGGTCGGTGCGTTCAAGGACTCCGTCTGGCGGATCGGCACGATGGGCCCGAACGCCTCGCCGGCCGCCGTCACGCTGGTGCTGGGCGCGCTGGAGGAAGCGCTCGCAAAGGCCTGAGCCCCCTTGGCAGGGCTTGCTTGAGCGTCCCGGGCCCCGGTTGCTAGCGGTTGGGCGTCTCGTGGTTTCCCACGGCCTCGATCCAGTCGATGGCATCGTCGGAGAAGTGGTAGCCGCTGGAATCCGTCTCGCCGGACCACCAGGCCTCGGACGCGATGGAGCCGCCGACGTCCACGATTTCCCTGACGATGTGTGCCGGGACGGCGTCCCCGTTGTTGTCGATCAGCCACTGCTGCGTGGCCGGCGTCAGCCTCCGCCACCACTGGGCCATCTCCAGGGGCTCCTCGAAGTTCATGGGCACAGTGTCCCACTCCGGGGCGGTCCGGGCGAGGGCTTCAGCCGTTCTGCGCCGGGGTCGCGGGAATGCTGCGGGGTCGCCGGAAAGTTCCGGCGACCCGGCAGGGCTCCCGCGATTTCGGCGGGGCCTGCGGCCGGGTGCCCGTTGGATGCCCCCGCTCCTACTTGACCGGGGCAGCCGAACGACACTTAGCGGGGAATCTCCTTCGGGTCGCACCCCGGGGAGTCTACGGGGACATGCAGCCGCACGTAGGCCGTGCCCTTTGACTCGACCCGCAGTTTGGCGCCGGCGGCGTCGCTGGTGCTGGCGACCGTCCAGCCGCCGGGCACCTTGTCGGTACCGCCGAAGGACTCGAAGCCGTGCTTTTCCAGGACCGGGTCTGCTGCGGCGAAGACTTTCCGGAACCCGTTCGAGGCCTCCACGATGTCCTTGTCGCTTTCCATTTCCGTCAGGACCAGGACACATGTGCCGTCGTTCCGGAGCCCCATCGTGGCGGGGGAGTGGACGGTCCAGCTGATGCCCGGCAGCTTCTTCTCCAGGGCGGTGACGACGTCGGCCCGGACGGAATCGTACTTGGCGAAGCTTTCGGCGACGGGCGCGTGGCTCCCACCGGCCGGGGAGCCGCTGCCGGACGGCTGCGGCGTGCCGGCCGCAGTGCAGGCGGCCAGGGCCTGGGCTCCCAGCAGCGGAAGGGCTGCCGAGAGCACCAGGCGGTTCCGGCGTCGTGGACGGTTTTCGGGTGAACGGTTCTGCGGTGGTCGGTTCCCGGGCGCGCGGTTTCGTACACGGTTCATGGCGTTCCCGTCACTCCCCCTGCGCTGGCGTGGACTCCCTGGTGAGGATCCAGGTGTTGGTCCCGTGCTGGCGCTCGAAGGTCACCGTGGTCACCAGGGCCTCGATGAGGGCCAGGCCGCGGCCGGACTCGGCGTCTTCGGCGGGCATGTCGGCACGCATATCGTTGGCGAACGGTTCGCGGGCGTTGTGCGCGCTGACCCGGGCCACGAGGCACGCGGGACGGACGCTGATGTCGACGTCGAGCTCCACCGGTTTCTCCGCTACCGGCAGCGCGTGCTGGACGATGTTGGCGGCGGCTTCGATCACGGCGGTGGCGAAGGTCATCCGGTCCATCTCGGGGACGAACGAAGCGTCCTCCCACAGGGCGTCCATTTCGTCGTGGACGGCCTCGATCGCTTCATCGGTGGCGGGCCCGTGGTAGCCCCTGCGGGCGAGGATCTCAGTCATTGCCGAACGCTGCCTCGGCCGAGGGGTACGCGGTGAGCACCCGGTCCATGTTGGTCAGTTCCAGGACCATTTTGACCTGCGGCTGGACGCCGGAGATGCGTAGGTCCCCGCCGGCCTGGCGCGCTGCCTTGAGGCACCCGATGAGGGCGCCGAGGCCGGAGGAATCCATGAAGTCGGTTTCGGCCAGGTTGACCACCACCCGGCTGGAGCCGGAGGCCACCACCTCGGCCACGACTTCCCGGAGCTTGGGGGCGGCCACCATGTTCAGGCGGCCCACGCCCTTCACCTCCGCGTAGCTGTCCTTGACCTCGTAGCTAAACTGCATCAGCATTCCTCTCTTCTGGACCTTCCGGGCCTACCGGGTTCTCCCCGGCTCCGGAACCTTCCGGGACGAATCCCTTGTACAAAACCGCTTTGACCAGCACGCTCAGGACCACCAGGTCGAAGGCCACCCACGCCGTGTTAACCAAGGTACCGAGGGGCTCGGACAGTCCGACGAGGAGCCGGGTGATGCCGGCAACCAGCGCCACTGCCAAGAGCACGGCCACGATGATCTGGGGACGGATCAGGCTCCACCCGGGCCCGCCGTCCTGCCGGGCCTTCGGGGTGACCGCGAAACCGAGGGGACGGCCGAACCACACGTTGCGTGCCGCCGTCGTGCAGGACTTGATCCAGGTGGGGAACAACGCGAGGCTGTACTGCTGGCCGCGCCAGGTGGGGATGCCATGGCCGGCCACGAGGAACAGCAGCTGGTTCACCACCATGAACGGGATGAAGCGGACGAAGAACTCGAAGCTCAGGCTGCTCACGGGGAGGATGCCGAGCGTCAGGTAGATGATCGGCGCCGCGAAGTACACCACGGCTGCGAAGCCGCTCAAGTAGCTCCACATCGTGGAGAAGTACATGAGCCGCTGGCCCCAGGAGAGGCCGCGCTGGACCAGGGGGTTTTCGCGGAGCAGGACCTGCATGGTGCCCTGGGCCCAGCGGAGGCGCTGGGTGAGCATGGTCTTCAGGTCTTCGGGCGCCAGGCCGTTGGCCAGGATCTCGTGGTGGTAGACGCTCTTCCATCCGAGGGCGTGCAGTCGCATGGCCGTTGCCATGTCCTCGGTGACCGAAATGGTGGCCAGGGGCATGATGGGCTGGGCTTCGCCGGTGCGTTCGACCGAGATGGCCTCCAGGACGGCGTGCACGGACTCGAGCGCTCCGAGCGGGGACCATTCGCGGTCGGACATCCGGTCGACGGCGTCGCCCGCCACGGTGGTGACGCCGGACTCGCCCACGTGGGCCAGCTCCATGGCGGCGATCTCTTCGAGGTCGGCCTGCAGGGCGGAGAAATCCGCGGCCACGAGCGTGCGGACGGCGTCGTCCACCTTCCGGCGGACGCGGTAGGTGATCTCGCTCAGGGAGGCGCCGGATTCCAGTTCCTGCTGGGCAGAATTGGTGGCGGCCTCCACCTCGTCGAGCATCTGCCCAACCAGGGGGTTTTCGGCCTCGGCGGAGTGGCGTGCCTTCTTGATCGCCGTTGCGGAGGCGGCGAGGGCGCGGCGCACGCTCTGTTCGGTGGCCCTGACGTAACCCACCAGGCCCAGCTGCATGAGGCTTCCCGGCGCAGGATGGCGTTCGAACCGCAGAAGAAAGCGGCGTTCCAGCCGTCCTTGCCCTGCTGGATGGGTCCGTAGAACAGCGGAGCCTGGCTGCCCAGGGGATCGTCCGCGGGGACGTTGATGAAGTACTGCGGGGTCTGGACCAGCGCCACCTTGTCATCGTTGAAGTAGCCCAGCGTCTTGTCCAGGATGTCCGGCTGCGGGATCTGGTCGGCGTCGAGGATCAGCAGGTACTCACCGAAGGTGAGCATCAGGGCGTTGTTCAGGTTGCCGGCCTTCGCGTGGCGCGGCATGTCCGGGGTCCAGTCCGCGCTGCGCGTCACGTAGCCGATGCCGTGCGCTTCGGCGAGCTCGCGCATCTCCGGCCGGTTGCCGTCGTCGAGGATCCAGGTGCTGTGCGGCCAGCGGATGTCCTTGGCCGCCAGCGCCGTGGTCAGCACCAGGTCGAGGGGTTCGTTGTAGGTGGTAATGAAGACGTCCACCGTGGCGTCCTCCGGGGCAGCGGGCGGCGGCTTGCGGATCTTGAGTTTCCACACCGTCAGGCCGAAGAGCATGACGTCGATGAGGCTGTACGTCTCGGCGATCACCAGCGGAACGGCGATCCACCAGGCTTCCCAGTTCAGCGATGCGAGCCAGCGCCATGCGACGTAGTTGACGCCGAGAATGACCGTGAGGACAACGATCAGACGGGTCCAGAAGCGTGTCACAATCCCCCCTCTTGTGCCTTGGTGCTTGTGCCTTAGTGCCGAATCGCGCCGTTCGCCGTGCTGCCTGCCGTGCGGCGGACGACGACGGCGGTCACGTCGTCTTCCGCAGTGGCCGCGGGTGCCAGCTCAAGCAGTGCAGCGCACACCTCGTCCGAGGTGCCCGCGCTCCGTGCCGCCTTCTCCACGTTCCGGATGAAGTCTTCGAGGGAGTCGTGGGCGTCGAGCACGCCGTCGCTGACGATCACGAGCGAATCGCCGGGCTCAAGCTGGAGCTCGGCGGCAGGCCATTGCTGGTCCTCCAGGATGCCTACCGGCGGGCCGGCGGAAACCAGCCGCCGTGCCGCCCCCTGGGCCGGAACGTGCAGCCCGAGCCCGTGGCCGGCGTCGATGTAGCGGAGCATGCCCGAGGCGCTGTCCAGCCGCCCGTGGAACATGGTCACGAAGGAGCCCGACTGGTCCAGGTCGGAGGCGATGGTGGCGCTGGCGGAGCGGAAGGCGTCGGCGATGTCCGGGCTGTCCGCCACGGAGCGCATCACGGCGCGCACAGTGGCCGCGATCAGCGCGGCGCCCATGCCCTTGCCCATGGCGTCCGCGAAAGTCAGGTGCATGCCGTCGGGGGTCTGGTACCAGTCGTAGAAGTCCCCGCCAACGCTGCGTGTGGGGCGGAAGGCCCCGGCGACGTCGAACTCTTCCAGGCGCACCTTCTCCTGGGGGAGGAGGCTTTGCTGCACCGCGGCGGCGCGGGTGTTCTCGTCGGAAACCCGCGGGTCCTCGGCCGGGGCCGGGGCGGGGCGGGCCCGCCGGAACGCGGCCCGCACCCTGGCCTGGAGTTCCTTGGGGCTGAAGGGCTTGGTGAGGTAGTCGTCGGCGCCGGTGTCCAGGCCGGCCAAGCGGTCCAGTTCGGCGGTCCGGGCCGAGAGCATCACGATGTAGGCGTCCGAGAATTCGCGGATCCGCCGGCAGGCTTCGATCCCGTCAATGCCCGGCATGTTCACGTCCAGGGTGACCAGTTCGGGCTGGATGTCGCGGACGGTTTCGACGCCTGCCAGGCCGTCCGGTGCCTCCACCACGTCGAAGTCGAGCTGCCGGAGAACCACCACAAGCAAGCCTCGGATGTCGTCGTCGTCCTCGATGACGACTGCGCGACGCTGAACCGGAGCAGAAGACATAACACCATTAACTCCCGTCACAGGAGGTTTGTCACTTTTAGTCAAACCAAGTCGGGGCCTCTCGAAAAATGGGCTGGCATTGCACGGAGTTGATCCGTTCCGGCGGCTCCGGATTTAGGCCTGGCCTGCCCGGGGTCGCGGGAGCGCTGCGGGGTCGCTGGAGCGTTCCGGCGACCCCGCAGCTTTCCGGCGACCCCGCAGCTTTCCGGCGATTTCGGCGCGTCACGTGCGCCCCACCCAGCTACTCGCTCCGCGTACTGTCCATGCCTTCCCCCGGTTCCGGCCCACTCCGCGCCATCCTTCCACGGTTCCGCGGGCAGCTGCGATGGGCAGAACAGTCCAGGCAAACAAGAAGGAGTCCCTCCCGGGATGGGAGGGACTCCTTGATGCACTGAAACCGGGAAGGGCTAGAGGCCCAGCTCTTCCTTGAGCGCGGCGACGTGGCCCTGGGCCTTCACCTGGTACTGGGTGAGGACAACGTTGCCGTCCCCGTTGACCACCACGGTGGAGCGGACCAGGCCGTCCACCACTTCGCCGTCCACCAGCTTCTCGCCCCAGGCACCGTAGGCCAGTGCCACGGCGTGGTTCTCGTCGGAGAGCAGCGGGAAAGTCAGCGAGAATTCATCGACGAAGCGGGCGATCTTCTCCGGAGCGTCCGGGGAGATGCCCAGCACTTCGTAGCCGGAGCCCTGGAGGCTGGCCAGGCTGTCGCGGAAGTCGCAGGCTTCGGTGGTGCAGCCGGGGGTGGAGGCCTCCGGGTAGAAGTACACGATCACGTTGCGGCCGCGGAAATCTGAGAGCGAAACCTTCTGGCCGGTGGAGTCGAGCAGGGCGAAATCGGGGGCCTGGGTTCCGGCGAGGAGTTTCTGGGTCATGTTGTGATCCTTGACTGGTCGGGTAACCGCCGTGGCCGGCGATCTCTCATACAAATAACGGTCTGCCTAGATGCAGTATTCCGCCGGCCCGCGCACCGTGGACCCGGGTCCGGGCACGAATTGGTAGCCGCCTCCGCGTACTGTGGCGATGGCGTTGCGGGCTGAGCCCAGCTTGCGCCGGACGCGTCCAACATACACGTCGATCGAACGGAACGCCGCGCCGGGGCAGTCCAATGACTCAAGGAAGCGTTGCAATTCTTCACGCGGAATGGGACGCGAAAGGTTCTCCACGAGGTAGCGCAGGAGCTTGTGCTCCATGAACGTGAAGGTGACCGGGACGCCGTCGAGCAGGACGGTGTCCGCCGCCAGATCCACGGCCAGGTTGCTGCGCCGGGCGGACAGTGCGATCGGTTGGGCGACGACGCCGGAGGCGGCGCCGTGCCGCAGGTGCAGCTCGGCCTGGGGCGCCAAACGGCGGGCCCGGGCCAGCACGGCTTCGGCGGCCTTGGCCCAGATTTCGGGGTCGATCTCCTGGCCCTCGGCGGGCTCCACCCAGACGGCCAGGCCGCGGGCCTGGACCCCCGGAGCCAGGCCGGGACGCAGGCCCTGATGGGCGGCAGGGGACCCGGACCTGGCGCCGAGACCGGGACGCAGGCCCTGGTGGCCGGCGCGCAGGGCTTGGCGCGCGCCGGCCGGCGGAAGCGAATGGGCGTTGACGGCCATCGCGTCCGCCTTACACGCCGCCGCGGCGGATCAGCTTGCCGCCGGGGGTCTGGCCGTCCACCACCGAGCCCCGCAGGTAGGTCTTGCGGACGACGCCGGACAGCGCCTTGCCGTCGTACGGCGTGATGGGGTTCTTGTGCTTGAGCTTCTTGACGTCCACCACGAACGCTTCGTCCGCGGCGAACACGGCGAAGTCGGCGTCGTAGCCCAGGGCCAGCTGGCCCTTGTTGGACAGGCGGGCCAGGGCGGCCGGCTTGGCGGACATCCAGGACACCACCTGTTCGAGGGAGATGCCGCGGTGCCGTGCCTCGCTCCAGATCAGGGACAGGCCCAGCTGCAGGGAAGAGACGCCGCCCCACGCCACGGCGAAGTCGCCGTTCTCCAGGTCCTTGAGGTCCAGGGTGGACGGGGAGTGGTCCGAGACGATGCAGTCGATGGTGCCCTCTTCCAGGCCCTTCCACAGCAGCTCGCGGTTGGAGGCCTCGCGGATGGGCGGGCAGCACTTGTAGGCGGTGGCGCCGTCCGGGATTTCCTCGGCCATCAGGGTGAGGTAGTGCGGGCAGGTCTCCACGGTGAGGTTCACGCCGTCGCGCTTGGCCGAGGCGATCATCGGCAGCGCGTCCGAGGAGGACAGGTGCAGGATGTGGGCACGGGCGCCGGTCCAGCGGGCACGTTCGATGACCTCGGCGATCGCCTTGTTCTCGGCGCCGCGCGGGCGGGAGGCCAGGAAGGTGGCGTAGTGGTCGCCGCCCGGGTGCGGGGCGCGGTCGATCGCGTGGGAGTCCTCGGCGTGGACAATCATGAGCGAGTCGAAGGACTTCAGCTCACGCATGTCCTCTTCCATCTCGTCCGCGTCCAGGTGCGGGAACTCGTCCACGCCCGAGTGCAGCAGGAAGCACTTGAAACCGAACACGCCCTCGTCGTGCAGCGGGCGGAGGTCGGCCTTGTTGCCGGGGATCGCGCCGCCCCAGAATCCGACGTCCACGAACGCCTGGTCCTCGGCCACCTCGCGCTTGAGCTTGAGGCCGTCCACGTTGGTGGTGGGCGGGATGGAGTTCAGCGGCATGTCGATGATGGTGGTGACGCCGCCGGCTGCCGCGGCGCGGGTGGCAGAGGCGAAGCCTTCCCACTCGGTGCGGCCGGGCTCGTTGACGTGGACGTGGGTGTCCACGAGGCCCGGGATGAGGGTTTCGTCGTCGGCGAGGTCGATGATTTCGGCGCCGGCCAGGCCGTTGCCCAGCGGTTCGATGGCGGCGATCACGCCATTGCGGACGCCGACCTCGCGGGCGGCGATACCCGCGGTGGTGAGGATCCGCTTGCCGCGGATGACCAGGTCAAAGGTTTCAGACATTGAGAGACTCCTTCGTGCGGGACCCGGCCGCCAGCTGTTCGCCGATGGTCCGTCCCAGCGTTTCGAGCAAGGTTCCTGCTTCCCTTATACATACTTCGACGTCGGATTCAAGACTGGTCAGGGGGAGGACCTGCCGGAATCCGGAGTCGTGTTGCTGCTCCTGGCTCAGGGTGGTCCGGCCGCAGACGGCCACCACGGGGACGCCCGCGGCTTCCGCTGCACGGGCCACGCCCATGGGGGTTTTGCCGAGCAGGCTTTGTTCGTCCAGGCTGCCTTCGCCGGTGATCACCAGGTCGGCGCCGGCCAGCTGTCCGGCGAGCCCGGTGAATCCGAGGACGACGTCGATCCCCGGCCGGCGTGCCGCGCCCAGGACCGCGATGGCGGCGTAGCCCACGCCGCCGGCCGCGCCCGCGCCCGGTGCCTCGGCGGCACGGGGAGCGCGGTCGCCGATTTCTTCGCCGAGGACTTCGACGAAGCGGGCCAGGGCGTCATCCAGCGCGGTGACGTCGGCCGCCGTCGCGCCCTTCTGCGGACCGAACACCGCCGGGGCGCCGAGCGTGCCGAGGAGGGGATTGTCGACGTCGGACGCCAGCACGAATCGGCTGGCCTCCAGCCGGACGTCCAGGCCGGAGAAGTCGATCCGGTCCAGGCGCGCCAGGGCGCCGCCGCCGGGCGGCAGTTCGTTGCCGTCCGCGTCCAGCAGCACCGCGCCGAGGCCCTGGAGCAAGCCGGCGCCGCCGTCGGTGTTGGCGCTGCCGCCGACGCCGAGGATGATCTTCCGGCAGCCCAGGTCCAGGGCGGCGCGGATGAGTTCGCCGGTGCCGATGCTGTTGGCTTCCTTCGCCGTTTTGGTGTTCGGACCCTCCGGCAGGAGGGCCAGCCCGGAGGCCGCCGCCATTTCGATGACGGCCTGGTTGCCGCGGACCGCGAAGTTCGCCGTCACCGGTTCGCCGAGCGGTCCGGTGACTGTGGCGCTGCGGCGGGTGAAGCCGGAGCCGACGGCGGCATCGAGGGTTCCCTCGCCGCCGTCGGCCACTGGAATGAGCGTGGTCTCAAGCGCTTCCGCGGACCCGGCCGCGCGGGCGAAACCGGCCCGCAGGCCGGCGGCCAGGTGCCCGGCGACCTCCGGGGCGGACAGCGAGCCCTTGAACTTGTCCGGGGCGATGACCACGCGCATTCCGTACCTCCTTGTACTTTGGTGCTGGTTACTTCTGCAGGGCGAGGATGGCCGTGGGGGCGTCCTCGGCCGTTTCGGCCAGCTCTTCGAACTCGTTGACGGCGTTGATTTCCAGGCCCATGGAGATGTTGGTGACCTTCTCCAGGATCACTTCAACCACCACCGGAACCTGGAACTCGTCGCGCAGGGCCTTGGCCTTGTCGAAGGCGGCGGGCATGTCTGCCGGGTTCTCCACGCGGATGGCCTTGCAGCCCAGGCCTTCGACCACCTTGATGTGGTCCACGCCGTAGCCCATGGTTTCGGGGGAGTTGATGTTATCGAAGCCCAGGGACACGTGGTAATCCATGTTGAAGCCGCGCTGGGACTGGCGGATCAGGCCCAGGTAGGAGTTGTTCACCACCACGTGGATGTACGGCAGGTTGAACTGCGCGCCCACGGCCAGCTCTTCGATCATGAACTGGAAGTCGTAGTCGCCGGACAGGGCCACCACGTTCTCGCCCGGCTTGCCGCGCACGACGCCGAGGGCGGCCGGGGCGGTCCAGCCCAGCGGGCCTGCCTGGCCGGCGTTGATCCACTTGCGGGCGCCGAAGACGTGCAGCATCTGCGCGCCGGCGATCTGGGACAGGCCGATGGTGGACACGTAGGTGGTGTCCTTGCCGAAGGCCTTGTTCATCTCTTCGTACACGCGCTGCGGCTTGATCGGCACGTTGTCGAAGTGCGTCTTGCGGTGCAGGGAGCCCTTCCGCTCCAGGCATTCGGCGGCCCATGCCGTGTAGTCCGGCAGGGTCTTTGCCGCCTGGCGTTCGCGGGCGATCTCCAGCAGGCCGTCCAGGGCGGCGCCGGCGTCCGAGGCGATGCCCAGGTCCGGGGAGAACACGCGGCCGATCTGCGTGGGCTCGATGTCGATGTGCACGAACTTCCGGCCCGCGGTGTAGGTCTCCAGGCCGCCGGTGTGGCGGTTGGCCCAGCGGTTGCCGATGCCGATCACGGCGTCGCTGCGCAGGAAGTTTTCGTTGCCGTAGCGGTGGCTGGTCTGCAGGCCCACCATGCCGGCCATCAGGTTGTGGTCGTCCGGGATGGCCCCCCAGCCCATCAGGGTGGGGATGACCGGAATGTTCAGGATCTCGGCCAGTTCCACCAGCTGCGCGGAGGCGCCGGCGTTGATGACGCCGCCGCCGGCCACGATCAGCGGACGCTCGCCCGCGGTCAGCAGGTCCAGGGCCTTTTCCAGCTGCTTGCGGGAGGCCTTGGGCTTCTCCACGGGCAGCGGCTCGTAGGCGTCGATGTCGAATTCGATCTCGGCCATCTGCACGTCGATCGGCAGGTCCAGCAGCACGGGGCCCGGGCGGCCGGAACGCATGACCTGGAAGGCCTTCTGGAAGGCACCGGGAACCTGGCCCGGCTCCAGGATGGTCATGGCGAACTTGGTGACCGGCTTGGCGATGGACTCGATGTCCACGGCCTGGAAGTCTTCCTTGTGCAGCTTGGACACCGGAGCCTGACCGGTGATGCAGAGCATCGGGATGGAGTCGGCCCAGGAGGCGTACAGGCCGGTGATCATGTCGGTGCCGGCGGGGCCGGAGGTGCCGATGCAGATGCCGATGTTGCCGTCCGCGGCGCGGGAGTAGCCGTCAGCCATGTGGCTGGCGCCTTCGACGTGGCGGGCCAGGGTGTGGCGGATGCCGCCGTGGGCCCGCATTGCCGAGTAGAAGGGGTTGATTGCTGCGCCGGGCAGGCCGAACGCCTCGGTGGCGCCTTCCTTTTCCAGGATGGCGATCGCCGCGTCAACGGTGCGCATCTTAGCCATGGTGTGCTCCTTGAAAGTCTGGGTTCGCCCCGCGTTTGGGGCTGTTTTTGGGTGTGTCGGGCTGAGCCGCCGTCGTTTGCGTACGACGGCGGCTGCCCGGGTTGTGCTTGTGGCGTCGCCTTAGCGGGGCTGCCGCTCCCGTTGAGTGCTCACTTGTGGTGGGTTTTCCCGCGGAATTCCCGCCACTAGTGAGCACTCAACCTCGGGGCTGGCTTACTTGCGGCCGCTGAGCTGCAGGACCTGCTTGAAGAGTCCCGAGTGGTCCAGGCCGCCGTCGCCCTGGTTGACGGTGGCGGCGACCAGCTGGGCGACAGCTGCGCCGAGCGGGATGGAGACGTTGGCTTCGCGGGCTGCGGAGGTGACGATGCCCATGTCCTTGTGGTGCAGGGCGAGGCGGAATCCGGGGTCGAAGTTGCGGTCCAGCATCTTCTGGCCCTTCTGGTCCAGGACCTTGGAGCCGGCCAGGCCGCCGCCGAGGACCTTGAGGGCGGCGTCGGTGTCCACGCCGTAGGCCTCGAGGAAGGCGATGGCTTCGCCGAGGACCTGGATGTTGACGGCCACGATCAGCTGGTTTGCAGCCTTGACGGTCTGGCCGGAGCCGGAGGGGCCCACGTGGACGATGGTCTTGCCGACGGCGTTCAGGACGTCCTGGGCTGCGGCGAAGTCTTCAGCCGAGCCGCCCACCATGATGGACAGGACGGCGTCGATGGCGCCCTGCTCGCCACCGGAAACCGGGGCGTCCAGCGGGCGGATGCCGGCGGCCTTGGCGGCTTCGGCGAGGCGGACGGCGACGTCCGGGCGGATGGAGGAAGCGTCGATCCACAGGGTGCCCTGCTTGGCGTTGGCGAACACGCCCTCTTCGCCGCTGACAACACCCTCAACATCGGGGGAGTCCGGCACCATGGTGATGACGACGTCGGCGTCCTTCACGGCGTCGGCGATGCTGCTGGCACCCTTGCCGCCTTCGGAGACGAGCTTCTCGATCTTGTCCTGGCTGCGGTTGAAACCGGTGACGGTGTGGCCGGCCTTGACGAGGTTGATTGCCATGGGCAGGCCCATGATTCCGAGGCCGATGACTGCAACGTTACTCATTGTGGATCCTTTACTGGAAGTCTGTGTTAACTCGGGTGTGCTGGCGTGTGCTTAGGCCGCTCTAGCGGGCGTTGGAGCGTTCGCGGATGGCCCAGGCGAAGGCGGTCTCCTGCGGCTCCTTGTATTCGAGGCCGATGTAGCCTTCGTAGCCGAGTTCGCGGCTGCGGGCGATCCATTCGCCGAGCGGGAGTTCGCCGGTGCCGGGGGCGCCGCGGCCGGGGTTGTCGGCGATCTGGATGTGGCCGAAGTCCTTGGCGTGGTTCTCGATGACCGCGGCGACGTCGTCGCCGTTGACTGCCAGGTGGTAGAAGTCAGCCAGCAGCTTGACGTTCCCGACGCCGGACTCCTCCTTCACGCGGGCGATCACCTTCAGTGCGTCTTCGGCCGTGAGGAGCGAGTACTTGGGTGCGCCGCTGACCGGTTCGAGGAGGACGGTGCCGCCGATGCGGGCTACGCCCTGGGCTGCCTTGGCGAGGTTTTCGGCGCCGACGGCGTCCTGCTCTTCGGCGGAGACGCCGTCAACACGGTTGCCGTAGAGGGCGTTGAAGGCCTTGCAGCCGAGGCGTTCGCCGATGCCGGCGACAACGTCGATGTTGTCCTGGAATTCGGAGGAGCGGGCGGGCCAGGAGACCAGGCCGCGGTCGCCGCCGGGCATGTTGCCGGCGTTGAAGTTCAGGCCGGTGAGCTGTACGCCGGCGTCCTTGATGGCGTTTTCGAATTCGGTGACCTGGGCGTCGGTGGGGACGGAGGTCTCGAACGGCCACCAGAACTCGACGGCGTCAAAACCGGCTGCCTTTGCGGCGGCCGGGCGCTCGAGCAGGGGCAGCTCCGTCAGCAGGATGGAGCAGTTCACTGTGTACGTCATCGTAGGTGTCCTTCCGAGGAGGGGCTTTGGACCGTGGTTCCGCTTGGCTTCTCTTGCTTGTTTCCGCTTTGTGGAATTTAGATTCTGCTTTATGAAAAGTGTAGGGAAGGTGGGGCGGGGGAGTCAAGGGGAGGGGCGGGTTGGGATACCAAAGGGGGCTGTGCGCGCTTGGTGGACCAGCCGCGGATGGGTTGCGGGGAACTGTGCTGTTCATTGAGGTTCGGGCGAATCTTGGTGGCAAGATCTTACGGACTCGCTGTGATCTCGAAAGAAATGCAGCCGTCAGGGGGTCGTTTCGGTAAGGAGGGCCCTCAAGTCTGCGCCACCCCGGGTGGGCGCACCGTGGCCGGATCGTTTTCGTCGCCTTTCACCATCACTAGGAAAAACTGCATCTGCGCGAGCTTGGCAGCTGGCCCGAGCTAAGACGAAGCGCCCCTACGGTAAGATTTCTCCGGCTTGAATATGTTGATCGGCTTCGTTTGAGATCTCGGCGCCTGGCCATCAGAAATGACCGGTGGGAGGCAAGCGCCATTCCTCGCCAATAGGTCGAGATCGACTGCCGTGCCTTCCATGTCGGTGGCTTCTAATACGCTCGAGCCAGGTAACAATCGGACTATAGATTAAGGATCGGAGCCGTACGTTGGGCCGTCAATCGCTTCCGTTGTCCCTGTACGATCGCCGACCTCCGTCGTCCGCGAAGCTGCTCTGGGCTGGCAAGAACCCCGGTGTATCAACATCGCTGTCGCCCATCTCGTCGCCGGCCCGGGCGAAGTGGGACCTTAGGGGGCAGCTTGTACGTGGTGAACGAGCCGGAAGTCTCCTCATTCATGGCGACGCAGGCAAAGCCTTAGATGAACTGCTTGCCACGACGGGCGAGCAGTCGGTAGCTGGCGCGGTCAAGCTGTGCTACATAGACCCGCCCTACAATACGGGTGAACGATTCGCGCATTACAGCGATCGCACTGACCGTGCCGAGTGGTTGACGGCGCTTCACGACCATCTTGTCACCGCGCGTCAACTTCTTGCGCCCGACGGTAGCCTGTGGCTTCATCTGGACGACTCCGAGCAACATCGAGCTAGATGCGTCCTGGATGAAGTGTTTGGAGAGGATTGCTTTGTTGCGACCATTGTGTGGCAGAAGCGTACAACTCGCGAGAACCGCAAGGCCTTCAGCTCGATGCATGACTACATCCATGTCTATGCACCTGCTGGCCCTAAGGCTTGGAAGAAGGTCCGAAACGGTTTGCCTGACGAAGGGGCGTTCAGCAACCCTGACGACGATCCTCGGGGGCCCTGGCGATCAATTCCGATGAGCGTGCAGGCCGGACATGCGACGTCCAGTCAGTTCTACTCAGTCGTCACGCCCACAGGTGTCCACCACGCTCCGCCTCCGGGCCGGTGCTGGGCCTATACCGCGGATCGGCTGGCCGAGTTGGACGCGCAGGGCCGCGTCTACTGGCCTAGCGGTGGTAATGGGAAGCCGCGGCTCAAGCGATTTCAGAGCGAAGTGACCGGTTTGGCGCCATTCACGATCTGGCCTGCAGACGAGGTTGGCGACACTGGCAGCGCCAAGCGGAGCTTGTTGAGTGAGTTTCCTGACCGGCAGGCCTTCGACACGCCGAAGCCCCTGGGCTTGCTGGAACGGATCATCGAAATAGCGACTGATCCCGGTGACGTAGTGCTTGATTACTACCTCGGCTCTGGTACGACGGCGGTTGCCTCACAACGGCTTGGTCGGCGATGGGTTGGCATCGAGCAGAGCCTACGAACTATCGAGGAGTTCGCGCTCCCGCGCTTGGGCGCGGCCTGGGACGCATTCCCTGGCGAAGGGTTCGCGTTCGCCCAAATCTGAGTTCCTATCGTTTATCGTCGTTAGGATGGGGACGACAGGGATGGAACGGTGACTGGTGCTCAATTTTCAGATCGCGGGCTCTGTAGGAGGCTACCTTCTAGAGCACTTACTAATCGAGTCCATTGGAGCCAAACGCGGTGGTGGGATCTTTGCTTGGGCTAATTCCAATGGTGTCAGGAGCATGCTCGAAGATGATGCGTTCGACGAGTTTCTGCTTGCCGGTAATTTCAGGCTCTTCGTCGGCACGGACTCAATAACTGATCCGCCCGCGGTCGACAAGCTCGTTGAGATCTCAACGAAACGGCCGCGGCTGGATGTACGAGCGTTCATGAGCCCAACGCCTTCGCTTTTCCACCCGAAGATGGCGTGGTTTGAGCATGATAAGTACCTAAGCCTCATCGTGGGATCAGGCAACCTTACGATGGGCGGACTTAGGTCCAACTGGGAGGCATTTGTATCCCTGAAGCTGACCGGAGAAGACAAGCAGGATGCCTTGTCCCAGATCGAGGCTTTCCTCACTTCGGTCACTGACCACCTGCTGCCAATCACGGACCCGCGCGTGCGCGACAGGGCTGAGCAAAACACCGGCAACGAGCGTAGCTTGCGGACTACACACATCACCACCCCAGCTCGACCGACTGTCGTACCCTCCGTTGAGGAGGTGCTGGTCGCGGAGATCCCCAAGGCGGGTGACCGTTGGGCCCAGGCGAACTTTGATCTTGAGAATTACGAGGGATTCTTCGGGGCAAAGGTTGGTTCCCATCGTCGAATTTCGCTGCACCACGTGGACTCCAGTGGAACGGTCGGCGAGATGGAGAGCCGCCCGAGCGTCGAGGTCGTCAGCCAAAACTACCGGTTTGAGCTCGCCGCTGCACGTGGGCGTGCTTACCCCACAGCTGGGCCACCGATCGGGGTCTTCCTTCGTTTGGCAACTGGTGAGTTCCTCTACTCGTTGCTCCTGCCTGAAGACCCAGGTTACGCAGCCATCGATCAGCTGCTTGCTGCCAGCTGGCACGGGCGGCCGGACCGCAAGCGCCGTGTCCGCTTTAACGCGGTTCAGGTTCAGACGGCTTGGCCCGATTCGCCACTGTGGAATGTCGCTCTGCCCGCTCTCTAGTTCGAGCCGACGATCAGCACTTCGGCACTGCTGAGCGCTTCCGCGCTCACTTCAACCCGGTTGAATCGGCTGTGGGAAGAGGACTCCATCGTAAGCAGGCGAACGTTTGCGAAGTAGTCGGACGCCAATGACATGAGACTGTCGATCGATACCAGCCGAGTCTCGGGCCTCGCCTTCGTCCCCTCGCTCATCGGTGAATAGGACAAGACCAGTGGCACGTCGAGGCGCTTCGCGTTTGCAAACAACTCTTGAAACGCCGGAACCACCTGGGTGCGGATACTGAAGGGAGACTGGTGCCGATCCTCCCGATATAAGCCCCGGCTCGGCTGAGACGACCCTTGGGCGGGCGTGACGCCGGGGTCGTCGTCAATAGCGATTGTCTCGAGGACATGATAGAAGCGGCTGTAGTGGTCTCTTGTATATGGAGGATCTGCGTAGATAACGCCGACCTCAGGTCCGAGTGTTGCGAGGGTTGACTGATAGTCCGCTTGGACTGCGCGGCACTCGTACAGTGCGGGAGGCAGTGAGGCGTATCTGGCAAGCCATGCATCAAACGCAGGAAGTGTCTCCAATCCCCGCCGGCGCGTGACCGGGGCGATCCAATTCCGCTTCAGCTTTCCGGCAGCTGTACGGGGCTGAACCGGCTGAGCAAAGTGACTTCCTACCGTAGAGACAAGGTCGCTGGCGACACCCAGCAAAGCCGCCAGTGCAGTCACGTCGCTAACATCACCCCAGATCGCCTTAAACGCGTTTCGGAGAGCATCCATTGCGGCAGCTTGGCGGTACGAGAAATACACTCCTCCGTAGTAGCGTGTGAGTGTTGCCGTTCGCTCGCGAAGGACTGCATGTGCTGATTCCTTGGCCGACTGGAGCTGCATCGAGCCCCGACCGGAGACGGCCAATGAACCGTTTTCGATAATGTCTGCCAAAGCTCCCGGATCTGTTTGAGCATTCGTCATTGCTCGCTCTTCAAGTCGCAACAGATCTTGGATCTCTCGCTCCGTTGTGGTTAGCCAATCCTGAGCAGCTTCCTTGAGTGAGTCAACTTCGGCTGAGGTGAAAGCGCGAGGTTGCGTGAGTGCTTGTGCAAAGACTGTTGAATACGCCTGAATGTCCGAACAGATCACAGGCCTGCTCATTGCTAAACGTCGTGCAACCACCGCGGTCCCTGCAAAGAGGTCGCAGGCAGCGGTTCCGGGCGCCGCGACTTCAGACACGGCCGCTTCGATGGCATCGAGAAACCGGGACTTGTTCCCCATGTAGTGAACAGGCCGTATCTCGGCCACTGATGCTTGGGAGCCAAGGTTAATCTCGTTCATTAAGAGATTCTCTCAGCCTGAGCTGCCGGAACGGGAATCGGACGCATCTTGGCTGATTCATTCCGCCACTGCCCGCCGGGAGCCGGGAGCCGGGAGCCAGGAGCCGAGCCGTTGGGGGCGTCGTGGAGTACTGGTTGGACAGCGTTGACAAGCTGACCAGGGCCTTCGCAAAGGCAACCCGGTTCCGCTCACGTCTCAACGGCGTCTCAAAGTTCCTGACGCCGCTGGTACTTATCTCCAAGCGACTATTCCAGTAGCTCTACCCGTGCCCACCAGCCCTCAGCCCCACCCCCACTGCCTCCACGAACGCATCCGTCTCCGTTGACCGCCGGCTCTTCAGCCACAGCGCCGAGGTCCGCCAGGCCAACGGATCGCCCACCAGCGGTCGCCACACGATCCCGGCAGGCAGCGGCGTCCACGGCTCCTCGTTGAAATGCACGCCGCGGCCGGCCAGGACCAGACCGTGGGTGAAGTGCTGGTTGCGGGCGTGCACAATGGCCGCCGGCAGGTACCCCGAATCCCGGCACGTCTGCAGGAACGAGTCGTAGAGCGGCGGAGCCATGTGCCGGGGAAAGATGATCAACGGGTTCCCTGCCAGCTCGCCCAGCGGCACCGCGTCCAACGCAGCCAAAGGATGCGAAGCATTCAGCACCACCCCCAGCGCGCGTGAAAACACCGGCCCCGACTCAAAACCCACCGCGTTCAAAGGGTGACGGACCACCGCAACGTCCAGTTCGCCGTCGCGCAGTCGCTCCACCTGTTCAACCGTGGTGAGCTCGTGCAGGTTCAGGAGCACGTCGGGGGCAATCGAGCTGAACGAAGACACCATCGCGGACAAAGCCACCGGGTTGGTATCCGGCGGCACCGCCACCTGCAGCACACCGGAGGCGCCGGGCCTGATCCGTCGGATCGACTCCTGCGCCATCGCCACGTTGTCCAGCACGGCCCGGGCATGCTCCAGCAGCAACGCCCCGGCTTCGGAAAGCTCCACGCCGGTCCGCCGCCGGTGGAACAACAGCACCCCCAGCTCTTTCTCCAGGTCCTTGATCCGCTGCGAAAGCGGCGGCTGCGCCATGTGCAGGCGCTGCGCCGCCCGGCCGAAATGCAGCTCCTCGCTGAGCACCACGAAGTACTTGAGATGGTGGAGATCCATGCCCGGCACCATATCAGTTTGGTATCACGGCGAGTGGATTTTGATGTTAGACGGGTCACATCGCCCGGTGCTCTGATGGGACACAAGAACAAGCAAGAACAAAGGAACACCATGTCCCAGGACGTCCTCTTCGAACAGATCGGCCAGACCGCCGTCATCACCCTCAACCGCCCGGAAAAACTGAACGCCTGGACCGAATCCATGCGCAGCGAACTCATCGACCACCTGGAAGGCCTCAAGGGCAACGAGGACATCCGCGTGGTCATCCTCACCGGCACCGGCCGTGCCTTCTGCGCCGGCCAGGACCTCGCCGAAACCACCACCATGGACCCCGAAGACCACGCCGCCGCCGAGGCCTGGATCGACGGCTTCGACCGCCTCTACCGCGCCGTCCGCAACCTGGACCAGATCACCATCGCGGCCGTCAACGGGGTGGCCGCCGGCTCCGGCTTCCAGTACGCCCTCCTCACCGACCTGCGCGTGGGCGATTCCACCGTCCGCATGGGCCAGCCCGAAGTCCTCTCCGGCATCCCCAGCATCACCGGCATCTGGGCCATGTGGAGCATCCTCGGCAAGTCCAAGACCTCCCAGTTCGTCCTCACCGGCGAGCTGGTGGACGCCGCGGAAGCGCAGCGTTTGGGCCTGCTCAACTACCTGGCCGACGACGGCGCCGTGCTGGAGTACGCGAAGGAGCTCGCCAACCGCTTGAGCCTCCTTCCTCCGGGTGCCATCCGCCTGACCAAGGGCCGCCTGCGCAGCCTGGAAGAGGACGAGCTCAGCGACGCCATGGCCGAAGCCAAGCGCGTGCACCGCGAGGCCTACGGTACCGGCGAGCCGCAGCGCGAAATGGCCCGTTTCCTCGCCGGACGCAAGGGCTAAGGCGCAAACACTATGACCACCCAACTCACCGAAGACCGTTACGCCGCCATGGTGAAGGGCCACCGCTGGGAGGTTCCGGAGCTCTACAACATGGCCTCCGACGTCGCCGACCGGCACCCGCGGGACAAGCGCGCCATCATCCTGGACTCCGCCGTCGAAGGCTGCCGCGAAGTCCTCTGGGGCGAGATCCAGGACCGCTCCCGGCAGATCGCCGCCACCCTGCACGCCGTGGGCGTCAGGAAAGGCGACCGCGTGGCGGTGCTCCTACCGCAGCGCGCGGACACGCCCGCCGCGTACCTGGGCGTGCTGCGCACCGGCGCCATCCTGGTGACGATGTCGCTGCTCTGGGCCGCCGAGCCCATCCGCTTCCGGCTGGAGGACAGCGGCGCCACCGTGATCATCGCCGAAGGCGCCGCGCGGCACCTTTTCGAGGGTTACCAGTGCCGCTTCATCGACATCGACAGCCCCGAGATCGCCGCAGCGTCCGCGGAATTCCAGGACGCGGAAACCAGGGCAGACGATCCCGCGCTGATCTTCTACACCTCCGGCACCACCGGCCGCGCCAAGGGAATCGTCCACGCCCACCGCACGCTCCTGGGCCACAACGAGTTCGAGTACTGCCACAGGATCGGCGACGGCGACGTCTTCTACGGCGCGGGGGACTGGGCCTGGTCCATGGCCAAGCTCATGGGCCCGCTGCGGCTCGGCGCCACGCACCTGGTCTTCCGGCCCGCCGGCGGCTTCGACCCCGCAGCCATGCTGGCCAGCATGAGCCGCCACGGCGTGGACAGCGCCCTGGTCAATCCCACCTTCCTGCGGAAGATGCGCGAGGACGTGCCCGACGCCGGAACCCGCTTCCCGCTGTCCCTGCGGACGGTCTGTTCCTCCAACGAGCCGCTCACCGCTGAGCTCATTGATTGGTTCCGTGCGCAGTTCGGCGTGACCCTGCAGGACTACTACGGCTCCACCGAGTCCTACCCCTTGCTCGGCAACTTCCCGGACGTCCCGGTGAAGCCCGGATCCATGGGCCGCCCGCTGCCCGGCTGGGAGGTGAAGCTGCTGGACGACAACGAACAGGAAGTCCCGCGCGGCGAGGCCGGCGAAGTCTGCCTCCGCGCCCGCTCCAACCCGCAGTTCCCGCTGGGCTACTGGAACATGCCGGAGGCCTCGGATGCCGCGTTCGGCGGCGACTGGTACCACACCAAGGACCAGGCCTACGAGGACGAAGACGGCTACTTCTGGTTCCTCGGCCGCACGGACGATGTCATCAAAACCTCCGGATACCGCGTGGGCCCCTACGAGATGGAAGCCGTGATCCGCGAACTCGACGCCGTCCGCGACGTCTCCGTGACCGGCGTTCCGGACGAGCTGCGCGGCCAGTCCGTCAAGGCCTGGATCGAACTTGCGTCGGGGCACTCTTCCGGGCCTGAACTGGACCGGCAGATCGTGGACCACGTCAAGGAACACTTCTCCCGCTTCGCCTACCCCCGATTCATCGAATACCTTCCCGAGCTGCCAAAATCAGCAACCGGAAAGGTCCAGCGCGCTCAACTCCGTGCACTCCCGCACCCCGTCCCTTCTTCTCCCCAACGCGAAGGACAAAACTCATGAACACGCTCACCAGCAACCCCGTGGAAACGGACGCCTCACCGCGCCGCAGCCTCAAGCGCGTCGCCGCCGCGGCCGCCGTCGGGAACTTTGTGGAATGGTTCGATTCGGCCGCCTATGCGGTGATGTCCGTGACGATCGCCAAACTCTTCTTCCCGAGCTACTCGACGACGGCGGCCCTGCTGGCCGTGTGGGCGATCTTCGCCGGCGGGTTCATCGCCAGGCCGCTCGGGGCGGCGTTCTTCGGCCGGTACGGCGACCGGATCGGCCGGAACAAGATGCTGGGACTGTGCGTGTTGATCATGAGCGCGGCGACGTTCTGCATCGGCATCCTGCCGCCGTTCGCGGTGATCGGCGTCTGGGCTCCGATCCTTTTGTTCATCTTCCGCGCCGTGCAGGGCTTCACCACGGGCGGCGAATACACCGGCTCCTCGGCGTTCATCGTCGAATACGCGCCGGCCGGGAAGCGGGCCACCTATGCGAGCGTCATTCCCGCCACCGTGGGCCTGGCCTCCGTGGCCGGTGCGCTGCTCGGAGCCGCGATCACGGCCACCCTCAGCGCCGAAGACCTGCAGTCCTGGGGCTGGCGCATCCCGTTCCTGCTGGCCGCGCCGCTGGGGCTGATCGGCCTGTACATCCGCTCCAAGGTGGACGACACCCCGGTGTTCCGCGGCCTGGAGAAGAAGGGCGAGGTGGCGAAGCGGCCGCTTGGCGACGCCGTCCGGATGTGTGCCCGGCAGATTTTCACGCTCTTCGGGTACAGCATCACCAACGCCGTGGCGTACTACCTGATGAGCAGCTACATGATCGCCTACATGACTTCGAGCCTGGGCTACACCAGCACCGATTCGATGATCACCAGCATGGTCACCATGCTCGTCTACACCGTCACCTGCCCGCTGGCCGCCCGCGCCAGTGACCGCTTCGGCCGCAAGACCATGCTCCTGTTCGCCTGCCTGGGCTTCGTGGTGATGACCATCCCGGCGTTCGCGATCATGCCGCTCGGCCTGGGCTGGGCAATCGTGGGCACCAGCATCCTGGGCGCCCTGGTGGCGGTGATCGGCACCTCCAACGTTCCCGCTTTGGTGGAGATGTTCCCGTCCTCGGTCCGGGCTTCCGGTTCGGCGATCGGCTACACCCTGGCCTACGTGCTCTTCGGCGGAACGGCGCCGTTCGTGGCGACGGGCCTCGTGGCCGGCTTCGGTACTCCGCTGGCTCCCGCGTTCTACCTGATGGGCGTCGCGGTGGTGTCCGCCGTCGTCGTGATCCTGTTCTTCCGCGAGACGAAGAACCTGTCCCTATCACGGACGACGGTGCTGTAGTTCGTTCTTGCCGCTACGCAAAAGGGACTGGCGCTACGGGAATTCCCGTAGCGCCAGTCCCTTTGTGCGTCGATCTACGCCTCGGCCTGCGCCGCCAACCCTGCGCGAATGCGGTCGCTTGCGTCTGTCAGTGACGCGTCGCTGATTGAGGCCGCGGCGACGGCGTCGTTCTTGCGGGCCGCGGCGAGCAGTTCTTCCTGGTAACGCCAGAGGGAATCGTCCCGGTCCTCAAGCCGGGCCTTCGCGCCGACAATCTTGTATGCCCGGCACTGCTGCCACAGGTCGCGGATCATCTTCACGAGTACGGGATTTCCGGCGGCGCCGTAGAGGATCGAGAGCATTTCCTCGTCGTGGTCGAGGACAGCGACGACGCGCTCCTCGGTAATGGCGGTCCGCATGAGCTCGTACTGGGCCTGCATCCTGTCGCAGTCCTTGGCTGAGATGTGCTGGCTGCCCAGGCGTGCGGCCTCGGTTTCCAGCAGGCGGCGGACGTCGTAGACGTGGGCCAGTTCCTTGAGGGAGAGGTTCTTTACCACGGCGCCCTTGTGGGGTTCGCGCTCGGCCAGGCCCGCTTCTTCCAGGCGTCGGATCGCTTCGCGGACCGGCATCACACTGGTGCCTACCTGCGCGGCAAGATCCCGGATCCGGAGGCGGGAGCCGGCGGGAAGATCTCCATTCAGGATCGCCTCATGGATCATGGCATACACCTGATCGGTCAGCAGTGTCGGCTCTACTCGCTTGGATATGACCACAGATCAAATATTACAGACAGGACTGGGCGGAGCTAGCCAACCCCGCCCCGATCTCACGCCGGGGTCATCCTCCTCTGGTTCCGGGTCCCATGACAAAAGCAAACCGGATGGTTTGTTTACGTTTGTCCATGAATTGGCATAACCTCGTGATGCCGTGCAGGGGCGCATTGCCTGTGCAGGGATGAAGTCAGATTTTGGGGGATGGCTTGGAATTGGCTAGGAAACTGAGATGGGCAAATGCCGCATTTGCGCTCATTGCGATGTTGGCACTCGGAGCGGTCTGCGGTGCCCAGGCTGGTGATGCTCCGGGCGTGCCGTTTGCCGGCCCGCCAATTGCGGCGAACGCCCAGCCTGTTTTCGAAAGCGGGTGTGGAAGTTTCGCCTCATTGCTGCTGATGCGCCTTGCCCAGCCGGAGGCTGACCAATACCTTGTTCCAGCGGTCCGGTGTTGGTTCCTTCAGCTACGCCTCTAGATGCCATTTTGCTTGGAGTTAGTTCCGCCTCTCAACAGGGGGCCTTTAGCTCGAAACGAGCACGCATTTCAAGTCAAGATGAAACCGGTCGGATGGTTTTGGTTTCTCCATGGATTGGCATAATCTCGAGTTGCCCGCAGGGGCACCTGCTCCGTCCAACGGGCGAAAATCAGATATTGGGGGACTACATGAAAATGGTTAGGAATCTGAAAAAGGCGAGTGCCGCAATTGCACTCACTGCGCTTTTGGCAGTCGGTGTGGCTTCCGGCGCACAGGCCACCAGCGGTTCGGGGACGGCATATTTTGACAACGGCCAGCCCATAACTGCGAATATGTGGATCCAATCCGTTGCCAAAGGCGGGTGTGGAAGCTTCGCTTCGTCGGCGGTAATGAACGTTTCGCCGAACTGGATCCGGAACACTACTTCGTTTTACCAGTACGGTGTTGGCTCCATCAGCATCAAGGGCGTTAACGTTTCGGGCTCCGGAACGAGTAACCCCGCGACAATCCAGTGGACAAACAGCAACGGCGCCAGGGGGTCGTACCTGAGCGGGACTGTTTGCATGGGATGGGGATCGTTCTACCTGGGTGCGGACGTAGCGGCAACTGCCTACTACTACGGCAACCTGCGAACTGCTTCCGCGCACGTCTAACGAAGAGATCGGCACTGTAGCAGTGAAAACAAGTATGCGTGTTGGTCGTCGCAATTCGAACCGTGCACGGAGCCTCACACGTCTGTCGTTGCTGACCCTGACCGTGCTTGGCTTGGCTGCCTGCAGTGCCGGTCCTTTCGCGGAAGGCAACGATGTCTCCGCCATTAAGGAAGACCTGGTGAAGCTCCAAGGTGCAAACGGGCTCGTCAGGATGCCCGAATCCGCGGGTCAGGAACGTGGAGACCTCTACACGACGGCACTCTATTCGGACGATCTGGGCCCGTCATTGCTAACAGCGGGCGATGCAAGGAAAGTTGTGGATGATGACCTGGGCAAGCAGGACACGGCGGATCTATTGACCCTCTGGTCTGCGCTCAAAGTCCTCAAAGCAACGGGCGGAGAGTTGCCTGGGATCTTGGAAAAGAAGTTGGCAGACGCGGCCATCCCTCCCACGCAACAAGACGTGGGGGCAGAGATTGCCGCCCTCTGGTTTTGGATTGACCTCGGTAGGATGCGTGATTGGTCGGGTGGTCACCGGTCGGCGCCTGAGCGGGAAGTGGTCTCCCGGCTTAAGTCTGTCGACATAGCGTCCATCAAAGAGAAGCCCTACCTGTTATGGCGGCTCTTCGATTCATTTGCGGCACTCAAGGTTCAAGGACCTGAAGAATTGGAAGCGGCGCTGAAATCCGTGGATATTAAGAAGCTGCCATCCGACTATGAATCCACCCTTGATTTCCAGGCTGCACTTGAAACAAGAATCAAATTCGACCGCGACCTGCTCGTTCCCAATGACGCGAAAGGCCACATCGTTCGAATACTCGAATCGGGCCAAGTCGATGATGATGCTCTGATCGACTCGATGCTGCGATCCATGGAATTGCTCGACGCCCGTGCCGAACGTCAGCGGATTGTCAAAGAAAATGTCGTCTCAAGATTGGATGAAGGGAACGGACTGATTCGCTCGTCTGCCTTGGACAACGGATCAGTCCATGGAACGTACCTCGCTGCAAGACTCCTCGACACTGAATTCCCGGAAGTCGCAGGAGAACAAACCAGGATCCAGCTCGTGCGCGCAATTGAAGATCCCAGGGCAGATGTGATTACCCAACTCAAGGCCCTTGTCGCCCTGAAGCGCTCGGGATCTGACTCCTGGCGCAACTACTCCGCGGTCGTTCAACGGGGGAGGGTCGGAGTTGCCGGAAAGGTGACCCAAGCCAATTTGGGTGAATACCTCGAGCTGATCGATGTTTTGGCGCAGCTAGATCCCGACGTGAAGCTTGCCCGGCTCGAACCATTCGGCGCTGACCCCGCGGCAGAAGAACCACTTTCCAAGGCACTGTTGGCCCTCACGAATTCGATGTACTTCTCTAACAGTGCGGAAGTGAGATCAATGTTTCCCGCTGTGCAGGCCAAGCTCCCAGAGCTGATCCGGGGACCCGGATCGAATGGCCTCAACTACTTCCGCGCACTCACGGCGATGACCAGCGCCAGTTTATCCGGCCTGGGCTCTGATGACTTCGACGCCGCAGCGGAAGAGCTTCGGAAGCTTAAGGGGTGCAAGGAATTTCCGTCGCTATACCGCCTGGAGCCGGACCCAGATTCACAGTGCAGCCTATCGCTCTCGGCGGCCATGATCGCCGTTCCCGGTGCCTACAACCTCGGAGACAACAAATGACTTCGGTCCTACGTTTGGAAAACATTCACAAGTCGTTTGCTGACGAGGGCGGGCGGCGGCACCAAGTATTGGCCGGCGTCGACCTTCATGTCATGCAAGGGGAGATCGTCTGGCTCCGGGGCGAGTCCGGTTCAGGCAAGTCCACCATCCTGAACATTTCAGGCCTGCTCTCCACGCCCGATGCTGGCAGGGTATGGATCAACGGACACGACCGCACCAAGGCATCCCCCCGTGCGGCCGCGACGGTGCGCTCCAAGGAAATCGGGATGGTCTTCCAGAGCAGCAACCTGCTGCCGGAACTTACCGCACTGGAAAACATCGTCCTTGCCAGCAGTCGGCAGTTGTCCAGAGAGGCCGTCATGCAACGGCTGGAACGCTTCGGCCTCGCGGCGGTGGCCGACCGGAAAGCCAAAAGGCTTTCGGGCGGACAGCAGCAGAGGGTCGCTTTCTGCCGAGCCCTCATCAATCAGCCTTCAGTCCTTCTTGCCGACGAGCCGAGCTCCGGCCTCGACGCAAGCAACACCGAGGCCATCCTCGAAGCGATGCGAAGCGGCGCCGAGAGCGGATGCGGAGTCCTGGTCGCCTCTCACGACGAGGTCTTCAAACACATTGCCCACCGTCAGCTTCCCATGAGCGAGGTACTCGTTGAACAGGTATAAGGTATTCACCGGACGAGCGGTGCAGCTTTCACTCTCGAAACTGCGGCCGCTTGCGGTCCTGATGGCCCTTGGCATCGGTGCGTTCGTTTTTGCGGACAGCGTGGTGGGGGCGGGCATCAGTTCCTATTCCAACAACATCACCACCAACTCGGCCCTGAACTACGTTGAGGTGACGTCGGTGGGCCCGGATTCTGCCCGCGACATCACTGACAACTCGCTGGCCGAATTCGATCGGATCGAGCACGTCGCCGGTACGTCCGGCTGGGCGCAGATTGACCTGGCCATTGAGGAGCCCGAGAACTGGCCAACCCCGAACAATCCCGGCGCCTTCACGGGGACGCCGTTCATCAGTGGAATCACCCCGAAGCTGGTGGAGGGAAACCTTCCCGCAGGCGGACCGGGTGGGAAAGACATTCTCCTTCCTGACATGGGCCAAGGGCAGAGCTATGCGAAGTTCCTCGGCAAGGAAATCGCGTTCGTCTACACGAAGGAGATTGCTCCGGGCCACGGGGAACCTGCCGCGATCACCCTCCGGGTGGCGGGAATCTATGACAACTCTTCGCCGGGCACGGACGGCGCACAGGCGGCCTATGTCTCCGGTACCCTGCTCAAGTCCACGCTCTCCAACGCCAGGGATAGCGCCAAGGCAATCACCTTTCCCCGGGCCTATGTCCGCGTCGACTCTGCCGAGCAGGTGGTGAACGTACAGAACAAAATCCGCGAACTCGGCTATTCAGTCAATAGCGTTGCCGGGCAGATACGTTCGCTATCGGGCCTGTTTGCGCTCCTTCAGTTGGCCAGTTGGGTGATCGGCGGCGTCCTGGTGATTTTCTGCCTTGGGGTGGGCGTTTCGGTTGGGGGCAGTTGGATCAAGCAGCGTGCACGCGAGGTGGGCCTGCTCAAGGCAATCGGCTGGTCCGGCGGCTCGATCGCGGGTGTCTACATGGTTGAGCTGGCCGCCGTGGGGCTCATCATCGGCGTCGTCGGTGCGGCGCTCGGGACGGTGTCTTCGCTGCTTGGCACGGCCGTCTTCAATGGCCTCCAGCTTGAACTCCTGCCGGTTGCGGCCTGGGCGACGCCCAATTGGCTGCTTGTGGCCGGAGCGCTCCTCTGCGTGCCGCTGTTTCTCTGCGTCGGCGCGGTGGGGCACGTGGCGAGGCTCGCCCGCCTGGACGCGGATTCATCGCTAAGGGATCTCTGAACGGGATTCCCGTAGAGCCTGCCCCTAGACGCCCTCCTGAATTGGAGTTAGTCTAACTAACATGAATTCAAGCGGGACGCAGAGCCGCTCGTATGACATGAGCAAACGGGCTTCCTCTGCGGCCGAAACCGGGCGCCGCATCCTCCAGGCGACCCTGGATCTGTTCATGGAAGGGCCGCTGGCCGGCGTCACCCTGGCCGCCGTCGCCGAGCGAGCGGGTGTCACCGTCCAAACCGTCATCCGGCGCTTCGGCGACCGCACCGCCCTGATCAACGCCACCGCCGAATACTCCGCGGCGAACGTGGCCAGCCAGCGCGATGCCGCACCTGCCGGGGACGTCCGTGCCGCCGTCGGGAATTTGCTGGAGCACTACGAGACGACGGCGGCCCTCGCCCTGAAGCTGCTCGCCGAGGAAGACGCGTCCCCGGTCTTGACCCGGATCACCGAGGGCGGGCGGCAGTACCACCGGCAATGGTGCGCGCGGGTCTTCGCCCCGTTCCTGGAGGAGCTGCACGGGGCGGACCGCGACCGCCGGCTCGCCCAGTTCGTCGCCCTGTGCGACGTCTACACCTGGAAGCTCCTCCGCCTCGATGCGGGGCTGAGCCGCGACCAGGTCTGCGTTTCCCTGCTCGAGATGCTCGAGCCGTTCACCCGGAGACCCTGATGTCCACCGTCCTCGCCTACACCTCACCCGCCATTGGCCACCTTTTCCCCTTGGTTCCGCTGCTGCTGGAGCTGAAGGCGAGGGGCCACGACGTCCATCTGCGCACGCTGCCCAGCCAGGTCGCCGCGATGCGCACGCTCGGCTTCCACGCCGCGCCCGTTGACCAGCGGCTGCTGGACTTGGAACACCGGGACTACCTGGCCACATCGGTCAAGTCAGCGCTGGCGTCCAGCGTGGACACCTTCACCTCGCGGGCCCGCTTCGACGCCCCGGACTTCAAAGCGGCCCTCGACGACGTCGGCCCGGACCTCCTGCTGCTGGACATTAATGCGTGGGGCGCCGGCACCGTCGCGGAGAGTTCCGGACTTCCGTGGGCCACGGTGAGCCCCTTCATCCCGCCGCTTGAATCGAAGGGAACCCCGCCGTTCGGGCCGGGCCTCGCGCCGATGTCCGGACCGCTGGGGAGGGCGCGCGACGCCGTCGTCCGCCGCCTGGTGATTGCCGCCGTCGAGAAGGTAATGATGCCCGGAATCAACAGCATGCGCGCTGACGCCAGCGGCGGCCGGCTCCCGCCCCTGCGCACCGCCGACGCCTTCTTCCGCCGGGCCCCGCTCATGCTCCTGACCACCGCGGAACCGTTCGAATACGCCCATACGGACTGGGGGCCGGAAGTCCGGATGATCGGCGCGCTCCCGTGGGAGCCCGCGGAGGAGCGGCCCGCATGGCTCGACGAGATCGACAAACCGGCCGTCCTGGTGACGACATCGTCCGAATATCAAGCCGACGAGAAACTCGTGCGCACCGCCTTGCAAGGCCTGGCCGAGGAGCCGTTCACCGTCGTTGCCACGCTGCCAGCGTCCGGTTCGGAGGGGATTGGTTCCGTGCCGGCGAACGCCAGGGTGGAACGCTTCATCCCGCACGGACCCGTGCTGGAACGGGCCGCGGTGGCGGTGACGCACGGCGGCATGGGGGCCACCCAGAAGGCGCTCGCCAAGGGCGTGCCCGTGGTGGTGGTCCCGTTCGGCCGCGACCAGAACGAGGTGGCGGCGCGGGTGGTGGCCGCCGACGCCGGTGTGCGGCTCCGGCCCGCGAAGCTCACCCCGGAATCGCTCCGCGCCGCGGTCCGCGAGGCCATCGGCAAGGCCGACGGCGCCCGCCGGGTCGCGGCCGGATACGTCGCCGCCGGGGGAGCCGCCGCAGGCGTGGATGCCCTGGAGGGCTTGCTCCCCGCCTGGCACAAGGGCCAGGCCGGGGCCGCGCAGTAGGCTCCCGAAGCGGGGACAAGGCTGTGTTGCCGCGCGGATGCGGGTTCCGCCGGCAACGTGCAGTATGGGTGCATGGCCCAGGTACCGGACATACCTCCGCAGTTTTACGGCGAGCTCATAGAGACGAGCGCCCGCATCGTCACCTGGAATGTGTGGGGGCTCTATGGTCCTTGGCAGGAGCGGGAAGCGGCCATTCTTGCCACCCTGGAAAGCGCCCGGCCCGACATCCTTGTGCTGACCGAATCCTGGGCAAGAGGCGCGGACAGCCAGTGCAGGAGATTGGCTGACCGGCTCGGCATGCCCCACCACGCCTTCAACGGCGTCACCGCGCAGGAAGACGAAGCGGCACTCTCCGGTGTCGCCGTGATGTCACGATGGCCCATCAGCTCCACCGAGGGACACACCTTCGGCAGTTTGCGGGTTCAGAGCGCCCGGATCGACGGGCCCAGGGGCCGGATCCAGGTTCATGGTGCCGTGATGGATGCGTGGTGGCTCGATGAAAGCCAGGACCGCCAGGATGCCGTGCGCGCATTCTGCGCCCATGCGCACGCCTCCCAGTACGAGCGGACCCCGCTGGTGGTGGCCGGGGATTTCAATGCGGATCCGGACAGCGAGGAGATGCGCCTGCTGACCGGCCGGGCCGCCGCGCCCGTCAAGGGCCTCTCGTTCTACGACGCGTGGGAGGTGGCCGGCGGAGGAGGCCGGGGCTTTACGTGGTCCAATGCGAACCCGTGGGCCGTGCAGTTGCTGTGGCCGGACCGCCGGATCGATTACATCCTCACGGCCGCACCGCGGCGCGGCGGCGCGGGCCACCCGCTCGCAGCCGCCCTGCTCGGCACCGCGCCGGTGGGAGGCATCTACCCCTCCGACCACTACGCATTGCAGGCCGACATCCGCTACTGACACTGCCGCGCCGTGGGTTTGGCGGCGGCTGGCTTTGTGCCAATTGCCTCGGTGCCGGGCCTGTGGCGCCCCTCGCCGCGGAGGTGCTAGCGTTTTCGGTGATCGTGATCTTTCGGCAGGAGGTGAGACCCATGTACGCAGTATCCGCAATGGGTGCTCCCCTGCAGTCCACGATCGCGCGGCTGGGCTAGCCGCCTCCGGGAGCGCCACCCAAGGCAATTCGCGAAAGGCGACTCCCATGAACACAACACCTTCTTCCTCCCTGCCGTCCGCGCGGACACGGACGCTGCCGACCCGGGCCCTGGTCCTTGGCGGCGGCGGTTCCACCGGCAATGCCTGGCTGATCGGCGTCGTCGCCGGCCTCTTCGATGGCGGGCTGGACGTGACCGGCGCCGATCTGATCATCGGCACCTCGGCCGGATCGACGGCCGCAGCCCAGATCACCGGCGCCAGTCCGGCGCAACTCCTTGCCGACATCCTGGCCGCCCCGCCCCACCAGCGGCCAGCCCCGGCCCGGCAGCAGCCCGCATCACCCGGGAGTGACGGGCGCCCCCGCCCGGGACAGGTGAGCGAGCATCTGGAAAGGACCGACCGGATCATCGCCGCCGCCGGGGATGCGGCTGACATGCGCCGCAGAATGGGGGCCTCGGCACTTGAGCTGCCGCCGTCGTCGGACGCGTCTGCCCAGGCGAGGTGGCGGGCCACCGTCGCGTCGCGGCTGCCCAGCCAGGACTGGCCGGCACAGCCGGTGCGCCTCACGGCGGTCAATGCCGGGACGGGCGAACCGGTGGTGTTCGACCGCCACAGCGGCGTGGACCTGGCGGATGCCGTGGCGGCGAGCTGTTCCAGTGGCTTCGCTTATGGCATCGGAGGCAGCAGCTACATCGACGGCGGTTACCGGTCCAACGCCGAGAACGCCGACCTCGCGGCGGGGTATGCGCGGGTCCTGGTGCTGTCCCCGTTTGGCGGCAGGACCCGGACCCCGGCGGAGTGGGGCATGGACCTGGCAACGCAGGTGGACGGGCTGCGCGCGGGCGGAAGCCGCGTGGAAACGATCTTCCCGGACAGCGGTTCCGAGCACCTGTTCGGCGTCAACGCGATGGATCTGTCGCTGCGTCCGTCTGCCGCCCGGGCCGGGTACGGGCAGGGCAGAATGCTTGCCGGAAAGCTCAATGAATTCTGGTGCTGACGGTTTGGGAAAACACGGAATTCATTACGTTCCGAGTAGTTACGTAATTGCCGGGCAAATGATCGCTATGATGCAAATCGCCGTGATTTCTATTGTTCGCCTGTACTGGCGGGCGTACGGTGCTATTACCGCGAAAAATTGACTCGTGCTATCTCTGGGGGAATTCATGAAACGTACACTGGCCGCGCTGGCCGGCGCCTTCGCGCTTGTGGTTGCGGGGCCTCTGGCCCCGTCGACGGCGGCGACTCCGAGTATTACACCCGCTCAGGTCACCACCGGATTTTCGGGAATCGCATACGGTTCCTACATTTTCAATTCTGACAAGACCCTTACGTCGGGTCCCACGGCTAATTCATCGATTGGCTGCACCGGTCTCACGGGGTTGACTTCCAGCAACAGCACCGCAGCTTTGAATGTGCCTGCAGTGGGTGCCGTGGGTGCCGCCGCAACGAGCGTCAGGACGCTGGAAACGGCGACCGGCAAACGCATCGAAAGCCGGTCTGTTGTGGGCAGCGCCAATCTGCTGGGCGGACTTATCACGGCCGGGACCATTTCGTCCGTGAGCATCGCGGACAAGAACACCGCCGGTGCTTTTTCGGGTATCAACCAGACCAACATTGCCAACCTGAAAGTCCTGGGTCTGTCCGTGGCGGCCAACCCGGCTCCCAATACGGTGATTGACCTCAATGTTCCGCTCCTGGGTTCCCTTGGCAAAATTACGCTGAATGGCCAGGAAAAGAAGCTGGTCAACGGTACTTTCCAGGTATCGACGACGGCGCTGCGGGTCGAGGTCCTCAAGGCTGGAATCGCGGGCGTGAAGGCCGGGACGGACATCCGCCTCGGTGTCAGCCTCGCCAAGCTGACGCCGCCGCAGCTTGGCTACGCCACCGGCGCAGGGTTTACCACCAAGGCCATCCTGGCCACCGGGCTGCTCGGTTCGGGTCCCACCGCCTATGCCGCCCTCAGCTGCGGCGCCGGGACCCAAACGGTGAACTTGGCCGGAGCCACCGTTCCGGGTCTTGCAACGGTGGGCGCCTCCACGACGACCACCACCACCGTAGTCAGCCCCGCCGTCAAGGGAACCGTGACGAACTCCCTCGCCGGGCTCAACGTCCTGAGCGGCGTCATCCAGGCTGATGCCATCAAGGCAGAGACCAGCGCAAGCCGTGCCACCGCGGGCGGCCTGGTCACCCTGACCGACACCTCCACGTTCACCAACCTGAGGATCACCGGCCTGCCGGCGATCAATGCCTCAGTGGCCCCGAACACCGTGGTCCAGGTGCCGGGCTTGGGCAAGGTTACTTTGCACAAGGTGACCAAGACCTCCGCGGCAATCATGGTCACGATGGTCGAAATTGTCCTGAACCAGTCGATCGGCGGACTGCCGACCGGATCGACCATCCAGATCGGCTATTCAGGCACGGCCATTAGGAACTAGGCGCCCAAAGTCTGGGGGGAGGGGTGCCGCCGCGCAATCCGCGGCGGCACCCCTTTTGCTTTCCCCCGCACCAACGCCTCCGGCCGCGCAGCTCACCAGCTGCGCGGCCGGAGGCGCTTAACGCGTCAGGAGCTCGACCGCGGGTGCATGATCTTCATCAGTTCCCACGACCGTTCGGCCGCGCCGATGTTCTGCGTGGAACGCTCTCGGTCCAGCGAAGCGAGCTCGACGGCGATCGCCTGCACCGCGGCGACCGCGCCGGTGAGCGAGGGGAAGAACCCCGCGCCCTCGGTAGGCACCACGATCCGCTGCGTGGCGTGCTCCGCAACCGGCGAACCGGCACTGTCCGTGATGGAGGCGATCGGCGTGCCCACCGTGCGGGCGGCCTCAATGGCGCGCAGGGTGCTGTCGTACACCCGCCACAGGCTGATGACGATCACCAGATCCTCCGGAGTCAGCCGCGCGACGGCGTTGCTTAGCGCCGCGACATCCGCATCCAGGAGCCGCACGTCGTGGCCGGCGATGATCGCGTTGTGCTCCAGCGCCTTGCCCGGAATGGCGTAGCTGCCGGCGGCGATGATGAAGGTCCGCCGTGCACCGGCGATGGCCTGGGCGATCGCGTGCACGGTGTCCGGGTCCAGGGTGCGTTCGAGGTGGGCGAGGTTGGTGCGGTCCGTGGACACCGCCGCTTGGGCCGGGCTGCTGATGTGGCCGTTGTGCTGGGCCGCCACTTCCACCGCGCTCAGGGATGCCAGGAAGCGGGAGCGGAGCTCGAACTGGAAGTCCGCCCAGCCCTTGAACCCCAGTGTCTGGGCGGTCCGTGTCACAGTGGACGCGTTCGACGCCGCCGCGGCTGCGATGTCGCTCACCGAGCCATAGGAGGCCAGCCGCGGCTGCGAGCGGAGGATGCCGATCACCTGCAACTGCCGGGCCGCGAGCTTGCGTCCCTGGACACGGCTGTCCAGCCATTCGGTCAGCGTTGAGGAGTTAATTTCCTGGTTCACCTATTGACCTGCCTCACACTTGCCCGTACCTTCGATACATCTGCACAGACTTGTGCAAATTCTCCAAAATGTACAACTTCGCCCACTTTGGCAGGAATCTCATGTCCCTCACCGCACGTCTGGACCGGTTGTCACTCAGTCGACCACACTACAAGCTTCTCCTCATCGGAGGCCTCGGATACTCGTTCGACGGCATGGATGGGGCAGTCGTGGCGTTCCTCTTGCCGCGCATCAAGGAACTGTGGGGCCTCAGCAACGCCAGCCTCGGCCTGGTCGGCTCCGCTGCTCCGCTTGGCTTCTTCTTCGGGGCCATTCTGGCCGGCTGGTTGGGGGACCGCTTCGGCCGCAAGAAGGTCATGCTGTGGGCCCTGGCGTTCTACTGCGCCATGTCCGTGGTGGCCGCGATGGCGCCGAACTTCGAGGTGTTCCTGGTGGCGCGCGTTCTGGCCGGCCTGGGCGCCGGTGCCGAGAGCGTGATCATTGCCCCGTTCCTGTCCGAGTTCATCCCGCCCAAGCGCCGCGGCTGGTTCATCGGCACCCTGGCAGGCTTCTTCTCCTTCGGCTTCGTGGGAGCCGCCCTGATCGGCCGCTTCGTGGTTCCGCTGGGCGACGACGGCTGGCGCTGGGCGCAGGTCATCACTGCCGTGCCCATCCTGCTGCTGCTCTGGTGGCGCCGCAGCCTGCCCGAATCGCCCCGCTACCTGCTCAGCCAAGGCCGCACGGCCGAGGCCGAACGCGTCGTGTCCGACTTCGAAGCCAGCGTTGTCAAGGCCACCCGGAAGCCGCTCGCCCCGCTGGAACCGGCCGAAGAAGAAATCGCCCGGCACCAGCAGAAGGTCACCCTCTGGAACGCCCTGAAATTCATGTGGTCCAAGGCCCTGCGCCGCCGCACCGCAGTGATCTGGCTGATCTGGTTCGTGATCACCTTCTCCTACTACGGCTTCTTCTCCTGGATCCCCACCCTGCTGGTGGGCCGGGGCATCACCGTGACCAAGAGCTTCGAATACTCGATCATCATCTACCTGGCCCAGATCCCCGGCTACTTCTCCGCCGCCTGGCTCTGCGACCGGATCGACCGCAAGAACACCATCGCCCTGTATCTGGCCGGCTCCGCCCTGAGCGCCTTCTGGCTCAGCCAGTCCAACGACTCCGGCATGATCCTCGTGGCCGCCGCAACGCTCTCCTTCTTCCTGAATGGAACGTACGCCGGCGTCTACGCCTATACCCCGGAACTGTTCCCCACCTGGATGCGCGCCACCGGCGTCGGCATGGCCAGTGCGGTGGGCCGCATCGGCAGCATCCTGGCACCGTCCATCATCGGCATCTTCTCTGCGGCACTCGGCTTCGGCGGGGTGTTCACCATGACCACAGTGGTCCTCACCATCGGTGTGCTGGGCGTGGTGATCTTCGGAGCGTCCACCGCGGGTAAGTCCCTGGAAGACATCAACGCCCGCGCCGAACACGAATCCGTACGCGAAGGAAGCCTGAAATGACCGCCGCCTTCCAGGACGCCTTCGACTCCCTGAAGCGGAATCCCGGCGTCATCCTGTTCACCGCCCTGCAATGGAACGCCGAACGCTCGGCCCTCCGGCGCGTCTTCACCAGCCACCCCGAGGAGTACCCGCTCGGCGTCGAAAAGACAGTGGAAATCTCCCCGGGCTGGCTCGGCACGGTCATCGCGGACAAGCGGCCTTTCCTGGCAGCCGACCTAGCCGGACTCGCCGAAGTCTTCACCGACGTCGAACTCATCCGGTCCCTGGGCTGCGGTGCCGTCATCAACCTTCCCGTCCTGAAGGACGGCGACGTGGTTGGTGTCCTCGCGCTGCTCGACGCCGAGGGCTGCTACTCGCAGCAGAGCGTGGAAACCGCGACGGCGGTGCTCGCCGCCAGCGCGGAAGAACTCGCCGCCGCCTTCACCCACGAACCGTCAACCATCCGGAAGGATTCCCTTCTCCCATGAGCACCACAGCCCTTGTCATCCGCAATGCCAGCGTCCTGGACGTCCACGCGGGTACTTACTCGATTGCCGACGTCGTGAGCGTCGACGGCAAGATCCGCACCGTCGGGCTCGACGCCGAGGCTCCCGCGGGTGCCCGGACCATCGACGGGACCGGCAAGTTCGTCATTCCCGGCCTGATCGATGCGCACGTCCACGTGGTGGCATCCAGCGCCGACTTCCGCTCCTTGACCTGGACCCCGGCGTCGTACGTCTACGCGCAGACCGCCAGGATCATGGGGGAGATGCTCCGCCGCGGCTTCACCACCGTCCGCGATTTGTCCGGCGCCGACTTCGGCCTGGCCCTGGCCCAGAGCGAAGGGCTGCTGGAGGGCCCCAAGCTGCATTTCTGCGGCAAGGCCCTCAGCCAGACCGGCGGCCACGGCGACATGCGCCTGCCCGGTGAAGACCACGATCCCAACGGCCGTGGCTGCTGCGGGATCGGGCGCGTGGCCGACGGCGTGGATGCCGTCCGTGCCGCCGCCCGCGACGAACTGCGCAAGGGCGCCCACCACATCAAGATCATGGCCTCCGGCGGGGTGTCCTCTCCCACGGACCGCATCGACTCCACCCAGTACTCGATGGAGGAGATGCGGGCCGCCGTCGAGGAAGCCGAAGCCGCCAACCGGTACGTCGCCGCCCACGCCTACACCGCCCGCGCCATCAACCGCGCGCTCGAGGCAGGCGTCCGCTCGATCGAGCACGGCAACCTGCTCGACGACGAAAGCCTGCGCCTCTTCCTTGAGAAGGACGCCTTCCTGGTGCCGACGCTGGTCACCTACTGGGCGCTGAAGGAGGAAGGCAAGGAATTCGGCCTCACCGAAGAGATGTGGGCCAAGGTGGACTCCGTGCTGAGCAGCGGCCTGGAAGCGATCGCGCGCGCCCATGAAGCCGGCGTGAAACTCGTCTTCGGCTCGGACCTGCTGGGCGGCATGCACCGCCACCAGAACGAACAGTTCCGGCTGCTCGGCAAGGTCCAGCCCGCCATCGACGCCATCCGTTCGGCAACCACGACGGCGGCCCTGCTGCTGGGGCGCGAAGGCGAGCTGGGCGTCGTCGCACCCGGAGCGGATGCCGACCTGCTGGTCCTGGACGCCGACCCGGTGGCGGACATCGCCGTGCTCGCCGACATCAGCGAACACCTGGAGTACCTCATCCAGGACGGCGCGGTGGTTTCGCGGTAGGGCTTAGGGTGTGTCACCGGCCGCGCGGGCGATTGCTTGCGCGGCCGGGCTCAATGGAATGATGAGCGTCATGACTCAAAGGATTGCCTACCAAGGAGAGCCCGGAGCGAACTCGGACCTCGCCTGCAGGGAAATGTTCCCCCACGCCGAAAGCGTGCCCTGCGCTAGCTTCGAGGATGCGTTTGAACTGCTGTCCACGGGGGCCGTGGAGCTGGGGATGATCCCGATTGAGAATTCCATCGCCGGCCGGGTGGCGGACATCCACGCCCTGCTCCCGCAATCCAAGCTCCAGATTGTCGGGGAGTATTTCCTCCCCATCCGGTTCGACCTGATGGGCATCCCCGGCTCCACCCTTGAGGAAGCCATCGAGGTGCACAGCCACATCCACGCACTGGGCCAATGCCGCCGGATCATCCGGGATGCGGGGCTGAAACCGGTCATCGCCGGGGACACCGCCGGGTCCGCGAGGGAAGTGCGCGACTGGAACGATCCACGCAAACTGTCCCTCGCTCCGCCGCTCGCCGCAGAACTGTACGGACTGGAGGTCCTGGCCTCCGGCGTCGAGGACGATCCCAGCAACACCACCCGCTTCGTGGTCCTCACGCAGGAGCGGCCGCTTCCCACGAAGAAGGAATTGCCAGGTCCGGCGATCACGAGTTTTGTCTTCCGCGTCCGCAACGTTCCCTCCGCCCTCTACAAGGCACTGGGAGGGTTCGCCACCAACGGCGTGAACATGACCCGGCTGGAAAGCTACATGGTAGGGAATGAATTCGCCGCCACCATGTTCATGACCGACGTCGAGGGGCACCCGGAAGATCCCCGGCTCCGCCGCGCACTGGAGGAACTCGAGTTCTTCACCACGGAGGTGCGGATCCTCGGCGTGTATGCCGCCGATGCCTACCGCGCGAGGCACGCGGACGCTTCCTGAACGGCGGGGTTTCCTAGAAAGGCAAGTTGAGAATCGCGGCAACGAAAAGGCACGCGGCTACCAGAACCCAGGCCGCGCGTATCAGTGCCGCCCGCTGGACTTTCTGCTGGAGGGCAAGGAACCGAGCGTGCAGTGCGCCGGGATCATTCGCGGGTTGAGGGTTCCGATGCCATGTCCGTGGATTGGCGGCGACCGTTGCGATCCGTTCGGTCTCCGACCTGGACAGCAGCTGTGGCCGTCGCCGTAGCCAGCGCACGAGCTGCTGGGTGGAGAGGACGACGACGTCGGCGGGCCGCTCCTTGATTGTCAGGTTTTTCGCGCCGAAGATCACCAGAACGCCCGTCGCTGAGACGGGCATGCCGAGCGCTGAGCTGAGCAGCTTGGAAGCCCGTTGCGCCTCGTATGCGGAGTTCGGAATATGCCGGGTTCTCGAGCCGGAAACCATGAGGGTCCGGCTGGCCACCCAGACGGAGTGGCCCGAATGGTTCTTGGTATTGAGAGTGAAGATACCGCCGGGGCCGATTACTACATGATCGATGTCTGAGGAGCCCACGCCGACGGGGACCGCATGGAGGACAGTCCATTCCGGGCCCAAACCAGAAAGGACCTTCCCCACCGCGATTTCGGCTGTTGCGCCCTGGTACCAAGGTTTAGCCTCGGTCGTTAGCGGGTTGACCCCCAGTATTCGGCCGATTGCCGCTTGAGCCGGAACGGCTTCCTGGAGCGCCATGACCTGATTGATAACGGCTTGACCCGGGATATGGCGACGCAGTTGTGAATTGTCGGACATGGTGCACTCCGGTTGCGGAGGCTACGGGGCGGTCATGGCGGCCCCGTAGCGTTCCTTAGAGATAGCTCTTTACGCTGGCACGGAGAACTTCGGTGTGCTCATAGATCTCTTCGAGGGAGTTGATGGGCACCCGGGTTTCTTCTTTATTTGCGTCGAAGAGGCCGATGTATTTTTGCGCACGGTTGAAATGAAGGCGCGCGATCGGCTTGCGGTTGTTGTCGTCGAGAAGGACGGCGAAATAGGACTTTGCATCGCGCTGGACGACCCGCGCCGGTTTCACCTCGCTGCACACAATTGCTCGTACGATCTGGTAGCCCTCGATTTCCTCGAGCGTTGTTTCGATGCCATCCGCTTCCGCGAGATCTGCCTCGACCGCCGGTGCACTGGTGACCTCAGGGGCTACCACAGTCGCGTCTGAAACCACAAACGACTGGGCCCCTAACGCCTTCTTGAGCCGCTCATTCACTTGATCGTTGAGAAACTGTTTTGCGGCCTTGGCTACAAGGACTGTGAACTGTTCCCGTACCCTCTGCGTGTATGGGCCCGTGTAGACCCGTGCCGTCAGGAACTTCACCCACTCATCTTCTGGGTCCTTGAACTGTGCGGCCAGGGTTCGCTTGAGTTCCCCGATGAATTTGAGCTCTCCTGCCGCGCTAATGATTGAATCGAGGTCGAAAACTTCCTTCGAGAGCTTCTGGAGCTCCGGGATAAGGGACTCGTCGATGTCGTTCAGGTCCAACACCAGGAAAGGCTTGGCATCCATCCGGTTAGGGGCGTCGAGGTCGGTGAAGAATTGATAGATTTCGCCGTTGGTCAGGATGGCGATGCGGGCGTTAGTAACAGCGAAGTACCGGAACAGCTGTGAAGCATGCTCGATCCGTACGGGGCCGACCGATTTCTTGCATTCGATGAGGATTTGGACTTCGCCGTCCTTCACGATTGCGTAGTCGATCTTCTCACCCTTCTTGATTCCAACGTCGGCAGTGAACTCCGGAACCACTTCCAGCGGGTTGAATACGTCATAGCCCAGGATTGAGGAGATGAACGGCATGACGAAAGCGTTCTTTGTTGCTTCTTCGGTCTCGATGGCTCCCCGTTGCTGGCGCACCTTTGCAGCCAAGGACGTGAGTCGTTCTGCGAATTCCATTTAGCCCCCTACGGTTGATGCTCGATCGAACTCACAGTAGCCGAGGCATCAGACAAAACGGGAGACTAACGGGGCTAATTTCCAAAGCAGTGAACGCAGGCCGAAATTCCTAGGCCGCCGCTTTCTGATCCACCGCTGCGGCCCGCTTCACCCTCGCAAGGACCTCGGCAGGCGGGGCTCCGGCGTCGATCTCTGCGAAGCCCGGGTATTCGGGCAGCGAACGGTACGCCGCGCGGAAGGCCGACAGGTCCTCCAATGATTCCTCATCCGTGCCCCTGGCCTGGATGCGCTGATGGGCCAGTTCGGGGTCGACGTCGAAATGGGCGACGACGTCCGGAGCAGGGAGAGCCTCGAGAAGGCGGGGGAGCAGCCAGCCACGGGGGAGCCCATTGGCCTCGCGCAGTGCCAACTGGCAATGCAGGTGCCGGTCCATCACCACCAGGCCCTGGAAGCGCCGGGCCCGTGCATGAGAGATCAGCACGTTGGTGACCCGGATGGAAGTTTCCACCGTATCGGCCAGCCGTGGTGGCAACTGGACACCGAACCTGGCGCTGAGCAGCGACATCCTGCGCCTGCCGGCATGGTTGCTGAGCACCAGGACGTCTGTGCCTTCTTCCTCGGCCGATTCACGCAAGGCGCGGGCCGCCGTCGACTTTCCTGCGCCGTCGATTCCTGTCAGGACAATGAGCATGTGGCCTCCCCTCGTCCTCTATTCAACGAGGCGGGTTGCCGGATTGTCCCGGATTCGCGCCAAGGTGAGACACAGCTCACGGCCTGATCGTGAGCGGAACGACGGGAATGACGCAGGAAGTCCTGGCGATGCCGTCCCCGGTTTTCTGCCGGCTCAGGCGGTTGTTCTTCCCGGTGTCATCGCACCAGTCGAGTCCGTACGGCACGGCGGTGACGCCGGCTCTGCCGGGTTTCAGCCCGGCCGGGACTTTGAACGTGAAGGCAAATCCGCCGTCGTTGTTCATTGGTCCTGTCTTCTTGAAGACCTCGGTGCCGGCGGCGTCGGTGACGGAAACTTCAATCCTGGCGTCCATCCCGTAGCTGGGGTTGCACGTGGCATCCGGGGCGGAAACCGTGATTGTTTCGCCGGGCCGGGCAGTTGTGGGTTGCACTGAATACTTCGGCGGAAAGCACGGCGGTGGATTGACGGGATACCTGGAGCAAGAGCCGAGGGCGCCGCACACCGCCACTACAACCAGACACTGAACAACCGCCATGCCGATTCGACGCCCCATTTATTGATCTTCGCGTCCTGTGCGAAATTGCTTCAAGGGCGCCTTGCTTGCAATTCGGCGGCAATTCCATTTCGGAATCAGATGACCGTGGGATCCCGAAGGCTTGAAAGCGGCTTCGGGATCCCAGGGCCCCTTTTCCTTGACGGGCAATTCGGCTGGGCCTAATTTTCTTCGTGTAATGAAATTTATCTCTCGCATGTTGGAATATGGAGGAGCAATCATGCCCCAAGCTGACTCTGCGCCGATTCCTGAATCCACTCTTGAAGAGCGGAACAGAACATTCAGGCGAATTGTCTTCCGGATACTTCCTTTCGCCACCATCGTGTACATCCTGGCTTGGCTCGACCGCGTCAACGTGGGCTTTGCGAAACTGACGATGCTGGACGATTTGGGCTGGAGCGACGCGATCTACGGCGCCGGCGCCGGAATCTTCTTCCTGGGCTACTTCCTGTTCGAAGTGCCCAGCAACCTGCTGCTGCAGAAAATCGGTGCACCCAAAACCATCATGAGGATCGCCATCGGTTGGGGCGTTGTGTCGGTCCTCATGGCATTTTGCACGGAGCCATGGCATTTCTACGTGCTCCGATTCCTGCAGGGCGCGTTCGAAGCCGGATTGCACCCCGGCCTGATCCTGTTTCTCACCTTCTGGCTGCCGGCACATCGCCGGGCGCGCTCGATCGCGATCTTCATGTCCGCCTCGCCGATCGCATTGTTGATGGGCAGTCCGCTGGCCGCGCTCATCATGACCCGGACCGACGGCGCCATGGGGATGGCGGACTGGCAATGGCTCTTTATCATCGAAGGCTTCCCCTCCATCGTCCTCGGCATCCTCGCCGTCTTCGTCATGACCGACAAGCCCGCCAACGCCAAGTGGCTCAGCGCCAAGGAACGCGAACACGTCTCTTACGAACTGGACCTGGAATCAGCCGCCGAAAGCGGCCGCGAGCACAAATTCAGTGCGGCCCTGCGCACCCGCACAGTATGGGTCCTGATCCTGACGCTGTTTTGCATCATCTGCGGTAACGCCACGCTCTCCTTCTATGGACCCAGCCTCATGTCCGCGGCCGGCTTCACGGACCTCACCACCATCGGGTGGATCATGTCCGGGATCTTCGTCTTCGGGTGGGGCGGCATGATCCTCAACGGCTGGCTTTCCGACCGACGGCGCGAAGCACGATGGCACGCGGCCACCGCTGCGGGCGTCGGCGCACTGGGGCTCGTCCTGGCTGCCGTCGCGCAGGATGCAGGAAGTGCCGTCGGGGTGATCCTGGCTTTGGCCCTTTCCGCAGCGGGCACCATGGGTTCCATCCCGGTGTTCTGGAGCCTGCCTCCGCGGTTCATGTCGGGTACAGCGCTCGCGGCGGGCCTGGCGCTCATCAACTCCATCGCGAATCTGGCCGGCTATTTTGCGCCCCAGTTCCTCGGGGCCATCAAGACCGGCACGGGTTCGTATTCCTCGGGGCTGTTCATCATCGCGGCCGTGGAGTTCGTTGCGGTGGCCCTGATCCTTGCCTTTATCCGCAAGGACACGACGGCGGCGCCTGCCGAAGTGGAAAGCGGAACTGAGTCGCGGGTGCCGTCGTGACCGCGACGCTGCCCCTGCTCCTGATCAATCCGAACACCAACGGGGCGACCACCCGCCGCATGGTTGCGATTGCCGGTTCGGCCATGCCGGATGGTCAGACGGTGGAGGGTGCCACGGCCCGGTGGGGAGCTCCGCTTATCGACGACGACGCCAAACTCGCTGCCAGCGCTGACGCCGCCTTGGAACTGGCCGCGTCCATGGAGCTTTCGCGGTACTCGGGCGTGATTGTGGCGGCTTTCGGGGACCCGGGCCTGGAGGCCCTGAAAGCCGCCTCACCGGTGCCGGTCACCGGCATTGCGGAGGCCGGAATGATCGAAGCGGCTGCCGGAGGCCGCAGGTTCTCCATCGTGACGACCACTCCGCAACTGGCTAAGGCGATCCACTGCAAGGTTGTTGACTACGGCTTCGGTGACCTTTTCGCAGGGTTGCAGCTGACGGAGGGAGAACCTGCGGAACTCATGCGGGACCCGGAACAGCTGGAAGCGCGGCTGGCGCTCGCCTGCGAAACCGCCGTGTCCGACGACGGCGCCGAAGCGGTCGTCATAGGCGGCGGTCCGCTTGCTGTAGCCGCAGCTTCCCTCAGCAGGCTGTTCACCGTACCGATTGTGGAGCCCGTTCCCGCGGCTGCGCGGCTCGCACTTACGCGGGCGGCGATGGCCGGCGTCGACTCCCAATAAACCTTTACCCACGACAAAGGAGACGCTGTCTTGACACTTACTACTGATGCCCGTTCAACCACGCTGGCCGAGTTTTCCGAACTTCCGCGGGAGACCTTCGCCGAGCGTTCCATGGAACTCCCGGACGAACTGATCCGGGGAACCAGCGACCTCCACATTCACAGCGGTCCCTGGCTTAAGTCCTGCCCGGGCCGGCTGGATCCGTTCCGCATCGCCGAGCAGGCAAAGGCCGCAGGGATGAAGTCCCTCGTTTTTTACGACCACACCCTGGGCGTCAGCACCGGGACGGCCCAGCTCACGAAGTACCAGGTCCCCGGAATCGAGGTGTTCGGGGGAATTATCCTGACCAGCGTCCTTGGCGGGATGAATCCGCGGGCCGTGAAGACAGCCCTCCACTACGGGGCCGGTGCGCGGTTCGTGCATTTCGGGGCGCACTGCACCCACCACATGGTGATCCACGAGGGCAGCTTTGTTGACGGCAAGCTCGTGCGCTTTGTTGACCAGTACCCCAAGTTCGCCAAGGACGAGCTCCCACGGGCCATCCGGATCCCGTTGGAAGGACCCGTTTCCGATGACCTGGGCGAGATCCTGGAACTCATAGCGGAACGGCCGGAGGTGCACCTGAATACGGGCCACGTGTCCGTGGACGAAGCGTTCCGGTTGGTCGACCTCGCCGTCGAGTTCGGGATCCGGAAGATCGTTGTGGCACATCCCTGCCGGGCCCGCATGACGGTGGCCCAGCAAAAGGCGCTGGTGGAGAAGGGCGCCCTTCTCGAAGGGGCCGTGTCGGACTGGATGTTCCACCGCGGTCTCCGGCGGACCAACTACTACGTCGAGCCGGAGCTTGCCGACGAAATTGCCGGTATCGCCAGCACGCCCGAGCTCAGCGGCGGTGTGGTCCCGTGGGCAAAGCAGATCCGCGAGATCGGGCTGGAGCACTTTGTCCTGGGCACGGATTACGGCATCCGTTCGGGGCCGACGCCCTTGGAGGGCCAGCGGACCCTCATCAGCACCTTGCTGGATCTTGAGTTCACGCCGGAGGAAATCCACCTGCTGGTCAAGACCAATGCGGAGCGGCTGCTGGACATCGAATGACCGCAAGCCGCGTGGCCGCATTGCCAGCCGGGCAGTGCGGCCACACGGCACGCAAGGGGACGGCCGGCACCGGGCCTCCGGCTCCGGAGTGCAACCGGGACGTATTGACAAGCCGCCGTCGCTATCGCTTTCCTTGGTATACCAAGTATTGGGGACCGGCGGATTGGACACCATGTTTTCTGCAGATGAACCCAACAACAAGCAGCAGCCCCTCCGCGAGACCGTCCGGGAAACCATCCGCCGGAGGATCTTCGAGGGCCACTATGCCCCGGGCACCCGGTTGGTGGAGCGGGATCTTGCCGCGGAGTTCTATGTTTCAAGGCTTCCCGTCCGCGAGGCCTTGCGGATGCTCAGGCAGGAAGGGCTCCTCAGTGATCCCGGGTCCCGCGGGGCAGAGGTGAACCCGCTGAGCGCCAAGGACGTCGAGGATCTCTTTGAGATGCGGGAGCTCCTGGAAGTCTTCGCCTGCCGCCTCGCGGCCACCCGCGCATCGTCCGGGGACCTCAAGAAACTGCGGGATCTCCTCGACCACTCCGCCCGGTGCGAGGCCCGGGGCGCCAAGATGGCCGGCTATCACGCCAACATCGAATTCCACGAGGAAATCATCAGGATCGCGAACAACAATTTCCTGCGGTCGTCGCTGGACCCGCTCCAAGGGCGCATGCACTGGCTGTTCCGGCACGCGAGCGACCTTGCCGACCTCATCAGGGAACACCGGGAATTGTATGAAGCAATTGCCAGCGGAGATCCCGCACGCGCTGCTGCCCAGGCGGCATCCCATGTCGGCAAGTACCGTGACGAACTGATGCGCTCCCGCGGCCTCATGGCCCGGAACTCCGCCAGGGTCACGCCACCGACGTGACCTTCCGCCTCCGCAAGACCTCCAGGGCAACGGTGCCCGCCAGCCCGATGGCGAGGGCCACCAGCACGCTGAGGCCCCCGCCGCCGGCCGGGCCGAGGGTCGCCGCCAGGATCTGCCGGCTCATCAGGAGCATTTCCGCCAGGTCGCCCGGCCGGATCCTGGTACCGAGGACGTAGTCGACGGAGATGAAGAGGGCGGGGACCACCCAGAGCAGCGCGAGGTCCGCCACCCACACCAGGACCCGGACAGGCGGCCGGAAGCCGCACCACGCGAGGGCCAGGCCCACCAGCACAGCGGGCAGCCAGCGAATGAGCCCGAAGAAGGCCGGCGTCAGCTGGCCGAGGCTGGCTGTGTCCGCCGCCCACGCGGAGACCCAATTCCCGAACGGCACCGCCATCAGGCCAACCCCAAGCGCCACTACGGCAGGGGACGTCGCGGAAAGGAGCAGGCAGGCAACAAGCCCGGCAATAATCGCGGCGATAACCCCTGCCAGCAGCCCGCCGAAGTAGAGGTCCGATGCGGCGTCACCGTCAACGAGGCCGTTCCTGAGCACCGCGAAGGCCTGAATGGTCGCAAAAAGCTGCACCAGCAGGACGCCCGCGGCCGCGCACCAGGCGAGCGGCCGTCGTCGGGCAGGAGGCCACCGGCGCGGCGGGAAAAGAAGCCGCACAGCGACGCCAGCCACCGCGCCGCCGACCGCCAGGAGGGTCACCAGCGTCACCAGTTTGTACTGGCTCAACGGCAGCAGGGACAACGGCATGGCTTCCGGCGGCACCTCGGCGGCCCACAGGTTTTGCAGCGGCAGGCGCGGACCGCTGACCAGCCATGGCGCCAGCCCGATCAGTCCGCACAGGACACCGGCCAGCAGCGCGACGCCGAGGTCTTTGCCGCGTGTTGCATGAATCGCCGTATGGCTCATGGAACGTACCCCCAATGTTTTGTTCCGAGCCAGGAGACTAGCACGCCCCTCAGGTGTTAGCGCTTGGGCGGTTTCGGGGTGGGTTTGGTTTCGGGGGCGGGTGCCGGCGTGGGGGAAGGCGGGGGTGACGACTCCGGCACCGGGGAGGAGGGCAGGGCTGGCGCCTTCCGTTCCGGTTCCGGCGCCGGGCCTACCTTGCTGGGCCGCGGGCCCGGGCCGCGCATCATGGACTCCGGCGGGTTCGGGAACGCGCCGCCGGGGTACATCCGCACGACGCTCACCATGTAGTTCGCCCATTGCGGGCCGGCGATCATGTAGCCGTCCAGCACGCGGTAGAACTTGCCGTTGATGGTGACGTTCCGGCCCTCCCGTTTCTGGCCCTTGGAGGTGTCACCAAAGAACGACGCCGTTGCGAGCCCGCGCGTGTAGCCCACCACCCAGGTGGCGCCGTTGGTGTTGGACGTGCCGGTCTTCGCGGCGGTGGGCATGATGTCGTGGACCTTCGGATGGATGTACCAGCCCGAGCCCTGGATCAGGACATCCTGGAGCACTGCGTTGACGCCGCGGGCGACCTCCGGTTTCACGGCGTCCCGGCACGTGGCGCGGTCGGCGGCCAGGTGCCGCCCGTTCGGCGCGACCACCGAGACCAAGGCGATCGGCGTGCAGTAGCGGCCATCGTTGGCGAAGGTGGCATAGGCGTTGGCCAGGTCAAGCGGCGAGACGCCGATCGCCCCGAGCAGGTTGCCGATCTGGTGCATGTCGATCTGCGCCCGGTCCAGGCCGCTGTGCAGGCCTACGGCATCCACCATCTTCTGGATGCCGCAGAAGTCGAGCTGGGCCGCGGTGGCGAAGGTAGCCGTGTTGATCGAGTTGAAGAGGCCGTAATTGATCGGCATCGGCCGGTAGTAGCCGGGGTCGTTGTTCTGCAGGTCGTCGTCGGCACCCAGATTGGCGGCCTTCTGCGCGGAACTGTAACCGCCCAGCACCCGCCGGCCGCAGCTGGAACGCCACGGGAACCCCACGGGGTAGACCCGCCGTGACGCGTCCACGATCGCGTTCAGCGGCTTGCCCTCATTCAGCCACTCCGCGAACGTGAACGGTTTCATGGTGGAGCCGGGCTGGAAGCCGCCCGCGCCGCTGAGGTCATAGCCGTTCGCGTCCCGGGCATCGACATTGAAATTCAGCTGGGTATCGAACTTCCCCGGCGCCGGAAGGAACACGGTGTTCTGCGCCATCGCCAGAATCCGTCCCGTGCCCGGCTGCACCGTGACCAGCGCCGCGCCCCATTTGTCCGGGTTGGCGCCGGCGGACAGGTTGACCTGCTTCTGGGCCGCGGCCTGCAGCCGGCTGTCCAGCGTGGTGGTGATGGTCAGCCCGCCCCGGTACAGCAGCTTCTCGCGGTCATCGAACGTGGCGCCGTAGGCCTTGTTGTTCAGGATCAGGTGGGACACATAATCGCAGAAGTACGGTGCCATCGCGGCCCCGGCACAGCCTTGCCGGGCCGGTGTCACCTTCAGCTTCAGCGGAGTGGAGGTGGCGGCGTCGTAGGCTTTCTGCCCGATCATGCCCTGGTCGAGCATCTTGGACAGCACCACGTTCCGCCGCTGCACCGCGCCCTGCGGATTCACGAGCGGGTTGTAGTAGCTGGGGCTGTTCACAAGCCCGGCCAGCAGGGCGGCCTGGGGCAGGGTGAGGTTCTTGGCGGACGTGCTGAAGAACAGCCGGGCCGCGGCCTCGATGCCGTAGGCGTCCCGGTTGAAGAAGACGATGTTCAGGTAGCCCTCGAGCACCTGCTCCTTCGTGTACTTCTTCTCCAGTTCCAGGGCCAGTTTGATCTCGCGCAGCTTATCCAGCATGGTCTTCTGGTTGCCGAGGACGATCTCGTCGGTCCGGCCGGAGGCGAGGCGCTGCTCGTTGAGCACGTTGGCCACGTACTGCTGCGTGATAGTCGAGGCGCCCTGCCGGTCGCCGCCGCCCAGGTTGACCCGGACCGCCCGGATGATGCCCTGAGGATCCACGCCTGCGTGCTCGTAGAAGCGGTTGTCTTCCACGGCGATCACCGCGTTGCGGACATAGGGCGAGATATTCTCCAGCTTGACCGGCACCCGGTTCTCGGCGAAGAACGTGGCGATCAGCTTGCCGTCCACGCTCAGCACTTTGCTCGATTGCGACGGCGGACCCACGGTCAGTTCGGCCGGCAAGCCGTTGAAATAGGAGACGGAACCGCCCACGGCGAACCCGGTGGCCGCGACGACCGGCACCACGAGACTGGCGGACAGGACCCCGGCGATCACGCTCAGGACGAAGTATCCGAAGACCCTTCCCAGGGTCGTCGCCACACTGAACCTTGGACCATTCCTCATCGTCATGCCCCAGACCCATCCCAGCCAATGGCCTGTCCGGCTTCCCTTCTACCGGCTTAACGCCAGACTACGCCCGGAATCCTCGGTGAGGGGAGAGGGCACGGCGGTGCCCTTGGACAGCGGAATCCGAGGGCGGTTCCGGCCGGTAAAATCATCCGGTGAACACCAGGATCCCCAACGAGCCGCACAAGGCCGTACTTCTCACCGCGGTCGGCACCACCGTGGTGATCGCCGTCGGCGCCTTCATTCTGTCCTTCGCGGCGCTGACGGACCTTGCGCAGCGCTCCGGTATTGAGGCCCACCTGGCCTGGATCTGGCCCATCATCGTGGACGGCATGATCGTGGCCTCCACGGTGGCGATTGTGGCCCTCAACGGGCACAGCCGCCGGGCCATGGTCTACCCGTGGACGCTGCTGTTCTTCGGCGCGATTGTCTCCACCGCCGCCAACTCCGTCCACGCCATCCTGACCGTGGACGCGATCCGCTCCGGCATCCCGCCGATCGTCTCGGCCCTGGTGGCTGCGATGCCGCCCGTGGTTCTTCTGGCCATCACCCACCTCACGGTGCACATGTACCAGAAGCGCGCGGAGGTGGCCGAACTGCACCGCGAGCAGGCCGAGCTGGATCAGTCGGAGCTTGCCCAGGCGGAGTGGGAGCGGGCCGCGCTCGAGGAGGCGTACCGCGCGCCGGAATACCGTGCGCCTGAACACCACGCGCCGCCGGCGCCCCCGTACGCCCCGCCTGCGCCAAGGTCGGGTCCGGTGACCGCTGCGATTCCCGTGCAGGCCCCCGCGCGGCGGGAGGACGACGTCGTGCCGGCGCTTTACGAGGAAATGGTCCAGGCGCTGGAACCGGTGGAGCAGCCGTCCGCGGACGGCGCCGGCGTCCGCTTCTCGGATGAGGAACTGAGCCAGGAAGACCTGCCCGACGACGACCCCCGGCTGAGCGCGGCGAAGGGCTAGTACAGCTAGTCCACTAAAGGCCGCACCTGAGGTGTGGCCTTTGCCCTCAGCGGAGTGAGCGCAGGGGGACTTGGAATATCCGATGCCCCAGCATCCCTTTTCCTTCCGGTTCAGGTAATCTTGATTTAGTAAGGGTACTTAGTTTATGGCCAGTCTGCTTTGGCTTCGACCGCGGACCGGCAGGGAAGGAGTGGAGAACATGAGAATCGGTGCATCCATTGTCCTGATAGCCCTCGGGGCCATCCTCGCATTCGCCCTCGCTCCGGGACTGATTCCGTTCATTGATCAGATGCTGGTCGGCTATATCCTCATGGCCGTCGGCGTGCTGGGCCTGATCGTATCGATCATCATGGCCTTCTCGGCGCACCGGCACACGGTCGTCGAACACGGTCCGGATACCGTCACCTAGGGCAGCTGCGGTCACCGGCGGTTCGGAGTCATGGCGCGTGTTCAACTCGTTTCTCCGCCGCCGGAGAAAGCCCGTTTTCGCCACAACGCGAAAGGAAAGAAATGATCATCCTCGGACTTATTCTGCTGATTGCCGGCTGGCTACTCAACATCGGCATCCTCAGCACCATCGGCTGGATTTTGCTGGCCGTCGGCCTCATCCTGCTTATTCTCGGCGCGCTCAATCGCCCCGTCTTCGGTGGGCGCCGGTACTGGTACTAGCCAGGACGCCCGCACGTGGGCCGACGAACATAGTGGAAACACCCGCTCCCAAGGTCCAGCCACCCTCGCCGCGACGGTGATCCTCGCGGAACGCACGACGCCGGCCCAACGCGTGGAGGGGCCGGCGTCGTCCGTTCTTGCAGGGAACGTCCGTTCTTGCAGGGAACTAGGACTTCTGGTTGAAGCGGACGTGGTTGCCTGAGGGGTCGCGGAAGGCGCAGTCGCGCGGACCCCACGGCTGGTCGATCGGCTCCTGGAGCACCTCGGCGCCGGCGGCACGGAGGTGTTCGAAGGTGGCGTCGACGTTGTCGGTCCGGAACACGATGACCGGCAGCACGCCCTTCGTCAGGAGCACCTGGAGGGCGTCGCCGTCGTCCTTGGAACGGCCGGCGTGCGGTTCGGACAGCACGAGTTCCAGGTCCGGCTGGGAGGCGCTGCCGAGGGTGACCCAGCGCTGCCCGTCGGAGCCGACATCGTTGCGCACTTCGAGGCCGAGGGCGTCGCGGTAGAAGGCGAGCGATTCGTCGAGGTCGTTGACAGTGATCTGTGAGTACTGAAGTGAAATGTTCATGCCTCAAACGTAGGGCGGCGTTCAGGCGGTCGCTTCTTCAATCCTGCTCGGCTTGCGGTCCGGCTTGGTGCGCTGCCGGGCGATGCAGGACGGCATCGCTTTGACTGCTTCGTGTTCCCGGTCCCGGTAGGCGCTGGGGGTCATGCCGACCACCTCGGTGAAGCGGGAACTGAAGGAACCCAGGGAGGTACAGCCCACCTCCATGCAGGCGTCGGTGACGGTGCTGCCGGCGCGCAGCAGGGCCATGGCCCGCTCGATCCTGCGGGTCATGAGGTAGTTGTAGGGCGTCTCTCCGTAGGCGGCCTTGAACTGGCGCGAGAAATGCGCCGGCGACATCAGCGCCCCGGCGGCCATGGTGGGCACGTCCAGCGGGCGGGCGTATTCGCGGTCGATCAGGTCCCGCGCCCGGCGCAGAAAGGCCAGGTTGGCCAGTTCCTGGGGAGTCATGCGGCAAGTCTAGCCCCGGCGGAGGCCAACGCGGGGTCACTGACGGCCCCCGGAACATGGGCCGTCAGTGACACCGCGTTGGTGGTGTACGGCGGGGTCAGCCGAGCAGGGCGCGGGTGTGGTCGTTGAGGAACACACCGCGGGGATCGAACTCCCTGCGGACCTCGAGGAAGGTGTCCAGCCCGGGGTAGAGCCGTTCCAGGCGGCTCCGGCTCATGAAGTGAATCTTCCCCCAATGCGCACGGGGCTCGAATTCCTGCAGGAGGGCGTCGGCGTCGCGGAAGAAGGCCCAGTAGTCCGTGCCAGGCTCGGTGGTGAGGGTGATGACCGTGGTGTCCCTGCCCTGGAACTGGGACAGGTAGCCCTCGTCCGCCTTCACCCACCGGACCTCCACCGGGTACTGCTGCTCCGGATGCCGGGTGCGGATGAGGTCCTGGATGGCCTCAGTGGCGGCCAGCCCGTGCTCCACGGGGACGAAGTATTCCAGCTCGTGGAACGGCGTGGTGAAGCCGCCCGGGTAAATTCGGTAGGAGCGGTCCAGGCGCTTGCCTTCGACGCCGGAGATCCCGCTTTCGTCTTTCAGCTCAACCACGTTGTACCGCTTCGTGTAGCTCCGGTTGGCCATGCGCTCGCCGGGTGCGCCGGGCAGGTCCAGGAGTTCCGCGGACCCTTCCCCGGGGCACCAGAGGAAGGAGTAGTGGCGGTTGCCCGCGATGTCCGCGTCCCAGCCGGCCACGGTTTCGTCCCACTCGGGGTACGTGATTTCCTCCTGCAGGTAGTACGCGTCCTCGACGGCGAGCTCCACCTCCAGGAAAATCCCCAGCGTCCCCAGGGCGACCTGTGCCGCCCGGAGTTCCCGCAGCTGGCCTTCGCCGATTTCGACGATCTCCCCGTGGCCGTCGATGAGCCGGACCCAGCGCAGGGCCGAGGAGAAGCTGCCCAGCCCGATCCCCGAACCGTGCGTGCTGGTGGACAGTGCCCCGGCGATCTGCTGCTTGTCGATGTCGCCCTGGTTGGCCAGGGCCAGGCCCTGCTCCCAGAGCGGGTCCCCGAAGGCGTTGATGGTGGTGCCGGCCCGGGCCCGTGCACGGCGGCGTCCCGGGTCGGTTCCGGTGATCCCGGCCAGGGCGGACATATCCATCAGCACCCCGCCGGTCTGGACCAGCGGGGAGGAAGAGTGCCCGGACCCGACCGCGCGCACCGGGAGTCCTTCCTTGATGGCGAAGCGCACCGCGTCCAGGGCCTCCTGCTCGGTGGTGGGGCGCACGGTGAATGCCGGCGTGGCGTGCTGGTTCCCTCCCCAGTTGCTCCACGGCACATCCGTGCCGAACGGGACCGGCGGGAAGGCCGCGTCTGCCAGGCCGCGGCCGGTGGCGTTGCTCATTGTCAGGCTCCGATCAGTTGCTTCAACGCTCATGCGCCGTGGTTGACCATGACGTGCTTGGTCCGTGAGTAGTCGTCCAGGGCGTACAGGGAAAGGTCCCTGCCGTAGCCGGATCCCTTGAACCCGCCCCACGGAACTTCGTTGGCCAGGACCAGGTGGGCGTTCACCCACACGGTACCGAAGTCCAGCTGCTTGGGGACGCTGAACGAAAGCCCCGAGTCCTTGGTCCACACGGAGGCGGAGAGCCCGTACGGGGTTTCGTTCGCCCGCTTCACGGCTTCCTCCGTGGACGCGAAGGATTCCACGGTGACCACGGGGCCGAAGATTTCGTGGCTGGCGATCGGTGCACCGGTGGGAACATCGGCGATCACCGTCGGTTCGATGAAGTATCCCGGTCCATCCAGCGCCGAGCCTCCGACGACGGTCCGCAGCCCGGCGGCCTTCGCCTCCGCGAGTGCCTCCTTGACCCGCTCGAAATGCTGGCGGGAGATCATCGGGCCGATCTCGACGTCGTCCCCTGCGTCCGGCGCGCCGAGCACCAGGGTGCCGACCTCCTCGGCAAGGAGCCGGGTGAATTCCTCGGCGACGGATTCGTGGACCAGGACGCGGCAGGCCGCACCGCAGTCCTGGCCGGCGTTCCAGTACCCGGCGTTCCGCACCCCGGCGGCCGCGGTGGCGAGGTCGGCGTCGGGGAAGACCACCACGGGCGCCTTGCCGCCGAGCTCCAGGTGGACGCGCTTGACGGAGCGGGCCGCTGTCCCGGCCACCGCCTGCCCGCTGGCCACGCTGCCGGTCAGGGCCACGAGGGCGATGTCCGGGTGCTCGGAGAGCCGCTGCCCCACGGTGCGGCCCTGTCCGGTGACGACGTTGAGGATGCCGTCCGGGATCTGCCCGGCCACCAGTTCGGCGAGCTTCAGGGTGGACAGCGGGGTCTGCTCCGAGGGCTTGAGGACCACGCTGTTGCCCGCGGCCAGGATCGGGGCGAGCTTCCAGGCCGCCATCAGCAGGGGGTAATTCCACGGGGTGATGACTCCCACTACGCCCACGGGTTCGCGCAGGATCACCGAGGTGTGGCCGGGGGCGTAGTCGCCGCCCGCCAGGGAGGTCAGGGTGCGGCAGGCGCCGGCCATGAAACGGAAGGTGTCGATGGTGCTGGAGACGTCGTCCTCCGCGACCGCTCCGGGCTTGCCGGTGTTGGCGGCCTCGAGGCGCTCGAAGACGGCCCGGTTGGCCTCGATGATGTCCGCGATCCGGTGCAGGACTTCCGAGCGTTCCCGCGGGGTGGTGCCACCCCAGGACGCCTGGGCGGCGACGGCGGCAGCAACGGCGGTGTCGACGTCGGCGGCCGTGCCGGCGGCAACCGAGGCGAGGACTGCGCCGGTGGACGGGTTGAAGACATCGAGCAGGTCGGCGGAGGCGCCCGGGACGAAGGCGCCGTTGATGAAGTGTCCCGATGGCGGCAGTTCAGGGGCGCTGGTCTGTCCGGGGGCGCGACGGACGATGAAGGCAGCGCGCGGCAGGGCGGTCTCGGTGGTGGTCATGGCAGTGGTTCCAATCTTTCGGAGTGGTCGTGGGGCTGGTGGGCGCCGGCTCAGGCGGCGTCGCGGTTCAGGCCGCGTCGCCCACCAGCGCGGGGGTGGGGGAGTCTGCGGGTTCCGAGCTTTTGCCCAGGGTCCGGGCGACGCGGGCCGCGGCGTAGTACAGGGGCGCCACGACGATCAGCCCGACGATCCAGGAGAGGTCCACGCCGCCCATCGCGGCGGCGACCGGGCCGGTGTAGACGGCGGTGGCGGTGAACGGAATCTGGATGAGGGCGCCGGCGATGTAGGAACCGATGGCGACCCAGTTGAACCGCCCGTACACGCCGCCGTCGCGCCTGAAGAAGTCGTCCACGCGGTAGTGGCCGTGCCGCAGCAGGTAGTAGTCCACCAGGTTGATGGCCGTCCACGGCACCAGGACGTACATCAGGAAGGACAGGAAGTTGGTGTAGAAGAGGATGAAGTTGTCCCGGGCGAACAGGGCCACGGACACCGCCACGGCGAAGAGGATGATGGCGGCCACGCTGCGGGTCTTGGCCTTGGGCATCCAGTCCGGTTTGAAGGTCTGGCCGACGGTGAGGCTGCACAGGACGCCGCAGTAGAGGTTCATGGCGTTCGAGGCGGCCACCCCGAGGCAGAAGATGCCGATGATCACCGCCGTGAGGGGCTGGAGCTGCGAGCCGAGGTCTCCGACGATATCGGCGCCGGCGGGGTCTCCGGAGAGGGTGAGTGCCACCGAGCCCACGAGGGCGCCGAGCACCATCGGGAAGAGCGTGCCCAGCACGCAGCCGGAGTAGGACGCCCAGAACGCCGGCCGCGAACCGGTGCCCTGTGGCAGGTAGCGGGAGTAGTCGGAAACGTAGGGTGCGTAGGCCAGCTGCCAGAGGGCCGAGACGGAGACGGTGCCCATGAAGCCGGCCCAGTTGAAGCTTCCTTGCTCCAGGAGCCCGGCGGGCAGGCCGTTGACGAAGAGGACCCAGATGAACGCCACCACCAGGGCGATGCCGGCCACGATGCTGAGGAATTTCGCGTAGGCGTGGATGATCCGGTAGCCGAAGATCGTGGCGATGACGCTCACCACGCCGAGGATCACGATCCCGGAGTCCACGCCGATCCCGGGGTAGACCGCGGCCATCGCTTCGCCGCCGAAGACGAGGTTGGCGGCGAAGAAGCCGGCGTACATGATCACCACGATGAAAACGATCAGCAGGGCGCCGAAGGAGCCGAACTGCCCCCGCGTCTGGATCATCTGGGCGACGCCCAACTGCGGCCCCTGGGCGGAATGCAGGGCCATGAAGATGCCGCCGATGAGGTTGCCGAGGATGATCCCGACGACGGCGGTGGTGAAGTCGAGCCCGAAGACAGTGGTGGCGAGTCCGCCGGTCACGATCGTCATGATCATGATGTTGGAGCCGAACCAGATGGTGAACAGGTCGCGGGGCTTGCCGTGCCGTTCGTTCAGCGGGATGGGCTGGATGGTCTTGTCCTCCAGCCGGGGCACCTCCTTGACGGCCTGCGGGCCGATTGCGGTGCTCATGATGCGCTCCGGGCGGCCAGTGACAGCTCGTTGGTGTCCTCGCGGCTTCCCTTCACCATCAGGCCGAGCAGGTCGAAGACGAGGGTGGCCGCCGCCACCGAAGTGATGTCCGCGTGGTCGTAGGCCGGGGCGACCTCGACGACGTCGGCGCCCACGATGTTGATTCCCTCCAGCCCACGGAGCAGGGCGAGCAGTTCGCGGGAGTGAAGCCCGCCCATTTCGGGGGTGCCGGTGCCGGGGGCGTAGGACGGGTCGAGGACGTCGATGTCGATCGACACGTACACGGGGGTGTCGCCCAGGCGTTCCTTCACCTGTTCGATCGCCGCGGGCACTCCGAGGGTGTCCAGGTCCGAGCAGCGGATGATCTGGAAACCGAACTCATGGTCGCGGAGGAAATCGTTGCGGTCATAGACCGGGCCGCGGATGCCCACGTGCATGGAGCGGTCCTGGACCAGCAGGCCCTCTTCGAAGGCGCGGCGGAAGATGGTGCCGTGGGTGACGGGCTGGTCGAAGTACGTGTCCCAGGTGTCCAGGTGCGCGTCGAAGTGCAGCAGCGCCACGGGCCCGTGGACGGTGTTCAAGGCCCGCAGCATGGGCAGGGCGATGGTGTGGTCCCCGCCGATGGAGATCAGCCGCTTGCCTTCGCCGAGGAGCGGCAGGGCCTGCTCCTCGATTTCGCGGACGGCCCGGGTGATGTCGTACGGCGTGCAGACGATGTCTCCGGCGTCCACCACCTGGACCTCCCGCACGGGTTCCACGTCGAGTTCAACGTGGTAGCCGGGGCGCAGGAGGCGCGAGGCCTCGCGGACGGCCGCCGGACCGAAGCGGGCGCCCGGACGGAAGGAGGTGCCGCCGTCGAACGGGACGCCGACCACTGCGATGTCGTAGTCGGGAACGCGGTCGATCTGCGGGAGCCGGGCGAAAGTGCCAAGCCCCGCGAAGCGTGGAACCTTGGTGGCGTCGACGGGGCCAACGGGCTGGTGGACAGTCATGGGGGAGAATCCTTCACGTTGCGCTGGGGGCCTGCTGCCTCTGCAGGTCCTTCCATCATTAGTGATCGGCGTCACGTGGCCTATCGAGCGATTGACTACAAATAACAGGGGCACCTATACATATGTCTAAGAGCGCCGGAATTCCGGGCCGGTGAAGGGCATGCAGACAAGGAACGGAGCCTGACCATGGCCATGACGGTGGCGGAACTGCTCGCCGAGCCGCAACTGGGGTTGCGCCTGCTGGCGGGCGCCGGCGGCATGGGAAACCGCATCACTTGGGCCCACACCTCGGACCTGCCGCGGCTCTGGGAATGGACCACGGGCGGCGAAATCATGATGACCAACGGCATGTCCATTCCGGCCGACGCCGAGGGGCAGGTCGAGCTCGCACGGGAGCTGGTGAAGGCGGGCGCGAGCGCGCTGGCGGTCGGCGAAAAGATGCACGCCCCGGAGCTCCGTCCCGAACTGATCGAGGCCTGCGATTCCCTGCCCCTTCCGCTCATCAACATTCCCTACCCGCTGCCGTTCATCGCCATCGCCCGGACGGTGGCGGAGGCCTCCCTGATCGAGGAGTCGCGCCGGCTGCGGCAGACCGCCAGGATCTATGACCTGTTGCGGTTGGCGGGGGCGGACGATCACGGGCGGCGCCTGCTGCAGGGCCTGGCCGCTGAACTTGGCTCCAGGCTTTTCGTCATCGACCGGCGGTGCCTGGACCCCTGGCACCCGGACTGGGAGAAGCTGCCCGGGGAACTGTCCGGCTGGCTCGCCGGGAAGGTGGGGAAGGCGCCAGGCACGGTGAAGAATTTCCAATGGCTGCGGATGGGGGAGCAGCACGTGCTGATGATGGACATTCCCACCCATGCGAACGCCCTGCTGCTGGTCCTGCCGGACACCGAGCAGCATCCCGACGCGGTGGTCCTGCTCCATGCGGCCACGGTCCTGGGCCTCGAACTGTCCCGCACGGTGCTGGCGCTCGAAGGCCAGCGACGGCTGGGATCCGAGTTCCTCCTGCAGGCCTTCGACGGGCGCTACGGTGTGGCCGAACTTGAACGCCGGCTGGGCGAGTTCGGCATCCCCGCGCAAGACTTCGTGGTGGTGTCCATGTCCGGGGAAAACGGGGACCTGGCCAACGTCCACGTGGACCTGTGGGGACATGGATTCGCCTCCGCATGCCTGAACCGGGCCGGCCGCCTGCACCTCCTTGTTTCGAAGGAATGCCCGGCGGAACTGATGCGGCACGTGGTCAGCGGCTCCGTCCGGATCGGGGTGAGCGCGCCGGCCGGGGTGTCCGGGATCCAGACAGCACTGCAGGAATCGCTGTGGTCGCTCGGCACCGCGGAGAACAGCGCCCGGCAACTGGTGCGGTATCCCGAAGGGCCGTCCTGGTTGGGCCTGACGAGCCATGAGGAGGGCGCCGCGCTCGTCCAGCGACTGCTGGGGCCGGTCATTGACTACGAGCGCGGCCGTGAACCGGACCTGATGCACACCCTGAAGGTCTACCTGGACACCCAGCGCTCCTGGCAGAAGACGGCGGCCGTGCTTTTCACGCACCGCCAGACCGTGATCTACCGGATCCGGAAGATCGGCGAGCTGACGGGGCTGGACATGGGCGAAACGTCCACCCTCGCCCAGCTGTGGTTTGCCCTGCAGATCCACGAAGCCATGGATTTCCCCACCTGACCCCGCGACGCAGCCGGGGGTGGCGCCTAGAGTGTTAGCGACACCATCCCTTTCAGAGGAGTGCGCGATGAGAATTGCTGTCACTGGCGGAAGCGGCAAGCTTGGCCGGAACGTGGTCCGGGGCCTGAAGAAGGACGGCCACGAGGTGTTGAACCTGGATCGGGAAGGCCGGAAGGGGCCCGGGTACGTGAACGTTGACCTGCGCAACTACGGTCAGGTCCTCGATGCCATCCTTGGCCTGGATGACCGGCACAGCGGATTCGACGCGGTGGTGCACTTGGCGGCCATCCCCGCCCCGGGATTGGCGCCGGACGCCGCAACTTTCGAAAACAACATGCTCTCCACCTACAACGTCTTCCAGGCCGCGCGACGGGCGGGAATCAAGAAGATCGTCTATGCCTCCAGCGAGACCGTCCTTGGCCTGCCCTTTGACATCGCACCGCCGTATATCCCGGTGGACGAGGAATACCCGGCCCGGCCCGAGAGCACGTACTCGCTGGTCAAGCACCTCGAAGAGCAGATGGCCATCCAGTTCACGCGCTGGGACCCCGAACTGAGCATCGTGGCCCTGCGCTTCTCCAACGTGATGGACCCCGAGGATTATGAGGCGTTCCGGTCCTTCGACGCCGATGCCAGGCTCCGGAAGTGGAACCTGTGGGGCTACATCGACGCCCGTGACGGGGCACAGGTGGTGGCCCGCGCCCTCGAGAACGGGCAGCCGGGATTCGAGGCGTTCATCATCGCTGCCTCGGACACGGTCATGGAGAGATCAAGCGCGGAACTGGCCGCCGAAGTCTTTCCCGGCGTCGAGGTGGTCAAGGAACTGGACCGGCACGAAACCCTGTTGTCCATCGACAAGGCACGCCGGCTGCTGGGCTACGAGCCCGAGCACAGCTGGCGCGACTACCACTCGAACCGGACCACGCCCACTGAAGACTGAAACGAACTAAGGAGCAGCATGGAATACCGCACACTGGGCAGCAGCGGTGCTGTCGTGTCCGCTTACGCGCTGGGAACCATGACCTTCGGGGCCGAGGCGAGCGAAGAGACGTCCCACCTCATCCTGGACGACTACCTCGACGCCGGCGGCAACCTCCTGGACACCGCCGATGTCTACAGCCAGGGCGCGTCCGAGGAAATCATCGGCCGTTGGTTGGGCAGCCGGAGCGGCGCGCGGGATCGGGTGGTGCTCGCCACCAAGGGACGTTTTCCGATGGGACAAGGCCCCAATGACCTCGGCACGTCACGCCGGCATTTGGGCAAGGCACTGGACGACTCCCTGCGGCGCCTGGGTGTTGAGCAGATCGACCTGTACCAAATGCACGCCTGGGACCCCATCACCCCGCTGGAAGAGACCCTGCGCTTCCTGCACGACTCCGTCTGCAACGGAAAGATCGCCTACTACGGCTTCTCCAATTTCCTCGGCTGGCAGCTGACGAAGGCCGTCCACCTGGCGAAGGCACACGGCTGGAACCTTCCGGTCACCCTGCAGCCCCAGTACAACCTGCTGGTGCGGGACATTGAACTGGAGATTGTTCCCGCGGCGCTCGACGCTGGCATCGGCCTCCTGCCGTGGTCGCCGCTGGGCGGTGGCTGGCTTTCGGGCAAGTACAGGCGCGATGTGGACCCGACCGGGGCTACCCGGCTGGGGGAGAACCCGAAGCGCGGCATGGAAGCCTGGGAAGCCCGGAACGCGGACGAACACACCTGGCGGGTCCTCGACGCGGTCGAGGCGACAGCATCGTTGCACTCCGTCAGCCAGTCACAAGTTGCCCTCGCATGGCTGGCCGGCAGGCCGGCGGTGACATCCGTGATCCTGGGCGCACGGACACGCGATCAGCTGGCGGACAATCTGGCGGCGGCCGATCTTGAGCTGACAACCGAGGACATCGAGCGGCTGAACGGGGCGAGCAACCCCAGGCTCGGGGTGTATCCGTACGGGCCGAACGCGCAGGAACAACGCAGCCGCAAGATCGCCGGCGGCCGCTGAAGGCCGGAAGCTGCAAGGGGCCCGGTGCTACCCGGCCCCTTGCAGCTCAGCTCAGCCCAGCCGCGGTGTCCGCTGCGGCTCAGTGCGGCGGGAGCCGGTGGCTTCGAAAGCCGCCGCGAGGGCCAGCAGCGCGGTGTCGTCGTAGGCGCGGCCTGCGAAGGTCAGGCCCACGGGCATGCCGATGTCGGCCATCGTTCCCATCGGCACGGTGACCGTGGGAATCCCCAGGTGGCGGGGCACCAGGTTGCCGTTGGCCACCCAGACGCCGTTGCGCCAGCCGAGGTCCGCGGAGGCCGGGTTCACGTCCATGTCCGCCGGTCCGACGTCGGCGGCGGCCGGGAAGATCACGGCGTCAAGGCCCAGCCCGTCCATCCATTCTTCGAGGTCCAGTTTGCGGGTCAGCTCCAGGCCCCGCACACCGGCGGCCAGTTCCGGGATCTCCGTCATCGGCTGCTCCGGGTTGGAGCGGATGTGGGCGGGGTAGCCGGAAATGTTGTCGTCGAACCCGTCGTAACGGTCCGGCAGGGCACCGTCCGGATGCGGGAAGATCGCCGCGCCGTCCACCTGCGCCAGCGAATCCAGGGCCGGGTCGCCGTTGGCCGCCAGGAAGTCATTCCAGGACCAAGCGGACAGGTCCACGATTTCGCGGTGCAGGTACTCCGGGCTGACCAGTCCGCGGGTGGCGATGGTGGGTGCGCCCGGCCGGTCGCCCTCGTAGTTGCTCACCACGGGGAAGTCCACCAACACCACCTCGGCACCGGCGGCCTCCAGGTCACGCCGCGCGGCTTCCCAGAGATCGATCACGGAGGCACGGGTCTCGATCCGCTGCCCGGTAGGTCCGCCGATTCCCGCAGCTCCCTCGGTTCCGGCCTCGGCGTCGGCGTTCACATACATCCGCGGCACCCCGAAACGCTTGCCCCGCAAAGCCGCCCGGCCGCCGTCGGGATCTGCCGGAGCGAGCGCCGGGTAGGATTCCGGCCGCACCTCGGAGGCCTTCGGGATTTCCACCCACGGCTGCACGCGCCAGAAGTCGCCGCGCGCCTCGGCGTCGTCCGCCACGATCACGTCCAGCAACTCCAGCAGGTCCGCCATGGAGCGGGTGTGCGGGACCACCACGTCCATCGTGGGGACCAGCGGCCAGTTGCCGCGCACCGAGATCACGCCGCGGGAGGGCGTGTATGCGCACAGGGCATTGTTCGACGCCGGTGCGCGGCCGCTTGACCACGTCTCCTCGCCCAGGCCGAAGGCACCGAAGCTGGCCGCCGTCGCGGTGCCAGAGCCGTTGGAGGAACCGGAGCCGAAGGCCGCCGTCAGGAAGTCGGCGTTGTACGGGCTCTCGGCCCGGCCGTAAACTCCGCGCTGCATGCCGCCGTTGGCCATGGGCGGCATGTTGGTCAGGCCGATCAGCACGGCGCCGGCGTCGCGCAGGCGTTCGATGGTGAAGGCGTCCCGCTGCGCCACGAGGTCCTTGAACGCCGGCGACCCGGCGGCGGCGGTGAGGCCCTTGGCCAGGTATGAGTCCTTGGCGGTGTAGGGGATGCCCTCCAAGTGACCCCGGCTCTCGCCGCGGGCGCGGCGCTCGTCCGAGGCGATGGCATCGGCGCGGGCGTCCGGGTTCATGACCACCATGGCGTTGAGTTCGCCGTCGTAGGCCGCGATGCGTTCCAGGTACGCGTCCAGGAGTTCAAGCGAGGTGGTTTCGCCGGATTCCAGGGCAGCGCGAAGCCGGGCGATGGACGCCTCGACGACGTCGAAGCGGGCCATTACGCCACACCTCCCTTCGGGGCGGGCAGGGCAGGCTGCTGCTGGGTGATGCAGTGGATGCCGCCGCCGCGGGCCAGGATGGGCCGGGCGTCCACGGTGACCACGCGGCGCCCCGGGTAGGCCTCGGCCAGGATCTCGGCGGCGAGGGCGTCGGCGCGTTCTTCGCCGTAGCCGCAGGCGATGACGCCGCCGTTGACCACCAGGTGGTTGACGTAGCTCCAGTCCACGAAACCGTCCTCGTCGCGGAGGGTCTCCGGGGCGGGCAGCTGGACGATCTCAAAAGGCTTGCCCGCGGCGTCCGTCTGGGTTTCCAGGAAGGCGTGCAGGCTGCGGCTGACCTCGTAGTCCGGGTGCTCCGGGTTGCCCTGGGAGTGCAGCAGGATGCGCCCGGGGGCCGGCAGGGTGGCCACCATGTCGATGTGGCCGCGGGTGCCCATGTCCTCGTAGTCCCGGGTGAGGCCGCGCGGAACCCAGATGACCTTGGTTGCGCCGATGGTGCGGGCCAATTCGGCCTCCACCCGGGCCTTGTCCGCGTAGGGGTTCCGGCTCGGGTCGAGCTGCACGGTTTCGGTGACGAGCACGGTGCCTTCGCCGTCCACGTGGATGGCGCCGCCTTCGTTGACCAGCAGGGAGCTCACCAGCTCGGAGCCGGACTGCTCGGCGACGAAGCGCGCCATGCCGGCGCTCTTTTCCCATTCGGCCCACTGCGGGGCGCCCCAGCCGTTGAAGACCCAGTCGACGGCGCCAAGCACGCCGGGGCGCTCGTCGTCGAGCACGAAGGTGGGTCCGACGTCGCGCATCCAGAACTCGTCAAGGGGTGCCTGAAGCTGTTCGATGCCGCTGCCGAGCATGCGGGCGGCGCGTTCGCGCTCGCTGGGGTCCACCACCATGGTGACGGGTTCGAATTCGGCGACCGCGTGCGCGACGGCCGTCCAGGCAGCGTACGCTTCCTCGGCCGACGCGGCATCGTCGCCGAGCGTCAGGCCGGTGCGGGGGAACGCCATCCAGGTGCGTTCGTGGGGTGCGGTTTCGGCCGGCATTTTCCAAGCCATGAAGACTCCTCTGTGCTGCAAGCTTCTCTGCTGCAAGCTCGTTGATTGCGAAGCTTGTTGATCATGCGATCAATAATGCTGAAAAGTTACTTTAGACTGGTCTGTGATGTCAAGCACCACGCAGAAGCGCGCCACCCGGAAGTCCCCGGCCGAGCGCGCCGCCGAAATCACCGAAGCCGCCCGCGGAATCGCCCTGGAGCAGGGCCTCTCCGCCATCACGCTGCGCAATGTCGCCTCCCGGGTGGGGGTGGCATCGGGCCTCGTTGCGCACTACCAGCCGAACGTCGATGCCCTCGTGGCCGGGACGTTCACGGCGATCGTGGCGGCTGAAACCGAGGAGGTGGCGGGCATGCTCGCGGCCCTTCCGGGGCCGGTGGAGCGCCTGGCTTTCCTGCTCGGCACCCTCATGGACGGCAGCCGGCTCGACGTCACCGCCGTGTGGGTGGAGGCCTGGACCCTCGGCCGCCGGAACGAAGCCCTCGCCGGGTGCGTCCGCGAACAGATGGACGCCTGGCAGGCCGTGCTGCAGCGCGTGGTGGAGGACGGCGTGGCCGGCGGCCACTTTGACACCGGCGATCTTGAAGCAGGAGGCGCCGCCTCGCTCGCCTGGCAGATCCTGGGCATGATCGACGGCCTCACCGCCCAGTCCCTGGTGCGCTGGGGCGGGGTCAGCGACCGCGGCACGCACCTGGCCCGCGCCGTCGAAGGCATGGTGGGCGCCGTCCGGGGTTCGCTTCAGCCGTCAGCCGGCTGAACCAGCCCAACTATTGGGCACCCGCCCCGCTTGGCAAGGCGGGTTTCCGGGCAGGGCGCGCCAAGAAATGGGCTGCTTCAGCCGGCCAGCTGCACGCTCGCGCCGTCGAACCAGCGGTGCACCGGCCCGGCGCCGGGATCGCGGACGACGGCGTCCAGCAGCTCAATGGCCGCCGCACCGTACTCGCGGGGCGCGAGGTCGATGGCACTGATGAGCGGATTGCCGGTTTCCAGTGCCGCGGCGCCTGCGAAGGAGGCGATGTCCAGATCCTTGCCCACCGTGAGGCCGCGGCTTTCGAGGACGAGCTGGCTCTGCGCCGCATGCCCCTGCGCCCCGCAGACCAGCGCGTCGGCGTGTCCGGCATCCACGGCGGAGGCGACCGCGGAGACGAGGTCGCGCGGGGTGGCGTTGCCCTCCACCTCGTGGACCCGCGGCTCGATGCCGTGGCGCCGGCACCAATCCAGGTAGGTGTTGAGGGTGTCCACCGCCCAGGAGGAGGAAATCGCATCGTCGACGGCGAGCAGCGCCGGGCGCTTGCGGCCGCGGCTGAGCAGGTGGTCCAGGACCTGGAGCTGCAGCTCGGTGTGATGGGCTTCCAGGGTGCCGAGGACGCGCTCCTCGCCCGGCCCGGTGTAGCGTCCGACGGACACCGTGGGGATCCCGTCGTCGAGCAGGGCCGCCACCAGGGGTTCGCCGGGGGAGGGGTCGATTGCGATTACGCCGTCCACGTGGAAGGCCCGCTGCGGGGTGAGGCCGCGCGCGAAGAGGGTCACGTCATAGTCGGCGGCGGCCGCGCCCTCGGTGACCCCGAAGGCGAAGTCCATGTAGAAAGCCAGGCTGCGGGCGATGGGCGGGATGTACAGGCCGATGGTCCCCACCCGGCTGACCCGCAGGCTGCGCGCCGCACGGTTGGCCACGTAGCCCAGGCGGTCAGCCGTCTCGCGGATCAGGGCCCGTTTCTCCTCGGAGATCCTGCCGCTTCCGCCCAAGGCGCTGGAGACGGTGGTCTTCGAAAGCCCGAGCTCGCGCGCGATGTCCATGATGGTTGCCCGGGTTCTCGCCATGCCCTCATCCTAAATGCGCCCGGCGCCGGACGGCGGCCTCCAGCAGCCCGCCTGGTGTTTCCGCGGTCTCTTGACAACCGCGCTGTGACGTCCCACACTTTTATTTGCGGGAACGTTCCCGCAAATCCGCAAAAACACCCCAATCTCCAAAACCCAGACCCGCCCGCCTCCGGCCAACGACGCCCCGGAAGAATGGATTTCCCCATGTCCCTGTCCGCCCCAGCTCCGGACTACCTGAACCCGCCCGGCCGCAAGAGCACCCCGGAACGCCGGGCCCGCCTCCGTCGGGCGATCTTCGCCTTTGACGTGCTCATCCTGCTCGCCCCGCCCATGCATTGGTTCTTCAGCGGCGGCCAGTCCGCCTTCTGGTACTTCCTGGCGTCCAATGCCTTGGTGACCCTGTCCCTCTTCGCCCTCTGGAAGACCATCGGCACGGAAGAGGTGACGGCATGAACATGGCCATCGGCTACGGCGCCATCCTCGCCTTCACCGTGCTCGTGGTCGTGGTCATGAACCGCGCCCGCCGTGGCGACGCCACCATGAGCGACTACGCCACCGGCGGTCGTTCCTTCAGCTCCTGGTTCGGCACCATGGCCTTCCTCAACACTTGGCTGGCCGGTACTGTGTTCGTGGCCTTCGCCGGGCTGACCGCCAGCGGGGGAGTGATCGGCATGTACTCGCTGTCCTACTCGCTGCTCAGCGTGGTGCTGATGTTCTTCCTCGGCACCCCTGTGAACAAGTGGGGCCGCACCCACGACCTCCGCACCCAGGCAGACCTGCTCGGCCTGCGCTACAACTCCCGCTCCGTGCGCGTCATCGCCGCAATCATCGGCGTGCTGGCCTCCGTTCCCTGGGTGGTGCTCGGCATGCAGTCCCTGGGCCTGGTGTTCTCCACGCTCTCCTTCGGGCAGGTCTCCCCGTACCTGGCCGTGGTGATCGGCGTGCTGTTCATCGCCGCCCGGCAGATCTGGACCGTCAAGCTGGGCACCCGCGGCCTGATTATCAGCGACATGGTGCAGGGCCTCTTCGCCTACGGCATCGGCTTCCTGGTGATCGTGGGCATGCTGGTGTGGCTGATCAACAACGGCCACGGCTTCGGCGCCATGGCCCCTGCCCTGCTCGAACTGCCCGGCCCCGGCAGCCCCGCCGGACCGCTCTACGTGTTCTCCCTGATCTTCACCGGCATGATGGGCGCCTGGTGCTGGCCCGACTTGTTCGTGCGCATGTTCAGCGTGCGCACCCCGCGCACCGTGCAGAAGTCCGCGGTGCAGGCCGCTCCGCTGATGTTCATCTTCTCCGCCGCGCTCACCACCGTGTCCCTGCTCGCCTCCAGCGTCCCCGGCGTCTCCGAGGCGCCGGATACGGTCTGGTTCATCATGGCCGGCATCGGCGGTGCGGGCCTGGTGGCCGTGGCCGGGGTGTGCGTGGTGGCCGCGACCATGGGCAACGTGGGCGCCAACCTCCAGGCCCTCGGCACCCAGATCGCCAACGACATCGTCGGCGCCCGCAGCCACCACCGGGTGGAATCCGCCAAGGGCGCCAAGATCGCCGTCGCCGCCGTCACCCTGGTCTCCGCGGCCGTGGCACTGTTCACGGCCCACCAGGTGTCCGGCCTGATCGCCATCGCCTTCGTGTCCTACCAGGCCATCTGCCAGCTGGCCCCGACCCTGCTCCTGGGCATCTTCTGGCGCCGGGGCACAGCCGCCGCGGCCAACGCGGCCATGGTCTCCGGCATCCTGGTGGCCGCGGTCCTGGAAATCATGTACCCCAGCCCGCTGTCCATCCCGTGGCTCGGAGGGCTCACCTCCGGCGTGGCCGGGTTGATCGTGAACCTCGCCGTGTACCTGGCGGTCTCGCTCCTGAAACCGGCGACGGCGGCAGAACAGCACCGCGTGGACGCTCTCTTCGATGACCTCAAGACCAAGACGCCCGTCAGCCAAGGAGCACCCTCGTGACGACACCGGCGGACACCCTGATCCTCGCCGCCCGCATCCACACCCTCGACCCCGAAACGTTTGACCCGGCAGCGCCGGCGGCCACCGCCGTCGCCGTCAAGGACGGCCGGATCGCCGCCGTCGGGAGTCCCGCCGACCTGGAGGCGTACCGCGGCCCGGACACCACAGTGCTGGACTACGGGGACGCCACGATCGTGCCCGGCCTCAACGACAGCCACACCCACGTGGTCTTCGGCCTTGAACTGGCCCGCGGCGCGCAGCTGACGGACCTCGGTTTCGCCGAGGTGCAACGGATCGTGGGAGGGGCCGCGCGCACCACCGGGCCCGGCGAGTGGGTGACCGGCTGGGGATTGGACCCCAACCTGTTCACGGATACCGGCTTCAACGGCCGCCTGTTCGACGACGCCACCGGCCAGGTGCCGATGTTCCTGCGGATGCGGGACGGCCACTCGGCCGTGGTCAACTCCGCGGCGCTCGCCGCCGCCGGGATCACCGGGCCGGTGGACTTCCCGGACGAGTCCGCGGTGGGCGTCGACGGCGACGGCCGGCCCACCGGGTACCTCGTCGAGTTCAGCGCCATGGACCTGGCCACGAAAGTCATGCCGCAGGAGGACCTGGCCGGCCGTGCCCGAAGGCTCGGCGAACTGCTCAAGGCGATGGCCGCCGTCGGGATCACCTCCACGCACGTGATGGACTTCGTGGACGGGTCCGCTGAACTGCTCACCCGGCTGGAGGCCGACGGCGAGCTGCCGCTGCGGCTGCGCTTCTCGCCCATGGCCAACGCCGGGGCATCGCTGGCCGAGCTCGAGGACATCGCGGCGTTGCAGGGCACCGGCGGGCGGCGCTGGGTGGTGGAGGGCGTGAAGTTCTTCATTGACGGCACCATCGACAACGGCTCCGCCTGGCTGGAACACCCGGACGTCTACGGCGAGAACACGGAGTCCGTGTGGACGGACCCGGCGGATTTCCAGAAGGCGCTGCGCTTCTTCGTGGAGCGCGGCATCCCTACTGCCACCCACGCCATCGGGGACCAGGGCGTGCGCTACGTGCTGGAAGCCCTCGAGGCCGCAGGCGAGGCCCGGAAGCTCGCGGCGCACCGGATCGAGCACATCGAGACCATCCCGGACGAACTGGTGGAACGCTTCGCCGAGCTCGGGGTGGCGGCCAGCATGCAGCCCATCCACGGCACCCACCACACGAAGGCGGACCGCAGCGACAACTGGTCGGTGCGGCTCGGCGAGGAGCGTGCTGCCCGCGGCTGGCGCTGCCGGGACCTGCGCGAGGCCGGGGTCACCGTGGCGCTCGGTTCGGACTGGCCCATCACGCCCTACGACCCGCGCGCCATGATGGCCGATTCCATCCTGCGCCGCCCCGTGGAGCGTCCGGGCACCGCCCCCGTGCAGCCTGAACAGGCGCTCACTCCCCTCATGGCATTGGAGGGCTACACCACCCACGCGGCCGCGGCGGCCGGGCTCAGCGCGGTGGCCGGGTCCATCACGGTGGGCAAGCGGGCCGACTTCACGGTCTTCGCCCGCGACCCCCTGGCCGTGGGTCCGGAGGAGCTGGCCCGCACCGCGGTGGTGGCGACACTCCTGGACGGGGTGCCGGTGGGCTGACGGCAGCGTGCCATCATGGCCCCATGACCTTTGCGAATGTGGGAACCCTGGGAACCAAGGCCGGCCAACGTGACGCGCTCGTGGAAATCCTGCTCCGGCCCAAGCCTGAGCTGCGGGATGTCGGGTGCCTGCTGTACGAGGTAGGAATCAACGAGGACGTCCCGGATACCGTGTTTGTCTGCGAGCTCTGGGAGTCCGCCGAAGCGCACCAGGACTCCCTGAAACTGGAGGGCGTCCAGGCCGCGATCAGCGAGGCGGCGCCGCTGCTCTCCGGAGACAACGGCGGCCACCGCTTTACCGTGCTGGGCTCGCCGCTCCGCACGGACGGCACGCGCCAGTCGCGGCATTCTCTCTAGCATCACACAACTGAAGAGAACGACGGCGGGCCCCTCCCGCCGTCGTTCTCTTTTCGTCAGGTTCCGGTTCAGACCGTCCGTACCCGCCGTGGGCCGGCTGGTCGCGGTTCTGGCTAGTCGCGGGCCGGAGTAGCAGCCGGGGCCGCGTGCAGCACCGAGTGGAAGTGGCTTCGGGACATTTCGCCGAACTCGTAGGCCGTCTCGGCGTGTTCGGAGAGGTCCACGCCGACGGTCTCGGCCTCGTGGCTGACGCGGAAGCCGAGGGTCTTGTTGATGGCCAGGCCGATGGCCGCGGTCATGCCCACCGAGACCACCAGGGTGATCACCACTGCGGTGGTCTGTGCGATCAGCTGCTGGAGGCCGCCGCCGTAGAAGAGGCCGCCGCCCACGCCGTCCACGGGCAGGGCGATGAAGCCAAGGGCGAGGGTACCGATCAGGCCGGCGCCCAGGTGAACGCCCACCACGTCGAGGGAGTCATCGAAGCCGAACTTGTATTTCAGGTCCACGAACACGGCGCAGGCCGCACCCGCCACCAAGCCGAGACCCAGGGCGGCGGCCGGGCTGATGTTGGCGCAGGACGGGGTGATGGCCACCAGGCCGGCAACGACGCCGGACGCGGCACCCAGGGAGGTGGGGTGGCCGTGGCGGACCTTCTCAGTGACCAGCCAGCCGATCATCGCGGCGGCCGGTGCCAGCATGGTGTTGACCCAGATCAGGCCTGCCTGCTCGGCGGTGGTGGCGGCGCCGCCGTTGAAGCCGAACCAGCCGAACCACAGCAGGGCCGCGCCGAGCATGATGAAGGGGATGTTGTGCGGGCGGTGGTTGGGGTCCTTGCCGAAGCCGTGGCGCTTGCCCAGGATCAGGGCCAGGACGAATGCCGCGGCACCCGAGCTGATCTCCACGACCGTGCCGCCGGCGAAGTCGATGACCTGGCCGAACACCTGGGTGAGTGCGCCGCCGGCACTCATCAGCCCGCCGCCCCACACCATGTAGGCGAGCGGGCAGTAGACCAGGGTGACCCACACCGGAACGAAGACCGCCCAGGAGCTGAACTTGGCACGGTCCGCGATCGCGCCGCTGATCAGGGCGACGGTGATGATCGCGAAGGTGGCGCTGTAGCCCACCTTGATGAGGTCGGGGGAGTCGATGAGGTTGCTCAGGCCGAAGTGGGCGAAAGGGTTGCCGAACAGGCCGAGGAAGCCCTCGCCGCCAATCATCGAATAGCCCCAAAGCGCCCAGATCGCGCCGACGATCGCGGCCGAGAGGAAACTCATCATGATCATGTTCAGGGAGGACTTGGCACGCGTCATGCCGCCGTAGAAGAGGCCAAGTGCCGGGGTCATCATGAGAGTGAGGGCTGCCGCCACCATCATCCAAATCTGTTCCGCAGTGATGTGCACGTGCGTGTCCCTTCTCCGTCAGAAGTCCGTCCCGGGGAGGCTGCTGCTCCCGTTTGTTCCCCGGATCAATGGTTCAGGGCTCGTGTTTCAGGAAATGTTGGAAAAAATTGCGGCCAAGTTACAGAATTCCGGGTTAGGTGAAGACCGCGTGTCGGCGATGTTTCAGCCATGTTTCAGCGTCCGTTTTCGCCGTGCTCCAGCGGCCCGCATGGTGTGACGTTTCCTCTGTGTAAACCCCGGCTCACCGGCCCTGCCGCCTCTGGCGCAGCGTCCGGGACGGGAGCAAACTTGCTGTGTGAAGCCGTTCCTGTTGCTTGCCTCCCGTGCCGAAGACGTTGCCGCGGAGGAGGAATACCGCTCCTACCTGCGCTTCGGCGGACTGGAAGAGTCGGAGCTCAGGCGCATCCGGCTCGAAGCCGGCCCGTTGCCGGACCTGGAGCTGTCCGACTATTCGGGCGTGATTGTGGGTGGCAGCCCCTTCACCTCCAGCGATCCCCCGGAGCACAAAAGCGAAACGCAGCACCGAGTGGAACGCGAACTCGCCGGGTTGCTGGACCGCATCGTGGCGCAGGACTTCCCGTTCTTGGGGGCCTGCTACGGGGTTGGCACGCTGGGCCGGCACCAGGGCGCCCTCATCGACCGCACCTACGGGGAAACCCTGGGCGGGGTGACCATCAAGCTGACGGCCGACGGCCTGCAGGATCCGCTGCTGACCGGTATGGACGAGCGCTTCGACGCGTTCGTCGGCCACAAGGAGGCCTGCACCGTGTTGCCCGGCAATGCTGTCCTGCTGGCCGGTTCGGCTGCGTGCCCGGTGCAGATGTTCCGGATCAAGCAGAACCTCTACGCCACCCAGTTCCATCCGGAGCTCGACGCCGACGGGCTCGCCCTGCGGATCAACACCTACCGGTACGCGGGCTACTTTCCGCCGGACGACGCAGGGCGGCTCATCATCGAGGCCCACAAACACACAGTCACCGAGCCGATGAAGCTGCTGCGGAATTTCGTGAGCCGCTACGCGAGGCTGCAATAGCCCGGAAGGCAGTGATAACTTGCCCGGCCACGACGGAGCCGGCCGTGCAGTCAGGCTGACTGCACGGCCGGCGTCGATCTGTGTTTCCAGTCGATCTACGTCTTCAGGTGGCTATCTTGCTCCCTTCCGCATGGGGTCGGGCCAATTGCCGATGAATGCATTGAGGCGATGGCTGCGGTCGTGAACGTCGATATGGTCTCTCATGGCTTCTCTCTCGACTGAGGCCTGTCCCTGCGCGATGTGGCGCAGGTGGTCGGTGCCTGCCTGGGCAGGGACGGCCTGCTCAGTCTGGAGAAGACCCCGGATCGAACGATGGTCCGGCTGCGGGAATCTGGGGGCCGTCATGGACGGCCGTGGTTCCCGTTGGTGGTGCCAGTGCCCGTTGATCAGGAAGATCCGCGGCACCATGGGCTGAACCGCCCTGTGGTCCGTTCGCTGCCCCGGCTTGGACCGGGGGCGCGGATGGAGGGAGCGGTTTGCCCGGCGGCGCACCCGCTGGAGGCGGTATTTCTGCGGTCGCCAACAACGCAGCGGGCACAAGGACCAGCATCTGCGGGATGAAACCGGGGCTCGAACCTGTGGTCGTTACCGGTGCGGCCTGGGCCTTTGGCGGAACCGCGATGGTACGGCGGAAAGCCGTGGCGGCAGCAAGCGCCGGTGGTCTGGCGCTGGACGCGGCGGCCTCGGAGCCGGGAGCCAGGGCCGGCGGCCTGGGTACAGCCAGCGTCGGCACCGGCAGCGTCGGTCCGTTCCCGACGGCGCGGTCAATCACGGGCGTCACGGCATCAATCACCTCGACGACAGGTGTTACGACGGCACCCGGCAGCTCATTGATGACTGCTTTCGGGATCCCGGTGAGGGGCGGGGGCAGCGAAACGGCAGGAGAGGGAATGGTGGGGACGGCCGGTAACGAGGACACGGCCGGAGGAACGGTGATGTCCGGCACCAGCTCCGGAGCAGGCACCAGGTCCGGGGTCGGAGCCAGGGCCGGAAGCAGGTCCAGGTCCGGAGCCGGCGAAACAGCCGGCAACGGAATGGTGGGGACGCCGGATATTGAGGGTTCCGCTGGAACCGGGGGCAAGAGATCACTGGCCTGCGACGGGCCGGCGAGCCACACCAGCCATATTAAAGCGCCAAGAAGGGCGGGAAGAGCGGAGCGAAGCAGGGAAATGCCGCTGTGCCCCAAGTACCTGGCCAAGACGCTCACCTCCCCGGCACGGCGTTTGGACGCTAGGTTACGCCGGTAGTCGTCGGCGTTCCATAGGAACAGAGTCACGCCTTGTGATGAGCTGCCGGCAACGATTCAGGCTGCCGGGAAGCCCGGCCCCGCACCCGGTAGCGGCGGATGCGGGGCCGCGCCACTCAGTGGACCGCCATGCTGGGGTCCAGCTGTTCGATGCCCTCCGGCGTCACGAGCACCACGCGGGCCGTGCGGATGTCGTAGAAGAGGCCGGTGGCCTGCAGCCGGCCGGCGGCCAGGGCGGGCCCGGTGACCGGATGCTCCCCGAGCTTGCGGAGCTGGACGGCCACGTTCACCATGCTGAGCGCGTCGAGGCGGCTGTACCCGGCGGCCTCGGCGGCCAGCGCCACGGGATGTCCCGCGATCAGTTCCCGGTAGCTCGGGCGTGCGTGGTCGAGCCAGGCATCGAACCCAGCACCCATCGCGGCATTCCCCGGGCCTTCGGCGTCGGCCAGCACGGCCTTCATGGCGCCGCAGTTGGAATGGCCGCAGACCACCACGGAGTCGACCGACAGCCCCTTGACCGCGAAGGACAACGCCGAATCGATCGAGGCGTCATGGTGGTCGCTGCACACCACGTTGCCGATGTTCCGCAGCGTCAGCAGATCGCCGGGGCCGCTGCTGGTCATCAGGTTCGGATTGATTCGGGAATCGACGCAGGCGACAAAGAGCGTGTCCGGGGCCTGCTGTTCCGCCAGGTCCTGCACCAGGGGCTGGACCTTGTCCGCGTACCGCCGGTGGTACTTGTCGATCCCCAGAAGGATGGAGCGCAGCGGCGGCTGCCCGTCGTCGGACGTCCTGCCCGGCAGGACGGCGGGCGTCACGTCGTCGTGCCAGGAATTCCTGGGCGGAAGCGGGAATTCGCGCGGGTCCTGGCGCTGCGGTGTGCGGTCCGCGGCGTCCCGGAGTGCGGTGGAGCCGTGCTCCTCGAGGGCGACGAAGGCCCCCGACGCCCGGTGCTGCTCCTGCCATGCGAGCAGGGCTTCCCGGAAGGCGTGGTCGAGGTAGTCGGCGTTGACTTCCACGACCGCGTTCTGCCCTTCCGGCACGGAATGGAGGACGCGGTTGAGCCGGGGGAGTGCGAGGAAGCTGCAGGATCCGGCGATTGTGATGCGCCAGGGGAGGGTCCCGGCCGGCGGCCGGTGGGCGTGGATCTGGGGCCGGAGCACCCGCCAAAGCACGCAAAGCGCGGCGAGGGCGAGCCCGATGATGACCCCGTCGAGGAGGTTGAGGAATACGACGCAGCCCAGGGTGACTACGTAGACCAGGAGGTCCCCGGTGTGGTGGCTGGTCCTGATGTCGGCCACCTTGATGAGCTTGGCCCCGATCACCAGGAGCAGCCCGGCGAGGACGGAGAGCGGGATGAGCTGGATCAGGCCGGCGAACAGCACCGAAAACACCAGGACCCAGATTCCGTGCAGGACGGCGGAGGCCCGGCTTGCCGCGCCCGCCTCCACGTTGGTGGCGCTGCGGACGATCACGCCGGTCACCGGGAGCCCGCCGAGCATGCCGGAGACCACGTTCGCCGAGCCCTGCCCGATGAGTTCGCGGTTGAAGTTGGTCCGCGGACCCGAGTGCATCTTGTCGACCGCGACTGCGGAGAGCAGGGACTCGATGCTCGCGATCAGCGCCACGGTGACTACGGCCATGGCGGCCGCGCTCCACTTGCCGTCCGGCAGGGCGGGGAGGGCGACGGCGTCGAACAGTGAACCGCTGAAGCTGATCCGCTCGACGGCCGGCGCAACCGCCACGGACAACGCGGTGATGAGGACGACGGCGGCGAGCGGCCCGGGAACCTTCCGGACGGCGGCGGGCAGGAACTTCCAGCCGAGCAGAACGGCGACGACGGCGAGCCCCAGCAGGGCCGAGTGCAGTTCGAGGTTGGTGATCGCCACGGGCAGGGCAGTGAGGTTTTCGACGGCGGACCCGGCAGCACGGCCGCCGAAGAGCACGTGTAGCTGCTGCAGGATGATCGTGATGCCGATGCCGGCCAGCATGGCCTTCACCACCACGGGGGACACGGCAAGTGCCGCGCGTCCCACCCGGCTGACACCCAGCAGGAACTGCACGACGCCGGCCGCGGCGGTGATCGCGCACGTTACCTGCCAGCCGAATTCCGCCACGAGCCCGGCGACGACGACGGTGAGCCCGGCCGCGGGGCCGCTCACCTGCAGCACGGAGCCGCCCAGGCTGCCGGCCACGATGCCGCCGACCGCTGCGGCGATCAGCCCCGCCATGACGGGGGCACCCGAGGCGGCGGCGATCCCCAGGGACAGGGGAAGGGCCACCAGGAAAACGACCAGGGATGCAGGAAAATCGGCACCCAGGGAACTCAGCCAGGAGGGCCTGCGCCCCCGGCCCCCGGCGGTGCCGGGTTTCTGCTGCGGCGGGCTGTGGGCGTCGTTGGCGACGGCGGCGGTCTCTGATGAATGTGGCATGGTTTTCCTTGGTTCGGGAATAGTTGCCCATTAACTCAAGGAAATTTACGGCGTTAGTAACAACATTCTGTGACGCTTATAACAAAATCTGTAAATAACTGACTTCGCACAATGAAAAAGAGGAACTTTCAGCCGGGCGGCTGCGTTGGTGAGGTTGCGCGTGCGCCGCCCGGCCGGAAGTCAGGCGCGGGCTTGCAGCCCCGGCACCGTGTCCACGATGTCGAAGGAGGCCCTGGTCCGCACCTCGGATCCAGCAGTGCTGACGTAGTCCAGCACGCGGAAGTCGGCCCGCATGGAGTCCTTCGTGATCTTCGTGTTCACGTAGCCGCGCTGGTCGTTGTAGAACTTCAGGTGCTGATTCCAGGCCATCGTGACGTCCGTGGCGGTGGCGCTTCCGTTGCCGCCGGAAGTGATGGAACTGCAGACCAGTTCCGAACCCACCACGGGGGAGTCCGGGTTCTTGTAGTCCACCTTCAGGTCGCCGGCCCAGTGCCGGTGCACGTCGCCGGTGAGGACGACGGCGTTGCGCACCCCGGCGTCCACCCAGCCCTGGGTGATGCGGCGGCGGGAGGCGGCGTAGCCGTCCCAGCCGTCCATCGAAACGTCGTCGACGTCCAGTGCCTGGGCGCGATCACGCTCGGCGAAGAACACCTGCTGGCCGAGCACGTCCCAGCGGGCCTCGGAGGCCTTGAAGCCGTCCAGGAGCCACTTTTCCTGTTCAGCGCCGGTGATGCTGCGGTTCTCGTCGAAGCGTTCCATGATGTTCTTCTTCCAGCCGTCGCCGGCCAGCTGGTCGTCGCGGTATTGCCGGGTGTCCATCATGTGGAAGTTGGCCAGGCGGCCCCACTGGACGCGGCGGTAGATGGTCATGTCCGCGCCAGAGGGCAGTGCGGACGGCCGCAGGGGCATGTTCTCGTAGTAGGCCTGGAAGGCGGCCGCCCGGCGCTGGCGGAAATGCGCGGCCGTGTCGTTCAGCTGGGCCGGGTCCTGGTTTTCCGGGATCTCGTCAGCCCAGTTGTTGTCCACCTCGTGGTCATCCCAGACCACCAGCCACGGCGCGATCGCGTGCGCGGCCTGGAGGTCGGCGTCGGCCTTGTACTGGGCGTGGCGCTGGCGGTAATTCTCCAAGGTGACCGTTTCCGGGCCGTCGTGGTCGCGGACGTTGCCGCCGCCCACCACATAGGAATCCTTCTTGTATTCGTACTGGTAGTCGCCCAGGTGCAGCACCAGGTCCGGCTGGTCCTCGGCCATGCTCTTGTAGGCGGTGAAGAATCCGTGCTCGTACTGGGCACAGCTGGCGAAGGCCATGGCCAGGGCCGCGGGCATCTCGTGCGGTGCCGGGCTGGTGAGGGTGCGGCCCACCGGGCTGATGTAGCGGCCCGAGCGGAAACGGTAGAAGTACTCGCGGCCGGGCTGCAGACCGCGTAATTCCACGTGCACCGAGTGCGCAGAGCCGATCGAAGCGATGGCCACGCCGCGCTTGACCACGCGTGCCATCCGCTCGTCCTCGGCGACTTCCCATTCCACCGGGACATCGCGGGACGGCATGCCGCCCAGGCCGTCGTCGGCCAGCGGATCAACGGCCAGGCGGGTCCAGATGACGAAGCCGTCCGGCCACGGCTCGCCCGAGGCGATGCCCAGGCTGAACGGGTCCGTACGGAGCCCTGCCAAGGACGGGACGGCGGCGTTGCTGACTCCGGGAACTGCGACGACAAGGCCGGCGCCAAGGCCGGCGGTGAGCAGGGACCTGCGTGAAATAGTCATGCTTGTCACGCTAGGTGTCACGTTTTGAAAGGGTTTGAAGGCCTTGTGAATACAAGCTGAACTGTCGCTGTTGCGCACAAAGGACCGGCGCCCCTTTGGGTAGGGGGACGCCGGTCCTGTGAAGGTGCGCCTAGGCCGCCACCGCTCCCAGCCGCTCCAGCAGCAGCGAGCATGCGCTGGGAATCGGCTGGATGATCTCCGCGGAGGTTGTTTCCGCCAGGCGCCGCGCCGTCTCGCTGAGCGGACCGCCCGCGATGATCACCGCCTCCGCGCCGTCCAGTGTGGTGGAATCCCCGACGGCGGCGGCCAGTTCCCGGTACTGCTGTTCGGGATCCGCTGCGAGCACCAAGGGTTCGGACGCGGTGAGCCGGACCCCGCTGAAGGCTTCCGACTTCCCGTGCGAGCCAACCAGTGCTGCCAGCGAATCCGCCAGCAGCGGGGTGCTGGTGGCCATCCCGAAGCGGCGGCCGCCCCGGGATGCCTGGTGGATGGATCCCTGGCCGATGCCGAGCACCGCAATGCCCCGTTCGCTGAGCTCCAGTTCCAGGGCCTCCCGTCCCGGGTCGCCGATGGCGGAGACGATCACCGCCGCGACAGCACCGCCGTCGGGCCCCGCCAGGTAGTCCAGCACCGCGGTGCGGACGTGCGCCGCCGAAGCTGCCAGCGACTCCGGGTCGATGATCATCGCCGGGCCGTCGGCCGCGGTGAGCCCGACGACGTCGAGCCGCTGCGGCGCGAGGGCCTCCCGGGCCAGCTCGGCCATCATGGCGGTGGTGCGGGTGTTGCTGTTCGGGTTGACCAGCAGCACCGTGCCGCGGGCCGCGCTGGAGGCGGACTCAGTGCCCATAGATTGCTGCCTCCTCGTCGCCGGATGTCTCGCCGTCCTCTTCCATCGGCTTGCCGAAGGTTTCCGGCGGGAACTGCACGGCGACGGCGAGCACGATGAACAGGATGGCGAGGGTGGTGAACATGCCGCCCAGGCCCGCGGAGTCGAAGATGGCGCCGGAGATCAGCGGGAACAGGCCGCCCGAGAGCGAGCCCGCGGCCAGGATGATCGAGGTGCCGAAGCCGCGGGTACGGGTGGGGTAGAGCTCGGGGGCGAAGAGCCAGATGGTGGTGTTCAGGATGATCACGGCGAAGTTGAACAGGACGCCGAAGATGATGACCAGGGTGATGTTGCTTGCCAGGAACGCCATGGACAGGCCGGCGGCGCAGCCCAGGATGGCAGCCCCGGTGAGGACCTTCTTGCGCGCCAACCGGCTGGCGAGGAATGCCGCCGTCGCCGCACCTAGCAGGGAGCCCGACTGCATGATGAGGGTGAACCACAGGCTGGTCTTCACCTCGAAGCCCTGGGCGACCAGGATGGTGGGCATCAGGGTGAGCATCGAAATCTGGGCCGCATAGGACATGCAGACGGCGATGCACAGCAGCACGGTGCGCTTGAGCAGCTTGCCGCGCAACGCGTCCTTCCAGTGGCCGGTGGACTTGGCTTCGACGGGGTCCGGGGCGGCGGTGATGAACTGCTCGGGATCGTGGATGGGGCCGGAGAGCTTGCCGCGGGCAAGGCGCGTGATGACCATGTTGGCTTCGTCGAGCCGGCCCTTGGAAGCGAGGAAGCGCGGCGTCTCGGGGACGAAGCGGCGGAAGAACATCACCAGCAGGGCCGGAATGAACAGCAGGCCGAACACCCAGCGCCACTTGTCCGGGCCGTCGAAGAGGGTGAAGACGAGGATGCCGAAGGCCGGCGCGAGCATGTTGCCCAGGCCCGCTGCCGTGACGTTGATGAGGCCGACGGCGGTGCCGCGGTGCTTTGCCGCGAAGAATTCGGCCATCATGATGACCGCGACGGCGATCTCGCCGCCCAGGCCGAAGCCGACGATGAAGCGGCCCGCAGCCAGGACGGGGTAGTTGGGTGCGACGGCGCACAGGAGCGAGCCGCCCGCGAAGATGATGAGGTTGATGACCAGCATTTGGCGGCGGCCATACTTGTCCACGATCAGGCCGGTGGCCAGGCGTCCGAGCGCGGTGGCCGTGAAGGTCATGGTGTTGAGCAGGCCGATCTCGGCGCCGCCCAGGCCCCACGCTTCACGCAGGACGGGGCCGGTGATGCCGACGGCGTTTTGTTCCAGGGCGTCGAAGAAGACGCCGAGGAGGATCATGAAGACGATGCTGCGGTGGGCGCCGGTGACGCCGATCCTCTGGTACGCGCCTTCGATTTGCTGCGCCAGGGAACCTGTGCGGGGGCCGGCGTCCGAGCCGTTGAGTGGCTTGGTGGCGGCTCCCGGGGATGCTTTTCTATCCACGGTGTGCTCCTTACTGAGCTCTGAAAGGGTTCGTCCGTGCCTCCGGACTTGTTCCATGATGCGAAAACTAGTTTTCACTCTGGGGGTGTGTGACTCAGGTTACATCTTGGGATCCCAAAAGTTCAATGGTTTGGCGGGAAACAAAATATGACCGCCGGCCCGCATGTGCGGGCCGGCGGTCACAGGGAGATTTCCGCGGAGCAGGCTACTTCTTCAAGAAGGCCAATAGGGCTTCGTTGATTTCCGCGCCGTGGGTCCAGAGCATGCCGTGCGGGGCGCCGTCGATCTCCACATACTCAGCCGACGGAAGCGCCCGGGAGAAGGGCCGGCCGGTGACGTCGATGGGCAGGATGTTGTCCGCGGTGCCGTGGACGATCAGGGCCGGGACGTCGATCTTGGGGATGTCCGCCCGGAAGTCCGTGGGCCAGGTGGGCTGGGCGGCCACGGAGGCGAAGGCCCCGGACTGGGCGGCCAAACCCCAGCTGGCCCGTAGGGCTTCCTCGCTGAGCCGCGGCGTGCCCAGAAAGGTGTCGCTGTTGTAGAAGTTCTTGAAGAACTCGGTGAAGAAGGCGTACCGGTCCGCCTTCACAGCGTCCAGGAGCCCGTCGAGCACGTCCTGCGGAACGCCGTCGGTGCCTTCCTCCGGGTCCAGCAGGTACGGCTCCAGCGAGCCGAGGAACGCGGCCTTGGCCACCCGCGCGGAACCGTAGTTGGAAATGTAGCGGGCCACCTCGCCGGTGCCCATGGAGAAGCCGACCAGCACGGCGTCGTTCACGTCGAGGGTGTCCAGCAGCGTCTTCAGGTCTGTGGCGAAGGTGTCGTAGTCGTATCCGGTGGTGGGCTTGCTGGATTTGCCGAAGCCCCGGCGGTCGTAAGTGATGACGCGGAATCCGGCATCCAGGAGGGCTGCGGTCTGCTTCTCCCACGAGGAGCCGTCCAGTGGATAGCCGTGGATCAGTACCACCGCCTGACCGCTTCCGTGGTCTTCGTAGTAGAGCTCGATGTCCGTACTGTTCTCGGTTCCGACAGTGACAAAAGCCATGGCAAAAGCATCCTTCCGGTGACGGTGACGATCGCTCCCCAGCGTAACCCGGCGAGGCGCCGTGGAGGGTCGCGCGCATCGCCCGGGATTTCCCCCTAGTTGCCCTCAGCAACCAGTCGTAAACTGTCCTTCGAAGCACTCACGGACGGGCGGTTTGATGCTCTGGAAACTCCTTGTTCAGTACCTGCGGCCGCATCAACGGCTGCTTATCGCCGTCGTCGTTTTCCAGCTGGCCCAGTCGATCGCCTCGCTCTACCTGCCCACCCTCAACGCCGACATCATCGACCACGGCGTGGCCACCGGCGATACCGGCTACATCCTGGGCACGGGCAGCTGGATGCTGCTCATCACCCTGGCCCAGATCGCCTGTTCCATCACCGCCGTGTACTTCGGGGCCAAGGCTGCCATGTCTCTCGGCCGGGACCTGCGCGATGCGATCTTTGCCCGGGTGGGGGAGTTTTCGGAACAGGAGGTTGCCTACTTCGGGGCACCCTCGCTCATCACCCGGACCACCAACGACGTCCAGCAGGTCCAGCAACTGGTCCTCATGACGTGCACGCTCCTGGTGGCGGCTCCGATCCTCAGCATCGGCGGCGTGGTCATGGCGATCAGGCAGGACGCCCAGCTATCCTGGCTCATCGCCGTCGCCGTCCCCGTGCTGCTGATCGCGGTGGGGCTGATCGTCTCGCGGATGGTGCCGCTGTTCCGCAAGATGCAGACCAGGATCGACACCGTCAACCGCGTGCTGCGCGAACAGCTGGCCGGCATCCGCGTGGTGCGGGCCTTCGTCCGTGAAGGCATGGAGACCGAACGCTTCGCCGCCGCCAACTCGGACGTCACCGAGTTGGCGCTGCGTGCCGGCCGGCTCATGGCTCTCATGTTCCCCGTGGTGATCCTCGTCCTGAACATTTCCAGCGTGGCAGTGATCTGGTTCGGCGCCTTCCGGATCGAGGACCGCTCCATGCAGGTGGGCACCCTCATCGCGTTCCTGAGCTACCTGATGCAGATCCTCATGTCCGTCATGATGGCCACCTTCATGGCGGTGATGATTCCGCGAGCCGCCGTGTCCGCGGACCGGATCGGGGAAGTCCTGCGGACCGAGTCGAGCGTGCGGCCGCCGCTGGACCCGGTGCTCAGCAGCGCCGGCCGCGGTGAACTGGAGCTCGTCGACGTCGGGTTCGCCTATCCGGGCGCCGAGCAGCCGGTGCTGGAGGGGATAAGCTTCACAGCCCGTGCCGGGCAGACCACGGCGATCATCGGCAGCACCGGCGCCGGCAAGACCACGCTCGTGAACCTGCTGCCCCGGCTATTCGACGCGGGCAGCGGCTCCGTGCGCCTGGACGGCGTCGACGTCCGGGAGCTGCATCCGGACCTCCTGTGGGGCCACATCGGCCTGGTGCCGCAGAAGCCCTACCTGTTCTCCGGCACCGTCCGCAGCAACCTGCTTTACGGAAAGCCCGACGCCGACGAGGACGAACTGTGGTCAGCGCTCGCCATCGCCCAGGCGCGCGACTTCGTCCAGGAGATGGACGGCGGCCTGGACGCACCCGTGTCGCAGGGCGGCACCAACCTCTCCGGCGGACAGCGCCAGCGGCTGGCGATCGCCCGGGCGCTGGTGAAACAGCCGGGACTCTACATTTTCGACGACTCCTTCTCGTCCCTGGACACCGCCACCGATGCCCGGCTCCGCCAGGCGCTCAAGCGCAGCACCGCCGGCGCCACCCTCGTGATCGTCGCCCAGCGCGTCTCCAGCATCATCGATGCCGAGCAGATCCTGGTGCTCGACGACGGCAGGATCGTCGGGCGCGGTACCCACCACTCGCTCCTGGAGACGTCCGAAACGTACCGTGAGATCGTCTCCTCCCAGCTCACGGCGGAGGAGGCGGCATGAGCGGCGCAGGCGGAACCCGTGGAACCCGGCCTGCCGCCGTCGGGCAATCGGGCTCAGCGCAGCCCCCGGCCGAGAACTCCAGCCTGGGCCGTCCGCAACGGCCGCCGATGGGGCCGGGGCGCGGCGGTCCCTTCGCCGGGATGAACATCCCGGCCGAAAAGGCACTCAACTTTCTGCCCTCGGCCAAGCGGCTCCTGGGCACCCTGCGGCCCGAGCGGCTGTGGCTGGTCCTCGTGCTGGTCCTGTCCGTGGCGAGCGTCGCCCTGCAGGTGCTCGGGCCCAGGCTGCTTGGCGAAGGCACCAACCTGATCTTCGCCGGCGTCGTCTCCAAGGACCTGCCCGCCGGGACCAGCAAGGAACAGCTCATCGCCGGCCTGCGCGCCTCGGGGGAGGACGCCCGGGCGGACATGCTCGGCCCCATGAAGCTGACACCGGGCCAGGGCGTCGACTTCACCGCCCTGTCGTCGGTGCTGCTCTGGGTGCTGGTGCTGTACGTGCTGGCCTCGGCGTTCGGCTGGATGCAGGCCTACATCCTCAACGGCGTGGTGCAGCGCACCGTCTACCGCCTGCGCGAAGACATCGAGGCGAAGATCAACCGCCTCCCGCTGCGCCACTTCGATTCCGTGAAACGCGGCGAACTGCTCAGCCGGGTCACCAACGACGTCGACAACATCTCGCAGAGCCTGCAGCAGTCCATCAGCCAGGCGGTCACTTCGCTGTTGACCGTGGCCGGCGTGATCTTCATGATGGTACTGCTCTCGCCGCTGCTGGCGCTGATCACCATGATCACTGTGCCGCTGACGCTGGTGACCACCATGCTGATCGCCAAGCGCTCGCAAAAGCTGTTCGTGGCGCAATGGAAGAACACCGGCGAGCTCAACGGCCAGATCGAGGAAAGCTACACCGGGCACGCGCTGGTGAAGGTCTTCGGCCGGCAGCGCGAAGTGGAGCAGCAATTCCGGGAGAAGAACGCCGAACTCTTCGCGGCCAGTTTCGGGGCCCAGTTCATCAGCGGCCTGATCATGCCCGCCCTGACCTTCATCGGCAACCTGGTCTACGTGGGAATCGCCGTGGTGGGCGGCCTGCAGGTGGCCGCGGGAGCCATGCAGCTCGGCGACGTCCAGGCCTTCATCCAGTACTCGCGCCAGTTCACCCAGCCCCTGGCGCAACTGGGATCCATGGCGAACCTGCTGCAGTCCGGAGTCGCGTCCGCCGAGCGCGTGTTCGAGCTGCTGGACACCGCGGAACAGGACCCGGATCCGGTGCCGGCCGAATCGCCGACGGCGGCGCGCGGCCGGCTGGTGTTCGAGAACGTCTCCTTCGCCTACTCGCCGGACAAGCCGCTGATCAAGGACCTGAGCCTGGTGGCAGAACCCGGGCAGACCATCGCGATCGTGGGGCCCACCGGGGCCGGCAAGACCACCCTGGTGAACCTCATGATGCGCTTCTACGAGCTGGACGCCGGGCGGATCACGCTCGACGGCGTGGACATCGCCACCATGCGCCGGGACGACGTGCGCGGGCGGATGGGTATGGTGCTGCAGGACACCTGGCTGTTCGGCGGCACCATCCGGGACAACATCGCCTATGGCCGGCCGGTCGCGTCCGAAGAGGACATCATGGAAGCCGCCGGTGCCGCCTACGTGGACCGCTTTGTGCACTCCCTGCCGGAGGGCTACGACACCGTGCTCGACGACGAAGGCGGCAACATTTCGGCCGGCGAGAAGCAGCTGCTCACCATCGCCCGGGCCTTCCTCGCCCGGCCTTCCGTACTGATCCTGGATGAAGCCACCAGTTCGGTGGACACCCGTACCGAGGTGCTGGTGCAGAACGCCATGCGGGCCCTGCGCTCGGAGCGCACCAGTTTCGTGATTGCGCACCGGCTGTCCACCATCCGCGACGCCGACCTCATCCTGGTCATGGAATCCGGGCAGATCGTGGAGCAGGGGAACCACGCCGGGCTGCTGGCCGCGGGCGGCGCCTACGCCCGGCTGTACGAGGCCCAGTTCGCGGCGCCGGCCGCGGAGGTCTGATCGGGGAGTTAACGAGAGCGGCGGCGGGAGGTAACCTCCCGCCGCCGGGCGCCGCGTTGGTCCCTTCCCAACGCTCGCAAGCTCGCGTCGGGGCCCTCGGGACGACGCTTATACCGGGGCCCCTCGGGGCCGCTTAGGCCGGGACCGACACGGTGAAGGTGTTGGGGCCGCTGGCGGTGACGGCGATCTTGCTGGTGCAGGTGTCGTGGCGGACCGAGAGCTCGTTCACGAGGGCGTCGAGGGTGTGGTGTACTGCGGTGCGGTCCCAGATCTTCAGGGTGACGGATTCGGCAGTTTCAAACGTCATTGTTCTTCGGCTTCCAATCATGAATTCGGTTGCCGGCCTCGCGCCAGTGCGGAGCCGGGTGGTGCTGATCCATGAACGCCCGAGCCTCGGGGCGGCTCTGCGAGCTCACCGCTTTGGCCACGTTGCGTCCAGCAGATGAAGGGATTGGCCGGGGGTGAACCCGGGCCAACTTTCCCATGGTGCCCGGCGCCGCCCCGGCGGCTCAATCGACTGGATCACAAGCCCGGGTGATCCTCATCACAGTAAGGGCTTACGGCTGCTCCGGCCGGGGAGTAGGGTCGGGGCCATGGACGGCAACTATGTGGCGACGTCGGACATCACCATCGCAGCGGACGCGGACCGGGTCTGGACGGTTCTCACGGATCCCGCCGCGGTCAAGGAATTCATGTTCGGGGCGGACGTGGAGACGGACTGGTCGCAGGGCAGCAGCATCACCTGGCGCGGCGAGTGGGAGGGCAAGGAGTACGCGGACCGGGGTGAGATCCTCGAAGTAGAGCCCGGACGCCGTTTGGTCATGACCCATTTCAGCCCCCTCGGCGGCCAGGAAGACAAGCCGGAAAACTACCACACGCTCACCTGGACGCTGGAGGACGAGGGCGGCGGCACCAAGCTGACCCTCTCGCAGGACAACAACGCCAGCCCCGAGGAAGCGGAGCACTCCAAGGGCATGTGGGACCAGCTCGTGGCGAGCGTGAAGGAGATCGCGGAGCGGGGGTAGGCTTCCGCCCCAGGCTTAGGCCTACGGCAGCCGCGAGGGCCGAAGCACCGTCGCCTCGCCGGCGCGCTCCGGATCCAGCGGCACAGGGCTGAACAGCACCGCCGGGCCGCGCTCCAGGGCGCCATCGGACAAGACCCGGCAACGGATGCCGCCGCGTCCACGCATCGCCTTGTGGGCGCCGGGCGCGAGCATCCGGTCCATCCAGGCGCAGGGATGCGCCGGCCTCCCCGCATGAAGTTGCACCAGCTCCCCGCCGGATTCCAGGGCGAAGTCGTGGCCGAGCAGGGGCGCCAGCTCTGCGCCGCGCAGGAAGATGTTGCGGCGGGTCAGGAAGGGGTCGAACGGGCCGGCGCCGAGTTCCGCGGCGATGGACTCGAGGGCCTCCACTGCGAAGACGGTGACGGCCGCATCCATGTGCGCCGCCTTGCCGAAGAAGCGGTCGCCCACAATTCCCTTGCCGGCCACAAGCTCCACGCGGCCGGCATCCGTGGATGGGACCTCGGCAGGCCCGTCCTTGGCACGGCCGAAATAGGCATGTTCCGGCGACACGAGAAGGTGCACTACCTCCACCTCGTAGCGGTACGTCATGGCCCAAATTATCCTCCGGGGCCCGAAGGGCTGCGAACCATTGACTCGCCTCACCGCCCGGCGTAACCTACAACCAAATGGTTGTAGATCATCTGGATGATGCCGGGATCGACCGCCTGTTCCAGGCGCTCGCGGATCCCACCCGCCGGGACATTGTGCGCCGGGTGACGCTGGGGGGGTACTCGGTGTCGGGCCTCGCTGCGTTGTACGCCATGAGTTTTGCCGCCGTCCAGAAACATGTGGCGGTGCTGGAACGTGCCTCCCTGGTCAGCAAGGAGAAGCGCGGAAGGGAGCAGATCGTGCGGGGGAATCATGATGGATTGCAGAATGTCCGCCGGCTGCTTGATGAATACGAAGCGATCTGGCGGCAGCGTGCCGAGCGGATCGCAGACATCCTCGCGGAAGAACCGAAAAACAATGGAAGGATTCAGCAATGACTGTCATCAGTTCCACCACGAATCCCGAGGCACTCAGCCTGACGCTGGTCACGGAGCTCGATGCCGACGTCGAACGCGTCTGGCAGGTCTGGGAAGACCCGCGCCGGCTTGAACGCTGGTGGGGCCCTCCCGGCTATCCGGCTACCTTCGAAAAGCACGACTTCACGCCCGGGGGCGAGGCCGGCTACTACATGACCACCCCCGAGGGGGAGAAACCCCGCGGCTGGTGGCGTTTCACCAGGATCGAGCGGCCATACCGCCTTGAGCTTGAGGACGGCTTCGCCGACGAGAACGGTGCCCCTGTCGAGGAAATCGGGAGCGGCCACGTCGTCGTCACCCTGGAAGACCTTGGAGGCCGCACCCGGATGACCATCCAGTCCAACTTCGCATCCGAAGAGCAAATGACCACGATGCTCGAGATGGGCATGGAAGAAGGCATGAAGGAAGCAGCCGGGCAGATCGACTCCATCCTGGCCGAGTACTCACGCACCTGAAGCGCAAACGGCGGACGACGACGGCGGGAGGCCCCCGCCGTCGTCGTTAGTCCTTAAGGTCCGCATCATTTAGCTCCGCAGTACCCTGTGGTTATGGACTCCGATGCCAGGGACCCCGACGCCAGGGACTCCGGCGCCAGGCGCCGCCTGGAACGTGCGGCTGAACTCCGGGCGGCGCGCTCCTCCGGCAAGCTCACACCGGAGGAAGCGGCCCATGCCGCTGCGGAAGACGAGCTTCAGGACAAGCGCCGGAAGATCGGCAGCGCCGCGCGGGCCGACTACCTGATCCGCGATGCCATGGCGCAGGGCAAGTTCGACCACCTCAAGTACGCGGGCAAACCCATCCCCGGCCTCGGCGAAAACTACGATCCGGACTGGTGGGTCAAAGGGCTGATCCAGCGTGAGCAGCTCAGCGGCCTGGCCCCGGAGGCGATCCTGCTGCGCAAGGAAGACGCCGGGCTTGATGCGGTGCTCGACGATCAAGCCACCGAGGGCCGGGTCCGGGAGATCCTGGAGGACTTCAACGCCCGGGTGGTCAACGCCCGCCGCCAGCTCCTGGGCGGGCCGCCCGTGGTCACGAAGACCCGGGACATCGCCGTCGAACTTGAACGCTGGCACGCCCGCCGGGCTGCCTCTGCCGCCGCGCACCCGGAACCGCCACCGCCCCGGCCCGCCAGGCCATGGTGGCGGCGGTTCCGGGGCGGCTGAGTGGGTTGCTGAGCGGGGCGCTCTACCGAACCGGGTTGCCCAGTTGGCGCAGGGGCGTCTTGTGGGTTTCGCGGGCCCAGACCGCACCGGCCACCGCCAGCAGCGAGGACGCGGCCACGATCCAGGCTGCCGGGCCCCAGTTGGCCTTCTCGGCGCCCACGAGCGCCGTGCCCAACAGGGGGGTGAAGCCTGCGCAGAGGATGCCGATCTGCAGGCCGATGGCCATGCCCGAGTAGCGGACCTTGACGTTGAAGAGCTCGGAGAACCAGGCCGGGTAGATGGCGTTGGACATCGAGTAGGTTCCCGCGGTGATCAGCGTGCTGGCCAGGAAGATCATGGGGATGTTCCCCGTGGAGATGACCGAGAAGTACACGAAGATCATGGCGCCGGAGCCGAGCACGCCGGCGATGAAGACCGGCCGCCGGCCGAAACGGTCGGAGAGCCAAGCCATCAGTGGCTGCGAGGCAATGGCGATCACGTTGCCCAGGATGCTCACCCACAGCATGGTCGAAGCCGGGACACCCACGGACACCGCATACGCCAGGCCGAAGGACTGCATGAAGGTGTTCGTGACCGTTTCGAAGGACATCAGGGCCACTTGGAAGAACTGCGCCGGGTGGGTCTTGAACATCTTGGCGAAGGGGAGCTTCACCAGTTCGCCGTGGTCGTGCTTCTCTTCGAAGACCTCAGGTTCCTCAAGGGAGCGCCGGACCAGGTAAGCCACCACCAGCACCACCACGGAGAGCCAGAACGGGATGCGCCATCCCCAGGCCAGGCGCTCGGCCTCGCTCATCGCTGCCACGGGCAGGAAGGCCAGGGAAGCCAGCACGATGCCGGCGGAAATGCCGCTCATGGCGAAGCTGGCGAAGAAGCCGCGGCGCCCTTCGGGGGCTTCCTCGGTGGAGAGGGCGGAGGCGCCTGCGGTCTCAGCCCCGGCGGAGAGGCCCTGCATCAGGCGCAGGACCACCAGCAGCGCCGGTGCCCAGTAGCCGGCAGTGGTGAAGTCGGGGAGCACGCCGATCAGGAAGGTGGCCGAACCCATCAGCACGAGGGTCAGCACCAGGGTGTTCTTGCGGCCGATCTTGTCCCCGAGGTGGCCGAACACGACCGCGCCAAACGGGCGGGCAACGTACGCCACGCCGAAAGTGGCGAAGGAGGCGATGAGCGCAACGGTGGGATCGCCCGCCGGGAAGAAGATCCTGGAGAAGACCAGCGAGGCGGCGGTCGCGTAGATGAAGAAGTCGTAGTACTCGAGGGCGCCGCCCAGGAAGGCCGCGAGGGCAGCCTTCCTGGCCCGCTTGAGTTGATACTCGCTGGCCGAGACGGCGGAGCCGCTTGCGAGATTGGTCATTCCGGGGTCCTTCCGCGCTGAAAGACGGGTGTTGGGGTTCTTAATCTGTTCGCATTACGAACGGTTGTACGATATGTGGTTCAGAAAAAGAGTACTCCACGGTGAGCTGACTCACAACAGCACGCGTCGCCGGGGCTGGCCGGCAGGCGCCCGCAGGCCCCTCCAGGGGGTCGCGAAGTTAGCTTCATCACCTCTTTTCGAAAACGGTGAAAACGGGGTTTTCGCGGCTGCATACTTGTCTTGGTTGTTGTGAGATCCGGGTGTTGAGGATGGGGTTCGGCTGATGGAAAAGCTGAAGAATGTGGTGCGGAGCGAGTACTTTCCCGCAGGCGTTGTGCTGGGCGGAGTCCTGCTGTTTTGGACGGTGGGCCTGCTGGGCGGACTGAGCTGGCTGAGCGGAGGCCAGTCGCCCCTGACGGTGCTGTCCTGGATGATCTTCATCTATGCCGCGGTGGTGCTCTCGCCGGTGGCCGTGGCCCTTTCCGTCATGGACATCAGCCGCCGCTACCGCGGAACCCACGACGCCGGAATCACCGAGCCGCTGCTGAAAGCCGCCGCGCCCCTGCTGCGGAACCTTGCCGAACTGCGCCGCATGGCGCTGGCCCGGCTCCAGCGCGAAGACTGACACCGCAGAAACGCCGCTGAATTCCCAGTAGCCCGCCGCCCGCCGGCGTGGGAATCTTAAGCCGTGGCGGAGGGGGAATTGCCGTGACTCCACGGCAGACGGCGCTGGTGCTGGCGGTCACCGCCGGCCTGACCGCCGTCGTGCTGCTTGCCGTCGACTGGTCGCCCCGTGCTCTCCAGGATCCTGCCCGGACCCTCGGGCTGCTCAACGCGCAGGGCGTGGTGCACCTGGGCGGGATCGCAGACAGGGCACCCTTCAGCCTTCTTGAATTCGGGATGTTCCTGGCCGTGGGACTGGGCCTGGTCCTCTCGGGTGTGGCCGCATGGCGGAGCCAGCCCAGCGGCAGGCCGGGATTTCTGCTGGTCCTTGCCGGCTGGCTCTGGCTGGCCGCCGGCCTGCGCCGCTCCAGCGATCCCTTCGCCTTCACTGCCGGGGTGACCCTGACCTTGATGTACCAGCCCCCCTTGCTGCAGCTGGCGCTGAGTTTCCCCGCCGGGAAGCTCAAGACCCGCCTCCAGCAGGGCGCCGTGGTCTTCTTCTTCTCGCTGTGGCTGGCCATCGCCGTGGCCAACTGGGCCTTCTTCGACCCGCGCCTGCATGTTGCCGCGGGAGAATCCACTGCGCGGAACCTGCTCCTGCTGTGGGATGACCTTGCGCTCACCACGGCCATCGGCAACGCCGCCCGCGTGGTGCAGATCTGTGTGGGCCTGGCCATCGTGCTGTTGCTGGCGGTGCGCTGGCACGCCGGCACCCCGGCGTACCGGAGCGCCTTCCTGCCGTTGGGCCTCGCCCTGGCCCTCAAAACCGCTGCAACCGTCTGGGCTGCCGCCGCCGTCGTGCAGTTCTCCGGGCCGCAGGCCTCCGAGGCGCTGCTGTGGCAATACCCCGCGACGGCGGTCATCCCCCTGGCGGTCCTGCTGGGATTGTGGCGCTACCGCTTCGCCCGCGGATCCCTCAGCGAACTCATGGTGGAAATCGGCGCGGCCCCGCTCAGCGACCGGCTTACCGAGGCGCTGCGGAAGACCGTCCGGGACCCGAGCCTGGAGCTGTGGCAGTGGTCCCCGGTCCGGCCGGGTTTCGTCGACGGACACGGCAGGGCCCGCGAACTGCCGGAGGAACACAGCGGACGGGCGGCCATGGTCCTGGAACGCAAGGGCACCCCGGTGGGGGCGCTGGTGTTCGACCAGGCACTCCGCGAGCAGCCCGCATTGCTCGAAGCCGTGCGCAGCGCCACCTCCCTCACCCTGGAGAACCGGAACATGGAAGAGCAATTGCGCGAACAACTGCTCGAAGTGCGCCGCTCCCGTGAACGCATCGTCACTGCCGGGGACGCCCGCCGCCGGCAGCTGGAACGGGACCTTCACGACGGCGCGCAGCAGCGCCTGGTGGCCGTCGCCATGGAACTGGCCCGGGCCAGGCGGCTGGTGGCAGACGCCGATGCCCGGGAACTGATCGGGCACGCCGCCGCGGAACTCAACCTGGCCCTGGGTGAACTGCGGGAGCTCGCCCGCGGTGTCTACCCGCCGTCGCTGCGCGAACGCGGCCTCGCCGGGGCACTCACCGCACTCGCCGAACGCACCGCGGTGCCCATGGAGGTCCGCGTGGAGCTCGCCGCTCCCGTGCCCCCTGCCGTTGAGCTCGCCGCCTACTTCATCTGCGCCGAGGCCGTGACCAACACCGCCAAGCACGCGGAAGCCACCATGATCCGTGCCAGCGCCACCGGCGCCGCGGACCGGTTGACCGTGGTGATCGGGGACAACGGCAGGGGCGGCGCCGCACCCGGGCCCGACGGCGGACTGATGGGCCTCGCGGACCGCGCGGCGGCGCTGGGCGGCACCTTCGACGTCGTCAGCCCGCCGGGTCAAGGAACAACGGTCACGGCGGTACTGCCGTTCGCCCTGGACCCGGCAACGGCCCCCGGGGCACTGCCGGGCGAAGGGAAAGGAGGCCTGCCATGACCTTGAGGGTTGCCATCGCGGACGATTCCGCCTTGCTGCGCAGGGGCCTGGCAGCCCTGCTGGAGGCGGAAGGCATTACGGTGGTCTGCGAAGCGGGCGATGCCGCCGAACTGCTCAGCTGCGTTGAGCGCGAACGGCCGGATGCCGCCGTGGTGGACATCCGGATGCCGCCCGGGTACGCAACGGAAGGGATCGAGGCCGCCAGGGAAATCCGGCGCCGGTATCCGCAAACCGGGGTGCTGCTGCTCTCCCAGTACGTGGAGACGGAAAACGCGATGTCCCTGTTCTCCGGGGGCGCGGAGGGCACCGGTGCCGAGGGTACTGGCCTCGACGGGGCCAAGGGCCTGGGCTACCTGTTAAAGGAGCGCGTCTCCGACGTCGAGGATTTCCTCGATGCCCTGCGGCGGGTGGCCGCCGGCGGCACCGCTGTGGACCCCGAGCTTGTGTCCCGCCTGGTTTCGCGTCCGCAGGAACCCCGGCAGGGTGCGGAGGAACTGAGCGGCCGGGAACTCGAAGTGCTGGAGCTCATGGCCGAGGGCCGCACCAACCAGGCGATCAGCCGCTGCCTGTTCCTCGGCGAACGGACAGTGGAGGCGCATATCCGCAGCATCTTCGTGAAGTTCAACCTGCGTCCCGAACCCGAGGACCACCGCCGTGTCCTGGCCGTGCTGAGCTACCTGCGCTCCGGCGGAGGCCGCCGCTAGCCGCACAGGCGAAAACGCAGCTGGCCGCACACGCGAAACCGGCCCGGCAGAACCGGGCCGGCTTGTCGCCGCATGTTGGGGGCTGAATGGGGACTAGTTCGAGATCGAGAGGACCGCGCTGTTCTGCCAACCGGTGTAGCCCGACCAAACGCCGCCGCTGCCCACCTTGAAGCGGACCTTCTGGTAGACCTCTTCGTAGCCGAGCTCGCCGTCCACCAGGGTGCGGTAGTTGTGGATGGTGGTGCTCGTGCCGGCGCTGAGGTAGCGGCTGAAGTCAGTGCCGCCCAGGTAGTCGTCGCCGTTCGGCCAGGAGTCGTCCTCCCAGCGCTGCTGCTGGATGTAGAGCGAGCGGCTGCTCGTGCAGCTGGCTGTGATGCGGTAGTCGAGGACCTTCACGCCGCTGGTGTTGAAGTGCGAGAAGATCGGCTTCAGCGGTGTGACGGTGCAGGAATAGAGGGTGCTGGCCTGGGCAGGGGTACCGAGGGCCAGGCCGGCTCCGGCAAGGCCGAGGCTGACGGCCAGTACCGAGATGATCCGGGCGCGCTTGGGCTTGGACAGGGTGTTGGTGCGCATTTCTCTCCTGGGGTGTGATGTGAACCGGCCGAGGGGATGTGAACGGGCATCCCGGCCTGAACGGTGTGTTCCGGCCTGCCGGTGATCAGTGGAGGTCCCTCTTGCTGTGCGGGTCCTCCGCTTCGGGCCAGGTTTCCCGGCCCGAAATCAATGGTGCGCCCGGGGGAGGGTGCGGCGCTTCCGTGCTAGCACGTAATTATTCAGGCATTTGGATAAATGTTTCGGGCGCGGTCTCTCGGGGCCCTTCCGGGCCGGCGATCCTGCATGGCTGGTGCCAAAGGGGCCGTCCGTTGCTACGCTCAGGCATGACCCGCATGATCATCATTGGCGCGCCCGGCTCGGGAAAAGGCACCCAGGCCGAATACCTCGCCGCACATTTCGGCGTCCTGCCCATTTCCACCGGTGAAATCTTCCGCACCCACGTACGGGAGCAGACCGAACTCGGCGTCGAGGCCAGCCGGTTCATGGACAGGGGCGAGCTCGTGCCGGACCGGCTCACCGACGCGATGGTCGCGCGTCGCCTGGACGGCGACGACGTCGGGAACGGGTTCCTGCTGGATGGCTACCCGCGCAACCTGGCCCAGCTCGCGGCTCTCGACGCCTTGCTTGCGGGCAAAGGACAGCGCCTTGACGCCGTCGTGCAGCTCGCCGCGGACGACGAGGAACTGGTGCAGCGGCTCCTCAACCGGGCGCAGGAACAGGGCCGCAGCGATGACACCGCCGCGGTGATCCGGCGGCGCCTGGAGCTCTACCGGGAGGAAACGCAGCCGGTGGTTTCGGCGTATTCGGTGCGCGGCATCGTGGTGGAGGTGGACGGCAGCGGCGAGCGGGCGGCCATCACGGACCGGGCGATCGCCGCCGTCGAGGCCTTCCTGGGTACCCGGGGGTGAGCGGCGGCACGGCCCCCGGCGGGCCCGCGGGAATCGAAGACTACGCCATGATCGGCGACCTGCACACCGCGGCGCTCGTCAGCACCGAAGGGTCCATTGACTGGCTGTGCCTGCCGCGTTTCGACTCGCCGGCGTGCTTCGCGGCCCTGTTGGACACTCCCGACGCCGGCCGGTGGCTTCTGGCGCCCGTGGACGGCGGCCGCTGTACCCGCCGCAGCTACCGCCCGGGAACCCTGGTCCTGGTGAGCGAATGGGAGACCGACAAAGGCCACGTGCGCGTCACCGACTTCATGCCGCCGCGCGACGAGGTTGCCGACGTCGTCCGCATTGTCGAGGGGATCCGTGGCAGCGTGCGGATGCGCGGGGAACTGGTCCTTCGCTTCGATTACGGCCATGTGGTGCCGTGGGTGCGGCGGGACCAACAAGGAATCAGGGCTGTTGCCGGTCCGGACTCGGTCTACGTGGAAACCGCGGCGCCGCTCAAGGGCGTGGACATGCGCACCATCAGCGAGTTCACCGTCGGGGAAGGGGAGTCCGTACCGTTCGTCCTGACGTGGGCGCCGAGCCACCAGCCGCGGCCACGGTCCGTTGAACCCGCCGCCGCCCGGTCGGACACCGAACAATTCTGGACCGAGTGGTCCCAACGGTGCGCGGACGCCGGTCCCTACCACGCCGCCGTCGAACGTTCCCTGATCACCCTCAAGGCGCTCAGCTATGCCCCGACCGGCGGAATCGTGGCCGCCCCCACCACCTCGCTTCCGGAACAGCTGGGCGGGCCGCGGAACTGGGACTACCGCTACTGCTGGCTCCGTGACGCCACGCTAACGCTGCAGTCCCTGCTTGCCGCGGGATACACGGAGGAGGCCGCCGCCTGGCGGGACTGGCTGCTGCGCGCAGTGGCCGGCGATCCCGCGGACCTGCAGATCATGTACGGCCTGCACGGCGAACGCCGCCTCCCCGAAAATGCCCTCACCTGGTTGTCCGGCTACCAGGGATCGCTGCCCGTCCGCACAGGCAACGCCGCCGCGGAGCAACTGCAGCTGGATGTGTGGGGCGAGGTGCTGGATTGCCTGTCGCTGACCAGGGCGGGGCTGCTGGACGGCGGCGCCCGGAAAAGGGACGATTCCTGGCCCCTCCAGCTGGCCCTCATGAACCACCTGGAAGAGATCTGGCACCGGCCGGACAACGGGCTGTGGGAAATGCGCGGCCCCAGGCGCCATTTCACGCACTCGAAAGTGATGGCCTGGGTGGCTGCGGACCGCATGGTCAAGGCAATCGGCGACCTTGGATTGCCGGGGCCGCTGGAGCGGTGGGCGGCCCTGCGGGACACGATCCACCGGGAGGTCATGGAGCGGGGTTTCGACGCCGGACGCAACACCTTCGTCCAGGCGTACGGCGGCCGCGAACTGGACGCGAGCCTGCTGCTGATCCCGAAGGTGGGCTTCCTGCCTCACGACGATCCGCGGGTGATCGGCACCATCGAGGCGATCCAGCGCGAGTTGACCGTGGACGGGCTGGTGCTGCGGTACCGCAACGAAGAGAGCGACGACGGCCTGCCGGGCGGTGAAGGCGTGTTCCTCGCCTGTTCCTTCTGGCTGGTGGATGCGCTGCTTGGCGCGGGACGCGCCGGGGAAGCCACCGAACTGTTCGAGCGGCTGCTCTCCCTCCGCAACGACGTGGGATTGCTCAGCGAGGAATGGGATCCGCGGACCCGCCGGCAACTGGGGAACATGCCCCAGGCCTTCAGCCACTTCGCCCTCGTGACGAGCGCCATGCAACTGGACCGCGGCCGGGCGCACCGCAGCAACGTGCCGATCGGAAATGCTCCGGGCACCGGTCCCTCGTCCGGTCCTGCTCTGGCAGAACGGGCCGCAACGGAGAACAATTGAAACCATGGTCAGGTATTCAGCCCTCGAGAAGGCGTCCAGCAAGCACCCCCACGACTGGGGCCGGGCGATGGCCTCGGCCATGACGAAACTCGCGGAGGCGGCACGGATCGACGGGCGGGACCTTGAGCATGACTTCTTCTTCGGGGAGGAACTGCAGCTCAGGATCGACGAAGACAACGACGGCGTCATGGTCAACCTCACCTGGGCTGCGCCTGAGACCGGCGGTGCCCCGGAGGACTCCGCGGCGTAGGCACGCTACGTTTTTCCCTCGTTCAGCTGCCCAGCAGGCTGCGGGTGAGCGCCGCGCTGTCCGCCATGAGCTCTTCCACGGCGCCTTCCAGGTGGGTGTCCGACGGCGCCTGGCCGGCCAGTGCCGCGGCCACCACGGCCCGTCGCACCAGTTCCTTGGCGAACGATGCCGTGGTCCCCGCGGTGAGCGCCGCCGCGGATTCAAGCGCCGCCGTCGAGAAATCCAGGCCGGGGGAGTAGAGCTCCAGGAGCCTTCCGCGCTCGTGTTCGGAGGGCAGCGGGATCTCGACGGCGAGATCCACCCGGCCGGGCCGTTGCGCCAAGGCGCGTTCGAGGGTCTCCACGCGGTTGGTGGTGAGGACGAACGCGACGTCGGCATCACTGTCCAGGCCGTCCATGGCGTCCAGCACCTCGAAAAGCAGGGGCTGCGGGCCATGGCTGAAGTTGCGGTCCTCGGCGATCAAGTCGCAGTCCTCGAGCACCACGATCGAGGGCGCGAGAGCCCTCGCGATCCGTGCCGCTTCGGAAATCCGGGCGAGCGTTCCGCCCGAGAGGAGCACCGACGTCGTTCCCTCGCTTTGGCTCAGCAGGTACCGCACGGTGTGCGTCTTGCCGGTGCCCGGCGGGCCGTATAGCAGCAGCCCCCGTTTGAGGTGCTGGCCATGCTCCTGCAGGACCGACGCCTGGCGGGCGATTCCCAGGGTGTGGTCTTCCACGCGGTCCAGCAGCCCGTCCGGAAGAATGACGTCGCGTTTGGCCAGCTCCGGACGCCGCAGGAAGGTGACCCCACCCATGCTTGGACCGTAGTCGCCCATGGTCAGGGCGATGACCTGGCCCTTGAAGACGCTGTTGCGCTCCAGGCTGCTGCGGATTTCGGCGAGGAAGGCCGCGGCCGTTCCTGCTTCCCCGGCGATGACCTCCAGCGTGGCCGCGTGCCGGCCGTACTGCGGGTTGGCCTCGCGCTGCAGGACCGCCAGCGGTGCGCCGTCGTACCTGAAGAGCCACAGGCCCAGCGCGACCACCTGGCGCTGCTCGTCCGGTCCGATGGCCAGGTTGCTGTAGTCCGGCTGGGCCAGCGGAAAGGACGGGTACATCCGGGAATGCTGGAGGATGTCGCTCAGGGACATGTGGTTGCGCTGGTTTCCGCCGCCGATCCCGAGCAGTCGGTGTCCGGGATCCTCCGCGGCCAGCGACTCCATCAGGATGTCCACGTCCACCAGCCGGTGGGCCTGGATCTCCTCCACCACCACGGACAGCTCCGTGGCGGCCGTCCCCAGATGGTCCGTCAGCGCCAGGGACAGTTGGTTTCCGTCTGGAACCTCTTCCCGCCCGGACTGGGCCAGCTGCACCAGTACGCTGAAGTCCTTGATGAATTTCCCCAAATTTTCATCCATGGACAGAGACCCTAGCAGGGGGCCGGCGGCGCGGCCCCGGGCACGGCGGGGCGGCGCGGAGTCGCCGGAAGCCTGCGGGGTCGCCGGAACGTTGCGGCGACCCCGCAGCGCTCCGGCGACCCCGGCTTTGGGTCGTCAGCAGGTGGGGGCCGGGAGGTCGATTCTCCGCGCGCCTACCTGGTCCGCCGGAACGATCTGTGTGATGGACAGGACCGCTGGCGTGGTGGTGCTCGGGTTGCTCACAAAGTGGGGTCCGACCTCGGTAAACGTGTCGCCGGCGACGAAGGTTTGGGTGGTGCACCCCAGCTGCCGGGTGACCGAGCCGGACTTCACGGTGGCGATGACGATGCCCGGATGTTTGTGCCAGCCGGAGTACGCCCCCACCGCGTAGGTGAGTTCGAAGTCCAGGACGGCGACGTCGCCCTTGGTCTTGAATTCGATGTCATCTTGCTCGGTCTTCTGGCTGCCGTCGATGGTCCCGATGACCGCCGGGCCGGCACTGGTCCCGGAGCCCGGGGTGGCGACGGCAATGCTGCTTGTGGCCAGGGTTGCAACCGCAACGAAAACGGCGGCGGAGGCAGTGGCCCTTGTCCATTTCATGGTGGATCCTCTTCAGACTGCTTGGGGGCAGCCCGGCCCCCAGTGTGATGTTGTTGCGTGGGCAGCCACCCCCAGCCAGGGTTCCCCGCACCACGGGACACTGTCACCCGGACGCCCCTCAGCCCCGGGATCCATCAATTGCTCCTGCCCGGGCACGAGGGATTATGGCCTCGGCCGGCACTTGAGTCAACGGATTGGCCCATTCACCCGAATCGCCGGAAGCCGGGGGGTCGCCGGAAGCCTGCGGAGTCGCCGGAACGTTGCGGCGACCCCGCAGCGTTCCGGCGACTTCGCGCCTTAAGGCTGCCCGACGGCGGGGCGCTGCTACTCTGGCGGGCATGGAATCTTTGGGGGATAACAGTAAGCCGGGCCGGCCGGACAACCAGGCGGGCAGCAAGGCCAGGGCGACGGCCGCCGTCGTACCTTTGGCGGGTCTCGCGGTGGTCATCGCGGGCGGGGTGACCGCCTTACTTGGAGCGAACGAGCCGGTTGATTTCGGCTTTGTCGGGCCGGCACCCGATTTCTTCAGCCTGGCCGGTGCCGCCAGCCTTGGCCCGCTGACGCAGGCAGGCTATGTGATTGCCCTCGTCGGGCTGCTGGTCCTGGCGATGGGGGCGGGGCTCCGCAGGAGTGCCCGGAGCAAAGCGGCCGTCGTCCTACCTTTGCTGGGACTGGCGGTGGTCATCGCGGGCGTGGTGGCCGCCCTGGTCGGCAGGAGCGAGCCGGTCTCGTTCGGCTGGTTCGCCTATGCGCCGCTGTCCAACGAAACGTTCAGCCCCGCAGGCATCGCTTTCCTTGGTCCGATAACCCAAACGGGCTACGTGATCGCTGCCGTCGGGCTGCTGTTGCTGGCATTCTGGGCGGGGCGCCGCCTCGGCCAGTGGCGTTAAATGGAAAGCCCCACCCAACTGACTCGCAGTTGTTGTCGTTTTGACGCTCCAAAACGACATTAACTGCGAGCTAGTTGGGCGGGGGCCCGGAACCTGGACGCCTAGCCCGGCAGCGGTGCGCCGGTGAGCTTGATCTGGCGGTTCTGGTCCTTGTACAGCAGGTAGCGGAACCGGCCGGGGCCGGACGCGTAGCAGGCCTGCGGGCAGAAGGCGCGCAGCCACATGTAGTCGCCGGCTTCCACCTCAACCCAGTCCTTGTTGAGCAGGTACATGGCCTTGCCCTCGAGGACGTACAGGCCATGCTCCATGACGTGGGTCTCCGGGAACGGAATCACGCCGCCCGGCTGGAACGTGACGATGTTGACCTGCATGTCGTGCGCCAGGTCGTCGGAGGGCACGAAGCGCTGGGTGCTCCACACGCCGTCAGTGTCCGGCATGGCCGTCCCTTCGACGTCCTTTTCGTTGGTGACGAAGGACTTGGCCTCGTAGCCTTCCAGGCGGTCGTAGGCCTTTCGGATCCAGTGGAAGGTGGCGATGTCGTCGGAGGTGTTCTCGATGCCCCACTCGTCACCGGCGGCCAGGTAGGCGTAGCCGCCCTCCTCCATGATGTGCTTCTCGCCTTTGAGGTCCAGGTTCAGGGTGCCCTTGACCACGAAGATGACGCCTTCGACGCCGGACTCGAACTCGGCCTTCGGAGCACCGCCGCCGGGTGCAACCTCGACGATGAGCTGGGAGAATGTGGTGGCGAAACCGGAGATCGGACGGGCGATGATCCAGGAACGGGTCTTCGTGAAGCCCGGCAGGAGGCTGGTGACGATGTCCGTCAGCACACCCTTGGGGATCACCGTGTACGCCTCGGTGACGATGGCACGCTCGGTGGTCAGATGGGTCTGCGGCGGCAGGCCGCCGGTGGGGTAGTAGTAGTTGCCCATGAATGAGTCCTCTAGTTCGATGTGGTGGCGAGTCGCGGATGTGCCAGATGGGTCAGCCGGGGGAGTTCGACGCCGGCAAGCGCCAGGACCTCTTCGGTGCCCACCGCGCCGCACTGGACGCCGCGCAGGATGAACGCCGCCAGCGCGCGTGCCGTGGCCGGTTCGTCCATGACGCCGCCCTCGGTGCGTTCGACGTAGTTCCGCAGCCGGGCCGCGGCCGCCGGGAGGCCTTCGCGGTAGAAGGCGTAGGTGGCGGCGAAGCGGCTGGGCAGCTGGTTGGCGTGCAGGTCCCAGCCCTGGTAGTAACCGCGTTCCAGCGAACGGCGGACCAGGCGGCCGTGCAGCTGCCAGGCGTTCTCCACGTTCCCACCCACGGGGATGATGTTCGTGGAACCGTCGGAGAGGCGGATGCCGGTGCCGGCCACGGCCAGTTGCATGACTTCCTTGGCGAAATCGGCCACCGGGTGCTCCATGGACTGGTATTCCGCGGAGATCTGCAGCGACGCCGAGTAGTCGTACGTGCCGTAGTGCAGGCCGCTGATGCGCCCGGGCACCGCGTGCGGCAGCTGCGCCACCGGCGAAGTGCCCTCGGGGCCCAGGATCAGCTGCGGGGTTTCCACCTGAACCTCGAAGCGCAGCCGGCCGGCCGGCAGCGAGTGGATTTCCTCGAGCCGGGAAACCGCGAAGTCCATGGCCTTGACCTGGGCCACCGTGGTGACCTTGGGCAGGGTCAGCACCAGGCCCTCGGGCAGTTCGCCCGCGGAGGCCAGGGTGGAGACGAAGAGGTCCAGGGTCTTCAGGCCGCGGGCCCGGGTGGGCGCCTCGAAGCACTTGAAGCGGATGCCGATGAACGGCGGGGCGGAACCGCCGGCCACGGCTTCACTGACGGCCTGCGCCGCCGCCACGGCGGCCACGTCTTCGGCCTCGTCGCCGCGGTCGCCGTAGCCGTCCTCGAAGTCCAGGCGCAGGTCCTCGATCGGCTCGCTGCGCAGCTTGGCAGCGACCCGGCCGGCGACGGCGGCCGCCAGCCCGGGCTCCTGGCCCAGCAGCACGCCGAGCTTCTCAAGCCCGCCGTGCTGCTCCGCCGTCGCGAGCGCCTGGGCGCCCCATTCGGAAGCGAGCGACGGCGTGAAGCGGTCCGCCGGTACGTACACGGTGTGCACGGGCTGGCGGCTGCCGCTGTCGCCGGGGTAGTTGCGTTCCAGCAGTTCGTCCGTGGCGGCGAGCTGGGAATCGATGGCGGCGAGGTCCGCCGCGTTCAGGGACTGCTTGGCCATCCCTACACCAGCTCGTAAGCGGGGGTGGTGAGGAAGTCCGTGTAGTCCTCGGACAGGCAGATGTCCGCGATCAGGCGGCTGGCCGGTTCGTAGTACTTGGTGAACGATTCGGCATCCACCTCGCCGCGCAGCCGTTCGGTCTCCTCACCCAGGATCCGGGTGACGAGCTCACGGGTGACCGTGTTGCCGGTGTCGGCCAGGACAGACTTGTTGCGGATCTGCTGCCAGACCTGCGAGCGGGAGATTTCCGCGGTGGCGGCGTCTTCCATGAGGTTGTGGATCGCCACGGCGCCGCTGCCGGAGAGCCACACAGCGGTGTAGGCGACGGCGACGTACAGGTTCAGGCGCAGGCCTGCCTCGGTGACTTCGCCGCCGGCGGAGGGCACATCCAGGAGCTGCGCCGCGGTGACCGAGACCTCCGGGCGCTGCTTGTCGAGCTGGTTCGGCTTGCTGCCGAGCACCGAGTCGAAAACTTCCTGACAGGTGGAGACCAGGTCCGGGTGCGCCACCCACGAACCGTCGAAGCCGTCGTTCGCCTCACGGGTCTTGTCTGCGCGGACCTTCTCGAAGGCCTGGGCGGTGACTTCGGGTTCGCGGCGGTTCGGGATGACCGCCGCCATGCCGCCCATGGCGAAGGCGCCGCGCTTGTGGCAGGTCTTGACCAGCAGCTCGGTGTAGGCGCGCATGAACGGCGCGGTCATGACCACGGAGGCGCGGTCCGGCAGGATGAAGGATTCGCCGGCGTCGCGGAAGTACTTCACGATGCTGAACAGGTAGTCCCAGCGGCCGGCGTTCAGGCCGGAGGCGTGGTCGCGCAGCTCGTAGAGGAACTCCTCCATCTGGAACGCGGCAGGGATGGTTTCGATCAGCATGGTGCCGCGGATGCTGCCCTGCGGGATGCCGATGTAGTCCTGGGCGAACACGAAGATGTCGTTCCACAGGCGGGCCTCAAGGTAGCTCTCCATCTTGGGCAGGTAGTAGAACGGACCGTGGCCGTTCAGGAGGAGCTGCTTGGCCGTGTGGAAGAAATGCAGGCCGAAGTCCACCAGCGCGCCCACGGTGGGTTCGCCGTCGAGGAGCAGGTGGCGTTCGTCCATGTGCCAGCCGCGAGGGCGGGTGACAACGACGGCCAGCGGAGCGTCGGTGCGCAGGCGGTATTCCTTGCCCTCGGGGGAAGTGTAGGCCAGGGTGCCGGTGGCGGCGTCGCGCAGGTTCAGGATGGCGTCGATGACATTGGCCCACGTGGGGGTGCTGGCGTCCTCGAGGTCCGCAAGCCAGACCTTGGCGCCGGAGTTGAGGGCGTTGATGGCCATCTTGGCGGGCGAGGCCGGGCCGGTCATTTCCACGCGGCGGTCCTGCAGCGCGGCCGGGGCTTCTGCGACCTTCCAGTCGCCCTCGCGGATCTCCTTCGTTTCGGGAAGGAAGTCGAGCTTGCCGGTGCGGGCAACCTCGTCGCGCTTGGCGGCGCGCGCAGCCAGCAGCTCCGAGCGGGTGCCGGCGAAGCGCTTGTGGAGTTCCTCGACGAAGGCCAGCGCCTTGGGGGTCAGGATTTCTTCGGCACGTTCGACCGGCCGGGGATCGGTGACGGTAAGAGCCATGGTGCGGGTCCTTCCTAGTGTGCGGCGGCCGGAACGGCGGCGGTGGACTGGGCTGCGTTGGACTGAGCAGCGGCGTGCGCGGCGTTGGCAACAGCGGTTGCGACGTCGGCCGTCACGTGCGGGTCGAAAATGCTGGGAATAATGTAGCTCGCATTGAGCTCATCGTCAGCGACCCGCTTGGCGATGGCTTCCGCGGCGGCCACCAGCATGTCCGGGGTGATGTCGCTCGCCCCGGCGTCGAGGAGGCCGCGGAACAGGCCGGGGAAGGCCAGGACATTGTTGATCTGGTTCGGGAAATCGCTGCGGCCCGTTGCCACGACGGCGGCGTGCTTGGACGCGATGGACGGGTCCACCTCGGGAGTGGGGTTGGCCATGGCGAAGACGATGGCGTCATCGGCCATGGAAGCGACCTGCTCTTCGCCCAGGATGTTCGGAGCGGAGACGCCGATGAACACATCCGCGCCCACCAGGGCTTCGTGCAGGGTGCCGGAGAATCCTTCGACATTGGTGTTTTCCGCGATCCAGGTGCGGTGCTGGTCGTTGTAGCTCTCGCCCGCGTGGATTGCGCCGGAGCGGCCCGCGGCGATGATGTGCTGGGCACCCTGGGCCTTGAGGAGCTGGATGATGGCGGAGCCGGCGGCGCCCACGCCGGAGACGACGATCCTGACGTCGGCGATCTTCTTGTCCACCACGCGCAGCGCGTTGACGAGCGCCGCGAGGGTGACGATGGCGGTGCCGTGCTGGTCGTCATGGAAGACGGGGATGTCGAGTTCCTCGCGCAGGCGGGCCTCGATTTCGAAGCAGCGGGGAGCGGCGATGTCCTCGAGGTTCACGCCGCCGAAGACGGGAGCCAGGAGCTTGACGGTGCGGATGATTTCCTCGGTGTCCTGGGTGTCCAGGCAGACCGGCCAGGCGTCCACGTTGGCGAACTGCTTGAAGAGGGCGGCCTTGCCTTCCATGACCGGCAGGGCGGCGGCGGGTCCGATGTTGCCCAGGCCCAGGACGGCGGAGCCATCGGTGACGACGGCGACCGTGTTGCGCTTGACGGTCAGGTTGCGGGCCGCTGCCGGATCCTCGGCGATGGCCAGGCAGACGCGTGCGACGCCGGGGGTGTAGGCGCGGGACAGGTCGTCGCGGTTGCGCAGCGGCACCTTCGGAACCACCTCGAGCTTGCCGCCCAGGTGCATGAGGAAGGTGCGGTCCGAAACGTGCTGGACCGTGACGCCGTCGAGCGCGTTCAGGGCCTTCTTGACCTCTTCGGCGTGCTCCTCGCCGGTGGTGTTGCACGTGACGTCGACGACGATCGTGTCGTGGTGGGACTCGGTGACGTCCAGTGCGGTGACGGCTGCGCCGGCGGCGGCGACTGCCGCTGCGATCTCACTGGTGGCAGTGAAGCTCGACGGCGCGGCGACGCGCAGGGTAATTGAGTTTCCGGGGCCCGGGTTCGCCATTGAATGTCCTCCTGTTGCAGGTCCTTAAGGACCGGTGTGCCTCGCTAGTGCTTTTTCGTATTATGGATATTATTATCTACAAAGTGGAAACACAAGCTTTCCGCCGAAGGTGACCGCATGGGGGTTTGGTGCGGTATCTTGAAGACCTATACAACTTCTTTCACGATGCGGATAAGAGTTGTCGGATTCCGAGCCATAGGAGACAACGGAATGGCCGAAAAGCCCTCGGGAGGCGTGCAGTCCGTCGAGCGCGTCTTCGAACTGCTGGAACTCATCACGGACGCCGGTGGTGACGTCACCCTTAGCGAGCTGTCGTCGTCGACCGACCTTCCGCTGCCCACCATCCACCGCTTGCTGCGCACGCTGGTGGCGCTGGGCTACATCCGGCAGCTTCCCAACCGCCGCTACGCCCTGGGGCCGCGGTTGATCCGCCTCGGCGACGGCGCCAACAAGCAGCTCGGCGCACTGGCGCGCCCGCAGCTGAAGTCCCTGGTGGACCGCCTGGGCGAAACTTCGAACATGGCCGTGCTGGATTCGGACATGGTCATCTACGTGGCGCAGGTTCCCTCGCCGCACTCCATGCGCATGTTCACCGAGGTGGGCCGCCGCGCCCACACCCACGACACCGGCGTGGGCAAGGCGATCCTGGCGCAGCTGGATGATGAGGTGGTCCGCGGGATCGTGGCCCGCACCGGGATGCCCACCCCCACCTCCAAGAGCATCGGCGACATCGACGCCCTGCTGCACGACCTCAAGCTGATCCGCGAACGCGGCTACTCCATCGACGAAGAGGAGCAGGAGCTCGGCGTCCGCTGCTTCGCCATGGCCGTGCCCAACGCCCCGACCCCCACGGCGATCTCCGTCTCCGGCCCGGTCACCCGGGTGGACCAGGGCTTCGGCGAGCGTGCCGTGCCCATGCTGCGCGAGGCGGCCAACGCGATCTCCGTGGAGCTGAACCGCAACTGAGCCCGAAACCGCAGCCAACCCGGCGCGAACGTACAGCTGAGGCCCTGGAATCCGCGGATTCAGGGCCTCAACTGTACGCTCGGTCATGGAATCGGATGCCTAGTCGTCGCTGAGCGAGCCGTCGTTGACGTCCACTCCGTCGGCGTCGAGGTTGATCATGGGTGAGCTCTTCTCCAGGGACCGGAATACCACCAGGCCCAGGCCGCAGCCGATGAACCAGCTGTAGTTGCCCAGCCAGGTGGCATCCACCGTGGTGGCGCCGGTGTCGAGGAGCAGCTTGGGAATGATGACCGAGGCGATGGACACGGCGCCGCTGATGGCCACGGCCTTGAGGGCGTTGGGGTTGTAACCGTTCCTGAACCAGTACTTGCCGCCCGGATCCATGGTGTACATCTCGTCCACCCAGACCTTCTGCCGGCTGACCAGGTAGTACCCGGCGATCAGGATGCCGAAGAGCGGGCCGATCAGTGCGCCGAGGATGCCCAGGGAGTAGTGGATGGCGGTGGCGTTGCTGTACCAGTTCCACGGCAGCAGGATCACGGAGCCGACGGCGGCGATCATGCCGCCCGTGCGCCAGCTGATCCGGTGCGGGGCAACGTTGGAGAAGTCGAACGCCGGCGAGATGAAGTTGGCCACGATGTTGATGCCCACCGTGGCGGTGACGAAGGTCAGGCCGCCCAGCAGGATCGCGAACGGGGTGTCGATCCGCTCCACCGTGTGGATGGGGTCCGTGATGAGCTCGCCGAACACCGGTACGGTGGCCGACGCCGTGATGACGGTGAGGAGCGAAAAGAACAGGAAGTTGACCGGCAGGCCGAGCAGGTTGCCCTTCTTCACGGCCTTGAAGGACTTGCCGTAACGGGCGAAATCGCCGAAGTTCAGCATGGGGCCGGAGAAATAGGACACCACGATCGCGATCGCGCTGAGCATCACCGGAATGGAGGCCCAGAAGTCCAGCGGCTCGCCCGCCGCCAGGTCAAGGCTGATTTTGTCCCAGCCGGCCTGGGAGACCAGGTAGATCGCCAGGATGATCATGACGACGTACACCGCGGGTCCGGCGAAGTCGATGAACTTGCGGATGGTCTCCATGCCGTTCCAGAAGACGGCGGCCTGCGCCACCCAGAGGATCGCGTAGGAAATCCAGCCCAGGGCGGACAAGCCCAGGAAGGAGTAGTCCGTGGCCAGGGCGTGGGTGGCGGGGATGAACTTCAGGAAAATGATGTTCAGCGACTCCGCGGCGAGGAAGGTCTGCACGCCGTACCAGGCGATGGCGATCAGGCCGCGGATGATTGCCGGGATGTTGGCGCCCTTGACGCCGAAGATCGCGCGGTTGATCACGGGGTAGGGGACGCCGGTCTTCTGGCTCGGTTTGGCCACCAGGTTCGTGAAGACCTGCACGATCACGATGCCGATGATCAGCGACAGGAGCACCTGCCAGCTCGCGATGCCCAGGGCGAAGAGGCTGCCGGCGGTGACGTAGCCGCCCACGCTGTGCACGTCGGACATCCAGAAAGCGAAAATGTTGTAGGCGCCCCAGCCCTGTTTCTCCAGGGGGACGAGGTCCTCGTTGGCGAGGCGGTGGTCATACCCGTGCTTGACGGCGCCGGCGCCGGTGCCGGCCGCGGTCTCAAGTTCAGCCATGTTGTTCCTCCGGTAAGTTCGCGGCCGGATCGGCCGTTTCATGAACCCAAGTTTGTGGAACGGATGTTACATAGCTGTTTCTGCTGGAAGAAGACCCTGTGTATTACGCGCCGAATGTGACTCGGGTCACTCTTCCAGTTCGCCGAGGGCGCTGAAGAGTCCGGTGGCCTCGCGGATCCGGTCCCGGCCGGCCTTGGCACGGACCGCCAGCACCCCGTTGGCGAGAACGCTCATGAGGCTCATGGCCGAGGCGTAGCTGTCGAAGGCCGAGACGCTGTCCACCGGGCACTCAAGCCAGATATCGGCCTTGGCCGCGAAACGGCGGGCGCTCGGATCGCCGATCAGCACGGTGGTGGAGCCGCCCGCGGCAGCCGCCTCGAGGACGGCCGCGAAAGCCGCCGGCCGCCGTCGGAATCCCAGCAACAGTACGACGTCGCCCGCGCCGTACCCTGCCAGTTCCTCGCCGATGCTTTGGCCCGGCTGCGGGGCGGCGGCGACGTTTCCGCGGCACTGAAGCAGCTGCTGTCGCAGGTGCAGCGCGAGCGGAAAGCTGTTGCGGAAGCCGATCAGCAGCAGCTGCCCGGCGGAGGCCAGCGCCTCCGTGGCGGCGGTGAGCTGGCCGGCGTCGAGCTGTTCGAAGGTGCGGCGCAGGTTGTCCAGCTCATACGCCAGGTGCGCGGCGAGGTCGCCCTCCTCGTGGGCGGCCACCGGGACCCCGCTCGCGCGCAGCGTCCGGGTGTGTTCCTTGACCTCGTTGAAGTCGGCGAAGCCGAGGCGGCGGAAAAGCCTGCTCATCGTGGCCTTGGAGACGCCGCTCAGGCGGGAGAGTTCGGCGGCGTTGTACACGGCGAGGTCGCCCAGGTGGTCCAGGAGGGTGTCTGCGGCCTTCTGCTCCTGCGGCCCCAGCTCCGGATAATGGTGTCCGATGCGCTCGTCGATCCTCATGAAACAACCGTCTCACGAAGCGAGCCGCCGGACACCTTGGTGTCCGGCGGCTCTTACCATTCAAAAATGAAGCGTCGTCGTTGAAACCTCCTAATGGCCGGCAGATGTTTTGATGGGGACCTCGTTGCCGTCGCAGTCGATCAGCTTGCCGTTTTCGAAGCGGTCGCCTTCTGCGAGGCATGCGAGGTCGGCTTCGGTGACCACGCGGTTCGTTCCGGCCACGAACACCGACTGGTTGTCCGAATTGCCCTTCTTGAAGTGGTTGAAGAGCACGTTCAGCAGGATGGCCATGACGGCCGCCGAGCTGATGCCGGAGTGGAAGATGGTGGAGAACCAGGACGGGAACTGGTCGTAGAACTTGGGGGCGGCGATCGGGATCATGCCGAAGCCGATGGACGCCGCCACCACGATCAGGTTCATGTTGTTGCGGTATTCCACCTTGGCCAGGGTGCGGATGCCGCTGGCGGCCACGGTGCCGAAGAGGACGACGCCGGCGCCGCCCAGGACGGGGGTCGGAACCGCGGCGACCACGCGGCCGAGGACGGGCAGGAGGCCCAGGATCACCAGGATGAGGCCGCCGGCACTGACCACGAAGCGGCTTTTGACGCCGGTGATGGCCACGAGTCCGACGTTCTGCGCGAAGGCGCTCTGGGTGAAGGAGTTGAAGACCGGGGAAATGGCGCTGGAGAGCATGTCCGCGCGCAGGCCGTTGCCGATGCGCTTGGAGTCCACCTTGGTGTCCACGATTTCACCGACGGCGATGATGTCCGCCGAGGTTTCGGTCAGGGTGACCAGGATGACGATCAGCATCGAGACGATGGCGGCGATCTCGAAGGTGGGCGGGCCGAAGGCGAAGGGGGTGGGGAAGGCGACGATCTCGCCCTGGCCCACCTTGGAGAAGTCGGCCATGCCGGTGACCGCGGCGATGACGGTGCCGATGATCATGGCCAGCAGGATGGACAGGCGCGAGATGGCGGCGTTGCCTACTTTGCTTAGCAGCAGGACGACGGCGGTGGTGGCGGCGGCGAGGCCGATGTTCGCCACGCTGCCGTAGTTCTCGGCCTTGGCGTTGCCGCCCATGGCCCAGTTGGCGGCCACGGGCATCAGGGTCAGGCCGATGGTGGTGATCACGGTGCCGGTGACCACGGGCGGGAAGAATTTGATGATTTTCGCGAAGAGCGGGGTGATGGCCAGGCCGATCAGGGAGGCGACAATCACGGAACCGAAGACCGCCTGGATGCCGCCGCTGCCGTTGACGATCGCCACCATGGTGGACACGCCGGCGAAGGAGACGCCCTGGACGAGCGGGAGCTGGGATCCGAAGAAGGGGATGCCCACGGTCTGCAGGATGGTGGCGAGCCCGCCGACGAAGAGGCAGGCGGCGATCAGCAGGCCGATGTCCTGCGAAGACATGCCGGCGGCCGCGCCGATGATCAGGGGCGGGGCGATGATTCCGCCGTACATGGTCAGGACGTGCTGGAATCCGTAGGCGAAGGAGCTGCCGATTGACAGGCGTTGGTCTTCGGGCCGGGTGCTGGCATTCCCTGTGGGACGGGTTTTCTTCTTGGTGTTCATGGCAGACTTCCTGATTTGGGGCAGACACCTTTGTCTGGCTGATATGTCTGGCTAACAATCCGGGCCGAAGAACGGCTTGTGGGCGGGGGCCTGTTCGGGCACTGATCGGCAGGGCCGGGGCCTATTGGGGTATGGCTGAGTTCCGGGGCGGCCGGGGCCAGGCGATGTTCAGCCCTGGCTCCGGCGCCCCGGTCTTTTGATGAGCGGCTTAGCAGAAGCCGGCGATGCCGTCCCAGGCGTTGCCCGGGTCGGAGATGAGGTCGCGCTCGAAGTTGGCTTCGATCAGGCCGTATGGGCGGTCCGCGGCGAAGAATACTTCGTTCGGGTTGTCCAGGCCGAAGGGGCTCAGGTCCACCACGAAGTGGTGCTTGTTCGGGGTGGAGAAGCGCAGTTCGTCGATCTCCGGGTGGGCGTCCAGTACCTTCTGGGCCATCTGGTAGAGGGTCTCCTGCAGGGCCTTGGAATACTGCTCGGAGAAGCCTTCCAGCAGGAGCGCCTTCACGGATTCGTAGGCGGCGTTGTAATCGATCCTGCCTTCGGCGACGGCGTCGTTGTTGTAGCGCCAGCGGGCCGAGACTGCGGTGGCCAAGATGCGGTCCGAGGTTTCCTGCAGGGTAGTGTATTTGTCCTTCGGGTAGCCCTCGAAGCCGGACTGGGTGGACTTGAGGACCGTGAGGTCGCTCAGGCCGGAGATGACGTAGGTGGAATCGCCTTCGCGGACCACCACGGCGTTGCGGACTTCCTGGCCCTTGCGGACGAAGGAGTGGTCGTGCTCCTTGCCGTTGGCGATGATCCGCTCCCAGGCGTACTGCTCGGCTTCCCAGCGGCCGCCGGTCACCCAGTCGAATTCGCTGGTGAAGTGCTTGGCCAGGCGGAGCAGGAACTCCTCCGGGGAGCCGATGCCGTCGCGGGCGAAGGCGTAGACGGTGTTCTTCTGGGTGTCTGTGGGAACCACGCGGCCGTTGTCGCCCTCGAAGTGGGCGGCGCTGAAGTCGCCGCGGAGCTGGGAAGTGACGTTGAGGTCTTCGATCTCGTGGCGGTCGGTGTCGCGGGTGATCTTGACGACGCGATTTTCCGCCTTGCCGTACTGGTTCTTGCCGAGGACGATCTTGCTGCTCATGGTCTGTCTCAACTTTCCTGGTGGGCGGAGCCCGTCCACCGTGTGGTGTCGTGCGCCGTGCGGCGCCTGTTTTGGCGGACGCCGGCAACAAAAAAGAGCCGGCATCCATCGATGCCAGCTCATTACGACCCTGCCTGCTGCTCCCAGGTTTCGTGACCTGAGTCACGAGTTGCTGAAAAGACTAGCGCGGGTTTCGGACCTTGTGAAGAGGTCCACGCAATCAGCGGCAATTTTCCGAATGTGACCGGCCGGCACGGATCCGGCCGGGTCCGGCTCTTGACGGGCCACGGGAACCTGTTTACGATTTCCACATAACAATAAAAGTTTTCCGAAATACGGAAACGATGGACTGCGAACGAGGAGGAACAGATGGACCAGCAGGAGAATAAGAACGTCGTGGAATTTCCGGCTCCCGGCCAGGAGCTGTACCTGCCGTTCGGCTCCACGGACCCGGACTTCTACATTCCGGCCGACTGCGACCGCACCAAAGGCGGGTTCTCCCGGTGGCTGCGTGCGCTCCCGGTGTTCGGCCGGCAACGTCCCTGAGATCCTGCCTTAGGAGACGTACGGACTCTGCGCAACAGAGCCATCAAGCGGGCGGTACCTGGGGAGGTGCCGCCCGCTTTTCCGTGCCCGGAAGCCCGGCCGGTGCCGGGTGTGCCGGCTCAACGGCGTCCGGTCTCGAGGACCCGCTTGAGGTTGCTGAGAAAGCCCTCGTTACGCCTGCGCATCATTCCACCGGTAAACGGCGCCATGATCCTGAGCATCCCGTGTGGCTCCATGTCGAGGCGGCGGGTGATCCGCGAGCCGCCGCCGTCGGGCTCCACCGTGAGCGTCAGCACCGGCTCGAACTTGCCCATCCGCTCCGTGAGCACGACCCGACGCGGGGGTTCGTACGCCGTGATTGTGCCCGTCCCTTCGGACAGTCCCATGAACGGCTTGAACTTTGCCCGGAAGGCGGTACCGGTGGCGAGCGGTCCTGGCGCCTCGTATTCCGCCTCGAGGACGTCGGTGTGCCATTGCGGGTCGTTGCGTATGTCGGACACGAACGCGAACACTTCCTCCGTGGGTCGGCCGATCCACTCGCTGCTCTCAATGCTGATCATCACTCCTCCTTAGCGGACCGTGCTGCGGGTGAAGCCCGCCAAGTGTTCCGGAAGGTATCGTTCGGGGACGTGCGGGCTCGACCACGGCTCCAGGAGTTCGGCCAGCCGCGGCGACTTCTGGCCGTAGTACTGCTCGAGTTCGGTGGTGTCCATCCACTCCACGCCGTCTGAAAGGTGCTTGCTGATGAGCTGCATGTGAGTCGCCATGGAGTCTGCGTCCGGGTGGACCTGGACGCAGGTCACGCGGCGGGTGTCCTCGTCGATGTAGAAGTTGAATGAAATGAGCCGCGGCTCGTTGATCTCGACAAAATCGGTGTGCTCAGACAGTGCCTTCCTCGCGTCCTCGACCCTGCCTTCCTTGATCGTCCAATTGCCGACGAATACGAATGTTCCATTCATGGTTCTCACTCCTTGCTCTCTCTTGTTGGGGGTCCCCTCTGGGGCTTTTTCCATGGTCCGCCCGGCCGCTAACGCCTCGCTAAAGCCGGATCCGGCCGGGATCCGGCGGTGCTAGATTGGTGCACGGGGCGATCTGGCGAAGGCGGCTGTCGGTGGAATTCCGCATCCTCGGACCGATGGAGGTTCGCGAAGGGACCCGGCGCCTCGACGTACCGGGCGGGCGGGCCCGTGCCCTCCTCGCGATGCTGGTCCTGCATGCGGGTGACGCCGTCCCTTCCGAGCGTCTTGTCGACGAGCTGTGGGGCGAGCAGCCCCCTCCCACCGCTAACACCGTGGTGCAGATGCACGTCTTGAAGCTGCGCAAGCTGCTCGAGCCTGACCGCGAAGCCCTTGGCCACCCGACGCTGTTGGTCACTCAAGGAAGCGGCTACCGGCTGGCAATAAGTCCGGGGGACGTTGACGCCGGTCGTTTCAAGCAGCTCCTCGACCAGGCCGCCGGCCAGCCTGCGGAGCCGCGCTCCAGGCTCCTTACGGAGGCGCTGGCCCTCTGGCGCGGCCCGGCACTGGCCGACTTCGCTTTCCACCCGTTCGCCCAGGGCACCATCACCGCCTTGGAAGAACTGAGGCTGTCCGCGCTCGAGGCGCGCATCGAGGCAGACCTCGAGCTGGGCCGGAATCATGGTTTGGTCGCCGAGCTCGACCTGCTCGTCGCCGAGCACCCCTTCCGGGAGCGGCTCTCCGGCCTGCTGATGCTTGCCCTTTACCGTGCGGGCCGGCAGGCGGATGCGATCGCTGCCTACCGCGACGCCCGCAACCGTCTGGTGGACGAACTTGGCGTCGAGCCCGGCCCCGGGCTGCGTGAGATCGAAGCAGCGGTTCTCCGGCAGGATCCTTCGCTGGGGGAACGTTCCCCGACGCGGGTCGTGACCGAAGGCTGGCTGCCCCGTGAGCGCCGCATGGTCACGGTGGTCGGTCTTGAGATCGTGCCGGCGTCCGACGACGACGCGGACGCCGAAGCCCTGGCCGCAGCGGGTACGCGTGCCAACGAGGTTGCCGCTGCGGTGCTGCGCACCCATGGCGCACGCGTGGAACAGGTCGTGGGTGGCCTGATGGTCGCGTTCTTCGGGTTCCCGGTGGCGCATGAGGACGACGCCGTGCGGGCCGTGCGTGCCGCCGTCGAGGTTTGCGACCGGCTCGCGACTGTCGACGAGCCCGTCGTTCGGCATGCCGCGCGGGCCGTCGTCGAGACCGGCGACATCGTGGTCAGCGGATCGGGCGGGTCGCTCGCTGACATGGTGTCGGGTCCGGCGGTCACCTCCGCTTTCCGGCTCCAGCGGCTCGTACGCGACAGTGACGTCCTGGTGGGCCCGCGCACCCTGCAGCTCGTGCGCGGCGCGGCGGTTGTGGTATCCGTGCCAGGTGAGACCGCTGCGTGGCGGGTCATCGGGATGATGGACGACTCCCGCGGCAGGCTCCGCTTTGATTCCACGACCGTGGGACGGGCGGAGGAGCTGGTCAGAATCCGTACCGCATTCCGGGCGGCCGGCCGGGCCGGTGTGCCGGGGCGCTTCACCGTGGTGGGGGAGGCCGGCATCGGCAAAACCCGGCTCGCCGCAGACTTCGCCGACAGCGTTGACGGCGAGGCCCTGGTGGCCTGGGGCCGCTGTGCGTCGTACGGCGAGGGCATCACGTTCCTGCCGCTCCGCGAGGCCCTCCTCGACGCCGCAGGCGAACGTGGCTGGCCGGCGCTTGCCGAGCTCGTGCCGGAAGACGCCGCGGTAGTGGCCGCCGGGCTGGGTCTGGCCGAGGGCACGGAGACTGTGCCCGCCATGTTGCGTGCAACGGTGCGGCTGCTGGAAGCACTCTCCGCCAGGCAACCCCTCCTGCTGGTGCTCGACGACCTGCACTGGGCGGAGCCGACACTGCTAGACCTCGTCGACCAGGCAGTAGGCTCCGGGAAAGGACGGCTGTTCGTGCTCTGCCTGGGGCGTCCCGAACTGCTGGACCAGCGGCCGGAATGGACCGATGCGCTCGTCCTCGAGCCGCTCCCCGCCGATGACGTGGCGGCGTTGCTGCGGGGCCGGGCACCCGGGATCGACGTCGAGGCCGTCACTGCCATCGTCGACCGCGCCCGTGGGAATCCGCTGTTCGCCGAACAACTCCTCGCGGCGCACGAGGAGGCGGACCTTGACGCGCTCCCGGATTCGCTCCGTGCCCTCCTCGCGGCGCGTCTGGACCGGCTCGGTCCCGGCGAGCGGGACCTGCTGAGAGTCGCGGCGGTGGCCGGTGACGACTGTGGCCGCGACGCGCTGGCGGCGCTGTTACCGGACGGGGCGCGGGCCTACATTGAGCGGCATCTCTCCACTCTCAAGGCCCGGCGCCTGTTGACGGGTGGGAGCAACGGCGTGGTCCGCTTCGGACATGTGCTCATCCGCCTCGCGGCATACCGCTCCATGACCCACCCGGACCGCGCCGCACTGCATCGGCGCTACGCCGAATGGCTCCAGGACGGCGGGCCGGAGCGGCCACCCGAGCTCGACGAGATTGTGGGCTACCACCTGGAGCAGGCCGTACTCAGCCTTCGGGCTATCGGCGCCGGCGACGAGTCCCTGGCGGCCCGGGCGGGCGCGCACCTGTCCCGCGCGGGAGAACGCGCCGCCGCCAGATCCGATCAGACCGCGGCCCGGAATCTTCTGTCCCGGGCGCGGGCCATGATGGCCGGGGACGATTCCGCGAGCGGGACGCTTACCCAGCGCCTGGCCGAGGTCGATCTCGTGCTCGGCCGGTTCCCCGAGGCACAGCAACTCCTCCTGGAGTTGGCCCAGCGTTCAGCCGCCGCGGGCAACGACGTCGCCGCACGGGCGGCACTCCTCGAGCACGCCCGCATCCAGTTCATCGTCGGTCCGGATCCCGTGCCGCTATCGTCGATCGGGCGGGAAGCCGCCGAGGCGGAGTCATTCTTCACCGCACACCATGACGACAGCGGCCGCTGCCGCGCGATCTTCCTGCAAGCCTGCGTCCGGGTGCGGCAGGGCCGCCTCACCGAGGCGGAGCGGGCTTTCCGGGCCAACATCGAACTTGCAGACCGGGCGAAGAGTGTCCGGGAACAAATGGCGAACCGTTGGTTGCTCGCGGAGGCGCTCGCCGCGGGCCCGGTACCGGTGCGGCAGTGCCTGCCGGAGATCGAGGCCATCGCCCTGCCGGGTGTTGAGCACCCCGGATTGTTGATCCACGCGGGTTGGCTTCACGCAATGGAGCGCCGCTTCGACGAGGGCCGGGAGCTGTTCGACCGGGCCCAACGAGCCGTGCAGGAAACCCTGCACGCACCGCGCCTCCTTATGTTCGTGGCCGCAGTCCGGGGAACTGCCGAGCTCCTCGCCGGCAATTTCCCCACCGCAGAGGCAGCCCTGCGGACCCAGCTCGACGCTGCCAGGCGTACTGGCGAGCGGCAAAACTTGCCGACGTCCGCCGCCCGCCTGTCGCTGCTGCTCCACGAGATGGGGCGTCCCGAAGAGGCTGCCGAGCTCGCCGCGCTGGCGGCCGCGACCGCACCTGCCGAGGGCGTGGAGGCCAGGGCCCTCTCGGCGGCGGCGTCTGCAATGGCCTCGAAAGATCCGGACAAGGCACTAGTCCTTGCCCTTGAGGCGCTTCGATGGGCGCCGGCCGAGATGCTGAACCTGCGCGGCGACGTGCACCGTACAGTGGCCGGCGTTTGCTTCGCCCGCGGCGACAGTGCCAGGGGTGACGCCGCTCTGGCGGAAGCTGCGCGCTGCTATCGGGCCAAGGGAAACCTGGCCGCGATGGCTCATCTGCACTGAAACCTCATGTGCGCAGAAGGATCCGGATCGCCGCTTTCGCAAGCACGGCCTAACCGGCGATGAGCTTCCGTGCCGCAGCCGTGTGCTTCGCCGCCAGTCCTGCCACGTCCAGGCCGGGGATGGCGCCGTCCACCACCCGCCAGGTTCCGCCGACCATCACCCGGTCCGCGCGGTCCGCGCCGCACAGCAACAGGGCCGCCACCGGATCGTGGCTGCCGGAAAACCGCAGCTCGTCCAGCGTGAACATGGCCACGTCCGCCTGCAGGCCCGGCGCCAGCTGCCCGATGTCCGCACGGCCCAGCACCGCCGCCGAACCCCGGGTGGCCCAGCCCAGCGCCCGCTCCACCGGAACGTCCGCGCCGTATCGCAGCCGTTGCAGGTACAGCGCCTGCCTGGCCTCCAGGACCATGTTCGACGCGTCGTTGGATGCCGATCCGTCCACGCCCAGTCCCACCGGAACCCCGGCGGCCTCGAGTTCCAGCACCCGTGCGGTGCCGGACCCGAGCCGCATGTTCGACGTCGGGCAGTGCGCGACGGCGGTGCCCGCGGCTCCCAGCCGGGCGATCTCGCCGTCGTCGAAATGGATGCCGTGGCCCAGCCACGTGCGGCTGCCGAGCCAACCGACGCTCTCCAGGTAGTCCACGGTGCGCAGCCCGAACATTTCCCGGCAGAAGTCCTCCTCGTCCAGGGTTTCGGCCAGGTGCGTGTGCAGGCGGACGTCGTGCTTCTCAGCCAGGGCGGCGCTTTCGGCCATGATCTCCTTGGTGACCGAGAACGGGGAACATGGCGCCAGCGCAATCTGGATCACGGCGCCCTCGCCGGGCTCGTGGTACTGGCGGATGAGCCGTTCGCTGTCGGCCAGGATCGTCTCCGGGTCCTGCACCGTGGACCGCGGCGGCAGCCCGCCCTCGTCCTCGCCGAGCGTCATGGAACCGCGGGTGAGGGTGGCCCGCATGCCCATGCGGCGCACCACGGCCGCTTCGACGTCGATGGCGTCCTGCAGGCCGGCGGGGAACAAATAGTGGTGGTCCGCTGCGGTGGTGCAGCCCGAGAGCAGCAGTTCCGCGAGGGCCACCTCGACGGCGAGTTCCAGGCTCTCGGGGGTCAGTCGCGCCCAGACGGGGTAGAGGTTCTGCAGCCAGGGGAAAAGCGGAGCGTTGGCCACCGGCCCCCAGGCGCGGGTGAGGGTCTGGTAGAAGTGGTGGTGCGTGTTGACCAGGCCCGGAAGCAGGACGTGCCGGCCGGCGTCGAAGGTCTCATCGCACGGCGCGGACGGCTGCCCGCCGGCGGGTACGAGTTCGGCGATTTTTCCCTCGCTGACCACCAGGCCGCCGCCGGCCTCGAGGCCGTTGGCGGTGAAAACGGCGAGCGGGTTCCTGATCCAGAGCCTGGACGGGGAAGGGACTGACGCGGTACGGGCCATGAGGGACTCCTTTTGGCTGTTGACGGTATGCGTTCCAGCTCAGTTAGGCCCTGTCTGCTGATCCAGGTGTACGGACAGCGTAGGGTCGCGCGCTCCTGTCTGCCTAGTGAGACCGGCGAAACAAAGATTTCACATCGCGATATTTATTTTTCAAAAAACTATGGCGCGGCTCACAGCGTGGTGCTAATCTCTAACTGCCAAAGGCGGGCACCCGGTCTTCCGGGAAGCTATCTACCAGGCGTAACTCAACCTTCATCGCAAATGCTGAAGCCTGGTAACCGCGGCACAGTTCCGTTCCCTTGGTGTTTTTCGGTCGCCAGCGCTTCCACAGCAAAAGGAAGTCGCACAAATGAGTACAACCGTCACGGCCGAAAAGTTCCTGGCCACCTCCATTGAATTGGCAACTGCCAACGTCCTGAACAGCGGGGGCCCGTTCGGCGCCGTCGTGGTCAGCGCGGACGGCAGGGCCTTCGAAGGCGTCAACCGTGTCACGGCCAGCAACGATCCCACGGCCCACGCTGAAGTCACCGCCATCCGCAACGCCTGCCGCGAACTCGGAACCTTCGATCTGAGCGGCGCCACCCTCTACACCAGCTGCGAGCCATGCCCCATGTGCCTGGCTTCCGCGCTCTGGGCCCGCATCGACCGCGTGTTCTTCGCCGCGGACCGCCACGACGCCGCCTCCGTCGGCTTCGACGACGCCGTCTTCTACGAATACTTCGAGAATGACAACCGGGACGAACTGATGCCGGTCGCCCGGCTGGAACTCGGAGACACAGGGGCCCCGCCCGTCATCCAGCCGTTCACCACGTGGAACACCCTCGATTCCAGGATCGATTACTAGGGCCCGGTGGCTGAAATGACAATCCTGGACAATTCCGCTGAAAAGCAGGCTGCGCTGCTCCCCAACGGGAACAACGGCGCAGAGCCCACAGCGGCACACGCAAAGCCCAAGACTTCGCACGCCGGTAACGGCAAGAAGCCGCCGGCCTTCCTGGACAAGTTCTTCCAGATCTCCAAGCGTGGGTCCACGCTGGCCCGCGAATTCCGCGGCGGCCTGGTCACGTTCTTCACCATGGCGTACATCGTCATCCTCAACCCGCTTATCCTGGGCGGCTTCTCGGCAGAGAACGCGCCCACGGATGTCGCCGGGGGTTGGCTCTCGGCCGCGCAGGTCGGCGCCGTCACAGGCCTTACCGCCGGGGTCATGACGATTGTTTTCGGCCTGGTAGCCAACCTGCCCTTCGGCCTCGCGGCCGGCCTGGGCATCAACTCCTTCCTCGCTGTCGCGGTGATCCAGGAGGTCACGTGGCCCGAAGCCATGGGCCTGGTGGTCATCAACGGCATCCTGATCGTCCTGTTCGGCGCTACGGGCGCCCGGACGGCGATCTTCAAGGCAGTGCCCAAGGAGCTCAAGGCCGCCATCACGGTCGGCATCGGCCTGTTCATCGCCTTCATCGGCTTCGTCGACTCCGGCTTCGTCCGTGCCACCAAGGGTGGCCCGCCGGTCCAGCTCGGCAACGATGGATCCATCACGTCCATCCCCACACTCGTTTTCATCGTCGGACTGCTGGTCATGGGTATCCTCGTGGCACGCAGGATCCAGGGCGGCCTGCTCATCGGCATCGTCGCTACAACCGTCCTCGCCGCCGTTGCCGAGGCCGTGTTCCGGATCGGTCCCGGCGGCGCGGACAACCCGGGCGGGTGGCACCTGAACACCCCGGTGCTCTCCGGTCACCTGGTGTCCGTCCCCGACCTGGGCCTGGTGGGCCAGTTCGACCCCTTCGGCTCGTTCGCCCGGATCGGCGGCCTCGCCGCCACCATGCTGGTCTTCACCCTGGTGTTCACCAACTTCTTCGACGCCATGGGCACCATGACCGGCCTGGCCAAGAGCGCCGGCGTGGCGCACAAAGACGGCACGTTCCCCAAGCTGAAGTCGGCCTTCATCGTTGAGGGCATGGGCGCAGTGGTGGGCGGAGGAACCTCCGGCTCGTCCAACACCGTCTACATCGACTCCGCGGCCGGCATCGGCGAGGGCGCCCGCACGGGCCTGGCTTCCGTGGTCACCGGTGTTCTGTTCCTGGGCTCGATGTTCTTCACGCCGCTGACCTCCGTGGTTCCGCTGGAAGTTGCGGCGGCCGCCCTGGTGGTGGTCGGCGCGATGATGATGGCGCAGATCCGGGAGATCAAGTTCACCAAGTTCTCCATCGCGTTGCCGGCGTTCCTCACGATTGTGACCATGCCGCTGACCTATTCGATCGCCAACGGCATCGGCGTCGGTTTCATCTCCTTCGCAGTGGTCAACGCGGCGTCGGGCAAGGCGAAAAAGGTTCATCCGCTCATGTGGGCGGTCACCGCCGGCTTCATCATCTACTTCGCCCGTGGTCCCATCAACTCGCTGATGGGCATCTAGCCGCCCCGGCCTTACATGCCCTGTCCCGCCTGCCTCAGTGCGCCTTCTTCCCAGAAACCAAGGGAAGAACAAGACTAGGGGCAGGATCGCGAAACGTTCCGGGCGGGCCCTCCCGCCCGGAACGTCACGGTAAAGGAAGTGATTTCCATGCTGGATCTGATGCCTTCACTGGGCAGCTGGCGGCCTGCGGTCTCCGGCCAACGATGCGCTGTGGCCACGATCGTGGGGACAGGCGGCTCCGTGCCGCGGCCCATGGGGACGTCCATGATGGTCTCCGAAGACGGCCAAATACTGGGCAGCTTGTCCGGCGGTTGCGTGGAAGGCGCCGTGGTTGAAGCGGCCCTGGAAGCAATGCGCGACGGCGGCCCCCGCCTTGAGTCGTTCGGCTACAGCTCCGAGGACGCGTTCGCCGTCGGACTCACCTGTGGAGGGGAACTGGAGGTCCACATCCAGCCGCTCGTCGCAGGATCCAGCGAGCTTGCATTGATAACCGGACAACCCAGCGAGGCCCCAACGGCCCTGGCCCTCATCCGCCGGCTCGATACCGGGGGAGGCGTGGTGGTGATCAACGATCCCGTGCGTTTCCGGGCCATGGAGTCGCCGGAACTCGCCAAACTGGTGGGCGACAATCCCGCAACCCTTTTCGCAGCAGCTGCGCAGGTGGAGCCGCTGCTTCAAGGCGGCCGCGCGGGCCTGATCCGGCTGGCGCCGCCTGAAGGCTGCATCGACGGCTGGGTCACTCTGGATCGCTGGGATAACCCCCGTGAGGAACCCGAACCGCAGCCCATCACCTTGTTCGTCGAAAGCCGCTTGCCAGCTGCCCGCATGCTGGTCTTCGGTGCCAACGACTTCGGAGCCGCACTGCTCCCTGCCGGGCAATTGCTCGGTTACAACGTGACCCTGTGCGATGCGCGCCCCGCGTTTGCACAGCAGAGCCGCTTCTCCGGTGCTGACCACGTCGTCACCGACTGGCCGCACCGCTACCTTGAGAGTGAAGCCGCTGCAGGACGCATCGATCACCGCACTGTTGTCTGCGTCCTGACCCACGACCCCAAATTCGATATCCCCTTGCTGGAAACAGCCCTGGGCCTCAAGCTCGCCTACGTCGGCGCGATGGGTTCGCGGCGCAGCCACCGGCAACGCATCGATGCCCTGCTGGACAAAGGTACCCCGGCGGAAGCCCTTGAACGCCTGCATTCACCCATCGGACTGGAGCTTGGAGCCGTTACTCCCGCCGAAGTCGCCGTTTCCATCACCGCGGAAATAGTGGCCGAACGGGGCAGCAGGGCCTGCGGCAGCAAACCAGGCTTCCGTTCCCTCAAGGACAGCTCCGGGCCCATCCACTCCGGGCCCCGCACCTCAGACTCTCTCACCCAGGAGGACTCATGGACATGAACACCATCGAGGCCGTGGTACCGACCACGGACCCCGCACAGTGGCGCCCCGGAGACGCGTGGTTGGCCGGCGGTACTGTCCTCTTCTCCTACGGAAGCACCGTCCTGCGGCGCCTCTTGGACCTGGGCCAGGCCGGCTGGCCCGCCATCACCGTGACAGATGCCGGCATTGAACTCGCCGCCACGTGTACGGTTGCCGAGCTGTACGCCCTGCCGGACTCCGCGTCAGTGGCCGGCCGCGAATGGCCCGGCCTGGCTTTGATCCGGCCATGCTGCGACTCCTTCGTGGCCTCGTTCAAGGTGTGGAACATGTCCACCGTGGGCGGCAACATCTGCACCTCGCTGCCCGCCGGGCCCATGATCTCCCTGTGCGCCGGGCTCGACGCCACCGCCACCCTCCTCGGCCCCGGCGGTAGCACCCGCACGGTCCCGGTGGCAGACTTCGTCACCGGCGACGCCGCAAACTGCCTTGACCCGGGCGAGCTGCTGCGCAGCATCTTCATCCCGGCAGCCGCGCTGTCCGCCAAGGTGGCGTTCCGGCGGCTCTCGCTAAGCAACCTCGGCCGCTCCGGTGTGCTGCTGACCGGGCGTCTTGATCCCGACGGCGGCCTGGTCCTGACGGTCACGGCCGCCACCAAACGCCCGGTGCAGCTGCGGTTCGCCGCGGCGGAGCTGCCGGACGCGCAGCAGCTGGCTGCCGCCGTCGGGCACGCGATCCCTGCCGAGCTGTACCACGACGACATCCACGGCCTGCCCGCCTGGCGCCGCGACATGACATTCCGCCTGGCGGAGGAAATCCGCGCCGAACTCCTGGGTGAAGGAACCCGGGTTTCCGGGGATTTCTGGAGCCCTTCCGGGAAACCGCACGCCACTTCCGCGCAGCCTTCCGCTGCACCGACTTCCGCCCCCACGAAGGAGGCCCCGAATGGCCATTGAGATCAACGGAACCCCCGCGGCGGAAGGGCCGCGCCCGGGCCAGTGCCTGCGGACCTTCCTGCGCGAGCAGGGCAATTTCGGGGTCAAAAAAGGCTGCGACGGCGGCGACTGCGGCGCCTGCACCGTCCATGTGGACGGTACCCCGGTGCACAGCTGCATCTATCCGGCCGTGCGTGCGGAAGGGCATTCGGTGACCACCATCGAGGGCCTGGCAGCGTCCGCGGGCTGCGCCGAGGGGGAGCTGCATCCCGTGCAGGAACAGTTCCTGGAGAACCAGGGCTTCCAGTGCGGCTTCTGCACGGCGGGCATGATGATGACGGCCGCCACTTTCGACGAGGAACAGAAAGCCAACCTGCCCCGCAGCCTCAAGGGCAACCTCTGCCGCTGCACCGGGTACCGTTCCATTGCCGACGCCGTCTGCGGCACGGCGGCGCACGCAGGTCCCGGGTCCGGCCAGCTGGGCGACAACGTTCCCGCCCCTGCCGGGCACGCAGTCGTCACCGGTACCGCCCGCTACACCCTCGACGTGCCGGCCGAACAGCTTCCCGGCCTGCTGCACCTGAAGCTGCTGCGCTCACCGCACGCGCATGCCCGGATCGTGTCCATCGACACGGCGGCCGCGCTGCGGGTGCCCGGCGTGGTGGCCGTCTTCACCCACGAGGACGCCCCGGCGCAGCTGTTCTCCACGGCCCAGCACGAGATGTACACCGACGACCCGGACGACACCCGGGTGCTGGATGACGTGGTGCGCTTCATCGGGCAGCGGGTGGCCGCCGTCGTCGCCGACTCGGTGGCCGCGGCGGAAGCCGGGGCCCGCGCTGTCGAGGTCGAGTACGAACTCCTGGACGCCGTCTTCACCCCGGCCCAGGCCCTGCAGCCGGGGGCGCCCGCCGTACACGGCGACAAGGACGGCGAGGTCAGCCGGATCTCCCGGCCCCTGGAAAACGTGGTGGCAGAGGTCCACTCCGAACTGGGTGACGTGGCCGCGGGCTTCGCCGCCGCGGACGTCATCCACGAAAAGACCTACCAAACCCAGCGTGTTCAGCACGTGGCGATGGAAACGCATGCCTCGATCGCCTGGCTCGACGAGGAGGGCCGGCTGGTGGTCCGCAGCTCCAGCCAGGTGCCGTTCCTGGTCAAGCGGACCCTGGCCCGGGTCTTCGACCTGTCCGAGGATCGCGTCCGGGTGGTCGCCGGCCGGGTGGGCGGCGGCTTCGGCGGCAAGCAGGAGGTGCTCACGGAAGACCTCGTGGCCCTCGCGGCCCTGAAGCTGCGCCGCCCCGTGCAGGTGGAGTTCACCCGCACGGAGCAGTTCACCGCCACCACCACGCGCCACCCGTTCACCATCAAGCTCAAGGCGGGGGCCAACCGCGACGGCTTGCTCACCGCGCTGCAGCTGGACGTGGTCACGAACACCGGCGCCTACGGAAACCATGCGCCCGGGGTCATGTTCCACGGCTGCGGCGAATCCCTCGCGGTGTACAACTGCGACAACAAGAAGGTGGATGCCCGGGCCGTGTACACCAATACGGTCCCGGCGGGAGCGTTCCGCGGCTACGGGCTGAGCCAGATGGTCTTCGCGATCGAATCCGCCATCGACGAGCTGGCCGAGGGCATCGGCATGGACCCCCTCGATTTCCGGCTCAGGAACATGATCCGGCCCGGCGATGACATGCTCTCCACCCAACCGGAACCGGAAGAGGACGTGCTCTACGGCAGCTACGGCCTGGAACAATGCATCTCGCTGGTGCGCGACGCCCTCGGCCGCGGGGCGGAGCGGTACCGGAACGCCGGCCTGGAGGACCTGGGGCCCGAATGGGTCACGGGCACCGGTGCCGCCTTGTCCATGATCGACACCGTCCCGCCGCGCGGCCACTATGCCCACACGCGGCTGAGCCTGCTGCCGGACGGCAGGTACGACGCCGCCGTCGGGACCGCCGAATTCGGCAACGGCACCACCACGGTGCACGCCCAGCTCGCGGCGACGGCACTGGGCACCCGGGCCGCCGAGGTGGCGGTGCGGCAGTCCGACACGGACCTCGTGGAGCACGACACCGGCGCGTTCGGCTCCGCCGGCACCGTGGTGGCCGGGCAGGCGACGCTGCTCGCCGCCCAGGAGCTGGCCCGCCGGATCCGCACCGTGGCTTCCGTTCTGAGCGGAGTCCCGGAGGCGGACTGCGTGCTCGACGGCGCAACTGTTGTGTGCGGCGGACGCAGCCTGCCGCTGGCGGAGGTGTACAGCGGGGCGCACCGGGCCGGCGTCGAACTGTCCGCCGAGGGCCGCTGGGGCGGTACCCCGCGTTCGGTCGCGTTCAACGTCCACGGCTTCCGGGTGGCCGTCAACACCGGCACCGGGGAGCTGCGGATCCTGCAGAGCGTGCAGGCCGCCGACGCCGGCGTGGTGGTCAATCCGCGGCAGTGCCGCGGGCAGATCGAGGGCGGGATCGCGCAGGCCCTCGGCGTCGCGCTGTACGAGGAAGTGAAAGTGGACGACGCCGGCCAGGTCACTACGGACATCCTGCGCCAGTATCATATCCCCTCCTTCGCGGACGTGCCGCGCAGCGAGGTGTACTTCGCCTCAACCAACGACGAGCTTGGCCCGCTGGGGGCGAAGTCGATGAGTGAAAGCCCCTTCAACCCGGTGGCGCCCGCGCTCGCGAACGCCATCCGGAACGCCACGGGGGTGCGCTTCACCGAACTCCCGATCGCCCGGGACAAGATCTACCTGGGACTGAAGGAGCAGGCCCGGGAAGAGGTGGGCGTCTAGGGAAAGTTCAGCCCAGCAGGTGCAGGTTTGCCTTCGTGTCCACGTCGCCGCCGTCGGCGAGGTCGCCGCAGTCCACCAGGTCCACCAGCCCGGGGTGGGCCTTGAGGAAGAGCCGGGCTCCGGCGTCGCCCGCTGCGGACTCCGCGGCCTCCTCCCGCAGTTCGGCGTCGATCACCAGGGGGTGGCCGCGGCGGAGCGTGCCTGAGAGCTCGGGGTAGGCGGCGGCGGTGATGCGGCCCGGGCGGTGCCGGGCAAGCAGCCGGGCCACGATTTCGGAACTGAGCCCGGGCTGGTCCACGAGCGCCACCATGACATTGTTCCCGGCGCTCGCCGCCATGATTCCGGCGCGGAAGGAACCGGACATGCCCTCCGCCCACTGCGGGTTGGTGAGCACCCGGTGGCGGGCAAGCCCGGGGAGGGCTGCCACCTTCTCCGCCTCGGCGCCCAGCACCACGATGACCTCGGAGCAGCCGCCGGCCAGGAGCACGTCGGCGAGCTCTTCGACCAGGGTGCGGTCGCGGAAGGGCAGCAGTGCCTTGGGGCCGAGGCCGAGCCTGGTGCCGGCCCCCGCGGCGAGGAGCACGCCGATGGTTGGCTGTGTGGGCGAAGCGGACATGAGGCAAACCATACCCTCCGGACGGCCGATTGTGACCCGGGCGCGGTCCGGGCCACCTTGACGGGCAGGTGACCGGGGTCATATCGTTGTTTCACCATTCAAAAATTACATTCCGCTATGTGGAAACTCTCAGTGAAGAGCGGTTCAGCCGTGGCGGAACTCCCCATGAAGCAACGTTAGAAGTGGAGACCCACGATGAATTCGACGACCCCCGTCGGCAACGCATCGGCTCCGGAACAGGCGCTGTTGCCTGAAAGTTCCGCGCATCCCGCCGCAGGCAACGCGGCCCTCTGCGACGCTGCCTCGGCAGCGGCTGGCCGCGCCATCAGCCCCGCCCTGTACAACCTGGACCTGGCTCCCACCAAGAGGGAAGGACGCCGCTGGACTGGCTACAGCATCTTCACCCTCTGGGCCAACGACGTCCACAGCCTCGGCAACTACGCCTTTGCGGTGGGCCTCTTCTCCCTCGGCCTGGGCGGCTGGCAGATTCTCGTGGCGCTCGGCATCGGCGCCGCGCTGCTGTTCGCCCTGCTGAACTTCTCCGGCTTCATGGGCCACAAAACCGGCGTTCCCTTCCCGGTGATGAGCCGCATCAGCTTCGGCATCCGCGGCGCACAGCTTGCTAGCCTCGTCCGCGGTGCGGTGGCCGTGGCCTGGTTCGGCATCCAGACCTTCCTGGCGTCCGTGGTGTTCCGCGTCATGCTCGTGGCCATGTTCCCGGGCCTTAAGGAACTGGACGGCAACTCGATCCTGGGCCTGTCCACGCTCGGCTGGCTCACCTTCGTGGCCCTCTGGATCATCCAGCTCGTCATCGTCAGCTTCGGTATGGAAATGATCCGCAAGTACGAGGCCTTCGCCGGCCCCGTCATCCTGGTGACCATGGTCCTCCTGGCTGCCTGGGTCTTCTTCGAAGCGCACGGCTCCATCCAGTGGACCGGCATCAAGGGACTCGAAGGCGCCGAAATGTGGCGCACCATCTTCGCCGGCGGCGCCCTGTGGGTCTCCATCTACGGCACCTTCGTCCTGAACTTCTGCGACTTCACCCGGTCCTCGGCCAGCAAGCAGTCGATCGTCCGCGGCAACTTCTGGGGCATCCCGATCAACATGCTCGTCTTCGGCGCCATCGTAGTGATCCTGGCCGGCGGCCAGTACAAGATCAACGGCACCGTCATCGAGAGCCCCTCGCAGATCATCGAAAGCATCCCCAACACCTTCCTGCTCGTGCTGGCCTGCCTCGCGGTCCTCATCCTCACCATCGCCGTGAACCTGATGGCGAACTTCGTGGCCCCCGTCTACGCCCTGACCAACCTGTTCCCGAAGCACCTCGACTTCCGAAAGGCGGCGTGGGTCAGCGGCACCATCGGCCTGGTCATCCTGCCCTGGAACCTTTACAACAACCCGCTCGTGATCGTGTACTTCCTGGGCGGCCTCGGTGCCCTCCTCGGCCCGCTGTTCGGCGTGGTCATGGCCGACTACTGGCTGCTCCGCCGCGGCAAGGTGGACGTCCCAGCCCTCTACACCGAGGACCCGGACGGTGCCTACTTCTACAAGAAGGGCGTGAACCCCAAGGCAATCACCGCCATGGTCCCCGCCGCCGCCGTCGCGATCCTCATCGCCTTCGTCCCGGCACTGGAAGCCGTGGCACCCTTCGCCTGGTTCTTCGGAGCGGGTGTGGCCGCCATTGCGTACTATCTGGTCTCGGACCGTGAGCAGCGCCACGCCGACGTCTCCGGCGAACCGATCGCCGTCGCCAGCACCCACTAAGCACCGCCGGGAACCCAGGAGGAAACCATGCGCATCCTTGTCGCCAACGTCAACACCACCCAGTCCATGACCGATTCCATCGCGGCCCAGGCAGCGGCCGCCGCGGCCCCGGGCACCGAGATCGTGGGGCTCACGCCGCGCTTCGGCGCCGACTCCTGCGAGGGCAACTTCGAAAGCTACCTCGCGGCGATCGCCGTCATGGACAAGGTGCTCAGCTACCCGGAACCGTACGACGCCGTCGTCCAGGCCGGCTACGGCGAGCACGGCCGCGAGGGGCTGCAGGAGCTCCTGGACGTCCCGGTCGTCGACATCACCGAGGCCGCGGCCAGCACCGCCATGTTCCTGGGCCACAAATACTCGGTGGTCACCACCCTGGACCGTGCCGTCCCGCTGATCGAGGACCGCCTGAAGCTGGCCGGCCTCGACGCCCGCTGTGCCTCCGTGCGCGCCAGCGGCATGGCCGTCCTGGAGCTCGAGGAGCACCCGGACCGCGCCGTCGAAGCGATCGTGGAGCAGGCCGAACGGGCCGTCCGCGACGACAAGGCCGAGGTGATCGTGCTCGGCTGCGGCGGCATGGCGGGCCTCGACGAACAGATCCGCCGGCGCTGCGGCGTCCCGGTGGTCGACGGCGTCGCCGCCGCGGTGACCATCGCCGAGTCGCTCGTCCGGCTGGGCCTGTCCACCTCGAAGGTGCGCACCTACGCGGCGCCGCGGCCCAAGACTGTCGTAGGCTGGCCCCTGCTGGCGGAAGCCACCGCAGCACGCTGATCCTGCTCCGCAGCAGCCGGAAGGAACACCATGACTGAACCACAGACCCCGCGCGTCGCGGTCGTCACCGGAGCCGGTTCCGGCATCGGGCGGGCGGTGGCCCGGCTGATGCTCGCCGAGGGCTGGTCGGTCGCCCTGGCTGGCCGGCGGGAAGCTCCCCTTAAGGAGACCGCCGCCGGCCACCCGGAGGCCCTGGTGGTGCCCTGCGATGTGACACTGCCCGACGGCGTGACGCACCTTTTCGAAGAAACCCGCCGGCGCTGGGGGAGGGTGGATGTGCTGTTCAACAACGCGGGCATCTTCGGCCCCTCCGGCAGTGTGGATGAAATGGACCTGGCCGGCTGGGAGAACACCCTGGCCATCAACGTCACCGGCGCCATGCTCTGCGCGGCGGAAGCGGTCCGCACCATGAAGGCACAGGAACCGCAGGGCGGGCGCATCATCAACAACGGCTCCATCTCGGCCCATTCGCCCCGGCCCCTTTCGGTGGCGTACACGGTGAGCAAGCATGCCATCAGCGGCCTGACCAAGAGCGTTGAGCTGGACGGGCGCCCCTTCGGCATCAGCTGCGGGCAGATCGACATCGGCAACACCCGCACCGAAATCATGGACACCATCGGCGTCGGTTCCGGCGCCCTGCAGGCAGACGGCAGCCGCCGCGTGGAACCCATGTTCCCCGTGGAGGACGCCGCCCGTGCGGTGCTCCTGATGGCCGGCATGCCGCCGTCGGCCAACGTCGGCTCGCTGCTGGTGACCGCGGCCGGCATGCCGTTCATCGGACGCGGCTAGCGACCTTCGGAGGCAAACACCGCGGCCTCAGAAGATCGACCAGCCCGTCCGCATGGTGAGTGCGTCCAGGGCCGCGACGCCGGCCACCGAGTTGCCGGAGCGGTCCAGGCCCGGGCTCCAGACGCAGATCGTGCAGTTGTTGGGCATCACGGCGATGATGCCGCCGCCCACTCCGCTCTTGCCGGGCAGCCCCACGCGGTAGGCGAATTCGCCCGCCGCGTCATAGGTACCGCAGGTCAGCATGACGGCGTTGATCCGTTTGGTCTGCGACGCCGACAGGAAGGAAGTGCCGTCGGCTTTCCTGCCGTTGCTGGCCAGGAACCTGGCCGCCAGTGCGAGGTCCGTGCAGTTCATCGCAATGGAGCACTGGGCGATGTAGGCATCGAGCACCGCGTCAACGCTGTTTTCCAGGTTGCCGTAGCTGGCCAGGAAGTGTGCCAGGGACGCGTTGCGGTGGCTGTTACGGGCTTCGGAAGCGGCAACCTCGGCATCGGACTCGATGCCGGGATTGCCGCTTTCGTCCCGCATGAAGCGGCGCACGGCCTCTGCCGCGGAGCCGTCCGTGGCGGTGAGCAGCCTGTCCGTGACCACCAGCGCCCCGGCGTTGATGAACGGGTTACGCGGTATCCCGTCCTCGTGCTCCAGCTGCACCAAGGAGTTGAAGGGGTTGCCCGACGGCTCGCGGAAGACGCGTTTCCAGATGCTGTCCCCGTTCCCGGCCAGGACCAGTGCCAGGGCAAACACCTTGGAGATGCTCTGGATCGAAAACGGCACTGTCGCGTCGCCGGAAGCATAGACCTCTCCGCCGCGGGTGGCGACGGCGATGCCGAACTGGTTGGTGTCCACCGCCGCAAGGCCAGGGATGTAATCCGCCGCCGCGCCGTGGCCGATGAGCGGCCGGATGTCCCCGACGACGTCGTCAAGGAGGTTCTGCAGGTCAATCATCAGGTGGTGGCCTCGAATTGTTTGTTCACTGGGATGGTTTCGTTCACTTGGGTTGGTCGTTCAAGGGCGCCGTGGAGTGGGTCCACAGCCGGATCTGCAGGTGCGCCAACAGCCGTTGGTCGGGATCCTGCAGGTCGATGCCGCTCAACTCGCAGGCGCGGCGGAGCCTGTAATGCACGGTGTTCCGGTGGACCGCAAGCTCCTCGGCGCACCGGTTCACGTCCCCGAAGAACTCCAGGTACGCGAGGATCGTGGCAGCGAACTCGGGATACCGGCTGCAGAGCAGCGCGACGCCGTCGTGCCGCAGCCGGGTCCTGGACCCCAGGAGGCCAAAGAGCTCCCGCGTGAGCACTTTGGTCTCCACGTCACTGTAGGAAGCGACGCTGATGGACGGCGTATCCCCCAGGACCTCCAGCACGCTGCGGACGTGCCCCAGCGTGCTGTGGAGTTCGTCAAGGCGGTTGACGACCGGACCTACCGCCGCTTGCACCTGGCAGTTCAGGTGTACGCGGGCATCCCGGACGATGGCGTTGACCAGGCGATTGATGGCCGGAGGCGACTTCACTGGATCAAGGTCCGGCAGGATCATCGCGATCTCGAGTCCGATGGCCCCTACCACCGCGCCGGGCCGATAGGCAGCAGCGTGGATCGATGCGATGTTGGCCAGCTCGCCGCGCCGCAGCTGCAGGCCAGAGGCCGTGCCGTCGTCGCCCTTGGCCGAGATGAGCACCAAGGCTGCCGGCCTGGCCGGATCGATGCCCGCCGACTGGGCCTGCGAATGGATTTGCGGCGTGCCGCTGAGCAAGCTGGAAATCCGGTCCCGCCGCAGCGCCTGGGATTGTTCGTTGCGGTGCCTGACCAGCTCGATTGCAGCATGCCGTGCCGCGCCCACGAGGATGCGGTCCGTGTTGGCGGCCAGGGGCTCGGTTCCTTCCTGCAACCAGATGTACCCGAGCACCCGGCGTCCGGCATGGATCCCGATGGCGACCCGCTCCCGGAGGCCTTCCTCCGGATTGGCTGCCATGTGCACAGGAGTTTCAGATGCCTGCAGGTGCCGGTACACGCCGGATTCCTTGAGGAGCTTTTGGTACCGTTCCGGTCCCCGCCGGCCAAGAATGGACAGCCTGCGCAGTTCGTCGACGTCGTTTGAGGCCGGCGAGTAGGCCAGCACCCGGTTGGCCGGATCCTCGATGACCACATGGCCGTTGGCCAACGTGGCCGTGGTCGCGGCGATTGCGAACAGGTCCCGGTGCATGACGTCCGATGCTTCCACGGAGAGGCCCGGCTCCTGGATGCGGTCCTTGGCGATGCCTTCGAAGGCGTCCCACCGCATGGCCGAAGGCACGGCGATCAGCCCGGTGCCCACGGGACGCAGGAGCTCTGCGATGGGCTCAAGCTCGGCCTCGGTGCCCTTGACCGCAATCGCCACAGGCCGCCAGGGGAGCAGCCTGCGAACTGCCGGGAGGGCTGCGCGGCCCCGGGCGCCGATCAGCAGGACCAGGGTTTCCGGCTGGAGGGGTTCGTCGTCCTCTGCGTCCGCGATGACCGTTTCGCGGACGGTGCCGTTATCCGCGGCCGGGGCGACCACCAAGCGTCCGTGGTCGACTCCAATGTCTTCAAGTATGTCGCTGAGCATGGCGCCTTTGACATGCTCAGCAGTTTTGTGGGGTGCCACTGCTTTTCTTTCTCTGAGGAGGTATCCGGCCAAGAACATTACTCCCCGTACCTCCGGGTGGATTTGTCTCGCCGGCACAACCAGCATGGCGCGAATTTAGCGGCACGGACAGTTTCTTGGTCCGGGCCGGAACCTAGAGTGGTCTACCGTGCGCCGGGCAATGGGGCCGGGTGCATGGATTCGATGGAGTCAAAGGAGACCCCAGGAATGAAAAACACACAGTTCGATCCCGCGGATGCGGTGGAAAACGCCCGGGAACTGCTCGGCGACAGGACCGCCGCAGCGCAGGACTTCTCCAGCGAAGAGGCGGGCTACCACAAGACCCTCAAACCCCGGCAGATCCAGATGATCGCCATCGGGGGAGCCATTGGGACCGGCCTCTTTATGGGTGCGGGCGGCCGCCTGAATGCCTCCGGGCCGGCGCTGATCCTGGTCTACGCGATTTGCGGATTCTTCGCTTTCCTCATCCTGCGGGCCCTGGGCGAACTGGTTCTGCACCGGCCGTCGTCCGGCTCATTCGTTTCCTACGCCCGGGAGTTCTACGGCGAAAAGATGGCGTACGCCGCCGGATGGCTCTACTTCCTCAACTGGGCCATGACCTCGATCGTGGACGTCACCGCCGTCGCGCTGTACATCAAGTTCTGGGGCCAGTTCTGGGAACCGCTGCAGTCCATCCCGCAGTGGCTCATCGCACTCGCGGCCCTCGTCGTCGTCCTGGCCCTGAACCTGGTCTCCGTGAAGATTTTCGGTGAGATGGAATTCTGGTTCGCACTCATCAAGGTGGCGGCCCTCGTGGCCTTCCTCGTCGTCGGGGTCTGCTTCATCATCTTCGGCGGCCGGACGGACATCGGCGCCCCTGGCGTGAACATCATCCTGGACCACGGTGGCGCATTCCCGGCCGGCGCGGTGGCGCCACTGCTCGCCATCAGCGGCGTCGTGTTCGCCTACGCAGCCATAGAACTGGTCGGAACCGCCGCGGGGGAGACCGCCCAGCCGCAGAAGGTCATGCCCAAGGCCGTGAACACGGTGGTTTTCCGCATCGCCATCTTCTACGTGGGTTCCGTGCTGCTGCTGTCCCTGCTCCTGCCCTTCACTGCCTATGAGTCCGGGGAATCGCCGTTCGTCACGTTCTTCTCCCATCTGGGCGATCCGCAGGCCGGAGCGATCTCCGCCTCGGTAATGAACTTCGTGGTCCTCACGGCTGCCTTGTCCAGCCTCAACGCCGGCCTGTACTCCACCGGACGCATCCTGCGTTCCATGGCGGTCAATGGTTCCGCCCCGCAGTTCACCGCCCGCATCAGCGCCTCGGGCGTCCCGTACGGCGGGATCCTGCTCACGGCTGTCATCACGCTGCTCGGCGTCGGCCTGAACGCCCTGGTCCCGTCCCAGGTGTTCGAAATCGTCCTCGAAGTCTCCGCCATCGGCATCATCGGCGGCTGGGCCACCATCATGCTGTGCCACATCAGGCTGCAGTCCTGGGTGCGGCAAGGAAGAGTTGAGCGGCCTTCGTTCCGCCTCTTCGGCGCACCTTTCACGTCCTACCTGACCCTCGGATTCCTGGCGTTTGTGCTGGTCACCATGGGCTTCTCGGAAACCGGCCGCTGGGTCCTGGCCTCGGTTGTGGTCCTCGTACCGCTGCTCGTGGCCGGGTGGTTCGGCTCCCGGAGGCGCATCCTCGCCGCCGCCGAGGAACGTCTCGGCCACACCGGCGTCTTCCCGGTGATCGCCGAGCGCCCCGCCCAGGCGGGACGGCGGCCCTGACCTCCTCCGATCAGCCGGATCACCAGTCCCGAACCGGCAGCCCGCAACCCAACCAACACGCACCCGAACCAACAAGCACCCAAACCAACAAGCACCCGAACCAACATTGGAAAACAAGACAACAGTGAATATCGAAGCTGCCCCGAAAGACGTTGGCACCCCCAGCAGTGCCTGGCGCTCCCGCGCGGACGCCTGGGAGTTCCTGGGCTACGCCTTCAAGCAACTGGCCAAAAGCCGCACGGGAACAGGGGGCAAAACGGCCAACGCCGCCCTGGCGGAACAGGCGGCCCGCGCACTCAGCCTGCTGCACGCCGTCGAGATCTATTGGGCGGCCCCGGGGCAGACGGCCGTGCGGCAGCTGCGGGCTGCCCTGGACGCCGGTGACTTCCGGACGGGACTCGAGTTGCTCCGTGGCCTGGCGCCAATGGTGCCGGGCCACGGGGGAGCCGCGCCCCTGCCCTCGCGGGGGCACGGCCCTGCGGGGACGGGCGATGCGGAAGACGACGGCGGCGGCCAGGCTCCCGACGACGGCGAACGGCCCCGGTTCGACGTGCTGGTGGTTGATGACCTGACGGCCGAGGAAGCAGATTCCCTGAAGGCAGACCTCCTGGCCCAGAGGCGGCCCGGGGACGCGTTCACGTACGAGCTTGTGGTGGTCCCCAGCTATGAGGACGCCCTGGTGGCCCTGCTGCTGAACCCCGCCATCCAGGCGTGCATCCTTCGTCCCGGCCTTGTCGCGGAGAGCGGGCAGCCGCTCGGCAGGGATCTTCGGGCCTATCTGTCCACTCATACCGCTGCGGCGCCGGCCGGCGCACGTCCCCTGCAACTGATCCTCGCCTTGGCGGAGCAACTTACGGCATTGCGCCCGGAAGTGGATGTCTACTTGACCGCGGGTGTGTCCATCGAGAGCCTGGCCGGGTCGCTGAGCAGGCGCTTCCGGAGGATCTTCCGCAAGCAGGACCATCTCGACCTGCATTTGTCCCTCCTGTCCGGCGTGGCGGAGCGCTTCCGAACGCCCTTCTTCACCGCCCTGCAGGAGTACAGCCGCCGGCCCGCCAGCGTGTTCCACGCGCTGCCGGTGTCCCGGGGCGGCTCGGTGGTGGGTTCCCCGTGGATCCGCGACATGGCCGATTTCTACGGGCTCAACCTGCTCATGGCGGAAACCTCCGCAACCTCGGGCGGACTGGATTCGCTCCTGGACCCGCATGGCTCCATCAAGGAGGCCCAGGACCTGGCGGCGCGGGCGTTCGGATCGCATCAGACGTTCTTCGTTACCAACGGCACGTCCACGGCCAACAAGGTGGTCCACCAATCCATCCTGGCTCCGGGCGTTGTGGTCCTCGTGGACCGCAACTGCCACAAGTCCCACCACTACGCCTTCGCGCTCGCCGGGGCGCAGGTGAGCTACCTGGATGCCTACCCGCTGGACCGCTACGCCTTCTACGGTGCTGTGCCGCTGGCCTCCATCAAGGCCAGGCTCTTGGAGTACCGCAGGGCAGGGCGGCTGGACGAAGTCAAGATGATCACGCTCACCAACTGCACCTTCGACGGGATCGTGTACGACGTGGAGCGCGTCATGGAGGAGTGCCTGGCCATCAAGCCGGACCTGGTGTTCCTCTGGGACGAGGCCTGGTTCGCGTTCGCCCGCTCCCACCCGGTTTTCCGCCGCCGCACCGCCATGGCGGCGGCCCGGAAACTCGTAGCGTCCTTCGGCGATCCTTACTACCGGGACCGCCACGCCGAACAGGCCGCCCAGCTGTGGGACCCGGTGACGGGACGCCCGGCGGACGATGAGGCCTGGCTGCAGACCCGCCTGGTCCCGGACCCCGCCAGGGCGCGCGTCCGGGTCTACGCCACGCAGTCCACCCACAAGACGTTGACGTCGCTCCGGCAGGGGTCCATGATCCACGTCTTCGACCAGGACTTCGAGGAACGGAACCGGGAGTCGTTCCGCGAGGCGTACATGACCCACACGTCCACCTCGCCCAACTACCAGATCCTCGCCTCCCTGGACGTCGGACGCCGGCAGGTGGAACTCGAAGGCTTCGGCCTCGTCCAGCGCCAGGCCGACCTCGCCACCAGCGTTGCGCAGGCCGTTGCCCGGCATCCCCTCCTCAAGAAGTACTTCCGCGTCCTCACCTCGCGGGACCTCATTGAGGCGCCCTTCCGGAAGACCGGCCCGGCCATGCCGCACCGCGACGGTCTCGCCGCGCTCGCGGACGCCTGGGAGCACGACGAATTCGTCGTGGATCCCAGCCGCCTCACGCTGGACATCAGCCGGACCGGGATCGACGGCGACACCTTCCGCCACCGCTACCTCGCCGACGGCCACGGCATCCAGGTCAACAAAACCTCGCGCAACACCGTGCTGTTCATGACCAACATCGGCACCTCCCGCAGTTCGGTCGCCTACTTGATCGAAGTCCTGGTCAAGCTCGCGGAGTCGTTCGAGGAGCACCGTTCGACGACGGCGGGCGCCGGGCGTCGTCGGACACCGGCAGCGTCCGACGACGGCGGGACGCCGCCGCTGCCTGACTTCAGCCGGTTCGCGGACCGCTTCCGCCGGGACGCGCTGTGCCCCGACGGCGACGTCCGGGCCGCCTACTTCGAAGGCTACAAGGACGGTTCCACCGAATACCTGTTCGCGGAGGAACTGGGCGCCAGGATCGACGCCGGGCTGGACGTAGTGTCCGCGGGATTCGTCACCCCGTACCCGCCGGGTTTCCCGATCCTGGTGCCGGGCCAGGTCATCACGCGCAAGACGCTGGAGTTCATGGCTGCCCTCGACACGAAGGAAGTCCACGGCTTCGATCCGGAGAGAGGGTACAGGGTGTTCGCGGAACCGGAACCGGCGATAGCCCGGACGGCCGGCCCGGAGAGAGGTGAGTCACAATTGGTTTAGTCCTACTTTCACAATGTGAAATTTCAATTCCCTCTTGTGGAATAGTGTGATCTGGAATACGTTGAGAGTGTCCCCGGCAACCGGGGAGTTCTCTAATGATTGGTTCAGATCAATGAAGATCCCAGACTCCGCGGCGCTGAAGGCGAGTTCGGCCCCGCAGAAGAAGAAGCCCCTGTACAGGTCGCTCTTCTTCCAAATTCTGATCGCCGTCGTCGCAGGTGTGCTGATCGGCCATTTCTGGCCGAACATCGGCTCCACCCTCCGGCCTTTGGGCGATGGATTCATTCAACTCATCAAGATGATCATTGCCCCGCTGATCTTCCTCGTGATCGTCACGGGGATTTCGGCGGTCGGCGACGTCAAGGCGGTCGGAAGAGTCGGGGTCAAGGCCCTGCTGTACTTCACCGCAGCAACCCTGTTCGCGCTGGTGTTCGGCCTGGTGGTCGGCAACATCGTCCAGCCAGGTGCCGGCCTGAACATCGATCCCGCCACGCTGTCCCAGGACGCCGTGGACGCGAAGACCGGCCACGCCGTCCCGAAGGACGCGGCGGCCTTCCTGCTCGATGTCATTCCCACCAGCGTGATCGGGGCTTTCGCCAACAACAGCCTGCTGCAGGTGCTGTTCTTCTCCGTGTTCTTCGGCGCGGCCATCGTGGTGATCGGGCGCCAGCGCTGCATGCCGGTCATCAGCCTCATGGAGACTGTGCTTGAGCTGATCTTCAAGATCATGTCCTGGATCATGAAGGTGGCCCCCGTCGGCGCCTTCGGTGCCATGGCGTTCATCATTGGGCAGTACGGCCTGGACACGCTGGGCACCTACGCCCTGCTGATCGCGGCCTGCTACGGCGCCGCGGTGGTCTTCATCGGCCTGCTGTTCGCGGTGGCCTGGGGCTTCGCCCGGGTGCCGCTGTGGCAGTTCCTGAAGTACACCCGGGAGGAATTCCTCCTCGCGCTGGGCACCGCGTCCACGGAAGCCGTGATGCCGCGCATCATGACCAAGCTGACGAACGCCGGCTGCTCCCGGGCCACCACCGGCCTGGTGGTTCCCACGGGGTACTCCTTCAACCTGGACGGCGCCGCGATCTACCTGTCCATTTCGCTGCTGTTCCTGGCCCAGGCCTTCGGCCACCATCTCGACCTTGGGCAGCAACTTGCCGCCCTGGGCGTGCTGCTGCTGACCTCCAAGGGCATGGCCGGCGTTCCCGGGTCCTCGTTCCTGGCGCTGTCCGCTACGGCCGCTGCACTCGGCATCTTCCCGGTGGCCGGCGTAGCGCTCCTCCTGGGCGCGGACCGGCTCATGGACTCCATGCGCGTGGTGGTGAACCTGCTGGGCAACTGCGTGGCGACCTTCGTGGTGGCCAAGTGGGAAGGCCAGTTCGACCGCGGTGTCATGGTCCGCGCCTTCCGGGGTGAAATCACCAACGAGGATTCGGCCATCATGCTGGGCAAGGAAGAGGTCTACGAGGAGCAGGAGCTCGAGCGCCTCAGTGAGGGCCAGGAGCCGTCGCCGAAGTTCCGCGGCGGCCCGACGGCGGACAACATCCCGCAGTTCGAAATGAGCCGGCCGGGCCAGCGCCAGGAAACGCCGATTTCCCCCGACTAGGCGCCCGTTCCCGCAGCAAGCAAGGCGGCCGTTCCGGTGATCCGGAACGGCCGCCTTTTTCATGGACCGTAAGTGACCCCGCGTTGGGCTAGAACGGCAGCAGCTCCGCCAGATCGGCGCGCAGCCCGGACGCGGCGACCCGGCCGGCGTCGACGGCGTCCGCCCAGGCCAGCCGGCCGCTCACCAGGGCCAGCCAGGTGGCGGCGTCGCACTCGATCACGTTCGGCGGGGTCCCGCGGGTGTGGCGGGGGCCTTCCACGCACTGCGCGACGCCGAATGGCGGCACCCGCACCTCCACGGAGTTGCCGGGGGCGCGGGCGGTGAGCTCCTCAAGGGTGTAGCGGACCGCGGTGGCAAGGGTCGCGCGGGCCAGGCCCGCGTCCGCCTCGCCCTGTTCCTGCCATGCCGCCAGGGCGGCGCGGCCTTCCTCAAGGGGTACCCGACGGCGGGCAACAGCCATGCTTGAAAGCCTTTCCTGTGGTGATGGGGAGGTTAGTCCAGCAGCGAGAGCAGTGCCTTGCCGAGGCGGATCCGCCCCACCGGATGTCCGCCGCCCAGCACTGGGTCCACCACTTTCTCGAGCACGCTGGAGACCTCAGGGACGTCGACGGCGCCGCTCACCGCGAGCAGGGTCAGCCCCACGAGCGTGGTGGCGCGCAGGTTGCCGTCCAGCATCTTGACGGCAACGGTGGCGCCCGTGGGCGTGGCGAGGACCAGGACGCCTTCGGCGCCGATTTTGGCGAGGATGCCTAGCTCGTCCATGACCACGGTGTTTGCCTCGCCGCGGCCCTGGACCGCCCAGGGGTAGTCCAGCATGGAGGTGGCGACGGTGGCGGCGCGGGCGTTGGAGTTCGGATCCCTGGGCGCTTTGGCCAACTGTGAATAGGCGCGGGCGAGGCCCGTCAGCGAAATCGCCGCCACGGGAGCACCGCAGCCATCGATGCCCAGGTGGGCGATGGCCTCGCCGCTGTACTCCTCGATTGCCGAGCGGACCCTTTGCTGCAGGGGGTGGTTTGGCTCGAGGTAGCTGCGCGTGTCCCAGCCGTTCTCGGTGCAGGCCCACAGGAATGCCGCGTGCTTGCCCGAACAGTTGAACGCGAGTTTGGACTTGCCCCGTTCGGAGCGGATTAGCCAGTTCCGGGCGGTCTCGTCCCGGGGCCAGTCGGCCGGACACTGCAGTTGCTCTTCCCGGACGCCGGCGGCCTTGAGCATGCCCTCCACTACGTCCATGTGGTCCAGGGATCCCGTGTGGCTCGCGCAGGCGAGGGCCACCTGGGCGCCGCGCAGCGGAACGCCGGACTGCATTGATGCCAGCGCCTGGAACGGTTTGAGGGTGGAGCGGGCGTAGATCGGGGAGGCGATGTCGCCCAGTTCCTGCACCACGCTGCCATCCCCGGCCAGCACCACGGCCGAGCCGATGTGCCGGGATTCGATGAAGCCGCTGCGCTCGATGACGGCCAGTTCCACGGCGGACTCGGCCGCGAAGGTTTCGTGCGGAGACAAGGGCATGCAGCTAAGCCTAGTCCCCGGCGCCTCCCTCCCCTTGCTTCGCTTCGGGAAGGAACCCGGGCGCCGCGGGCCCACGCGAGGGCCCCGAACTGAGCGAAGCGAAGTTTTGGGAGCGGGCTTGGCGCCAGGGCCCGCAGCGGGCCGCTTCGCGGAGGCCGCGGACCGCGCCGAAAACCTCCTGTAGACAAGCTGTATACAACTGGTCTACAGTTTCTATACAGCTTCCCGTGAGGCGCATCACGGAAGCGGCCAAGACGTCTGGCGGCATGGACCCGGATGGCGCGCAAACGCCGGGACCGCCCAGTGAAAAAATGTTCCGTTCAATTCGAGCTGTTCCGTTCAAATCGAGGACTTCCCTAATGAGCAAAGTGTTTGAAAAGGGCCGGGGCGTGCGGAAGCACACCTCGCTCCCTGCCGTGGCTGCATCAAGCCTCGCCGGCACCGCGGTGGAGTGGTACGACTTCTTCCTCTACGGCACCGCAGCCGCGCTGGTCTTCAACAAACTGTTCTTCCCCAGTGCCGATCCCTTCGTCGGCACCATGCTCGCCCTCGGCACCTTCGCCGCGGGCTTCATCGCACGCCCCCTGGGCGCCGTCGTCCTGGGCCACCTCGGCGACAAGCACGGCCGCAAGTCCACGCTGGTTGCCAGCCTCCTCCTGATGGGCGTCGCCACGGCGCTCATCGCCCTGATCCCGCCGTACGCCAGCATCGGCATCATGGCGCCCCTGATCCTGCTCTTCCTGCGCCTGGTGCAGGGCTTTGCGCTCGGCGGCGAATGGGGCGGAGCGGTGCTGCTGGTGTCCGAATACAGCGACGACAGCACCAAGCGAGCGTTCTGGGCCTCCTGGCCGAACGTGGGCCCGCCGCTGGGCAACCTCATGGCTGCCGGCGTCCTGGCCCTGCTTTCGGCAACGATGCCGCAGGCGGAGTTCCTGGCCTGGGGCTGGCGCATCGCCTTCGGACTGTCCGCGCTGCTGGTGGTTATCGGACTGATCCTGCGGCTCTACGTCCAGGAAACCCCGCTCTTCCAGGCCTCCCAGGCCAAGGCCGACGCCGAGCACGCCACGCGCACCAAGCTGCCGCTGGCTGAACTCTTCCGTGGGAACTGGCGTGAGATCCTCATCGCCACCGGCAGCCGCATGGGCGAAAATGCCGGTTTCTACATCTACTCCCTGTTCCTGATCACCTACGTGACGGACATCCTCAAGATCGACCGCCAGACGGGGCTCACGGCCGTCATGATCGGCCAGGGCGTAGCCGTAGTGGCGATCCCGCTGCTGGCGATCTTCGCCGACAGGATCGGACGCAAGCCCATGATGATCGCCGCCTCCGTGGCGACGGTGGTGTGGGGCTTCGCCTTCTTCGCCCTGCTGGACACCCGGCAGCCCGCCGCCATCATCCTGGCCGCGGTGGGCGGGCTCCTGATCTTCGCCGCGTACAGCTCGGTGATCGGTGCCTTCTTCTCCGAACTTTTCCCCACGAAGGTTCGCTACAGCGGCACCTCGGTGGCCTACAACGTGGCCTCCCTGATCGCCGGCTCGCTCTCGCCGATCATCGCCCTGGCCCTGTACAAGGCCTTCGGCACGGGGCAGGCGATCGCCCTGTACCTGGTGGGCATGGGCCTGATCTCCATCCTCTCTGTTTCCTTCGCCAAGGAAACCAAGAACATCAAGCTCAGCGACCTGGACCTCGCGTCCGGCCAGGAACGCGGGTGGAAGAGTGACGCCACGCCCGGCCAGAAGGTGGCACAGTCTTGATGTAGACACTGTCCGTGGCGGCCTGCCCGCCGCCACGGACAGCGGCCAGACCAGTTGTTGAGGCATTCAGAAATGAGGAACACGTGAGCATCTTCCAGAAGCCGGCCCCCACGGCACCGGAGACCGCCTACCTTTGGCTGCGCAAGGAGATTTCCTCCCTGCCCTGGGACCAGGAAGCCTTCCTCAGCGAGAATGCCATCGCCGAAGCCGCCGGGGTCTCCCGGACCCCGGTGCGCGAAGCCCTCCTCCGGCTGGAGGCGGCCGGCCTGCTGCGCCGGGTCCCGCACAAGGGCGCCTACGTCCCGGCCCTCACCCCGCAGGACATCGACAGCATGATGGAGGTCCGCCAGGTCATCGAGGACTGGGCGGTCCGCAAGGTCACCGCCAACGGCCACCTCGGCCCGGAACTCGAGCAGCTCCTGCACACCCAGGAGGAAAGCCTCGCCGATCCCGTCGCCTTCATCGAGTGGGACATCAGCTTCCACAAGCAGATTGTGCACGCCGCGGGCAACCCCGCCCTGGAGGAGCTCTACGATTCCCAGCGCTTCAAGCAGCAGCGCATGGGCGTCAAGGCCGTCCAGGACAGCCAGGGCCGCAGCGACCACGTGGTGGAGGAGCACCGCGCCATCGTCGAGGCGATCCGAAGCAAGGACTCCCAGCAGGCATCGGCGGCCGTCCGGAACCACCTGGATTCCACCCTCACCGTCCTCAAAGCCATACCCACACGTATTCAACGCTGACCCCCGCAGGGGAGCAGCGCCGAGAAACAGGAGCAACCCATGGACATCGCTCTCGTCCAGTTGTCCAGCCCGGACAGCGAGACGCAGGCCCAACGCATCGAGCGGGCGGAAGCCCTGCTGCGCGAACAGCGCGGCGCGGACCTCATCGTCCTGCCCGAGCTGTGGAGCGCCGGCTACTTCCACTTCGACCAGTACCCGGAGCTTTCCGAAACGGTCGACGGCGTCACGGTAGCGATGTGCGCGGCCGTCGCCAAGGAGCTGGGAGCTTACGTCCATGTCGGCAGCATCGTCGAGCGTGCCGCAGGCGCCGCCGGGAAAGATGGCAACCCCCCTGTCCTCCGCAACACCTCCATCCTCGTGGACCCGCAGGGCGATGTGGCCCACAAGTACTCCAAGCTGCACGTCTTCGGCTACAAATCCCTCGAAGCCGAACTACTCACCCCCGGCGACTCCCTGGCCGTGGCCGGCACCCCCTTCGGGCAGATCGCCGGCACCACCTGCTACGACCTCCGCTTCCCGGGCCTCTGGTCCGAACTGAGCGTCCGGGGCGCCGAAATCGTGGTGGTTCCCGCAGCCTGGCCGGCCGCCCGCCGGGAGCACTGGCGCCTGCTCACCTCCGCACGCGCCGTCGAACACCAGGTCTTCGTGCTCGCCTGCAACGCCGCAGGCGTCCAGGAAGGCGTGGAACTGGGCGGCGCCAGCCGCGTGGTGGATCCCGCCGGCCGCCTCCTGGCCGAGGCCGGCGACGGCGAAGAGGTGCTCCGCGTGGGCATCGACCCTTCAGCAGTCCAGGCCGTCCGCAATGAATTCCCGGTCATCGCCGACCGCCTCGCGGACTACTCGGGCCTCGCCCGCTGAATCAGACCACTGACTATGAACACCTGAGCAGGAAAGACCACCCATGAAGACCCACACCCAAACGCTGGCGTTCGACGTCGCGGGCACCGGTGAGACGATCGAGCTCACCGACTTCGCCGCCGTCGTCGCCGGATACACCGGCCGCGACGCCGCCGCCGTCCAGCACCACATCGACGAACTCGCCGCGATCGGCGTGGCCCCGCCGCCCGCCGTCCCCATGTTCTACCCGGTGGAGAGCGTCACTGTCAGCCCGGCAGCGGCGCTGGACGTCGCGGGGGAGAAGACCTCCGGCGAGATCGAGCCGCTCTACATCCGGCACGGCGGCCGCTACTACCTCGGCATCGCCTCGGACCACACGGACCGGCACGTCGAAACCATCGACATCGGTGACTCGAAGCGCGCCTGCCCCAAGCCGGTGGCGGGCACCGTCGTCGCGATCCCCGAACTCGAGAGCCTTTCGCTGGACGAATGCCGCGCCCGGAGCTGGGTGGACGGCCGCCTCTACCAGGACGGCACGCTGGACAACCTCCGGACGCCGGCCAACGTCGTCGAACTGCTGCTGGAGCGCAGCGACATCGGCGACGGCGACTTCGTCTGCCTCGGCGGGACCCTGCCGGTGATTGGCGGCGAGTTCGTCTACGGGCGCGAATGGCGCATCGAACTGACCTTCCCCGACGGAAACACCATCGACCACACGTACATCATCACGAAAGGACAGCAGTCATGAGGACCGGAGACGAGTACATCAAGACGCTCAACGACGGGCGCACGGTATTGATTGACGGCGCGGTAGTCGACAACGTCGCCGAACACCCCGCCTTCCGCAACGTGGCCCGCACCATCGCCGAACTCTTCGACATCGCGGCGGACCCGGCCAACGGCATGCAGTACCACAGCGAGGAAATCAACGGCACGGCCAACCGGGTCTTCAGCATCCCGCGCAGCGCCGAGGAACTGAAGCTCCGCCGCCTGGCCGTGGAGCGCTGGGCCAAGCACACCCACGGCTGGGTGGGCCGCAGCCCCGACCACGTGGGCACCTTCTTCGCCGCCTTCGGCGCCCACCCGGAGGTCTTCGCCAGCGAGGAACGCGACTACGCCGGCAACCTCACCCGCTACTACGAGCGGATCCTGCGGGAAGACCTGTACGTCTCCTACGCGATCATCCCGCCGCAGTATTCACGCGCGACGACGGCGTCCGGCTGGGAGGGCGACAACATCCAGGTGGGCGTGGTGGGGGAGACCGAAGAGGGCCTGATCGTGCGCGGCTCGCAGATGCTCGCCACCGGCGGCGCGATCGCCGACGAAGTGTTCGTCACCTGCATCAAGCCGCTGGGCCCGGACGATGTGGACTTCGCCGTCAGCTTCGCGCTGCCGGCCGCCACCAAGGGCCTGAAGTTCCTCTGCCGCCGCCCCTACGCCACGAGCACCACCAGCGAATTCGACTACCCGCTCACCAGCCGCTACGACGAATCCGACGCCCTGGTGATCTTCGACGACGTCCTGGTGCCGTGGGAGCGCGTGTTCATCAACCGGAACATCGACACCCTGCGCCGGCAGTTCTTCGACACCGGCGCCCACGCCCTGGGCAACTGGCAGGCCCAGACCCGCCTGACGGTCAAGCTGCAGTTCATCGCCGCCGTCGCCCGCAAGATCGCCGCCGTCAACGGCACGGACAAGATCCCCGGCGTTCAGGAGAAGCTCGGCGAACTCGCCGCGCTGGTGTCCTCCGTGGAATCCGCACTCCTTGCCGCCGAATACAGCGCCGAAGCCGATGACTCCGGCATGCTGGTCCCGGGCAAGCGCGCCCTCTACGGCATCATGGGCCTGCAGTCCGAGACCTACCCGCGCGTCATCCAGATCCTGCGCGACCTGGCCGGCGGCGGCGTGCTCCAGCTGCCCTCCGGCGTGGTGGACATGAAGAGCGAGGTGACCGCGGCCGACGTCGAGAAGTACGTGGCGTCACCGAACGTCAGCAGCGAGGAACGCATCAAGCTCTTCCGCCTGGCGTGGGACATCATCGGCACCGAGTTCGGCGGCCGCCACCAGCAGTACGAGCTGTTCTACGCAGGCGCCCCGTTCGTGGTGAAGGGCGCCTACACCTACCGCAACTACGGATACGAAAAGCACGTGGCCGAGCTGGACGAGTTCCTGGCCGGCTACGACGTGGACGGCCGCAAGGAGGACAACTAGCCATGGCCAAGCCGGAGTTCGAATTCACCCCCACCTCCTCGGTGGAGTTCACCCCGTGCACCCCGCACATCGAGGGCCTGTCTGAGGCCATCCTGGCCCGGGACGACTCCAACGATTCCGTCACGCGGATCCTCAAGTTCGAGCCGGGCACGGACACCTCGCCCAACGGCGCCCTGACCCACGATTTCTGGGAAGAGGTCTTCATCTTCGAAGGCTCCTTCGTGGACCAGCGCCTGGGCAGGACCTTCAAGGCCGGCGACTGGGCCACCCGCCCGCCGGGCATGGAACACGGACCGTGGATCTCCGAGAACGGAGCCAAGATGTTCGAAGTGCGTTACTACCAGGACGGAAAGAACTGACATGGTCACTCCAGCAGTCTTCGCCGAGCCCGACGGCCTGGCCATGCGCCGGACCATGGGCCGCTTCCTCACCGGCGTGGCCGTGGTGACCACGGAGCACGACGGCGAGCAGTACGGCATGACCATCAACTCGCTCACCTCCATCAGCCTGGATCCGCCGATCCTGATGATTTCGCTGAACTTCAACACCCGCACGGGGGACGCCGTACTGGCCAGCGGAAGGTTCGCCATCTCCATCCTCGGTGCCAAGCAGGAAGCCGTGGCCCGGCAGTTCGCCACCCGCGGCGGAGCCCGCTTCGAAGCCGGGTCCTTCGACACCACCGCGGGCGGGCTGTCCGTGGTGGCCGGGGCGCTCTCGCAGGCCGAGTGCAAGGTGGTCCACCAGTACGACATCGGCGACCACCAGGTCTTCTTCGGCCAGGTGGTCTCCTGCCGGGACCGCGACGGCGAAGGGCTCGCGTTCAATGCGGGCAAGTTCGGCTCGTTCCGCGACTTCAACCACGACGCCATGCCCTGGACGTTCTAGGGCCCGGGACGTTCCAAGGCCCTGCCACGCCGAAGGCCGCCGCTCTTCCGGATTCCGGGAGGGCGGCGGCCTTCGCTGTTAACCCGCACATGTTAAATTACGACGGCGGCCCGCCGCCGGTGGATCAGGCCGCGCGCGTGCGCGCCACGAAACGGAAGCGGTCCCCGCAGAAGCGGCCGACGGTCCACTCCACCACCCTGCCGCCGTCGTCGTATCCCGTGCGGTCGATCCGCAGGAGCGGCGAGCCCATCTCCACTTTGAGGAGCCGCGCCTCCTCGGGGCCCGCCAAGTAGGTCTCGACGCCGTCCTCCACCTCCGTGATCCGGATGCCGAAGTCCTCGCGGAGGGTCGCGTACAGGGAGCCGCGCTCGCGCAGGTGCTCGCCAAAGCCCGGGAGCTCGCCGGGGATGCAGGCGGTTTCCAGGCCCAGCGGCTCGCCGTTGCCGAGCCGCACGCGCCGTACCCGCACGAAGGGATCGCCGGCCGCCAGGCCCATGTGTCCGGCCTCCACTGCGTGGCTGCCGTCCACCCGGAGCTGTTCGATCTCCAGGATTTCCGAGGATGGGGTGTAGCCGATAGCCTGCGCGTCCTCGGTGAAGGAGGTCAGCTGGCGCACGTGCGTGATCTTGGGCCCGCCGGTGTAGGTGCCTGAACCCTGGGTGCGGGTGAGCCTGCCCTCCGCGACGAGCTCGCCGATGGCCTTGCGGATGGTGGTGCGGGACGTGCCGAAGTCCAGCGCGAGGGCGCGTTCGGTGGGGATGAGGGAGCCCGGGGGCAGGTCCGCGATCATCTCGATGATGCGCATTTTGTAGAGGTAGTACTTCGGCAGTTCGCTCACCGTCCGATCCTAGCGCTTGACGGCGAGATTGGTCTATGCCAATCTTGGGCAAGTTGGTCTACACCAATTCAGCCCCTGTCTCCCAGACCCAGAGGACACCGATGTCTCTCCTGAACGACCTGCGCAGCACACCGCGGCTTGGCCTCCTGATCGGCGCGACGGCGGCCGCCGTCGGCGTGATCTACGGCTACGATCTGTCCAACATCGCCGGCGCCCTGCTCTTTCTGACCAAGGAATTCCACCTCTCCACGAGCGACCAGGAGATGGTGACCACCGCCGTCGTCGTCGGCGAGGTGCTCGGCGCCTTGGTGGGCGGCTGGCTCTCCAACCGCATCGGCCGCAAAGCGTCCATGGTGGCCGTCGCCGCGTCCTACGCAGCCTTCGCCCTGCTGAGCGCGTTCGCCCCGGGCATTCCGGTCCTCATGATCGCCCGCCTGTTCCTCGGCCTGACCATCGGCATTTCCGTGGTGGTGGTCCCGGTCTTCGTCGCCGAGAGTTCGCCGGCCAAGGTGCGCGGCGCCATGCTCGTCGCCTACCAGGTGGCCACCGTCATCGGCATCATCCTGGGCTACATCGCCTCCTGGGCGCTGTCCTCCACCGGCGAATGGCGCTGGATGCTGGGCCTGGCCGCCCTGCCCGCGGCGGCCGTGCTCGCCATCCTCCTCAAGCTTCCCGACACCCCGCGCTGGTACGTCATGAAGGGCCGCTTCGAGGAAGCCCGCCGCACCCTCGCCACGATCGAACCTGACTCCGACATCGACGCCGAGATCGAGGGCATGCGCGCCGCCCTCGCCGAGGAATCCGGCGGACGGAAGTCCGGCGCCGCCAAGGAAATGCTCCGCAAACCGTTCCTTCGCGCCACCATCTTCGTGGTGGGCCTGGGCTTCTTCATCCAGATCACCGGCATCAACGCCGTGGTGTACTACAGTCCGCGCATCTTCGAAGCCATGGGCTTCAGCGGCAATGAGGCCCTGCTCCTCCTGCCGGCCCTGGTCCAGGCCGCGTCCCTGGTGGCCGTTTTCGTTTCCCTCGCCCTGGTCGACAAGGTGGGCCGGCGGCCGATCCTGCTTGGCGGTATCGGCATGATGGTGGTGGCCAATGCGCTGCTGATCGGCGTCTTCCTGGTCGGGCAGTCCTTCGGCGGCGCGCTCACCGTGCTCGGCTTCCTCGGCGTCCTGCTCTTCACCGTAGGCTTCACCTTCGGCTTCGGCGCCCTGGTGTGGGTCTACGCCGGCGAAAGCTTCCCCGCCCGCCTGCGCTCCCTCGGCGCGAGCACCATGCTCACCTCGGACCTGATCGCCAACGTAGTGGTTTCCGCCTTCTTCCTCACCATGCTCCAGCGCCTCGGTGGCGCCGGCACCTTCGCCGTCTTTGGCGCCCTGGCCGTGGCCGCGTTCTTCTTCGTGCGCCGCCTGGCGCCCGAAACCAAAGGCCGCAACCTGGAGGACATCAGGATCTTCTGGGAGAACGGCGGCCGCTGGGAACCCCGCGAGGTTCCCGCCGTTCGCAGCGAGGTTCCCGCATCCGGCCGCGACACCGCTTAGGTCCGGGAAGGGCGCACAAAGTACCCTTGGAGACTGTGAAGGTACTCGTCATTGGCCCCGGCGGCCGCGAACACGCCATTGTCCGCTCCCTGCTCGAAGATCCCAACGTGTCCGAGGTCCACGCGGCTCCGGGCAACGCCGGCATCGCCAAGCTGGTTCCCACGCACGCCATCAACGGCAACGATCCCGCCGCCGTCGCGCAGCTCGCCCTGAAGCTCGCGGTGGACCTGGTGGTGGTCGGCCCCGAGGCTCCGCTTGCCGCCGGCGTGTCCGACGCCGTGCGCGAAGCCGGCATCCCGGTGTTTGGCCCCAGCAAGGCCGCAGCCCAGCTCGAGGCTTCCAAGGCTTTCGCCAAGGAGGTCATGGCCGAAGCCGGCGTGCCCACCGCGATGGCCCGCGTGGCCACCAATGCCGAGGAAGCCGCAGACGCCCTGGACACCTTCGGTGCCCCGCACGTGGTCAAGGACGACGGCCTGGCCGCCGGCAAGGGCGTCGTAGTCACCAATGACCGCGCCGAGGCCCTGGCGCACGCCCAGGCCTGCTTCGACGCCGGCGGATCCGTGGTGATCGAGGAATTCCTGGACGGCCCCGAGGTCTCCCTCTTCGTCCTCTGCGACGGCCGCACCACCGTGCCGCTGTCCCCGGCACAGGACTTCAAGCGCATCTTCGACAACGACGAAGGCCCCAACACCGGCGGCATGGGCGCCTACACCCCGCTGGACTGGGCCCCCGAAGGCCTGGTCCAGGAAGTCATCGACCGCGTGGCCCAGCCCACCGTGGATGAGATGGCCCGCCGTGGCACCCCGTTCGTCGGTGTGCTGTACTGCGGACTGGCCCTGACCTCCCGCGGCACCCGCGTCATCGAATTCAACGCCCGCTTCGGCGACCCCGAAACCCAGGCCGTCCTCGCCCGGCTCAAGACCCCGCTCGGTTCGCTGATGCTGGCAGCCGCCAAGGGCGAACTGGACAACGTCGACGAGCTGCGCTGGTCGCGGGATTCCGCGGTCGCCGTCGTCGTCGCCGCTGAAAACTACCCGGACACTCCGCGCACCGGAGACCGCATCACCGGACTGAAGAAGGCCGAAAGCCTCGAAGGCGTCCACGTCATCCACGCCGGCACCAAGCTGGACGAGGAAGGCAAGGTTGTCTCGGCCGGCGGCCGCGTGCTCGCCGTGGTGGCGCTCGGCAGTGACCTCGTGGAGGCCCGTGAACGGGCGTACGACGGCGTGGAGCTGGTGCAGCTCGAAGGCAGCCAGTACCGCACGGACATCGCAGGCAAGGCAGCCCGCGGCGAGATCCGGGTGTCCCCGACCACCGGCACCATCCCGGCGGTGAAGGGCTGATCATGACCGAAGTCAACGCCGGCGGTTTCGCCGCCGAAACGATCGACCTTCCGGGCTGGACCCACGTCTACTCGGGCAAGGTCCGCGACCTCTACGTCCCGGCCGACGAATCCATCAGGGAAAAGATGGGCCAGGACTGCGTCCTGGTGGTGGCCAGCGACCGCATCAGCGCCTACGACCACGTGCTCTCCAGCGAAATCCCGGACAAGGGGCGCATCCTCACCCAGCTGAGCCTGTGGTGGTTCGAGCAGCTCGGCGTGGAGCACCACGTGCTGGCCTCCACCGTGGCCGGCGGTGTTCCCGAAGCCGTGGATGGCCGGGCCATGATCTGCAAGAAGCTGGACATGTTCCCGGTGGAATGCATCGCCCGCGGCTATCTCACCGGCTCCGGCCTGGCCGAATACAAGCAGTCCCGCACCGTGTGCAGCATCCCACTGCCGGAAGGCCTGGTTGACGGTTCCCGCCTGGACGAGGCCATCTTCACGCCCTCCGCCAAGGCCGAGGTGGGCGAGCACGACGAAAACATTACCTTCGAGGCCGTGGTGGACGCCGTCGGTCCGGACGTCGCCGAACGGCTGCGCGAACTCACCCTCGCCATCTACACCAAGGCCGAGGAGATCGCCCGCGGCCGCGGCATCATCCTGGCCGACACCAAAGTGGAGTTCGGCGTGGACGCGGCCAGCGGCGTCATCACCCTGGGCGACGAGGTCCTCACCCCGGACTCCTCGCGCTTCTGGGATGCCGCCAGCTACGAGCCGGGCAAGGCGCAGCCGTCCTTCGACAAGCAGTACGTCCGCGACTGGCTGACTTCCGCCGAATCCGGTTGGGACCGCGCCTCCGACACGCCGCCGCCCGCGCTGCCGGCCGACGTCGTGGAACGCACCCGCGCCCGCTACGTCGAGGCCTACGAGAAGCTCACCGGACGCACCTTCGTCTGACGCGTCCGCAACTGCGGCAGAGGGCCCGAAGCCGGCTTCGGGCCCTCTGCGGTATCAGTCTTACTTGCCGGAGTTCGCCGTATGGCTGGCTGCCTGGGCGCGCCGTTCGGCAAGACGGATTTCCAGCAGCGAGTCCATGGCCTGCTGGACGCGGTCGGCAGCGCCCGCGGCGGTGAAGTCGGCCTGGGCTTCCTCCAGGTACACCAGGGCGTCCGCGTTTTCGCCGGCGGCCTTGAGCGCCTTGCCGAGGAGGAAGGACACCTCGCCGGCGGTGTGCCGGGCCAGCTCGGCGCGGTCCGCGTGGATTTCCCGGAGCTTGGCGACGGCAGCCAGGATGTCCCCCGTGAGGTAAAGCCAGCGGGCCCGGATGAACGCCACTTCCAGTTGGTCGGTCTTGTTGCCGCCCACGATCGACAAGGCAAGTTCGGCGCGTTCGATTGCCGACAGTGTTTCGGGTTCCACGATGCCCGAGGACAGCCGCACGGCCGCCGAGGCCTTGTTGAATCGGGCCCAGAGTTCGATGTCATTCGCGGGGGAGAGCAGCTTTGCCGCGCGCTCGTGGTGCTTGATGCCCTCGGCGTAGTCGTGCCGCATGAACGCCACGTTGCCCACCACCCAGGCGACCTCGCCGGCGAGCTGGGACATGGAGTGCTCGTCCATCTGCGCCATCATGGATTCGCAATACTTCCAGGCCTCGTCCAGCTTGCCGCTTTCGGCCAGCGCACCGATGAGCGCCCGGTGGGCGCCGATGATGAGCGTGGAGCCTTTGGGGAGCTGCAGGCTGAGCTGGACGGCCTCGGTGGCGTGTTCGACGGCGGTGGCCAGCTGCCCCTGCCCATGGCAGACCGCCGCGAGCATCTGACGGGCACGAACCCCGAGGCCCGCGGATTCGGTGGCCATGGGGTGCTCCAGGAGGTGCTGGATGATCTTCTGGCACTCCTTGAGCTGGCCCTGCTTCATGACGCATTCGGCCTGCATATAGGTCATGTTCCACCACGCGCTGGTGTTGCGGGCTTCCAAGGCGATCTGCGCCGCGGCGGCGGCGTGGCTGGCGGCCAAGGGGTAGTCCCTAAGGTCCCAGGCTTGCCGGGCGTAGAGGCCGGCGAGAACATACTCGGCGTCGCTGACGGATACGGGATGGCTCCAGGCTTCCAGCGCCTTGGGCGCCAGCTCGAGCCGGCGGGCCAGTTCTTCAATGACCTCGGCAGTGGGTTCGCGGCGGCCGGTTTCCAGGAGGGAAATATAACTGGGAGAATAGAGGTCCTTGCCGAGCTCGGCCTGGGTCAGACCTCGTTCGAGCCGCTCGGCACGGAGCTTTTCTCCGAATCCGTTGCCCACCGCGTCCTCCTAGATATGCCGCTTTAGCGCCGTCTTTCCGGGTGACCCTTGACAGCCTCTGTGGAAAACATTTTACAATGTGTGTCAACAGGGACCGCACTAATTTCCATAACGAATCCGACTCGCATCGAGGGAAAACCATGTTCAAGAAGATCGCTGCATCTGTCGCCTTGGCGGGCGCACTTGCATTCACGGCCGCGGCTCCGGCCGTCATCTCTGCAGCCCCTGTAGCAGACGCTGTCCATACGGTACTCAGCATCGGAAACTGGCCCGATCCCATGCGCACCCAGGCTATCGGCAACTGGCCTGATCCGATGCGCGCGCAGGCTATCGGGAACTGGCCTGATCCGATGCGCGTTTCGGCCATCGGCAACTGGCCTGACCCCATGTAATATTCAAATCATTTGAGAAATCACCCCGGCGTCTGGGCGCCGGGGTGATTTCTTTTTGCCTTCGGTGGGGTGGAGTGCAAATGCTAAAACCGGTCAAAGGAATGTTTCTGCCGATAGAAAGCAGGTGGTTGGAAAACCGGACAGCGAATTGTTTTGCTTAAAGCAGCAGGGCCTCCCAAATGGAAGGCCCTGCTGTAATTGGTCGGGATGACAGGATTTGAACCTGCGACCTCTTCGTCCCGAACGAAGCGCGCTACCAAGCTGCGCTACATCCCGATCCGCTGCAAAAGCAACGTGTTCAAGGATACCGGATCCCTGCCCCGGATGCGAAATCGGGGGGCGGCGCGGCGGTCCGCGGTGGTCCCAGCCCCGGACAGCTAGACGAGTGACTCCCGCCAGGCCCCGTGCAGGGCAGCGAAGCGTCCCCCGCTGCTGATCAGTTCGGCCGGAGTTCCGTCTTCCACGACTTTCCCGTCGTGGATGACGAGCACCCGGTCCGCCGACTCCACGGTGGAAAGCCGGTGGGCGATAATGATCGCTGTCCGTGCGGACCGCGCCTCCGTCCCGGTGCCGGCGAGCAGGCTGGACAACCCGGCCTGCACCAGGCGTTCCGACGGGATGTCCAGGGAGGAGGTGGCTTCGTCGAGGATGAGCACCGCGGGCGCGGCAAGGAACGCCCTGGCAAAGCTGATCAGTTGGCGCTGCCCGGCGGACACGCGCCCGCCGCGCTTGTTGACGTCCGTGTCATACCCCTCGGGCAGGGCCGCGATGAACTCATGGGCGCCGACGGCGCGGGCCGCCGCTTCGATCTCGCCGCGCGAGGCGCCCGGGCGCCCCAGGGCGATGTTGTCCGCCACGGAACCGCTGAACAGGAACGCCTCCTGGGTGACCATGACGACGGCGCGGCGCAGCTCGGCGCCGTCCAGGTCCCGCAGCTCCACGCCGTCGAGCGTCAGGGAACCGGAGGTGACATCGTAGAAACGGGCAATCAGCTTGGCCAGCGTCGACTTGCCCGCGCCGGTCTGGCCCACCAGGGCCACGGTCTGGCCGGCCGGAATGTGTAGGTTCAGCCGGGGCACCACCACAGTTCCGGCGCCGTAGCCGAACTCCACGTCGCGGAAGGCGATCTCGCCGCGGGCATGGGGGAGCGGCACGGGATTCTTCGGCGGCCGCACCGTGGGAACCTCCTCCAGCAACCCGGACACCTTCTCGAGCGCGGCCTGGGCGCTTTGGAAGGAGTTGTAGAACATGGCCATCTGGTCCACCGGCTGGAAGAAGCGCTTGGTGGACAGGATCAGGGCCAGGAGCACGCCGACGGCGAGATCGCCGCCCAGCACCCGGAAACCGCCGAACAGCAGCACGACGGCGACGCACACGTTGCCGATCAGCACCAGGCCGGGCTGGAAGATGCCGTTGAGGTTGATCGAGCGCACCGTGACCCTGCGGTAGTCCTCGGAGAGCTCGCCGTAGCGCTGTGCGTTCTCCTTCTCCTTGCGGAAGGCCTTGACGGCGCGGATGCCGGTCATGGTCTCGACGAAATGCACGATCAGGCGCGCGGAGACCACCCTGGACTCCCGGAAGGCGATCTGCGAATGCTTCTGGTACCAGCGGGCCAGGAAGAACATCGGGATGCCCGCTGCCAGCATGATGAGGCCGCTGCGCCAGTCGAGGGCGAAGACGGTGATGGCCGTGAACACCATGAACAGCAGCCCGGACGCGAGCGAGCTGACGCCGGAATCCAGCAGTTCGCGCAGGGCCTCGAGGTCCGAGGTCTGACGGGCGATGATCCGGCCCGAGGTGTACTTTTCGTGGAACTCAAGGCTGAGCCGCTGGGTGTGGCGGAACACCCGAAGGCGGAGGTCCAGGAGCATCGCCTGGCTCAGCCGGGCAGTGGAGGTGACGTAGAGGGCGGTGAGGGCCGCGGTCGCCACTGCTGCCGCGAGGTAGAGGGCCCCTGCGAGCACGAGCGGTCCATTGCTGCCCGCCTGCAGCGCCGGCAGGGCGTGGTCGATCCCGAAGGCGATGATGGCCGGGCCCGCCACACGGGTGGCCTGGGAAAGGACCACCATGGCCAGCGTGAGCCAGAAGCGGACGCGCACGGGCCTGATCAGGGAGCCCAGCAGCGCGAGCGAGCGGCGTCGGACGGCTTTGCTGTCGGAGCGGCTGAGGTGTGCGTTGTCCTCGTTGGAAGTGCCGAAGGTGCTCATCGCCGTGCTTCCCCTGCTTCTTCCATTTCGTCCAGTTCGCGTTCGAGTTCGCTGTCCAGGTCCTTCGGGCATTCGTCGAGGCTCGCGATCACGAAACGGTAGTGCTGGTTGCGTGCCAGCAGCTCGGTGTGGGTTCCGACGTCGGAGATCCTGCCGTCCTCCAGCAGTGCCACCCGGTCGGCGAGGGCCACGGTGGAGGGCCGGTGCGCCACGATCAGCGTGGTCGTGTCCTTGAGCACTTCCCGGAGCCGGGCTTCGACCAGTTCCTCGGTGTTGACATCCAGGGCGGAGAGCGGATCGTCCAGCACCAGGACCCGCGGCTTGGCGGCAATCGCCCGGGCCAAGGCGATGCGCTGGCGCTGCCCGCCGGAAAGGCTGAGCCCTTCCTCGCCGATCAGGGTGTCCACACCGTCCGGCAGGGAGTAGGCGAAATGCGCCTGGGCCACGTCCAGTGCTTCATCCAGGGCGGCTTCCGTGGGTTCCGGGGCGCCGAGGAGTACGTTCTCCCGCACCGAACTGGAAAACAGGGTGGTGTCTTCGAAGGCCACGGCCACCACGGTCCGCAACTCCTCCACGCTGAAGTCCCGCACGTCCACACCGTCGATCCGGACCGCGCCGCCGGTTCGTTCCGCGCCGCCGGAGACGTCGTAGAGGCGGGGCACCAGCTGGAGCAGGGCGCTCTTGCCGCTGCCCGTCACGCCCACCAGCGCCATCGTCTCGCCCGGACGGATGTCCAGGGTGATGTCGTGCAAGAGGGGGCCGCCGTCGTCGAACGCAAAGGAGGCCTGCTCGAAACGCAAGCCGCCACGCAGCTCGCGCGGATGCTGCGGCGCGGACGGGCTGGTGATGGTGTTGGCGGTGTCCATGACCTCGAAATGGCGATCCAGGGCGGACTTGGCCGTCAGGGCCATGGCGAGCAGCATCCCGGAGAATTCCACCGGTGCCGCCACCACGGCGGCCGTGGCAAAGAACGCCACCAGGGAGCCGATACTCAGCTCCCCCGTGGATGCCAGCAGGATGCCCGCCACGAGTCCGACGCCGAGGGCCAGCTCCGGCAGCAGGGTCACCACCAGGCTGAACTCGGCCTGCTGCTTGGCCTTGGCGATCTCGGTCTGCCGCAGTTCCTCGGCCTGGCCGTTGAAGTTCTCCAGGGCTTCGCGGCTGCGGCCGAAGGCCTTCAGGACGCGGATGCCATGGACGGATTCCTCCACGGTGGTGGCGAGATCGCCGGCCTGGTCCTGGCTGAGCCGGGTGACCAGGCTGAAGCGGCGCCGGAACCGGAAGGAGTAGACCATGATCGGCAGGGCCGCGGCCAGGAAGATCAGCGCCAGCTGCCAGCTCATCGTGAACATGACGCCGACGCCGATCGCCACGGTCAAGGTGGTGACCACCAGCATGATTGCGCCGAAAGCCATCCAGCGGCGCAGGAAGTTCAGGTCGCTCATGGCCCGCGACAGCAACTGGCCCGAGCCCCAGCGGTCGTGGAAGGCCACGGTGAGGTCCTGCAGGTGGCCGTAGAGGGAGACCCGCATCCGGGTCTCCACGGTGGTGGCGGGGTTGATGACGAACTGGCGGCGCAGTGCCACCAGCCCGGCCTCGGCGATGCCGAGCACCAGGATCACGACGGCGGAAATCCAGACGGCGCTTCCGGCGCCACCGGGCTTGAGGAAGTCGTTGACGAGGACCCGCAGGACTTGCGGGATGGACAGGGCCACGACGCTGGCGAGCAGGGCGCTGAGCAGGCCCAGGACGAGCCGGGGGAGGATCGGCCTGACATGGGGGTAGAGGCGTTTGATGGAAGTAAAGAACGACGTTTGCTTGGACATGCCCGCTTCTCAACAGCTGGATCTTAGACGGTGGAGGTGGTTTCCTTCAGCAACTACCCTATGCCATGCGTGATTCCCTTCACAGGAAAAAGGCAGGTGGTGGTGAAATGTTTTACCACTTATCGCGATCCGTAATCGCGGTGGACGGATCATCCGGTGAAACAGGAATGCCGTCCCCGGTATTCCGGGGACGGCATTCTTCTGTGCGGGCCGGCGGCCCTAGGCCTGCGGGCTTAGCGTCAGCAGCACGGCCTCCGGTCGGCAGGCGATACGGACCGGCGCATAGCGCGAAGTGCCGATCCCGCCGGAGACGTTGACCGGCGTCGTGCGTCCGTTGCTTTCCCAGTCGTTCAGGCCCCTGGCGCGCCAGGTGGGCAGGTCGCAATTGGCGACCAATGCGCCGTATCCGGGGACGCAGACCTGTCCGCCGTGGGTGTGGCCGGCCAGGATCAGGTCTGCCTCCGCCTCGGTGAAGTGGTCCAGCACGCGCTGGTAGGGAGCATGGATGACGGCGACGCGCAGGTGCGGGCGCTTGTCCTGCCCGGCGGTGCCGCGGGGCCAGCCGGCGTAGCGTTCGCGCTTGAGGTGCGGATCGTCGACGCCGGAGAAATCCAGGCGGATACCGTTCAGCGGAACGGACTGGTGCCGGTTGGTGAGGTCGATCCAACCGGACATTCCGAAGCCGGAACGCAGCCGCGGCCAGTCCAGCTTGATCGGTTCCTTGCGCAGCCGGCTGGGGCCCAGGAAGTAACTGAGCGGGTTCTTCAGGGTGGGCGCGTAGTAGTCGTTGGACCCCGGGACGAACACGCCGGGCAGCCCCAACAGGGGGCGGAGCGCCTCAAGGAGCGGATCGACGGCCTTGGGGTGGCTGAGGTTGTCGCCGGTGTTGACCACGAGGTCCGGCTTCAGCTCCGCGAGGGAATGGAGCCAGGCCGCTTTCTTGTCCTGACCGGGGACGAAGTGGATGTCGCTCAGGTGCAGCACCCGCATCGGCGCGGAACCTGGCGGAAGAATCGCAAGGGTCTCCTCGCGCACCGTGAACTGGTCCTTCTCCCACCAGCCATAGGCGGCGGCAGCCGCGCCCAGCGTGGCGCCGGCGGCGGTGGTGACGGCGAGGCCGCGCCCGAAATCACGGACGCGGCCTGCCAGATGCCCATTAGCGGTCATCGATTATTTGTCCTTCGGGTCGTTGCCCTTGTTGTCTGAGCCGGTATCGGAACCTGTGTCGGAGCCGTTGTCGTCGCTCTTGGAGTCGTCCTTTGTTTCCTTGGGTTTGGGAGCGGGTTCGACATACGCCAGGTTGGACGGCGGTTCCGGGAACGGATCCGTGCCGTAGCGCGGGGCCACCTGCAGCATGTAGTTGGCGAACTGCGGGCCGGCGATCATGTAGCCGTCGATGTTCGAGTAGAACTTGCCGTTGACGGTGATGTTCCGGCCGTACCGCCCCTGGTCACCCAGCGGATCGCCGAACCACGTGGCGGTGGCCAGGCCGGTGGTGTAGCCGACCACCCACGTGGAACCGTTGGAGTTGTTGGTACCGGTCTTGGCGGCCACCGGGAAGTTGGTGCTCGTGGAGATGCGCGGCTGGATCCAGAAGCCCGAGCCCTTGTTCAGGACCTCCTGCAGGCCCTTGCTGACACCGTGCGCGACTTCCGGGGAGACGGCGTCGCGGCAGTTGCTGGACTGCGCCGGCAGCTTGTTGCCCGACGAATCGGTCACGGACTCGATGGCAATCGGTTCGCAATACCGGCCGTCGTTCGCGAAGGTGGCGAAGGCGCTGGCCATGGTCAGCGGCGCGGTCTGCCGGGAGCCCAGCAGGTTGGCCAGGGTGGTCATCGGGATCTGCGGGTTGGGGTCGGTGACTTTGCCGTCCCCGTCGCGGGCCGGCAGGCCTTCGTGGATGCCCACGGCGTCCACGATCTTCTGGATGCCGCAGAGGTCAAGCTGGGCCGCGGACGCGAAGGTGGCGGTGTTGATCGAGTTGGCCAGGCCGTACAGCACGCTCATCGGGCGGTAGTAGCCCTCTTCGGCGTTCTGCAGGTCGTTGCTGCCGTCGACGTTGCTGTCGTACCAGCCGGTGGTCGGCGTGGAGCAGGTGTTCCGCCAGGGGAAGTCGATGGGGTACTTGCGGACCGCGGCGTTGATGGTGGTGTTCATCGATTTGCCCTCGTTGAGCCATTCCGCGAACGTGAAGGGCTTCATCGTGGAACCGGTCTGGAACCCGCCCAGGCCGTTAAGGTCGTTGCCCTTGGCGTCCAGCACGTCCACGTTGAAATTCTGCTCGGCTTGGAACTTGCCCGGTGCGGGCAGCCACACCGTGTTCTGCGCCATCGAGATGATCTTGCCGGTCTTCGGTTGCACGGAGACGAGGGCGGCACCCCACTTGTCCGGGTTCGCGCCGGCGGAGGCGTTGACCTGCTCCTGGGCCACCGCCTGGGCCTTCGGGTCCAGGGTGGTCTTGATGGTGAGGCCGCCGCGCATCACCCGGTTGGTGCGCTCGTCAGGCGTGGCACCGTAGGCCGGGTTGTTCAGCAGCAGGTGCAGCACGTAGTCGCAGAAGTACGGTGCCGAGGTGGCGTAGGCACAACCCTGGCGGGCGGGGGTCACCTTGGTCTTGACCGGGGTGGCCACGGCCTTGTCGTACTCGGCCTTCTTGATCTTGCCCTGGTTCAGCATGAGCTGCAGGACGAGGTCGCGGCGGGCCTTGGCGTGGTCCGGGTTGGTGATGGGGTCGTAGTAGGACGGGCTGTTCACGACGCCGGCCAGGAGGGCGGCCTGGGGAAGGGTGAGGTTCTTGGCCGTGGTGCTGAAGAAGAACCGGGAGGCAGCTTCGATGCCGTAGGCGTCCCGATTGAAGAAGACGATGTTGAGGTAGCCCTCGAGGATCTGCTCCTTGGAGAACTTCTTCTCCAGGGCGATCGCGAGCTTCATTTCACGGAGCTTGTCCCCGACGCCCTTGTTAACACCGTTGAGCTTGACGTCGCCTTCCTTGCCCTGGGAGACAAGGGATTCATTGATGACGTTGTTCACGTACTGCTGCGTAATGGTGGAAGCGCCCTGCTTCTGGCCACGGGCGGTGCTGACCACGGCGCGCAGGATGCCGGTGGTGTCGATGCCGCCGTGCTCATAGAAACGGCTGTCTTCCACCGCGACCACTGCGTCCTTGATATAGGGACTCATCTGGTCCAGCGGCACCCGGGTGCGGTTCTCCTTGTAGATCGACGCGATCTTGGAGCCGTCGCTGGCCAGGATGGTGGTGGACTGGCTGGGCGGGTTCACCTGGAGCTCCGCCGGCAGCGTGTCGAAGAACTGGATCGAGCCGCTGGCCGTGCTGCCCGAAAGGGCGGCCGCGGGGACCAGCAGGCCTGCCACCAGGACACCGCAAACGGCACTCACGCCGAGGAATGCGATGATCTTTCCCAGGGTGGTGGCAGTATCGAATATGGGGTTCTTGCGAGTCACCATGTTTTCCACTTTACCGGCAAGGGCTACGCTTTCTCTCATGACCAAATGGGAGTACGCGACGATTCCGCTCATTATTCACGCCACGAAACAGATCCTCGACACCTGGGGTGAGGACGGTTGGGAACTCGTCCAGGTAGTCCCCGGTCCCGATGGAAACGGCCTGGTGGCCTACCTTAAGAGGGAGAAGCAGTAACTATGACGAGCCCCGCAGAAACCACGTCTGGCGCGGAAACACCGGCACCGGCATCTGCCGTCGAACAGCGCCTGGCAGAGCTTGGACTCGCCCTTCCGGAAGTGGCGGCGCCCGTGGCCGCCTACGTTCCGGCAGTCGTCTCCGGCAACTACGTGTACACCTCCGGCCAGCTGCCGTTTGTTAATGGCAAACTCCCAGCTACGGGGAAGGTCTCCACCGGCGAGGAAGGACAGTCCGAGGAAGCCACGGTTGCTCCGGAAGACGCGAAGGTCTACGCCGAAGTGTGTGCCATCAACGCCCTGGCCGCGGTCAAGAGTGTCATCGGCGACCTCGACCGCATCACCCGGATCGTCAAGGTGGTCGGCTTCGTTTCCTCCGACCCGTCCTTCACCGGTCAGCCGGGCGTCATCAACGGCGCCTCCGAACTTCTCGGAAAGGTCTTCGGCGACGCCGGCATCCACGCACGCTCCGCCGTCGGCGTTGCGGTCCTGCCGCTCGACTCTCCCGTAGAAGTCGAACTGATCGCCGAATTCAGCTGATCGCAGAAGCCAAGCAAGGAACCGGTCACAGCAATTGCCTCAGCTAGCCCGACGCCTGTTCGTGTTGCCCCCTGAACTTGAGGGGGCAGCACGTAACTGGCTCCAGCTCGGCGAACGGAGTCCCCGCGCCGCGCGATACGCATCATCAGTGGTCCTGCTCCGTGACGCCCCCGGCGGCCTGGAGACCTGGATGGGGTACCGTCCGGGGACTTCCCCGCTGGGCGTGGTTTCCTTTCCGGGCGGTTCGCTGGAAAGCAGCGACGACGACCCCGTCGGCTGGCTGGGCCCTTCGCCCCAGCAATGGGCCGAGGCGCTCGGAACCACCGACGTCGGGCTGACCCGCCGCCACGTGGTGGGAGCCATCCGCGAACTGTTCGAAGAAACCGGCGTCCTCCTTGCCGGCCCGGACCTGTCCTCCACCGTCGAAGCAACCTCCACCCCGGAATGGATGAAGGCCCGCGTGGCCGTCGCCAACCAGGACAAGTCCTTCACCGACGTCCTGGCCAAGCGTGGCCTCTCCCTGCGCACCGACCTGCTCAAGCCGCTGGTCAACTGGCTCAGCCCGGACTTCGCCCACTTCCGCTTCAATACCCGCTACTTCGCAGCCACCGTCCCCGTGGGCCAAAGCCCGTCCCTCCTGGAAAGCAAGGGAATCTGGGGACGCTGGGTCCGCGCCTTCGAGCTCGTGGCCGAACGCGACACCACTGCCCTCGGCGACGAGATCGGCCAGGAAAACACCGTAGGACTCACCCTCGGCCAGCTCGTGGTCCCGGGCACGGAAATCATGCTCGAAAAGATGGCCGCCGCCCAGGGCTGCATCGCCTACCTCAGCTACAAGCGCAAGCACCACGTCTACCAGCCCCGCCTGGTCGAGGAAAACGGTGTGCTGATGCTCGAAGTCGAAGCCGCCCGCGCGGTCGCAGGGGAGCCGCAGCGGGAGCGCTGAGTTTTCGCTCCAGTCACACTTGGTGTGGTCGCCTGAGACGCAGACAACGGCCCTCCGCCGTCGCTTAGACACGACACATAGGGAGCGCGCCGGTCGCTGAGCGACCTCTGCCCTCCGATGTGCCGCGATGCGCTCCTCTGCGGAGACCCGCAGTCTGCTTGCCGGACGTCTAGTTGCGCTTCACGCAACCAGGCACCCCGGTGAGCTTCATGGCGGACGGCGGTCCTTCCGAAAGGAGCGCATCGCGGTCGATCGCGTCGTGTAGGTCGCCCAGCGACCGAAGCGTCGCCTATCGGCCGTGTCTAAGCGACGCGGAAGGGCCGTCTCCGCCACCCAAGGCGACCACAACGAAGGCGACCACAACGAACGTGACCACAGAAGGCGAGCACAAGAAAGGCCGGTTCCGAGGCATCGGAACCGGCCTTCTCGTTATGAGGCTTAGCGGGAGCGCTGGCGCAGGCGCTGCATGTCCAGGATGACCACCGCGCGGGCCTCCAGGCGGAGCCAGCCGCGCTGGACGAACTCGGCGAGGGCCTTGTTCACCGTTTCGCGGGATGCGCCGACCAACTGGGCCAGTTCTTCCTGGGTGAGCTCGTGGGCTACGAGGACGCCGTCGGTGGCGGGGCGGCCGAAGCGGTCTGCCAGGTCCAGCAGGGCCTTGGCAACGCGGCCGGGAACGTCCGAGAAGACGAGGTCGGACAAGGAGTCGTTGGTGCGGCGCAGGCGGCGGGCCAGGGCCTGCAGGAGCTGGGCAGAGACCTCGGGGCGGGTGCGCAGCAGGGTGTTGAGGCTTTCGTTCTTCAGGCCGGCCAGTCGGGTTTCCGAAACGGCGGTGGCCGTGGCAGTGCGCGGGCTGGGATCGAAGAGAGCCATTTCGCCGAAGAGTTCGCCCGGGCCGAGGATGGCGAGCAAGGACTCGCGGCCGTCGGGGGAGGTGCGGCCAAGCTTCACCTTGCCGGACACGATGAAGTAGAGCTGGTCACCCTGGTCGCCTTCGCGGAACACGGAAGCCCCGCGGGAAAGGTCCACTTCGGTCAGCTCGTCCGTGAGCAGCCGGAAGGCGTCGTCGTCAAGGGTCGCGAAGAGGGGTGCGCGGCGCAGTACCTCGATGTCCATGAATTCTCCTGAGTAAAAGTTCGGCAATGGCGCTTCAGTCATTGTTCCAGAATTTTTCGGGCTCTGTGACGTACTTGGCAGCCGAAACGCCCGAAATTCAGCGGATTTGAACCAAATCAGCCCGCTTGGTGAGGGAGGCCACGGGCTGCCGCGGGGTCCGGACTCACGGCTGGGTGTCAGGGTGCCCACTTACAATTGGGGCTTACCCCGGCTGTGAGGAGCATTGGTGTTCGGCTTGACCATCCTGGATCTGGCGTTGATTCTGACGCTCCTGTCCTACCTGATCTATGGCCTGCGCAATGGTTTCCTGGTCACATTGGGCGGCGTGGCCGGCTTTGCCGCCGGGGCGATGGCCGCCGTCGTCGCGGTTCCCCTAGTGGGCGAGTGGGTGCCGGACAGCGGCTGGCGGCTGACCGCCATCGTCGCCACCGCCCTCGTGCTGATCGTGCTGGGGCACGGCCTGGGCACCTGGGTGGGGCACAAGATCCGCCAGGCGGTGCGGGTCAAGCCGCTGCACGCCCTGGACCGGCTGCTGGGCGGGTTCGCCAGCGTGGCCGTGGCGGCGCTGGTGATGTCCATGCTTTCGGTGAGCATCGCGGCGCTCGGTGTGCCGTTCGTCTCGCAGCAGCTGGCCGAGTCCAAGGTGATCCGTTCCATCGACGCGCTGACCCCCAACCCGGTCAAGTCCGCCGTCGCGCAGTTGCGTTCGGCGATGATGGGGAACGGGATACCCAAAATCATTGAGGGGATCGGTCCGGTGGCTCCGGTCCCGGTGCCGGACGCCAGTACCGACACCCCTGCCCTGAACAACGCCGCCCGCTCGGTACTGAAGATCGCCGGCACCGCCTACCAGTGCGGCCAGAACCAAACCGGCACCGGATTCGTGGTGTCGCCCGGGCGCGTCGTGACCAACGCCCACGTGGTGGCTGGCGTGCCGCAGCCTGTGGTGGAAACGCCCGACGGCGGTGCGATGCCGGGCCGTGTGGTGTATTTCGACAGCAAGCGGGACCTCGCCGTCGTCGCGGTTGAGGGTCTGCCCACCGCGCCGCTGCAGCTGGGGCCGGACCTGCCCGCCGGCTCGTCCGCGGCCTTTGCCGGGTACCCGCACGGCGGGCCGTTCCAGTCCAAGCCTGCGGCGGTCCAGGGCGTGTCCACCCTGCTGGTGCCGGACATTTACGGAAACAACCCCGCACCCGAAGAGGTCTACAAGCTCGCCGGCGATGTGCAGCCGGGCAACTCGGGCGGACCGCTGCTGTCCCAGCAGGGGCGGGTGGCCGGCGTCATTTTCGCCAAGACCACCTCGGACGTAGCGGTCGGCTATGCCCTGACCATGGAGGACCTCGCTCCGGTGGCGGCCCGGGCGCCGTCGCTGAGCGCGGCGGTATCGCCCGGGCAGTGCACGCGGAAGTAGCCCCGTTAGGCCAGCCGCGCCAGCACGCCGTCCAGGCGTCGCCGGAACTCGGGTGCCAGGACGTCCGGCAGGGCGGCCAAGGGGAACCAGCGGACGGCCTCGGATTCCTCGCTGACCGTGGGCTCCGGCGTTCCCTCCGTGAAAACCGCGACGCCGATGTCCAGGTGCGAACGGCAGTGGCCGAACGCCCCGGGCAGGGCATGGCGGTCGAGGTCGACCACCCGGGCGTCCGCCAGGAACTCCCGCGGAAGCCCGGTTTCCTCGATGGTTTCGCGGAGCGCGGCTTCCGTGACGGCGGTGTCCCCGTCTTCCAAATGTCCCCCCGGCTGGACCCAGAACCTGGCCTTGCCGTGGAAGACCAGGAGGATGTTTTCTAGGGCTGCGTCGAAGACGAAGGCGCTTGCGGTCAGATGCGAGGGCAATGGATGGCGGCTGAGGATGTCGGCGCCGCGTGCCAGGGCCGCGAGAAAATCGTGTTTCCCGGCCGCCTCCCGCGTGCTGAGTGGTTCCCAGGAAACAATGGCGTCTTCGGCGGACACAAGCAGGCTCATGCGGCTAGGAAACCGCGCCGGCCAGGAAATCGATGGCCAGCTTGTAGCCCTGCACGCCTGCGCCCACAATCACCGCGGTGCACACGGGGGACAGGTAGGAGTGGTGCCGGAATTCCTCGCGCTTGTGCACATTGGTGATGTGGACCTCGACGGCCGGGAGTTCGACCGCAGCCAGTGCGTCACGCAGTGCCACCGACGTGTGCGTGTAGGCGCCGGCGTTGATGACGATTCCGGCGGCAGTGCCGCGGGCTGCGTGGATGGCGTCCAGGAGATCGCCTTCGTGGTTGGACTGGACGCAATCCACGGTGAAACCGTGCGCGGCGGCGGCGTCCATGGCGATCTGTTCGACGTCGGCCAGCGTGGAGGTGCCGTACTTTTCAGGCTCGCGCGTCCCCAGCAGGTTCAGGTTGGGACCATTCAGGACAAGGATGGTGCGGCCGGCAGCGGTGGCGGATGTAGCGTCAGTCATGCCTGCAATCTATCGCGTCGAAGGGTCCAGCCAAGGAGCGGGGCCCCAGGGTTACGTTCTGGTGGTGGGTTTGGGGCTGGGGCTGACCCGGGCTTCGGCCGCGCGGGGGAGGGCGGCAGGTGGGATTGAGCGGCGGTACACGATCATGGGCATTGCTACCGATGCCTGATCAGGACCTCTCCCAGTGGATGCGGATGGCTTCGGCAATCGCCCCGGTGGCCACATCCACCTTGAAAGCCACCGGCGCCTTGCCGGTCTCCTCGACCGCGGCGTCGCTGTAGACCCGCCCGCACGACGGGCAGAGGGTGTAGAGATCCTCATCGGTAGGCCAGGGTGCCAGGCCTGGGGGAACGTCGTCGCCTGCGTAAATCGGGATGCCCCGCGAGTTCGCCTGGATCAGGCCTTCCTTGCTGACGGTGTTTCCGCAGACGCAGGTAATGGTCGTGACATCGTGGCCCTCGACGGCGGCGTATTCAGTGTCCATGGCAGCCTCCAAATGGCGAAGGACTACTTAAGACACAGGGTACGCCTTGCAGGGCATGGCGAGGATGTTGTGAGGCCCGCTCCACGCGCTTTGCACGTCGCAACGAACGTAGAACGGGCCTCACAACGCGGCGAAAAAGCTAGACCGCGGTGACTTTCAGCAGCAGGGCGTGCTCAGGACGCAGCACGGGCAGCGGCAGGCCAACTTCGGCGAGGAAGCGGCCGCTGGCGGTCAGGCCGCCGTCGAGCCATCCGGGAGGGGCGATCTGTACGTAAGGGCTTTCGCCGACGTCCTCCGCGGTGGGCATGATCGCCTCCACCCGGTACGTCCGTTCCGGGTCTAGGCCCGGCACGCCAACCCGGCCGGGCATCTCGGACGCCAGCGAGGCCATGACGACGGCGGCGAACAGGGCCTCGGAGCGGTCCTGCGCCACCACGCCGTGCAGGCGCAGGTTCGGCTCGCCGAGGTCGGCGTTGACGCGCACTCCGGAGTGGAGGAGACCGCGGTGCTGTTTGTAGACGCCGATCGTCCGGCGGAGCACGGCCCGTTCATGGTCCGTGGCCTGGCGGATGTCCCACTCCATGCCGAAGTGGCCGAACAGCGCGGTGATGGCCCGGAAGGTGATGCTGTGCGTGCGGCCGGTGGTGTGCGAATGCGTGGGCCCGACGTGGGCGCCCACCAGTTCCGGCGGGAGGACGGCCTGGGTCCAGCGCTGGATGGTCTGGCGTTCCAGGGCGTCGTTGCAGTCCGAGGCCCACACACGGTCCGTCCGCTGCAGGATGCCCAGGTCCACGCGGGCGCCGCCGGAGGAGCACGACTCGATCTCCACCTGCGGGTGCGCAGCCTTCAACGCGTCGAACAGCCGGTAGGCGGCGAGGGTCTGTTCGTGCACCGAGGGCCGGCCATGGTGGCCGTGCTCGGTGAGGTCCCGGTTCTGGTCCCACTTGAGGTAGGCGATGTTGTTTTCGCGCAGCAGGGCATCGATGCGGTCGTAGATGTACTGCCAGGCCTGAGGGTTGGCGAGGTCGATGATGTGCTGGTTCCGCCACTCCAGCGGCAGCCGGCCGCCGTCCTTGTGCGAGGCCGCGGCCGGGCCGACAATCCAGTCCGGGTGCGCGCGGGCGACGTCGGTATCCAGGTTCACCATCTCCGGCTCCACCCACAGGCCGAACTCCATGCCGCGGGAGGTGACGGCATCGATCAGCGGTGTCAGGCCTTCGGGCCAGACCGCCTCATCCACATACCAGTCGCCCAGCCCGGCGTGGTCGTCGCGGCGCCCGCGGAACCAGCCGTCGTCGAGCACGAAACGCTCCACGCCCAGCTCCGCGGCGGACTCGGCCAGCTCGATGAGCGGCTCGATCCTGTGGTCGAAGTAGACGGCCTCCCAGGTGTTCAGGACCACCGGGCGGGCCTTGCCCGAACCGCCCGCGGAATCCTGGGTGCGCACGTGCTGCGGGCGGGCCCGGAACCAGTCGTAGAAGCGCTCCGTGACGCCGTCCAGGCCGTGCTCCGAGTACGCCGCGTACAACACCGGAGTGGTGTACGCGGCACCGGGCGCGAGCACAATTTCGCCGGAGCCAAGCAGTTCGGCGGCGCCGAGCATGCGGCGGCCTTCGCCCAGGGTGTCGAGGTACTGTTCGTGGTTTCCGGACCAGCCGAAATGCACGGCCCAGACCCGGCCGGAACGGTTGGCGAAACCGGCCGTGCCGGCGGCCACCAGCAGGGAGGAGTCGTGCCCGGTGCGGCCGTGCCGGCCCGAACGCACCCAAGTGCCTTGGGTGATCGGGTGGCGCTGCGGGTGGTTTTCGCGGCACCAGCGGCCGGTGAGGTCGAGGAGTTCGACGGCGTCGCCCGGCACCGGGAGCACCAGGCCGAGTTCCTCGAGCTGGTAAGGGGTGGCGCCCGTGTTGGTCAGGGTGTGGCTGAGTTCCAGCAGGCCGCCGGGGTTCAGGCGGACGGTGGTGCGGACTTCGATGCCCGCGTCCGGGTCCGTTTGGAGCACGACGGCGGTGTTCCCGCCGTCGGAATCTGCGGACACCACCCGCAGGGCGGGGGAAAAGCCGAAACCAGGCGTGCCGGCTTCCGAACGGTGCCCGCGCAGGCCGGGGCGGCCGAGCCAGCCCGAGGAGGCCTGGGGGAGCAGGCCGCCGATGACGGGGGTGTCGAGGGCCGAGTGCGGCACCGGCGCGGCGAGGAGTTTCAGGTCCGGCAGGGCTTCGCCAAGATCGGCGCCCCAATGGACTATCTGGGCCTCACCGGTGTGGAAGGCCAGCAGCAGGCTCGTACCGGAGGAGCGCAGGTGCAGGGGGTGCAGGTCCAGGGGGTCCATGGGTGGTGTCTCTTTCAGGTGGTGCGTTGAGTGTACGGGAAGGGCAGGCGGGATTGGTGCCTGGGGGCCCGGCCGTACCCGGGCCCCCAGGGGTCTTACTTGGCGAAGAGGGCGTTTACCTGCTCGTTGGCCGCGGTCAGCGAGCTGGCGGGGGTCTTGCCGGCCACCACGCCGTCCATGGCGGGCTTCATGATGCCGGATACCTTGGCTGCGTTGTCGGTGATCGGCAGCATGAAGGTGGTCTTGTCCTTCACATGCTGGGTGAAGGCATTGACGTCCACGCCCTTGGCCTTGAACGCGGCTGCGGCTTTGTCTGTGGAACCCTTGATGGCGGGGAAGACGACGGCCTTTGCGGCCACGACGTCCTGGCAGGCGGCGGAGCCGAGGTACTCAACCCACTTGATGGCGGCGTCCTTCTTCTTGGTGCCTGCCCAGATGGAGTCGGCCAGGCCGTTGAACATGGAGGCGCGCTTGCCGTCGGGGCCGGCCGGGGTCGGGGCGATTCCGACGTTGATGCCCTTGTAGCCCGTGTACTGGCCGATCATCCAGGAACCGGAGGAGTTGATGGCGGCCTTGCCGGCGCCGAAGTTGTCAGCGGCGTTGGCGCCAACCGTGGTTTCCAGCTTGGGCATGTAGCCCTTTTCGGCCAGGGAGGCCCACCACGCGATGGTGTCCTGGAGCCGCTTGTCGTCGTAGTTGTAGTGGGTGCCCCACGGGTTCTTGTCCGTGGTGGTCCAGCCGGTGGTGGCGGCCAGGAAGCTCCACTGGGTCTGCCCGGCGTTCTCGCCGCCAGAGGATTCCAGGCCCAGACCGTAGATGGCCACGTTGTTCTTGTCGAAGCCGGGCTCGTCGCCGCGCTTGCCGCTCTTGTCCACGGTGAGGCGGGCGATCGCCTTCTCGTACGTGCCGCCGTCCTGCGGGTTCCAGCTCAGGGATCCCATCTGCTCCGCGGTGAGCCCGGCGTCGGCTGCCATCTTCTTGTTGTAGAACAGCGCGATAGTGTCCCAGTCCTTGGGCAGGCCGTAGCGCTTGCCGTCCTGGCCAACCCACAGGTCGGCGAGGCCTTCGTTGTACTGGCCGAGGTCAACCTTGTCATTGGCGACGGCGTCATCAAGGGCCACCAGCTGCTTGGTCTTGATGAAGTCCGGGTACTTGGCCAGGTGGTTGGTGAAAACGTCCGGGGCGGTCCCCGAAGCCATGCCGTTGGTGATCTTGCCCCAGTAGTCGTCCCAACCGGTCTGGGTGATCTTCACCTTGATGTCCGGGTTGGCTTTCTGGAAGTCCGTGGCGCACTGCTGGTACGCCGGGAGCTGGTTGGCGTCCCAGAGCCAGTAGCTGATCTCGCCCTTGGCGGATTCCGCGCCTCCGCTGGCGCCGCCTCCGCAGGCGGTGAGGGCCAGGGCAGCAGCAGCGGCGACCGCGACGGCGCCGATTGCCTTCTTGTTCATCATGGTGGGTCCTTTCGGGGACGGCTTTGAGCCGGGTGGTGATGTTGTTGCGGGGAGGGAGGGAAAGCTATTTGGTGCCGTTGAAGCCGATGGAGTTGACGATCTTCTTGCCGAAGATGGCGAAGAGGATCAGCACCGGGGTGGCCGACACGAGGGTGGCGGCCATGAGGCCGGACCAGTCGGGGGCGCCCTGCGGCGCCTGGGACTTGAAGACGCCCAAGCCCACCGTGAGCACCCGGGTTTCCTCGGTGGTGCCCACCAACAGCGGCCAGAAGTATTCGTTCCACTGGCCCATGAAGGTCAGCAGGGCGAGGGTGGCGATGGGGGCGGCGGCGTTCGGCATGACGATCTGGAAAAAGATCCGCCAGTGCTTGGCGCCGTCGAGCATGGCCGCCTCTTCCACTTCACGGGACATGTTCAGGAAGAACTGGCGCATGAAGAAGATGGCAAACGGTGTCATGAACAGGTAGGGCAGCACCATGCCGAGCATGGAGTTGAGCAGGCCCAGGTTCTTCACGAGCAGGAAGTTCGGCAGTGCGGTGAAGATCGGCGGGACCAGCATGGTGCCCAGGAAGAGGGAGAAGACGCCGTCGCGGCCCTTCCAGCGAAGCCGGGCGAAGGCATAGGCGGCCATCGAGCTGAAGAAGACGGCGCCGGCGGTGGTGATGCTGGAAAACAGCAGCGAATTCCAGAGGTACTGCCAGAAGTTGATGGACGCACCGGACCCGCCCTCGGCGATGGCTTCTTCAGCGGTCTGGAGGCCGAAGACGCGTTTAAAGGCACCGAGGTTGAAATCGGCCGGCAGCAGGCTTGTGGAGTTCGCGGCGAGGGAACCGTTGGTGGACAGTGCCGTGCGGAGGACCCAGTAGAAGGGCAGGATGCTGACGGCGATGGCCACGCCGAGCAGGACCCAGGCGATGGCGCGGCGCCAGTTGAAGGGACGGTTCCCTGTGGAACGGTTCCCGGTGAATGGACGACGGCGGTTGTCGGCCGGGCGGGTGGCTGTGGTGGTCATGGGGTGTCCTTAGTCCAGGTCCGACTGGTTGCCGCGGAGGAACTTCATCTGGATGAAGGCCACGAGGGCGAGGATGACGAAGAGGATGACGGCCAGGGCCGAGCCGTAGCCGAAGTCCTGTTCGTTGAAGGCACGCTGGTAGATGTAGAACTGCAGCACGCGGGTGGCGTTGACGGGACCGCCGGCGGTGGTGACGGCCACGGTGTCGAAGACCTGGAAGGAACCGATCACGGTGACCACCAGGACCAGCACGAGGACCGGGCGGAGCAGCGGCAGCGTGATCCGCCAGAACGTGCTGACGGCCCTGGAGCCGTCGATGCTGGCGGCCTCGTAGACGCTGTTGGGAATGGCCTGCAGGCCGGCGAAGATCAGCAGGGCGGTGTAGCCCATGTGGCGCCAGGTGTTGATCAGTGCCTGGGTGGGGATGGCCCATTGTTCGCTGCCGAAGAAGGCCACGCGGGGCAGGCCCACCCATTCGATGAGCTGGTTGACGATGCCGATCTGGTAGTCCAGCATCCAGAACCAGAGCAGGGCGGCGATCACGTTGGCCATCAGGTACGGCATGAGCAGAGCCCCGCGGACGAGCGTGGACTTCGCCACCCGGTGCATCAGGAGCGCAATGCCCAGGGCCAGGGCCGTCTGGAGGGCGATGTTGATGATGACGTACTGGGTGGTGACCCCGAGGGCGTTCCAGAACAGCGGGTCCTTGGCGATGCGTTCGTAGTTCCGGGTGCCGATCCATTCGGGGTCGCCGAGGATGCTGTATTCGGTGAAGCTCAGGTAGATCCCGCGGATGCTGGGGACCAGGTAGAAGAGCACGAAGCCGAGCATGGCCGGCGCGATGAAGAAGAGTGCGATCTTGAGGTCGCCCGTGCCCCGGAACTCCGCGGCGGTCTTTCCCCGTTTTCGCGGTTTCTGCGGCCCGCCGGCCGCGAGGCCAGGGCCCGGTTGTTTGGTGAGCGTGGTCATCTTCGACCTTTCCAGGTGTGACGTGACTAACAACTGCAGCGAATCTACACGAGTAGATTTTGGTGGGTCAAGAGGTTTTGTGAAATTTTGTGAGAATTTCTTTTATTTCTTTCGTTTTTGTTGACTCGAGTAGATGCCGCTGGGAGACTCGGATCGTCCAGTCCCGTATAGGCCCAAGGAGGAGCCGAACAATGACGTTTTCACTCGGCGTGGTAGGTGCCGGCCAGTTTTCCGGCCAGTTCACCAAGCTGTTCAATGCCCACCCCCGCATCTCGGAGGTGTATGTCACTGACGTGCTGCCGGAGCGGGCATCTGCGCTGGTGGAACGGCAGCACCTTGCCGGCACCTTCGCCAGCTTCGAGGAACTGCTGGCCAGTGACGTGGACGCCGTTGCCATCTTCACCCAGCGCTGGACGCACGGACCCCTGGTGGTCCAGGCACTCCGCGCCGGGAAGCACGTCTACTCCGCCGTGCCGATGGCCATCAGCGAGGAGGAGATCGCGGCGATCATCGAGGCCGTCCGCGAGACCGGGCTGACCTACATGATGGGGGAGACCAGCTACTACAACCCCGCCACCATCTACGCGCGGCGGCAGAAGGACGCCGGCGCCTTCGGCCGCATCTTCTATGCCGAGGGCGACTACGTCCACGACATGGACCTCGGCTTCTACGCCGCCTACCAGTACAGCGGCGGCGAGGAATGGAAGAAGACCGCCAGCTACCCGCCCATGCTCTATCCGACGCACTCGATCGGCGGCGTGCTCGGCGGAATCGGCGGGCACCTCACCAGCGTGAGCTGCATCGGCGTCCGGGACGACCGAGGGGACGGCGTCTTCGACAAGGACATCAGCATGTTCGGTAACGATTTCTCCAACGCCACCGCCCTCTTCGAACTCGACGGCGGCGGCAGCGTCCGCATCAACGAGTTCCGCCGGGTGGGTTTCCCGTGCCACATCAGGGAAAGTCGCTTCCGCTACTTCGGCACCGAGGGCAGCTTCGAACAGCTCGTGGAAGCCACCGTCTGGCAGGACAAGGAAGGCTTCGTGGACGTCAGCGAGCAGATCAAGACCCTCCCCGGTATCCCGCTCGACGATCCGTCCCTGGCGGACGTGGACCCTGCCCTGCGGGACGCCTTCGTCTCGGGCCTGGCGCCGGTCCATGACGCCTCCAGGCTGCCGGAAGAGCTGCGCGCCCTGCCCAGCGGGCACGAAGGCAGCCACAGCTTCCTGGTGGACGACTTCGCGAACGCCGTGGACACCGGAACCCTGCCGCCGGTCAATGCCTGGGTAGCCGCCCGCTACACCTTGCCCGGAATCGTGGCCCATCAGTCGGCCCTGCGCGGCGGCGAACGCCTGGCCATCCGGGACTTCGGCGACGCCCCCGCCAGCCTCGCGGCACCGCGGGCGGAAACAGTCCGCAACTAAGATGTTGGCTATGCCGGACCTCTCCGCTTCCGCCCGTCCCGTCGTCACGCGCAAGGACGTCGCCCGCCTCGCGGGCGTCAGCACCGCCGTCGTGAGCTACGTGGTCAACGGCGGGCCCAAGAACGTGGCTCCGGCCACGCAGGAGAAGGTCCGGCAGGCCATCACGGCGCTCGGTTACCGGCCCAACGTCACTGCCCGGGCGCTGAAGATGGGGTCATCGCGCATCCTGGGCATGGTGGTGCCGAAGATCAGCAGCCCCTTTTTCGCGAGCCTGGCCCAGGCCGTAGAACAGGCCGCGGAGCAGGAGGGCTATGCCATGCTGCTCGGTGACTCCCGTGACTCCCTCACGGTGGAACGTCGCCACCTCAGCAATTTCGCGGACAGGCAGGTGGACGGAGTGTTTCTCTGCTCCGTCGTGAACCACCGCCCGGAGGTCAGCGAACTCGATGGCCGGGGCATCAGGACGGTCCTGCTCAACTTTTCCGAGTACCCCCTGGAGGTCGATGCGATCGGCCCCGAATTCGTGGGCAGTTCCCGGCGGGCCGTGGAACACCTGGCCAGCCATGGCCACCGTGACATTGCCCTGGTCCAAGGCTTCGTCACGGGCAACACCCTTGACGGCCGTGAATTCGGTTGGCGTGAGGCGCTCAAGGGCATGGGCGCGTCCGAGGGGCGGATCTTCCGCTGTTCCTTCGACAGGGCCGGCGGGTATGACGCCGGCCGGAGGTTTCTTGCGCTGACGGAGCGGCCGACAGCGGTCTTCATCACGTCCGATGAACAGGCTGTTGGCTTCCTGCGGGCGCTGCATGAAGCCGGCCTGCGGGTTCCGGAGGATGTTGCCGTTATGTCTTTCGACGGCTCGGAAGAATCCGAATTCTCCTGGCCTCCGTTGAGTACGGTGCGGCAGCCGGTCCAACAGATGGCCGAAGCCGGAGTCCGGGCCATCATCGGCACCGGGCGGGACGAGCCTCCGCGCACTCAGGTGTTCGACTGCGAGCTGGTCCTGCGCCGCTCCTGCGGCTGTGACGAACCATAAGTTTTGAATCCCAACTCCCCTCGAAGGAACCCATGAGAATTCTTGTTACCGGTGGCACGGGCTATATCGGTTCGCATACGGTGCTGTCCCTGCTGGAGTCCGGCCACGAGGTCATCGTGGTGGACAATCTGGCCAATTCGTCCGAGGAGTCCTTGCGCCGGGTCGCGGAACTGGCCGGCCGTCCGGCGGTGTTCGTGCAGGCGGACCTGCTGGACGAACCGGCCCTGGAAGAGGTGTTCAGCGCCCACCCGGTGGACGCGGTGATCCATTTCGCCGGGCTCAAGGCCGTGGGCGAGTCGGTGCAGGAACC
>NZ_FNEI01000002.1:224426-420968 GCF_900099975.1 Arthrobacter cupressi
CTGGGCCGACGCGTCCTCCGCCCTGGCCGACCTGGGCTGGTCCACCACCAAAACCATCGACCAAATGTGCGAAGACCACTGGCGCTGGCAGAAAAACAACCCCCACGGATACACCACCAACTGACCCCCACAAACCCGGCCCCGGCACCACAGGCCACCACGAAAAGCGGCCGCCCACCAGGGCCCACAGCAGCGCGGGACCCGAAGCACGCGAAGCGTGTTTTGGGAGCTGCAGGGGACAAGGGTGGGCGGCCGCCGTCGTCCGGTGCTGGAACTAGGCTTCCGCGATCCGCAGCTTCCCCACGCCGTCGGCCAGCACACGCCGTGCTTCCTCGCCCAGCCCGGGATCGGTGATGAGCTCATCGGCGTCCTCGAGGCCGGCGATCGAGGCGATGCCCACGGTGCCCCACTTGCTGTTGTCGGCCAGGACCACCACGTTGCGCGCGGATGCCATGAAGGCCTTGTTGGTTTCGGCTTCCTGCAGGTTCGGCGTGGTGAAGCCGGCCTGGGCGTCCATGCCGTGCACACCGAGGAACAGGGTGTCCAGGTGCAGCTGCTTCAGGGCCGACGTCGCGATCGGCCCCACCAGCGCATCGGAGGGCGTGCGCTCCCCGCCTGTGACGATCACCGAGGTGCCGCGCCGTCCGGTGCCGGGGTCATGGTGGAACAACTCGGCAATCCTGATCGAGTTGGTGACCACGGTGATCCGCGGCCCGTCCAGCAGCAGCTTGGCAAGCTCATAGGTGGTGGTGCCGGCGCTCAGGCCAATGGCCGAGCCCTCCTTGACCAGCTTGGCCGCTTCTGCGGCGATGGCCTGCTTCTCCGTGATGGCCTGCGTGGATTTCTGTTCGAAGCCGGGCTCGTGGGTGCGGGCATCCCCGGGCAGCTTGGCGCCGCCGTGGATGCGCTCCACGAGCCCGGCTTCTTCGAGGCTTTCGATGTCCCGCCGCACCGTCATGGCGGAGACGCCGAGGGACTGCGCCAGGTCCGTGACGCGGACGACGCGCTCGCGCTGGACGGCGTCGACAATGGCGGTATGGCGGGCGGCCTGGAGCATCGGAGCCTCTCTGGACGGTGGGTGGCGGGCTAGCGGGACGATTCGACGACGGCGACGCCCCCGGCAGTAAGGTTTAGCGTACCTCCGGTGGGTGCCCCGGCCAGGAGATCGACGCCGTAGAGCGGCACCGTGGCCTCCTGTGGGCCGTGGTTGATCACGAAGGTCCAGTCCGTGTCGCCGTTGCTCCGGCGGACGATTTCCACGTCTTCCGGGGGCCGGACGCCCAGCACAGGCTTCACATCGGCGTCCTCGCAGAGGAGTTCCACCAGCTCGGCCAGCCCTTCGCGCCCCAGGCTTGTGGCAACGTAATAGGCGGCGCCCCGGCCGGCGGACGCCGCACGGCGGGTCACCGCCGGCGAACCCCCGACGCCGGAACTGCCGGTGCCCGAACCTCCGGTGCCTGAACCGCCGGGACCGGTGCCGGCGTCGAACGTTGCCAGCACTTCCGCGCCTCGGGCGGTGCCCAGCTCGCTCCACAACGTCCCGGAACCGAAGCGGGTCAGGCCCACGGCGTCGCCCGAGCGCAGGGGGAAGAATTCCTCCATGCTCACGCCCAGGAGCTCGGAGAACGCCCCGGGGTAGCCGCCGCCGTTGACCGGGTCGAGGCGGATGTGGTCGTTTTCGTCCACGATGCCGGAGAAGTACGTGAGCACCAGGGTGCCGCCGCCGTCCACGTACTCGTGCAGCTTCGCGGCGCCTTCGTCGGTGACCAGGTACAGCATCGGCGCGATCACCAGCTTGTAGCCGGAGAGATCGTCGGTGCTTTGCCGGAAGTCCGTGGTGATGCCGGCCCGGTAGAGGGCATCGTGCCAGCGCCGGGTTTCGGGGAGGTTCCGGGCGTCCTCGCTGGGGTGCGAGTCCAGTTCGCTGCCCCAGCGGGCGTCGGTGTCGTGGATGATGCAGGCCTCGGCCTGGACGGTGGAGCCGGCCACCGCCGAGATGCGCTCCAGGGCGCGGCCGAGCTCCACCACCTCGCGCCACACCTTGGTCTCCCGGCCGGCATGCGGGACGAGTCCGGAATGGTACTTTTCGGCCCCCGCCCGGGACGCCCGCCACTGGAAGAACAGCACGCCGTCGGTTCCGCGGGCCACGTGCTGGAGGGAGTTGCGCAGCATTTCCCCGGGCCCCTTCGCGACGTTCCGGGGCTGCCAGTTGACTGCCGAGGTGGAGTGCTCCATGAGCAGCCACGGCTTCCCCTGCGCCCAGCCGCGGGTGAGGTCCGCGGTCATGGCCAGGTCCTGGAAGTTCCGCGCGTCGTCGGCGATCAGGTAGTGGTCGTTGGACACCACGTCCATGTGCCCGGACCAGCGCCAGTAGTCCACGGGGGCGTGCAGGCCCATGTTGAAGCCCATGAAGTTGGTGGTGACGGGGTGCTCGGAACGGGCCCGGATGATGTCCGCCTCCGCAGTGAAGCACTCGAGCAGCGCATCGGAGGAGAACCTCGCGAAGTCCAGCTGCTGAGTGGGGTTCACCCAGGTCCCGGAGCGGCGCGGCGGCAGGATCTCCGCCCAGTCGTAGTAGTGCTGCGACCAGAAGGCCGTGCCCCAGGCCTCGTTGAGGGCGTCCAAGCTGCCGTACCTGCGCTGCAGCCATTCCTGGAAGCCGCGCTCGGCGTGCGGGCCGAAATCCGGCTGGTTGTGGCAGCCGTACTCGTTGTGGACATGCCACATCACGACGGCGGGGTGCCCCGCGTAACGCTCGACGATCGCCGTCGTCAGGGCTGCTGCCGCCCGGCGGTAGTCGGGCGAGCAGGCAGCGAAGGCCTGCCGGGAACCGTAACTCTGCCGCACGCCGTCGGCGTCCACCGGCAGTGAGTCGGGGTACTTCCGGCTGAACCACGGCGGGGGAGAGGCGCTCGCGTTGGCGAGGTCCACGCTGATCCCGTTGGCGTGGAGCAGGTCCAGGATGGTGTCCAGCCAGCCGAACTCGTAGCGGCCTTCCTCGGGCTCCAGCAGGGCCCAGCTGAAAATGCCGACGCTCACCAGGTTCACGCCGGCTTCCTTCATGAGGGCGACGTCATGCTTCCAGACCTCCTCCGGCCACTGTTCGGGGTTGTAGTCCCCGCCGAAGGCGATCCGGCCGCCCAGTTTGTCGACGATGTAGTCCATGGTCATGCGTTCTTATCCTTTGCTGGATCCGAGCGTGAGGCCGGCCACGAATTGGCGCTGCAGCACGAGGTAGATGATCAGGGTGGGTATCACGGTGATGGTGGCACCGGCCGCGAGCAGGTTGTAGTTGCTCAGGAACTGGCCCTGGAGGTTGTTGATGGCCGTGGTGACGGGCAGCCGGTCGCCGCTTTGGATAAAGAGCAGGGGCCAGAAGAAGTCGTTGTAGATGAAGATGACTTCCAGGGTGCCCAGGGCTGCGAGGGCGGGCCGGCACAGCGGGAGGATGATGTTCCAGTACTGCCGCCAGATCCCCGCACCGTCCACCAGGGCGGCCTCGGTGAGGTCCGAGGAAAGGGCCTTCATGTAGTTGGACAGCACGAAGGTGCAGAAGCCGATCTGGAACGCCGTGTCCACCGCGATCACCGAAATGTAGGTGTTCAGGAGGTTGCCGGAGTCGCTGAAGGAGTACGGCAGCGTGAGGTGCTTGAACATTTCGAACAGGGGAGCGGCGAGGACCTGCGGAGGCAGGAGGTTGCCCGCCGTGAACATGATCAGCAGGGTGATGTTGAATTTCCAGCTCACCCGGGATACGGCGAAGGCCATCATGGAGGCAAACAGCAGCGTCAGCAGCACCGAGGGGACGGTGATGAGCACGGAGTTCATGAAGTACTTCGAGAACCCGCCCTGCGTCCAGGCCTGCACGAAGTTGTCGAAGTTGAAGGCGCCGCCGACGCTGAAATATCCGTACTTGTCCGTGTCCGCCTTGGGCCGCAGGGCCGTGAACAGGGCCCAGACGAGGGGGACCAGCCACATGACCGCCATCACCGCAAGGAAGATGTGGGTGCCGTAGTGGCGTCTGCCTGTCCTGCGCGGGATGCCCCCGGGCGCGGTAGTGCGCGGAGCGGGGTTGGCGAGGGTGCTCATGCCTTGCTCTCCTTGCCGAAGGTACGGATGAGGTAGAAGACGATCGGGATCAGCGAGATGACCAGCAGGATCACGGCGAGGGCGGAGCCGACGCCGATCACCTGGCCTTCGCCCACGAGGTTCTGGATCACCAGGGCGCTGATCAGCTCGAGGCCGTTGGTGCCGCGGTTGATGATGTAGACGATGTCGAAGGCCCGCAGCGACTCGATGATGGTGATGACCACGATCACGATATTTACCGGCCGCATCGCGGGGAACACTACGCGGAAGAACGTCTGCACAGCGTTCGCGCCGTCGATCGATGCGGCTTCGCGCAGCGACGGGTCCACGCCCTTGAGTCCGGCCAGGTACAGGATCATGACGTAGCCTGCGTGCCGCCAGGTGGCCGCCACCATGGCCGCCCAGATGTTGACGTTGGAGTCGCCGAACCAGTCCACGGCCGCCGGGGTGCCGGCGGTGCCCAGGAGGTAGTTCAGCAGCCCGCTGTCCCGGTTGTAGAACAGCTGCCAGATGATGCCGATCAACGCCAGCGACAGCATCACCGGGGTGAAGAAGATGCTCTGGTAGATCTTGCTGCCCCGGATTTTCTGGTCCAGGAGCACGGCCAGCAGCAGTCCCAGCGGGGTGGCGACCAAAGCCAGGAAGACCAGCCACAGGATGTTGTGCTGCATGGCGGGCCAGAACGGCGGGTAGTCCTCCACTACGAAGCGGTAGTTCTCGGTCCCGGCGGGTTTGATGTCCTTCAGGTCCAGGCCGTTCCAGCGGGTGAAGCTCAAGGCGACGGAGAACAGCGTGGGCAGCCAGACGAGCAGCAGCTGGATCAGGGTGGGCAGGCCCACCATGACCGTGAGGACCAGCTTGTCCCGCCGCGTGAGCCTGCGGACCCTGCCAGTCCGGATGGGCCGCTTCCCGACGCCGCGGCGTACTGATGCGGCCAGGGTCTGGCCGGCCGCGCCGGGTTCGCTGTCCGGTGCGGCCGGCTTTTCGGCGGTAGTACTCATGGGAATTCCTTCGGTGTGCACCACCGGTTACTGGGCGGCGTAGAGGGTCTTGGCCTGCGCTTCGAGGTTCTTGACGTCAACCGTGCCGTCCTTGATGAAGGACTGCAGCGCCGGGATCATCACGTTGTTCGCCATGGCAGGGAGGGCATCGCGGTCGAGGAACTGGCTGATGTACTTGGCGTTGGCGATCGTGTCCGCGCATTTCTTGTTCAGCGCAGTGAACTTTGAGGTGTCGGCGTCCTTGACGGTGGCGATGTTGGAGGCGTCCACCGCCGAGTAGGCGTTCTGGCCCTCGGCGGTGCCGATGAATTCGAGGAAGTTGTGGGCTGCCTGGTTGTCGCCGCCCTTCTTGGACAGGAGCAGGCCATCGATGGGGGCCTCCACGGCATCGGTGCCTTCGACGGCGATTTCGGGGAACGGGAAGAAGTCGATGTCGGCCAGCACCGCGGGATCGGTGAACTGTTGGGTCACGAAGGAGCCCAAGAGGTACATGCCGGTCTTCTTGGCGCCGAGGGCCTTGGCCGCGTCCTGCCAGGTCTGGCCGAGGGCCGCAGGGTCCTGGAACGGCAGGAGGGCCTTCCAGGTGTCGAACACGTCGCTGACCTTTTTCTGGTCCCAGCTCTCCTTGTGGGCAGTGAGGTCGACGTGGAACTGGTAGCCGTTCAGGCGCATGTTGATGTAGTCGAACGTGCCCATGGCCGGCCAGCCGTCCTTGTCCGCGAAGCCGATCGGGATGAGGCCGTCGGCCTTCATCTTCGTTGCGAGGGTCTTCAGCTCGTCGAAGGTGGTGGGGACCGCGTAGCCCTTCTCGGCCCAGAAGCTCTTCCGGTAGAAGAAGCCCCACGGGTAGTTGTAGTTGGGGACCAGGTACATCTTGCCGTCGGGTCCGGTGGAGGCTTTCTTCATGGCGTCCGAGAAGTTGCCGCCGATCTTTTCCCACACGTCGTCCACGGGAGCCAGCAGGCCTTTGCCCGCGTAGTACTGCATGCGGTACCCCGCGAACCAGGTGAAAGCGTCGTCGGGGCTGCCCTGCAGGTAGGAGTTGATCTTGTTCTGGAAATCGTTGTGCGGGACCACGTTGGTAGCGACCGTGATGCCGGACTTCTTGGTGAAGGCGTCGGTGACGGCCTTATAGGCGGCCTTGGGGACGTCATCCGAAGAGCCGGAGCCGAAAGTCAGGCTGTTCGAGGTGGCTCCGGGGGCGGGTCCGGAACCGCCGGTGCAGGCAGCGAGCAAAGGAATTCCGGCCAGTCCGGCAGCTCCGATGCCGAGTGTTTTCAGGATGGTGCGGCGTCCGGGGCCGGCGTTGCGGGCCGCTTCGAACGGGTCATTTGTCGCTGCCATGTTCTCTCCCTTGAAAGCGTGGTGCATGTGAGTTATCTCACTAGGCTTTGACTATATACGCCCAAAAGGGAACAGGAAAGAACTAAAAATAACATTCCGGGTCGCGGGCCTGTTTATGGCAAAGGCGGCGGTACCCCGTCGGGGAACCGCCGCCTTTCGAGCGCCGCTTGGCGGGTGCTTGCCGGACCCTATTTCCGGAGGGATTCGGCGATCTGCTGCATGATTGTCGGGTCGGAGAGGGTGGTGGCGTCGCCGACTTCGCGTCCTTCGGCGACGTCCTTGAGAAGGCGGCGCATGATCTTGCCGGAGCGGGTCTTGGGCAGTTCGGGGACCACGAGCACGTGCTTGGGTTTGGCGATGGGGCCGATTTCCTTGCCCACGTGGTTGCGCAGTTCCTGGACGGTTGCCTCGCCGTTGTTGACGGCGTCGCCGCGGAGGATGACGAACGCGACGACGGCCTGTCCGGTGGTTTCGTCCGCGGCTCCAACGACGGCGGCTTCCGCCACCGAGGGGTGGGAGACGAGCGCGGACTCGATTTCCGTCGTCGAGAGCCGGTGGCCGGAGACGTTCATGACGTCGTCCACGCGGCCGAGCAGCCAGATGTCCCCGTCTTCGTCCTTCTTGGCGCCGTCGCCGGCGAAGTACATCGCCTCGAAGCGGGACCAGTAGGTGTCCTTGAAACGTTCCGGGTCGCCCCAGATGCCGCGGAGCATGGAGGGCCACGGTTCGCGGACCACAAGGTAGCCGCCGTGCCCGTCGGGCACGGATTCGCCGAGTTCGTCCACCACGTCCACGGCGATGCCGGGCAGGGGAACCTGGGCGGAGCCGGGCTTGGTGGCGGTGACGCCGGGCAGCGGCGCGATCATCTGGGCGCCGGTTTCGGTCTGCCACCAGGTGTCCACGATCGGGGCCGGGTTGTCCTTGGTGCCGCCGTTGGCGCCGATGACGTCCCGGTACCACATCCAGGCCTCGGGGTTGATGGGTTCGCCCACCGAGCCGAGCACGCGGATGGAGGACAGGTCGTACTTGGCCGGGATGTCCTTGCCCCACTTCATGAAGGTGCGGATCGCCGTGGGGGCGGTATAGAGGATGGAGACCTTGTACTTTTCCACGATTTCCCACCAGCGGCCCTGGTGCGGGGAGTCCGGGGTGCCTTCGTACATGACCTGGGTGGCTCCGTTGACGAGCGGCGCGTAGGCGACGTAGGAGTGCCCGGTGATCCAGCCGACGTCGGCGGTGCACCAGAACACGTCCGTCTCCGGGTGCAGGTCGAACACGGCCTTGTGGGTGTAGGCGGTCTGGGTAAGGTAGCCGCCGGTGGTGTGCAGGATGCCCTTGGGCTTTCCGGTGGTGCCGGAGGTGTAGAGGATGAACAGCGGGTGTTCGGAGTCGTGCCCGACGGCGGTGTGCTCGGCCGGGGCCGTGTCCACGGTGTCCGCCCACCACTTGTCCCGGCCTTCGACCCAGTTCACGGGTTCGCCGTTGCGCTTGACCACCACAACGTTTTCCACGGTGTGGCCTTCCTTGGCCAGGGCCTCGTCCACGGCGGGCTTGAGCGGCGAGGGCTTGCCGCGCCGGTACGTGCCGTCCGCGGTGACCACGAGCTTGGCCTCGGCGTCATCGATGCGGGAGCGCAGGGCGTCGGCGGAGAAGCCGCCGAACACCACAGAATGCACGGCACCGATCCGGGCGCAGGCCAGCAGGGTGATCACGGCCTCGGGGATCATCGGCAGGTAGACGGCCACCCGGTCGCCCTTGGTGACGCCGAGGGCTTCGAAGGCGTTGGCGGCCTTCTTGACCTCCTCGGTCAGTTCCGCGTAGGTGTAGCTGCGGGAGTCGCCCGGCTCACCCTCGAAATGGATGGCCACCCGGTCCCCGAGCCCGTTCTCCACGTGCCGGTCCAGGGCGTTGTAGGCGGCGTTGACTTCGCCTCCGGTGAACCACTTCGCGAACGGCGGGTTGGACCAGTCCAGCGCCTGGTCGAAGTCCTTGGACCAGCTCAGCAGGGTGCGGGCCTGATTAGCCCAAAACGCGGGGCGGTCCTGCGCGGCGTCGGCATAGTCTCCGGCGTCCACGATGGCGTTGGCGGCGAATTCCGCGGAAGGGGCGAACTTCCGGTTCTCGTGCAGCAGGTTTTCCAGGGCGTCGCCGTTCCCGTCGTCGGTGGCGGGGGCAGCGGTGGCCGTTGATTCCTTGGCGTCCTGGGACATGTGGACCTCATCTTCGTCGATCTTCGCTGCGGGGAGGCTGCCGCCGGAACGCACGGCGGCCGATCACGACGCTGTGTGTTCCCGCGGAATGACCGCAGAATGCTTTCCGCCATACACACTATCGCCTCGGCCGCGCCGGTAGTGTGCCCCGTCACATTGTGGCCGTGAGCGGTGCGGATTTAGCGCCGAGCGGCTGAGGGAGCCAGCATCCGGGGAGCGAACAAAGAGGCCTTCGTCCGGGCGTTGGAACCCTTCAGGGGACTCGCGCGCCCGGAGGCAACGTCCTCGGACTGACCAGGTTTTCCCGAGGGCTGAATCCGGGAGCCGGGCTAGGGGCTGTCAGGGCTGTGGCATAGGCTGAAGAAGTCCCGGAGCGAGGATCTCCGGTGCCGGCTGCGCGTCCATCGGGCTGCCGGCGCCGTGGGCCGCCACGGGGCGCTGCCGTACCGGCGCTGCAGTGCAAAAGGAGAACGTGCCATGACCCAGATGAACCCAGCCCCCGAAAACGAAAAGCAAGGGACTCCGACGTCCGGGCAGTCCTCCCCGGCGGCAGGTACCGCGGCCCAGACCGGCGGGGCCCAGAGCGGCGGGGCGTCGGCCGCCCAGGCTCAGGCAAGCCGGGCGCAGGCCGTTGCCGGCCCGTTCACGGTCCGCGACATCGTGGTTTTCGCCGCCGTCCTGCTGCTGTTCGTGGCCTCCCTGCTTCCGATGTTCGGCCCCTACAACCTCTGGAGCATCAGCAACCTCTTCTTCCTGGGCCTGGGCATCATCCTGCCGGTGACCGTGGCCGGATTGTTCGTGACCCGCCGCCTGCAGCCGCAGAGTCCGTTGCGGATCGGGTCGTTGTCGGTTGACCAGTTCGCCTCCGTGGTGGGGTCGTTCTCCGTTGCCCTCTACTTCCTGACCATCGTCGTCGACTTCAGTGCGTCGCTTCTGCTCGGCCTCTTCGGGGCGCTTGCCTTGCTGGCCGCGACCGTGCTGGCCCCCCACGTCCCGATCCTGCGCGACGACTTCAAGGGCCGCGCCGAGTCCGCCGCCCACCTCGTGGCGCGTGACGCCGTCGAGCCCGTCCGCAAGCCGGCCGCGCCAAGGCCGGCCAAGAAGGCGGCGCGCCCCGCCGCCGTCCCGGCCGCAGCCGGACCTGTTGCCGGGGCGCCCGCCTCGGGCGGCCCGTTCGCAGTGGTCCCGACGCCGGCTGCTCCCGTTGCGCCCGGTCCTGCCGTTGCGCCCGGTCCTGCCGCAGCGCCGGAGCGTACTGCCGCGCCCGCGCCTTCCGCTGCTGCCGCGAGCACGCCGTCCGCTGTGTCCGAACCTTCCACTGCGACCGGTGAAAGCAGGACGGAAGACTCCGAGGGTGGCACGCCCGCCGCGGGCGCGGCCGGGACCCCGGAAGCGCCCGCGGCTGCCCGGGAGATCCCGGCAACCATGGCCCACCCCGTCGTCGACCGCGCCCGCTCCGCGGAACCGATCGGTGCCACGGTGGATCCGGCCAGCCGTCCCGAGGAATCCGAGGAACCTGGCTATGAGGCCTTCTGGTTCGCAGTACCCCAGCCGCGTGTCGCGGTCAATGAGCACACCGGCGCCCCGGCTTTTACGGTCGAGCCGGGCGGCTGGGTGCTCGCCCTCGAAGACAGGGGTGAGGAGTTCCTCGTCCAGAACACCGACGGAAGGCTCGGCGTCCTGCGCGACCTCAGCCACATCGAACGCGGCTGAACAGGATCACCGTGCCCGCCGTCGTCGAGACACCGCTGGCGCTCAAGCGCCGAGCCCGCAGGATCAACAAGGAACTTGCGGAGAAGTACCCGTATGCCCATGCGGAACTCGATTTCCGCAACCCCTTCGAACTGGTCATTGCCACGGTGCTTTCCGCACAGACCACCGATGTCCTGGTCAACCAGGTCACTAAGATCCTCTTCGCTAAGTATCCCGACGCGCGGGCGATGGCCGAGGCGGATCCGGCCGAGCTGGAGGCCATCCTGCAGCCCACGGGTTTTTTCCGGGCCAAGGCGAAGAACGTGCTGGCGCTCAGCACGAGGCTGGTGGACGAGTTCGACGGCGAGGTGCCCGGCCGGTTGGAAGACCTGGTGACACTTCCCGGCGTCGGGCGCAAGACGGCGAACGTGGTGCTGGGGAATGCGTTCGGCGTTCCCGGGATCACGGTGGACACCCATTTCGGCAGGCTCGCCCGCAGGTTTGGCTGGACGGACTCCGAGGATCCCGTGAAGATCGAATTCGACGTCGCGGAACTGTTCGAGCCGCGGGACTGGACCATGTTGTCCCACCGCGTGGTCTTCCACGGGCGAAGGATCTGCCACGCCCGGCGGCCCGCCTGCGGGGCCTGCCCGGTCGCCAACTGGTGTCCCAGCTACGGCACCGGCGAAACGGACCCGGCCAAGGCCGCCAAGCTGCTCAAGTACGAGCTGGCGCCCGGGCAGGAGGCCCTGCTCGACAAGCTGCTGGCCGAGACCTCCCGCGCCGCCGAGATCCGCATGGAATCCCAGCTGGAACTGAAGCGGTCCCGCCGATGACGGCTCTCGGGGACCTGCTGTACCTGGTGTCCCGGATCGAAACCGGTGACCACCCGGCGTCCGATCCGCGGATCGCGGTGGACGAGGTCGACGCCGACGCGGCCCGGAGAGCCGCCGTGCTGATGCTTTTCGGGGTGCTCGACGACGTTCCGGCCAAATCTTCCAAGGACGTGGTGCCGGCGGACCTGGACGTCCTGCTCCTGGAACGCGCCCACACCCTGGGTGACCATCCGGGACAGGTGGCGTTTCCCGGCGGGAGCATCGACCCGGGGGACGGGTCGGCGGTGGCGGCGGCGCTCCGCGAAGCCGTCGAGGAAACCGGGCTGGACATCGCCGGCGTGCAGGTGCTGGGCGCGATGCCGGACGTCGGGCTGAGCCGCAGCAATTTCGTCGTGACGCCCGTGCTGGCGTGGTGGGCGTCGCCGTCGCCGGTTCGCGTGGTCGATTATGCCGAGTCCGCCCAGGTGTTCCGGGTCCCGGTGCGGGACCTGCTGGATCCGGTCAACCGTTACACGGGTACCCTCAGCCGCGGCGGAAGGACCTTCACCAGCCCGGTGTTCCTGGTGAACGGCGTGGTGGTCTGGGGCTTCACAGCCATGGTGCTCAATGGCTTGTTCGATGCCCTGGGCTGGACCATTCCCTGGGACGAGGAACGGCTGCACCAGATCCGGCTGTGACCCCTACTTGGTGCAGTCCACGACGAAGCCGGTGGCGGCGTTTTCCCGGACCGCGTTGATTCCCGCCACGGCCGCGCTGAGCTGCTTGAACTGGGGCGACTCGGCCACCAGGGTGCCGTCTGCCGCAGTGAGCCTGAAACGGTACGCGCCGTCGTTGCCCCTAAGAATTTCGAATCGTCCAGCCACGGTGCTGTCCCCCTTGCATATCCATGAATCCCCCCGCGGCCGGTTGCTTCGGTCCGCGTCCTTCGAGGCTAACGAGTCGCAGGCGGCGCCGAAAGCTACTGTGAGGTAGGTTACAGCGGGCGTCGGTGCCGGGGTCTTGATGCGTCTCTTGACTGGCATTGGCTGGCGTGGCGTGGTTATCGACCGGGCTGTCGAGCGGCGGTTTCGGAAGCCCGCGGTAGCAGGAGCGGGTGGAACGGAGCCGGCGGATCGCCAGCCGGAGGCCGCTACTTGGCCTGGTCGTAGGAATCTACGACGGCGACCGTCACCGGAAATTCCAGCGGAACCGTCCCGAACAGCAGGTCCGTCGCGGCGGCCGCCGCCTCCTCGACCGCCCGGACACAGGCCTGGACGGCCGCCTCCGGGGCGTGGACCATGACCTCGTCGTGCAGGAAGAAAACGAGTTCACCCGTCGGCGAACCGGCCGCTCCCAAGGCCCAAAGCCGCCGTCGCAGTTCGGCGAGCCAGCAGGACGCCCAGTCCGCGGCGGAACCCTGGACCACAAAATTCCGGGTGAAGCGGCCTCGCGAACGGGCCAGGTTGTCGGCGCGGCGCTGCTCTTCCGCCGTTGTCGAACGCTGGCTCCGCAACCACCGTTCCGACGGCGGCGGGCTGCTGCGCCCGAGGCGGGACGTGACGGTGCGGCCGGCTTCGCCGTCTCGCGCCGCCTGCTCCACATAGCCCACCGCGCGCGGATAGGTGCGGGCGAGCTGCGGCATGAGGCGACCGGATTCGCCGGTGGTGGCGCCGTACATCGCCCCGAGCATCGCGATCTTGGCCTTCGACCGGTCGCCGCCGAACCCCTGGGCAGCGATGCCGGCGTACAGGTCCTTGCCGCGCGCGGCTTCGGCCAGGCGCGGGTCCTGGGCGAGGGCGGCGAGGACCCGGGGCTCGAGCTGTGCGGCGTCGGCGACGATCAGTTTGTGGCCCGGATCCGCGTGCACGGCCCCGCGGATTTGCTTCGGTATCTGCAGGGCCCCGCCGCCCCGGGAGGCCCAGCGGCCGGAAACGACCCCGCCCACCACGTACTCGGGCCGGAAACGGCCGCCGCTGACCCAGGCATCCAGCCAGGCCCAGCCGTTCGCCGTGAACAAGCGGGAGAGTTTCTTGTACTCCAGCAGCGGCCCGATCGCCGGATGCGTGGACTCCTTGAGTTCCCATTGCCTGGTCGAGCTGACCTCGATGCCGTTGCGGTGCAGGGCGCGGATCAGGTCCTGCGGGGAGTCCGGGTTGAGCTTCGGGGAGTTGAGGAGCGCTCGGAGCTCGATGCACAGCGATTCCAGGGCGGCGGGGCGGTGGCCGGGAGCCGGCCGCAGGCCCAGGTGCCTGCGCAGGATCTCCTCGTGCAGGGATTCCCGCCAGGGCACACCGCTGTGCTGCATTTCCGCGGCGATCATGGCGCCGGCGGATTCGGCGGCGAGGAGCAGCTGGAGGCGCTGGCGGTGTCCGTCTGCGGCTTCCTTCACGGCCTGCTGCTGCGCGGCGAACTCCGTGCGGAGTTCCTCCGGGCCGGGCGCCCGGTTGTGAGCTGCGGGCGCCTCGAAAAGGGCTCCCTGGTCCGCGGGCGGTGGCGGCGGAGCGAACGCCTTCACCATGCCGCTTTCCTCATCGACGGCGGGCTGGGAGGCGTTCCGGGCGTAGTCGGTATGCGCGGTGAACTCGGAGAACGCCAGGATGGTGCGGCACAGGCTGAGGTCATGGCACCGCTCCAGCCGCACCCCGGCGTCGAGCAGCGCCGGGTACCAGTCCTGGGTACGGTTCCAGATCCAGCGCGGCCGCCTGCTTTCCAGGCCGCGCACGACGGCGGGAAGTTCCGTGAGGCCGGTGGGCTGCGGTTCGGAAAGGGCCGTTCCCTCGGCGCTGGTTTCCTGGATGGCTGCCCCCTGCGGGTGGGCGGCGAGCAGCAGATACATGATGACAATTTTGCCCTGCGTGGTGGGGCTGGCCTGCGCATTCAGGACAGGGGGGTGTCCTGGATGCGGCGGGGACTGTTGCACTGTTCCTCCACAGGGCCGGCTTCCGCCGGCTTGTCCACATAGCCGCGCGCGGTCCTTCCGGCCGGCGCCCGCCCTGCGGACAGTGGCTTCATGAGCAGGCACCACATCCAGGACGAAGACGGCGCGGGTGCGTACCCGCTGGAAACCCCGCGGGCGGGGCCCGGAATGCTGGCGGGGACGGCGACGGTTCCCCGTCGGGAAAAGCGGCGGGAGCCCCCGCGGGCACCGGGCAGTTCCTCCGAAACGCCCTGGGTGCCCGCCGAGGGCGTGGACGTGCTGCTGGTGAGTGCAAATCCCAGGCTCCGGGCCGAAACCGAAAGGGTCGTTGCCGCACTCGGTGCCGGACTGCGGATTGCGGGCAGCGCGGAAGAAGCAGTGCCGTCTTGGGACTCCGCCGGGACGCTCCTGCTCGGCAGCGACATCCGCGAACTACCGCCCCGCCGTCGGGCTCCTGCCATCCTGCTGGGATTGGCGGGCGAGGGGGACGGGCTGTGGCAGCTTGCCGCCGTCCTGGGGGCCGAGCGGGTCGCCGTGCTGCCGGACGGAGCTGCGTGGCTGGCCGAACATCTCAGCAGGTCGCAGTCGCCGGAGCCCGGAGGGCTGGTCCTCGGCCTCACGGGAGCGTGCGGCGGCGCAGGCGCGTCGACGGCCGCCGTCTGGCTGGCCCAGGAAGCGTCAACGCAGGGGGTCCGGACAATCCTCATCGACGGTGATCCCCGCGGCGGCGGGCTGGAACTCAGCCTGGCGGCCGAGGAAACTCCGGGCCTGCGCTGGCCGGACCTTGCCGACGCAAAAGGCAGCATCGATCCCGAGCAGCTCGCCGGGTCCCTCCCGTCGGCCGGCGGCTTCGCCTTTCTCTCCTGGCCGGGAAAACGGGACGCGGCCGGCCAGCCCGATGCCATGGCCGTGGCCGCCGTCATGGATGCCGCACGGCGGGCCTTCGAACTCGTCATCGTGGATATCGGCCGCGGCACGGAATCCCTGCGGGCCTTTGCCTGGGATTGCGACCGGATCCTCGTGCTGGCCCCCGCCCAGTTGCGGGCAGCCGTGGCCGCTGCCCGGCTTCTCGAGGACCTGCCGCCGGTCGAAGCAGCCCTTGTGGTGCGAGGCGGCAAGGGCAGCGCCCTGGACGGGAGCTTCATCGCCGAGTCCCTGGGTCTCCGTCTGCAGGCGGTGCTGCCCGAACTGCGGGGCACCGTAGCCGCGGCGGAATCCGGCCGGCTGCTGGACCACGGGAAACGCCGCGCCGTACGGCGCTTCGCCGCCCCGGTACTCGATCTCCTTGAGGATGGTCCGGCATGAGCCAGGAGCGCCGCAGCGAACGCACCCGCCGCGACAGACGCCTCGATGCCGCCCTTCTGGAGAGTGTGCGGGAAACAGTGATGTCCGACGCCGGCCCCGTCACCCCGTCACGCGTGGCCGCGGCCGTGCACGCCACCGGGCGGCTGCTGGGCACCGCGGGAGCGCTGGCCGCCGTCGACACCATCAGCGCGGAACTGAACGGGCTGGGCCCGCTGCAACAACTGGTCCGTGACCCCGCGGTTACGGACATCTTCGTGAACGGCCCGGATTCCGTCTGGTCCGACCGCGGAAGGGGATTGGAACGGACAGAGGTCCGTTTCGACAGCGAAGACCAGGTCCGTGCCTTGGCGGCACGGCTCGTGGCTGCCGGCGGGCGGCGGCTCGACGACGGCTCACCCTGCGTGGACGTCCGGCTTACGGGCGGGTACCGCGTGCACGCCGTGCTGCCGCCGATTTCCACCGCCGGCACCCTGCTCTCCGTGCGGATCCGGCGGGAGGAAGTCTTCACCCTCGACGAACTGCGGGCAGGCGGCATGTTCGACGCCGGCACGCAGCGCGTCCTCGAAGCGATCGTGGAGCGCCGCCTGAGCTTCCTGATCAGCGGCGCCACAGGGTCCGGCAAGACCACCCTGCTTTCCAGCCTGCTGGGCCTGTGCGCCCCTTTCGAACGGCTCGTCCTCATCGAAGACGCCGCCGAACTGAACCCTGTCCATCCGCATGTGGTTTCCCTTGAATCCCGGCACGGGAACCTTGAAGGCGGCGGCGTGCTGGACCTCGGCGAACTGGTCCGGCAGGCCCTCCGCATGCGGCCCGACCGGCTCATCGTCGGTGAATGCCGGGGCAGTGAGGTCCGGGAGTTGTTGACGGCGCTCAACACCGGGCACACCGGGGGAGGTGGCACCATCCATGCCAACACGGCGTCCGCCGTTCCCGCCCGCATCGTCGCTCTTGGCGCGCTCGCCGGTCTCAGCCAGGAAGCGGTCCGGCTCCAGGTCGCGAGCGCCCTGGACGTCGTCATCCACGTGGAACGTACTCCGGCGGGCAGAAGCATCCGCTGCATCGGCTTGCTCCTGGAAACGCCGTCCGGCCAGGCCGTGGTTCCGGCGCTGGAACTGCGCGGCAGGTCGATGGCCGCCGGACCGGCGTGGCCGGAACTGGCCGGAAGGCTCGGGCTCGCTGTCTTGGAGGAGGTGGCGGGAGAACCGGCGGTTCCTGAGGAGGTGGCGGGAGAACCGGCCGTTCCTGAGGGGGTGGCGGGAGAGGCCCCGCCGCCGGCGGCCCGCCTGGAGATGACGGCATGACCGTCCTGCTGGTTCTCGCCCTCGCGGCCTCGGCCTGGCTGGCCATCGGCTGTCTCCCCGGGCCGGGCCGCGGGATGGAACGTACCGCGGGCAGTAACAAGCCGGCAGGCCCGGGGCGCCGCCGGTCCCGCAAGGAAGCAGACCTGCCGCTTGCGGTCCTGGTCCAGCAGCTGGCGGCCCTGTTGCGGGGCGGGCGGTCCGCATCCCGGTTGTGGGAAGAAGCCTGGATCGTGCACGGCCACCCCGATGAAACATCCGGAGCCGGGGGCAGCGGAAACCGCCAGCTTAGGCAAGGCCTCTCGAACGAATCCGTCGCAGTGCTCGCCGCCGCCCGCTCGGCCTCGATGCTGGGCGTCCCCGCTGCCGCGGCCATCCGGACGGCCTCTGCATCACCGCGGATCCGCCCGAGGGAACGGCGGATCTGGGGCGAACTTGCGGATTGCCTGGACCTCGCCCAAGCGAGCGGGTGCCCCCTTGCCGATGTCCTCGGCCGCTATGCGGCGCACCTTGAAGCGGAAGACGACGCCGAGGCCGCCAGGCAGACTGCCCTGGCCGGGCCGAAAGCGACCGTCCGGCTGCTGAGTTGGTTGCCCTTGTTCGGACTCGCGCTGGGTACGGTGCTGGGCGTGGATCCGCTCGGTATCCTGCTCGGCAACCCGTTCGGCCTCGCCGCGCTCGGTGCAGGAATCGTCCTGACTGTGGCCGGGCGGGGGTGGTCGATGCGGCTGGTGCGGGCGGCCACCGGCGACTACGTCGAATCGCCGGGGAGACGCTGATGGGTGAAATGCTGCCGGCCGGCCTAGTCGCGGCGTCCTTGTTTATCGCAGCTGTCCTGGCCTTCCCGGGCTCAGACGGAGTCCGCCGTCGGGCCGTCGTCCATCGGCTGCGAAACTCAACGGCAGAACAGGACCCGGGCCGCCGTGGCGGCGCCACCGCACATGAAGGCGCCACCGCGCATGAAGGACGGGACGGGAGTGGCAGGGGCGGAGCCGCGGCCGGCAGCGGTTACCGGGGTTTGGAAAGCACCGCGATCATGATCGAACTTGTTGCTGCGGCCCTCGAATCCGGAGCCAGCCTCGGCCGCGTCCTGGAACTGCTTACGTCCTGCTCCGCACCTGCCGTCCGCGATTCCCTGCGGCCGGTGGTGGCTGCACTGGCCATCGGGGCCGATTGGGAAACAGCCTGGCGAAGTTCCGCCGTCCGGAATCCCGTGGCCCTTCGTCTGAGGGACTCGCTGGCCTTTGCCGCCCTCACCGGTGCACCCTCGTCCGCGGTCCTCTATGCCCAGGCTGCCCGGTTGCGACGGGAGGAGTTCCGGGCCGCGGAACGCCGGGCCGCGGCACTGGGCGTGAAGCTCGTGGTTCCGCTTGGCCTGTGTTCCCTGCCGGCCTTCCTTTGCCTCGGGGTGGTCCCCGTGCTGCTTGCCATGCTCCCGTCCGGCCCCTGAAGCCGCCACCAGTTCTCCTCCACACGGAGAAGCCCGGAGAGTTTTCCACTTACGGAAACCCCCTTCTTACCGCAGAAAGTCACACAGGGAAGAGTCGGAACCAGCCGGCAACACCGCCCGGCACAGAGAAAGGAAAGCGAAAATGAGAGTCCAAACCATCACCCGCACCGCCCCGAACCCGGTCCGTCAACATGACGGCGCCAACCCCGGCAAGGTCGCGACGCCTGGCACGTCCGCACAGCCCGGCACGTCCGGGCCAATTGCCGAAGGGCGGGCCCTTGCCGACGTTGTGGAGTTGTATCCGGTCGCCACGGACACTGCCGGGGGTGCCCCGCAGGGCAAACGCCGTGGCCGGCTCACGGCCTCGGAACTGGGCATGGCTACTGCGGAATACGCGATCGCCACGCTCGCCGCCGTCGGCTTTGCCGGAGTCCTGGTGGTGCTCCTCCGGAGCGAGGAAGTCAGAAGCTTCCTGCTGAACCTCATCCGCACGGCACTCGCCCTGCCATGAGCCCGCGCCCCGGCCATGCGCACGGTGGCCTGCTGTTCGGGACCGCGGCGGCAAAGGCCCGTCGTTCAAGGAAACGCCCGCACCATGGTCCGGGGAAGGACCAGGGCGCGGTGACGGCCGAGTTCGCGGTAGCCCTGCCCGCGGTGCTCCTCCTTCTGGCCATGCTGCTGGCCGGGGCTGCGGCAGGGATCACCCAGCTCCGGGTGGAAGAAGCCGCGAGGGCGGGTGCACGGGCCCTGGCCCGCGGCGAAGGGTCCGCAACCGTGGAGGGGATCGCCCGGCGCCTTGCCGGGGAGACCGCCACGGCTGCGGTTTCGGGGCAAGGGGAGTGGCTGGATGTCACCGTATCGGCCAAGGTCGGCGGCCCGTTCGGGGCTGTCATTCCATGGACCCTCACGGCGAAGGCCTCCGCGCGGACCGAAGCGCCGGACGGGTCAGCCGCCCCGAACCCCCGTAGTCCCGGGCTGGGAGGAAGCGTGGATTTCCTGGCCCTTGGCGGGTTTGTGGAAAGCGGGGAAGGCGGTACCTGGCGGAAGGAGAGCAGTGCCCGGCTGCCCGGATCCGGCGGGGCAGTGGCATGACGCGGCGTGCTTCGAACATGGAGCAGGGGGAAGGGGAGGAGCAGGGGCAAGGGCAGGAACGGGGGCAGATGCCCGCCCGCGGGCGCCTCTCGGAGCGGGGGTCCGGGACCATTCTCGCCGCCGGCCTGGGTCTGCTGGTCATCGGTCTGCTGTCGGCCGCGCTTCTGCTCGCCCAGGCGGCCGTGCAGGCGCAACGGGCCGCGGCGGCCGCGGACCTTGCTGCGCTGGCCGCCGCGGATGCAGCGCGGGGCCTCACCCCAGGCGATCCCTGCACCGTGGCGGCAGAGACAGCCGCGCAGAACAATGCAACGTTGACCTCGTGCCAGCTTCCTGGCGGAGGAATCGCGGAGGTCCGCACCCGGCTGCTTCAGGGCTCGGTGGCCGGAACCGCCACGGGGCATTCGAGAGCGGGGCCGCCGCCCTAGACGCCTCAGCAGCGCCGCCGTCGGGAGCGGCTTTGCCGGTCGCGGCGTCCGCCAGCCGCCCGGCTGCCCCCGGTTCCTAGACCGCGTCCTTGAGCAGCACGTCGAGGAGGATCACGGCGGCGTCCTTGTCCAGGGGATTGTTCTTGTTTCCGCATTTGGGGGACTGGACGCACGAAGGGCAGCCGCTTTCGCATTCGCAGGCCTTGATCGCATCCCGTGTGGCGGTCAGCCAGATCCGAGCCTTCTCGTAGCCGCGCTCGGCGAAACCGGCCCCGCCCGGGTGGCCGTCGTAAACGAAGATCGTGGGCACACCCGTATCGGCATGGAGCGCGGTGGAGACACCGCCGATGTCCCAGCGGTCGCTGGACGCCACCAGGGGCAGCAAGCCGATCGCGGCATGTTCCGCGGCATGCAGAGCTCCGGGGAACTGGGCCTCAATCAGGCCGGCGTCCCGGAGGGAACGGCCGTCCACTACGAACCAGACCGCCTTGGTGAAGAGGTCCCGGGCCCCCAGGTCGAGCGGTTCCTCGCCCAGCACTTCGTTGGAAACCAGGGCCTTTCGTTGGAAGGAGACCACTTGGGTTGTCACTTTCACTTCGCCGAAGTGGACCGCGATGTCGCCCCATTCCATGGTCCGCTGCGTCTGCAGGACTTCAATCTGGGTCACGTCCCTGGCGGTGGTGTAGTAGTCCGGGTTGGTCCGGCGCACCACCACGCAATGGTCCCGCTCGTTCAGTTCCTCCACCAGGTAGCTGTCGCCTTGGTGCACATAGATTGCTCCGGTATGGGCCTGGTAGTGGGTCTGCGGCGAGTCCATCGTCCCCAAAAGTGTCCCGGAGTCCGCGTCCACGATGCTCACAGGCCCGCCGCCGTCGCTGCGCAGGTTCACCATCCCCGCAGCGCTTTCGGGATGCGTCCAGAACCAGCCGGCAGGGCGCCTCCGCAGGTAGCCCTGCGCCACGAGCTGGCCAAGCAGGGTCTCGGCGGTGGGGCCGAAGAGGCCGTGCTCGGTGCTCCCGATAGGCAACTCGGCCGCGGCGGCGCAAAGGTGGGGTCCCAGAACGTAGGGGTTCCCAGGGTCGAAAACGGTGGCTTCCACCGAGACGTCGAAGATCGCCTCGGGGTGGTTGACCAGGTAGGTGTCCAGGGGGTCGTCGCTGGCCACGAACGCCGCTATGGCATCCTGGCCCGCGCGGCCCGCACGTCCGATCTGTTGGAACAGGGATGCCCTGGTGCCGGGCCAGCCAGCTACCAGGACGGCGTCAAGCCCGGAGATGTCGATGCCGAGTTCCAGGGCGGAGGTGCTGGAAACGCCGAGGAGTTCTCCACTGCGCAATGCCTTCTCGATGGCCCGGCGTTCCTCCGGAAGGTAGCCGGAACGGTAGGCCGCCACCCTGCGGGGAAGGCCGGGGTCCACTTCGTCCAGCAGCCTCCTGGTGATGGACGAGATGCTTTCGGCACCGCGCCGGGACTTGATGAAGGCAATGGTCCGGACCCTCGAGGACACCAGATTGGCCATGATGTCCGCGGTTTCCGCCACGGCGGTTCGGCGGGTCCGGGCGCCGTTTTCGCCTTTGAGTTCGGTCAGGGCAGGCTCCCAGAGGGCCACCGTGGTGGCGCCGTGTGGGGAACTGTCCCGGGATACTTCGCGGACCGGAGCTCCGATGAGGCGGGAGAAGGACGTCCCCGGGTCAGAAGCCGTGGCGGACGCGGCGATGAAAACGGGTTCAGGGAAGGAGGTGCCCGCCCCGTAGTACGCACAGATGCGGCGCAGCCGACGCATCAGGTTGGCCACATGTGAACCGAACACGCCGCGGTAGCTGTGCGCCTCATCCACAATCACATAGCGCAGGCGGCGGAAAAAGCGCGCCCACCATTGATGGTTCGGCAGGATGCCGAAATGCAGCATGTCGGGGTTGGCGAGAATGAAATTCGCGTGGTCGCGGATCCAGCGCCGGGCCGAAACGTCGGTGTCGCCATCGTAGCTTTCGGCCCGGACTGTCGGCAGGCCCAGGGCGCGCAGGGCCGAAAGCTGGTCGGCGGCCAGGGCCTTGGTGGGCGCGAGGTAGAGGGCCACGGCGCCGTCGTCATGGATCCGTCCGGGCTCGGAGAGTACGCGCAGCTCCGAACGGTGGATCGCGTCCAGCGCAGGGAGTTGGTAGGCGAGGGACTTTCCGGACGCCGTGCCGGTGGCGATCACCACGTGTTCACCCGCGTGGGCGAGGCCGGCGGCCTCAATCTGGTGCCGGTACGGCTCCTGGATGCCCAGCGAACCGTAGGCCTCCACGATGTCCGGATGGACCCAGCCGGGCCACGGTTCGTGCACGGCTTTGCGGGCCGGAATTGTGCGGACATGGCGGAGCTGCTCCGGATCCGGGCGTCGGCCCAGCAAAGAGATCAGCGATTCGGCGTTGTCCACCAGAACATTCTGTCACCGGCGGAAGAAAGCAAGCCCAAACGCCGGAAGCGGAACGGGCCAGGGCTAGTCCACCGAGAGGTCGCCGTCCTGGTCGGACGAGGTGGAAAGCATCAGGACTCCGCTGACGCTCCGCCATCCGAGGTGCGAATACAGCTTCTGGCCATCCAGGGAGGCCAGGAGGAGGCCGTTTTCGACGTCGTGCTCAAACGCCTGCGCGGCAAGCGCCTTCATGATGAAGCTGCCCAGGCCGCGGCGCTGGAATGCCGGCTCGGTGACGATCCTGTCGAAGACCGCAGTGGTGCCCACCACGCACACACGCCCGCTGGCGGCGAGTTCTTCGCCGGAGCGGACTTCCGCGTAATGGACGCCCGCGCTTTGGGATGTCGAAAGTTTCAAAGAATCGTCGGAGAGCCAGGGGTCCTCGGCGTCCTGGGTCTCCATGTCCACGATCATCATGGTCTGGGATGCGGAGGTGATGTTCAGCCGGTGCTCGTTGGCCAGGAAGGTGTAGCGGGCGAGATCGTTGCTGAGGATGGTCAGGATGCGTGCCGGAGTCTCGGAGGTCCTGGCCGCCAGTTCGGCGAATTCAGCGTCTGAGGGGTCGTGGGCGAAGTATTCCCAGTCCCCGGTTTTGTCGGCCCGCAACGCGGCAGGGAAGCGGCCCTCCTTGCGTGTCTCATAGCCCCGGCAGCCGGCCCAACCGGCCACCCAGACCTCAAGCAGATGCGTGATGTCTTCAACCAAAGCGTCTGGACTCATGTAGAGAGACTATTCCCAGCAGGCGGGGAAGCAATAGGGGAATGCAGTAACAGCTGCATTAACACTCCGGGCCTCGGGGCCGCCGGACCGCACGCCCGCCGGACCCCGGTTTGCCGCGGCCCGGTACCCTTAAATCCGTGGCTTTAAACAGAATTGTGCTCTTCTACGGATTTACCCCGATCGCGGACCCGGAGGCCGTGCGCCTGTGGCAGCGTGCCCTTTGCGAGAAGCTCGGGCTGACGGGGCGCATCCTGATTTCAAAGGACGGAATCAACGCCACCGTCGGCGGCGAAATCGGCAACGTCAAGCAGTACGTGAAGACCACCCGGGAGTACAAAGGCTTCCGGAACATCGACTTCAAATGGTCTGACGGTGGCGCGGAGGACTTCCCGCGCCTCAGCGTCAAAGTCCGCGACGAAATCGTGTCCTTTGGCGCGCCCGGCGAGCTGAAGGTCGATGAGAACGGCGTCATTGGGGGAGGCGTCCACCTCAAGCCCGAAGAACTGCACGCCATGCTGGAGGAGAAGAAGGCCGCCGGCCAGGACGTGAAGTTCTTCGATGGCCGCAACGCCTTTGAAGCACAGATCGGCAAGTTCAAGGACGCGATCGTCCCCGATGTGGCGACCACCCACGATTTCATCAAGGAACTCGAGTCCGGCAAGTACGACGAGCTCAAGGACCAGCCCGTCGTCACCTATTGCACCGGAGGCATCCGCTGCGAGGTCCTCTCCAGCCTCATGGTGAACCGCGGCTTCAAAGAGGTGTACCAGTTGGACGGCGGAATCGTCCGCTACGGCGAAACATTCAAGGACCACGGCCTCTGGGAGGGGTCGCTCTACGTCTTCGACAAGCGGATGCACGTGGAGTTCAGCGAGGACGCCAAGACGATCGGAGCGTGCGTCCGCTGCGAAGCCCCCACTAACAAGTTCGAAAACTGTTCCAACCTCAGTTGCCGCAACCTCACGCTCTATTGCGCCGAATGCGCCGCCAGCCCGGAAACGCTGCGCTGCCCCCAGGGCTGCGCGGCCTGACCGGCCTGCCCTGGACAGCCAGGCGGCTCAGATCCTGGTCACCCGGTAGGCGAAGTTCGCCCGCCTGCTGGCTTGGATGGTGACGGCGAGCACCGTGGATTTCGGCAGTTCGACCACGTTCACGCGGGTCCGGCCGCAATCGATCTTGAGTTCGATGAGCGCTACCGTGCCGTCCCGCACCGCGTAGGACGCCTGGCGGGCGCCCCGGCAGGCGAGGGTAATGGAGTACGTTCCGGCCGGCAACGGGACGGTCCGTTCCATCCGGGATTCCCCTGAACCCAGGAAACCGTAGCTGGTGAAGAAGGTCTGGCCGTTGATGCCCGGCAGGACCGCCAGCACCCACGCGTTCAACGCCTCGCCCGTCACGGTATGGTCCAGGCCTGGATCCCTCGGAATCACGGGGTCGGTGATCACCGGAGCCGGGCGTTCCGGCAGCGGTGCGCGCCCGTCGTCGTAGGTGTATTCGCAGGCGGCGAGCCCGCCGACGGCCACCGCGCAGGAAAGCACGACGGCGGCAAACGGCCGCCGTTTCCGGCGCACCTTGAGGGCTCCGAAACGGCCCATGTTCCGACTCTACGCCCGCCCGCGCGGCGCCGTCAGGGGAATCCGTCGGGGAGTTGAGGGCGTGCGCTACGGCTTCGGATGGGCCTTGTCGACCCGGATGCCGCCGACGGCTTCGGTTCCTTTCCTCAGCCCGGCGAGTTCGACCGTGAGCGTTCCACCCGGCAGCGTCCGGTGTATTTCCCTCACCTCGCCGCAAGGAATGGTGAAAGTTTCCGGAGCGGCGCCGCTGCGGAACCGTTGGAACTGCTTGTCCTTGTCGCCGGCGCAGACGATCTTGAAGACGTAGTCGCCTGCCGGGAGGGTGCCCGTGGATCCCTGTGCCCCTGCGGCCGATCGGCCGTCGCCGAGACCGCCGACCATTCCCAACACGGCGCCATCCGAGGATCCCAGCAAGGCGTTCACCCGCTTGGTGTTTTGGTCCATCCTCGCCAGCCAGGCCGCATCAGGGGTGGTCGGCGCCGGAACCGGGCCCGGCTGGGCCGCCGGCGAGGAACTTGGCAAAGCGCCTGGCCGCGGTTCGCCTTCCTCCGCATATTCGCACGCCGTCAAGGCACCCAGTAAAGCCACCACCGCTATTGCCCGTCCCCACACAGCCATGGGGTGAGCCTAGCCGAAGGACTGCTATCTGGCCGGGACCAGCTGATAGGCATAAAGAAGAGGCACGTCCACGCTGTTCGTGGTGACCTTCACGGTTCCGCCGGCCGGCAGTGCCACCCGCGCGGTCTCGTAGCTGCCGTTGCAGGCGGCTCCGGCCTCGGTGATTTCCCGCCCGCCGGAGGACACCGCGAAGAAGGCCTTGCCGCCGCCGTCGCAGGCAACGGTCAGGGTGTAGTCGCCCGCGGGGACCTCCGCTGCCTTGACCAGCGGCTCACGCTTGAGGAGTTTGCCCGAGTCCTCCAGGGCAATACCGGTGGCCGCCGGCAGCACCTTCGCCTTCCACGCCGGGACGTCGGCGTCCTCCACTGAGGGTGCGGCCGAGCAGGAAGCCAGCGCCAGTGCGGCCATGGAGCCCAGCGCCGCGCAACGCAGAACGGCCCGTGCTGTGGAGGGAAGGAAAGCCATGTTTCCACGCTACCCGTTCCGGGACGTGCGATTTTCCACATAGCCGCGATACCGGGAGCGGGCGCGGGAAACGTCCCCCTAGACTTTCAAGGTGACCGATTCCGCAACGCATTTCACCGCCGGCAATACTCCTGACGCGCCCCGGAGCGACCTTCCGGAGCTGCTCACCACCCTCGCCGGGGATCTGCGTGCGGTGGGGTTCACCCTCGACGGCGTGGCGGAGCTCCTCGGAGCCTCCGCCCACGACGCCCTTGGCCGGGACCAGCTCGTCCCGGCGCTGCTCGCCACCGAGCCGGCCGCCCTGGAAGGCAAGCCGGATGGTGCTGCCGCGCTCGCCGTCGTCGTGCGGCTGTGGCTGCTCGCTGTTCCGCAGTCCGCGGAACACCTCGACGCCGCCCTGCCGGGAACCGGCACCGCCGGGCTGCTCCGGCTGGGACTGGTGGAGAACGACGGCGGCGCTGTCGCCGCCAAGGTGGACCTGCGCCCCTACGGCTGGGAGGCCGGGGACGGCCGCACTGTCGAACTGTGGGTCTCCAGCGACCTCGCGGCGCACCAGCGGCCCGGAGTCCTGCGCCACGACCATGTGCTGGGCATCGGGCAGGCCTCCACCACGCTCGTCCAGAGCACCATCCGCCGCCCCGCGGCCCGCGCCCTGGACCTCGGCACGGGCTGCGGCATCCAAACCTTCCACCTCCTCGAGCACTGCGGCCATGTCACCGCCACGGACATTTCGGAACGGGCGCTCGCGTTCACCCGCTTCAACCTGCTTCTGAATGCGGACGCCCTCGGCCTGGACCCGGGCCGGCTGGAGGACCGGGTCAGCCTGCGGCTTGGCTCCCTGCTGGACCCTGTGGCCGGCGAACAGTTCGATCTTGTGGTGTCCAACCCGCCCTTTGTCATTACTCCCCGCAGCGGCGGCGAGGATGCCTCGGCGCAGTTCACCTACCGCGACGGCGGCCTGCCGGGGGACGAGATTGTCTCCCGCCTGGTCCGTGCCCTTCCGGACGTGCTCGTTCCCGGCGGGACGGTGCAGATGCTCGGCAACTGGGAGATCACCGCCGGCACGGGCTGGAGCGAACGGCCCTCCTCCTGGCTGGACGGGACGGACACCGAAGCCTGGTTCATCCAGCGCGAACAGGTCGGGCCGGAGGTCTACGCGGAGACCTGGCTGCAGGATGCCTCCGAAGGCCGGGACAAGGCCCTCTACCGCGGCACATACGCCGCCTACCTGGCAGACTTTGCCTCCCGGGACGTCGGGGCTGTCGGCTTCGGCATGATCTGGCTGCGCCGCCCCGCGGACGGTGCGGCGCCGGACGGTGCGGCGCCGGGCGGAGCAGCACCGGACAGCACGCGCCGTTTCGAGGAAATCACCTACCCCATCGAGCAGCCGGTCGGGCCCCACCTGGGCTTCGCCGTCGAACGCTCCGACTGGCTCGCCAGGCACGCCCTGGAGGACGCGCACCTGCTGGTCGCCGAGGACGTCACGGAGGAACGCCACCAGCGGCCCGGGGCCGAACATCCCGGCGTCATCCTGCTGCGCCAGGGCGCGGGCCTGCGCCGGACCAACCTGTTGAGCACCGAACTCGCCGGGTTCGTCTCGGCCTGCGACGGCGAGCTCACGGTCCGGCAACTGATCGGCGCCCTCGCGGCGCTGCTTGGCGGCGGGGATGACTTCGATCCCGACGCATTCCGGTCCGGGCTGCTGTCAGAGGTCGGCAACCTGGTCCGGGACGGTTTCCTGCTGCCCGCCGACCCCGTGCCGGCGGGGAGTGCCGGGGAGGACGCTCACGGGTGAGGGATGGGACCCAAAGCGGCTACGGCTACACTGATCCGGTGAATGAAGACAATGGGGCCAACGCGGAACAGGTCCCCACGAAACGCCGGCGTCGGGTCGAGAAGACGGTTGAAATTACCGATCCCAAGGCCATCCGTGCCCTCGCGCACGCGGCCCGGCTCGAAGTGATTTCCGAGCTGTACGAATCCCAGCTCAGCCGGACGGCCACCGAACTCGCGGCCCAGACCGGACTCACCCCGAGTGCCATGAGCTATCACCTCCGTGCCCTCCAGAAGTGGGGGATCGTCGTGCCGGCCGAAACCACCGGCGACGCACGGGAGCGCCGCTGGAAGGCGGCGGGAACCGAGTTCAACATCGTCTCCGGCGGCAGCGTCGCCAACCCGGAGCTCGCCGTCGTCGACCTCGAACTCGACGTCTTCCGGCGCCGGGCGCTGTCCTACTCGCGCGCCAGGAACGAACAGCGGGCCAGGGGAGAGGTACTGGACTCGTCGGCGGCGATGATCCTGGCCAGCAAACTGCTGTACCTGACCATGGAACAGCGCGTTGAGCTCAACCACCGGATTTCCGAAGTCCTGCGCGACTACGAACTGGAAGATCCCGCCAGCATTCCGAACGGCGCCGAGCGGATGGCCACCATGTGGTCCCTGATCCCGGACGACCGGAGCCCGGGCTTATCCACCTAGCAAAGGCAGGATTCTGCAATTTGTGGTGAACTAGGCCAAGATGGGCACCAGCCCCAGCCATTTTTTTCGTAGGAGAACCGTGCCCAGCAAGGCAAAAACCGGCAAGAAACTCGTGATCGTGGAGTCTCCGGCCAAAAGCAAGACCATTGCCAAGTACCTTGGCGAAGGCTTTGTTGTCGAGGCCTCGATCGGCCACATCCGGGACCTCCCGCAGCCATCGGACCTGCCTGCTGAACTGAAGAAAACCTCGGTGGGCAAGTTCGCCGTGGACATCGAAAACGACTTCAAGCCGTACTACGTGGTGTCCCCGGACAAGAAGAAGAAGGTTGCCGAGCTCAAGGCCCAGCTGAAAGACGCCGACGCGCTCTACCTCGCAACCGATGGGGACCGCGAAGGCGAAGCCATCGCGTGGCACCTGCTGGAAGTGCTCAAGCCCAAGGTCCCGGTTTACCGCATGACCTTCGGCGAAATCACCAAGGAAGCCATCCACCGCGCCATGGACAACCTGCGCGACGTGGACAGCGCACTGGTGGACGCCCAGGAAACCCGCCGCATCCTGGACCGCCTCTACGGTTACGAAATCTCCCCGGTGCTGTGGCGCAAGGTGGCCCGCGGCCTCTCCGCCGGCCGCGTGCAGTCCGTGGTGACCCGCATGGTGGTGGACCGCGAACGCGAACGCATGGCCTTCAAGGCCGCCTCCTACTGGGACCTGACCGGCCAGTTCGGCGCGGACAGCGGGTCCTTCAAGGCCAAGCTCGCAGCGGTGGACGGTGCCAAGGTTGCCAGCGGCCGTGACTTCAACGACGACGGCGTCCTCACCTCCGCGAACGCCGTGCACCTTGACGAACAGCTCGCTTCGTCCTTGGCCGCCGGGCTGGAAAAGGCGGACTTCCAGGTCCGCTCCGTCGACACCAAGCCGTACACCCGCCGCCCCGCTGCGCCCTTCACCACCTCCACGCTGCAGCAGGAAGCCGGCCGCAAGCTGCGCTTCTCGTCGAAGAGCACCATGCAGATCGCCCAGCGCCTGTATGAAAACGGCTACATCACCTATATGCGTACCGACTCCTCGGCGCTGAGCGACGAAGCCGTCACCGCCGCCCGCCGCCAGGCCTCCGAACTGTACGGGCCCGAGTATGTCCCGCAGGGCGCCCGGGTCTACGCGAACAAGGCCGCCAACGCCCAGGAAGCCCACGAGGCCATCCGCCCCGCCGGTGACTCCTTCCGCACCCCGGCCCAGGTGGCCGGCCAGCTCAGCGGCGACGAGTTCCGCCTCTACGAGTTGATCTGGAAGCGCACCGTCGCGTCCCAGATGGCCGACGCCAAGGGTTCCACCGCCACCATCCGCCTCGGCGCGGTTTCCGCTGACGGGCGCGACGCCGAGTTCTCGGCGTCCGGCACCGTCATCACCTTCCCCGGCTTCCTGGCCGCCTACGAAGAAGGCAAGGACGAAAGCCGCGGCGACGACGATTCGGACGAAGGCCGCCGCCTGCCGAACGTCGCCAAGGGTGACGCCCTGAAAGCTTCGGAAATTGTCGCCGTCGGGCATGAAACGTCGCCGCCGCCGCGGTACACGGAAGCCTCGCTCACCGCCGAATTGGAAAAGCGCGGCATCGGCCGCCCGTCCACCTACGCCTCCACGATTTCCACCATCCAGGACCGCGGCTACGTGCGGAAGCAGGGCTCCGCCCTGGTCCCGAGCTGGATCGCTTTCTCGGTGATCCGCCTGCTCGAACGGCACTTCACGGACTACGTGGACTACGAATTCACCGCGGACATGGAAGGCGACCTGGACAAGATCGCCAACGGCCAGGCCGTTGGTGCCGCCTGGCTCAAGCACTTCTACTACGGCGAAGACAGCGATCCCGGCCTGCTGAGCATCGTGAACAACCTGGGCGAGATCGACGCGCGGGACATCAACTCGGTACCGATCGCCGAGGGCATCACCCTGCGCGTGGGCAAGTTCGGCCCGTACCTGGAAAGCTCCGTGCCCACCGTGGACGCCAAGACCGGCGAGATCGTGGAAGCGGCGCGGGCCAACGTCCCTGAAGATCTTGCCCCGGACGAACTCACCCCCGCCAAGGCCATCGAACTCATGGAGACCTCCGCGCCGGAGGAACGCGTGCTCGGCACCGACCCGCACACCGGCCACACCGTGGTCGCCAAGAACGGCCGCTACGGCGCCTACGTCACCGAGATCATCCCGGAAATGACCGAGGAACAGCTTGCCGCGCTTCCGGTCGAGTACTACAAGAACGGCAAGCCGAAACCGCCGAAGAAGCCCGTCAAGGCCAAGCCGCGTACGGGCTCGCTCTTCAAGTCCATGACCGTGGAAAGCGTCACGCTCGACGAGGCGCTGGCCCTCATGAGCCTGCCCCGGGTGCTGGGCGAGGACGCCGAGGGCACCCCGATCACGGTGCAGAACGGCCGCTTTGGCCCGTACCTGAAGAAGGGCACGGACTCCCGTTCCATCGGCAGCGAAGAGGAAATCTTCACCATCACGCTGGATCAGGCCCTGGAGATCTATTCTCAGCCCAAGCAGCGCGGCGCACGCGCCGCCGTGCCGCCACTGGCCGAGTTCGGTCCGGACCCCGTTTCGGAGAAGAACATCGTGGTGAAGGAAGGCCGCTTCGGCCCGTACATCACCGACGGCGTCACCAACATCACCGTGCCGCGCGCCACCCCGCTCGAGGAACTGACGCGCGAGAAGGCCATCGAACTGCTCGCCGAGAAGCGCGCCAAGGGCCCGGTCAAGCGGACCACCACCCGCAAGGCGCCTGCCAAGAAGGCTGCCGCCAAGAAGTAACCGGGGCCGGACCAAGCGCCGAAGTCGCCGGAACGCTGCGGACTCGCTGGAAATTTCCGGCGAGCTGACAGCGTTCCGGCGATTTCGCGCTCGCGAGCCCGGCAGGAACCCACAAGCCCATCCCGGCCCGGCCACGAATTTCGACAGCGGCCCCCCGGATGTGATCGGCTAGGTACATGAGCGATCAGCCGGAAACCACTGACAACAGCCCCCTGAACGAGCTTGAGGAGAACCTCGCGAAAGCGGGAAACCCCGATGCCAACCCCGTCGAGGTCATCCTGTCCTTCCTCAACAACGAGGTCTATATCCTCAGCACCGACGCCCTGGACACCCCCGACGCCACCGTGGAGCCCCTCGTCCTGGCCAACGTTGAGGGCCAGCCCGTGCTGGCGGTCTTCAGCCACCCCAGCCGCGCGGACTCCCATTTCCTGGAGGCCGCACCGAACGTGCTGGCTACCCACGGTTCGGCCATCCTCGACAGCATCGGCGACGAAATCGGCCTGGTCATCAACCCGGGCAGCGAGCACGGATTCGAAATGGGCCCGGAAGGCATCGCCAACGTGCGCCGCGACTTCAAGCGGGCAGGCGAGTAGCCCGCGGCCGTCGCACTTGCTTCACACAGTTCCAAACGCGGAATAATGTCAGCATGCGTCTTGGCGTCCTAGACATCGGTTCGAACACCGTCCATTTGCTTCTGGTGGATGCCCATCCGGGCGCACGGCCCGTGGCGTTCGCGTCACACAAGCGGCCGCTGTCCCTGGTGCAGTTCCTGGACGCTGAAGGGAACATCAACGAGGCCGGGCAGCATGAGCTGATCGAGTTCGTGCTCGAAGCCTGGGAGTTCGCGGCCAAGCACAAGGCCGAGGACCTGCTGGCGTTCTGTACCTCGGCCATCCGTGAAGCCACGAACGGCCCCGAAGTGCTGGCCAGGGTCAAGCACGAAACCACTGTCACCCTGCAGGAACTTACCGGCGACGAAGAGGCCTCCATGACCTTCTTCGCCGTCCGCCGCTGGTACGGCTGGGGCGCCGGCCCCATCCTGGACCTGGACATCGGCGGCGGCTCCTTCGAAATGGCCTTCGGCCAGGACGAGCTCCCGGAGTTGGCCATGTCCGTGCCCCTGGGCGCCAGCCGCCTCACCCGGGACTGGCTGCACGAGGATCCGCCCACCGCCAAGAGCGTCAAGGAGCTGCGGCGCTACATCCGTGCCACGCTGAAGCCGGTGGTGCGGGAGTTCAAGGATCTGGGCCGGGCCAACCTCGTGGCCGGAACGTCAAAGACGTTCCGCTCCCTGGCCCGCGTTGCCGGGGCCGCCCCCAGCGGTGCCGGCCCGTACGTCAAGCGCGAACTGCACGCCACGGACCTCGGCCTGTGGGCGCAACGGATCTCCGCCATGACCGTCGCGGACCGGCTCTACCTGCCCGGGGTGTCCGAAGCCCGGGCCCGGCAGATCCTCGCCGGCGCGCTGGTGGCCGAAACCGCGCTGGAGCTCTTCGAATTCCCCAGCATGGAGATCTGCCCCTGGGCCCTGCGCGAAGGCCTGATCCTGCGCAGGCTGGACCAGTTGGTCTTCGACGGCCCGCTGCAGCCGGCACCGCACGTCGGTGCCGCCTCCGTTTCCAAGAAGAAAAAAGCAACGGACGACGGCGGCCCGGCAGTCCCGCTCCCGGCCGCCGCCACAGCCGGGCAGGCCAGCTGACATGCGTAGCGGCGTCGGGCAGTTAAGGGAAGGGGGCCAGGCCGGGGACCCGAAAATCCCGGTGGCACTTTCGAGCGCCTCCGTGTACCCCCTGAGCGTGCACGACGCCTTCGCGGTGGCGCAGGACCTGGGCTACGACGGCGTCGAGGTGATGGTGACCAACAACGCCACCAGCCAGAACCCGGCCGCGCTCGATCAGCTCAGCCAGCGCTACGGCCAGCCGGTCGTCTCCATCCACGCCCCCACCCTGCTGCTGACCCAGCAGGTCTGGGGGACAGCATGGAACAAGATCGAAATGTCCTGCAGGATGGCCCGGGACCTGGGCTGCAGCACTGTGGTGGTCCACCCGCCGTTCCGCTGGCAGTCGAACTACGCCGAGAACTTCGCCGCGGGCGTCCGGGAAATGGCAGCGCTCTACCAAGTGCACATCGCCGTGGAGAACATGTACCCGTGGCGCGTCCGCGGCAGGGAAGCCCTTGCCTACCTGCCGCACTGGGACCCGGTGGGACAGGATTACGACGCCGTCACCTGGGACTTCTCGCACGCCGCCACGGCGGGGGCCAGCAGCCTCGAGGCGGTGCAGGCGCTGGGAAGCAAGCTGCGGCATGTGCACCTGACCGATGGCTCCGGTTCGGGGCGGGACGAGCACCTTATCCCGGGCCGCGGAACCCAGCAGTGCGCCGAGGTCCTGCAGCACCTGGCGGGCAACGGCTTCACCGGAAGCATCGTGGCCGAGATTTCCACGCGCAGGGCCAAGGCTGCGGGGGAGCGCGAGGAATGGCTCGCCGAGACCCTGCGGTTTGCCCGCCAGCACCTGGGCGCGCCCCTCGTGGGGGCCTTCGAAGTCTGACCAGCGCCGGAAGCCTGCTGAAGCGGCGCGGTCCCGGAGCACAGGGTTAAACGAGAAAGCACCGGCGGCTGATCGGGAAAATGGGGGGAAACCCGTTCAAACCGCCGGTGCTTTGGCGGACATCCCCATGCCCGCCTCATCACTCGCACCCTCAATGAGGTAGTTACTACGTTACGAAGCAACGTTGGGTGCAAGCTGCAATAACCTTGGGAGTTGGCTGGGAATCCCGGCGCGCGCCCGGGTTGGCCGGAGCCGGACTTCCGGCGGCTTCAGCAGCGCAACGGCGAACTGGCATGATGGAGCCATGACTCGAATCGCATTCCTTGGCTGTGGATCCATGAACGAGGCCATCCTGGGCGGCCTGCTTGCCGCCGGGACCGACCCCTCCGATGTCGTCGCCACCGTGCGCCGGGCCGAACGGGCCGATGAACTGGCCCACCGCCACGGAATCATGGCGATCGCCGGAGCCGAAGATCCTGACAACAACAAACTCGCCGCCAAGGGCGCCGGGGTGGTCATCCTGGGCGTGAAGCCGGTGGGCATTACCGACCTCGCCCGCGAGATTTCGCCGGTCCTGGCCCCGAGCACCATCGTGGTCAGCGTGGCCGCCGCCGTCTCCATCGCCCAGCTGGAAGCCGCCCTTCCCCCGGGCCAGCCCGTCATCCGCACCATGCCTAACACTCCGGCAAGGCTCGGCCGCGGCGTGATTTCCGTGTCGGCCGGCAGCAACGTCACTCCCGAACAGCAGCAGCTTGTCACCGAGTTGCTCTCCGCCGCGGGCACCGTGGTGGAAATCCCGGAGGATCAGGTGGACGCGCTCTCGGCCATCAGCGGCTCGGGCCCGGCGTACGCCTTCTATCTCGCCGAAGCCATGGCCGCCGCCGGCGTCGAGCTTGGACTGGATCCGGAACTCTCCGTGCGGATCTCCCGCGAAACCGTGGCCGGTGCCGGCTACATGCTCGCCGAGCCCGGCGCGGACCCCACCGCATTGCGCGTGGCCGTGACCAGCCCCAACGGCACCACCGAACGCGCCATTGCGGCGTTCAATGAGGGCGGCATCCCTGCGATCATCGCCGACGGCGCCCGCGCGGCAGCTGCCCGTGCCGCGGAAATCACGAAGCAGCTCGGCTGAAACCCCGGAAAAACCTACGGCCGGGCCGCGAAACGTTCCAGCAGGTCCACGTGTCCGGAAACGATGAGCATGTCCCGACCGGACACCTTCGTCTCCGGGCGGGCGTAGGTGAAGTCCTCGCCCGGCGACTTCACGCCCACAATAGTCACGCCGTACTTGGAACGGACCTTGGATTCGTCCAGGGTGAAGCCCACGGTTTCCTTCGGCGGGTACATTTTCACGATTGCGAAATCGTCGTCGAACTCGATGAAGTCCAGCATGCGCCCCGACACCAGGTGCGCCGCACGAACGCCGGCGTCAGCCTCGGGATAGATGACGTGGTTGGCGCCGATGCGGCTCAGGATCTTGCCGTGCGAGGGCGTGATCGCCTTGACCCACAGGTGCTCGATCCCCAGGTCCACCAGGTTCACGGTGATGAGCACCGAGGATTCGATCGAGGTGCCCACACCCACCACGGCTGAGCTGAACTCCTGGGCACCGAGTTGGCGGAGGGCGTCGATGTTCGTGGCGTCGGCCTCCACCACGTGGGTGAGGACGGGGGCCCACTTCTGCACCAGGGAGCGGTCCCGTTCGATGGCCAGGACTTCACGGCCTTGCTTGACCAGTTGCTCGGCGGTGGCGGAGCCGAAGCGGCCCAGGCCGATGACCAGCACGGGGGCATTGTGCGCCGGACGGTTGGGGGCGCCTGAGGTGTTAGCCAATGATCGGCCTTTCTTCGGGGTAGTGGTAGAGCTGGCTGCGCTGGCGCAGGGCCAGTGCGGCGGCGAGGGTGACAGTGCCGACGCGCCCCATGAACATGAGCGCGGTCAGGACATAAACGCCTGACGGCGGCAGTTCGGCACTGAGGTTCGTGCTGAGCCCCACCGTGGCGAAGGCGGAGATCGTTTCGAAAAGCACCCGGTCCAGGGTCGCGCCGCTGATCTGCAGGAGCAGGAACGAAGACACTGACACGAGGGTGGCGCCGGCGACGATCACCGAGATGGCAACCCGCATGGTGCCCTGCGGGATGGTGCGGCCGTACACCTTCACGTCCGCGTCGCCGCGGGCCTCGGCCGTGATGGCGAGGAACATGACGGCGATGGTGGTCACCTTGATGCCGCCCGCCGTCGACGCCGAACCGCCCCCTGCGAACATCAGCGCGTCCGTGAGCAGCATGGTGGTGGATTCCATGTGGTTCTGGTCCACCAGGTTGAAGCCGCCGGACCGGGTCATCACGGAGGCGAAGAGCGAATGGATGATCTTGTCGGCCAGGTTCATGTGGGCGATGGTCCGGGCGTTGTCCCATTCCATCAGGGCCCACAGGAAGGTTCCGGCAGCCAGCAGGATGAAGGAGACCTGGATGGTCAGCTTCGTATGCAGGTTCCATTTCCTCCAGTTGAGCCCGTTCTGCTGCAGCACCATCACCACGGGGAAGCCGAGGCTGCCCAGGAAGACCCCCAACATCAGCGGGATGAGGATCCAGAGGTCCGTCTCATACGGGACGATGCCGTCCGAGTGCGGGGTGAAACCGGCGTTGTTGAAGGCCGAAATCGAGTAGAAGACGCCGTGCCAGACGGATTGCCAGAAGTTTTCCCCCAGGATCATGAAGCGGGGGATCAGAGCCAATGCCAGGGCGCCTTCGATCACCACGGAGGTGGTGATGACGATCCGCAGCAGGGTACCGACTTCGCCGAGGCGGCCGGCGTTGTTCATGGCTTCCTGCGCAATGAGCTTGCCGCGCACGCCCAGCCGCTTGCTCACCATGAGGGCGAGCAGCGAGGCGAGGGTCAAGGTTCCCAAGCCGCCCACGAAGATGCCCACAAGGATCACCAGCTGCCCGAAGAACGTCCAGTGGGTCGCCGTCGAGACCACCGTAAGCCCGGTGACGCACACCGCCGAGGCGGCCGTGAACATCGCCTCATGGAGGGGGGTGACCACACCGGCGGCTGATGCGGCGGGGAGGGAGAGCAAACCGGTGAAAAGCAGGATGACCAGGGAGAACGCGGTCAGGGCGAGCCGGGCCGGCGAGGTGTTGGCGATGTTGTCGATGAAGTCCCGGAGGCCGGTGAAGATCCACAGGCCTTCCCGCTCAGGCTGGTCGGGATGCCAGCTGGCCGGGCGCGGAGACCTCGACTGGCTCTGGGTCATGGCAGTGCTTTTCGCTTCGGTTGTATGGATCGGCTGTCTTGAGTAGTAAACCACTAATCGCCCCCGGGAGCCGGGCTGACGGCCTTCTGCCTCGGGTAGCCTGTCCTTGATGACTTCCCGGCCCGGCCTCCGTCCGTCCGCGCTGCCCACGACGGTGGCGTGGAGCCCCGCCATGGCCGCCTACGATTTCGGCCCGGGCCATCCCATGGCGCCGGCTCGCCTTGAACTGACGGCGCGGCTGGCCGATGCCCTCGGCCTCTTTGACCTGCCGCACGTTTCGCTCCGGGAACCGGACACCGCGTCCGACGCCGAACTCCAGCGGGTGCACAGCGCGGACTACATTGCCGCGGTGCGGCGTGCGGGCGAAGACCCGACGGCGTCGGACCCGGAACGCGGGCTGGGAACCGAGGACGACCCCGCCTTCGCCGGAATGCACGAGGCCAGCGCCCGGCTGGCCGGAGCCTCCCTGCTCTGCGCCGAGGTTCTGCTTTCGGGCGCCTCGGTGCGTGCCGTGAATTTCGGCGGCGGCCTGCACCACGCTTCGCGGGAACGCGCCAGCGGATTCTGCATCTACAACGACGCCGCCCTGGCCGTGCAACGGCTGCTGGACGGCGGCGTCGGCAAGGTCGCGTACATCGACGTCGACGCACATCACGGCGACGGCACCCAGAGCATCTTCTGGGACGACCCCAGGGTGCTCACCATTTCCCTGCACGAATCGGGGCTGACCTTGTTCCCGGGCACTGGTTTCGCCAACGAGACCGGCGGGCCGCGCGCGCCGGGGACCGCCGTGAACGTCGCCCTGCCGGCCGGAACGGGCGACGCCGGCTGGTTGCGGGCGTTCCACGCCGTGGTTCCGCAGCTGGTGGGGGCGTTCGAGCCGGAGGTCATCGTCAGCCAGCACGGCTGCGACTCGCACGCCAACGACCCCCTCACGAACCTCAACCTCAGCGTGGACGGCCAGCGCGAGGCCGCCACCGCCGTCGCCGGCCTGGCCGGCCGCTATTGCGGCAACCGGTGGATCGCCACCGGGGGAGGCGGGTACGACATCACCGGCGTGGTTCCCAGGACCTGGTCCCACCTGATCGGCATCGTGGCGCAGAACCCGGTTCCCGTGGGCACGCGCGTGCCGGAGGAATGGCTTGAATACGTCCGGGAAAAGTTTGGCCGCAACGCACCCGAACGCATGGGGGACGACGTGGACATCTGGTGGCGTTCCTGGGAGGTCGGCTACGACCCCGCGGACCCCGTGGACCGCAGCATCATCGCCACCCGCAAGGAAGTCTTCCCGCTGCACGGGCTGGACCCCTGGTTCGACTGAGTTCCGATTTCGCCTGAGCTGCCGGGGTCGACTGAGCTAGGCAGCCTTCTCCGTCTGGAACACCACGCCCGCGGCCCCGACCAGCCAGCCCAGCAGGGACAGCGCGAAGGCACCGATGAGGTCCGTGGACGCAGTCCCCTTGACCAGCCAGACAATGAGGACCAGCAGGCCCACGGCCATGTAGACCATGATCGCCGCGATGATCCTGCCGGATAGCTTCGCGGCGACTTCCGCCGGGAAGGACACTCCGGGCTCGCCCGGCGGCGCTTCGTCCTGTCCGCGCTTGACCTCGGCGATCGTGAAGCCCAGGGCCGACGCCGTCAGGGAACCCAGCGATGTCGCCATCACTCCGGCGGCGGTCACCAAGGCACCGTTCAGCGCAGGGGCGGTTGCGGTACCTGTGGGAACCCACGTGCCCACGCGCAGGAGGACGGCGAGCCATACGGCGACGAAGAGGATCAGGAACACCGCGGCGATGATGTTGAACATCTGCCGCCGGAAGAAGTCAGCCATGGCCACGCACCCCGCCCCGCTCTGGCCGCGGCCTGATGGCCGCCTGGACCGTGTGATCGTTCTACCACTGACGTCCCTGGACGAAAAGGGGTGTGGCCAGGCACCCGCGCAGGCGCGCTCGTTGGTGCAGTCTGATAAATCAGGAAGAAGATCCTCATGTGATGCAAAGCCACGGAAGGAATTTTTATGGGTTAGCAGAATGCCTGCGCTTGTTTCCTAAACATCCACGGGCACGAGCTTGACTTTCGGAGTCGTTCTGCAAGACTGGACACGCCTTGTGGGGGCGCATCATTGATATGTGGAGGAAATGCCATCGTTTGAAGGAAAATCGGCGCGAGTTTTGTTGCGATCGCTCTTGCCAGTTTGCTTGGGCTTGTTTCGGCGACGCAAGCATCCGCTGTTGACGAAATTCCAATCACTCCCGATGTAATTGCTGAAGCAGATCGGATAGCCGTAGCGGATCCTCTCACCGACGACGAGATGGAAGAGATCGCTGAGGCGTTTGCTCAGGAATACTCTGCAGAGCAGAAGCTGTCTGTCTCCGAGCTGAAGAAGCTTGATTCTCAGCTTGCTAGCGGCGAATTGACCGTATGGGCAAACGGTCGGCAGGTTCAGCCGGGAAGAACGAGGCAGGTACAGGGCGCGTCTTCTCGCGCAGAGCTCAATCCTATGGCTATCTTTGTCCCTCAGACCTGGGCGGCCTGTGGAGCGTTTGATCCCGAATACAAGAATGTGCGGACTTTCTATTTGAATACCATTCCGTATACGTATCGCCCTGTCTATCTGAAATGCGGAACAAGCGGGTGGGGTATCGCCATATTCTGTCCAGGCATATGACGGACTGGCAAAATAAGGCTATATATGTTGGAGCGAACTGGCGTGAGATGGCCGACTTTGCGATCACCGATGCACTTCAACATGTCTACAGTGGCACATATAACCCGATCAATCAGACCTATTCCTACCGCGGTGTTGTTGAGCTTAGGCGATATGACGGGAAAACGATGCACACTTTCTATCCCCGTGTTGCAGTTTCGGCGGGAGACTATCGGATCATCACCGCATTCCCTAGTAGCACGAGGTAGACGATGAAGGATTATGCCCGGTTCATTTCCCAGCTGAAGTATGTGCTTTCAAATGACGGCCGGGTCGATGTCGAGGGCGCGGATGGTCAAGCTACGGTGGCATTCACCACTCGGGACGGTCGGCGTTTCGACTTCAGGGCAAGTTTGGACGAGATTTACAGACTCGTCGAGCTAAACGACAGCGAAATACTCTCCCGCGCCGAGGATTCGTCGCCCCTGGAAGCGCAGCTGAGGTTGTTCTCGGTCCATGTGTGGGAAGCAGTGGAGACCGCCGCGGATGACGCACGCTTCTTTGAAGTGCGGGACTTCGGAGTCGTCGCTGTCTGAGGCTCCCCTCCGTTCCGACGCGCTCCTGCACGGCGAAATAGTTGATGCCTTTTGACGTATATGTCGCTAGGGTGGGAGGCATGGTGACTGACGACGTATTTGCCGTCATTGCTGAGGCGACCCGGCGTGACATCCTGGTTTCCCTCCGCTCTGGGGACAAGGCTGTGGGGGAACTGGTCCAGGAGCTCGAAGCCAGCCAGCCCACCATTTCCAAGCACTTGAAAGTGCTCCGCGAGGCAGACCTCGTCAGCATGCGCGCCCAGGGGCAGAAGCGCTACTACGCGCTGAACCCGAAGCCCCTCGCCGGGATTGCCAGCTGGCTGGAAACGTTCGACGTCGGCCCTTCCGCATCCGCTGCTTCCGACGCCGCTTCAGCGGCAGCCACGCCGGATCAGCGCGCCGGTGCCGGACAGGCGGCCCAGCCGGCCGCCGTCGGGACCCGACAGGCACCGGCAGTAGCGGGCCAGCCCCTTGACGCAGCACAGCCGGCACAGGAAGGTGTTCCTGCACCGGCTGCGGTGGATGACACCGTTCCTCAGCAGATCGGCCGCACGGTGGGCCGCGCCGCCACGAGGGCCGCGGACCTGCTCGCCAAGCTGCCGGACCTGCCCAACCTGCCCAAGTTTGGCCGGAAGAAGTAGCGCTTCCCTCAACTAGCTAGCAGTTAATGCCGTTTTGAGCGCTCAAAACGGCATTAACTGCTAGTCAGTTTGGGAGGACCGTCCGCCCTGCAGCAGCCGCACGTGCTCCGGGTTCAGTTCGGAGATCTTCGTGACGCCCAGCAGGGCCATGGTGCGGGCCATGTCCTTCTCCAGGATCTGGATGGTCCGGTCCACGCCGGCACGGCCGCCGGCCATTAGCCCGTAGAGGTAGGCGCGGCCGATCAGGGCAAAGTCGGCGCCGAGCGCCAGCGCCGCAACGATGTCGGCGCCGCTCATAATGCCTGTGTCCAGCATGACTGCGGCCCCGGAGTTCCGTTCCTTGACGGCGGCGGAAACCCCTGGCAGCAAGTGCAGCGGAATCGGGGCCCGATCCAGCTGGCGGCCGCCGTGGTTGGAGACCACCACGCCGTCGGCCCCGTGGTCCACCACCTTCACGGCGTCCTCCACGGTCTGGATGCCCTTGACCACGAGCTTGCCCTTCCAGGTTTCGCGCAGCCAGTCGAGGTCGTCGAAGGTCAGAGTGGGGTCGAACATCGAGTTGATCAGCTCGGCCACCGTGCCCGTGTACCGGGACAAGGAGGCGAAAGTCAGCGGCTCGTGGGTGAGGAAATTGAACCACCAGGCCGGCCTGTAGGACGCATCGACGACGGTCCTCAGGGTCAGGGCCGGGGGAATGGTCATGCCGTTGCGGACGTCCCGCAGCCGTGCCCCGGCCACGGCGGTGTCCACGGTGACCATGAGGGTATCGTTGCCGGCCGCGGCGGCGCGTTCGATCAGCTCGAGTGAACGCTCGCGGTCCGTCCACAGGTACAGCTGGAACCAATTGCGTCCGTGCGGCGCCGCGGCGGCCACGTCCTCGATCGAGGCCGTGCCCATCGTGGACAGGGTGTAGGGGATGCCTGCGGCCTCGGCGGCCTGGGAGCCGGCGTATTCGCCCTCGGACTGCATCATCCGGGTGAAGCCGGTGGGGGCGATGCCGAAGGGGAGGCGGGCGGCCCTGCCGAGGATGTCCGTGCTGAGATCGATGCTGGACACATTGCGGAGGATCCCAGGGCGGAACTCGATGTCCTGGAAGGCCTGGCGTGCGCGGCGCAGGCTGATTTCGGCTTCGGCGGCACCGTCCGTGTAGTCGAAGGGCGCCTGCGGGGTGCGACGCTTGGCGATGTCCCGCAACTCCCAGATGGTGGAGGCGCGCTTGAGCCGGGCGGCGTTGCTGAACTCCGGCTTCTTGAACTGCATCAGCGGGGCCAGGTCCGCGTATTTGGGTATCCGGCGCTTGAGGGCCGGCGGGTTAACGACGGCGGAGCTGCCGTTGGGTGCCGCGGCGGCGCTGTTGTTCGCAGCGGCTGTGCCGCTGGTGGGCTGGACGGTCTGCGTCATGGTGGTCTCCGGACTCGCTGGTGTGGTTGGACCACACTTTATTCCATGTGGTCTGACCACATCAAGTAGAATTCCGGCATGCGAACCCACGAACTCGTCCTGGAGTGGATCGAAAAGCAGTTCTCCGACGGCAAGCTCCTGCTCGGGGGCCGGCTGCCGGCTGAGCGCGCCCTCGCGGAGCAGCTCCGGGTGTCCCGGACGTCCGTGCGCGAGGCGATCCGGATCCTCGAAGCCATGGGTGTGGTCCGCGCGGGGGTGGGCTCGGGCAAGGACGCCGGAACCGTGGTCATCGCGGACCCGGCCGCGGCCCTCGGATCCGCGCTGCGCCTGCACGCGGCCACCCGGCACCTACCGGTGGCCGACATCGTGGAGACCCGCGTGCTGCTGGAATCATGGGCAGTTTCAAGGGCCCGGCCGGGGTCGCCGGCCCTTGCAGAGGCTGCCGTCCTCCTCGACGAAATGGACGCCGCCCCGGGAGCCGAAGACTTCCTGGCCCTGGACGTCCGTTTCCACCTCGCCCTGGCCGAGGCGGCGGGCAACGTGGTGGTGAGCGCCATGATGGCCTCCCTGCGCGAAGCCATCGAAGGGTACGCCGCCGAGCTGACGAAGAACCTGCCGGACTGGGATGCCACCGCCCGGCGGCTCCGGGCCGAGCACCGTGCCATCCTGACGGCGGTGAACGCGGGCGACGGCGGCAAAGCGGCCGCGCTGGTGGGCGCACACATCGAGGGCTACTACCGCGAAGCCGGGCTCGGCGCCTCCGCCTGAGATCTCCCTCCCCGGCAGTTCGCCGCGTTCCGGGTGAATCAGGCCTTCGGGGGAGCGGTGCTGCCGCGGATTTCCAGGTGCGGCTCGAAATGGTCGGTGGGGGACTCGGCGTCGGCCTGCTTAATGTGTTCGCGCATCCGGCGCCAGGCAAGGCTGCCCAGCTGGGTGATCGGCACGGCAGCGGTGGTCAGGCCCGGCATGGTGTAGCGGGCGAAGGGCATGTCGTCGTACCCCGTGATCGAGAGGTCTTCCGGCACACGGATTCCGCGTTCGCTCAATCCGTGCAGCAGGCCCATGGCCGCCACGTCGTTGAACACCAGGATGCCCGTGGCCCCGCAGGAGGCGACGGCGTCGCTTGCCTCGTTGCCGGCGTCGTAGGTGTTTCCCCCGGGGATGAACTGCAGCTCGACCTCCGGGTAGTCCTGGACGAACTTCTCCAGCCCGCGCAGGCGCTGAACGTTCGAGGCGCTGCGCTCCGGGCCGGTCAGGTAGGCGATCCTGCGGTGTCCCAGTTCCACCAGGTGCGCACCGAGCTGCTGGATGCCGTGCCCGTAGTCCACCACCAGGCTGGGGGTGGAGGAATGCTCGGTGGTGCGGTTGATCAGCACCAGCGGATGCAGTGTGGGTGCGAGTTCTTCGAGGTCGTCCTGGCTCATGCGGGGGGCGCAAAGCACGACGCCGTCGCAGCGCCGGCGTGCCTCGCCGGCCAGGATCGCTTCCTCGCTGGAGACCTCGGAGGAGTCCGCGATCAGCACCCGGTAGCCGTCTCGCGCGGCGGCGATGCTGACGTCCCGGAGGATCGACTGGAAGGTGGGGTTCGACAGGTCCGGCACAACGATGCCGATGGTTTCCGTTTTGCCCAGGGCCAGGCTGCGTCCCACCGGATTCGGTTTGTACTTCAGCTCGGCGGCGGCAGCCTGGACCCGCGCGGCGATGGCGGAATTCACGGTGGTGTTGCCATTCATCACCCGTGAAACGGTGGCGTGCGAAACTCCGGCCCGTGCCGCCACGTCTCCGATTCCGACGCGGCGCCGTGTGCTCCGATCTGCCATGGCTTCCTTCTTGACGCTGCCTGTCCTAGCTCCTGACTGTCCACACCGCAACCGGCGGCCGGTCAGTTCTCCTGGCGCCGAGTCTAGCGACTTTTGGGAAACGTTTTCTCAGGATGTCCTTCCATTGCGCCCGCTCTCCAGGGCGGTTGCCGAAAACCGGGTATCCGGCAACGGGAAACGGGTCTATCCTTGTGCCGTCGGCCGTTCACTGTCACGAAGATGCTGGGGCTTTCCCTGACAATCCTGTCGGGAAGAAGGAAGCTGTGTTCACTACCCAGTCCGGAAGCGCCTTCCGCCGCGCCCTGATCCTTGTGGCTGCATTGCTGCTGATGCCCTCGTTCGCCGCGGCGCCGGTGCACGCAGCGGATACCCTGGCCGCCGTCGATGTGACCGCCAACGGCAATTTCCAGCTGGTCTTCCCCGGCCAGCCGGCACAGGTGGTGGGCCAGGTGCTGCCGGTGTATCCCACATCGCTGGTGCCCACGGGAACAGTCACCCTCCTGCCGGACGACGCGGACACCCCGCTTGACGTTTCCGGGCTCAGCAACGACATCCTGCCCGGACTGTTCGTCCTCATCGCGCCGCCCCTGGACCTTGGCACGCACTATTTCCGTGCCGCGTATTCGGGCGATGCGAACTTTGCCCCGAAAACCATCCGCTTTCCCATCGTGGTGATCAGCGGACCGGAAACCGCAACCTCGCTGGCGCTGAGTCCGGCCGGCGGTTCCGTTGCAGGCGAGACGGTCGTGATGACGGCCCAGGTCTCAGCGCTGGACGGTCCGCTCACCGGTGAGCCTCTCGGCGAGGTCACGTTCACGGTCGACGGCGTCGACGTCGCCACAGTGGCCGTCAGCACCGGCTGGGTGGCCGTTTTCAGTACGTCCGCGTTGACCGTCGGGACCCACTCGGTTTCGGCGGCGTACCAGCACCAGGCAGGGGACTACTTCGCCTCAGCGTCGCCGGTCCTCTCCTATACGGTTTCGGCGCCGCCCACGGCTGAGGTCCGTGCGCAATTCCGGGTCAGTCCCCACGGCACCGTACAGGCAGGTGAGCCCGTGACCGCCCGTGCCGTGATCGAACCGCGGCTCGTGCACGGCCCGACTCCCACAGGCCTGGTGCAGTTCTACGACGGGAGCACACCGGTGGGGGAGCCCGCGGAACTGGCTGCCGGAACCGCCGCATTTGTCTATCAGCAGTTGGGTCCGGGCAAGCATGTGCTCAAGGCAAAGTACCTCGGCTCAAGCCTGTATCTCCCGGCATTCACGCCGTCGCGGACGGTGACTGTTACGGGATGAGACAGGAACCGGTTTTGCGGCCGGGGTGCCTTCATGGCTATGGTGTGTCCATGACTAAGCGTTGGTATGCGTATTTTTCGTTGGCTCTGGAGGGGCCCGCGTCTAACTGACACGCATCCAACTAACCTTCAGAGCCAACAGGGCAGAGATGATTTCTCTGCCCTTCGCCATATCCGGCGGGTTCTGATGAGGGCCCGCTCCGCCTCCGGAACAGGACCCCAAAAATGACCAGCATCGCCGAAAACCCCGCAACACTCGACGCCAGCCAGGACGCAGCAGCCGGCCGCTCCACGTCGAACCTGCGGGTCAGCCGCTTCGAACCGCTGCCGGCCCCGCAGGAAGTGATCGCCGAACTGCCGCTCGGCGCGAAGGCCGCAGCTGTCGTCGAACGCGGGCGTGACGAGATCCGGGCCATCATGGACGGCGTCGATGACCGCCTGCTCGTGATCGTCGGCCCCTGCTCGATCCACGACCCCAAGGCCGGGCTGGAATACGCCCGCCGGCTGGTCAGCCAGGCCGAAAAGCACAAGGAAGACCTCCTGGTGGTCATGCGGGCCTACTTCGAAAAGCCGCGCACCACGGTGGGCTGGAAGGGCCTCATCAACGATCCGCACCTGGACGGCAGCCACGACATCGCTGCGGGCCTGCGCGCCGCCCGCGGTTTCCTGCAGCAGGTCACCGAGCTCGGGCTGCCCACGGCCACGGAATTCCTGGAGCCGATCAGCCCGCAGTACATGGCGGACCTCGTTGCCTGGGGAGCCATCGGCGCCCGCACCACCGAAAGCCAGATCCACCGCCAACTCGCCTCCGGCCTGTCCATGCCGATCGGCTTCAAGAACGGCACCGACGGCGACCTCCAAGTGGCCATCGACGCCTGCGGTGCGGCCGCCGCCCAGCAGGCGTTCCTCGGGATCGACGGCGACGGCCGTGCAGCCCTCGTGGCGACCGCCGGCAACCCGGACACGCACGTGATCCTGCGCGGCGGACGCAAGGGCCCCAACTACTCCGCAGACGACGTCGCCGCGGCCTCCGGGAAGCTGTCCGCTAAGGGCCTGAACCCGCGCCTGATCGTCGATGCCAGCCACGCGAACAGCGGAAAGAACCACCACCGGCAGGCCGAGGTCGCCCTGGAGGTCGGCGCGCAGCTCGAAGCCGATCCGGCCTCCCCGGTGGCCGGCATCATGCTGGAAAGCTTCCTGGTGGGCGGTGCCCAGAACCTGGACGTCGAGCTGCAACTGGCGGGGACGCAGGAGTTGGTCTACGGCCAGAGCGTTACTGATGCCTGCATGGAATGGGAGGTTACCGCGTCCGTGCTCGAACAGCTTGCGGCCTCGTCCCGCAAGCGGCGCGAGGCTGCCGCGGCGTAGGCGTCAAAGTGGCCTCCGGGACTTTCACATTGGTCTCAGCAGCCTCTAAAGTATCTAGCACATGGTTGTGATGGCTCAGCATCGGAACGCCGCAGTCATGGGCGCTGGGGTTGTCCTTGTCAGCTGAGAGCAAAGGAATATGGAGAATGTCCGCAGAGACCAACTTCTCGAATGCGCGATTCATGACCGTGGCCGAAGTGGCCGAGGTTCTCCGGGTTTCCAAAATGACCGTGTACCGTCTGGTCCACTCCGGCGAAATGCCGGCCGTCCGGTTCGGCCGGTCATTCCGGGTTCCCGAGGAAGCCGTTGCCCAGTACCTCAAGGGTGCCGTGGTGGACGGCCGCTCGGAGAGCGCCTGACGCCCAAGGGGCTCCGGTTCACGGTCATTGGGTGCCTCCGCGAGGCGGTACCCTGTTAAGGAACGTTTTACGTCACTGTAAGAATCCGTCTGTTGCGGGGCCTTCGCCGGCCCCGTCCGGCAGGCGGGAACTTCACTTATTTGTTAAGGAACTTTCGTGGGTTCAGTTATTAAGAAGCGCCGCAAGCGTATGGCCAAGAAGAAGCACCGCAAGTTGCTTCGTAAGACCCGCCACCAGCGCCGCAACAAGAAGTAGGAATACTTCGCAGTGCGTGAATGCCCGTTGCCTCCCGAGGCGGCGGGCATTTTTGCGTCCTGACTTGGCTGCGGAATGGCCCATCGCGCAGACCCGGCGCCGTCAGACCCCGAAGCGTCAGGCCGGCTGCTTTCAGACCCGCGGGCCGCGGAACTTGCTGAAGCCGCGCCACAGGCCGTAGATGGCCCCGCCCACCGTGGCGGCCTTCAGCCCCAGGGTGGCGGCGCGTCGGCCCGAGCGGAAGTCGTAGACCGGCCAGTTGTTCTCGCGGGCGTGGCGGCGCAGCGCGGCGTCGGGGTTGATGCACACCGGATGGCCCACGAGAGTGAGCAGCGGGATGTCATTGTGTGAATCGCTGTACGCCCAGCAGCGTTTCAGGTCCAGGTCTTCCTCGTCGGCGACCCGCTGGACCGCCACGGCCTTCGCCGGGCCGTGCAGGATGTCGCCCACGAGCCTGCCCGTGTAGACGCCGTCTTCGATTTCGCCTACGGTGCCGAGGGCGCCGGTGAGGCCAAGCCGGGTGGAGATCACCTTCGCGACCTCGATGGGCGTTGCGGTGACCAGCCACACCTTGCGGCCAACCCGCAGGTGCTGTTCGGCCAGCGCCTTCGTGCCGGGCCAGATCCGGGACTCGATCATCTCGTCGTAGACTTCTTCACCCAGCTCGTGGACTTCGGAGACCTTGATGCCTGCAGCGAGCGTGAGGGCGGAATCGCGGACCGCGTGAACGTCGTCCATGTTTTCGCCGCGGAGCACGAACTTGAACTGCTTCCACGCGAAACCCGCGGCCTGGGACAGCGTGAAGGCCTTGCGTTCGTACATTTTCCGCGCCACGTGGAAGAGGCTGGCGCCGCGCATCAGGGTGTTGTCGACGTCGAAGAATGCGGCTTCGCCGTGTTGCTGCTTCACAGCCGGCGCGGTGGCCACAGCGGCGTTCTTCTCGTCGGGCATGCCATGAGTCTAATCAATTGCCCCGCCGGACGCGGTGCCGGGCCCTGCGCATGAATTCCGCGCCGCCCGCGCTTTCGACGCCGCCCCGTGCCCCGGGCTACCGTTGAAGCATGCCGATTCCCGACGTCGTTCTCCTCACCAAACCCGACTGCCACCTTTGCGCCGCGGCGCGGGACGCCGTCGAACGCGTCGCCTCGGGGCTGGGGCTGCCGTGGCGCGAGACCTCCATCGAAGGCGATCCCGAACTGCGTGAACGTTACGCCGAGGAGATCCCCGTGGTCCTGGTGGACGGCATCCAGCGCGACTTCTGGAAGATCGACGAAGCGCGGCTCACCCGGGTGCTCCAGAAGGCCCTGGCGACCTGACGGCGAACCGGACGGCTTTGTTGAGTGCGGGAACCCCGCAATAGAGTGGGACAACAAAGCAACGCAATGGAGACGACCGTGACTGCGCTGGAACCATCCGCCGAGCCCGCCCCGGGCGAGCAGGATTCTGCTGCCAAGCAGATCCCGCCTGCAGCAGTGGCCCGGATGACCCTCTACCTTCGTGCGCTCAATTCCCTCCTGGGCGAAGGCGTGGAACGGGTTTCCTCCGAAGCGTTGGCCGAGGCCTCGGGAGTCAGTTCTTCCACGCTCCGCAAGGACTTGTCCTATGTGGGGTCCTACGGCACGAGGGGCGTGGGGTACGAGGTCCAGTACCTGAGCCGTCACATCGCGGCAGCCCTGGGCCTCACCCACGACTGGAAGGTGGCCATCGTGGGCGCCGGAAACCTCGGCAAGGCCCTGGCCAGGTACGGCGGGTTCCAGTCCCGCGGGTTCGACGTGGTGGCCATCCTCGACGCCGACCCCATGGTGGTCGGCAATGAAGTCGGCTGGCTGCGGGTCAGCGACGCGGCGAACCTTGAGCAGGTCCTGCAGCGGACGGGCACCAACATGGTGGTCCTGGCGCTGCCTGCGGCCGTGGCCCAGGACGTGTGCAACCGCGTGATCAACGCCGGCATCCGCAGCATCCTCAGCTTCGCCCCCGTGCTGCTGCAGGTTCCGCCGCACGTCAACCTGCGCAAGGTGGACATGGCCACCGAACTGCAGATACTCGCCTACCACGCACAACGGGCGCAGACCCCGGGCCAGGCCGTCTGATACTGCCCGACGGCGGCCGGGACTGCGCCCGTTCGTTGTTGCGGTGTGTTGTCCGCAGCGAAGGCTAGCGGCCGTACGGGGACTGGCCGTAGGGGTTCGCGAACGGCTGGGCCTTGCGGAAGTACGGTGCCGATGCCGGCAGATAGAGCAGCACGATCGCGGCGACGCCGAGCAGGATGGTGATGATGCCGATGCTGATCTGGCCCAGGCCCAGCAGCGAGATGACGGCAAAGACCGTGCCGAGGATCCGGGCCCAGTTCTTCCCCTTGCGGACGTTGAAGGCAACGAGGGCATAGAGGCCTGCGATGATCACGCTGAAGACCACGAACATCGTGGACACCATCCCACGGAAGCTGTCCAGATCGATCCCTGGGCTGTTGGGCTGGTTCCGCATGGTCTCTTCCATGAGGTCGCCGAACTCGGGCGAGTTGATCATGGCAAGCGAAAGCGGGATGCCGATCAGGGTCAGTACGCCTGCGGCAAGGATGAGCCAGAACGAGACGTTGACCAGCTGCGGCACCCCGGAGGTGGTGGCAGGCTGCTGGCTGGGCCACGCGGACTGTCCGTAGGGTGACTGGCCATACGGGGACTGCCCGTAGGGCGACTGACCATACTGGGATTGGCCGAACTGGCCGCCCTGCGGGGCACTCTGGCCATACTGCGGCGTTCCCTGGCCGTACTGCGGGGCGCCCTGGCCGTACTGGGGTGCGGACGGCTGCTGGCCGTATGCGGGCGGGGTCTGCCCGTATTGCGGTGCGTCCTGCCCGTACTGGGGCTGTGCCGGCTGGCCGTACTGCGGCGCCGGGGTCTGCCCGTATTGCGGGGCGTCCTGCCCGTATTGGGGCTGTGCCGGCTGGCCGTACTGGGGCTGTTCGGACTTGGCCTGCTCTGAACCGGCGTTCTCACCGGAGTTGGTGGGCGGGTATGGAGGGTTGCTCATGGCATTCCTTTGCATGTTCGACTGCGGGTTCGGCTGCCGGGCCAGCAAATACACCTGCCCCCAGCTTGGCTTATGTCCACCGTACCTCGGCCGCGGGCCGCGGAACCCGATTTCCTTTGGAATTCGGGCGAAGGAAAGCCGCGGAACCCTGGGCGGGTTCCGCGGCCCTCAATGCCGTGCGCCGGGCCCTGTCAGGCGGTTCTCTTGACGGACTTGAACCACGCCTGGGAATTGGGCAGCCACATCAGGACCGCGGCTGCGAGGCCGACAATGAAGCCGAACCAGCCGTTGCTTCGCCCGTCGGTGCTCGCGGAGCCGATGACTGAGAGCAGCAGGCCGACGCCCACCAGCACGGTGAGGGCGAGCCGTGCCCATTCCTTGCCTTCCTTCATCTTCATGGCCAGGACCACCTGCGCGGCGGCGAGGACCAGGGAGACGATGACCAGGAGGAGGACGACGGCGGCGAGTGCGGGGATGACACTGAACAGGACGAGGGTCCCGAAGATGCCGATCAAGCCACCCAGGAGGCCCAGGAAGCCGCCGATCAGCCAGATCCAGTAGGACACCTTGAGCTCGGTCGGCATGCCGGTCACGTTGAACATGCCGGAGAAGCCGCCCCGGGGCAGGACGTCGTTGAAAGACTTGGGGCCGTCGGTGGGCATTTCGAAATGGAAGCCCTGGCCCTGCTGGCCCGGGGCCGGTTGCTGGTAGGCCGGTTGCTGGTAACCCGGCGGCGGGGCCTGGTTTCCGGGTGCCTGGTATCCGGGCGCCGGTTCCTGGTAGGAGGGGGCGGGGGTCTGGTAGCTGGGTGGTTGCGGCGCGCCCTGCGGGGGCTGGTAGCCGGGGGGAGGAACGTCGCCGGAAGGTGTGGGCTGTGAGCCTGGCTGTTGAGGAACTTCGTTTGGGTTACTCATGGCATCACTGTAGACCTGAGGTTGAAGGTTTCCTAGGAAATTTTCGGCTAATTCCCGGGCTCCGCGCGGCCTTATGGGGAAGACTCCAGCGGGTGGATTCACGGCGACCAGCGCCCGGAGTGTGGGCACGAAAAAGCGGCGCCGCCCGGCGGCTGCGGAAATCCGCAGACCTTCCGGGAAGCGCCGCTTCCGGAACCGCAGCCGCCTCAAGCGGCAAGGGATCAGGCGGCAGGGACTCAGGCGGCAGGGGCGATGAAGGCCAGCTCGAGGTTGATGACAACCTTGTCGCTGACCAGCACGCCGCCGGCTTCCAGGACGGCGTTCCAGGTCAGACCGAACTCTTTGCGGCTGATGGTGGTTTCACCGGAGAGGCCGGCGCGGGTGTTGCCGAAGGGATCCACTGCGACGCCGTTGAATTCGGTCTCGATGGCGACCTCCTTGGTGACGCCCTTGATGGTGAGGTCGCCCACCAGGTCGAAGCTGTCGCCGTTGGCCTTGATGTGGCGGGACACGAAGTTGATCTCCGGGAACTTCTCGACGTCGAAGAAGTCCTCGCCCTTGACGTGGCCGTCACGGTTGACGTCGCCGGAGTCGAAGCTGGCGGTCTGGATGGTGGCGTTGACCTTGGAGTCGGCCAGGTGGTCCGCCAGCTCCAGGGTTGCCGCGGCCTCGGTGAACTGGCCGCGGACCTTGCTGATTCCTGCGTGGCGGACGGTGAAGCCGATTTCGCTGTGCGAGTTGTCGAGGGTCCAGGTACCGGTGGTGACGTTGGCGGGGAGGGTCATGGCGTGCTCCTTGGGGTAGGTATGGGTGGAAATCTCCGATCGGCGATAGTTACTTGAACCATCAACCGATCCTGCATCCAGTATAAACATGCAAATGCATCTTTTATTCCACTTCCGGGGAACATTTTTTCCGGGAGCCAAGTTCTACATGGCGTAGAAGATTTTCTGATTGCCCACCCTCTTTGAGAAACTGGTAAACATGCCCCACGCAACTGTCCATCTGCTCCGCCATGGCGAGGTACACAACCCCGACGGCGTCCTGTATGGCAGACTGCCCGAATTCCACCTGTCCGATCGCGGACGGGAGATGGCGCGCGTCCTCGCCGCGCACTTCGAGGCACGCGTGGCGGCCGGGGCGAAGATTGTCCACCTGGTGGCATCACCGCTCACGCGGGCCCAGGAAACCGCCCAGCCCAGCGCGGAGGCGCTTGGCCTTGAGATCCATACGGATCCCCGGATCATCGAGGCGGAAAACCACTTCGAAGGGCTCCACGCGCGGCCGTCGGAGTTCCTGAAGCCGAAGCACTGGTTCCAGTTCCGGAACCCCCTGCGTCCGTCGTGGGGCGAGCCCTACACCGAGCAGGTTGCGCGCATGCGTGCGGCGATCGAGGACGCCCGGCAGCGCGCCGTCGAACTCGGCGGCGACGGTGCCGAAGCGATCCTGGTGAGCCACCAGTTGCCCATTTACGCCACCCGCCGCAGCGCCGAAGGGCGCCGGCTGTGGCATGACCCGCGCAAGCGCGAATGCACCCTGACGTCCCTGACGTCGTTGGTGTTCGACGCCGACGGCGCCCTCGTGCGGGTCGACTACAGCGAGCCCGCAGCAGCTTTGCTGCCCGGTGCCGCAAGCACTCCCGGAGCATGACATTGGAAAAACACAGCAACACCTCCCGCAGGCGCTTCCTCGCCACCGGGGGAGCGGCCCTCGCGGCACTGGCCGTGGGCCTCTCGGCGTGCGCCCCCCAGGAAGACACGCTCGCCAAGCAGGCGAACGTCGGGGACAACAAGAACTACATTGCCGGTGACGGCTCCGTCACCGAGTTCGCCAAGTCCGAGCGTTCGGCTCCCGTGAAGATTGACGGGGTGCTGTTCGACGGCACCGCGGTGAAGCAGGCGGACCTCCTCGGCAAGGTAACGGTGCTGAACTTCTGGTTCGCCGCCTGTGCCCCCTGCCGGGTCGAAGCCCCGATCCTCGAAGCCCTCCACCAGGACTTCAAGGCCAAGGGCGTGCAATTCTTTGGCGTCAACCTGCGCGACGAGAAGGCCACCGCGGAAGCCTTCGAGAAGTCCTTCAACCTGACATACCCGAGCTTCAACGACAAGGACGGCGCAGTGCTGTTGTCCGTCTCCGGCCTGGTTCCGCCGAACGCGGTACCCACCACGCTCGTCCTGGACAAGGAGGGCCGGGTTGCCTCCCGCGTCCTGGGTGAAGTCGAGAAGGGCACGCTGAAAGCCCTCATCACCGCCGCGGCAGCGGAATAGGCGGCCTGCGAACGTGAACAGCCCCTTCGCGGAGACCATCCTCAACGGTTCCCTGCTGCTGGCCATTCCCGTGGCTCTGCTGGCCGGGCTCGTCTCCTTCCTGTCGCCCTGCGTGCTGCCCCTCGTGCCCGGCTACCTGGGCTACGTCACCGGGCTGACCGGCGTCGACCTCCAGAAGCAGCGGCGCGGCCGCATGCTGGCCGGCATCGGGCTGTTCGTGCTCGGCTTTTCCGTGATCTTCGTCCTCCTCGGCGGCGCCTTCGGCCAGCTGGGCACCCTGCTGTCCGGCCCGCAGAACGCCTGGATCACGCAGCTGCTGGGGGTTCTGGTGATCATTATGGGTGTCGTCTTCATGGGCGGCTTCAGCTGGCTGCAGCGCGACGCCAAGATCCACGCGAAGCCTCCCGCCGGCCTCTGGGGTGCGCCGCTGCTGGGGATCACCTTCGGCCTGGGTTGGGCCCCGTGCATTGGACCCACCTACTCGGCCGTCCAGTTGCTGAGCCTGTCCGGCGGATCATCCGCGGCGAAGGGCGCCCTGCTCGCCTTCGTGTACAGCCTGGGCCTGGGCGTGCCGTTCCTGCTGATCGCCCTCGCTGTGCGCCGGGGCGCCGGGGTTATGTCCTTCTTCCGCAAGCACCGCCTGGCCATCCAGCGGACCGGCGGAGCCATCCTGATCCTCCTGGGAATCCTGATGGCCAGCGGAGTGTGGGGTGCCTGGGTCACCGGGCTGCAGTACTGGTTCCAGACCGATGTGAAGTTGCCAATCTGATGAGCGAGCCCGTGGAATCCAAGAACAAACCAAAAACCATCGAGGACGCCAAGACGGAGGCCGCGCTGCCCGCACTCGGGCTCAAAGGCATGCTCCGCTGGGCCTGGACCCAGCTGACCAGCATGCGCACCGCGCTCTTCCTGCTGCTCCTGCTGGCCGTGGCCGCCGTCCCGGGCTCGCTTTTCCCGCAGCGCCCGGCCAACCCGGCCGTCGTCACGCAGTACATCAAGGACCACCCGGACTACGGCAAGATCCTCGATGCCCTCCAGCTGTACGACGTGTACTCCTCGGCCTGGTTCTCGGCCATCTACCTGCTCCTCTTCATCTCGCTGATCGGCTGCGTGACGCCGCGTGCCATCGCGCACTACAAGGCCATGCGCTCCCAGCCGCCGCGGACCCCGAAGCGGCTGTCCCGCCTTCCCGAGTACGGCACCCTGGTGGTGCCCGCCGACGCCGGGATCCCGGCGTCGCGCGCCATCACCGATGCCGCCGCGCTGCTCAGGAAACGCGGCTACCGGGTGGAGGTCAGGGACGCCGACGGCGAACGGCCGTCATTGGGTGCCGAACGGGGCTTCCTCAAGGAAGTGGGCAACCTGGTCTTCCACACCTCGCTGATCGGCGTGCTGGTGTCCGTGGCCATCGGCGGGCTGTTCGGCTACAGCGGCCAGCGCATCCTGGTGGAAGGCGACACCTTCGTGAACACCCTGGTGGGCTACGACCAGTTCAGCCCGGGCACCAACTTCCAGAGCGGCTGGCTGCAGCCCTACTCGATCCAGCTGGACAAGTTCGACGTGAAGTTCGACCGTGAATCGCCGGCCCACTTCGGCCAGCCGATCGACTTCACCGCGCAGGTCACCACCAAGGAGAACCCCGGTGCACCTGCCGAAAAGCAGGTCCTGAAGGTCAACGACCCCGTCACGCTGGGCGGCACCAGCATCTACCTCACCGGCAACGGCTACGCGCCGGTGGTCACCGTCCGCGACGGCAAGGGCAACGTCGCGCTGCAGGGGCCCGTGGTAGCCAAGCTGCAGGGCGACAACTACTACTCCTCGGTGGTCATCAAGGTCCCCGACGCGAAGCCCGAGCAGCTTGGCTTCGCAGGCTTCTTCCTGCCCACCGCGTTTGTTACCGAACAGGGCGTGTCCTTCAGCGGTGATCCGGAACTCATCAACCCGCAGCTGAGCCTGAACTCGTACTATGGCGACCTCGGCCTGGACAAGGGCACCCCGCAGAACGTGTTCGAGCTCGACGTGAAGAACCTCACCCAGCTCAACGGCCGCGATCTTCCTGCCAAGGGCATCACGCTGGTGCCCGGCAAGACCTACACGCTTCCGGACGGCAAGGGCAGCATCACCTTCGACGGCATCAAGAAGTACGTGGGCGTGGACATCCACCACAACCCGGGCCAGGTGAGCGCCCTGTTCTTCGCGCTGCTCGCCGTTGCCGGCCTGGTGGTCTCGCTCTACCTGAACCGCCGCCGCGTGTGGGTCCGTACGGGAACCCACGACGACGGACGCACCATGGTGGAATACGGCCTGCTGGCCCGCGGCGAAGACCACCGCCTGGCCGGCGAATCCGCCGCCATCCGTGAACTGCTGCAGCGCGAATGGCAGCTCGCACCGGATGCCTCCGGCTCCTCCGCCACCGTCGCTTCGACAACCACAAAGGACCAGTAATGTTCCCCATCAACGAAACCATGGGTCAGTACAGCGAGCTCTTCATGCTGCTGGCTGCGGGCACCTACACGGTGGCGTTCGTCGCCTTCGCCTGGGACCTGGCCAAGAGCAGCAAGACCCTGCGGGCCGTGGACCTGAAGGCGGCAGCCGCCGCGAAGGTGCCGGTCGCCGTCGGAAGCGCGGGTTCGGAGACTGTCACCGCAGCCGGGCCCGCCGGGGCCCGTACGGCAGGCTCAGACATGCGTTATGCGGCCGAACGCCGGGCTCCCGCCCGCGTGGCCGTTGCGCTGACCATCCTGGGCGTGCTGATCCATGGCGCCGGCGTGGTCACCCGGGCGATCGGCGCGGGCCGTGTGCCGTGGGGCAACATGTACGAGTTCCTCACCACCGGGGCCTTCGTTGCCGTGGTGGTCTTCCTGCTGGCCCTGGTCCGCCGCGACCTGCGCTTCCTTGGAACCTTCGTGATCGGCCTCGCCGTCATCATGCTCGTGGCGGCGTCCGTGGCCTACTGGACGCCCGTCGGCCACCTGGTGCCCGCACTGCAGAGCTACTGGCTGGTGATCCACGTGTCCATCGCCGTGCTGTCCTCGGCGCTCTTCACCCTGACGTTCGCCATGTCCGCCCTGCAGCTGGTCCAGTCGCACCGGCAGAAGACGCTCGCGGCCGGCGGCGTCGACAAGCTGGGCTTCATGCGCCTCGTGCCGGACGCCCTGAGCCTGGAGAACCTGTCCTACCGGATCAACACCGTGGCCTTTGTGGGCTGGACCTTCACCCTCATGTTCGGCGCCATCTGGGCCGAGAAGGCGTGGGGCCGCTTCTGGGGCTGGGACACCAAGGAAGTCTGGACCTTCGTGATCTGGGTGGTGTACGCAGGCTACCTGCACGCCCGTGCCACCCGCGGCTGGACCGGGACCCGCGCCGCCTGGCTGTCGATCGTGGGCTACCTGTGCGTGATCTTCAACTTCACGATCGTGAACCAGTTCTTCAACGGCCTGCACTCGTACTCGGGCCTGCAGTAGGGGCTTGCGCCGGCGGGGCGGTGGGTCGGGCGTAAGCGCATCGCCAGTCGCTTAGACACCTCCCGCCGCTACATTCGGCCGCGGGCGGCCTCATTGCGCTCTGGTCGGCGATGCGCTCCTTGGCGAGCCACTGACGCCCTACAGCTGTGGAACGGCGGCCAGAGTCTTTGCAAGCTTAGGCGGCGCTGCCGTCGCTGTCGTCGGACTTTGGATCGCCCTTGAGCTTGCGTTCCTTCTCCTCAAGCTCTTCGCGGAGCTTCTTCAGCCGATCGGCCTCTGCCTGGTTGCGGCGGCGGACGTCAAGGTTCCGGAGGAAATCGGGATCGTCGTCCGGAGCCGTGGGATGCACAGGGGTGTTCTGCTTGGCGGTCCGTCCGCCGTACGGGCGGCCGAAGAAGAACCACAGGATGGCCCCCAGGACCGGGAGGACCAGCATCACCACGATCCAGGCGGGCTTGGAGATGCCGCGGACATAGCGTCCGTCCGTGCGGATCACATCCACCAGGCCGTAGACGAAGACCAGTAGGACGATGATGATGGCAACTACGCGGGGCATACCCTCAAGTCTAGCCACCGCGCACCGGCCGCGTACCGGTGCCCGCGACGGAGGCCGGGCATCCGGACGCTAAACTTGATGAGTGGCTTTCCTCAAGTACTCCCTGATCCGACTGGCACTGTTCGTGCCGCTGTTCGTGCTGTTCCTGTTCCTGCAGACCGGTGCACTCCTGGCCGTTGTCTTCGCGGGGCTGATCGCCTTCGCGCTCAGCTACCTCTTCTTCCAGAAACAGCGCGACGCCGCCACGGCAGCCATGCGTGAACGTTTCTCCGGACGGGCCAAGCCGCTGCGTTCGGCCGGCGAGGTCGCGGACGCCGACGCCGAGGACCGCCTGGTGGACGGGAACCCTGCCGTCCGGGTGGAGAACGACCGCCGCCCCAAGGACGCCTGAGCTTAAACAGGAAATCCCCGGCCTCCGGACTTTTCACCGCCGAATGCGGTGGGGAAAAGTCTGGAAGCCGGGGATTTTTGCTTGCCCTAGAAGCCCACGCTCAGCACCAGGCCCAGCGAGAACAGCAGGCTGTAGCCGAGGTTGATCATGCCGGTCTGCTTGAGCACCGGGATGAGGTTCTTGCGCTTGCCGTTGACCATGAGCCACGCCGGAGTCAGGCAGGCCGGAATCAGCAGCAGGACGATCAGCATCCAGGGTTTGGTGGGGGCCAGGACCACCACCAGCAGCACAGCCAGGGCCAGCATCAGCACGTAGCTTTCGCGGGCGTGCCGGTCGCCCAGCCGCACCGCCAGGGTCTTCTTGCCGGCAACGGTGTCCGTGGGGATGTCCCGGACGTTGTTAGCCATGAGGAGGGCGCAGGCGATGAGCCCGGTGCCAATGGCGCCGATCACCGCGGGAAGGCTGACCTGGCCGGCCTGCGTGTAGGTGGTGCCGAGGGTGGCCACGAGGCCGAAGAACACGAAGACGAAAAGGTCACCCAGGCCCATGTAGCCGTAGGGGTTCTTGCCGCCGGTGTACCCCCAGGCGGAAAGCACGCAGCCCAGGCCTACCAGTATCAGCCACCAGGCCTGCGTGATGATCACCAGGATCAGGCCCACCAGCATGGCGAGGCCGAACGCGCCGAACGCCGCCCACTTCACGTGCTGGGGCCGCGCGGCCCCGGACCCCACCAGGCGCAGCGGGCCCACACGCTCCTCATCGGTTCCGCGGATGCCGTCCGAGTAGTCGTTGGCGTAGTTCACGCCGACCTGCAGCAGCAGCGCCACCAGCGCGGCGAGGATCGCATTCACGGGCCGGAACGACTGCAGTTCATAGGCGGCCGCGGTGCCGATGAGCACCGGGGCGATCGCGGCCGGCAGGGTGCGCGGCCGGGCGCCCTGGATCCATTGTGCAGCTGTTGCCACGTGTTGTACCTCGTGTTGTTTCGCGGTGGAGCCGGAAAGGACCGGCAAGGAAAAGCGGTTCTGGGACTTGTCTATTCTGCCTGATGCCGCTCGCTGAGCAGCGCCGCCATGGCGAGCCGGTCGGGCTTGCCGTTGGGCAGCAGCGGCAGCTCGGAGGCCGTGACGACGGTTTTGGGGGCCATCGCCCCGAGGAGGGAACGAGCCGCGGCGAGGAGTTCCTCCGCGGTCATCACGGTGTCCGAAACCGCCACATAGGCGGCCACTGCCTGGCCCCATTCGGCGGAAGGCACCCCCGTGACGAAAGCCGCCCTCACGCCGTCGAGCTTTTCCAGCCCGGCCTGCACGTGCGCGGCCGAAACCTTGACGCCGCCGGTGATGATGACGTCGTCGGCGCGGCTCAGGACGGTGAGCTTGCCGTCGGGGGAGAGCTCGCCGAGGTCGCCGGTGCGGTACCAGCGGATGCCGTCCTCTTCGAAGAAGTCGGCCGCACCGGGAGCATCAAGGTAGCCGGCGGCGACAGTGTCCCCGCCGAGCAGGATCCGGCCCTCCGCATCGATCCGGACCTCGACGCCGTCCAGCGGCTCGCCGTCGTATACGCACCCGCCGCACGTCTCGGCTGAGCCGTAGGTGGTGACCACGTGGAGCCCGGCGTCGCGGGCGGCGTCGAGCAGTCCGGCTGGGGCGGGGGCGCCGCCCAGCAGGATCGCGTTGAAGCGGCGCAGCACGGCCAGGGTGTCCGGGGCGGGGGAGTCCAACAGCCGCTGCAGCTGGGTGGGGACCAGCGAGGTGAAGCGGATCGTGTCCGTCAGTTCGCCCGCGGCGGCGGTGAAGGCATCCGGGGTGAAACCGCCGGATAGGTCCATCGCCCAGGGGCGCGTTCCGGCGAACAGCGAGCGGACCAGGACCTGGACGCCGGCGACATACTGCAGGGGCAGGGCCAGGAGCCACTGGCCCTCGCCGCGGAGCGCGATCGCGGTGGCCATGGAGGATGCCGCGAGGGCGTCGACGGTGAGCACAGTGGCTTTAGGCGTGCCGGTGGAACCCGAGGTGCGGACCACGACGGCGGCGTCCTCGAAACCGGGAGTCTCCACGGGGACCGCCCGGGCCGTACCGTCCGGTGCCGTGACGATCTCGACGGCGGGTCCCTCGCCGTGCAGGGCGGCCGCGAGGGCCTTGAGGATCTCATCCACGGCCGGGCTCCTAGAAGTAGTAGGGGAAGGCGGACCAGTCCGGCTCGCGCTTCTGCAGGAAGGCTTCCTTGCCCTCCACGGCCTCGTCCGTCATGTACGCCATGCGCGTGGCTTCGCCGGCGAAGACTTGCTGGCCGGCCAGGCCGTCGTCGGCCAGATTGAAGGCGAACTTGAGCATGCGGATGGCCTGGGGCGACTGGCGGGCGATGTCCGCGGCGTATTCCAGGGCCACGTCTTCGAGGCGTTCATGGTCCACGGCCTCGTTGACTGCGCCCATGCGGACCATGTCCTCGGCGGAATATTCGCGGGCCAGGAAGAAGATTTCGCGGGCGGTCTTCTGCCCGACCTGGCGGGCCAGCAGGGCCGAGCCGTAGCCGGCGTCGAAACTGCCCACGGTGGCGTCCGTCTGCTTGAACTTGCCGTGCTGGCGGGACGCGATGGTGAGGTCCGCGACGACGTGCAGCGAATGCCCGCCGCCGGCCGCCCAGCCGTTGACGACGGCGATGACCACCTTGGGCATGGTGCGCATGAGCCGCTGGACTTCCAGGATGTGCAGCCGCCCGGCGCGGGCGGGGTCGATGGTTTCCTGGGTCTCGCCGTCGGCGTAGCGGTAGCCGTCGCGGCCGCGGATCCGCTGGTCGCCGCCGGAGCAGAAGGAGTGCCCGCCGTCCTTCGGGGAGGGGCCGTTGCCAGTGAGCAGCACGGTGGCGACATCCGGGGTCATCCGGGCGTGGTCCATGGCGCGGTAGAGCTCATCCACGGTGCCGGGGCGGAAGGCGTTGCGGACTTCCGCCCGGTTGAAGGCGATGCGCACCGTGGGCAGGTCGCGGATGATCCTGCCTGCTTCGTCCCGTTCCACCTGGCGGTGGTAAGTCATGTCCTGGAAGTCGTCGAATCCCGAAACGGTGCGCCAGCGCGCGGGGTCGAAGACGTCGGATACCTTGGCGGGGAAGTCGTTGCTCACCCTGACGAGTGTAGTAACCGCCTCAACTGATGCAGAACTCGTTGCCCTCCGGGTCCGCCATGGTGTGCCACTCGTGCGGGCCCTGGTTGGCCGTCCACAGATGCTTCGCCCCGCGGGCTTCCAGTTCGGCCCTGACCTCGTCCTTGTCCCCGCCATCCAGTCGCACGTCCCAGTGCACCCGGTTCTTCACGGTCTTGGCTTCCGGGACAGGCTGGAACAGGAAGCGCCTGCGGGTGCCGGGGTCGGTGTCCTCGGCCGGCGAGATCGCTGCCCCGTCCCGCCAGACGAGCCTTCCGCGATGCATCAAGGTGTCCGCTTCGGTGGCGTAGCCCTGTTCGATCATGGAGCGGATGAACGCTTCGTCCTGCGGCTCCACCTCCCAGCCGAGCGTTTCCGCCCACCAATCCGCCAGCTCGTGCGGGTTTCTGCAGTCGATTGCTACCTGGATGTTGAAGGACATGCCATGAAACTACGTCGACCGCGGGCCGGGTGATAGTGCCTCGCGGACAACTCCGGTCCGGGTTCCCCATATGACTGGCAGTTGAGGCCGATTTGGTGGCTCAGAACGGCATTAACTGCGAGCTGGTTGGGCTCAGGCGCCTAACAGTTGCGGTGGAAGAGCGTAGATGAGCAGCACCGCCAGCAGGTTCTTGCAGGCGTGAACCAGGAAAGCGAACATGACGTTCTTTCCGGTCCAGACATATACCGCCACGAGCACCGCACCCATCCCGAGGTAAGGGACCATGGGCTGGAAGGAGAGGCCTTCCTGGCCGAACACATGGACGCCGGCGAACAACAATACGGACAGCGCACAGCAGATCCAGATGTTGACGCGACCGCTGAGCTTGCCGATCAGCAGGTGGCGGAACAGGTACTCCTCGACAAAAGGCCCCACGAAGACCAGCAGGGGCACGATCAGCCAGGCCGGCACTTCCTCGACCAGCGACTGGACTCCCAGTTGGTTCTCCGAAACGCGGGTCTGTCCGGTTGCCGTGACCAGCACGGCGGTGAGCACCAGCATCACGACGACGGAGGCCGGCACCATGGCCAGCGTGAACCAAGGGCGCGTGGCAAGGATCCTGGTGTCGCGGGCGACCACCCGCCTGGCCGCCAGGAGGGCAAATATGCCTACGGAGGCATAGAACACGAGGTTGACAGCGTAGGTCGCCGCTGCCTGGGTGGGCAGCAGGCCTTGCAGGAGAGGTGCCAGCAGGCCGCCGGCGAACGCCGCGAAAAGCATCAGGCCAAGGTAGAGGCCGGCCGCCACCGCGTCGAGGCCATTGAAGCCATACAGCCTTCCCGGCGGCGGAATCTTGCCCATGTGACTAAGCCTATCTGCGAGGGGCCCCGGCCGAGCGGAGCGAGGTTGGGGGAGCAGAAAGGCGCTATCTGCGAGGGGCCCCGGCCGAGCGGAGCGAGGTTGGGGAAGCAGTGAGGCGCCAACTGGCGGGGGCGCCAGACACCCGGCTATAATTTTCGGTATGCCTAAATCTTTGTTTCGGTACACCAAAGCTGCTGTCCGGAATATGTCGCTTGTCCTCGCCGCCGCCCTCGCGCTGGGCCTGACCGCCTGCGGCGGTTCGACCAGCGCCGGAAACGACGACCGGCCCGTTGTCCTGACCACCTTCACCGTCCTGGCCGATGTCGCCAAGAACGTCGCCGGCGACAAACTGCGCGTCGAATCCATCACGAAGGTGGGTGCGGAAATCCACGGCTACGAACCGACGCCCGGTGACATCCGCAAAGCCGCCCAGGCCGACCTGATCCTGGACAACGGGCTGAACCTCGAAGTCTGGTTCCAGCAGTTCGTTGAAGGGCTGGACGTCCCGCACGCCGTGGTGAGTGAGGGCGTGGAGCCGATGCCGATCGCCGAGGACAGCTACAAAGGCAAACCAAACCCGCACGCGTGGATGTCGCCGTCGAACGTCCAGATCTATGCCGACAACATGGCCAAGGCCTTCGCCAAACTCGACCCGGCCAACGCCGCCGTCTTCGAGGCCAACGCCAGCGCTTACAAAGCCAAGCTCCAAGAGGTCAAGGACTACCTGGCCAGCGAACTGAAGGCCCTGCCGGTCCAGCAGCGCGCATTGGTCAGCTGTGAGGGAGCATTCTCCTACCTGACCCGCGACGTTGGGCTCAAGGAGGTTTACATCTGGGCCGTCAACGCCGAGCAGCAGGCCACGCCGCAGCAGATCGCCCGGGCCATCGAATACGTCAAGGAGCATAAGGTTCCGGCCGTCTTCTGCGAATCCACGGTTTCCAATGCGCCCATGATGCAGGTGGTCGAGGCCAGCGGGGCGAAGTTCGGTGGCGTGCTCTACGTTGATTCCCTCTCCGAAGCGGACGGCCCTGTGCCGACGTACCTGGACCTCATCCGGCACGACGCCCGGACCATCGCGGGTGCCCTGACGGGGAAGACGTCATGAGCACCCCGGCCATCCTCGTGGACAAGGTCACGGTGCATTACGGCGAAGTGCTTGCCCTGGACAGCGCGTCGCTGAGCCTGGAGCCGGCCCGGATCTGCGGGCTCGTGGGCATGAACGGGTCCGGCAAGTCCACGTTGTTCAAAGCAATCATGGGCATGGTGAAGCCCGACTCCGGCCGTGTCCTCGTCAACGGGCAGCCCCCCGTGAAGATGCGCAGGGAAGCCGGCATCGGATACGTCCCGCAAAGCGAGGACGTGGACTGGGCGTTCCCCTTGTCCGTGCGCGACGTGGTGATGATGGGCCGGTACGGGCACCTCGGCTTCACCCGCCGGCCGCGCAAGGCGGACCGTGACGCCGTCGACCACGCCCTGGAACGCGTGGAACTGAGCGACTACGCCGACCGGCAGATCGGCCAGCTGTCCGGCGGCCAGAAGAAGCGCGCGTTCGTGGCGCGCGGCATCGCGCAGGGCGCTACCATGATGCTTCTCGACGAGCCTTTCGCCGGCGTCGACAAACGCTCCGAAGCGACCATCACCCGGCTGCTGCGGGAACTCGCCGCCGACGGCGCCACCATCCTGGTTTCCACCCACGATCTGCACGCGCTGCCGCAGCTTTGCGACGAAGCCGCCCTGCTCATGCGGAAGGTCCTCATGCACGGCTCCCCGGACGTCGTGCTGCAACCGGAAAACCTTGCCATGGCCTTCGGACTCGACGTCATGAACAGGGGCTAGGCGATGGACCTGCTCAGCATGCTGCTGGAACCGCTCAGCTACGACTTCATGGTCCGCGCCCTGCTCACGACGGCGATCGCCGCCGTCGTCTGTGCCGTCCTGAGTTGCTGGCTGGTGCTGATCGGCTGGTCGCTGATGGGTGACGCCGTGTCGCACGCGGTGCTGCCCGGCGTCGTGCTCGCCTACATTGTCGGGGCGCCGTTCGCCCTCGGCGCTTTGGTGTTCGCACTGTTGGCCGTGACGCTGATCGGCGTCGTTCGCAACACGAGCCGGGTCAAGGAGGACGCTGCGATCGGGATCGTCTTCACCTCGCTCTTCGCCCTCGGGCTGGTGCTGATTTCCGTCACCCCCAGCCAGACGGACCTGAACCACATCATTTTCGGCAACCTGCTGGGCGTCAGCATGGCGGACCTTGTCCAAGTGGTGATCCTGGGTGTGGTGGCCTTCGCAATCCTGGTGCTCAAGCGCCGGGACCTGACCCTTTACGCCTTCGACCCCACCCACGCCCACGCGATCGGTCTGTCACCGCGGCGCCTCGGCGCCCTGCTCCTGGGCCTGCTCGCGCTGACCTCGGTGGTGGCCCTGCAGACCGTGGGCGTGGTGCTGGTGGTGGCCATGCTCATCATCCCGGGGGCCACCGCGTACCTGCTGACTGACCGCTTCTCCCGGATGCTGGTGATCGCTCCCGTCATTTCCGCCGCATGTTCGGTGGCCGGCATTTACATCAGCTACTACCTGGACACGGCCTCCGGCGCCATGGTGGTGCTCGCCCAGGGCACCGTGTTCGCCGTCGTCTATCTCTTTAGTCCGAGGCAGGGCCTGATCGGCACGCGGCTGGCGAAGGCGCGCCGGAAGCGGGCGGCGGCGCTGGCCCGCTGAACATGTCAGCAGGACCGCACTGAACCGGGTCACCCAAGCGCACTGTCAGCGGAACAGGTCCCGGTAGGTTCCCATGATGATCCGGTCGCCCGGGGCGGACTTCCTGATGTAATCCAGCACCGCCCAGTCATCAAGGGAAATGCATCCGGCCGTCGGCACCTTGTTCATGTGCAGGAAGATCGCGAAGCCTGCGTTCTGGACGATGTTCGGCCGGTTGTAGTTGATGACCACGCCCTGGCGATAGTCGTGGGTGGAACGGGTGGCGAAATACCACATGTTCTCGTCCCAGCCCACCCACGATGAGGACTCAAAGTACTTGTTGTAGGTAGGTGTCCAGGGGTTGCCGCCCCAACGCGAGCGCGGGTTCAGCGTCCGGTAAGCGAGCTTGGTCCCGGGGTTTCCGAGGCCGAACGCCTCGGTCACGCTGAAGGAACCCGTGGGCGAGAAGAGGTAGCGCGTGGGACCGGACGGGACTCCCGGAGGCTTGAATCCCGAGGCGCCCACGTAGCTGTCCGTCTTCCAGTCAGGGACGTAGGTTCCGGCCAGGCTCTTGCAGTAAATGCTCGTAGACCTGGACACCTTGTAATCGCGGGCGACGGTCAAGAGCACCCGGTTGGCGCCGTAGGTGGGGAACTTGGACTTTCCGTTGTTCAATTTCTGGCATTCGGTGCCTTTGGAATAGATGCGGGTTCCCGCGTGGCCCTCCCAGCCGATGAAACCGCCCTGGAAGTTCTGGATGCACTTGCCTCCGGCGCATTTTTCGTTCGAAAGCGGGTAGAGGAGGAGGCCGCGGTTGGCGCCGGCAGCAGCGTACTGGCCGCCGATGGCGCCCCGGACCACCCAGACCCCGCTGCCCGGCGACCAGTAGATGTTCCCGCCCTGGAAGCGCTGGAGACACCCGCTGGCGGGCTGGCCGCAAATTTCACTGGTTACCGGGTAACCCATCACGCTGTCCTGCGCGCCTACCGACTTCCAGCGGGTCTGGATGGCGCCGCGGACAAAGCGTGCTCCAGTGGCTGGGGACCAGTAGATGGTTCCCCTTGAGAATGACTGGTAGCAGCCGCCGTTGCGGAGCCCGCATGTCTCGTTCGATAGCGGCACGCCCAGGCCGGCGGTTGATCCCAACGCAGCCCAGAACCCGCCGATCGCCCCGCGGGACCAGATGCGGAAGACCTCGGTTCCGTTCCAGACCAGGAGCTTTCCGCTGGAGAACTTCTGCAAAGTGCCGCCGGGCACCGTTGTTTCGTCGCCCACCGGGTAGCCGAATACGGCCAGGCCGCCGCCCGTGAAGAAGGCCGGACCGGTGTGGCCAGTCTTCGAGAGGACGGTGTGTGCGCCGTCGGCGCCGGTCCAGTAGATCAGTCCGCCCTCGAACTTTTGCTGGCAAAGGCCGCTTTCTGCGCAGTACTCCTTGGAAATCGGCTCGCCGAGCACGCCCGCGGCGCCGCCCATGCCGAGCCACTTCGCCCCGATTGCTCCGGACGCGGTGAAAGTGGGTGCCGGTGGTTCGGAAGCCTCGGCCGGCTCCGAAGGAGCCGGTTCCTCGAGGGTCGTCGGCGCATCCGGGCTCGGGGAAAGTTCCGGCGCCTCCGATCCGGAGCCTGGGCCTGGCGCCGGCGGGCTGGCCTCGTCCGTGGGTGTCACCTCGCCCGTGGGGCTGACTTCACCCGTGGGTGTCACCTCGCCCGTGGGGCTGACTTCACCCGTGGGGGAGGTGCCCGCCCCCGGGCTTGGGACTTCCTCCGCGAAGGCCGGCGCGGTGGCCAGGGGAGCAACCCCAAGGGCCAGCAAGAGGGCAATCGCCGCGAGCGACCTTCTCGCCAGGAGCCCGGTATTCACTACGGCAGCGGGTTTCATTGTGCATCCTCCGCCGAGACGACAGGCTCGCAGCTGCCCGCCTGGCCCGTGGTGTGTGCGAAATCCTTGGCGGAGACGTCGGCAGACTTTCCGGGCTGGACCGTTTCGGTGATGAGCGCGTGGCCCTGGACTGCCGCGCCGATGGTCACGGCGACGGCCACTGTGTAGGTCTTCGCCACGCCGGTGTCGTTGACGAGGGTGCCCTTGAAGGTCCAGGATCCGTCGCTTGCCGCCGTGCAACTTTGGTTCCGCAAGGCATCGATCGCGTTGAAGGAAGTGGAGACGTCACCGGGGGACGAAGGTGGCGGTGAGGGGGCTCGTTCTGTCGGCGGGGCGGTGCCCAGGCTTGCGGACGCCGACGACGACGGAGCCGGGCTTGGGCTTGGGCTTTGACCGGCCGGACCCGTGCCTCCGCCGGAGCAGCCGGTTAAGGCAAGCGGGAATACGGCAAGCAGAAATACGGCGGGCAGCAACCTTCTGTTTCGCAAGTTTCCCCCCAGATCCAGTGCGAAGGCCAGGTGCAACGAAGACCGTCCACCTGCAGGGTGTGTCTGTCGAGCTAGACACAGGCTAGCCGCAAATGACCCGGGCAGGAAGCAGTCCGCGAGGCCGGATGTAGCCCCGGTCACGCGTGGTGCGTTTCACACTGTAAGATGGGGTTGCTGGATTCGCCCTTCGATGATTTGCTCTGTAACCCGCAGAAGTGAACAGGATTCCGGCCAGTGAGCCGAATCACGTGCAGTAAAGGGCGCTGGTACCTCCCCAACCCACAAGGAACAGCTGTGTCGCAAAGTACCCCCACAGACCTTAAGAACCCCACCGGCCAGGCCACCGCCGTCGACCCGTCCCTCAGCGCCGAGGGCTACAGCAAGACCCTGAGCCGTCGCCACGTCACCATGATCGCGATGGGCGGCGCCATCGGCGTCGGCCTGTTCATGGGCGCCGGCGGGCGCCTGGCCTCCACCGGCCCGGCCCTGATCTTCTCGTACGCGATTGCCGGCGTCATCGCCTACCTGCTGATGCGTGCCCTCGGCGAACTCATCATGTACCGCCAGACCTCCGGCTCCTTCGTTAGCTACGCCGGTGAACTCTTCGGCAAGAAGGGCGCCTACCTGTCCGGCTGGATGTACTTCATCAACTGGGCCATGACGGGCATCGCCGAGCTGATCGCGATCGGCCTCTACTTCCAGTTCTTCTTCCCCAACGTCCCCGTGGAACTGTCCGCCATCGCCGCGCTGGTGCTGCTGGTGGCCGTGAACCTGTTTAGCGTGAAGGCCTTCGGTGAGTTCGAATTCTGGGCTTCCTGCCTGAAGGTCGCCGCGATCGTCATCTTCCTGGCCGTGGGCACCTTCATGGTGGCCACCAACGCCCAGGTGGGCGGCGGCCACGCCTCGGTGGGCAACCTTTTCCATGACGACGGCGGCATGTTCCCCAAGGGCGGCCTGGTGATGATCCTGGTCCTCAACGCCGTAATCTTCGCCTACAACGCGATCGAACTGGTCGGCATCACCGCCGGCGAGATGAAGAACCCGGAACGCGAAGTGCCCAAGGCGATCCGCGCCGTCGTGCTGCGCATTGTGGTCTTCTACGTCGGCTCCGTGACGCTGCTCGCCATGCTGCTCCCGTCCGACCAGTACAAGGCCGGAACCTCGCCGTTCGTCACCGTGTTCGGGCAGATGGGCCTGGGCTGGATGGGCGACGTCATGAACATGATCGTCATCACCGCCGCCCTGTCCTCCTGCAACTCCGGCCTGTACTCGATCGGCCGCATCTTCCGCACGATGGCCAACAACGGCCACGCCCCGCAGTGGCTCACCCGCATGTCCACCCGCCACGTCCCGTATGCAGCCATCCTGGCCATCGGCGTCGTCTACCTCGTGGGCATCCTGCTGAACATCTGGCTGGGCGGCTCGCACGCCTTCGACCTCGCGCTCAACACCGCCTCGATCGGCGTCATCTTCACCTGGGGTTCCATCTTCGCTAGCCAGATCATGCTGCGGAAGAAGAAGGGCCTCGTCTCCAGCCTTCCGATGCCCGGTTCGCCGTGGACCAGCTGGGCCGGCCTGGTGGCGTTGCTGGCCATCACCGTCCTGATCGGCTTCGACACCATGACCAGCAAGAGCGGCGAGGTCTTCTACCTCGGCGCCTGGACCCTGGGCACCATCCCGTTCTTCGCCCTAGTGCTCTGGCTCGGCTGGCAGAAGGTCAAGAACAACGAACCCAAGAGCGAACTCTTCGCCTAAGGTTCCGTAACGTTCGACGGCGGGTGCCTCCTTTGGAGGTGCCCGCCGTTCGCGTCCCCGGGGGCGCCGTTCGCGGACGGTTGGGAGTGTCGGTGCCCGGGGCTAGGCTCGTTGCATGGAGCACACCACCACCCTGACGCAGCACATCAACGCCGCCCCGGAGAAGGTCTGGGCCGTCATCTCGGACATTCCCGGTTCGGCCGCGACCCTCTCCGGCGTCGACGCCATCCAGATGCTCAGCGATGGCCCCTACGGCGAAGGCACCCGCTGGAAGGAAACCCGCACCATGATGGGCCGGCAGGAGACCGTCGAAATGTGGGTGGCTGAAACCGACCCGCCGCGCAGCACCACGGTCAAGGCGCTGCAGGGCGGCGCGGACTACACCACGCACTTCGCCTTGGCCGGGCGGGATGGCGGCACGGACCTCACCCTGACCTTCGGCGCCACCGTCCTCAAGCCCACGATCCTGAGCAGGATCACCATGGCACTGTTCGGGAAAATCGGGATGAGCATGACCCGCAAGGCCCTCGGCAAGGACCTGGCGGAAATTGCCGCAATGGCGGAATCCCTCTGATGGCTGCCGCGAAGCTTGCCGCCCCCAGGATCCCGGCGGTGCGCCTGGAAGGACTGCGCGACGACCCCGCCCCGGACTTCCGCCGCGGCGAAAGGTACGACGGCGTCCGGTTCAGCCAGGTGCGCGCGGACGGGGAAGAGCTCAGCGGCGCAGACTTTATCGAGTGCGAGTTCGATCGCGCCTCCTTTAACGAAACACAACTGCGCGGGGCGACATTCCGGGACTGCATCCTTTCCGAGCCGTACGCGCCGGTGCTGACCGCCGCACGCACGTCATGGCGCGACGTCGAAATCGGCAACCCGCGCTGGGGCTCCGCGGAACTGTACGAGGGCAGTTGGCAGTCGGTGCGGGTCGACGGCGGCAAGCTGGACTTCCTGAACCTGCGCGGCTCCAAGCTCCAGGACGTCCAGGTGAGCGGGTGCATCATCAACGAACTCGACCTGGGCTCCTGCACGGCGAACCGCGTGGTGTTCAAGGACTGCGTAATCGGCACCCTCGATGTCACGGGCGCCAAGCTCAAGGACGTTGACCTTCGCGGCTCGGAATTCAAGGCCGTCAACGGGCTCGGTGGCCTGTCCGGCGTGGTGATCGACGACTACCAGCTCAGCCTCCTGGCGCCGCTCCTCGCCGGGCACCTCGGAATCCGGGTCCTCTAGGCGCTGTTGACCGGGGCCGGGCACCGTGTAATCTTTATAGAACGAACGGTCGGTAAATTATTCGCCGGCCCTGCTCCGTGAAGGATGTGCTCATGGTCGAGGCTTTTCTTGTTGGCGGCGTCCGTACGCCCGTGGGCCGCTACGGCGGCTCGCTGTCCGCAGTCCGTCCCGATGACCTCGCCGGGCTGGTGGTCGGTGAAGCGGTGGCGCGGGCCGGCGTCGACCCCGATTCGATCGACGAGGTGATCCTCGGTAACGCCAACGGAGCGGGCGAGGAAAACCGCAACGTGGCCCGCATGGCCACCCTGCTTGCCGGGCTTCCCCTCCACATCCCCGGCATCACAGTCAACCGTCTGTGCGCCTCCGGCATGAGCGCCATCATCATGGCCGGCCAGATGATCAAGGCCGGCGCGGCGGACATCGTGGTTGCCGGCGGCGTCGAGTCCATGAGCCGGGCACCCTGGGTCCAGGAGAAGCCGGCCACCGCCTTCGCCAAGCCCGGGCAGATCTTCGACACCTCCATCGGCTGGCGCTTCGCCAACCCCCGCTTCACCAAGGGCGAGCTCTCCCGCGACGGGAAGATGACCTACTCGATGCCCGAAACCGCTGAAGAAGTCGGCCGGGTGGACGGCATCTCCCGCGAGGACGCGGACGCCTTCGCGGTGGCTTCCCACGAGCGCGCACTGGCCGCGATCGCCGCCGGCCGATTCAAAGAGGAAATCGTCCCCGTGACAGTGAAGACACGGAAGGGCGAGACAGTCGTCGACACCGACGAGGGTCCCCGCGAAGGGACCACACTGGACGTCCTGGCTGGGCTGCGGCCTGTTGTTCCCGGCGGATCCATCGTCACAGCAGGCAACTCCTCCAGCCTCAACGACGGCGCCTCGGCGGTCATCGTCGCCTCTGAAGCCGCGATCCGGAAGTACGGGCTCACGCCGCGCGCCCGCATCATCGACGGCGGGGCCGCCGGCTGCGAACCCGAGATCATGGGCATCGGCCCCGTACCCGCCACCCGGAAGATCCTCGACCGCAGCGGCCTCGGCGTCGCCGATCTCGGCGCCGTGGAACTCAACGAAGCCTTCGCCACCCAGGCACTCGCCAGCATGCGGCGCCTGGGGCTGGACGCCGGGACGGTGAACAACGACGGCGGCGCCATCGCCCTGGGGCACCCGCTCGGTTCCAGCGGCTCCCGGATCGCGATCACCCTGCTCGGCAGGATGGAGCGCGAATTGTCCGGTGCAGGCCGTAGGATCGGCCTCGCAACGATGTGCATCGGCGTCGGGCAAGGCTCGGCGCTTCTCCTGGAAGGCGTGTAATGGCTCTGAACCCGGAAGAATTCCACACCCTGCTGGTCGAAGAGCAGCAGGACCGGCTCACAGTTCTCCTCAACCGGCCGGAAGTCCGCAATGCCATCGACCAGCAGATGGTCGACGAACTCCACAAGGTCTGCGAGCACCTCGAGCGCGAGCCAAAAATCCTGATCATCACCGGAGGCGAAGGCGTCTTCGCTTCCGGGGCGGATATCGGCCAGCTGCGGGACCGCCGTCGTGATGACGCCCTGCGCGGCATCAACTCCACGATCTTCAGCCGGATCGCCAGGCTCCCCATGCCCGTCATCGCCGCGATCGACGGCTACTGCCTGGGCGGCGGCGCCGAACTCGCCTATGCTGCCGACTTCCGGATCGGTACCCCGGCCGTGCGGATCGGCAACCCGGAAACCGGGCTCGGCATCATGGCCGCGGCCGGGGCCACGTGGCGGCTGAAGGAACTGGTGGGGGAACCGCTCGCCAAGGAAATCCTGCTCGCAGGAGCCGTGCTCCGGGCCGAGGAAGCGCTGCGCATCAACCTCATCACCGGCATCTACGAAGCCCCCGTGCTGATGGAGGCCGCGCACAAGCTCGCCGACCGGATCGCCCGCCAGGACCCACTGGCCGTGCGGATCACCAAGTCCGTCTTCCATGCCCCCGAAGGGGCGCATCCGGTGATCGACACCCTGGCCCAGGGCATCCTCTTCGAATCGCAGGCCAAGTTCGACCGCATGCAGGACTTCCTGCACAAGAAGATGACCGAACGGCTGGCGGCGAAGCTTCCCCGCGATGGCGGCCCCGCCCACGACGCCGGCACCGACAGCACCCCCGAACCCCAGGACAGGACCACCGCATGAGCACCGTTGCCGCCATTCCGCACGTTGTAGGAGTCCTGGGCGGCGGCCGGATGGGGGCCGGCATCGCGCACGCCTTCCTGGTCAAGGGAGCCACCGTGATCGTGGTGGAACGGGATCACGAGGCCGCCGCCGGGGCGCACGCACGTGTGTCTGACGCCGTTGGCAAGTCCGCAGCGCGCGGGACCCTCGGGGAAACCTCGGAGGAGGCACTGGCCCGGTTCAGCACGTCCACGGACTACGAATCGTTCATCCACTGCGGGCTGGTGGTCGAGGCCGTGCCGGAAGATTACGAGCTCAAGGCAACGGCGCTCAAGGCCGTGGAAGCGCACCTCTCGGCGGATGCCTTCCTGGCCTCCAACACCTCATCCCTGTCCGTTTCCGATCTGGCTTCGGAGCTGCACCGCCCGGCCAACTTCCTGGGTCTGCATTTCTTCAACCCGGTCCCGGCGTCCACCCTGATCGAGGTGGTCCTGGCGAAGCAGACCTCCGCAGAGCTCGCCGGCGCGGCGAAAGGCTGGGTCGAGGCGCTCGGCAAGACCGCCGTCGTCGTCAATGACGCACCCGGCTTTGCCTCCTCGCGGCTGGGCGTCGCCATCGCCCTGGAAGCGATGCGTATGGTGGAAGAGGGCGTTGCCTCGGCCGAAGACATCGACGCCGCGATGGTCCTCGGTTACAAGCACCCCACCGGCCCGCTGAAGACCACCGACATCGTCGGCCTGGACGTGCGCCTGGGGATCGCCGAATACCTGCACTCCACCCTGGGGGAACGCTTCGCCCCGCCGCAGATCCTGCGCGACAAAGTGGCCCGCGGCGAACTGGGACGCAAGAGCGGCAAGGGCTTCTTCGACTGGACCGAATGACGCCCGCAGCGGCCGGGCGGGCCGCTGCGGTGCTGCCTGAGGACTACTTCTTCAGGGCGGCGTTCACGGCGGTGCGGTAGCCGTTGTTATAGCCGGCCGCGTTCGGGTGGAAGTTGTCCGGGTTCAGCAGGTTGCCGTCAAAGTTGATCCAGGGCCTGTCCGAGCCGATGCCGTGGTCGATGAACCGTTGGGTGACGTCCACAAAACGTGCTCCGGCCGCGCGGGTGCCGCCAGCGATGGCCGCGTTCAGGGCATCGGCCATGGAGTTGAAAGTGGCCGCGAGGACCTGCTGCTGCGGCGGCGTCGTGCTCGTGATGGTGAAGAGCCTCGGGTAACCGGTGACCACAATGTCGGCCGACGGTGCCAGGGTGCGCAGGTATGCCACCAGTACCGCAATCTTCGCGGGAAGCTGGGCCAGCGCGGTCCGTGTGGCCTCCACGGCGGCGGCACATGCCGCGCCCAGGGGGTCCGGAACGCAGGCCGCGGTCACGGCCCCGGTGCCGACGTCGTTTCCGCCCACCGTGAGGGAAATGTCGGAGGCGCCGGCCAGCAGGGCCGCGTTGGCCGTGGCAACGCCGGCGACGTCGATGGTTGTCGCTCCGAAGCATCCGAGGTTGGTGCCGGCCAGGAGGGTCGGGTAGGCGGCAGCCGACTGGAAGCACGGTGGAGCGGACGCCCCGCCGCCGGTGCCCGCGGCGAAGGAATCGCCGAGGCCCACATAGACGGCGGCCTGTTTTGCCGCGGTTTCGGTGGACGCTGCCTGGGCGGGGGCACCGGACAGGCCAAAGGCAAGAATCATGGCGGCGAATGATGCCGCCAAGGTGAGGGCGCGGGGTTGGGGATGGTGGGTTTTCATCGGGGTTCCCTTGGTCTCGACGGGGTTGCGTCTCAAAAGGGGCGCTGTGTTTGCGACCCTACTCCCGGAACATCGGCCCGTCACGAGTAGTCGGTACTCGTCCGCAGCTGCGGCCCCCCGGCCAGCGCCAAGTTAAGCTGAAGCCGTGACGACGACGATTGCGCCCGTGACTCTCCGCGGCAGGCTGGTGACCCTGGAACCGCTGCGGCCCGACCTCCACGACGGACTGGTGGAGGCCGTCAGGGACGGCGAGCTGTGGAAACTCTGGTACACCGCCGTGCCCGCCCCGGAGGCCATGGCGGCCGAAATCGAGCGCCGCCTTGCACTCCAGGAGCGCGGCTCCATGCTGCCCTTCGCCACACGGCTCAACGGCAGCGGCCGCCTCATCGGCATGACCACCTACATGAACATCGACGCCGTCACTCCCCGCGTCGAAATCGGCTCCACCTGGAACGCCGCCTCCGCCCATGGCAGCGGCAGCAACGCCGATTCCAAATTGCTGCTCCTGCGCCACGCGTTCGAAACCCTGGGCTGCCCGGCTGTCGAATTCCGGACCCACTGGCTGAACCACCAGTCCCGGGAAGCGATTGCCCGGCTCGGGGCCAAACAGGACGGCGTGCTGCGGAACCACTCCCGCACCTCCGACGGCGTGCTCCGCGACACCGTGGTGTTCTCCATCCTTGAGCACGAATGGCCGGCCGTGCGTGCGGGCCTTGAATTCCGGCTCGCCAGGCGGGACTGACATGGACGGGATCCTGCCGGGCATGACACCGCGGAGGGTGGACTGGGACGGCGCCGTGAACGCCTGGCAGGTGGCCGGCGACGTCTACCGCATGGGCAGGCGGGAATGGGTCACCGCCGGCGGCTGGCAGCAGATGTACGACGACGGCGTCCGCACCGTGATCGACCTGCGCACCTCCGGTGAGCGGCAGCCCCGGGACAGCGACCCGGATGTGCCTGCCGAACTGTTGCGCCGTTTCGAGGTGCTGCACTGCCCCACGGAAGACCCGGACGCCGAGGAATTCGGCGAACTGTTTGGCCCGTACCTAAAGGACCCCGCGCATTACGGCGACTACCTGAGGCTCTTCGCCGGGCAGCTCGCCGCCGTGTTCAAGGCGATCGCCGCGGCCAGGGGAAAAGTCGTGGTGCACTGCTCGGCCGGCCGGGACCGCAGCGGCATCATCGCCGTCATGCTGCAGCTCCTCGCCGGGGCCGGCGAGGAGGAAATCGTCCAAGGCTACCGGCAGGGCATGCGGGGCATCAACGAACGCCACCGGACTCACGGAGTGCCGCATGTCCACGAACGCTATCTGGACGATGCCAGCCTCGAAGCCCTGCTCCGGATCCGCGAGGTGAGCCTGCTGGAGTTCATCCGCGCCTTGGACGTCCAGGGCTTCCTTGCGGCCAACGGGCTCACCGCCGCCGAAATCGAGGCGGTCCGCCGCAAGGTGAAGGAATCCCCGGCGAACCATTAACAGGGACAGGGGCCGTCATGTATTCTTGACATTATTACCGAACGGCCGGTCAGTAATTTGCTGATGCAGTTGCCGCCGTTCGGTTCCGTTCATGCCCATGCCTTGGAAGGACCCGTCGACGATGACCAGTACCGCAGTCGCTCCGGAAGTAACGGCCGTGCAGACCGTTCCCAGCTTCGTCCAAGGGGCCTGGTGGGCTCCCGCCGCGGCGGCGGACGGTGTACCGGTCCGCGATGCGAGCACCGGCGAGGTGCTTGCAAAGGTGAGCACCGAGGGCTTGGACCTGGCCGCCGTCGTGGACTACGGCCGCACGGTGGGTCAGCGCGAACTGGGCAGGCTCACCTTCCACCAGCGCGCCCTGAAGCTGAAGGAGCTCGCCCAGTTCCTCAACGGCCGCCGCGAGGAGTTCTATGAGGTCTCCTTCAAGACCGGCGCCACGAAGATCGATTCGATGATCGACATCGACGGCGGCATCGGCGTCCTCTTCACCTTCGGTTCGAAGGGCCGCCGCGAACTGCCCAACTCGCAGGTGGTGGTGGACGGGCCCATGGAGGTGCTCTCCAAGGACGGTTCCTTCGCCGGCGAGCACATCTACACCCGCATTCCCGGTGTCGCGGCGCAGATCAACGCCTTCAACTTCCCGGTCTGGGGCATGCTCGAGAAGTTCGCTCCGGCTTTCCTGGCCGGTGTTCCCACCATCGCCAAGCCGGCTACGCCGTCGGGCTACCTGGCCGCGGCCGTGGTGCGCGCGATTGTCGAATCCGGGATCCTGCCGGAGGGTTCCCTGCAGCTTGTCTCCGGACCGGCACGCACGCTGCTGGACGCGCTCGACTACCGCGACCTCATGGCCTTCACCGGTTCGGCGTCCACCGCCAATGCGCTCAAGTCGCACCCCAACGTGGTCACCGGCGGTGTGCGTTTCACCTCCGAAACCGACTCGCTGAACGCGGCTATCCTGGGCCCGGACGCGGTTCCCGGAACCCCCGAATTCGATGCCTTTATCAAGTCCGTCGTCACGGAAATGACGGTCAAGGCGGGCCAGAAGTGCACCTCGATCCGCCGTACCATCGTGCCGCAGGAGCTGGTGTCCGACGTCGTTTCCGCCGTCGGTGCCAGGATCAACGAGCGGGTGGTGCTCGGCGACCCGCGCGCCGAAGGCGTCACCATGGGTGCGCTCGCGTCCCTGGAGCAGCTGGCCGACGTCCGTGCGGCCGTGCATTCCATGCTCGACGCCGGCGGCGAGCTCGCGTACGGAACGCTCGATTCGCCGTCGGTCACGCGTGCGGACGGCACGGTGGGCGTCGTCGAAGACGGTGCATTCATGTCCCCGTTGCTGCTGAGCTGGGCCGACGCCGAGACGCAGGAAGTCCACTCCCGCGAGGCCTTCGGGCCGGTGTCCTCGGTGATCGGATACCGGCACCTGGACGACGCCGTGCGCCTCGCTGCCCTGGGCAGCGGCTCGCTGGTGGCCACCGTTTGCACCAACGACCCCGCCATTGCGCAGGCGCTGGTTACCGGCATCGCCGCGCACCACGGCCGTGTGCTCATGCTGAACCGCGAAGACGCCCGCACTTCCACCGGCCATGGCTCGCCGGTGCCGCACCTGGTGCACGGCGGCCCGGGACGCGCCGGCGGCGGCGAGGAACTGGGCGGCATCCGCTCCGTGCTGCACCATATGCAGCGCACCGCCATCCAGGGCTCGCCGAACATGCTGACCGCCGTCACCGGGGTCTGGCACAGCGGCGCGGACCGGAACTTCACCCTGGAAAGCGAGGGCGTGCACCCCTTCCGCAAGTCCCTGGGCGAGCTGCGGATCGGCGATGCCTTCCGCTCTGAGCTGCGCCAGGTGACGCTGGAGGACATCACCGCATTCGCCAACACCACCGGCGACACCTTTTACGCGCACACCAACCAGGAAGCGGCCGCGGCCAACCCCTTCTTCCCGGGCATCGTGGCGCATGGCTACCTGCAGCTGAGCTGGGCCGCCGGGCTCTTCGTGGAACCGGCTCCGGGTCCCGTCCTGGCCAACTACGGCCTGGAAAACCTGCGCTTCACCACGCCCCTGGCCGCAGGGGATTCCTTCCGGGTGGTCCTCACCGCCAAGAAGATCACCCCGCGGGAAACGGATGAATACGGCGAGGTGGCCTGGGACGCCGTGCTGACGAACCAGCACGACGAGACTGTGGCCACCTATGATGTGCTGACGCTCGTGGCGAAGTAAGGGAAGGCCCCGGCGGGCCCTACCGGTCCGGATCCCTTGGGCCCAGGGCGTTGTTCCTTCGGATCAGTCCGGCGATCAGCAGGGTCACTCCGAGCAGCACGGGAATAAGGCTGTACAACGTGTGCCGCCCGCCCGCCGCGCTCATGGCGACGACGAAAACGAAGAAGCCGGCCAGGAGCAGGAGGCCTGTGACAATCAGGCCCCTGCCTTGGCGGGGGCCTCTCATGGGCTTGCCGACGGGTGGCAGCCAGTCCGGGACCTTGTCTGTCCAGCTCACAGTTCTTTTGTACACCTCCGGGCGTAAAATTTGCCCGTAGGAGGTGGCGACCATGATTCTTGCCCTCAACACCGCCACAACCATCCTGCCCGTGGATGACCCGGCCCGTGCCCGCAGTTTCTATGCTGAAAAACTCGGGCTCCCGCACCGGGGCATGACCTGGGATGGAAATGACCTGTTCGGCCTGGACGGCGGCCATATGTTGCAGTTGATGCCGGTCAAGGACGGCGTGCATTCGGAACACACCACCCTGAGCTTCGAGGTCCGCGACATTGAGCGCGCCGTGGACGAGATGGAGGCCAAGGGCGTCCGGTTCCAGGATTATGATGAGCCGGACCTGAAGACCGACCACCACATCTGCACCACGGATGACGAGCGCTGTGCCTGGTTCATGGACACCGAGCACAACATCCTCTGCATCCACGAGCCACTGAGCGTCGCGGAAAAGGTGGGCACGTACGACGTCGAATACCAGGTCTAGCCGGCTGGCCTATCAGCCGTTCGCCCGCCGTGCGTACTGCGCACGGCGGGCGAATTTGTCACAACTGGCGAACGCGGTGGTTCCGTGCCTGGCTCAATGGATGCTGTCCACCTGGTCGGGGATCACGCCGCCGTCCGGGCGCTTGATCGGTTCCTTGCCGTTCTCCGGGGTGGTGAACCCCTTGGTGGAGCAGGGGTAGGATTCACTGCGCTGCGGCTTGGGGTCGATGAACATGGGAGTGATGAGCCACTTTCCGCCGTCGTTGTCGTACGCGCGGCACATCAGTTCCGTGTTGTTGCGGTTGACCACCAGGCGAGCCTCAGTGGCGTCCCCCACGAAGGTCACGTCCGTGCCGGAGTCCCCGGCGGCCAGGATCTGCCGCCGCTCCGCGGGAAGCTGCTCGAACGCCGCGGGGCCGTCGACGCCGAAGATCTCCTGGTTGGCCCAGCAGCGCTTGCCGTCCATGTAGGTCATGACGGAGTCCTCGCCGTCAGGCACGCCGCCGCAGCCCACGAGGTGCGTGGTCTGCAGCCCGTCCCGGTAGACGCTGCGGACGCCGACCACGTGCGCGGCGTCGATACCGACCTCACCGGACCAGGCCTTGACCACGGGTTCGGGGGAGGCTGATACCACCCACGGCACCACGCCGTGCGCCTGGAGGGTGCCGATGAGGTCCTTGATCTGCGGGTAGATGCGGATGTAGCCGTCCACCTGCTGGGTTCCGACCTTCTGGGTGGCGCCCACCGCGGCTGCCAGGTTCTCCTGCTTCATCGCAATGGCGAACCGGCCAAGTTCTTCTGCGCTGTAGCCTGCGGACAACGCTGTCCCCCAGGCGTACGCCCCGGTGAGGCGGCGGGCATTGAAGCCCTCGAAGGCTTCCTCGCCCGCGCGGGTCTTGTCGTCGAGGATGGCCAGGATTTCGTCGGCGCAGGCGGTGTTCTTCACGGTATCCAGCGGCTTCCCGGCCGGGGTTGTGGTACCGCAGGCGGCGCTCAGGGCCTTTGCCGCGGCGTCGGTGAGGTAGCGGTTGGTGGTTTTCCAGTCCTTGTTTTCCGGCTGCAGGACCTTGTTGTTGCGCAGCATCCAGAAGTTGGTGCCATACCCGATGTCGTTCTTGACCACCGTGTTGTCCCAGTCGAAGACCGCCACCGGGGCGGTGCCGCCCTTGAACGTTCCGGTGCACGTGCTGTGTGCATCGATGGCGGCCTGGAGCTTCTCCCGGACGCCTTTGGGCCATGCGAGGTTGGCGTCCAGCTGGCGGCAGGAGGCCGACGCCGTTCTGCTGGCTTCCGGGGCAGTGCCGGCGGCCGTTGCAGCGCAGGATGTGATTGCGAGGATGCCGGCCAGTGCCGCGGCGGCTGCGGTGAAGCGGGTACCACGAGTCATGCGATATTCCCTTCTGTATCGGTACGAAAACAGACCGTAGCAGCGGGACTATCTGGTTGTATATAGTGCAACATGGCGCGCATTATGCACTTAGGCGGGTCGGCTCCCTAAGCCCGGGCTTCCTTAGACCGAAGCGTGCAGGCCGTCGAAGGCCATGGTGATGACGTCGTCGGCCAGTCGTTCGGGCGAGAGCGAGCCGCCCGGCTTGTACCATTCCACGATCGAGTTGATGGTGCCGAACAGGAGCCGGGTGACCGTGCGCGGATCGATGTCCTGGCGCAGCGAGCCTTCCTCGCGGGCATCCGAAATCAGCGCTGCGACCTTGTGGTCAAAGGCGCGGCGCCGTTCGAGCGCGTTGCGTTCGATCTCGGTGTTGCCGCGCAGGCGCAGCAGCAGGGTGACGAACGGAAGCCGTTCCACCAGGACCGAGATGGTCTGCCGCAGCACGAACTCCAGCCGGGCGTCGGCGGCACCGGACGTGGCCTCGGGCTGTTCCAGGATCGCTTCCAGCCCGCCCAAGGCGTGGTCGAGGGCGAGCTTGAGCAGCTCGCCCTTCGACGGCACATGGTGGTAGATCGCGGACTTCGAGATGCCGAGGTTCTCGGCCAGGATGCCCATGGAGGTGGCATCATAGCCGTGGCGGTTGAAGACGTCGACGGCGATGCGCAGCACCGACTGCTGGTCGTAGCCCGGCCGCCCGCGCTTGCTTGCTGTTGCTGTTTCCTTCGGCATGTCCGCTATTTTCCCATGTCCGGTTCCCCTGACCGCCTAGATTGCGCCCGGTGGCGCGCAGTTCCCTGTGCTCTGTTGTGCTCAGCCCTTGGGCCGCAGGTCGTAGATCCGGCGCAGCTTGCCGTTCGAGCGCTCCAGCGAGCCCGGCTCGACGACGTCGATCACGCACGAGGAACCCACATGGATCTTGATCTGCTCGCGCAAGGCGTGGCCCGCCGTCGTGCCGTTGTCCGGTGAGACGCCCTCGCGGCGCTCGATCTTCACGGTGAGGGTGTCCATCCGCTTGCCCTCGGGGCGGGTGATCTCCAGCTGGAAATGCGGGCTCAGTTCCGGGATGCGCAGGGCGATTTCCTCGATCTGCGAGGGGAACAGGTTTACCCCGCGCAGGATGATCATGTCGTCGCTGCGGCCGGTGATGCGGCCCATACGGCGGTGCGCCGGGCGCGCGGTGCCGGGCAGCAGGCGGGTGAGGTCCTTGGTGCGGTAGCGGATGATCGGCAGCGCTTCCTTGGTGAGCGAGGTGAAGACCAACTCGCCGGGTTCGCCGTCGCCCAGCACCGAAGCGGTGCCGCGCTCCGGGTCGAAGGGGTCGATGATCTCGGGGCGGAAGTGGTCCTCCCAGATGTGCGAGCCGTCCTGCGTTTCCACGGCTTCGCCCGCGACGCCCGGGCCCATGACCTCCGAGAGGCCGTAGATGTCGCACGCCTTGATGTTCATGGTGGTTTCAAGTTCGTGGCGCATTTCCTCGGTCCACGGCTCGGCGCCAAGCACGGCGTACTTCAAGGAGGTGGAGGCCGGATCGATGCCCATGTGGGCCATGGCGTCGGCGATGGTCAGCAGGTACGTAGGTGTGGCCAGGATGGCGTCCGGCTGGAAGTCCTGGATGAGCTGGATCTGGCGCTCGGTCTGGCCGCCGGACATCGGAATCACGGTGCAGCCCAGGGCTTCGGCGCCGGCGTGGGCGCCCAGGCCGCCGGTGAAGAGGCCGTAGCCGTAGGCGTTGTGGACCTTCATGCCGGGGCGGACGCCGGAAGCGCGGAGGGACCGGGCCACGAGGCTCGCCCAGTTGGCGAGGTCGTTCTTCGTGTAGCCGACCACCGTGGGCCGGCCGGTGGTACCGGAGCTTGCGTGGACACGGGCCACCTGCTCCTGAGGCACCGCGAACATGCCGAAGGGGTATTCCAGGCGGAGGTCTTCCTTGGTGGTGTACGGGAACTTGCCGAGGTCGCTGAGTTCGCGCAGATCGGAGGGGTGGACCCCGGCGTCGTCGAACTTGCGCTTGTACAGCGGCACGCGTTCGTAGGCGTAGGCCACGGTGTGCTGCAGCCTGCTGAGCTGGAGGGCCTCGAGCTCGTCGCGGGACATGGTCTCCTCGGGGTCCAGCGGCGCGTCCTGCTGCGTGGCGTTGAGGGTGGTGGTGTTCTGGGTCATGTCTGCCTACTTCTTGGAGATGGTGCGGCTGCGGCCACGGAACTCGGCGATGAGTTCGCCGTAGCCTGCGGGGTCATCGGAGTTGGGGTCCGCGGACGGGGCGCTGAGGGCGCCTGGGTCCGCGGCGAAGATCTGCACGTCGTAGAGTCCGCTGCGCCCGGTGTGCGCCCGGCGGTTCGCGACGGCGGTGATTACCTGGCCCTTGAACGAGGGCTGCAGGAAGTTGATGTCGACGCCGGAAGCCACCGTGATGTTGCGGGCTTGCGACGGCGTGGGGCGGGCGGGGTTGCACGCCAGCGCGAAGGCGGTGTCGCCGAAGGCGAAGATCATTCCGCCGTGGGCCATGCCGAAACCGTTGAGCATTTCCTTGCGCAGGGTCATCCGGATGGTGGCGTGGCCGTCGTCGAGGCGGATGACCTCGAGTCCCATCCATTCGGAGGCGTAGTCGTTCTCGAGCAGATGGTGCTGCACTGCACCGTGTCCCTGAACTGCATCGGAAAGCGCGGTCTCAACCATGCGTCATTGCCTCCAGTTTTATTTACCGAATGTTCATTAGGTAATCCCAGATCGGCGGAAGTGTCAAGGGCCACAACGCTTGTGGAGCGGGCGGAGGGGTAGCCTCGGAGCATGCCAAGTATCGATCTGCCCTTGCGGACCGAGCGGCTGCTGCTGCGCCGCTTCGAGGCCGGTGACCTCGAGCGTTTCCACGCTTACCAGTCCCTGCCGGCCACGGCGCGGTTCCTGCTCCGGCCCGCGCTGAGCCTCACGCAGGCCATGGAAGCGCTGGGCCGCTACGCCAACTTCAGCTTCGAGAAGGAAGGCGACTGGGTTTGCCTGGCCATCGAGCGGGCGGACGAGCCCGGGCTCATCGGCGAGGTGGTGCTCAAATGGCTCCCGGGCACCGGGCAGGCAGAAATCGGCTGGATCATGGCGCCGGAGGGCCGCGGGCACGGCTACGCCACGGAAGCTGCCGAGGCGGTGCTCCGGCTGGGGTTCGAGACCCTGATGTTCCACCGCATAGACGCCAAGCTGGACGCCCTCAACACGGGCTCGGCAGGGATCTGCGAGCGGCTGGGCATGCGGTTGGAAGCGACCCTCGTGGACAACTGGCATTACAAGGGCCAGTGGTCCACCGAGCTGATTTACGCGATGCTCGACTCGGAGTGGCGCCGCCGCACATCGATTGCTCCATAACTGTCGTTCCGGGCCGCCAAAACGGCAGTTACGGAGCAGCCGATGGAGGGGCGGAACTACTTGAGTCCGGCGCCCGGCAGCAGTTCGGTGGCACCCAGCGAATCGGCCACGAAGGCGTAGTCCCAGGCGCGTTCGCGCCATTGCACGTACCTGCCCGAGGCCCCGCCATGCCCGCCGTCCATCTCGATCTTCATCACCACGGGCTCCGGGCCAGTGGTGGTCTCGCGCAGCGCCTGCACCCACTTGGCCGGTTCCACGTAGAGCACCCGGGTGTCGTTGAACGACGTCACCGCGGCGATCTTTGGATACGCCGCGGCCCGGACGTTCTCGTACGGCGTATAGGACTTCATGTAGGCGTAGACCTCGGGGTCGGTGATGGGGTTGCCCCACTCTTCCCATTCCAGAGCGGAGAGCGGGAGCTCCGGGTCCAGGATGGTGGTCAGTGCGTCCACGAAGGGAACCTGGGCCACCACGGCCGCGTACTTTTCCGGGGCGAGGTTGGCCACGGCACCCATCAGCAGGCCCCCCGCGGACCCGCCCATCGCGGCGATCCGCTCCGCGTCCACCCAGCCGGAGCCGGCCAGCCAGTCCGTGGCCGCCACGAAGTCCGTGAAGGTATTCTTCTTGCTGAGCTTCTTGCCGTCCTCGTACCAGTGCCGGCCGAGTTCGCCGCCGCCGCGGATGTGCGCGATGACCATGACGATGCCGCGGTCCAGTAGGGACAGCCGCGCCACGCCGAATCCCGGATCCATGCTGACCTCGTAGGAGCCGTACCCGTACACCAGGCCGGCCGCCGTCGAGTCCTGCTGCACCGAAGCGTGCCGCAGCACGGACAACGGCACCCGGGTGCCGTCGTCGGCGGTTGCCCATTCACGGGTGGCGACGTAGTCGGACCCGGAATAGCCGCCGAGCACCGGGCTTTCCTTCCGCAGCAGCAGCTCGCCCTCGGGCCGGTCCGCGGTGGGCAGTACGAAGTCGTACACCCGCGACGGCGTGAAGTAGGAGGTGTAGCCCATGCGGACCACCGGGGCGTCGTAGTCCGAACCTGAAACCCCGGCCGTGTAGAGCTCCTCGTCGAATGCCGGCTCGACCGCCGGTGCCTGTTCCGGGGTGCCGAGGCCGGCGAGGGGGATTACCTGGACGCGTTCGATGGTGTCCTGCCGTACCGAGACCAGCAGGTGCGTGGCGGTGACGCCGGCGCCGTTAATGCGGACGTCGTCGGAATGCGCGACGACGGTGCGCCAGTGCTGCGCGGCGAGCGGCTTGGCGAGGTCGGCAGGGTCCACCAAAGAGACCATCGAGTTGATGGCGTCCTTGTTGTGCGTGAGGAGGATGGTTTCCTGCGGCGTTCCGGAAGCGACCGCAAGCAGGAAGGGCTCGGCCTCGTACAACAGGTGCTCGTCGCGGGAAATCACGGTGGTCAGGCCGGCGTCGTAATCGTCGAAGCGCAGCAGGCGGGTCTCGCTAAACTCCGAGCAGCCGATGCTGAGCACCAGGTGGCGGCGGTCCGAGGACAGCTCGAAGCCAAGCCACATGGCGACGTCGTCCTCCTGGTACAGCACCTCGTCCTGCTCCACCGGTGTGCCGAGCACATGTGCCTTGACCTGGTACGGGCGCCAGGAATCGTCCACCACCGTGTAGAACAGCCGGGTGCCGTCGGGGGAGAAGGCCAGGCCGTAGAAGGCGTTCTCGATCACGTCGGGCAGCAGTTCGCCGCTGCGCAGGTCCTTGAAGCGCACGGTGAAGCGTTCTTCGCCGGAGTTGTCCACGGCGTACGCGTAGAGGTTCCCGTCGATGGTGACCGCGGTGCCGCCCACCGAGAAGAACGGCTTGCCCTCGGCTTCTGCGTTGCCGTCCAGCAGGACTTCTTCGCCCGGAAGGTCGATGCCGGGTTCGACGGCAGGCGGGGTCCAGTCGGCCACGGGGTCCCCGGTTTCCTGCGCCTGCACCCGGCACTGGATGCCGTACTCCTTGCCCTCCACCGAACGGGTGTAGTACCACCAGCCGTCCTTGCGGCCCGGCACGGACAGGTCCGTCTCCTGGGTGCGGCCCTTGATCTCCTGGAAGATGGCCTCGCGCAGGGGTTCCTGGTGGGCCGTGACGGCTTCCTGGTAGGCGTTTTCGGCCTTGAGGTGCTCCACGACCTCGGGGGACTCCTTGTCCCGCAGCCACTCGTAGTTGTCCACAAAGACGTCCCCGTGGTGCTCCCGGGCGAACGGGACCTTCTTGGCGACAGGCGGCACGGCCGTGGTGTTCTGGAGCGGAGTCTGGGTCATGGACTCAATATATAGAGCCGCGCGCGTAATGCCGCGGGCGTTCGCTACCGGGGAAGCTGCTATCGGGGAAGCTGGCCCAGCCGGTCCTTTGCCAGCGCGTCCGCCACCTGGGCGATCCCGTTGTAGTCCGGCAGGACGATCGACTGGCCGTCCGGCGAAGTGCCGGTGCCCGCCGTCGGGAGCGTTCTGAAGGACGCCGTTCCCGGGTCGATGCCGCGCAGCGCGTAGGCCAGGCCCGCCAGTTTCATGACGTCCAGGCCGTTGTCCAGGATCAGCCTCGGGGCCACCTTGGTGACGAAGGCGAGGGTTTTCCCGGCGTCCTTGAGGATGCCGGAGTTGCGCAGCTTGGCCATGACCGCCCGGATGAACTCCTGCTGGTTGCGCACGCGCTGATAGTCGCCGTCCGAGAAGGCGTAGCGCTCGCGGACGAATTCGAGGGCGTTCTGGCCGTTGAGGCGGTTGACGCCGCGCGTGAAGGTGTGCCGGGTGTCGTGCGTGGAGGTGAAGGGGGCAGCCACGTTCACCTCGATGCCGCCCAGGCCGTCCACGATGGCGCGGAAGCTGTCGAAGTCCACCATGACGCTGTAATTGATGCGCGTGCGGAGCAGCTGCTGGACGGTCCTCTCCACCAAAGCGGTGCCGCCGAATTGCAGGCTGGAGTTGATCTTGGAGCCGCCGTACCCGGGGATGTCCACCCAGAGGTCGCGCATGATCGAGATGCCGTAGATCTTCTTCCGGTCGGCCGGGATGTGCATCAGCATGAGGGTGTCCGCGCGGTGGTCCACCTGTTCGCCGGTGGCAGCTGCCTTCTTGGTGGCCTCCTTGGCGTTGCCGCGGATGTCGCTGCCGATCACCAGGATGTTCACGGGGCCCGACGGCAGTCCGGGCAGGGCCAGCGGCGGGGTGGGCCGGTCCGCCTTGAGCAGGGAACCGGGCGGTACGGTGATGCCGGGCTCCGATCCCTGGCTCGACGACGGCGCCGCGGCCGGCGGGGCGGGCCGGTTCACGCTCACCAGGATTCCCGCCGTCACCGTGCCAAGGACCAGCACCGCGGCGACGGCGGCCACGATTGCCCTGCGACCGTGCAGGAGGCTTCTCAGGAATTCGGCGCTCAGCCATTTCTCCATGTCCGGAAACTACCACCGGCAGGTAACAAAACAAGCGTGTCGCAGGATGCAATTCGGCAACGGCGCCCGCTCGAAAGCCCGGCACGGTCCACCCCGCCCAACTGACTGGCAGTTAACGTCGTTTTGGGGGCTCATAACGACATCTACTGCCAGCTAGTTGGGCTGGGGGAAGGCTCAGCGCTGCGGCGTCAGCGTCTTCCGGAACAGCACGGCGCCGTTGGCGTTGCGCAGGCTCACGTTGAAGGTGTCGTCGGGTCCGAGCTCCACGTGCCCGAAGTACTGGTTCCCGCCGTCGCGCGGGGATTCACCGGCGAAGCGGCCGGCCTTGGAGAAGACAACCTCCGGGCCGAAGGTGCCGTCCATGGCGTTCGGGCCGAAGGAGCCGGCGTTGATGGGCCCGGCCACGAACTCCCAGAAGGGATCGAAGTCCGTGAAGGCGGCCCGCTCGGGGGAGTAGTGGTGCGCGGCGCAGTAGTGCACGTCCGCTGTCAGCCAGACGGTGTTCTTCACGCCGTGCCGCTTGAAGGCGCTGAGCACGCCGGCGATCTCCAGTTCCCGGCCCAGCGGTGCGCCGTCCTCCCGGTTGGACAGGCTTTCCTGGTTCACGGGCCCATCCGGAACGATGATGCCCAGCGGGAGGTCGGCCGCGATGACCTTCCAGGTGGCCGTGGAATTCCGGACTTCGCGGATCAGCCAGTCCACCTGCTCCTGGCCCAGGATGCGGGTGGCGTAGGGTTCCTTGCCGTCCGTGTTGGGCGACTTGAAGGTGCGCATGTCCAGGCAGAAGACGTCCAGCTGCGGTCCGCGGGAGATCTTCCGGTAGATACGGGCGGGCTGGTAGCTGCCGCCGTCGAACGTTCCCGGGCGCCAGAGGGCGGCGCTGTCCGTGATCGGCATGTTCTCCTGCCAGGCCTGGCGGCCGCGCGCGGCGAGGACGTTGACGTTCCGCTCGGTGTAGCGGGCGTCGTCGATGATCTGGCCCGGGTACCAGTTGTTGTGGGTTTCGTGGTCGTCCCACTGGGCGATCACCGGGACGTCGGCGAACAGGGCCCGCATGTTCGCGTCCATCGAGTTGTAGCGGTGCCGGCCGCGGAATTCCTTGAGGGTTTCGGCCACCTTGGAGACTTCCTCGGTGACGATGTTGCGCCACACCTGCCCGTCCTTTTCGGTGACGGTGGCGGCGATGGGGCCGTCGGCGTAGATGGTGTCGCCGGAGTGGATGAAGAAGTCGGGGCGGGTTTGGTGCATGGCCCGGTAGCCGCGCATCCCGCCGATGTCCTCGTTGATGCCCCAGCCCTGGCCGGCGGTGTCGCCGGTCCAGACGAAGCTTTGCGGTGCCGACGACGGCGCGCCGCCAGCTGCCGCCGCGGCCCCGCCGCTGCCCGGGGTGCTTCCGCCGGTGCCCGGTGCTGTGCGGAAGGTGCCCTGCTGCGTCTCGCTGATAGCGCCGCCGTCGTCCTCGAACCCGAGGGTGTAGGCGAAACGGGTGCCGGCCGGGAGCCGGTCCGCGTGGATCTTGGCGGTGAAGTCACTGGCCTCCGTGGCCCAGGGCCCGCGCAGCACGCGCGTGAAGGCCTGACGGCCGCGCAGGACCGTGCCGGCGTCGTCCACTGCGCGCAGGGTGGCGGTGATCCGGCCCTGTCCGGAGGCGCGGGACCAGAGCACGGCGGAGGAGGAAGTGACGTCTCCGCTGGCGATGCCGCTGGGCAGCGTGAGCCTATTGCGGACAAGTGCGACGCCCGAGGGCGCGGACTGTGCGATGGATGCTCCGGCACCGCCGGTGATGGCGAGGGTAGCCAGGGAGCTCTTGAGCAGGGTGCGGCGAAGGGAAGGCAGTCATGGGTCCACTCTTTCCGCTGCCGGTGAACGCAGGGTGGGTCAGGGGTGAAGGTTCCGGATCGCCTGCTCGAACGGAATGCTTGACGCCGCTCGAGGCTTCCGCATATTCTGAACGAACGGTCGGTAAATATATAGGAGCAACCATGGCATCGCAGAACCTGCAGTCTGTGCCCGCTGAGCTGTCCCCCGAAGAACAGGAACGGGAACGCGCGGGCCAGGCGTACTTTGACCGGATCATCGCGGAGGACTCACGCATCGAACCCCGCGACTGGATGCCGGAGGCGTACCGCAAGACGCTCCTGCGGCAGGTATCCCAGCACGCGCATTCGGAGATCATCGGAATGCAGCCCGAAGCGAACTGGATCTCCCGGGCCCCCAGCCTGAAGCGCAAGGCGATCCTCATGGCCAAGGTGCAGGACGAAGCCGGCCACGGCCTCTACCTGTACTCGGCTGCCGAAACCCTGGGCCAGAGCCGCGACAAGATGATGCAGGACCTTATCGACGGCAAGGCCCGCTACTCCTCGATCTTCAACTATCCGGCGGTGACCTGGGCGGACATGGGCGCGATCGGCTGGCTCGTGGACGGCGCCGCGATCTGCAACCAGGTGCCGCTCTGCCGCGCCTCCTACGGGCCCTACGGGCGCGCGATGGTGCGCATCTGCAAGGAGGAGTCCTTCCACCAGCGCCAGGGCTTCGAGATCCTCCTGGAACTCTCCAACGGCACGCCCGCCCAGAAGCAAATGGCCCAGGACGCCGTGAACCGCTGGTACGCGCCGGCGCTCATGATGTTCGGGCCGCCGGACGACGATTCGCCCAACTCCAAGCAGTCCATGGCCTGGAACATCAAGCGCTTCAGCAACGATGAACTCCGCAGCCGCTTCGTGGGAATGATGGTCGAGCAGGTCAGGGTCCTGGGCCTGACCCTGCCGGACCCGGATGTCCGCTTCAACGAGGAGACGAAGAAGTGGGAGCACGGGCCGCTGGACTGGAACGAATTCAAGGACGTCCTGGCCGGCAAGGGCCCCTGCAACGCGCAGCGCATGGAACGCCGCCGCCAGGCACACGAAGACGGTGCCTGGGTCCGCGAAGCCGCCGCAGCCTACGCCGCCAAGCAAGCACAGAAGGAACACGCAGCATGAGCAACCCAACCGAGACCCACTCCAAGGAAACGCCCTGGCCCCTCTGGGAAGTTTTCGTGCGCTCCAGCCGCGGCCTCTCCCACGTGCATGCCGGCTCGCTGCACGCTCCCGACGCCGTGATGGCGCTGCGCAACGCCCGAGACCTGTACACCCGCCGCAACGAAGGCGTTTCCATCTGGGTGGTCCCGGCGGACGCGATCTCCTCCAGCGACCCTGATTCGAAGGGTTCCTTCTTCGAGTCCCCGCAGGGCAAGGACTACCGCCACGCCACCTACTACACCAAGAGCGAAGGCGTGAAGCACCTGTGACAAGCGAACACACCACCGACTTCGCACTCGAAGGCCACGGCGACATCTCCGTGGGCGTGTCCGGTGCAGGCGCCTCCGGCGACGGCTCGGCCAGCGCCACCCGCATCACCCCCGGCAACGCCCTGCGCCCGGAGGACATCGCACTCGAGGTGCGCCGCGGCACTGCCAAGCCCGGGGAATACGCCGCCGAATACGCGCTCCGCCTGGGCGACGACGCCCTGGTCCTGGCGCAGCGCCTTGGCCACTGGATCTCCCGCGCCCCCGAACTCGAGGAGGACATCGCCCTGGGCAACATCGCCCTGGACCAGTTGGGCCACGCCCGCTCCTTCCTCACCTACGCGGGCGCGTACTGGGACAAGAGCGAAGACGATCTTGCCTACTTCCGCCGCGAACCCGAATTCCGTTCGGCGCACTTGTTCGAACAGCCCAACGGGGATTTCGCCGCCACCATCGCCCGGCAGTTCATCGTGAGCTACTACCAGTTCGAGCTCTACAAGCGTCTGCTGGATTCCACGGATGCCACCATTGCCGCGATCGCAGCCAAGGCCCTCAAGGAAGTGGACTACCACCGCGACCACAGCGCCCAGTGGGTGCTTCGCCTGTCCGGCGGCACGGAGGAATCCCGGCGCCGCCTCATCCACGGATTCAGGCTGCTGTGGCCCTATGTCGACGAACTCTTCGAAGACGACGAGCTCACCGCACGCCTCGCCGAAGCCGGCACCGGCGTCCAGCCATCCACCCTGCGCGAGGACTTCGACCGCCTCAGCGGCGAACTCCTGGCCGAGGCCGGGCTGACGGACGACGCCGCCGACGGCGGACTCGGCCTGGACCGCATCCCGCAGTCCCTGGGCGGCGGCCGGCGCGGCAAGCACTCCGAACACCTGGGTTACCTGCTGGCCGAAATGCAGGTGCTGGCCCGCGAACACCCCGGGGCAAGCTGGTGACCGCCGTGGCAACCAAGCCGATGACGTCCGCGGGGCAGCGCAGCGCTGCCGAACAGCAGGCCTGGGCGCTCGCCGCCACGGTCTGCGACCCGGAGATCCCCGTGCTCACCATCGAGGACCTGGGGATCCTCCGCGCGGTGCGGCTTGTGGATGGCAGGGTCGAGGTCACCATCACGCCCACCTACTCGGGCTGCCCGGCGATGGATGCGATCAGGGACGACATCCAGGCCGTGTTCGCCAAGGCCGGTTACGGCGAGGTGGGCGTGAACCTGGTGCTGGCCCCGGCCTGGACCACGGACTGGATGAGCGAAATCGGCAAGGCGAAGCTGCGGGAGTACGGCATCGCGCCGCCGTCGGGCTCTTCCCGGGCGGGCGGACACTCCGGTCCCGTGCGGCTGAGCCTGGCGGTCAAATGCCCGCAGTGCTCCTCGCTGAACACCAAGGAACTGACCCGCTTCGGCTCCACCTCCTGCAAGGCGCTATACGTCTGCCAGGACTGCAAGGAACCGTTCGACTACTTCAAAGTCCTCTAAGGAAGCCAGATGACCACCGAAACCCCCACGGCCAGCCGCCGTCGAGCGTCCTTCCACAGCCTCGCCGTCTCCGAGGTGCGGCGCCTGACCGAGGACGCCATCGAAGTCACCTTCGCCGTCCCGGCGGAACTGGCAGGACAGTACGACTACCTGCCCGGCCAGTACGTGGCCCTGCGCACCACGCTCCCGGACGAGTCCGGCGAACCGCACGAAGTCCGCCGCAGCTACTCCATCTGCGCAGAGCCGCGCAGCTTCGGGGACGGCAGCAGCGAAATCCGGGTGGCCATCAAGAAGGACCTGGGCGGCATCTTTTCCACGTGGGCCAACGCCGAGCTCAAGGCGGGCGACACCCTGGACGTGATGAGCCCGCAGGGCGCGTTCATCTCCAAGCACGGCAAGGACGGCTCCACCGTGCAGCACAACGTGATGAATTCCATGAACCACCCGGAGGAACTCGCCGGTGACGCAGGCTCGTTCGTGGCCATCGCCGCCGGATCCGGCATCACCCCGGTGATCGCGATCGCGCGGACCCTGCTGGCCGCCAACCCGGAGACCCGCTTCGACCTGATTTACGCCAACAAGGCCGCCATGGACGTCATGTTCCTCGAGGAACTGGCGGACCTGAAGGACAAGTACCCGTCCCGCCTGGCCCTGCACCACGTGCTGTCCCGCGAGCAGCGGATCGCCCCGCTCATGACGGGCCGGATCGATTCCGAGAAGCTGCAGGCCCTGCTGTCCTCCGCCATCCACGCCGAGGACATCGACGAATGGTTCCTCTGCGGGCCGTTCGAGCTGGTGCAACTGTGCCGCGACACCCTGGCCGCACGCGGCGTGGCGCCCGAACACGTCCGTTTCGAGCTGTTCACCACCGGCCGTCCGGACCGTCCCGAGGGCAACGCGGGCCGTCCCGTGATTGCGGACGAATCCGAGGACACCTTCAAGATCACCTTCAAGCTGGACGGCCTCACCGGCGACGTCGCGAGCCCCACCCACGCCCGCGAGTCCATCCTCAACGCCGCGCTGCGCGTCCGCCCGGACGTGCCCTTCGCCTGCGCCGGCGGGGTCTGCGGCACCTGCCGTGCCAAGGTGGTCAGCGGCACCGTCACCATGGACGAAAACTACGCGCTGGAGCAGGATGAGCTGGACAAGGGCTACGTCCTGACCTGCCAGGCCCACCCGACCAGCGAGAACGTCACCCTCGACTTCGACGTCTAAGCAAGTCCGCCCACCGACAGCCAAGGAACCGAAGCATGATTGAGCTCTCCATCGCCGGCGGGATCGCCGAGATCGTCCTGAACGCACCCCAGAAGCTGAACTCCCTCAACGAGGAGGCGCTCGCCGAACTGGACAGGGCGTACGACGACGCCGCTGCCGCCGCCGCCCGCGGGGAGGTGCGGGCGCTGCTCCTGCGGGGAGAGGGCCGCGCGTTCTGCGCCGGGCGCGACATCGCCGGTGTGACCCCGGAGAGCGATGACGCGCAGGCCTACCTCGGGGGACTGGTGGAGCCGCTGCTGAAGAAGATGGCGGCCTTCCCGGCGCCCACCTTCGCGGCGGCGCACGGGGCCTGCCTCGGCGTCGGGCTCGGACTGCTGCTGGCCACGGACGTGGTCTACGTGGCGGAGAACGCCAAGTTCGGCTCGCCTTTCGCCAAGCTGGGCGCCACCCTGGACTCCGGCGGCCACTGGTACTTCACCGAGCGGCTGGGCATGCACCGCACGCTGGACCTGATCTACACGGCCGACCTCATGGACGGCAGTGAGGCGGTGGCCCAGGGCCTCTTCAGCCGGGCCATGCCTGACGATTCGCTGCTGTCCGTGACCCGGGCCATCGTGGAGCGGGTGGCTACAGGCGCCACGGGTGCGTTCAATGCCAGCAAGGAGCTCGTGGCGCACATCCGCGACCAGCGGCTGGGACTCTGGGCCTCGATGGCCGAGGAGAACACCGAACAGGCCCGGCTGTGCAAGAGTGAGGACTACGCGGAAGGCTTCCGCGCCTTCCAGGAGAAGCGGGCCCCGGTCTTCAAGGGCTGAGGTACGGCGAAGGCTCCGGCGTTCCAATTCGGAATCACCCGGAGCCTTGCCTGTGCGCAGGACTTACCTCCTGAGGTTTTGATTTAGCAGCTGAGCGTCACCGGGCTTGTCAGGCCGTTCGGGTCCGACTTCGAGCAGCTGAAGATCACCGTTCCAACGGGCTGTTCGATCACCAGGGAAATCGACGTCACTGTCAAGACCGGATTCACGCCCGCCCAGTTGCTGTTCGGGCATCCGGCCTGTGCCGCTGTCACCGTGCCAGGGGCCGACAATACTGCCGGATTGGTGTTCAACGTCAGGTTTCCGTTCTTGATGGCGTCGCTGTCGATCAGCGTCGGCGCCACCGCCGGACCGATCAGGACCTTGTTCTGTCCGGGTGCGACGTTTCCGCCTTGGTTCTTGCACTGATAGACGGCGAAGCCGGAAACGCTGACGGTGGCGAGAAGGTCGTCGTTTCCGAGTCCGGCGAGGACCGCCCGACAGGTGGTGGTTGCTGTGGAACCGCTGAAACTCACGGTACAGACGGGCTCACCGCCCTTTTTGAAGTGCGGGCTGGCTGCCTGGGCCGCCGACACTCCGGCTGTGAATACGAGCAGGAACGCTGCGCACAGCATGAAGAATTGCTTGAGGATCTTGTTCATGATTTGACCTTTGGAGCCATTGTCCCGCCACGCGAACGTGGCGCTCCATGTCGGACAGCGACTGTGGCGTCGTTGTCCGACCTCAGTCCGCTGCCCCCCAGAAACATGGGCAAAACGGGGGCGGAATCCAAAGTTTCCGCGCCCTCCTCGGGGCGGCATCGTCGGCTCCGACGCGACGGGAGCGTCCGGTGCCGGTTCAAGGCTACGCCTCTGCTGTAGGTCCCGGAAGACGCCGCAGCCCGCGAAAAATCGCCGCTGCGCCGCCGTTCCAATTCCCTGCGAGTCGGAGACCTGGGACGTTTCCTAGCCGCGGAAGTAATGGTTCCGGACCGGTTGTTGGTGGGGGGTCGATGTGGGGTGGCGGGATGAACCAGGGGATGCCAGTGCTGACCTTGACCGCCTTGAACCCGCCGCCGCGACCTCTACCTGATGCACGACATGTAGGCACAGTTCGCGGTCCTGCGGCAGAAGGCGGTCACTCCGGCGTACCCGAACGGCTGGCGGCGGTTCAGTCCTAGAATGGCGGTGGCTTGTTGCCGGTACCGACCGTGGTTGTCGCCGGTATGGGCGGGTGGTCCGTGTTGCGTCGGCCGGTGGGGCTTATCCACTCCAGAACCCCGGCTCCGGTTTGCCGGACCTTCCACCGCGAATGGTGCTTGAGCATATGGTGGCGCCGGCACAGCCCGGCGAGATTGCCGGCTTCCTTTGCCCCGCCAAGGGCCGCGTCGTGCGTGTGGTCCAGATCCAGGTCGCTGGCCTTGATTCCGCACCCGGGGAAACGGCATCCGGTGTCCCGTGCAGCAAGCAGCCGTTTGAGGTCCTCGCCGGGCCGGTAACGGTCCACGGCCAGCACGACTCCCGTGAACGGGTCGGTCAGGACCCTGTTCCACGCGGTGGCCTGACCGGCGAGGACTCTGGCGGTGAGGGGGTCGATGGGGTGGCGGCCATCCAGCTCGGCCGGGACCTGTTCCGGGCGGTCGGCAGCTGGGTTGCTCATGGCCGCGTTGCCCGTGGCGCTGGCGCTTCCGCCATCAATCAGGGTCAGCACAGGGACGGTGACGTCCACGTGTGCGGTGATGGCTGCGAGGAGTCCGTCCGGGGTGTCGTGCGCGGTAGGGGCGCCGCGGAGCAGCAGCTCTGACAGGAGGTCGGCGCGGAGTTGGTCGGTGGTGCGTTGATCGGTGTGCTGGTCAATCCTGTGGGCAGGTCCGGCGGTCGACTCCGGTGCAGCGGGGCCACTGGAGGCCTGGCTTGCGCTGGCTTCGGCGTGGGCCTTCGCCATCTGGGTGAGGCGGTCGTGAATGCCGTAGGCCACAGCGGCGGGCAGGGTGGCGGCGAGTTCGGCCATTCCGTCGGGCAGGGGCGTGACCCACACGCGGCGTTCCTCGCAGGCGCGTTCGTGTCGTGTTGCCAACAGCTCGGGCTGGCCTCTCTCGGCTTCCCTGACCGCCAGGCGCCGCACCCGGCCGGGGGCGTGCTGCTCGGCACAGGCCACCACGACGGACTCGTACCGGGAAAGAGCATCAGGATCGTCCAATACGGTCCCGGCGTCTTGGATCACCCGGGCATGGGCGAGACTGATCCGGCCCGCCGCAAGGGCTCCGAAAGTCACAGGGAAGCGGTCCAGAAGCTCCACGGCCTGGCCCATCTGGCGCTGAATCGTGCGGTCGTTCGCGCGGGTGGCCGTGGCGATCTCGGCCGCCACTGTCCGCTGGGCGAGCTCTGCCGATCTCGAAACCCACGCCGCAGCCGTAAACCCGGGCCGTGCCGTGCCGTCCAGAACAGCACCGGCGTCGTTGTTCATTACCTCCGCCAGCCGCGAGGCGATGGCGAGGGTGTACTCCCGTAATGCCTGGAGGCTGGCGATTGCCGACTCGAGGGATCCAAGAGTGGAGACCATTCCGTCCAGCACAGCCAGAGGGTCAGAAGCCGTGTCAGATTGCGGCGTCCCCTCGCTCAGGCTGCTGGTCTTCTCCATGAATCCATCACATCACCGAGCTCGGACATTATCAGGGCCCACCGCCCCGCCCAGTGTGCCTTGGGGTGACGTTGCGGTGCCGCGGAGGCCAGGATGGTGTCAGTGAAGGTGCAGGAACCGGTTCCGGGGGTTTTGGCCTCAGCGCCTGCCCTCCCTGGGCAGCAATCGCCGGCGTAGTCTGATGCCATGCAGTCTGAGCTGCGCAGGTTAACGCTTCGCACCGGCATCACGGTCCCGTGCTTGGTCCGCGCGCCGACCGGGAGCGGCGCATCAGATGTGAACCCCGCCCCGCCCCCGCTTCTCCTGCTCCACCCCTGGGGCGAGTCCCACAAGAGCTTCGACCGCCTGTTGCCGCTCCTGCCGCCGTCGTTGGCTATCCTCGCTCCGGACCAGCGCGGCCAGGGCGCCGCGGACAAACCCGAGGACGGATACTCGCTCGCGCAGATGGCGGACGACGTCGCAGCCCTCCTTGAGGCCCTCGGCGTTACCAATGCTTGTGTCCTTGGTTCCTCCAGCGGAGGCTACCTGGCGCAGCAACTCGCCGTCGACCGCCCCGATCTCGTAAGCGCGTTGATCCTCGTGGGCTCGCCCCTCAGCCTGCGGAGCCGGCCGGCCTTCGCCGCCGAGGTGGCGCAACTGCGCGATCCCGTCGACGAACAATGGGTGCGTGACTCGCTGACCTGGTTCCAAGTGCTGCACATCGTACCCAGGTGGTACATGGAGGACCGGGTGCAGGACGGTGTGGTGATGCCGGCACGGGCGTGGAGAGGGATCCTGGACGGCCTGTGTGAGGCTGTGCCGCCCACGGAGCAGGGTTCCATTTCGGTGCCCACGCTCATCCTGTGGGGTGCCCACGACTCCCTGATTCCGCGCAGCCACCAGGAGACGCTGGCGGCCAGGATCCCGGGTGCGCAACTGGTTATCTACGGCGCCACGGGCCATATTGTGCTCTGGGAATGCCCGGAACGCATTGCCGCGGATGTGGCGAAGTTCCTCGGAGCAGCCAGCGAGTCACCCACCCAGCCGTGACAGGTACTCCCGCAAGCGAAGGGCCGCCGGCGGTGGGAAGAAGCCGGTCGCCTCGATCCCCGCGAGGTCCAGAGTGCTGTCCAGGGGACGGGGCGCCGCCTGCTTGTCCTGAAAGTACTCGGCGCTGGAGACACCGGTGACGTCGCTGCGGGGCCGCCCGCACAGTTCGAAGACGTCCGCCGCGATGTCCGCCCAACTTTGCGCAGGGCCGCTGTTGGAGAGGTTGTAGCTGCCATAAGGCGCCTTGGAATCCAGCAGGTGCCTGATCCCTGCGGCAAGGTCTTCGGCAAAGGTCAGCCTGCCGGTCTGGTCATTGACCACGGACGGCTTCACGCCCCGCTCCGCGAGGGAGGCCATGGTGCGGACGAAGTTCTTCCCTTCGCCCACCACCCAGCTGCTGCGCACCAGGTAATGCCGGGGCACGACGCCGACGGCGGCCTCGCCCGCGGCCTTCGACTGCCCGTACACCCCGAGCGGCGCCCATGGACCCGCATCGGCGTGCGGCCCCGCCAGCCCGTCAAAGACGTAGTCGCTGGAAACGTGCACCACGGTGAGCCGGTGCTCGACGGCGGTGCGCGCCAGCCGCACCACGGCTGCGGCGTTGATCGCCCAGGCCGAGCGGCGCCCCTCGGCTGTCTCGGCGTCGTCGACAGCGGTGAACGCGGCAGCGTTGATGACCGCTTCATAGTCGCGCCAGTCGCGCGAATCGAAGGCGTCGGGGGAGGCGAGGTCGAAGCTGTCCCGGGCGGCGAACTCGACGGCGGTCCCGCCGTCGTACACGGCCCGCAGCGCCCTGCCCAGCTGGCCGTCCGCCCCGAGCACCAGGGTCCGCCGCGGCGGGACGGGAAGCACCTGGGACAGGCGCGGATGCCCGCGGTCCTTGTCCGAAATTTCGGCCCGTTCCAAGGGAACGGGCCAGGGGACGGACACAGTTTCGTCGGCGAGGTTGAGCAGCGTGTATTTCGCCGCGGGGGACCAGTGTTCGTTGACCAGGTAGGAGTAGACAGTGTTGTCTTCCAGGGTCTGGAAGGCGTTGCCCACCCCGCGGGGAACGAACACGGCCGTGCCCGGATCCAACTCCGCAGTGAACAGCCGGCCGAATCCCTCGCCTTCGCGCAGGTCCACCCAGGCCCCGAAGGCCCGGCCCGCCACCACGGAGACGAACTTGTCCCACGGTTCGGCGTGGATGCCGCGGGTGGTGCCGGCTGCGGCGTTGAAGGAGACGTTGTTCTGGACGGGCCCGAAGTCCGGCAGCCCCAGCTCCGTCATGGCCCGGCGCTGCCAGTTCTCCTTGAACCAGCCGCGGTTGTCGCCGTGCACCGGCAGGTCCACCAGCAGCAGGCCGGCGACCGGCGTCTCCCTCACCGCCAGTTGCGGGGCGTTCACAGGGTTTCCCGCGCGCTCTGCGCCTGGAGGCGCCGCGCCTGTTCAATATAGCGGGCCTCGGCGGCGTCCTTCTGCGGCCGCCACCAGTCCTCGTTGTCGCGGTACCAGGCGATGGTGGTGTCCAGCCCGGCGGCGAAGTCGGAGTACGACGGCGTCCAGCCCAGTTCCGCGCGCAGCTTCGACGAATCGATCGCGTAGCGGAGGTCGTGGCCGGGCCGGTCGGGCACGTGGTCGTAGGCGCCAGGGTCCTGGCCCATGCGCTCGAGCACCAACTCCACCACGTCCTTGTTGGACCGTTCACCGTCCGCGCCCACCAGGTAGGTCTCGCCGATCCTGCCGTTCTCCAGGATGGCCAGCACCGCGGACGAGTGGTCGTCCACGTGGATCCAGTCCCGCACGTTGCGGCCTTCGCCGTAGAGCTTGGGCCGCACGCCGTCCAGGACGTTGGTGATCTGGCGGGGGATGAACTTCTCCACGTGCTGGTACGGGCCGTAGTTGTTGGAGCAGTTGCTGATGGTGGCGCGCAGTCCAAAGGAACGCACCCAGGCCCGGACGAGCAGGTCGGAGGCCGCCTTGGTCGAGGAGTACGGGCTGGACGGGTTGTACGGGGTGGTCTCCGTGAACCGTTCCGGAGCGCCCAGCGGGAGGTCGCCGTAGACCTCGTCGGTGGAGATGTGGTGGAAGCGGGTCCCGTGCCGGCGCGCGGCTTCGATCAGGGTGTAGGTGCCCGTCACGTTCGTGTCCAGGAAGGGCCGCGGCTCGTGGAGGGAGTTGTCGTTATGGGATTCGGCGGCGAAATGGACCACGCCGTCAACCGCAGCCATGAGCCTGTCCACCAGGCCGGCGTCGGCGATGTCCCCGTGCACGAACCGGAACCGCTCCGGCGGCAGCCCTGCGAGCGATTCCAGATGCCCCGCGTAGGTCAGGGCATCCAGGACCGTGATCTCGTAGTCCGTGTGGGCCACGGCGTACCGGACGAAGTTGGACCCGATGAATCCGGCCCCGCCCGTGACGAGGATCTTCTCCATGGATCCATACTCTAGCCTTGCGGAAGCAATGCCGGGAGGACATGATGTGGCGTATGCGCGGGATCATCCTGGCCGGGGGGACGGGTTCAAGGCTTCACCCGATCACCCTCGGGATCAGCAAGCAACTGGTGCCGGTCTATGACAAGCCGATGATCTACTATCCGCTGTCCACCCTGATGCTCGCCGGGATCCGCGACATCCTGGTGATCACCACGCCCCGGGACGCAGGTCAGTTCCGGCAGTTGCTGGGCGACGGCTCCCAGTTCGGCATCAGCCTCAGCTACGTCGAACAGCCTTCACCGGACGGCCTGGCCCAGGCGTTCATCCTGGGGGAGCCGCACATCGGCAGCGATTCCGTGGCCCTGGTGCTGGGCGACAACATCTTCTACGGACCGGGCATGGGCCAGCAGCTTGAGCGGTTCACGGACATCGACGGCGGCGCGGTGTTCGCGTACTGGGTCCAGAACGCGGCGGCGTACGGCGTGATCGAGTTCGACGACGACGGCCAGGCCATTTCGCTCGAGGAAAAGCCTGCGAACCCGAAGAGCAACTACGCGGTTCCGGGGCTCTATTTCTACGACAACGACGTCGTCGAGATCGCCAGGGGGCTGCGCCCGTCCGACCGCGGCGAACTGGAAATCACGGACATCAACCTGACCTACCTGAAGAACGGAAAGCTGCACGTCGAGGTGCTGCCCCGCGGCACCGCCTGGCTTGATACCGGGACCTTCGCCGACCTGAACGATGCCTCAAGCTTCGTGCGCACCGTGGAGAACAGGCAGGGCTTCAAGATCGGCGCTCCCGAGGAAATCGCCTGGCGCCAGGGCTACATCTCCGCCGATGACCTCCGCCACCGGGCCGAAACCCTGCTGAAGAGCGGCTACGGAAAGTACCTGCTGGGGCTGCTGGAGTCCTAGGATTTGCAGGTCACTGTTACACGAGCAACGCCTCGATCTCCGGAAGTCGGCCGAACAGTTCGGGGAGGCCGCGCACCCCGTTGCGCACGGACTGGTGCGACAGAGCGAGGCCAGGGCCGGTGCTCACGTCGACACCGGCGAGGCACCGGAGGATGTTCCACCTGGTGTGCCCCAGCCAGCCGCCGATCATGAACACAAACCAGCTTGGACCTGACGGCGGCAGCGCTCCGCCCCCTGCGACATAGCCGTCGAGAACCGAGCGGAAAATGGCGGGCTTGATGTCGTCGAAGCCAGGTCCCTTCGCGAGGCTCAGCGCGGTCGAGCCGAGCTCACCGGACAGGTCGAGCATCCCCGAGAGCTCCCAGTCGAGCACAACAGGCCGACCCTCCCGAGAGAGCAGGTTCCACGGTTGGATATCCCTGTGGGTCAGGACGACGGGGCCGGGCCGTTCGCAGGTGTCGACGAAGTGGGCAATTGCGAGGAACGTCTCTACGTGAGAGGCGAGCTCGTCTGCCCACGGCTGTCCGGTCGCCACCGCCCGCGCGGCGAGCTCGGACCAGTCCCGTGGCGTCGGGTCCTCGATCGACACACGGGTCCACGCGACGTCGAGAGCGTGGATACGCGCGAGGATCTCACCGATCTCAAACGCGTACGCCGCCGATACCGGCGCCTCAGGCACCTTCTCGCCTTCGACCCATCGGTGAACGAGGGTGCCGTGGCTGGCAGAGATTGGTTCTGGCATCGGAATGCCGGCATCAAAGGCCGCCCGCTCGAACCTGAACACGTCCTCGACGTGATGGGTCCAGCGACGGTCGTCGAGATTCAACTCCTTCACCGCGAATGACCCATGGTCGGTGTCGAGCCGGTACATCCGGTTGGCGTACCCGCCGTGGACGCGAATCATCGGCCCGATCGGCGCGCCGAGATGCGAAAGGTTCACCCGCTCATTCTAGGAGTTGGCAGTTCATGCTTGCGATGGAGGAGAAGTCCCGGCAACAAGGAGACGACGGCACCGGTGGCGATGGACATTCAGCGGGTGTCCACGTCCTCGAACACCAGGAAGGTCTGGGTGTCGATGACGCCCGGCATGGACTGCAACTGATCGAAAATGACCCGGCGCAGGTGGACGTTGTCCGTGGCCCGCACCAGCAGGATGACGTCGAAGCTGCCGCCCACCAGGGCGATGTGTTGGACTTCGGGGATCGCCCGGAGCTGCTCGCGCAGGGTCCGCCAGGAATGCTGCTGCACTTTCAGGGTCACGTACGCGGAGGATTTCAGGCCCGCCTTGACCGGGTCCACCACGGCGGTGAACTTTGTGAGGACCCCTTCTCCCGTCAGCCTGGCGATCCGGGAGTAGGCGTGGGCGCGGCTGATGTGCACGTTCTCGGCCACCTGGGTGACGGACATCCTGCCGTCCCGGGTCAACTCGGCAATGATGTCCCGGTCCACCTTGTCGAGTGAAACTTCCCGGGGCACTTCAGGCGCCGCCTGTTCGCTTTCGGCCACGGCCCCTCCTTCCTGCGTTCGTGCTGCGCGCAAATCGTCCAAGCACAATTCGTCCGAACGCAATTCGTCCACATGCGGGCGGTAACCCAGCTCACATTATGCAATTCGTCTCTCAGAGTAGCCGCTTTTTGATAGCTCTTCCATGATTCCGCCGGGCACTGGATACGAAACTTCACGCAGGACCATACTTGGAGGCAAATAGTGAAAACGGAGGAGGGACCAATGACGATCTCCACAAGCCAGTCAGCCCCGGACCAGGCATCCGAAGTGCAGCGGAAGTTCGGCATCAGCGTTGAGGACTACATGCTCCCGGCGCACCGCCAGATCCAGATGGTGGCCCCGGACGGCACGCTCAATCCGGAAGCCGAACAAGGCACCGAACCCGGCCACGAATATCCCATCCCGGGCGATCCCGAACTTATGGCCGCTTACGAACGCCTCGTCGTCGGGCGCCGCGTCAACGACCAGAACTCGGCGTTGGTCCGGCAGGGTCGCATGGCCGTCTACCCTTCCAGCCATGGCCAGGAGGCCTGCCAGGTGGCGGCGGCCATGTGCCTGTCCGAAGGCGACTGGCTGTTCCCCACCTACCGGGACGCCGTCGCCGTCATGGCCAAGGGCGTGGACCCGGTGCAGGCCATGACCATCTTCCGCGGCGACTGGCACGGCGGCTACAACCCGATGGAACATAAGGTCGGCATCCAGTGCACGCCTCTGACCACCCAGCTGCTGCACGCCGTCGGCGTGGCTCACGCCGCCAAGCTGCGCGGCGAGGACACCGTGGTGATGGCCATGTGCGGCGACGGCGCCACCAGCGAAGGCGACTTCCATGAGGCTCTGAACTTCGCCGCCGTCTTCCACCTGTCCGTGATCTTCTTCGTGCAGAACAACAAGTACGCCATCTCCGTGCCCCTGAGCCACCAGTCCGTGGCCCCGTCCCTGGCGCACAAGGCCGTGGGCTACGGCATGGCCGGCGAACGCGTGGACGGCAACGACCTCGTGGCCCTGCTGGCCGTGCTGGACCGGGCCGTGAAGCTCGCCCGCGAAGGATCCGGCCCCCTGCTGGTCGAGGCCAACACCTACCGGATGCAGGCCCACACCAACGCCGACGACGACACCCGCTACCGGGACAACGCCGAAGTCAGCGAGTGGAAGGCCAAGGACCCGCTCAGCCGCATGGATGTCTACCTTCGGAATCGTGGACTGCTCGACGACGACGGCGCGGCCCGGATCACCGAGCACGCCGAAGCGGTGGCCACCCAGTTGCGCGAAGGCCTGGGCGAGGACGTCCCGGTGGAGCCGCAGAACCTGTTCCGCTACGTCTTTTCCAGCCCCACGCCGCAGCTGCAGGAACAGTCCGCGCTGCTGGCCGACGAACTCGCCCGCGAAGAAGCCGGCAAAGCCGCCCAGAAGGAGGCAGGAAAGTGAGCCCCACCATCACCACCTCTTCGGAGGCGAACGGCAACGTCAGTGCCGCCACGGCCCGGGCCGCAGCCAACGCCGCCGCGGCCGCCGAGGCGCGCGGCCCGCAGAGCGTCACCATGGCCAAGGCCCTCAACACGGCGATGGCGGACGCGATGCGCGACGACGCCTCTGTCCTCGTCTTCGGCGAAGATGTTGGCCGCCTGGGCGGCGTTTTCCGCATCACCGACGGCCTCATGGACGCCTTCGGCGAACAGCGCTGCTTCGACACCCCGCTGGCCGAATCCGGGATTGTCGGCATGGCTGTGGGCATGGCCATGAACGGTATGCGTCCCGTCATCGAAATGCAGTTCGACGCCTTCGCCTACCCGGCCTTCGAACAGATCGTCAGCCACGTGGCCAAGATGCACAACCGCACCCGCGGGGCGCTGAAGCTGCCCATGGTCATTCGTGTGCCATACGCCGGCGGGATCGGCGGCGTGGAGCACCACTGCGACTCCTCCGAGTCCTACTACGCCCACACCGCGGGCCTGAAGGTGTATACCCCGGCCACCGTGGCCGACGGCTACCGCATGCTGCGCGAAGCGATCGACTCCGACGACCCCGTGATGTTCATGGAGCCCAAGAAGCTGTATTGGTCCAAGGACCAGGTGGATCTCGAGGCCCTGGCCGCGGACCACGCCGCCCACCGCGCCGCAGGGTCCAGCAGCGAGGGGAAGGCCGCCGTCGCCCGTTCCGGAACGGACGCCACCCTGATCGCCTACGGTCCCTCCGTCCCCACCGCGCTCGCAGCCGCCGCGGCAGCCGCCGAGGAAGGCCGCTCGCTCGAAGTCATCGATGTGCGCACGATCGTGCCGTTCGACGACGAGACCGTCACCGCATCCGTGCGCAAGACCGGCCGCGCCGTGGTCATCGCCGAAGCACACGGCTTCGCATCCGTGGCCTCCGAAATCGTGGCCCGGGTCCAGGAACGCTGCTTCCATCACCTGGCTGCCCCGATCCGCCGCGTCACCGGCTTCGACGTGCCCTACCCCGCACCGAAGCTGGAGCACTACTACCTGCCGAGCGTCGACCGCATCCTCGACGCCGTCGACGAGCTGCAATGGGAGAACTGACCATGACCGCCGAACTGCAAGTCTTCCGCCTCCCGGACCTTGGCGAAGGCCTCACCGAAGCCGAACTCATCAACTGGCTCGTGGCCGTGGGCGACGAAATCCGCGTCGACCAGCCCATCGCCGAAGTGGAGACCGCCAAGTCGGTCGTCGAGGTACCCTCCCCGTACGCCGGCACCGTGGCCGTGCTGCACGGCGAACCCGGCCAGACGCTCGACGTCGGGAAGCCGCTGATCTCGGTGGCTCGCTCTGGTGCCCCTTCCGCTGCGTCTGGTGTGGTTTCGTCCGCCTCCGCGGATGATGCCGCCCCCGCCCCTTCGGTGGTCGGCTCTGCTGCAAGCAGCGAGCCGTCCACCTCAGAAAGCGGCAGTGGCCTTCCCAACACTCGCAAGCTCGTGTCGGGGCCCTCGGCCAGTGCCTTAGATGCCACTCCCGGGGCGGCATCATCCGCTCCGGCTTCGGCGGTCGGCTCGCCTTCCGCTTCTCCCGCTGCCGAGGCTTACCGTGTTGAGGAGCGGGCCGGGTCTGGGAATGTGCTTATTGGGTATGGGACGTCCGGCGGGGGAGAGGCTCGGCGGACCCGTCCTCGGAAGGTTCCGGCCGCCGTCGTCATTCCTGCGCTGGAAACTCCGGTGGCTTCGTCGCGGGTTCCCGGGAAGTTGTCTGCCGTGATTTCTCCGCTGGTGCGGAAGATGGCGCGGGACCACGGGGTTTCGCTGGACAGTGTTCCTGGCTCGGGGGAGAGCGGGCTGATCCTGCGGCGCGACGTGGAGGCTGCCATTACGGAACCGCGGAAGTCTGCGCCCACACCTGCTGTCGCGGAAGCGACTTCAGGCTCCCTGGATGCGCGGACCGGGCTTGCCGTGGCTTCGCGGTCTGCGGTGCGCGGGGTGCGCAAGGCCGTGGCCGCGAACATGTCGCGGAGCCGCTCCGAGATCCCCGAGGCCACCGTCTGGGTGGACGTCGATGCCACAGCGCTGCTGGAGATGCGGGCGGAACTGAAGAAGCGCGACGAGCACCGCACCCCTGGGCTGCTCGCGTTCATCGCACGCTTCGTGACGGCCGGGCTGAAGAAGTACCCGGAACTGAACACCCGCTTCGAAACCCTGCCGGACGGCAGCCAGGAAATCATCGCGTTCGACGGCGTCAACCTTGGCTTCGCGGCCCAGACAGACCGCGGCCTGGTCGTACCGTCGGTGCACGGTGCGGACAAGCTCAGCGCCCGCGAACTGGACGCCGAGATCCGCCGCCTGACCGCAGTCGCGCGCGACGGCAAGGCCACCCCTGCGGAGCTGGGCAGCGGCACCTTCACGCTGAACAACTACGGCGTGTTCGGCGTGGACGGATCGGCCGCGATCATCAACTACCCGGAAGTGGCCATGCTCGGCCTCGGCCGGATCATCGACAAGCCCTGGGTGGTGGACGGCCAGCTCGCGGTCCGCAAAGTCACCGAACTGACCCTGGCCTTCGACCACCGGGTGTGCGACGGCGAAACCGCGGCCGGCTTCCTGCGCTACGTGGCGGACGCCATCGAGAACCTGGGCACCGTACTCTCGGACCTCTAGGTTCCGGGGCCTGGCACGTCATTGCAGTTTGGCCAGATTGTGGGTGGCCGGGCCTTCCAGGAGCTTGCCTTCCGCGGAGAAGCGCGAACCGTGCAGCGGGCAGTCCCATGACTGTTCGGCGTCGTTCCAGTGCACGATTCCGCCGAGGTGGGCGCAATGTGCGGACAGCCGGCACACCGCGCCGCCCACCGTGGCCACCGCCGCCGCCTTGCCGTGGAAGAGCCCGGTGACGCCGGTGCCCTCGGCGGGCCGGGTGTCCTCGGTGATGGCCGGCTTGTCCTTCAATGCCGCATTGTCCCGGACGTTCTGCAGTTGCGTGTCCAGGTTGAACGAGACTGTCGACACCGTTCCCCGGGGGCCGGTGGTCCGGTGGTGGATGGTGCGCGCCCAGTCCGGCTGCGGGCTGCCAGTGATGTCGGCGACGATGTCCAGTGCAGATACCACGCCATTGGTCATGCCCCATTTGTTGTAGCCCGTGCCGAAGAGGATTTTGCCCCGGCCCCGTGGCAGCTTGCCGAAGAACGGCATGAGGTTGACCGCCTGGTAATCCTGCGCCGACCAGGTGTGCGTCACCTCCGCGCCCGGGTAGTGTCCCTGCGCCCAGGCCACCAGCTGTGCCACCCGGGCCCTGGGCGACGGCGACCGCCCGCCCGGGTGCCCGAATCCGCCCACCAGCAGCAGGCCGCCGTCGGACGTTCCGCCGTCCTGCTCCGGGTAATCGCGGATCGAACGGGTGGGCGGCTCGGCGGAGAGATACATTCCCGGCGGCGGGGTGACACCGTCGGGGAGCCGCAGGGCAGCGGCATACGAGCGGTTGGGGCGGAGCTTGGCGAAGTAGAGTCCGCGGTTCAGGACCGGGCTTCCGGTGGCCAGGACCACGGTCCGGGCGCGGAGATCGCCGCGCCGGGTGACCACCGTGAGCGGATCGCCGGCGTGGACGTTCATCAGCCGCACGCCTTCTACGATGCTCCCGCCGGCCTCCCTGACATCCGCGGCGAGGGCAGTCAACACATCCATGGGGTTGAACTGTGCCTGGTCCGGGAGGCGCAGGGCGCTCTCGACGCCGAACGGCAGGCCGGTCTCGCGGGTCGCCTCGACCTCCAGGCCGGCAGCCAGGGAGACTTTCAGCTCGGTGCGCAGCCGCTCCGCACCGGCTTTGGTGGTGGCGAAGGTGTAGGCGTCGCGGTACTGGAACGGCACACCGCGCCCTTCCAGATAGTCCAGCAGCCACTGCTGTGCCGCCCGGTTCGCCTCCACGTACGCACGGACCTGCCGGATCGAAAACATGCTGTCCAGCCCGGACAGGACCGTGCCCTGCAACAGGCTCAGCTTCGCGGTGGTGTTCCCGGTGGCCGCCGCCCCCACCTGGCGGGCCTCAAGCACCAAGACCGACGAACCGGCCCGGGCAAGCATCGCCGCCGTGGCCAGGCCCGTGATCCCGGCGCCCGCCACGACGACGTCGTATGTGCTCCCGGGTTCGAACGGATCGGTGGTGGTCCTGACGGCGGTTTCAAGCCACAAAGAGCCCATGGTGGTGCCCCTTCCTTCGGCCGGTCCGGGGCAGCCACGCCGGGGGTGGCCCGTCGGCGGCCGGCACACCTTCAGGGAAGCAGACGGCGGGGCGGGAAACAAGTGGTTCCCCGCCGCCGTCGGGCATCCCGAAAACCCGCACCGGCGGGTCTGACGCGGCACGGAACCTGCCCGGTCCGCCGGCGGGCCGTGGGTAGAATCGAGGCCTGAACACGCCGGAACGCGTCTGGATACGGAGACGAAATGTCAGCTTGGCTCGAAGTAGGCCCGGATAACTATGTGCTGGAAACCCCTGGGCGGTTGCTGAACACGGGCCTGGTGGTGGGCCAGGAGCGCGCCATGGTGATCGATACCGGCTGCGGTCCCCGGCAGGGCCGGGAGATCCTGGCCGCCGTCCGCGAAAAGACGGAGCTGCCGCTGGTAGTGGTGAACACCCACGCCCACTATGACCACTACTTCGGCAACGCCGTGTTCGCCGACGACGGCGCCACCGAGTTCTGGGCGCACGTCAACTGTGCCGCCACCATCGACGACGACGGCGACCACCAGCGCCGCCTGGTCGCGGACATCGAACCGGAAATGGCCGCCGGAAGCGGCGACGAGGCGGAGATCGTCATCCCGAACGCCATCGTCAAGGACCAGCCGGTGCTGGTGGACCTGGGCGGGCTGACTGTCACCCTCTTCTACCTGGGCCGGGGCCACACCGACGGTGACCTCCTGGTGGGCACCCCGAGCACCCTTTTCACCGGCGACCTGGTGGAACAGGGCGCCCACCCCTCCTTCGAGGATTCCTACCCGGAAGAGTGGGCGGACGTGCTGCGGCACATCTCGGCCCTGCGCCACCGCTACGAATTCCTGATCCCGGGCCATGGAAAGCCCTGCAGCGACCAGTTCGTCAAGACCCTGGCCGACACCATGACCACCGCGGTCCGCCAGGCCCGGCAGTCCATCCGTGACATGCCTACCGACGCCACCAAGGCGATCCCGGTGCTGCCCTACGGTCCGGAGCAGTCGCGCTGGTTCATCAAGCGCCTCCAGGAGACGCAGCCCCACCACTAAGTCATACTCAGCGGGGTGAATCGCTGAAGCGGTCCATGTCCCGGTTCAACCCCTCGTAGACTGCGGGCCGGCGGGATTTGAGCCAGGCCGCGGTACCCAAGCCCGCGAGGACTGCGAGGAGCAGCAGCCACGGCAGGACCCCGATCACCGGGCTGTCCGAACCGGCCAGTGCCGGGAAGTTCGCGATCGCCAGCCCCACGATCAGCGCCAACCCCAGTGCGCCGAGGCCGGGAGCGGCGAGCGTCCGCCAGAGCCTGGGGTCCCGCTGGCGCCGGAAATGCACGACGACGGCGACCGCGGCCATGAGCTGCAGGCTCAGGATGCCGAGTGTGCCGAAGCCCGTCATGGACGCGGTGAGGGCCGTGATGGGGTCGAGGTTGGCGGCCCAGAAGATGAAGGCGATGCCTGTGCCGAAGGCGAGCTGGGCGATGCTGGCGTTCTGCGGAGCGCCGCTTCCGGGACGGGTCCGGCCCAGTGCGGTCGGGAGGACGCCGACGCGTCCGAAGGCGAAGATGTAGCGGCTCGCCGAATTGTGCAGGGCCAGCAGCGCCGCGAAGAGCGAGACGAGCAGCAGCACCATCATGGCTTTGGTCAGGAAGTCACCCAGGTATTCGGTGGAAATGGCGAAGACCAAGTCCCCGGTGGCCAGGTGTTCCACGGCCGTTCCCTGCGCCTGTTCCACACCGAGGGCGCTGACGATCGCCCAGCTGGTGAACGCCGCGAAGGCCCCAATGAAGAGGATGGACAGGTAGGTCGCCTTCGGGATGGTGCGGCGCGGATCCCTGGCCTCTTCGCCGAACAGTCCCGTGGCCTCGAAACCCACAAAGCAGTTCGCGGCGAACAAGAGCCCCAGGCCGAGCGAACCGGAGAACACGAACTCCGGCGAGAAAGCGGCGGGCGCGAAGCCGTGGCGGAACAGGACCGAGAAATCCAGGACCAGAAGGATCGACACCTCCAGCACCAGGCAGACCCCCAGGACCTTGGCGCTGACGTCGATGCCGCGGCGGCTGAGCAGGAAGACGGCGGCGACCGAAACCAGGCTCCACCCGAACCAGGGAAGGTCCAGGCCGGTGAGGTCCTTGACCACCGTGGCGGTGAAGAAGCCGGAGGTTCCAATGGCGCCGGCGACGAAGCAGTTATAGCCGAGCATCGCCACGAAACCGGCCGCGAGCCCGAACGGCCTGCCCATTCCGCGCACAACGAAGGCGTAGAAGCCGCCGGCGCTGACCAGGGTGCGGGCCATCTGGGCATACCCCACCGCGAAGAGCAGCAGGATGGCGGTGGCGATGAGGAATGATCCGGGCATGCCGCCGCCGTTGCCCACGGCGATGCCGATGGCCGCGATCACGATGATGCCGGTCAGCGGTGCCACCGCGGCAAGGACGAGGAAGACGATGCCGCCGACGCCGAGCGCATCGCGCCTCAGCTCCTGCCGCGGGGCCGTGGAGGTGGTCTGCCCAAGGGACTGTGATGAAGGTCTCATGCAGGGAGTATGGCCGTCCGGAACATGCCGCGACTTGTTCCTGCGTGTGTTCGCTTTGTCACACAGCGCAGGGTGGACCCCGCCGCCGGGCCCCGCCTTCTGCTGCAGCGTGGTCCCGGGCGTTTAGACTTAGCGTTTGATGCATTCCAATCGAGCTCCGCAGCCCACGCCGTTGCGGGTCCTGGGGGACGACACCATGGCGGATTCCGTGCACGACGACAACGACCCAGCTACCGCTACCGAAGGGCAGCAAGAGTTCCGCAGCCGCCGCGATCGCCGGCGCGCCGAGGACGATGCCCGGACAGGAACCATGCCTATCGTCCCCGCAAACAAGCCCGAACCCGCAACCGCTTCGGGCGGTCTCCTCCAGAGCAGTTCCTGGGCCGCGGCGGCCGCCGCCGCGGATGCCGGCACCGCCGCCGGAACCACCGCGCAGCCGGACCCTGACCCCGGTGCGGATGCCGCCGTCGTCGACGGTCAGGGAGCCCTGGACGCCCCGGGACCGGAGGCGCCTTTGGACGGGGAGCTCCCGACGGCGGAACGCGCCGCCCTGCGCACGTCACCGCTGCCGGACTTCATCAGTTCCCCGGGCTCGTTCGTGAAGGAACAGAAGCCCCGGCCCATCGGCGGTTTCCGCGGGGCCGTCTACCGGCTCACCGGCGGGGCCTGGAACCTGGGGCCCAGCGCGAAGCAGCGGCAGGAAGACGAGCTGGCGCGACGGATCTCCCGGCAGCTGCAGGGCAGCTTCAACACCGCGATCCTGAGCCTCAAGGGCGGTATCGGCAAGACCTCCACCACGGTGGGCGTGGGCCTCACCCTGGCCGAATACCGGGGCGACCCGCCGTGTGCGATCGACGCCAACCCGGATTCCGGCGACCTCGTGGAACGGGCGCTCGGCGAGGGCATCTACCAGCGCTCCACCCCGCGCACCATCACGGACCTGCTGGGCAACCTGGAAAGCATCGACTCGCTGACGGGGCTCTCCCGCTACATGCACCATGCGGGGCGCCTGCACCTGATCGCGGGGGAGCAGGACCCGGAAGTCTCGGATTCCCTCACCGCGGCGGAGTACCTGAAGATCCGCCAGCTGATTTCGAGCTACTATTCCGTGGCCCTGACCGACTGCGGCACCGGGGTCACCCACAACGCCATGAAGGGCATCCTGCAGTCCGCGGACAACCTGATCATCGCCGCTGGGTACGCCGTCAGCGGCGCCAAGCGGGCCCGCAGTACCCTGCACTGGCTGGCCAGCCACGGCTACGAGGAGTTGGCCCGCAACGCGATCGTGGTCATCACGGACAAGGACGAGGTCTCCTCCCGGGTGGACAAGAGCGCCATCGAGGAACATCTCTCCGGGATCTGCCGCCAGCTGATCGCCGTGCCCCATGACAGGGGAGTGGCCGACGGCGACCTGGTCACCCTGGATGTGCTGCGTCCCGAGACCCGCCGCGCCTACAAGGAGATCGCCGCCGCGATCGTTGACGGCTACGTCTAACAGGCGATGGCAGGCAAACCATGGTGCTCGATACGGTGACCCTGAGGGTGGCCCTTGGCGTAGTCACCCTCACGTTGTTTCTCCTGTTCTATTCCTCGTTCCGCCGCACACGCTCCCGCTACAGCGGCTGGTGGTCCCTTGCCCTCCTGTTCTTCCTGACGGGCAACCTGGCCCTGCTGCTGCACGGCACCCCGCACCAGGCCTGGGCCAATCCCGCCGGGAACGTGCTGCTGGTGACCGGTGCCTTCAGCGTCTGGGCGGGCTCCCGTTCCCTGCGCTTGCTGGGCACGCCCCGGTGGCTATTCCTGGCAGGACCGGCCTTCACTGCCGTGGCGTCCCTGCTGGACAGTCCGGCGTCGAACACCTGGTCCGGCGGGCTGGCCTACCTCGGCATGATGACGGTGGGGATCGCGCTTGCATCGCGTGAGCTGTGGCTCCTGAAGCCGGGAGCGTCCCAGGTCCACAGGACCATCGCAGTGGCCGCGGGATTCATGGCCGCGTACTACCTCTGCCGCTGGGTGGTGTACCTCGCGGACGGGCCGCTCGGACCCGTTTTCCGGACGTACTTCAACCCCGCCATGACCAGCCTGATCACCCTGGTGCTGCTGGTCTCGGTTTCGTACAGCATGACCGCGCTGAGCAACGAACAGCTCATCAACGGTCTCAGCGAACGCGCCACCCGGGATGGCCTCACGGGCCTCCTCAACCGCTCTGCCTTCATGGAACTCGCCACCGAGGAGGTTTACCGCCTCAAAGCCACCGGGTCTGCAGGCGCCCTGATTCTGGCGGACCTTGACCATTTCAAGGCCCTCAACGACCTCCACGGCCACACCGCTGGCGATGCCGCGATCAAGGCCTTCGCCTCGGCCTGCGCTGCGTCCGTCCGCTCCACCGACCTTGTGGCGCGCTACGGCGGCGAGGAGTTCATCATCCTGCTGCCCGGCGCCAACCAGGAGAGCGCGAAAATCATCGCCGGCGCAATCAGCCGCAAGCTTATGGACACGGACACCGGGCTCGCGCTTCCCACGGTGAGTTACGGCGTCGCCGTCAGCACCAGCGCCCACGCCGACCTGGCCGGCATGATCTCCGCGGCCGACGCCGCGCTCTACGAAGCCAAGGCGCTTGGCAGGAACCGCGTGGTCTGCGTCGGATCGCAAAGCCAATGAGCGCCACCAGGACGTCCCCTCCCTTCTCCCTGCGCAGCATCGCCCTTCCGGCCTTCGGGCCCACCGTGCTGTTCTGCCTCGGCGAAGGCGCGGTCCTGCCCGTGGCGGCGCTGTCCGCCCGCGAACTCGGCGCCAGCGCGGCCCTGGCGGCACTGCTGGTCACGCTCATCGGGGTGGGGTCCTGGTTCTTCAACATCCCGGCCTCGCTCATCACCATCCGATTCGGGGAGCGCTGGGCCATCACCGGCGCGGGCACCATCGGTGCGCTGGCGCTGCTGGCGGCCGCCCTCGCTCCGCAGCTCCCGCAGGGCCTGTGGCTGCTGGCGGTGGCGATGACCGTCGTCGGAATGGCCACAAGTGTCTTCAACCTGGCCCGGCAGAAATACCTCACCGAGGCCGTGCCGGTGGAATTCCGAGCGAGGGCGCTGTCCACGCTGGGCGGGAGCACCCGGATCGGGGTGTTCATCGGACCCTTCGTGGGGGCTGCGGCCATGCAGTTCCTGGGCATCGCCGGCGCGTTCTGGGTGGGCGCCGTGGCCATGGCGGCTGCCGCGGGCCTTTCCCTCACTATCCCGGACCTCGTGGCGAAGGGGCCCGGAACGCCGGACGCCGCCGCGGGCCCGGAACCGACCCTGCGGAACGTCGCGTCCGCCCATGCAATGGTGCTGTTCGCGCTGGGCAGCGGCGTGCTGCTGCTGGCGGCACTGCGTGCTTCGCGGCAGGTGGTCATCCCGCTCTGGGCGGACCACCTGGGCCTGGATGCCACCCACGCCGCACTGATCTACGGCGTTTCCGGCGCGATCGACATGCTGGTCTTCTACCCGGCAGGCAAGCTCATGGACCGCAAGGGCCGCTTGTGGGTGGCCCTGCCATCCACGGTGATCATGGGCGTGTCACTGTTCCTGATCCCGCTGTCCTCCGGGTTCCTCGGCCTGCTCCTGTCGGCCATGCTGATCGGCTTCGGCAACGGCATCAGTTCCGGGCTGGTCATGACGCTGGGCGCGGATTTCTCCCCGGAACGGGGCCGCGGCCAGTTCCTGGGCCTGTGGCGGTTCATCGCCGACGCCGGCAGCACCGGCGGGCCGATGCTGCTGTCCGCGATGACCGCCGCTGTCTCGCTTGCCGCCGGGATCTGGTCATGCGGGGTGCTGGGCCTGGCCGCGGCGGCAGTGTTCGCCGTCGCCCTGCCCAAGCTGAAGCACCGCCGGAACTACTAGCCGCGGCGGAACTCAGCCGGGGGTCTTCTGCGGCGGCGGCGGGACCGGGATGATTGGAGTGCCGACATCTGCCGGCCTTGGATCGATCGGAGAAGGTCATGCTCAAGGTCCTGCTGTGCAAGCTGAACATCCAGCACGATTGGCACATCGAACACGCCGAGGACGGCGGCCTGTACAAGCGTTGCAGGCGTTGCGGCAAGGACGATGACCGCGGCGGCGGCGGGACCGGTGCACCCGGCACCTGGGCTGGTCCGGCAGGTATGGGCTAGGGAGCCGCTGTTCAGTTGCGGCGGCGTGCGGCATGGCCGAACAGCCACGTGGCGGTCACTGTCCCCAGATACCCCGTGATGACGATCAGCGAGACCCCGGCCCAGAAGTAGTTGGTAGTGCTTTCCTCCTGCGAGAGGCCGGGAATTCCGAGGCCGAAGGGCGCGATCCTGAGCAGCGAGTAGACAGCCACGCCCGCGGAAATCAGCCCCGCCAGCACGGAAAGCATCAGCCAGAGCCGCGAGGATGCCCAGTGCTCGCGGTGGCCACCCCACACGTTCCAGCGGTTTCCGGTGCGCATGATCAGCCAGCCCGCGGGCAGCATCACGGCGCCAGTCACCAGGAAGCCGGCGACGACGTCCGCGGGGCGGTGCCACTGGTTGACCAGGGTGGACACGCCGGCGGCGACGGCGAAGCTGCCGCCCAGGAATCCTGCCAGCGGCCGCCACCGCGGAGACGCCACCAGGAACACCGCCGCGGCGGCCGAGGCTGCCAGCGTGGTGTGTCCCGAGGGTAGGGAATTCAGTTCCAGGGTTTGGATGCCCGTGAAGGGCCGGTCCGGGAACCAGTCCTTGAGCAACTGCGTGGCGAGGTTCGCGGCAGCGCAGGCCGCCACCGTGATGCCCGCCGCCGTCCAGCGGCGCCGGGCCAGCGTGACGAAGAGGACCACGACGGCGGCAATCGCCAGGGAGATCCCCGGAAGCAGGTCCAGGAAGCGCGTGGTGGCCCGGCCGGCCGGACCGTGCAGTTCCCCGGCTTCGACGAGGGCCGATTCGTCGATGTACTGGCCGGTAGTGGTCCGGACGAAGAAGTAGTAGCTTGCCGCGATTCCGGCGACGCACGCCAGCGTGGCCAGCGCGAAGAGCAGGCCGCTGCCCTTGGCAGCCGGCTGTCCCGCGGGTTCCTGCGTCCCGCGTGCGTCCCGTTGCCCGCCGGCGTCCAACTGGGCGGTCCGGGGGCTGCTGTCTCCTCGAAAGATCATCCCTTTCAGGGTGCCACACCCGGCCCGGCAGGACACATTACCCGGCGCAGCTTCAGCTTGGCCGCGGTGAGGAAACGGCAACCACGATGTGACTCTTGACACGTGTTAGGTCGACGTTCTACAGTTCCTAACACGTGTTAGGAAGGAATTAGACATGCAAGGAAGCAATGGGACCCTGCGTGATATCTCACGCAGGACTGCCCTTGGCGCCTTGGGCGTGGGAATCGTCGGGGCAACCGTGGCGTCGTGGCCGCGGCTGACCGGTACCGACATCCCCGGCCGCGGCGACAACAGCCTCAGCATCGCCATCATGGGTACCGCCGCGGACGCCGCTGCCCGCCAGAAAGTGGTCGACGCATTCGCCAAGGTCCACCCGGACATCAAGGTGAAGGTCCAGGCCATCCAGGCCGTGGACTGGAAGGACTTCTTCACCAAGATCCTCACCATGGTGGCCGCCGGGACCCCGCCGGACGTGGTGTACGTGGCCACGGAAGGCGCCCAGCTGTTCGCAGAGAAGCTGGCGCACCCGCTGGATGATTACCTGCGCCGGGACGCCGACCACATGAGGGAGTATTTCGCGGACGTCCACCCCAGCCTGGTGGAAGCCTTCATGTACAAGGGCAGCCTGTTCCAGCTCCCCATCGACTGGAACGCAGCCAACATGTACTACAACACCACGGCTCTGAAACAGGCGGGACTGGAGCGGCCGGCGGACGACTGGACGTACCTGGACTTCCGCAACACCCTGGCCGCCATGCGCAAGGCCCGGCCCTCTGACTTCACGCCGTATTACTGGACCAACCGGCTCTTCGGCGGCGTGGTGCCCTGGCTCTACGCCAACGACACCAGCTTCCTGAAGGAAACGAAGTCCGCCGGCGGCAGGTGGCTGTGGGACGGTTTCTACGCCAACGATCCCACCCGCGGAATGCGCTCGGGCGGCTACCAGTGGCTCGAACCCAACGCCAACGATCCCAAAGTCTTTGAATCCTTCGACTTCCTGCGCGGACTGGTCAAGGACGGCTTGGGGGTCCGCCCCGAAGAAGGCGGCGGCAACTCCCTGGTGGGCCTCTTCGCCTCCAACCGGATCGGCACCACCCCGGCCGGCGGCTACTGGGTGCAGGGCCTGAGCGAGGCCGGCATGAAGCAGGACGACTACGATGTCCAGTTCTTCCCGAAGTGGCGCACCCAGCGGCACCAGTTCGGCACGGCTGGCTACGCGATCATGAAGACCGCCAAGGACAAGGACGCCGCCTGGGAATGGGTGAAGTTCAGTTCCAGCCTCGAAGCCATGCAGATTGTCTTCCCCACGCCGAACACCACCCCGGCCCGGCGCTCCATGGTCAACGAACGGCTGTACGCGGGCAAGGGTCCGCGGCACTGGAAGGTCTTCTACGACACCCTGGACCGTTTCCCCAGCACCGGTCCCATTCCCGCCCCGCCCCAGCAGGCCGCCGTCGAGACGGCCTTGATGAAGAACGTGTCCCTGGCCGTCAGCGGTGACGAACGCCAGCTGAAGTCGGCGCTCGACTCGCTGCAGAGGGACCTCGAATTTGCCCTGAGGAGGCAGCCATGAGCACCGCAAGCGAGACGCGCGTGCGCAGCAAGGCCGTGCGCGGCGCCGCCGGAAAAGCCGAGCGCCCGGGCCGGGACGGCCGTTCCGGCCGCGAACGCCAGCCCTGGCTGCCCTGGGTCTTCCTGGCCCCGACCATCGTGGGCATGGGCATCTTCACGGTGCTGCCGATCATCGCCTCCGTGGCCCTGGCCTTCTTCCGCTGGGACATCATCTCGGCCCCCAGCTTCGTGGGCTTCGACAACTTCGCCGAAGTGGTCCAGGACCCCACGGTCCGGGTGTCCTTCCTGAACACCATCCTCTTCGTGGTGGTGGCCGTGGCCCTGCAGTTGGGCCTGGCGCTCGGGCTGGCCATCATGGTCCAGGAAAAGCTCCCGGCGTGGCTGCGGGTCTTCTTCCGCAGCGCCTTCTTCTTCCCGCTGATCCTCTCCGCCGCCTCGGTGTCGATCTTTATGCGGTACCTCTTCAACGAACAGTTCGGCGTGGTCAACTGGCTGCTGTCCCTCGTGGGCATCCCCGCCGTTCCCTGGCTGACGACGCCGGGCGGTTCGGCCGCCGTCGTGATCCTGGTGTACGTGTGGCAGAACTTCGGCTTCTCGTTCCTGCTGTTCATCGGCGGGCTGGCGTCCATCCCGGTGGAGACTTATGAAGCCGCGTCGCTGGACGGCGCCACGGGCTGGCGCAAGCACCTCCACGTGACCCTGCCGCTGCTCAGCCCCACAACCCTGGTGGCCTCCGTGATGGCGATCATCAACGCCCTCCAGGTCTTTGACCAGCCGTTCGTGCTCACCCGCGGCGGCCCCGGCGACTCCACCCGCACGGCCGTGATGGTGATCTTCGAGTCCGCTTTCCAGCGGCTCGAATTCGGCCAGGCCTCGGCGATCGGCGTGATCCTCACCCTGATCATCATGGCCATCACGGCCGCCCAGTTCCGGCTCAGCAAACGATTCGTCTTCTACCAGTGAGGCCCGCCATGACTACTACCACCGAGCGCACCGCCGGTCTTAATGCTGCCGGCCGGGTTGTCCGCCGCAGGAAGCGCGACTGGTCTGTCGCCGGCCGGATCGTGCTGCTCTCCATTGCCGCGGTCCTGGTTCTCGGACCCGTGCTGTGGACCCTGTCCACCTCCCTGCGGCCGCCGGCGGAATCGTTCCAGCTGCCGCCGTCGTTCCTGCCGCTGGACCCGGACTTCGTCTCTTACGGGCAGGTCTTCAAGCAGCTGAACATCATCGGGCTCGTCATCAACAGCGCGCTCGTCACCGGGCTGATCGCCGTCGGGCAGATGATCACCGCCGCACTGGCAGGCTACGCCTTCGCGAACCTGAAATTCCGCGGCCGCGGCGCCCTGTTCTCGGTGGTGCTGGCCACCATGATGGTGCCCGCCCAGGTCACGATCGTCCCGGTGTTCATGCTGATCCGCGGCGTGGGGCTCTCCGACACCCTGCTTGCCCTGATCCTTCCGGCGATCCCGACGGCGTTCGGCACCTTCCTGATGCGCCAGTACTTCCTGGGACTGCCGGCCGACCTCGCGGAAGCCGCCGCGATCGACGGCGCCTCGCCGTGGCGGACCTTCCGTTCGGTGTACGCGCCGCTGGCGATGCCGGGCCTGTCGATCGTGGGCATCCTGGCGTTCAACTTCCACTGGAACGAGTTCTTCAGGCCGCTCATCATGACCATCTCGGAGCAGAACTTCACGCTCCCGCTGGGCCTGGTCTCCCTCCAGGGCAACCTCGGCACCGGAAGCATCTCCGTGGTGCTGGCCGGCGTGGTGCTCTCCATGATTCCCGCCCTGGTGGTCTTCATGTTCGGCCAGCGCGCCCTCCGGGACGGCCTCACCGCCGGCACCGGCAAATAACCCACTCTTTCGACAAAGGAAAACACCTTCCCATGAGCAACACGGACCTGGCCGCACCCGCCACCGCGGCCGGCCACGCCGATCCCGCCTTCACCCGCCTGCACCCGCGCCCGGCGCAGGGCTGGATCAACGACCCCAACGGCGTCAGCTACCTCAACGGCCGCTACCACGTCTTCTTCCAGTACAACCCGGACTCCGCCCGGCACCACCGGATCTGCTGGGGGCACGTCAGCTCCGCGGACCTGCTGCACTGGGACGAACACCCCGTGGCGCTGCGTCCCCAGGACGGCGGGCCGGACGACTTCGGCTGCTGGACCGGCGTGGTGACGGACGACGACGGCGTGCCGACCGCCGCGTACTCGGGTGTCCGTTCCGGTGAAGGCGCGTCCCAGGTCGTCATCGCCCGCGGCTCGGCGGACCTGGTGGACTGGGCCCAGGACGGGCATGTGGCGGCGTCCATGCCGGAGGATCCGCAGGTCACGGCCGTGCGGGATCCGTTCCTCTTCCGCTTCGGGGGCCGGCGGTATGCCGTCCAAGGCGCGGGACTGGCCGACGGCCGCGCCGCGCTGCTGCTGTACCGGGTTGATGACCTGAATGCCTGGGAGTACCAGGGCATCTGGCTGACCACGGACAATGCGGCCGGTGCGGACCAGGACGTGAACCGTGCGGAGATCTGGGAGTGCCCGCAGCTGGTGCGCATCCCGGACGGCGAGGGCGGCACCGCCTGGCTGGCCATGTTCTCGCTCTGGCAGAAGGACGACGACCACGAACACGCCCTTGGCGTCGGGCACCTGCTCGGCACCATGGCCGCCGACCCGGCAACCGGCCTGCCCGTGTTCGTGCCGCGAACCGCCGGCAAGTCGGACTTGGGCCGTGACTTCTACGCCCCGCAGATCACCCAGCTCGACGACGCCCCGGACGGAACTCCGCGGGCCCTGCTCTGGGGCTGGGCAAACGAAGGGCCGGGCCGGGACGGGCGGCGCGGCCGTTCGCAGGCTGAGATCGACGCCGCGGGCTGGGCCGGCGTGCTCACGCACCCCCGGATGCTGTCCGTCGTCGACGGCTCCCTCGCCGTGGCTCCGGTGCCCGAGATCGACGGTTACCGGCATGCGCGACTGGCGGAGGCCGCCGTCGGGAGCGTGGCCCTGCCCGCGCTGGCGGAGGCGCGGATTACCACTTCCTCTGGCTTTGCCGGCGGCGACGTGCGGCTCGTGTTGGGTGCGGGCCAGACCGTCTTCGCCGGCGCTGTGGCCGCGGGCGAGGAACTGCGGGTCTTCATCGACGGGTCCCTGGTGGAGGTGTACCGCAGCAGCGCCGTGGCCACCACGCTCAGGGCCTACCCCGCGCCGGGCGAGGAGTGGCGGCTGGAGCTTCCTGGCGGCGCGACCGCGGAAGTGTGGGAGCTGGAGGCGCGGTAGGCGGTGCGCTCACCCAACTGACTCGCAGTTAACGTCGTTTTGAGCCCTCAAAACGACAACAATTGCGAGCTAGTTGGGGGCGCCGGACGGGACCGGACCCGTGGACTCCCGGACCACCAGGCGGCAGGGCACCATCGTTTCGAGGGTGTCCCCGTCTGAGTTGCCCGCCCCTTCGACCTGGTCCAGCAGCCGCGTCATCGCCGCGGCACCCATCTCGCGCAACGGCAGGGCCATGGTGGTCAGGGCGGGGACCATCGTGTTCGCGATCCGGAATTCGTCGTCGTAACCCATGATCGACAGGTCCCGCGGAACGCTGAGCCCCAGCCGGGCGGCGGCCAGCACGACGCCGACGGCGAGGCGGTCGTTAGCGCACATGATCGCCGTCGGGCGTTCGGCCGGGGACACGCCGTCGAGCAGTTTCATGGCCCCGTTGAAGCCGGTGTCGATGTCCCAGCCCGCCAGGAAGACGCGGTCCGCGCGCACGGGCAAGCCGGCGCCCTCAAACGCCGCGCGGAAACCCTGCACGCGCAGTGGGGCCGCCGGGGAGGTTTGCGCGCCGGCGAGGAACGCGATGTCGCGGTGCCCCAGGCCCAGCAGGTGGTGGGTGGCTTCGCGGCCGCCGGACACCTCGTCCGGGATGACGTGGTGCAGGCGCGGGACGGGGGCGTTGTCGATGCAGTTGGCCAGGACGGACGGCACCCGGAGCATGCCCTGGGGCACGTCGAGGGGTTTGAGGCCCACGGTGACGTACATCAGCCCGTCCACCTGCCGGTCGAGCAGGGTTTCCACGGCGCTGGCATCCCGGGAGGCGTCCAGTTCGGTGTCCATCACCACTGTGACGAAGCCGCGGCTGCGGGCGACGTCGTCCGCGCCGCCGATGATGTTGCCGTCGAAGGGGCTGGTCACCACCTCGTCCGAGACGATGCCGATCACCCGTGTCCGCTGGTTCCGCAGGCTCAGGGCGATGGGGTTGGGGGAGTAGTTCAGCTCGGCGGCGGCCTGCCGGATCCGGTCCTGGCTTTCCTTGGCCACGTTGCCGTCGCCCCGGCCGTTGAGGACCAAGGACACGGCGCTGCGGGACACGCCCGCGCGCTTGGCGACGTCGAGCGCGGTTGCCTTGCGTTGCATCCCAACTCCTTCACACTGCGTTTTCCTGCAGTCTACCTAACGCGTGTGAGGGGGAGGCAGCAGCAAACCGCCGGACGGAGCTAGCGGGGGATCGAGGACATTACCTGGGTGATGATGTCCGAGGCCTTGACCATGGCAATGATCATGCTCACCACGAAGGTCCCGATCAGGGCCCAGACCGGGCCGAGCCCGCGTCCCGCGGCGACCGAATGCACGATGACCGAGCGGCCCACGACATAGACGGCGGGGCTCAGGAAGCACCAGGCCCAGTGGAACGGGCGCACCACGCCGTCCTGGCTGAGCTTGTTCCAGTCGAGGTACGCCAGCAACACCGAAACCCCGTAGAGCAGGAAGCTCGAGACGGCGATCGCGAAATACCACGGCGTAAACAGCGAAGCAGGATCCAGTACCTGCCGTGTGCCCACGGTCCGGAAGCGGAGCTCGGGGTTCCACGCCAGCAGGAAGACGACGGACAGCAGCGGCAGGAGGACGACGCCCCAGATGTACGGGTTGTCGACCGGGGTCCGGCTGTCGATTTGCGGCCGCGGGGCCGGGCCCGCCCGGAGGGGCTGGCCGGTTTGTAGGGGCTGGCCGGTTTGGAGGGGTTGGCCGGATTGGAGAGGCTGGCCGGCCTGGAGCGGCTCGCCTGCCTGGAGCGGCCAGCCTTGATGGGGTGGTCCACCGCCGGCCACCTGGTTTGTCCAGCCTGTGCCGTCCCACCAGCGGGACCGTCGCGTGTCCGCGGGATCGGGGTACCAGCCTGGTGGCGGGGTGGAACCGCTGCCGGGGTGCGTCATCGTGGGCTCCCAACACTGTGCTTGTCCCCTGAGGATAGCCCTCCCGGGGCAAACGCGCGCCCCCTCACGAAGCACCCCCGGATACAGTGGGCAGCATGCCTGAACGTGCCGCCGCCGGACCAGCCACCCCGCTGCCCGCCCTCGAAGAACTCCTCGCCACCGCCCGTGTGGTGAGCCTGCCGATGCGGGTGAAATTCCGCGGCATCATGGAACGCGAAACCCTTCTCTTCGAGGGCCCCGCCGGCTGGGGAGAGTTCTGCCCCTTCCCCGAATACGGCGACGCCGAGGCCTCCCGCTGGCTCGCCGCGGCGATCGAAGCCGCCTGGACAGGCTTCCCCGAACCGCTCCGCCGCAGCGTCCCCGTCAACGCCACCATCCCCGCCGTCGACGCCGCCCGGGTCCCCGAGGTGCTCGCCCGCTTCGGCAGGGTGGACGCCGTCAAGGTCAAGGTCGCCGAACGCGGCCAGGACCTGGCCGAGGACATCGCGCGCGTCGCCGCAGTCCGGGAGGCCCTGCCGGAGGCCGCGATCCGGGTGGACGCGAACGGCGGGTGGGACGTGCTCCAGGCCGTGGAGGCACTCGGCCGGCTGGCCGCCGTCGGGCTCGAATACGCCGAGCAGCCGGTGCCGGACATCAGCGGCCTCGCCGAGGTGCGCCGGCGCCTCGCCGGAAATGGCACACCTGTGCTGATTGCCGCCGATGAATCCGTGCGCAAGGAGGACGATCCCCTGAAGGTTGCCCGGGCCGGGGCGGCGGACCTGATCGTGGTGAAGGTGGCGCCGCTCGGCGGCGTGCGGCGCGCCCTGGAGATCGTGGCGCAGGCCGGGCTGCCCGCCGTCGTCAGTTCCGCCCTGGACACCTCGGTGGGCATCCGCGCGGGCCTGGCGCTCGCCGCATCCCTGCCGGATTTGCCGTACGCGTGCGGGCTGGGAACCGTGCGGCTGTTCGAGTCGGACATCACCGCTGACCCGCTGGTGCCCGACGGCGGCGCCATCGCCGTGCGCGACGCCGCCGCCGACGCCGGGCTGCTGGAGCGGTATGCGGCGCCCGCGCCGCGGCGGGACTGGTGGCTGGAGCGGCTGCGCAGGGTCCATGGCGTCCTGGCGGAGGAAGCCGCCGGGGCCGAGTTCACCGGAACTTAACCGGAGCGTCCTCCCAGATTCCCCTTGCGCTGAAAGGGTGGCCGGGACCCAGTTACTATCCGGAGGCCACCCATGTCTGAATCGCCCGCCCGTACGTTCCCGCTCCTGCCGATGCTCGGCCACACCAAGGGCAAGCGCAGCCCGGTGACCTGTGCGCTCAAGTGCGACAACGCCTGCGCCAGCCCCGCATGCAACACCAGTTCCAACTCCTACTTCCGAGACATTGCTTCCGCCGCCATGTCCCGCCGCGCCGCCCTGGGGTTCGGCGCCGCCGGTGCGCTCGCCGTCGTCCTGGGCGGGAACCTCGCGACTGCTGAAGGTGCGGCCGCCGACGGCGGTGCGGGGCTGTCCGCCGCCGCCACGGCGGGCCTCACCACGTCGAAGCTCAGCTTCACTCCGATTGCGCCGGTGGACTACACCGTGGACGAATTCACCGTTCCCGAAGGCTACGCCTGGCGCCCGATCATCCGCTGGGGCGACCCGCTCTTCAACGACGCCCCGGACTTCGACCCCGCCGCGCTGAGCGCCGAGGCACAAGCCCGCCAGTTCGGCTACAACAACGACTACTCCGACATCATCGAACTGCCCGGCAGCAAGGGCCGCCGTGCCGTGATGTTCGCCAACCATGAGTACACGAACGAGAACCTCATGTTCCCGGCTGCCGAGGCCGCGGCCGACCCCGCCCGCGTTCGCGCCGTGGCCCGCGCGGCCCAGGGCCTCACCGTCGTCGAGCTGGAGCGCAGGAACAAGAACCAGCCGTGGAGCTACGTCAAGGGCGCCCCGCTGAACCGCCGCTTCCTGACCGAAACCGAGTACCAGCTCACCGGTCCGGCCGCCGGCTCCGCCCTGCTGAAGACCGTCGCCGACCCGTCCGGCCGCCGTCCCAAGGGCACCATCGGAAACTGCTCCGGCGGCACCACCCCGTGGGGCACCATCCTCTCCGGCGAAGAGAACTTCCAGGGCTACTTCCGCGCCCCGGGCACCTCCGACGGCGACAAGCGCTACGGCCTGAAGGACAAGCAGTCCACCTTCGGCTGGGAACTTGACGACCCGCGCTGGGACACCCGCAACCCCGGCTACGAGAACGAAGCCAACCGCTTCGGCTGGATCGTCGAGGTGGACCCGATGGATCCGACGTCGACCCCCAAGAAGCACACGTCCCTGGGCCGCCTGAAGCACGAAGGCGCCAACATCCAGATCGCCGCGAACGGCAAGGCTGTGGCCTACACCGGCGACGACGAGCGCTTCGACTACCTCTACAAGTTCGTCTCCAAGGGCACCTTCCGCACCGGCACCACCGTGGCCGACCGCGAGCTCAACAAGACCCTGCTGCACGAAGGCGATCTCTACGTTGCGCAGTTCACCGGCGATTCCCCGGTCTCCGAAATCACCGGAACCGGCGCCCTGCCCTCCGACGGCTCCTTCGACGGCACCGGCCGCTGGCTGCCGCTCGTGGTCAACGGCGCATCCGCCGTTGCGGGCATGACCGTCGCCGAGGTTCTGGTTTACACCCGCCTCGCCGCGGACAAGGCCGGCGCCACCAAGATGGACCGTTGCGAAGACGTCCAGCCGAACCCGGCCACCGGCAAGGTCTACGTCGCCTGCACCAACAACTCGGATCGCGGCAAGGTGGGCAAGGAAGGTGCCACCGAGATCAACCCGCGCAACCTCAACCGCGACGGCCACGTGGTGGAGATCATCGAGGACGGCGGAGACCAGACCGCCACCACCTTCACCTGGAACCTGCTGCTCGTCGCCGGCGACCCAGCCAAGAACACCAGCACATACTTCTCCGGCTACCCCGCGGACAAGGTGTCCCCGATCTCCTGCCCGGACAACCTCGCGTTCGACTCCGTGGGCAACCTGTGGATCTCCACCGACGGCGCCCCGGGCGTCATTGGCTACAACGACGGCCTGTTCAAGGTCACGCTGGAAGGACCGGAGCGCGGCAAGGTGGAGCAGTTCCTCTCGGTTCCGCGCGACGCCGAGACTTGCGGCCCGATCGTCCACGACGAGGAACGCCATGTCTTCGTTTCCGTGCAGCACCCGGGCGAGGAAGGCTCGTACGAGGCGCCGAACTCCTACTTCCCGGATTATGTGCCCGCCGGAAGCCAGGCAAAGCCCGGCCAGTTCAAGGGCCCGCGCCCGGCGGTCGTCCAGGTGTACCGCGTGGACTGACGCCGCCCGAAAAGGAACGCGGGGTCACTTCGCGCCCATGTTTGGAGGAGCAAACATGGGCCGTAAGTGACCCCGCGGTGCCACATCTGCCCGCCAAATAGACTGGGACAGTGACTTCCCCGGACTCCCTGACCTCGCTCGCCGCCGCACGGATCGCCGTCGCCACCCTGCTCGACGCCGGCGTGCGGCATGTGGTGGTGTCTCCCGGTTCGCGCTCGGCACCCATGGCCTACGCGCTCGCGGAGGCCGAAGCTGCCGGCCGGGTCACCCTGCTGGTGCGGATCGACGAGCGCTCGGCCGGGTTCACGGCCCTGGGCCTGGCCCTGTCCACCGCCACCCCGGCCGCCGTGCTCACCACCTCCGGGACCGCGGTCGGGAACCTGCTGCCCGCGGTCATGGAAGCCAACCACGCCGCCGTGCCGCTTGTGGTCCTCTCCGCGGACCGGCCCGCCGAACTCCACGGCACCGGGGCGAACCAGACCACCCTTCAACTGGACCTCTTCGGCGAACACGTCCGCTTCGCCGTCGACGTTCCGGCCGGGGACAACCCGCAGCGGGCGGTCCGCACCGCGCTGCACGCCGCCAGCGGCGCCCTCGAAGGGACCCCGCCCGGGCCCGTGCAGCTGAACCTCGCCTTCCGCGAACCCCTCGTCCCGGAACCCGGGGAGGCGCTGCCGGCCCGCGAGGGCCGCGGGATCTTCCATTACGACGCCGGCCCGGAGGTCCTGGAACTGCCGGCCGCCTCCGCGGAACTGCCCGAGCGGCGCACCGTGGTGCTGGCCGGACACGATGCCGGCGCCGTCGCCGAGGCGTTCGCGCGCGCCCACGGGCTGCCGCTGCTCGCCGAACCGTCCTCCAACGCCCGCTTCGGCCCCAACGCAGTGGGCCCGTACCGGCTGCTCCTGGAGCACTTCTCCGCCGAGTCCGCGCTGCCGATCGAACGCGTGGTGGTGTTCGGCCGTCCCACGCTGTCCCGGCCGGTGTCCGCCCTGCTGGCGCGGACGGAGGTGGAGACCGCCCTGTACGAGCCCGTTCCCGTGGCCTGGTACGAACACGGCCGCCGCCGCGAGACACCCTTTGAAACCCTCGCTGCCCTCGGCGAATTCGCCGGCCGCGGCGCCTCCGGCTGGCTCGATGCCTGGCTGCTCGCCGGTGCCGCCGCCCAGCACGCACTGGACGGCGTCCTCTCCGCCGAAGCCTCACCCACCGGGCCCTCGATCGCCGCCACCGTGTGGCAGCACGCCCGCGGCCGGCTGGTCCTGGGCTCCTCCAACGGCATCCGCGACGTGGACCTCGCCGGGCAGCCGCATCCGGCGCCCCTGGCCACCGTGGACGCCAACCGCGGACTCTCCGGGATCGACGGCACCATCGCCACCGCCACCGGGATCGCCCTCGGCTCGGGCCGCGAAACCACGCTCCTGCTGGGCGACCTCACCTTCCTGCACGACGCCGGCAGCCTCCTGCTCGGCAGCGGGGAACCGGAGCCGGACCTGCGGATCGTGGTCCTCAACGACTCCGGCGGTGCGATCTTCGGGCTCCTGGAGCACGGCAAGGTGGAAGCGGACGGCGGCTACGGCGCCGCCGTCGAACGGCTCTTCGCCACCCCGCACAGTGCGGACATCAAGGCGCTCGCCGCGGCGTACGGCGTCGCGTACTCCCTGGCAGGCACGACGGCGGACCTAGCCGCCGCGCTGAATTCGCCTCTGAAGGGGCGCAGCATCGTTGAAGCCCGCACGGAGCGCGCAGGACTCCGGGCGCTCCACGGGCGCATCAAAGCGGCTGTGGGCGAGGCCGCCGCGAAAGTACTGGCGGCGGCGTAACCCCCTGCTTTCGACGCGCTACCCTTCGTTCGAGGTGCTTCCCGCCCGACGCGCCGCGAATTCGCGCGTCGCTGGGCATCAACCGGGGCGCTGGGAGTGAACCGGGTCGCCGGGAACGGGCACGAGGTTGTCCACATAGCGGTTCCAGTGGCTTTCGCGGCCGCTGTTCCGGATGTGAGGCTCGAGCAATGACGGACATCCCACGGCTCATCCTTGCCCGAGACTCCGCCGTTCATGGCGCCAGCGCGAAGGACCTCGCCCGGCAGGCGAAGTCCGGTGTGCTTCACCGGGTGCGGCGGGGAGTATACGTGGAGCGGGCCTCGTGGGCGGCGCTGAAGCCGTGGGAACAATACCGGCTGCGGGTCAGCGCGGCCGCCGAAACCTTTGAAAGCCGTACCGTGTTCGCGCGGCAGTCGGCGGCGTCGGTGCACGGAATTCCCACGATTGGCAGCCATTCCGTGTGTGCCCTGACTTTCCGGAACGACGGCGGCCGCTCCAGGGCCGGTGTGGTGCGGCACTTTGCCGATCCTGCGGGCGTCGAGATCCGCAAGGTGGATGGCCTGCTGGTCACTGACCGGCTCCGTACCGTCTTGGACCTGGCCGCGCACACGCCGTTCGTCGAAGCCGTTGTACCAGTGGACCATATCCTGAAGCGTGACCGGGAGCGCGGTTTTCCGGCCCTTGGCAAAGAGGAACTGCTTGCCGCGGCCGAGGGCCGGTACAGCGCGGCGGCGATGCGCAGGATCCATGCGGTGGTGTCATTCGCGAATCCTTTGTCCGGGTCCGCCGGTGAATCGTACAGCCGGGCCCTGATGCATGCCGCTGGATTTGAGCCACCCATCCTGCAGCAGGAATTCAGGGACCAGCGTGGCTTGATCGGATACACGGATTTTTACTGGAAAAAGGCCCGGCTCGTAGGCGAATTCGATGGTTTCGCGAAGTACCAAAAGGAGGAGTACCTCAACGGGATGACGCCTGCGGAAGCTGTGGTCAAGGAGAAGGAGCGGGAGGACCGGATCCGAGCCACCGGATGCGGCGTGAGCCGTTGGGTATGGCGGGAGCTGATGGATCCTGCACGTTTGGAGAAGAAACTGCTGGCGGCCGGCGTGCCACGGCGCCCTGCCCGGTCGGCCCTGTGAATTCGACGCGTTTCCTGGATTCCGACGCGCTTCGCTCCTCGCGCACCGGGACGCCGGGTGTCGTCAGGAAGTTTGGGCGGCGCCGGGGAACTCGCGTGTCGTGGGTAAGTGAGCGCGGCATGCCTGCAGGACCATCGAACCGGGACCCATCGAACAGGACCGGTCGATGCCCGGCGTTCGCCTCGACGCCTGGTATCGAGCACAATAGCCCCATGGCCAACAGCAATGCCCGGCTTCCCCGCCTTGAGGATGTGGCGGAGCGCGCAGGAGTTTCCCATCAGACCGTTTCCCGGGTGATCAACAAGCACCCCAACGTCAGCAAAGCCACCCGCGAACGGGTCGAGGCCGCCATCGCCGAGCTGGGCTACCGGCGGAACACGGCGGCCCGGAGCCTGGTGACCAGGCGCTCGCAGACCATCGGCGTTCTGGGCAGCGAACTCTCGCAGTACGGCCCGGCCAACACCCTGCTGGGCGTGGAGCAAGCGGCACGGGATGCCGGATACTTCGTCAGCATCGCGGCGGTGCGGACCGTGAGCCGCGAGGCGATCTTCGACGCCATCCAGCACTTCCTGGACCAGTCGGTGGACGGGATCGTGGTGATCGTGCCGCACGCGGAAACCCTCCTCGCCCTGGAAGAACAGGCGCCGGGCATTCCCGTGGTGGCGGTCGGGGCCTCCGGCAGCGAGACTGTCAGCGGAGCCATGGTGGACCAGAGACGGGGCGCCGAGCTCGCCGTCCGGCACCTGATCGAGCAGGGCCACGACAGGATCGGCCATATCGCCGGGCCCCAGGACTGGATCGACGGCGCCGCCCGCGCCGAAGGCTGGAGCGCGGCCCTGCGGGCTGCCGGACTCGCCGACGACCTCCTCGTGGAAGGGGACTGGAGCGCGGGCAGCGGTTACGAAATCGGCCGGGGCCTCGCCGCCGAGCGCGCCGCCACTGCGATCTTCGTCGGCAACGACCAGATGTCCCTGGGCCTGCTCCGGGCCTTCAACGAGGCCGGGGTGCGGGTACCCGAGGACGTCTCCGTGGTGGGCTTCGACGACCAGCCGGAGTCGGGCTATTTCACCCCGCCGCTCACCACGGTCCGCCAGGACTTCGAGGAACTGGGCCGGCGTTGCATGGACCTGATGCTCGCCGCCCTGGCGAACGGCGAGACCGCCACTACCGTGGTGGAGCCGGAACTCGTGATCCGCCGGAGCACCGCAGCCCTGGCCTGACACCTCCAGCGCATGTGACGGGGGGCACTTGACGGATGAATTTGTTAGCGCTCACAATGGAGGCAGTCCGCGAAGCGGCGGGCGGCATTTCTTGGAGGATTCATGGACGTCACTGCAGACGGCAGCGAAAAATATGTCATCGGGGTGGACTACGGCACCCTGTCCGGCCGGGCCGTCGTGGTGCGGGTCCGGGACGGCAAAGAGCTCGGCAGCGGGGTGTTCGACTACCCGCACGCGGTGGTCACCGACGCCCTGCCGGCGGACGTGGCAGGCGACGGCGCGGCCCGGCTTCCCGGGGAATGGGCGCTGCAGGTGCCGGAGGACTACCGCGGGGTGCTCAGGCACGCGGTTCCCGCCGCCATCGCCGACGCCGGGATCGACCCGGCCGCCGTCGTCGGAATCGCCACGGACTTCACCGCCTGCACCATGGTGCCCGTCACCGCGGACGGCACGCCCCTGAACGAGGTGCCCGGTTTCGCGAACCACCCGCACGCGTACGTGAAGCTGTGGCGGCACCATGCCGCGCAGCCCCAGGCCGACCGCATCAACGCCCTCGCCGAAGAGCGCGGGGAAGCGTGGCTTCCGCGCTATGGGGGGCTGATTTCCTCCGAATGGGAGTTCGCCAAGGGCCTCCAGTTGTTGGAAGAAGATCCCGAAGCCTACGCGGCGATGGACCACTGGGTGGAGGCCGCGGACTGGATCGTCTGGCAGCTGTGCGGAAACTACGTCCGTAACGCCTGCACCGCCGGCTACAAGGGTATTTACCAGGACGGGCGATACCCCTCGGAGGAGTTCCTCGCCGCCCTGAACCCGCAGTTCAAGGACTTCGTCAGCGCCAAGCTTGACCACACCATCGGCCGGCTGGGCGACGCCGCCGGCTACCTGACCGCCGAGGCCGCCGCCTGGACCGGGCTGCCGGAGGGCATCGCGGTGGCCGTGGGCAACGTGGACGCCCACGTCACCGCCCCCGCGGCCCGGGCCGTGGAGCCCGGCCAGCTCGTGGCCATTATGGGCACCTCAACCTGCCATGTCATGAACGGTGCCGAGCTGCGGGAAGTCCCCGGCATGTGCGGCGTGGTGGACGGCGGCATCGTGGACGGACTGTGGGGCTACGAAGCCGGCCAGTCCGGCGTCGGAGACATCTTCGGCTGGTTCACCAAATACGGTGTCCCGCCCGCATATCACCAGGCCGCCGCCTCTGCCGGTCAGGCCATCCACGAATACCTCACCGAACTCGCGTCCGGGCAGGCCATCGGCGAGCACGGACTGGTGGCGCTCGACTGGCACTCCGGCAACCGCTCCGTACTGGTGGACCACGAGCTCTCCGGCGTGATCGTCGGCCAGACCCTCGCAACGAAACCCGAGGATATCTACCGGGCCCTGCTCGAGGCCACGGCGTTTGGCACCCGCACCATCGTGGACGCGTTCCGGGACTCCGGGGTTCCGGTGCAGGAATTCATCGTGGCCGGCGGCTTGCTGAAGAACCGGCTCCTCATGCAGATCTACGCTGACGTCACCGGCCTGCAGCTCTCCACGATCGGCTCCGCGCAGGGCCCGGCCCTGGGTTCGGCCATCCATGCCGCCGTCGCCGCCGGCCAATACCCGGACATCCGGGCCGCGGCCGCCGCCATGGGTGCGGAGCCGGGCGCGGTGTACACCCCGATCCCGGAAAACGTCGCGGCCTACGAGGAACTCTTCCGCGAGTACCGCACACTGCACGACTACTTCGGCCGGGGAAGCAACGAGGTCATGCACCGGCTCAAGGCCATCCAGCGTGCCACGCGCAACGCCACCATCCTGGAAGGAGCCAACGCATGAGCACCCTCCTGGACACCATCGCCGGGGTCCGCAGCGAGGTCTGCGCATTGCACGCCGAACTGACCCGCTACGAACTGGTCGTCTGGACCGCCGGGAACGTCTCCGGCCGCATCCCCGGCCACGAGCTGATGGTCATCAAGCCCTCGGGCGTCTCCTACGACGAACTCACGCCCGAGCTGATGGTGGTCACCGACCTGCACGGGACTCCCGTGGACGGACACGGAACCGTGGAATGGGGCAATCCCGGGCTGTCGCCGTCGTCGGACACCGCCGCCCACGCCTACGTGTACCGGAACATGCCCGACGTCGGCGGCGTGGTCCACACGCACTCCACCTACGCCACCGCCTGGGCCGCGCGCGGCGAGGAAATCCCGTGCGTGCTGACCATGATGGGCGACGAGTTCGGCGGCTCCATCCCGGTGGGCCCCTTCGCACTGATCGGCGACGACTCGATCGGCCGCGGCATCGTGGACACCCTCACGGCCTCCAACTCCCCGGCGGTCCTCATGCAGAACCACGGCCCCTTCACCATCGGCAAGGATGCACGGGCCGCCGTCAAGGCCGCCGTGATGTGCGAGGAAGTGGCCCGCACGGTCCACATCGCGCGGCAACTCGGCGAACCCCTGCCCATCGACCGGGCCAAGATCGATTCCCTCTACGAGCGCTACCAGAACGTTTACGGCCGCTAAGCGTCCGCCGTCCAAGACTTTCAAGGAGACACCATGCCCCCCGCCAACACCACGTCCCTGGACCACTACGAAGTCTGGTTCCTCACCGGCAGCCAGCACCTCTACGGGGAAGACGTCCTGAAGCAGGTCGCCGCCCAGTCCCGGGACATCGCCGACGCCCTGAATGCATCGCACGACGTGCCGGTCAAGCTGGTCTGGAAGCCGGTGCTCACCGATGCGGACGCCATCCGCCGCACCGCCCTGGAGGCGAACTCCAACGATGCGGTGATCGGCGTGACCGCCTGGATGCACACCTTCAGCCCGGCCAAGATGTGGATCCAGGGCCTGGACCTGCTCCGCAAGCCGCTGCTCCACCTGCACACGCAGGCCAACAGGGACCTGCCCTGGGCGGACATCGACTTTGACTTCATGAACCTCAACCAGGCAGCACATGGCGACCGGGAATTCGGCTACATCCAGTCCCGCCTCGGCGTGCCGCGCAAGACCGTGGTGGGCCATGCCTCCAACCCGGAGGTCGCCCGCCAGCTCGGGGCCTGGCAGCGCGCCGCCGCGGGCTGGGCCGCCGTCCGCACCCTGAAGCTGACCCGTTTCGGCGACAACATGCGCAACGTCGCCGTCACCGAGGGCGACAAGACCGAAGCCGAGCTGCGCTTCGGCGTCTCGGTCAACACCTGGTCCGTCAACGAACTCGCCGAGGCCGTGCACGGTGCGGCGGAGTCCGACGTCGACGCCCTTGTTGCCGAGTACGAGCGGCTCTATGAGGTGGCGCCGGAGCTGAAGGCCGGCGGTGCCCGCCACGAGTCCCTGCGCTACAGCGCCCGGATCGAGCTGGGCCTGCGGAGCTTCCTCGAGGCCAACGGCTCCGCGGCCTTCACCACCTCCTTCGAGGACCTGGGCGCGCTGCGGCAGCTCCCGGGCATGGCCGTCCAGCGGCTCATGGCCGACGGCTACGGCTTCGGCGCCGAGGGGGACTGGAAGACCGCCATCCTGGTCCGCGCGGCCAAGGTCATGGGCGGGGACCTGCCCGGCGGCGCTTCCCTCATGGAGGACTACACGTACCACCTCGCACCGGGCGCGGAAAAGATCCTCGGCGCGCACATGCTCGAAGTCTGCCCCTCCCTGACCGCCAAGAAGCCGCGCGTCGAGATCCACCCCCTGGGCATCGGCGGCAAGGAAGACCCGGTCCGCATGGTGTTCGACACCGACGCCGGCCCCGGCGTGGTGGTCGCGCTGTCCGACATGCGCGACCGATTCCGCCTGGTGGCCAATGCCGTGGACGTCGTGGACCTCGACGAGCCGCTGCCCAACCTGCCCGTGGCCCGCGCCCTCTGGGAACCGAAGCCCGACTTCGCCACCTCAGCCGCAGCCTGGCTCACCGCCGGTGCCGCGCACCACACGGTGCTGTCCACGCAGGTGGGCCTGGAGGTCTTCGAGGACTTCGCCGAGATCGCCCAGACCGAACTGCTCACCATCGGCGAAGGCACCACCCTCAAGCAGTTCAAGAAGGAACTGGCCTGGAACGCCGCCTACTACAAGCTGGCCGGCGGGCTGTGACCAAGCACCGGGCTGTGAACGAATACCGCATCAGTTCGGGGGAGTACAGTGCCGCCATCACGGCACGCGCCGCGGCGCTGCGCGAACTCCGCTACCGGGAACGGGACCTGGTGGTCCCGTTCCCGGCCGGCGGCCCCATCCCGGATTTCCGCGGCATCATCGCCGCGCCCTGGCCCAACCGGGTCGCCGACGGCCGCTACACCTTCGACGGCACAGAGTTTGAGCTACCCGTCAACGAAACCGACCGTGGCTGCGCACTGCACGGCCTCGTCTTCGAACTGGACTGGACCCTGGAGTCGCACGATGGGACGTCGGTGACCCTGTCCTGCACACCGGAGCCAACGGCGGGGTATCCGCATGCGCTGCGCATCGCCGTCGAGTACCTGCTGACGGACGCCGGACTGCACAGCCGCGTCACCGCGGCCAACCTCGGCAGCACCACCGCGCCCTACGGTGTGTGCCCGCATCCGTACCTCGTGGCAGGGGCCTCGCCCCTCGATGAGTGGACCCTCGAGCTCCCCGCCGCCACGTTCCTGGAGGTGACGCCGGACCGCCTGCTGCCGAAGGACACACGCCCCGTGGAAGGCCACCCCTTCGACTTCCGGGCGCCGCGACCGATCGGCGCCACCGGGATCGACCACGCCTTCACGGACATCGCGTTCGACGACGCCGGCCACGCGCGCGTCCTGGTCACGGACCCGGGAGGGACCGGCGTCGGGATGTCCTGGGACAGCAGTTGCGCCTGGCTGCAGATCCACACCGCGGACAAAGAACCCCCGGCGGCAAACCGGCTGGGCCTGGCCGTGGAACCCATGAGCTGCCCGCCCGATGCCTTCAATAGCGGAACCGACCTGGTCCGGCTCGGGGCTGGCGCCACGCACGAGGCGGCGTGGACCATCTTCGCAATGTGACCGGTCTTCGCAGTGTGACCGGTGCTGTGCCCGGGGCGCCCGCAGGCACCGCGCCGCGTCCTCCCGTGATGGAGGACGTGGCGCGCCTGGCAGGAGTGTCCCACCAGACCGTCTCCCGCGTCCTCAACGCCCATCCCCACGTCAGCGACGCCACACGGATGCGGGTGGAGCGTGCCATCGCCGAACTCGGCTACCGCAGGAACACTGCCGCCCGCCGGCTCGTCACCCGCCGCTCCCAGGCCACCGGCGTCCTGGGCGCAGGAATGGGCTTCTACGGACCCGCCAACACCCTCCTAGGCGTCCAGGAGGCCGCCCGCGGGCACGGCTACTCCGTGAGCATGGCCAGCCTGAGCCGCGTCACGCCGTCGGGCATCAGGGACGCCCTCGAACACTTCATGCTCCAGCCCGCGGACGGCATCGTGGTGATCGCGCCGCATCAGACCATGCTCGCCTCCCTGCACACCATCGCCGTTCCCGTCCCGCTGGTGTCGGTGGGTTTCGGGGCGGGGGACCGCCGGGGCGATGTCGCCGTGGACCAACGCGCCGGCGCCGCGCTCGCCGTGCAGCACCTGCTGGATCTTGGCCACACAGAAATTGCCCATATCTCCGGACCGCCCGACTGGACCGATGCCGCCGCCCGCTCCGAGGGCTGGCGCCGCACCCTGGACGGTGCAGGAATTGCCGGCGGCCCCCTCATCCCGGGTGACTGGAGCGCCGAAAGCGGCTACCGCGCGGGACTCCGGCTGGCGGCGACGGGCCGGGTCACCGCCGTGTTTGCCGGCAACGACCAGATGGCGCTGGGTGCGCTGCGCGCCTTCGGCGAGGCGGGCCTCCGCGTGCCGGAGGACATCAGCGTGGTCGGCTTCGACGACCAGCCCGAAGCCGCGTATTTCGTCCCGCCCCTCACCACCGTCAACCAGGGCTTCACCGAACTCGGGGCCCGCTGCATTCGCATGCTGCTGGCCGAGATGGAAGGCGGGCCCGCCGGAACCGGCACGGTGCTCAGCCCCGGCCTTGTGGTCCGGGCGTCGACGGCGCCTCCCGCATAGCCACTCCCGGCAACCGTCACAGACAGTACGACGGCGGCCCCGCACCTTTTCGCGAAAGGTGCCGGGCCGCCGTCGTACTTGCTCCGTATTTAGACCTTGCTCGGGGTGCGGTCGCCGGGGACTGCCACCGGTTCGGCCGGGGGCGTGGCGTCCTCCGCAGCGGGCGGGGTGGTCCTGAACCTGAAGCGCTTGGCGATGGAGGATCCGCCGCCTGCGCGGTTCTTGTTGAAGATGTCGAAGCCTACCGCGAGCAGGAGCACCAGGCCCTTGATGAGCTGCTGGTAATCGGTGCCGAGGCCCAGGATGGACATGCCGTTGTTGAGGACACCCATGATGAGGCCGCCGATCATGGCCCCGGCTACGGTGCCGATGCCGCCCTGGACCGCGGCGCCGCCGATAAATGCTGCGGCAATGGAGTCCAGTTCGAAGCCGGTGCCGCCCGCAGGCTGCGCGGAGTTGAGCCGGGCGGTGAAGATCAGGCCGGCCAGGGCGGCGAGGACGCCCATGTTCACGAAGAGCCGGAACGTGACGGCCTTGGTTTTGATGCCGGAGAGCTGCGCGGCGTGCAGGTTCCCGCCGATGGCGTAGGTGTGCCGGCCGAAGATGCTGTTGTTCATCAGCGCGGAGTAGCCGATCACCAGCGCGGCGAGGACCACCAGCACGATCGGGGTGCCGCGGTAGCTGGCCAGCAGGAAGGTGATGGCCAGCATGAGCAGGGCGATGAACGCCGTCTTGGTGGCGAACCAGGCCAGGGGTTCGTTCTCGAGGTTGAACTTCCGGCGGACGCGGCGTTCCTTGATGGACTGGAAGAGCAGCGCCGCCGTCCCGACCACGCCCAGGAGGACGGTGAGCCACTCCAGCACCGAGGTGCCGCCGGAGATGTCCGGCAGGAAGCCGCCGCCGAGGGCGCGAAGCTCGTCCGGGAACGGGGTGATCTGCTGGTTCTTCAGGGTGATGAGGGTCAGGCCGCGGAAAATGAGCATGCCGGCCAGCGTCACGATGAAGGCGGGGATGCCCACGTAGGCGATCCAGTACCCCTGCCAGGCACCGACCAGGGCTCCCACCAGCAGGCACGCGGGAATCGCGGCCCACCAGGGCCAGCCCCAGTGCACGATCATCACGCCCGCCACGGCCCCGATGAAACCGGCGATGGAGCCCACGGACAGGTCGATGTGGCCGGCGATGATGACCATCACCATGCCGATGGCAAGGATCAGGATGTAGCTGTTCTGGACGACGAGGTTGGTGACGTTCTGGGGTTGGAGCAGGATGCCGTCGGTCAGGAGCTGGAACAGCAGGACGATCAGGATCAGGGCGACGAAAATGCCGACTTGGCGGAGGCGGCTTGCCAGGAAGCCGAGGGATTCTCGTAGGGCGGACATTCTCGCTATTCCTTCTCTTGGGTCATGTAGTGCATGAGGGTCTCCTGGGAGGCCTCGGATATGGGGACTTCGCCAGTGACGTGCCCGGCGGACAGCGTGTAGATCCTGTCGCAGATGCCCAGCAGTTCGGGAAGCTCCGAGGAAATGACAATGACTGCTTTGCCCTCGGCCGCGAGGCCCGCGATGATCGTGTAGATCTCGTACTTGGCGCCGACGTCGATGCCGCGGGTGGGCTCGTCAAGGATCAGCACATCGGGGTCCGAGAACATCCATTTGCTCAGCACCACCTTCTGCTGGTTGCCGCCGGAGAGCTTCCCGGTGATCGCCGACACCGCGGGAGCCTTGATGTTCATGCTCCTCCGGTAGCCGTTGGCCACGGTGGTTTCCCGGTTCTTGTCCACCCAGCCCCGCTTGGCGAGCTTGGGCAGGGCGGCCATCGAGATGTTCCGCTTGATGTCCTCGATCAGGTTCAGGCCGTAGTGCTTGCGGTCCTCAGTGGCGTAGGCGATCCCGTGGGCGATCGCCCCGGGGACTGTGGACGTATCGATTTCCTTGCCGTACTTGAACACCTTCCCGGAAACGGCCTTGCCGTAGCTGCGGCCGAAGACACTCATGGCCAGCTCGGTACGGCCGGCTCCCATCAGCCCGGCCAGCCCCACCACCTCGCCCTTGCGGACATGGAGGCTGGCGTTGTGCACCACGATGCGGCTGTGGTCCTGCGGGTGCTGGACAGTCCAGTCTTCGATGCGCAGCACCTCCTCGCCGATCCGGGGCGTGCGGTCCGGGTAAAGGCTGTCCAGGTCCCGGCCCACCATGCCCCGGATGATGCGTTCCTGGGTGATCTGGCCCTGGCCCCCTTCACCCCCGCCCAGGCGCAGGGTCTCGATCGATTTGCCGTCCCGGATGATGGTGACGGCGTCCGCCACCTTGCGGATCTCGTTGAGTTTGTGGCTGATGATGATGCTGGTGACGCCCTGTCCCTTCAGGTGCAGGATGAGGTCCAGCAGATGGTTCGAGTCCTCGTCGTTCAGCGCCGCGGTGGGCTCGTCCAGGATGAGGAGCTTGACCTCCTTGGACAGGGCCTTGGCGATCTCCACCAGTTGCTGCTTGCCAACGCTGATGTGCTGGATGGGGGTCACGGGGTTCTCGTCCAGGCCCACCCTGGCCAGCAGCTTGGCGGCCTCCAGATTGGTCTTGCGCCAGTCCACCCAGCCGCGGGGAGCGATCTCGTTCCCCAGGAAGATGTTCTCTGCGATGGACAGGTAGGGGCTGAGGGCGAGTTCCTGGTGGATGATCACGATGCCGCGCTTCTCGCTGTCGTTGATCGACGTGAAGGCGCACGGTTCGTTTTCGAAGAGGATTTCGCCGTCGAAGGTGTTGTGCGCGTACACGCCGGAAAGCACCTTCATCAGGGTCGATTTGCCGGCCCCGTTTTCACCGCAGATCGCATGGACCTCGCCGCGGTTCACATCCAGGGTGACGTCCTGGAGAGCCTTGACGCCGGGGAAGGTCTTGGTGATCCCGCGCATCTGGAGAATGGGTACATTCATGGTCAATTCCCGCTGGTCCCGTGGAGCCTGTTACTTGACGTCCGCTTCGGTGTAGTAGCCGGCGTCGATCAGTTCCTGCTTGTAATTGTCCTTGGTGACGATCACGGACTTCAGCAGGTAGGCGGGAACCACCTTGACCTTGTTGTTGTAGGTCTTGGAGTCGTTGATTTCCGGCTCCTGGCCCTTCAGCGCGGCGTCCACCATCTTCACGGCCTGCTCACCGAGCTTGCGGGTGTCCTTGAAGATCGTGGAGTACTGCTCCCCGGCGATGATGGACTTGACCGAACCCTTTTCCGCGTCCTGGCCGGTCACCACCGGCAAGGCACCCTTGGAGTAGCCGCCCGTGCTGGTCAGGGCCGAGATGATGCCGATGGACAGGCCGTCGTAGGGCGAAAGCACGCCGTCGAGCTTCTTGCCGGAACCGTAGGCGGCGGTGAGGATGTCTTCCATGCGCTTCTGCGCCGTGGACGCCTGCCAGCGCAGGATCGCTGCCTGTTCGAACTTGGTCTGGCCGCTCGGTACCTTGAGGGTTCCGGCGTCGAGGTACGGCTTGAGGGTGTCCATCGCCCCGGTCCAGAAGAAGTTCGCGTTGTTGTCGTCCGGGCTGCCGGCGAACAGTTCCACGTTGAAGGGGCCCTTGCCCTCGACCTTCTTGCCGGAAGCATCCACCAGGCCGAGTCCGGTCAGCAGCGAGGTTGCCTGCTGAACGCCCACCTCGTAGTTGTCGAAGGTGGTGTAGTAGTCCACGTTGGGGGTGCCGTTGATCAGGCGGTCGTAGGCGATGACCTTGACGTTCTGTTCCTTGGCCTTGGCCAGGACGTCGGTCAGGGTGGTGCCGTCGATCGCCGCCACGATGAGGGATTTCGCGCCCTTGGTCAGCATGTTTTCGATTTGCGAGACCTGCGTGGGAATATCGTCATTGGCGTACTGGAGGTCCGTCTTGTAGCCCAGCTTCGCGAGGGACTCCGAGACATTCTTGCCGTCCGCGATCCACCGTTCGGAAGTCTGGGTCGGCATGGAGATTCCCACCAGGGCGCCGGAGGCATCGGCGCTGCTGGTTCCACTGGCGGCGCCGGGGCGGCTGCCGCACGCCGTGGTGCCTGCTGCGAGGGCCAGGACGACGGCGACGGCGCCCAGGAGTTTCTTGATTCTCACGTTGTTCTCCTTCCGCGGCCCGCTGGGGGCGGCGAATCGTGCTTGCGCGGGGAGCGTCGGTGCTCACCGCGTGGCCGGCCATCTGCGCCCGGCATTTCGTCTCAGTACTGGTGCTTTCTGCTGGCGCTGTTAGCGCTAACAATCAAAGCTTATGATATCCCCCGTCGTCCTGTGAAGCAACTCACAAGACGACGGGGGCGGGTATTTGGTGGTGGCTCGAACTCAGCGCCGCGCCAAACTCAGCGCCGCGCCAAACTCAGCGCCGCGCCAAACTCAGCGCTGCAGGAAGAACGTGGCCGCGCCGCGCTCGTCCTTGCCGGCTTTGGCGACGAGCAGCACGCCCCCGCGCAGGAGAAGGTAGCTGCCCGGGGCGTCCACCGACTCAAACGAGACGCCCGAGGCATCCGACAGGCCCCCGCGCTGCAGGAACGCCGACGACGAACCCTCCGTGGCCGCGATTGTCACCGCCGTTCCCTGCACGCGCAGGTAGTGGCCCTTGGCCAGGACCGGTTCGATGGCCACCGAGTTCTTCCGGGCGTAGCCGGGCGCGATCCGGAACTGTGACGCCCCCAGTGCGGGGGAGGAAGCCGCGGTGACGGTGACGCCGTCGTGTGCCAGGAAAGTACCCCGCGCGGAGGCGGGCTCCAGTCGGAACGGAAGTTCGCCGTCGCCCACCGGCACGCCGAAGTCCGGAGTGCCGTCCGCGCGCCAGTGCAGGTGCTGGACGCGTGCGTGCCTGTTGGGGTCGTAGAGCGGGTCACCCACGATGGCCCGGTAGGACCGGGCGTGGTAGACGAGCACGTCCTTCCCGTTTTCGTCCACGGTGAAGGAGTTGTGCCCCGGGCCGTACTGCTTGGAACCGTCGTTGGTGGTGAACACGGGCAGCGGGTTCTTGGACCAGGAGGCGGCATCGAGCAGATTGGCGGAGGCGTCCGCCGTGAGCAGGCCCATGCAGTAGTTGGCATCGGTGGCGCTCGCGGAGAAAGTGACGAAGATGCGTCCGTTCCGTTCCAGGACGGCCGGTCCCTCGTTCACCTTGTAGCCGCGGATTTCCCAGTCCAGCGTCGGAACGGCGATGCGGACCGGGGTGCTGGACAGGGTGGACGGCGACGCCATGGACGCGATGTAGAGGCTGGAGTTCACGCCGGTGTCGCTTTGTGCCCAAAGCAGGTAGCGCGTGCCGCCGTGCTCGAAAGTGGTGGCGTCCAGGGAGAAGGTGTCCGCGTGGGTGTACACGCGCACAGGCGGTCCCCACACGGCGTTTGTCGGATCGGCGGCGTCCGTGGAGATGACGTAGATCCGCACCCGGAAGACGTCATTGCTGTCGCCCGCCGCGAAGTAGATGTGCCATTGGCCGTCGAAGTGGTGCAGTTCCGGGGCCCAGATGTGCCCGCCCATGGTGCCGGACGCGGGACGCGTCCAGACCACCGTCTCCTGTGCACCGCCGAGGCCGGCGATCGTGGGGGAAGAGCGCAGGACAATCCGGTCGTACTCGGGCACGGACCCCGTGAAGTAGTACTTTCCGTCGGTGTGCTTCATCAGCCACGGGTCCGCCCGCTTGGGGACGACAGGGTTGATCACGGGGGTTTCCTGCGCCGGGGCGGCACCGGCGGCCGGGGCGAGCACGAGGCTGCCCGCACCGGTGCCGGCGAGCGCGGCTGCGGCCGCAGCGGCGGTCCCCGAACCGAGCAGCAGGCGGCGGGACAAGTGGCGTTTCATATCCAAGAGGTGGTCCTTTCGACGGGCATGGGCTTGCTGTGGATGTGGGCTTGCTTCGGGCGGGGTCAGCCGGTTTTGCGGGTGAACAGCCGCTGCAGCAGGATGAAGGCCAGCAGGAGGGCGCCGATCACGATCTTGGTCCACCAGGAGCTGAGGGTTCCGTCGTAGGCGATGAAAGTCTGGACGATGCCCAGGACCAGCACCCCCACCACCGAGCCCAGGACATACCCGGTTCCGCCGGTCAGGAGGGTCCCGCCGATCACCACCGCGGCGATCGCGTCGAGTTCCATTCCCTGGGCGGCGAGGCTGTAGCCGGAGAGGCTGTAGAAGGAGAACAGGATGCCGGCGATCGCGGAGCAGAGGCCGCTCAGCACGTACACCAGGACCTTGGTGGTGCGCACGGGCAGGCCCATCAGCATGGCCGAGTTCTCGTTGCCGCCGATCGCATAGACGGTCCGGCCAAAGCGGGTGTGGTGCAGCACGAAGAACGCTGCCGCGACGATGGCCAGCGCCAGCACCACGCCGGGGGAGATGAAGAGCTCGCCCGGGAGCGGGATCTGGGCCTGCGCCATGCCGGTGAAGAAGCCTTCGGTCACGGGGATCGAATCGAGGCTGATGACGTAGCAGAGGCCGCGGGCAAGGAACATGCCGGCCAGGGTGACAATGAAGGGCTGGATGTCGAAGTAGTGGATGATCAGGCCCATCGCGAGCCCCAGGGTGCTGCCGATCAGCAGGACCAGGATGATCACCGCGGCCGGGTTCCAGCCCTGTTGCAGCAGCGTCGCGGCCACCATCATGGAGAGCGCGACGACGGCCCCCACCGAAAGGTCGATCCCGCCGGTCAGGATCACGAAGGTCATGCCGACGGCCAGGACGATCAGGAAGGTGTTGTCTATGAACAGGTTCAGGAACACCTGGCCGGACAGGAAGCTCGGGTACATGCCGGCACCCACGGCGAACATGGCGAGGAAGAGCCCCAGCGTTGCGAGGGTGGGGGCGTAGCGGGCGTTGCCCCGCAGCTGCCGGCGCGGTGCGGCGGTTTTCCCGGCTGCGCGGCGTGCGAGCGTTGAGGACAGGGACATCAGAGGGCCACCTTTTCCTTGGCGGGTTCCATTGCGGCGGATTGGGCGTTGGTCTTCAGGCGGGCGAAGACCTTGCGGGCCTTCGGTGCCTGGAGGAGGCAAACGGTGATGACCACGAGGGCCTTGAAGACGAGGGTCACTTCCGGCGGAATCCCGAGGGTGTAGACCGTGGTGGTCAGGGTCTGGATGATGAACGCGCCCACCACTGTGCCGGTGAGCGTGTACCGGCCGCCTGCCAGGGAGGTGCCCCCGATCACCACGGCGAGGATGGCGTCCATCTCGATGTACAGGCCGGCGTTGTTGGCGTCCGCCGCCGTGACGTTCGAGCTGATCATGAGGCCCGCGAAGGCGGCGCAGACGGCGCTGAAGACGTAGACGATCCACACGATGTTCCGCGACCGCAGGCCGGCGAGGCGGCTGGCGACCGGGTTGATCCCGACGGCTTCGATGAGGGTGCCCAGCGCGGTGCGCCGGGTCAGGACGGCCGCTAGGGCAAAAACGGCTGCCGTGATCAGGATCGAGACCGGCAGGGTGAAAACGTATCCGGCCCCGATCGCCTTGTAGTTGTCGTTGGAGACCGAGATGATCTGTCCGCCGGTGATGAGCTGCGCGATCCCGCGGCCCGCCGTCATCAGCACGAGGGTGGCGATGATCGGCTGGACGCCGATGGTTGACACCAGGAATCCGTTCCACGCGCCCACCGCGAGGCCGGCGACGACGGCGATGAGGACCGCGGTGAGTGCGGTCGCCGGGGAGCCCGGTTCCGGGGACGCGGCGATGTAGGCGCAGGACCCCGCCCCTGCGATCGCCACCACGGCTCCCACGGAAAGGTCGATGCCGCGGGTGGCTATCACCAGGGTCATGCCCAGGGCGATGAGGATGGTCGGTGCGCCGTTGCGCATGATGTCGATGAGGCTGCCGTACAGGTGCCCGTCCTGCATCCTCAAGGCAAGGAAGTCGGGGCGGAAGAGCTGGTTGAGCAGCAACAGGGCGGCCAGCGCGATCACCGGCCAGGCGAGGCGGTGCGCGAGGATGGTCTTGAGCGGGTGGCCCGGTTTGGCGGGCTGCTGCGATGTCATTGGGTACCTCCGGCGATGACCGCCATGACGTCTTCCACGGAGACGCCGTCGTTGTTGATTTCGGCTACCTTCGCCCGGTCCTTGATGACCGCGACCCTGTCGCTGACGCGCAGGACTTCTTCGAGCTCGGAGGAGATGAAGAGCACGGACATGCCCTCGGCGGCGAGCCGGTTCACGAGTTTCTGGATCTGGGTCTTCGCCCCGATGTCGATGCCGCGGGTGGGCTCGTCGAGGATGAGGAGCTCCGGGTGCGTCACGAGCCAGCGGGCCAGGAGAACCTTCTGCTGGTTGCCGCCGCTGAGATTCCGGATGAGCGCATCAGGGTTGGCGGGCCGGATGTCCAGGGCCTCGATGTACTCGGCCACCAGTTCGTCCTGGGTGCGCCGGGGAATGCGGCGGGCCCAGCCCCGGCTCGCCTGCATGGCGAGGACCAGGTTGTCGCGGACGGACAGGTCCCCGATCAGCCCTTCCTTCTTGCGGTCTTCCGAGCAGAAGGCGATCCGCTGGTCGATCGCGGCGCGCGGTGAGCGGATTTTCTGTTCGCTTCCCTTGATCCTGATGAGTCCTTCGTCCGCCTTGTCGGCTCCGAAGAGCAGCCGGGCGATCTCGGTGCGGCCGGCGCCCAGCAAACCCGCCAGGCCCAGGACCTCGCCCGGGTGGATGGACACGTCAACGTTGGCCACGGAGCCCTTGCGGCCCAGGCCTTGGGTTTCCAGGAAGGGTATGCCATCCCCGGAGCGGGCGCGGGTGCGGGCCGGAGCTTCGTCCAGTTCGGCCAGGGCCTCGAGCTCCTTGCCGATCATCTTGGAGATCAGGCTCATGCGGGAGAGGTCGCGGGTGAGGTATTCGCCCACGAGTTTTCCGTTCCTGAGCACCGTCATCCGGTCGGAAATCTCGTAGACCTGCTCCAGGAAATGGGAAACGAACAGTATGGCGACGCCGCGGTCCCGCAGCTGGCGGATGACGCCGAACAGCTGCGCCACTTCGCCCGCGTCGAGGCTTGAGGTGGGCTCGTCCAGGATCAGGACCTTGGCGTTGACCTCCACGGAGCGGGCGATGGCGATCAGCTGCTGGACCGCGATGGAGTGGCTGGAGAGCAGGGACCCGGGATCAACATGCTCCAGGTGCAGTTCCGCGAGCACCTCCCTGGTCCGCGTGCGTACCGCTTTCCAGTCGATCGCACCCAGGCGCCGCGGCTCCCGGCCCAGCAGGACGTTTTCCTCGACGGTGAGGTTGGGGCAGAGATTGACCTCTTGGTAGACGGTGCTGATGCCAGCGGCCTGGGATTCCGCCGGGGCTGCGAAACGCTTTGTTTCCCCGAGGACCGTGATGGTTCCGGAGTCGATCGTGTACACCCCTGTCAGGGCCTTGATCAGGGTTGACTTCCCGGCGCCGTTCTCGCCCATCAGGGCGTGGACCTCGCCTTGGAAGAGCCGGAAGCCGACGCCGTCAAGCGCCTTCACTCCCGGGAAGCCGATGGAAATATCGGTCATCTCGACGACCGGAACGATTTCGTTCATCCTCTTGTCTTTTCTGTGCTGGGTCTGCCTTGGGGGCGGAAACCCGTGCGGCGGCAGGATGTGCCGCCGCACGGGGCGGGCGGGAACCGGCTAGTAGGGCCGCGTGGCCAGGACCTGCTTCGCCTGCTCCTGGGTGAACGTGGTTTCCTCGGTGACGACGCGCTCGGGCACGCTCTCGCCGGCGACGACCTTCTTGGCCAGCTCCATGAGCTGGTCGCCGAGCATCGGGCTGCATTCGACGATGAAGTTGATCTTGCCGTTGCTCAGGGCGGTCATGCCGTCCTTGACAGCGTCGATGGTGATGATCTTGATGTCCTTGCCCGGGACCTTGCCGGCGGCTTCGATGGCTTCGATCGCGCCGAGGCCTTCGTCATCGTTGTGGGCAAAGACCACGTCGATGTCGGCGTTGTTCTTCAGGAACGCCTCCATCACCTGCTTGCCGCCGCTGCGGGTGAAGTCGCCGCTCTGGGAAGCGATGACCTTCAGCTTCGGATCGGACTTGATGGCCTCCGCGAAGCCCTCCTTGCGGTCGTTTGCCGGGGCGGACCCGGTGGTGCCCTGGATTTCGACGATGTTCACGGTGTCCGTGGCGGACTTCGAATCCGCCACCAGCCATTCGCCGGCCTTCTTGCCTTCTTCCACGAAGTCGGAGCCCAGGAAGGTCTTGTACAGGGACTTGTCTGCCGAATCCACGGCGCGGTCGGTGAGGATCACCGGGATCTTCGCGTTCTTGGCTTCCTTCAGCACGGTGTCCCAGCCCGATTCCACCACCGGCGAGAAGGCGATGACATCGACCTTCTGCTGGATGTAGGAACGGATGGCCTTGATCTGGTTCTCCTGTTTCTGCTGGGCATCGGAGAACTTCAGCTCGACGCCGGCCTTCTTGGCCGACTCCTGGACGGACTTGGTGTTGGCGGTGCGCCAGCCGCTTTCGGCGCCGACCTGGGCGAAGCCCATAGTGATCTTGTCGGAGCCGGAGCCGGAGCCGCCCGCCGCGCCGGCACCCGCGGAACCGCCGCAGGCGGTCAGGGTCAGCATGGATGCGGCGGCCACCGCAAGCAGGGATTTCTTGAACACAATTTCCTCCCGGAGGCGTAGGTACATGCAGGCGGGAGAAACTCGTACACCGCCATTGCTGCAAGTGAGCTGATGCGCTCTGCGAAACATTGTGAACGCTAACAATTTGGTCGTCAAGTAGCCTGCGTCACAAATCCGGCGCGCCCAAGGTCGCCGTCGGGGCTTTCCGGAAAGCCCTTTACAAGGCGTGCGGCCATGGCGAATACTCGTTTCCGGCGACACGGTTGTTAGCGTTCACAACCAAGTGTTTCCCCAGATCCTGCCCGTAGCCCGGCGGACCATTCAATGGAGAAAGGCTGTTTCCCATGTCAAGCAAAGCAACTAGTCCCGCCAGGCGGGCCTGCACCATGGTGCTTGCCGGCTCCCTGGCCGCAGCGGTGCTGGCCCTCTCGCCGGCCCTCGGAGCAAGCGCCGAACCACCGGAGCACCGGACCATCACCATCGACGCCGCCGGCTCGGGACCCTCGATCGACCCGACCATGTATGGGGCGTTCTTCGAGGACATCAACCAGGGCGCCGACGGCGGCATCTACGCCGAGCTCGTCCAGAACCGGTCCTTCGAATTCAACTCCGCCGACAACCGCGCATTTACCCCGATGACCGCCTGGGAAACCCTGCGGCGCGGCAGCGACGGAACGGTCGCCGTCGTCAATGACGGCAACCGGCTGAACGAAAACAACCGGAACTACCTGCAGATCGACGCCACCGCGGCCGGCGCGGGAAGCGGTGCCGGGGTCGGCGTGCGCAACAGCGGATGGAACGCCGGGCAGAAACTCGAGGCAAAGAAGAAGTACAACTACTCGGTGTGGGCACGGACCTCCAACCCCGCCGGCTCCACGCTCGCGGTGACGCTGGAGACGCCGGAAGGCGCCCGGCTGGCCCTGGCCACTATCAAGGTCAAGGGCGACCGGTGGGCCAAGTACGGTGTCACCCTGTCGCCCAAGTCCTCCACTGGCGCCGGCCGGCTGGCCACCGTGGTCCAGGGAACGGGCACCGTCCGGCTCGACATGGTGTCCCTGTTCCCCGAGGACACCTGGAACGGCAGGGAAAACGGCCTGCGCAAGGACCTCGCCGAGAAGATCGATGACCTGAACCCCGGATTCCTGCGCTTCCCCGGTGGCTGCATCGTCAACACCGGCAGCTACGACAGCTACACGGCGCCCAACTACACCCGGGCACGCACGTACCAGTGGAAGGACACCATCGGCCCGGTGGAGCAGCGCCCCGCCAACCGGAACTTCTGGGGCTACAACCAGACGTACGGCCTGGGCTACATGGAGTACTTCCAGTGGGCCGAGGACATGGGCGCCGTCCCCGTGCCCGTGGTCCCGGTGGGCGTGACCGGCTGCGGCGACAGCAACCGGGCCCCGGACCAGGCAACCCTGGACCGCTACATCCAGGACACCCTGGACCTGATCGAATTCGCGAACGGCGACGCCGGCACCGAGTGGGGTGCCAAGCGCATCGCCTACGGCCACCCCGCGCCCTACAAGCTCGACCGCATCAGCCTGGGCAACGAGGAGTACAAGCCCGAATTCAAGGCCTACTTCACCCAGTTCTACAACGCCGTGCGCAAGGCCCACCCCGAGATCAAGATCATCGGCAACACCGGCCCGTTCAGCCAGGGTCCGGAGTTCGAGGACCTCTCCGCGTTCAACGCCACCACGGGCGTGGACCTGGTGGACGAGCACTACTACAACGAGCCGTCCTGGTTCCTGAACAACAACCACCGCTACGACTCGTACAGCCGTGACAGCTACAAGGTGTTCCTCGGCGAATACGCCTCCAAGGGAAACAAGCCGGAGAACGCGCTGGCGGAAGCCTCCTACATGACCGGCCTGGAGCGGAACGCGGACGTGGTCAAGATGGCGTCCTACGCGCCGCTGATCGCCAACGAGGCCAACACCCAGTGGAGCCCGGACATGCTGTTCTTCAACGGCACGTCCGTCCGGACCACCCCCAATTACGAAGTCCAGAAGCTGTTCATGAACAACGTCGGGACCAAGGTGGTGCCCAGCACCCAGGACAACCCGGCCTCCACCGTCGTGCCGATCTCCGGCAAGATCGGCCTCTCCACCTGGGCCACGTCCGCCCGCTACGACAACGTCAAGGTCACCGGCGCGGACGGCACCGCACTGTTCAGCGATGACTTCTCCGGGACGGCGGCAGCCTGGACCGGCAACGGGACGGGCTCCTGGTCCGTCCAGGACGGCGCCTACGTGCAGTCCAGCACCACCGCCCAGAACACGATGGTGACGGCCGGAAGCGGCGACTGGAACAACTACACGTTCAGTACGAAGGCCACCAAACTGGCGGGCTCGGAAGGCTTCCTCGTCGCCTTCGGCGTCAAGGACACCGGGAACTACTACTGGTGGAACCTGGGTGGCTGGAACAATACGAAGTCCGTCGTCGAAAAGGCCGTCAACGGCGGCAAGACCAACGTCCTGGAAAAGAACACCGTGATCCAGACCGGCCGCGAATACGACATCCGGATCGAGGTCACCGGACGCACGGCCAAGCTCTACCTGGACAACGTCCTGTGGGGCACGGTGGACGACACGCAGGCCGACCCCGTCTACTCCGTGGTCACCAAGGACGAAACCTCCGGCGACACCATCGTGAAGGTGGTCAACGCCTCCGCCGACAAGACCCCGGTGGACATCAGGGTGGCCGGCGCAGCCGGCATCGGCACCACGGCCGCCGTTACCACCCTCACGCAGACCGCCGACGGGCAAAACCTGGCTCCGGCGTCGAGCACCTTCAGCGGCGCCGGCGCCGCCTTCACCTATGAGTTCGAGCCCAAGTCCGTGACCTTCATCCGGCTCGCCGCAGCCGGCAAGTAGCCGGTCCTTTCGTTTCAAGGAGTTTCCATGACCCATGTTCCATTGCGGGCCCGAAGCGGCCCGGCCCTGCTGACGGCGGCGGCGCTGCTGCTCGGTTCAGTTGCCGCCGGCACCACGGCGCATGCCGCCGTCGATGACGGACTGGTCCTCAAGTACAACCTCACGGAAACCGCCGGCACCGTGGCGGCCGACAGCTCCGGCAACGGGCGCGATGGCGTGATCAGCGGCGACGCCACCCCGCTGGGCGGCGAAGGCCTGCAGCTCGGCGGCAACGACGGCTACGTCAGACTGCCGAACGACGTCATGCGCGGCCTCGACTCCATCACGGTCTCCACGGACGTGAAGATCGCCCCGGACCAAGGCACGCCCTACTTCATCTGGGGCCTGGGCAACACCAGCAACGGCGCCGGCAACGGCTACCTCTTCACCACCGGCAACTCGTACCGGACCTCCATCGCCACCGGCAACTGGTCCACCGAACAAACCCTCAGCGCCAACCGTGACCTGGCACGCGGCGCGTGGAAGACCATCACCTACACCCTCAGCGGCGGAACCGCCGTCCTCTACGAGGACGGCACCGAAGTGGCGCGGAAGACCGGTGTCACCATCACGCCCGGCAGCATCGGCGGAGGCACGACGACGGCCAACTACCTTGGGCGCTCCGTCTACAGCGCGGACAAATACCTCAAGGGCCAGGTCCGCGACTTCCGCATCTACAACCGCGCGCTCTCGGCAGGCGAGGTGCGCGAGCTCGGCTACGTTTCCCCGGAACAGCGCGTGGCCCTGGACCTGCAGGAACTGTCGCTCGGCGACACCTCGGGCGTCACGGCAGACCTCACGCTGCCTGCCGCCGGACCTAACGGCTCCAGCTTCACCTGGACCTCTTCCGACCCGGCCACGGTGTCCGCGGACGGCAAGGTGACCCGGCCGGCCTACCGGACGGGCAACGCCACCGTGACCCTCACCGCAACGGCCAGCTCCGGCCTTGCCTCGGCGTCGAAGTCCTTCACCGTGACGGTGCTGGAAGACATCAGCGAGCGGCAGAAGGCCAGCGAAGCCGCCGCTGCGCTCACCGTCTGGGACGCCGGCGCGATCCGCGGAAACATCACCCTCCCCACGGCAGGGCTGCACGGCACCAAGGTGGACTGGAAGTCCTCGGACCCTGCCGTCATCACCGCGAGCGGCGAAGTCACCCGGCCTGCCTACGGCGAAGCACCGGTGGAACTGCGGCTGCTGGCCACCGTCACGGCCGGAAAAACCAAGGAGCAGAAGCGGTTCCGCGTCACGGTGCTGCCGCTGCCCAAGGCCGAAGCCAAGGAAGGCTACGCCTTCGCGTACTTCACGGGCAACGACCTCGCCGGCGAGAACATCTACATGGCAGCCAGCCGTGGCAACGACGCCCTGAAATGGGACGAACTCAACGGCGGCAAGCCCGTGCTCAATTCCAGCCTCGGCACCAAGGGCCTGCGCGACCCGTTCGTCATCCGCTCCCCGGAAGGCGACAAGTTCTACCTGATCGCCACCGATCTCTCGATCGGCAGCGGCACCAGCTGGGACGCTTCCCAGCGCCAGGGCAGCCGGTACATTGAGGTCTGGGAATCCACCGACCTGGTCAACTGGTCCGCTCAACGGCACGTGAAGGTTTCCCCGGACACCGCCGGGAACACCTGGGCACCGGAAGCGCACTATGACGAAAAGATCGGCGCCTACGTGGTGTACTGGGCCTCGAAGATCTACGCCGCCAGCGACCCCAGCCACACCGGCGGCACCTACAACAAGATGATGTACGCCACCACGCGGGACTTCCGCACCTTCACCGAGGCCAAGGTCTGGAACGATCCCGGCAACTCGGTGATCGACTCCACGGTCATCGAGGAAGGCGGCACCTTCTACCGGTTCACCAAGGACGAGGGCCAGGTCTCGGGCTGCCTGGACATCATGCAGGAGAAGTCGGACGACCTCCTGGCGGTGGACCTCCCGGCCACCAACCCGCGCAACTGGACCCTGATGGGCAACTGCATCGGCAGGAACGCAGGAACCGGCGGGGTGGAGGGACCCACGGTCTTCAAGTCGAACACCGGGGACAAGTACTACCTCTTCGTCGACGAATTCGGCGGCCGCGGCTACATTCCGCTGGAAAGCGCCAGCCTGGAAAACCCGGACTGGAAGCTATCGGCCAACTATGAGCTGCCCCGGGCCCCGCGCCACGGCACGGTCCTGCCGGTCACCAGGACCGAGCTGGAACGGCTGCGCAGCCAGCTCGGCTAAGGCCTGCGGACACACGAAAGGCTCCGGCAAAATGCCGGAGCCTTTCGTTGTACTGCGCTTCGGGGAAGGCGGGCCGCGCCTTAGTCCTCTGCGACCTCGATGTGGGTCGGGTCCAGGACCCGGCGCAGGAATTCCTGCGTGCGCGGCTGCTGCGGGGCGCCGATGACGCGCTCTGCGACGCCTTCCTCAACCACCACGCCGCCGTCCATGAAGACCACACGGTCGGCCACTTCGCGGGCGAAGGCCATTTCGTGCGTGACCACCAGCATGGTCATGCCTTCGCGGGCGAGCTTGCGCATGACGGCGAGCACGTCGCCGACCGTTTCGGGGTCGAGCGCCGAGGTGGGCTCGTCGAAGAGCATCAGCTCGGGGTTCATGCTGAGCGCACGGGCGATCGCAACACGCTGCTGCTGACCGCCGGAGAGCTGGTCCGGGAAGCGCTTGGCGAGGTGACCCAGGCCCACGCGGTCCAGGTTCGCCTGGGCGATCTTGTCCGCCTCGGCCTGGGACCGCTTGAGCACCTTGGTCTGGGCGACCGTGCAGTTCCGCAGCACATCCAGGTGCGGGAAGAGGTTGAACTGCTGGAAGACCATGCCCACCTTGCGGCGCATCTTGTCGATGTCCACGTCGGGGTCGGTGGCTTCGAAGCCGCCCACGTGGATGGCGCCCTGGTTGGGCTGTTCGAGCAGGTTCACGCAGCGCAGGAGGGTGGACTTGCCGGAGCCGGAAGGGCCGATCAGGCAGACCACCTCGCCCGGCTTCACTTCCAGGCTGATGCCCTTGAGGACCTCATTGCTGCCGTAGGACTTGCGGAGGTCCTTGATTGACACGCCGGCAGCGTGCACCGTCTGGGCGCCGCCGGGCTTGGTGGTTTCGACGTCGTTCATGGCTTCCTGCCTATCGCTTGGTCCGCGCGCTGCGGCTTTCGAACTTCCGGGCCAAGAGGCTCAACGGGATGGTGACCACCAGGTAGAAAGCGCCTGCCACCAGCAGGGGCGTCAGGCCGGCGCCGAGGCTCGAGATGCCGTCGCGGCCGAACTTGGTCAGTTCGTACTGCGAGGCGGTCAGGCCCAGCACGTAGATCAGCGAGGAATCCTTGGTGAGCAGGATGATCTCGTTGGTCAGCGGGGGCAGCACGATCTTGAAGGCCTGCGGGATGATGATGGTTACCATGGCCCGCCACTGCGGCATGCCAAGGGACCTGGCGGCTTCCAGCTGACCCTTCGGGACAGCCTGCAGGCCGGCGCGCAGCGTTTCGGCGATGTAGGCCGCAGCCACCATGCCCAGGGACACCATCACCACCACGAAAATGGGCCACTGCACCCCGAAGGCCAGCGGGACGCCGTAGCCGAAGGCGATGAAGACCAGCAGGGCGGGGATGCCGCGGAAGAACTCGATGTAGCCGGTGGCTATCCAGCGGTACAGCGGGAAGCTGGAAAGCTTCATCAGGGCCAGCAGCAGGCCGCCGGACAGGCCCAGTGCGAAGCCGAGCGCGGTGTAGATGAGCGTGTTTACCAACCCGGTGGTGAAGATGCCCGGGAACATCGGGCCGATCTTGCCGAAGTTGAAGACGTTGGCGCTGATGGCTTTCCAGTCGGTGGCCAGCAGCAGGGCGGCGATGGCCACCACAAAGATTCCTGCCTGGACGTTCAGGCTGATTTTGGCTCGTTGACGCGCGGTCATTGCCATGGTGTTCTCACATTCATGTTGCGCAACTGAGGCCCCGTGCAGAGTGCTTCACACGGGGCCCCGTTGCGTTTGTCTCAGGCCGGACGGTCTACTTGGCGGCTTCGCCGAAGTAGGTGGTTTCGAGCTTCTTCAGGGTGCCGTCATCGGTGAGGCGCTTGAGGGTCGCGTTGACCTTCTCGGCCATGGCGGTGTTGCCCTTCTTGATGGAGATGCCGAGCTTCTCGCCGGTTGCGTAGTTCTCCACGCGCTTGAACTTGGAGTCATCCTTGATGGCGTAGCCGAGCACGGACTGGTTGCCCAGGGCGGCGTCGATGGTGCCTGCCTTGAGGGCCTGGACCAGGAGGCCGGTGTCCTCGAACTGCTGCGCGTCGATGCCCTTGTCCTTGGCGTACGCTGCGCCGGTGGTGGCCTGCTGCACGCCCACCTTCTTGCCCTTGGCGCTGTCGATGTTGGTGATGCCGGAGGCCTCGGAGGCGACGAGGGTGAGGTCGTCGTTCAGGTACGGGTCCGAGAAGTCCATGACGTTCTTGCGGGTGTCCGTGATGGAAATGGAGGAGATGGACACGTCGCAGCCGGTCAGGGCGGTGCCCGTTTCGATGGCTTCGAAGGAGCTGTCCACAATGTTCAGTTCGGCGTTCAGGTCCTTGGCGAGCTCATTGGCGATGTCGATGTCGAAGCCGACGATCTTGCCGTCCTTCTGGTATTCGAAGGGCTCGTAGGGGATGTCGGAGCAGACCGTGAGCTTGCCTGCGTTGATCAGGCTGACCGAGCCGGAGCTGCTGGCCGCGGGTGCAGGGGCGCCGCCGCCGCAGGCGGTCAGGGCGAGTGCGCCGGCAGCGAGAAGACCTGCTGCCTTCACCTTGGAACTGCCGAGGAACGAACGGGAGATATGCATTTGTTTACCTTTTGTTGCGGGGGACGCGAAGCAAATCGGTCTTTAGTGTAGCGCCGACCATGAGATGTTCGTCACAGGAAACTAAGTTTCACTATTGGATAACCAAGTCGCGGAAAAATCAAGCCTATCCGCACTGCCCGCGTCTGTAATCCCGGATTCTTCGCCCCGCAGACGTGAAGCGAGAACCTCACGGAAACAGAATCAGCGCTGAATGCCCAAGGATTCGAGCATCGGACGGAACTTCGCCCACGTCTCGGCGAGCTCGGTTTCCGGAACCGAGCCCTCAACAATCCCGCAGCCTGCGAACATCCGCACCGAGGTGGGCGACTCGATCACGGCCCCGCGCAGCGCGATGCCCCATTCGCCGTTGCCCGCGGCGTCCAGCCAGCCCACGGGTCCGGCGTACGGGCCGCGGTCCATGTGTTCGAGGCGCCGGATCAGTTCACCCGCCACGGTGGTCGGCGTGCCGCAGACGGCGGCCGTGGGGTGCAGGGCGTTGATGAGCGCCAGGCAGGTGGGCACGTGCCCTTCGATGTCGGCGAGCTCGGCCTTCACGTCCGACGCCAGGTGCCACACGTTCGGCAGTTCCAGGATGAACGGCTCACTGTGGGCATTCATTGCCTCGGAAAACGGCGCCAGCTGGGTGGTGAGCGACTGGATGGCGATCTCGTGCTCGTGCCGCTGCTTCTCCGATCCGGCGAGCACGCGTTCCGCATAATCCATGGGGGAGCCGGCCACGCCCTCGGCATCGCGGCGGTCCAGCGTGCCGGCCAGTACCCGCGCCTGCGCGGTGCGCCCTTCCACCTGGATCAGCATTTCCGGTGTCGCGCCCACCAGGCCGTCCACGCCGTAGGTCCAGCACTCCCGGTAGTTTCGCGTAAGGTTCCGCAGCACTTCCGCTGGCCGCACGCCGTCGGGCAGGGTGGCCACGACGTCGCGCGCCAGCACGAGCTTTTCAAGCTTTCCGGTGCGGATTTCGGCGACACCGTCCGCCACCGCCTGCTTCCAGTCCTCCTCGCTCAGCGAGCCGCTTTTCAGTGTGAAGGACAGCCCGACGCCGGTGCTGCCGCGGGCAGGTGCCTCGAGTCCGGTATCCGGGACATCCAGCCAGCCCGCGAGGGCGGCGCGGGCGCCCGCCTCGGTGAGTTCGACGTCGTCGAGGGTCAACTGGGTGAGCCAGGAGCGCCCGTCGCGGATCCCCACCACGATTTCCGGCAGGATCAGCCGGGACTCGAACGGCGAAGTCTTGGAGAAGGCGAAGGTTCCGAAGGCCAGGGGGCCGGTGCCGGGAACGCCCACGTGGTCCTCGACGTCGGCCTCGATGACCATGTGCCGCCACCAGATGTCGGCCTCAAGGAAGCGCTCGGGGCCGCTGCCGGTGAACCGGGTGAGCTCGCCGAAGGCCACCAGTCCGTCCTCGCGGCGGGTCCAGCAGAGGGCGTCGTCCCGCACCAGAAACGACGGCAGCCCCCCGGCGGTGGCGTCTTCATCGAGGGGGACTGTCAAGGTGCGGAGCGTGCTCGTCATGATGGAACAACAGTACTCCGGGGATTGTCTGAGACAATTGCTGGGTGAACCGAGCATCCTTGGAAAAGCGTCCGGACGAAGTTGCGACGATGTTTGACGATGTCGCCCCCAAATACGATGTCGTGAACGATGTCCTCTCCATGGGGCAGACCCGGCGGTGGCGCCGCGTGGTGGTCGAAGCCATGGATGTCAGGCACGGGCAGCGGGTCCTCGATCTCGCCGCCGGAACCGGAACCTCCAGCGAGCCGTACGCGGACGCCGGGGTCGACGTCGTCGCCTGCGACTTTTCCCTCGGGATGCTCAAGGTTGGCAAGCGCCGCCGCCCGGACATCAACTTCGTGGCAGGAGACGCCACCAACCTTCCCTTCGCGGACAACAGCTTCGACGCCACCACCATTTCCTTCGGCCTGCGCAACGTCAACGAGCCGCACAAGGCCCTCGCGGAGATGCTGCGCGTGACCAAGCCGGGCGGCCGCCTGGTGATCGCCGAATTCTCCGCCCCGGTGGTGCCCCTGTGGCGCACCATGTACACCGAATACCTGATGCGGGCCCTGCCGGCCATCGCCACCAAGGTCTCCTCCAACCCGGACGCCTACGTGTACCTCGCCGAGTCCATCCGGGCCTGGCCGGACCAGGACCACCTGGCCGCCTGGCTGCAGGACGCCGGCTGGCAGGATGTCACCTACCGCAACCTCAGCGGCGGCATCGTGGCCGTGCACCGGGCCCAGAAGCCGGGCGCAGCGCACACGGACAGCGTGCCGGTGGCCAAGCTGCGCCGCCAGATCAAGCCGCGCCGGGCCTCCTAGTTTCCCTGCTTTACACAAGGACGTTGTGAACGTACTGATTGTTGGCGCCGGGCCCGCCGGGTCCACCGCCGCGTATTACCTTGCCCGCGCCGGCGTGGACGTGACAGTGCTGGAAAAGACCAGCTTTCCCCGGGAAAAGGTCTGCGGAGACGGCCTCACCCCGCGCGCTGTCCGCGAAATCCAAAAGCTCGGCCTGCCGCACGCCGAGGCGGACGGCTGGCGCCGTAACAAGGGCCTGCGCCTGATCGCCGGCGGCCGCACCATCGAGCTGCCCTGGCCCGAGGTTTCGGACTTTCCCACCTACGGGCTGATCCGCACCCGGCTCGGTTTTGACGAGGAACTGGCCCGGCACGCCCAGTCGGCCGGAGCGATCGTGCTGGAACGGCACAGCGTCACCGAAGCGCTGCGGGCCGAGGACGGCCGCGTGATCGGCGCCCGGGCCGCGATCCTCGACGAGTCCGGACGCAAGACGGGTGAAACGCGCGACTTCCATGCCGACGTCGTGCTCGCCGCGGACGGCAACTCCACCCGCACGGCGGTCTCGCTCGGCATGCACAAACGCGACGACCGGCCACTCGGCGTCGCGGTGCGAACCTACTTCACCTCGCCGCGCACGGACGACGACTGGATGGAAGGCTGGCTGGAACTGCCGGGCAAGTCCGGCAAGCCGCTGCCCGGGTACGGCTGGGTGTTCGGCGTCGGCGACGGCACCTCGAACGTGGGCCTGGGCATCCTGAACTCCTCGAAGGAGTTCGGGAAGCTGGACTATAAGCAGGTCCTGCGCGAATGGACCGCCGCCATGCCCGCCGAATGGGGCTTCACGCCGGAGAACCAGGTCGGGGAGATCCGCGGCGCCGCGCTGCCCATGGGCTTTAACCGCACCCCGCACTACTCGCCCGGGCTCCTGCTGCTGGGCGACGCCGGCGGCATGGTTTCCCCGTTCAACGGCGAAGGCATCTCGTACGCCATGGAGTCCGCGCGCTTCGCCGCGGAATTCATCATCGACGCTTCCGCCCGCACGGCTGCTTCGGGCGGGGCGTACGACGCCGACGCGCACCTGGCGCGGTACGCCGATTACGTGCGGGAGCAATGGGGTTCGCACTTCACGCTGGGCCGGGCCTTCGCCGCGTTGATCGGCAAGCCGGCCGTCATGAAGCTGGCCCTGCGTACGGGCATGCCGCTGCCGCTGCTCATGCGCTTCGTGGTGCGTATGCTGGCCAACCTCACCGATTCCTCCGCGAAGGGCCTCGAAGACCGCGTGATCAGGGTGCTCGAAGCCCTGGTGCCCGCCACGTCAAACACGGGCCCTTTGACCGGCCCTGTGAAGGCCGCCGGCTCCGACACCGCGGTTTCCGCAACGACTAGTTAGGGTTAAGCCTGTGACTCACTCTGCCGAACACAGCTGGACGCACGCCGGGCACGGATTGCCCGACACCGCGGAACCCGCTCCCAGCACCACCGCGATCGCCACGGGACTGCAGCTTCCCGCGGGATTCGCCGCCATTGCCGCCGACGCCGAGCTTGGCCCTGCCATCACCACCAACCTCGCCCGCGTGGAAAAGAAGCTCCGCGAGGCCATCGCCAACTCGGATCCGCTGGCTGACGCAACGTCGCGTCACCTGGTGGAAGCCGGCGGCAAGCGCATCCGGCCGCTGCTGACCCTGCTCTGCGCCCACCTGGGTGACGCCTCCCGCCCCGAAGTGGTGCAGGCCGCCGTCGTCGTCGAACTGACCCACCTGGCCACGCTCTACCACGACGACGTGATGGACTCCGCGCCCTTCCGCCGCGGCGCACCCACCGCGCACGAGGTATGGGGCAACTCCGTGGCGATCCTCACCGGCGACCTCATCTTCGCCCGCGCCTCGATCCTGGTCTCCGAGCTCGGTTCCCGCGCCCTGGGCATCCAGGCCCGCACCTTCGAGCGCCTGTGCCTGGGCCAGCTGCACGAGACCGTCGGTCCGCGCGAAGACGAAGATCCCGTGGCCCACTACCTGTCCGTCATCGCGGACAAGACCGGTTCCCTCGTGGCTGCGTCGGGCCAGCTCGGCGCCATCTTCGCCGGGGCAGACGAAACCTTCGAGGACGTGCTCGTGGAGTACGGCGAGAAGGTGGGCGTGGCGTTCCAGCTGGCCGACGACGTCATCGACGTCACCGGCGTCAAGGTCAAGTCCGGCAAGTCCCCGGGCACCGACCTCCGCGAAGGCGTGCCCACCCTGCCGGTGCTGCTGCTCCGCAAGGCAGCAGCCAACGGCGACCAGTCAGCGGTCTCGCTGCTGGAGCTGGTGGACGGCGACCTCTCCTCCGACGAGGCGCTGGCCGAAGCCGTTGCCGGGCTGCGCGAGCACCCCGTCACCGCCGAGTCCTGGGTGATCGCCCGCCAGTGGGCCGCCGAAGCCGTGGCCGCCCTGGCGCCGCTGCCCGAGGGCGTGGTGAAGGATTCCCTGAGCAACTTCGCGCACGCCGTGGTGGAGCGCAGCAGCTAACTCTTTCGTGTGGCACCCAACTGACTCGCACTTGTTGTCGTTTTGAGCACCCAAAACGACAACAACTGCCAGTCAGTTGGGTGTTCCTGCTTAACGGGTTAAACGGAATGACCCCGGCTTCCCGCAACGTTACGAGTCAAACGTTGCGCGAAACCGGGGCCATAATCTCCGTTCGCATCAGACCCACCGGAGGCATTTAGTGAATCCGTGAAACAGCCTATGACAACTTTGTCATAAACGCAACCTTGGCGGTCAACTCTCATTTTCAGCGTCGCGCACGGCCGGGCTGGTTGGTGGGGACGGCTGTAGTGGGGCACTTTGGGCCCGGCCTCGGGCGGGGAAACGCTGAGCGACCGGCGTGTCGTGTCGAAGGGCCCCGGGATCGCGGACGGGTTCTTCACATAGCCGGGTTTGGGGCTTAACTTCAGGGCACGTGAACCCCAGATTCAAACAATGGACATTCAGGACTTCCTCGGCAGGAGGGGCGGCGCTGCAAGGACTTCCGCCCTGCTCGGTGCGGGCTTTTCGAGGAGTAGCGTCGATGACGCATTGAAGGACGGGCAGATCCGCCGGTTGCGCAGGGGCTTGTACGGGCTTCCCGGTGACACCGGCTTAGTGGCGGCCTTCCGCGCCAACGCTCGGCTCACCTGCCTGTCGGCGGCCCCGATCTATGCCTTGTGGACCCTCCGGCCGGCATCGGGTTTTCACGTCTCGGCCGGGCACAAAGCCGTGGAGGGCATCCGGCATGGCCCATGCCGGCACCCCGCCCACCCCTACTTGCCAGTGGCAGGCCTGGCGGACGTGCTCCTCCATGCCTTGAGGTGCCTGCCTGAGCTCGAGGCTCTCGTGATGGTGCAATCCGCTGTCAGCCAAGGCAGCATCACCGTGGATTTCCTGCGGCGTAAGCTTCCCGGGAACCGCAACGGTGCCGCCCGCTCAGTGCTGGACCTCGTGATTCCGCGGGCCGATTCCTTGACGGAGGTCCTGGCCCGCACCCATTTCATCCGGGCGGGCCTCATGATCCGCATGCACGCAGAGGTGCCGGGCGTGGGCGAGGTTGACTGCCTGATTGAGGACTGCCTGGCCGTTGAGCTTGACGGCGGCAGCCACATGGAGCCGCGGCAGGTGAAGAAGGACCAACGGCGGAACAACGCGGCGCTCGGTGCGGGGTTGCTGCCTTTGCGGTTTTACTACGACGACGTCGTGCACCATCCGGAGCGGATGGTGGCTCACGTGCTTGGGGTTCTTGAGTTCCGCCGCCGGGGCGGCTTCGACGCAAAGTGAGTGCCGCCGTCGTGGGCTCCTTTGAACCGGCGGCAGGCCAGGGGAGGCGAAAGGCGGCGGTGTGTCGTGTCGAAGTGCCCCGCGACGGCTGCGACGAGGCCCCGCAACCGCCGGCCCCTGACCCTAGTCCTCGTCGCTGAAGGCCCAGTCGAACATGTCGAAGACGAACTCGGAGAATGTTCCGTCCTCGCTCTTCCACTGGCCGCGGACGTTGTTCCGGCGCCACACGATGGGGTCCGGGACGCTGAGCTCGGACACCCGGAAGCCCCAGGTGAAGCGCTCCTCCTCGTCCTCGAGGAACATGAGGAAGCCTTCGTCGTCCACCTCGAGTTCCTCGGGGTCCCAAAAGTAGTGGTACGCCTCCATGAGGTCTTCGCAGCCGCCGAGGGCCAAGTAGAACTCGCGCAGCACCAGGGGAATGGTGAAGGTGTGGGCGGAGAGGGCTTCATCGAGCTCGGCCGGGGTCAGGCCGTCTTCTTCCTGCCATTCGTCCTCGAGATACTTCGGAACAAGCGCGCGGAACTTCTCGAGGAACATGTCAGTCATGGCTTCCATCCTAGCCAATCAGGGGCGGCGGAATTTCTTCCGCTGGCGCACCCTGACCTTAGTGCCGTGGGCCGTCCGGTACCAGCCGCGCACCGCCAGCGGGACCCGCCAGCTCCAGCGCCAGGCGGCCACCCGGAACAGGAAGACGGCGGCCGCGACGAGGGCGGCGCTGGCCCCGTTGAACGTGCCGCTGTGCCAGAGCCACGCGGTCAGGACGGCGCCCAGGATAGCCGGGAGCGCGTATAGGTCGCGGTCGTTGAACAGCGAGGGAACCTCGTTGGCCGTGATGTCCCGCAGCACCCCGCCGCCCACCGCCGTCGTCACGCCCAGGACCACCGCGGCCATCGGGTGCAGCCCGGCCGCCAAGGCCTTGACCGTGCCGGTAATGCAGAACAGTGCGAGCCCGCCGGCGTCGAACAGGGTCAGCAGAGAGGTGAACCGCTGGACGCTGAAGAACAGGAAATACACCAGCCCCGCGGCCAGTACGGGCGGCAGCAGGTACACCGGGTTGCTGAAGGCCGCGGGAACGCCGGCGCCGATGATGATGTCGCGGATCACCCCGCCGCCAAGCGCCACGAGGCTGGCCAGCAGGAGCGAGCCGATGATGTCGAACTGCTTGCGGGCGGCCAGCAGCGAGCCCGATACGGCGAAGAAGAACACACCTGCCAGATCCAGCCACACCAGGGCCAGGTCGAAGCTGATCACGCGCGGGTCTCCTCAGTCGTCGGGGATTGTCATCAAGGCGGACAAGTACTGACCCAACGTTACGCTTGGGGCATGAGCAAACCCGTCCTGATCGCCTGCGCCCACGGAACCCGCAACGCCGAAGGCCAGGCGGCCATCCGCCAGGTCCTCGCCGAGATCGAGGCGCTGCGCCCGGGACTGCCGGTCGTGGAGGCCTACGTGGACGTCCAGGAACCCGAATTGTCCGCGGTGGTGGCCGGCCTGCCGGAGGGGACTGACGCCGTCGTCGTCCCGCTGCTGCTCGGCACCGGCTACCACGTGAAGGTGGACATCCCCAAGGCGATCAAGGCCCGTCCCGAGGTCACCGCGGCACCGCCGCTGGGCCCGGATCCGCGGCTGGCTGAGTTGCTCGCCGAGCGGCTGCGGGAGGCCGGGCTTCGCGACGACGACGGCGTGCTGCTCGCCGCCGCCGGATCCTCGCTTCCGGATGGCTCGGTCGACTCCGAGGAGCAGGCGCGCCTGCTCGCCGAACTGCTGCCGAACAAGGTGCGGGTCGCGTACGGTGCCAGTGCCGAGCCGAACGTGCCCGACGGCGTCGCGGCCCTGCGCGGTGAAGTCACCGCGGACGGGGGACCGGGCAGGGTGGTGGTGTCCTCCTATCTGCTCGCCACCGGCTACTTCCATGACCAGCTGTTCAAGGCGGAAGCGGACATTGTTACGGCGCCGGTACTGCCCTCGCCGGTGCTCGCCGAGATCGCGCTGGAACGTTACGACACGGCCGTCGCCAAGCGGGGCTAGACCAATCCGCAGGGGCCCGAAGCGGCAGCAGGCCGGGCGCGCCATTGCAAGGTCCACGGCGTGTTCGTGACGAAATATTTCCCTAGGTGACTCTTCGTTTCCCGCGTCATTGTTGGTCAAATACGGGCCCACCTACAGTCGATGCATGACTGATACAGCTCTAGCCGGAGCGTCCGCGGACCAGGCTGCTTCGAAGCGCCCGGCCCGCCCGTCCCGCCCTGCCGCAAAACCCCATGGCCAGTGGAAGGTTGACGGCACCACGCCGCTCAACGCCAATGAGACCTGGAAGCAGGAAGACAACGGACTGAACGTCCGCGAGCGTATCGAGTCCGTGTACTCCAAGAACGGCTTCGACTCGATCGACGGCACCGATCTGCACGGCCGCTTCCGCTGGTGGGGCCTCTACACCCAGCGCAAGCCCGGGATCGACGGCGGCAAGACCGCCACCCTCGAACCGCACGAGCTCGAAGACAAGTACTTCATGCTGCGCGTCCGCATCGACGGCGGTGCCCTCACCACCGAGCAGCTGCGGGTCATCGGTGAAATCTCTGTCGACTTCGCCCGCGACTCCGCGGACCTCACCGACCGCCAGAACGTCCAGCTGCACTGGATCCGGGTCGAGGACGTCCCGGAAATCTGGCGCCGCCTCGAAGCCGTGGGCCTGTCCACCACCGAAGCCTGCGGCGACGTGCCCCGCGTCATCCTCGGCTCCCCGGTGGCCGGCATCGCCAAGGACGAGATCATCGACCCCACGCCGCTGATCCACGAGCTCTCCGAGCGCTTCATCGGCGACCCGGAACTGGCCAACCTGCCGCGCAAGTACAAGACCGCCATCACCGGCCACCCGTCCCAGGACGTGGTCCACGAGATCAACGACTTCGCCCTGGTGGGCGTGGTGCACCCCGAGCTCGGTGCCGGCTACGACCTCTGGGTGGGCGGCGGCCTGTCCACCAACCCGCGCCTCGCTGAGCGCCTCGGCGTGTTCGTCTCCGCGGACGTTGCCGCCGAGGTCTGGCTGGGCGTCACCAGCATCTTCCGCGACTACGGCTACCGCCGCATGCGCACCAAGGCCCGCCTGAAGTTCCTCATGAACGACTGGGGCCCGGCCAAGTTCCGCGAGGTCCTCGAGGACGAATACCTCGGCTTCAAGCTTCCGGACGGCCCCGCCGCGCCCAAGCCTTCCACACCCGGCGACCACGTGGGCATCCACGAACAGAAGGACGGCAAGTTCTTCATCGGCGTCACCCCCACGGTCGGCCGCGTTTCCGGTTCCATCTTGGTGAAGCTCGCCGACACCCTGGAAGCCCACGGCTCCCGCCGCCTCCGCACCACCCCGCACCAGAAGCTCGTGGTGCTGGACGTGGAGAAGGACCAGGTGGAACCGCTCGTGGCCGAACTGGACACCCTGGGCCTGTCCGCCCGCCCGTCCCTGTTCCGCCGCGGCACCATCGCCTGCACCGGCATCGAGTTCTGCAAGCTGGCCATCGTGGAAACCAAGGCCACGGCCGCCACCGCGATCGCCGAACTGGAGACCCGCCTGGCGGACCTCGTGGAGAGCAAGCAGCTTCCGCAGGCCCTGTCCCTGCACATCAACGGCTGCCCCAACTCCTGCGCCCGCATCCAGACGGCGGACATCGGCCTGAAGGGCATGATGCTGCCGACCCCCGACGGCGACCCCACCCCGGGTTTCCAGGTGCACCTGGGCGGCGGACTGGCCAACAACGACCGCGCCGAAGCCGGCCTCGGCCGCACCGTCCGCGGCCTGAAGGTCACCGCCGAGGACCTGCCCGACTACGTCGAGCGCGTTGTCCGGAAGTTCGTGGCCGTGGGCGCCGAAGGCCAGACCTTCGCCGAATGGGCACACTCTGCCGATGAAGGGGATCTCCAGTGACAGATCCCCAGCCGCTCCCCAACCTCGCAAGCTCGGCCGGGGACCCCAGCGGCCGTGGGCCCTCTCTGCGACCCGTCGAGGACCTCAAGGCGCTGGCCAAAGCCGGTGCCGAGGAACTGGGCTGGAACCCCACCGCGCAGGACGTCATCGCCTGGGTGGCACGGAACTTCGAGCTGCCCGCCGTCGCCGTCGCCTGCTCCATGGCCGACGCCGTCCTGCCGGCCCTCGTGGCGGACCAGATTCCCGGCGTCGAGGTGCTTTTCCTGGAGACCGGCTACCACTTCCCGGAGACCTACGCCACGCGCGACGAGGTCGCCGCGAACCTGCGGGTGAACGTCGTGGACGTGCTGCCGGAGAACACCGTGGAGCAGCAGGACCGGCTCCTGGGCAAGGACCTGTTCGCCCGCGACGCCGCCCAGTGCTGCGCCCTGCGCAAGGTCCAGCCGCTGCGCCGCTCACTGGCCAACTACGAGGTCTGGTTCACCGGGGTGCGCCGCGACGAGGCCCCCACCCGGACCAACACCCCGGTTGTCACCTGGGACGAGTCCTTCGGCCTGGTCAAGGTGAACCCCATGGTCGACTGGACCTTCGACCAGCTGGTCGAGTACTCCGAGGACAACATCCTTCCCGTCAACCCCCTCCTCAGCCAGGGCTACCCGTCCATCGGATGCCAGCCCTGCACCCGCAAGGTGGCCCCGGGCGAAGACCCCCGCGCCGGCCGCTGGTCAGGATCCGACAAGACAGAATGCGGACTACACACATGAGCACCCAAACAAGCAACGAGGAACTGGAGCTGTCTGTGCTGGAGAACGACATCGCCGAGACGCCGACTGCCGCCCAGGGAGTGGCATCGGGCCTGTCGGAGCCGCGCGTTGGGCTGATCGGAGATCAGCCGCGCGGCGAAGGGGCGGGGGCGGCAGACGGCGTCTCGGGCCGTCTGAGCAGCCTGGACACGCTCGAGTCCGAGGCCATCCACATCATCCGCGAGGTCGTGGCCGAGTTCGAGCGCCCCGCGCTGCTGTTCTCCGGCGGCAAGGACTCCGTGGTCATGCTGCACCTGGCCACCAAGGCCTTCTGGCCCGGTAAGGTGCCGTTCCCGGTGCTGCACGTGGACACCGGCCACAACTTCCCGGAGGTCATCGACTTCCGCGACCGCACCGTGGAGCGCCTCGGCCTGAAGCTCGTGGTGGGCTCGGTGCAGGAGTTCATCGACCGCGGCGAACTGGCCGAACGCGCCGACGGCACCCGCAACCCGCTGCAGACCGTGCCGCTGCTGGACGCCATTCAGCGCAATAAGTTCGACGCCGTCTTCGGCGGCGGCCGCCGCGACGAGGACAAGGCCCGCGCCAAGGAGCGCATCCTGAGCCTGCGCGACGAGTTCGGCCAGTGGGACCCGCGCAACCAGCGCCCCGAACTGTGGAACCTCTACAACGGCCGCCACACCGTGGGCCAGCACGTCCGCGCGTTCCCCATCAGCAACTGGACCGAGCTGGACATCTGGCGCTACATCGAGCGTGAGAACATCGAGCTGCCCAGCCTGTACTACGCCCACGAGCGCGAGGTCTTCGCCCGCGACGGCATGTGGCGCGCAGTCGGCGAGGTCTCCCAGCCGCTCCCGCACGAGGACGTCATCACCAAGACCGTCCGCTACCGGACCGTGGGGGACATGTCCTGCACCGGCGCCGTCGAGTCCGACGCGTACACCGTGGCCGACGTCGTTGTAGAAGTCGCCGCCTCCACCCTCACCGAACGTGGCGCCACCCGCGCAGATGACCGCATCTCCGAGGCCGCCATGGAAGACCGCAAGAAGGACGGCTACTTCTAATGAGCACCGAAACCGCACTGCTTGAAAGCGGCCTGCGCGAATCCACCCTGTTCCGCTTCGCCACCGCCGGATCCGTCGACGACGGCAAGTCCACCCTGGTGGGCCGGCTCCTGCACGACTCCAAGGCGATCCTCGCCGACCAGCTCGACGCCGTCGCCCGCACCTCCGCGGACCGCGGTTTTGGCGGTGACAAGGGCGGCATCGACCTCGCCCTGCTGACCGACGGCCTGCGTGCCGAGCGCGAGCAGGGCATCACCATCGACGTCGCGTACCGCTACTTCGCCACGGACCGCCGCAGCTTCATCCTGGCCGACTGCCCGGGCCATGTGCAGTACACCAAGAACACGGTGACCGGCGCGTCCACCGCGGATGCCGTCGTCGTGCTCATCGACGCCCGCAAGGGTGTCCTGGAGCAGACCCGCCGCCACCTGTCCGTGCTGCAGCTGCTGCGCGTCGCACACGTGATCGTGGCCGTGAACAAGATCGACCTGGTCGACTTCAGCGAGGACGTGTTCCGCGCCATCGAAGCCGACGTCCAGCAGGTGGCCCGCGACCTGGGCATCGGTGCCGACGGCATCAGCGACGTCCTGGTGGTCCCGGTGTCCGCGCTCGACGGCGACAACGTGGTGGACCGCTCGGACCGTACCCCCTGGTACACGGGCCCCGCCCTGCTCGAGGTCCTGGAAACCCTGCCGGCCGCCGATGAACTGGAAAGCCACCTGGAAAGCTTCCGCTTCCCGGTGCAGCTGGTCATCCGTCCGCAGGGCGCCCTGGCACCCGACGCCGTGGCCGGCGGGCTCGACACCGAGGCGTACCGAGACTACCGCGCCTACGCCGGGCAGATCACCGAAGGTTCCGTCAAGGTCGGCGACCAGGTCACCGTGCTGAGCCCGGGCCACGAACCCCGGAACACCACCGTCACCGGGATCGACTTCGCCGGCAAGGAACTGCAGGAAGCAGCGGCTCCGCAGTCCGTTGCGATCCGCCTGGCCGAGGAGATCGACATCGCCCGCGGTGACACGATCGCCGCCGCCGGCACCGTCGCGGACAGCACCGCGGACCTGTACGCCTCCTTGTGCTGGCTGTCGCCGAAGCCGCTGCGCGAAGGTGCCAAGGTGCTCGTGAAGCACGGCACCCGCACGGTCCAGGCCCTGGTGCGCAACGTCAGCGGCAAGCTGGACCTTGGGACTTTCAATGTCGAGGAAACCTCCACCCTGGAGCTCAACGACATCGGGCACGCCCAGCTCCGCCTCGCCGCGCCGCTGCCGGTGGAGAACTACCTGCGCCACCGCCGCACGGGCGCGTTCCTGGTGATCGACCCGCTGGACGGCAACACCCTTGCCGCCGGCCTCGTGAAGGACCACCCGGGCGACCACGAAGACGAGCGCTACGTCATCTGAGGTTTGTCCGCCCGTGAAGGGCGCAGCCTGAAACCGCAGCCTGTCCGCGGAACCGGAACCACAAGGTCCGGAACTGCGGACAGGCTGCGGCTTTTTCGCTCTTGACCCATAAACATCCGATGTTTATGCTCGTTCAATGCGTCCCACAGTGCACCACATCGAACCCACGCCGGCGCAGCTCGCCTGGCAGGCGGACCGGATGGGCGTCTTCTTCCACTTCGGCATCAACACCTTCCACGGCAAGGAATGGAGCGACGGCACCCTCCCGGCGTCGTCCTTCAACCCCACGCAACTGGACGCCGGACAATGGGTCCGCACCGCGCGGGAGGCCGGTGCGAAGTACGTGGTGCTCACCGCGAAACACCACGACGGGTTCTGCCTGTGGCCCACCGCTCTGACGGACTACTCGGTGGCATCTTCCCCGTGGAAGGGCGGAAAGGGTGACGTGGTGGCCGAGGTGGCCGCCGCGTGCCGGGAATACGGCATGAAGCTGGGCCTCTACCTCTCGCCCTGGGACCGTAACGCCGAGTGCTACGCCGATTCGAAGGCCTACGACGAGTTCTACCTCGGCCAGCTCCGCGAGCTCTGCAGCAACTACGGTGAACTGCACGAACTGTGGTTCGACGGCGCCGGATCCGAAGGCCACGAATACGACTGGGCCTGGATCGCCGCACTCATCGAGGAACTGCAGCCTGGCGCCATGGTCTTCAACATGGGTCAGCCGACCATCCGCTGGGTGGGCAACGAGGACGGACTGGCCGCCGATCCCGTGGAGTACGTGGTGGAGCAGACCGACTTCTCCAACTACACGGTGGTCACCACCAAGCTCGAGGAGGCCCTCTACCTGCCGCCGGAATGCGACGTCTCGATCCGCCGCGGCTGGTTCTGGCACGAGGACCAGGAACCCAAGACCCTCGAGCACCTCCTGGCCATTTACTACCGCTCGGTCGGCCTTGGCGCCAACCTGCTCCTGAACCTGCCGCCGGACACCAGGGGGCTGATCCCGGAGGAAGACGTGGCGCGCGTGCGGGAGTTCGGCGCCGAGATCAACCGCCGCTTCGAAACGCCGCTGCCTGCGTCCGTCCGGGACCTGGGGGAGGGGCGTTGGGAACTGGACTTCGGGCAGCCCGTCACCATCGACCACCTGCTGCTCGCCGAGGATCTGTCCGGGGGCCAGCTTGTGCGGAGCCATCGGATCAGTAACACCGACGACGGCGGCCTGCTGGCTTCCGGCGGGACGGTTCTTGCCTCCGGCGGGACGTTCGGATCCCAGCGCATCCACGCCTTTCCCGCCGTCACTGTCCGACGGCTCACCGTTGAGGTGGAGGGCGACGGCGCCCGGCTGGCCGCCGTCGACGGTTTCCGCACCGGCGCGGAAAGCGTGCCGGAGATCGCCTACCTGGCTCCCACCGACTACCCCGAGGACCACTGAATCCCGGCACGGTTCCGCCGCTAAGCGGGGCCGGCTCCGGTGCCCGCCGGTCTCACCCCCGCAAGTGTTGGTTGCCCGCTCAAATTTGAGCGGGCAACCAACACTTCGGCGGGCATTTTCGGCAGGCGCGGAAGCGTCCTTGCGTCGGACCGCCAACATTCCGGTATGTGACGCCGGATGAAGTTGCGTGACCCCGGGTTTCCACGCCGTTGAACGGCAAACAGGCCAGTCCCTACTGTGAATCCATGACCATGACGGACTGGTCCTTGCACGCCCTTCCAAGGCGATGTTGCGGGACCTGATTTTTTCAGCCCCGCCCGCAACATCTTCAAAGGAACCCCAATGTCACAAACCCCAGAGCAGAATCCCGGCACCGTCCGCATCGTTGCCGGTGAGAGCAGCAAGCCCAAGGCCGGCCGTGGCCTGAAGGTGGGCATCGCGGTCGGCCTGGCCCTGCTGATAGGCGGCGGCGCCGCTGTCGCTTCCGTGGTCGCCGGCAACAACAACGCCGCCCCGGCCGCGGCCGCGCCCACTCCGGCGGCGGAGCTGCGGCTGGGCTACTTCGGCAACGTCACGCACGCCCCGGCCCTGGTGGGCGTCAGCAAGGGGCTGATCGCCAAGGAACTGGGCGCCACGAAGCTCACCACCCAGGTCTTCAACGCCGGCCCGGCCGCGATCGAGGCCCTGAACGCCGGCGCGATCGATGCCACCTACATCGGCCCGAATCCGGCCATCAACTCCTTCGTCAAGAGCGGCGGCGAGTCCATCCGGATCATCGCCGGCGCCGCCGCGGGCGGCGCGCAGCTGGTCGTCAAGCCCGGGATCAGCTCCGCGGCGCAGCTCAAGGGCAAGACCCTGGCCTCCCCGCAGCTGGGCGGCACCCAGGACGTGGCGCTGCGGGCCTGGCTGGGCAAGCAGGGCTACAAGACCTCCACCGACGGCAGCGGGGATGTGAACATCAACCCCACCGAGAACGCCCAGACCCTGAAGCTGTTCCAGGACGGCAAGATCGACGGCGCCTGGGTGCCCGAGCCCTGGGCCTCCCGCCTGGTGCTGCAGGCCGGCGGGAAGGTCCTGGTCGATGAGAAGGACCTCTGGGACAAGGGCGAGTTCGTCACCACCGTGCTGATCGTGAGCAAGAAGTTCGCCGACGAACACCCCGGGACCGTCAAGGCCCTGCTCAAGGGCCACGTGGCCTCGGTCGAGTGGCTGACCACGGCCCCGGCGGCGGAGAAGGCCTCGGTGATCAACGCCGCCCTGAAGGACAGCGCCGGCAAGCCGCTGGCCGCGGACGTGATCGCCCGGTCCCTGAAGAACATCACCTTCACCACCGACCCGCTGGCCGGGACCTTCCAGAAACTCCTGCAGGACGGCATCGACGCCGGCACCACCAAACAGGCCGACATCACCGGCATCTTCGACCTCCGCACCCTGAACGAGATCACCGGCGCGAAGACCTCCGCCGCCGGCCTCGGCCAGGACTAACAAACACCACAACCCCCGGCTTCCCGGGCCACCACGGCCCGGGAAGCCGGGGGTTTCTCTTTGCCGCCTGCACTGAACGCTCCCCCCCATCACGGCAAGGGAAACCCTTGGCCCGAAAGGCAGGATCGGACATCATCGGAACATGCGCCGCTCCGGAAAGACGCCATCCTGGGTGGTCCCGCCTGCCCTGCGCGGCTACAGGATCGAGTGGCTGCGCCACGATCTTGTGGCCGGGGCCACGCTTTTCGCGATCCTGGTCCCTGCGGGGATGGCGTACGCCCAGGCCGCCGGCCTTCCCCCGGTGACCGGCCTCTACGCAACGGTGGTGCCGCTCCTTGTCTATGCGGCAGTCGGGCCGTCGCGCGTGCTGGTATTGGGACCGGATTCTGCGCTGGCTCCAATGATTGTTGCGGCCCTGGTTCCCCTGGCCGCGGACAACGAGCAAAGATCCGTGGCACTGGCGGGCCTGCTGGCCCTGTTGATTGGCGGCATCCTGCTCCTCGGTTCGGTACTGAAGTTGGGAATCGCCACCGGGCTGCTGTCCAAGCCCATCAGGCTCGGTTATCTCAACGGCATCGCCCTGCTGGTGGCGGTGTCGCAGCTCCCCACGCTCCTGGGGATCTCCGTGGAAGGCGAAACCCCCTGGGAAAAACTCTTCGCAGCCGTTCCGAAGGTGCTCGCGGGCGAGACGAATTTGACTGCGCTGCTGCTCGGTCTGGTCTCGCTGGCGCTCATCCTGGTTCCCCGCTGGCTGAAATGGAAGGTACCGGGCGTGCTCATCGCGGTGGTGGTGGCCTGCATCGCGGTGGCCGTGCTGGGACTGCACGAGCAGGTGAAGGTGACCGGTGCACTCCCGCAAGGACTTCCTGCGCCGGCCCTCGGAGGAATCGGATGGGCCGACGTCGTGACCCTGCTTCCCGCGGCCGCGGCAATCGCCCTCATCGTCTTCGTCGATACCGGAACCCTTTCCCAGTCCCTGGCGGCCGCCAAGGACGGCCGCGTTTCCGGTAACCATGAGATGGCGGCCCTGGGCGCCGCGAACGCTGCCAGCGGGCTGCTGGGTGGCTTCGCGGTCTCGGCCAGCACGTCCAGAACGCCGGTGGCGGTCGAAGCCGGGGCGAAATCCCAGCTCACGGGTGCGGTTGGCGCCATTCTGGTGCTGGGTTTCATGCTCGTGGCGCCGGCCGTCACCGAGTTCCTGCCCGCCGCAACCCTTGCCGCGATTGTGATCGCCGCAGCCGCAGGCATAGCCGACCCGGCCGGAGTCCGCCGGCTCATCGGCCTGAGCCGCAGCGAATCGCTGGTGATGCTCGCGGCGTTCCTGGGGGTGACGATACTGGGGGTCCTTCCTGGCGTCGCCGTCGCCGTCGGGCTGGCGATCCTGGACTTCCTGCGTCGGGCCTGGGACCCCTACCGGGCTGAACTGGTCGACGTGCCGGGCATTCCGGGGTACCACGACGTCAGCCGCCACCCGGAAGGCGAGCGCATTCCCGGGCTGTTGATCCTGCGCTTCGATGCGCCGCTATTCTTCGGCAATGGGGCTTTGCTGGGGTCGTTTGTGCGCAGCGAACTTGACGAGGCGGCGGACGGCACGAAACGCGTGATCCTGGCGGCGGAGCCTGTGACCGGGATCGACACGACAGCGCTGGACGAATTGGTGGAGCTGGACGAGTGGCTGGACCGCCATGGCGTGGATCTGGTCTTTGCCGAACTCAAGGGCCCGGTCAAGGACCGATTGCTGCAGTACGGGGTGGGCGCCCGTTTCTCCCCCGAACACTTCTACCCAACGGTAAGCGCCGCCGTGCGGGCGTTCCAAGGGGAGGATCGGCAGGGGTAGGGGCAGACCCCTTTTCCTACGGCTCCGGTGCCGGCTCGATGCAGGCCACAGCGAAGGGTTTGCTCGCTGATCTTTGCAGCGGATCACGAAGGCGCGCCTGGTACGGGCCGTCACGGAATGTGGCGCGCGGGTCCATTTGGACCACCAGGAGGGGTTCGGCGCGGCCGGCATCCAGCCGTACCACCATGCCGTCACGCTGGCCGCCGACGTACAGGGGCGTGGCCGGCTCGACGGCGGTTTCCCTGAGCCGGGCCCGATGCTCCGGCCCCGCTGCCAGAAACAGGATGCCGTGGGCGAGCCCGATCACCCTGAGCGGGACCACCCAGTCGCTCGGTTTGGGTTCCGGTGACGGCGCCTGGCCCATCTGCGCAGGCGGCGACGTGGCCACCTTCAACAGCCGGACGCATTCCCGGCATGGGGTTCGCGCCCCGACGTCGGCCGCCATCGCCACCTGCAGTCCCCTGGGAGCGGTGGCCCACTTGTCGGCTACAGCCTGGCACCAGCCGGGGTGGTACACGGTCCCGTGTTTCACGACGTAGACCTGATCGTCGCCGATGAGGGGCACGCCGTCCCGCCAAGCGGCTGGCTCTGCAGGCTTGAGGTCACCGAATTTCCCCGTCTTTGAAGAGGCAGGGTTGCCGGGCTTGAGGTACTTGCGGACCAACGGATTGAATCGCCGATTTGGTTTTGGAATGACGGGGCCTTTCCATCCGGCGGGAACGAGCGTCGTCCGCTCCCTGATTACCCCTTTCCTAGTTTGCTGGCTTTTCCTGCGAGTTGCCAGCCGACGGCGGCGACCCTCCCGCCGCGGTGGGCAGCGCCGTCGTCGTTCTTCCCTGCCAGGCGAGGGCCGGTCCTCCATTCCTGCCGGAAAACTGCGCCAAGGCTGGGCAAAACTACGGCTGCCCTTGATCCACGGACGGCATGATTAAGCACCAGCAGCCCATGGAACCCGGGGCCGCTGGCACGGCAGGGAATCAGCAAATCTCCGGAACCTGGAGGAGCCATGAATCAGGGAGCACCCTTGGAAGAGGCACGGGTCGCCACCGGCCGGCGGGGCGGGCTGAAATGAAGCGGATATCAGCTTCCGGACGCTTGGGCCGGCCCTCCTCCGAAGGCGCAGACGTTCATGTGCCCAGCCAGATCAGTTGCCCGGCCGGACTCTGGTGGACCCCGTCGACCCCGGCAAAAGCATGGACCGCCGGTAACCGCATCCAGGACGACGGAGCCGAAATCTGGCCTGACTGCCAGGACTGAATCCGGACCGTTCGTCAGGGAACCTGCGTCCAATTGGCGCCCGGTTCTGATTCCTGGGCCGCGGCTGCCGCTATTGATTCGGCCAGGCTCGTGTCGTTCCGCGAGATGAAGTAGTGGACCGCGGCAGCCACCATCGCTCCGATGAACCAGGAGAACGCCGAGAAGGCCCCAAACACAGGAACAAGCGCCAACACCACGGCCGGGACGGCCGAGACGACAAATGAGGCAACCGCCTTCCGGTTCCAGCCGTGGCTATAGGTGTAGTATCCCTGCTCCCTGAACAGGTCGGCCACCAGCACGTGCTGCCGGCGGAGGACATAGTAGTCAACCATGATGATCCCGAACAACGGCCCGAGCAGCGCGCCGAGGCCCCCGAGGAACAGGTTGATGACCACCGGGCTGTTGAACAGGTTCCACGGTGTGATGACAAGGGCGATCAAAGCCGAGATCAGGCCGCCGCGCTTGAAATCGATCCGCGCGGGCCAGGCGTTGGCGAGGTCGTAGGCCGGCGAAACGAAGTTCGCCACCACATTGATCCCCAGTGTTGCCACCGCGAAAGTGACGGCACCGAGCAGCAGGGCCCAGATGCTGTCGATGCGCCCGACAATTTCAACGGGATCATAGATGTACTCGCCATACACCTTGAAGGTCCCGGCCGTGACGACGACGGAAACCACGGAAAACGCGATGAAGTTGACCGGGAGCCCCCACAGATTGGCCGTCCACACGGCTTTGCGGCTGGGCGCGAACCGGGAAAAGTCGCAGAAGTTGAGCAACAGCGTGGAGAAATACGTCACTGTCAGCGCCGTGGCGGCGAAGAAGGCGTGGGTGACACCCCAGGCCGCGTTGCCTCCCGGCAAGTCGAGTGAAATGTCCCAGCCGGCACTGATCAGGATGTAGATCACCAGCACGCCCATCACTGCCCAGACGGCAGGTCCGGCCCAGTCCTGGAACCTGCGGATCGTCTCCATGCCGTTGCGAAGCAGGAGAAGCTGCAGCGACCACATCAACAGGAATGCCAGCCAGCCAAGAAGGGATTCGCCCAGGAAATCGTTCCGGGTCAGTCCTTGGAGTCCTGGCCAGAGCTCCAAGGCAATGATGATGACGGCGCGGGAGGCCAGCCATGTCTGGATGCCGTACCAAGCGATGGCGACCAGGGCTCGAATCAGGGCGGGCAGGTTCGCGCCGAACGTGCCAAACGAGATCCGTGCGAGCACCGGGTACGGAACCCCGGTCTTCTGGCCGGCGTAGCCCGAAAAATTCATGAGGACGAAGACGATAACAATCCCCACGACCAAGGCCAGGAACACCTGCCAGGCACCCAGGCCCAACGCGAACAGTCCTGCCGCGAACGTGTAACCGCCAAGCGAGTGAATATCCGACATCCACATCGCAAACAAAGAATAGAAACCCCACGAGCGGTGTTCGGCCGGCGCGAGATCTTCGTTGTAGAGGCGCCGGCTGACTCCCGGCGGAATGACGTGAGACATCGTGTCCTCGCTTCCAGCACCTGCACGCGGAGCGCCGGCCCGGAGCTGGCCGGACGCACACCGGCAGCGCATCCATTGTGCGGTGGTGCCGGAATAGACACCGCCCCGTCGAAAAAGGCACTCCGTGAAGCCGGGCCGATTCGCCCGTTTTGGCCGCCGAACTTAGGTGAGCCTAAACTAATGGGCGGGCCGATGGCCCGTGTTCAATCAGCCTGCTCCCCACGCAGGCCCCCTTCACCCAGGTGGTTTCATGCGCATCTCCCTGCCTGCCTCCGTCTCATTGGGACTGGCGGCTCTCCTCACGTTGACCGGTTGCGGCTTCACCGGATCCGGCACCGGGTCCGCCTCATCCTCCCAAGCTCCGGACAAGCAGCAGCGCATTGTGGTGGACAACTTCAGGGCACCCGTGGCGAACTGGGCTCTTGAAAGCGACGCCGCCTACATCCTTTCCCTCTCGGGCTGCCTGGAAACACTGACCCGCTATGACGAGGCCGCCGGCAAGATCGTCCCGTCGCTCGCCACGGAGTGGAAGCAGACGTCACCGCTGGAGTGGGACTTCACGATCCGCGGGGGCGTAAAGTTCCAGGATGGCAGCCCGCTGACTGCGGAAGCCGTCGTCGGCTCCTTGCAGCGGGTCCTGAAAGCGGCCGTGCCAGCCAGGGCTTTCAACCCCAAGGTGGTCAGCAGCGTCAAGGCTCTCAACGAACACACTGTCCGTGTCACGACCCCCACCGAGAGCCCCCTGGTTCCTTACCGCCTGGCCAGTGTGAACACCGGTGTGCTGTCCCCCGCGGCCTTTCAAGGCACTACCGTTGATCCGTTCCGCCACTGCACGGGCCCCTTCACTCCGGTATCCGAAAAAGCCAAGCAGTCCCTGACGCTCGACCGCAACGAAAACTACTGGGGCGGCGAGGTGCAACTGGCCGGCGCCGAGGTACGCTTCGTGACCGACGGCGCCACCCGCGCCACCCAGGTCCAGACCGGCGAAGCCGACGTCTCCCTTTCCATCCCGGTTTCCGGCCTTGCGGCCCTGGAATCCGACAGCAACGTCAAGGTCCTCAAGGCGGACTCCCCCCGCACGGCCACGCTCTACATGAACAACGGCAAAGCGCCCTTCGACAGGGTTGCGTTCCGCAAGGCCGTCACGTCGGCCCTGGATCTTGAAGCCCTCGCCGCCAGCGTCTACGAAGGCGCCGCCATCCCGGCCAACGGGCCGTTTGCACCGTCCGAACCTTGGGCCGGCGGGAACCCGGGCGCCCCCACAAGGGACGTGGATAAGGCAAAGAAGCTGCTGGCCGACGCCGGCTACACCGCAGACCGTCCACTGGAGATCATCGCAATCGTCGAGCGGGCCGAGTTCGCCGACGTGGCAACAGTCATCCAGGACAACCTCAAGGCAGTGGGCGTTCCGGTGAGCATCCTGACCAAGGAGTACGCCGCCGTCGAGCCCGACCTGCTGGCCGGCAACTACGATATGGTCCTCAGCCAGCGCAACCGCCTGATCGACATCGCCGATCCCATCGGGTTCCTGACCGCCGACTACACGTGCGATGGCACCTACAACCTCAGCCACTTCTGCAACAAGGAATACGACGCGATCATCTCGAAGGCTTCCAAGACGGCCGATGCCAAGGAGCGCTACAGCCTCTACGCCCAGGCCGGCAAGATCCTGAAAGACCAGGCAGTCAATGTGTGGCTGGTCAACGAGCAGGCCATCGACGCCGTCCGTTCCAGCGTCCAGGGACACACCCAGGATCCGCTGGCACGCTACGTGCTCAGGGCCCAGACCGCCAAGCCCGCTTCCTGATCCGCGATGTTTGACCTGAAGACCCCGGATGGGCCACAGCGGTGATCCGGTTCCTCGCTCGACGGACAGCGGCCCTGGTGGCCGCTGTCCTTCTTGCGTCTTTCGCAGTGTTCCTCATCCCGTACGTCACCCCCGGTGATCCCGTCCGCAAGATCATCCGTTCACGGGTGGCCGGGGACATCATCGACGACTCCGCCGTCCAGGCCCTGTCCGCCGAGCTTGGCCTCCACGACCCCCTGTGGGCGCAGTACCTGCGGTGGCTGGGGCACTTGGCCGGCGGTGACATGGGCTTGTCCTACACCAGCCGCACCCCGGTCATCGACCAAGTGATGCCTGCGCTTGGCATCACCGTCTCCATCGTCATCCTGACCCTGGCTGTGGCCGCCGCGGTGTCGCTGCTGCTGGGGGTTGCTGCCGCATTGAACGAAGGCCGCGTGCTGGACCGGACCATCAGCGCCGTCACCCAGGCGTTCATTGCCATCCCGGAATACTGGCTGGCCCCGATGCTGGTACTGGTCTTCTCCCTGCAGTTGGCAGTGCTTCCTTCGGCCGGCTGGAGCGGCCCCTCCTCCGCCGTCCTCCCGGTGGCAGTCCTGGCGCTGCGCCCCACCAGCTTCTTCACTTCCGCCGTCCGGGAAGGGATACTCCAGTCTCTGGCTTCCGACCACGTGGCAGCAGCCCGCAGCCGCGGGATGTCCCGGGCCGCGACCGTGGCGCGGCACGTCATTCCCAACGGCCTGCTTCCCCTCACCACGTCCGTTGCGATCTGGTTCGCCGGCCTGCTGGGCGGCTCGGTGATCGTCGAAGTCATGTTCTCCATTCCCGGCATGGGTCGATTGTTGTTCGACGGCGTGGTTAACAGCGATATTCCCGTGGCACAGGGAGCGGTGGTGGTTGTGGTGGCGCTGGCCGTGCTGCTCACCACCACCGCCGACCTCGTGCACACGTTCCTCAACCCCCGAATGAGGTCCACTGTTGCGTAGACTCCCCCTTCACCTTTGGGTGGCTTGCTCCATCCTTGCCGTGATCGTCCTTGGCGTGGTCCTGTCCCCCTGGCTGGCACCGTACCCGCCGGCTGAGCAGAACCTCGCCATCAGGCTCGCCCCGCCCGGCGGTGCCCACCTTTTGGGAACGGACCATCTGGGCAGGGACACCCTCAGCAGACTGCTCGACGGCGGCCAGTTCTCCCTGACGCTTGCGGCCCTTGCCACGGTGCTCACCGCCCTCGCGGGGACAGCCATCGGCGTGCTCAGCGCCAGGCGGCGGGGCTGGCTGGACGAGTTCCTCACGCGCACCAACGATGTGCTGCTCGCCATGCCGGAAATGGTGGTGGCCCTGTTTCTGGTGGCAGTGCTGGGGACCGGCTACCACTCGCTGCTCCTGGCCCTGACGGTGACCGGCTGGACCCCGTTTGCCCGGCTGGCACGTTCACTGGCCATGGACGTCTCAGCCCGCGGATTCGTTGAAGCGGCGCACGTGCTGCGCTGTCCGCCGTCGTTCATCGTGATGAAGCACATAATTCCACACCTGGCGGGCCCGCTCCTTGGGCAGGCCACGCTGCGTTTTGGCCATTTCCTCATCAACGTGGGCGCTTTGTCCTACCTGGGCCTGGGGGTCCAGCCACCGCAGTCCGACTGGGGCTCCATGCTCGCAGCTGCCCAGCCCTACGCGGCGCGGGCTCCGCTGACCATCCTGGCGCCCGGCCTGGTGATCTTTGCTGTTGCGCTTTGCGTGACACTCCTGGGCCAGCACCTTTCACGGACCTCCAAGATGACCCCGGCCCAGGTCCTGACGCCCGCGGCGGTGCCCGTCAATGCGTAACGGACTGGTAATCGAGGGCTTGAATGCAGGACTGCGGGATGCCGCCGGATCCCCCGGCATCCTTCACGACGTTAATCTGCGGGTGGAACCGGGCGAATTCGTCGCCCTGGTGGGCGCCTCCGGCAGCGGCAAGACCATAACTTCCCTGTCCATCGCCGGGCTGCTTCCCGCGAACGTTGCCATCCAGTCCGGGTCCATCCGGTTGGGCGGCACCGAGCTGCGCGGTCTCAGCGAGGCGGACCTGAACCGCGTACGCGGCGGACGCATCGGCATGCTGCACCAGCAGCCCAAACGCATGTTCAACCCGCGGATGACCGTGGAGCGCCACATCCGTGAGCCCCTCAAGCTGCATCGCGGTCTGCGGGGACGGGACGCCGGCGCCGAGGTCCTCCGGCTCCTCGCGGATGCGGGATTCGACCAGCCCAGGAACGTGGCCCGGGCCTACCCCCATCAGTTGTCCGGAGGAATGGCACAGCGCGCGATGATGGCCGTCGCGATGGCCGGAAAGCCCGAACTGCTCCTGGCCGACGAACCCACCTCGGCGCTGGACAAGGTACTTGAACGCCAGGTTCTGGAGCTGCTGGACCAGCAGCGGAGAAACCACGGCCTGGGTGTCCTCTGCATCACCCATGACCTGGCCACGGTGTCCGCGTTTGCCGACCGCGTGATCCTCATGAAGGACGGCCGGATCCTGGAAGAGGGAGATACCCGGACCGTCCTGGTCTCCCCCCAGACCCACTGCAGCACCTGGGAACTCCTGCAGGCTTCGGCCTTGGATCCCCGGGCCGACACCATGGATCCCCGGGCCGCCGGGCCGGCTCCCCGCCCGTCGCCAGGGGAAGAAGCTGCCGGCGCGACGATCCTGGACCTCGCAGGCGTCACCAAAGCGTTCCCGTCCGGATTCCGCAAAACAACGGAGGCCCTCAAGGATGTCAGCCTGTCACTGCGGCAGGGCGAAATCCTGGGCGTGCTGGGGCAATCAGGTTCGGGTAAAAGTACATTGGCACGGCTCCTGGTGGGACTCGGCACGCCGGACTCGGGAAAGATCACCACGGCTCAAGGCGCCAATGTGCAACTGGTGTTCCAAGAGCCCTACGACGTGTTCGACCCCCGCATGATATTGCGCAGGAGCCTTGAAGCACCGCTTCCGCGGTCAGCCATGACTGATGAGGAACGCACCGACCGCGTGGACCGGGCGGTGAGAGAGGTTGAGCTCGACCCCTCCATTTTGGACCGCCGCCCTGGGCAATGCTCCGGAGGCCAGCTGCAGAGGCTGACCATCGCGCGTGCCCTCTTGCTTGAACCGGCTGTCCTTATCTGCGACGAAGCAACGTCGGCGCTGGATGCCATCACCCAGCGCAAGATCCTCGACCTGCTGCTCAGGCTGCACCGGAGCCGGGGATTGTCGCTGATCATGATCTCCCACGACATGAACGTGATCCGCTACATGAGCCACCGCGTGGCTGTCTTCTACCGGGGTCAGGTCGTTGAGCTCGCCGCAGTGGCGGATTTCTTTGCCGAGCCGCGGCATGAACACAGCAAACAGTTGGTGGCGGCAGTCCAGCCGTTGACGCGGACCGTCCCGCGCGGTTCCGGCAGTACAACGGAAGAGGGAATTCTCGAGGGAGCGCCTGCAACGGCATGAAGCTTCCACGCTGCCCTCACGGGCGGAGGTCGAGGGCATCGAGCAATCGCCGCACCGGTCCGCCGAGGTTCCAGTCGCTCGCGAGGCTCTCGAGTTCAGTGCGTGCATTTCCGGTGACGGGGTGCAGCCGCGCTCCGGCGTCGTCGAGCGTGGGCAGCGCGAGGTCGCGCACAACATTCACGACGGCGGGCGCAACAGTCAGGTAGTCGGCGGAGGCAGCGAGTTTCGCACGCACCGGCGCGGACAGCCCGCTGCCGGGGTCCGCCGCGGCCGCGAGCAACCCGTCCAGCGTGCCGTACGCCAAAAGCAGTGACGCCGCTGTCTTTTCGCCGATTCCGGCGACGCCCGGTAGCCCGTCGGAGGCGTCTCCCCGCAGCGCCGCGAAGTCGGCGTACTGTTCCGGCAGCACACGATACTTGCCAACGACCACGGCATCGGTCACCACCTCAAGGTTCCGCATGCCCTTCGCCGTGTAAATGACGCGGACACCGCGCGAATCATCGACCACCTGGAACAGATCGCGGTCCCCCGTCACGACGTCGACCGGAAGGTCGGCCTGACTGGCGTAGGTGCCGATGACGTCGTCGGCCTCATGCCCGGCAGCCCCGACAACTGCGATGCCCGCCAGGCCGAGCACCCGGCGGATCATGGGAACCTGCCGCACAAGCGCCTCCGGCACCACCTCTACGTCCGGGGCACCCGCCACGTCCTCGGCGATCCTGTGCGACTTGTACGAGGGGATGAGATCCACCCGCCACCCAGGACGCCAATCCTCGTCCCAACACGCCACCAGATGCGTCGCGCCGTACTCCGTGACGAGCCGCGCGATCATTTCCGCCAAGCCGCGGACAGCATTCACCGGCGTGCCGTCGTGGCTGCGGATCGAATCGGGCACGCCAAAGAAGGCGCGAAAGTACAGCGACGCGGTATCAAGGAGCATCAAACGATCAGGCATAAGCGATCCTTACACCCAAGCAGTGCCGGACCCAAGGCTTTCCCCCACCCGATGCAGCATCGCCGACAGCGGCAAGTCACCGGTCCCCGCCCGCAGCGGACCCGCTAGGGACTACCGGCGCATCCCAATCGATGTGGTGGCGATAGACCCAGTCGAAATTGTCGTCGGCCTTCCTGGCGAGTGAGCGGAAGACGGCCCTCAATACAAAGTCTTCGAAGACCCGCTTGAATTGGCCGCGGACTTTCGGGGCGGCGTTCCTGCGACCCCATTCGACCACCAGTTCCGCCCGGCTCCGGCGTTCGTTTTCATACCGGGACAATGCGGTAGGGATGTCTTCAGTGGAGATGTCCCGAAGCGATCGCCCGAGCGCGACGGCGTCTTCGATGGCCATGGAAGCACCTTGGCCGGACGACGGCGATGCAGCGTGGGCAGCATCTCCCACCAGGACCAGGGCGCCTCGATGCCAGCTGGGAATGCTCGGAAAGTCGGAGGTGGTGTAGGGCCGGATAATCCCTTCAGTAGCGGCGATGATTTCGGCCATCGGAGTACGGTCCCCGGCCACGAGGTGGGTCAGCCAGGCCTTGCGGGCGGCATGGTCCAGGGCGGCCGGATCCTCCGATGAACGCTGGAGCGGGTTGGCAAACCACCAGATCCTGCCGTCCGGATCCTGCATGTAGCAATAGAAGCAGCGCTTGCCGAAGACCATCTTCATGCGCCCCGGCTCGACGTCGAGGAGCCCTGCCGGGAGCAGTCCGGCTTCGACGATCCCGCCGGTGTTGAGCAGGGGGATGTTGCGGGGAGCCGGGGACGTGGGATCGATCAGCGGCCGCACGGCCGAGTGGAGGCCGTCGGCGCCGACCACCAAATCTCCACGCACGGTGGTGCCGTCCGCGAAAACGGCCGTGACGCCGTCGGATGTTTCCTTGACCGAAGCGAGCCGCTTGCCGTACTCGACGCCGATCCCGCGCTGGGCGGCTGCCTTGCGGAACATGCCATACAGCTCGGAACGCGTCATGGTGCGCGCTGTGGTGCGGTCAGGGAGGGATCCGCCGTAGTCAAAGTCGATGAGGTGTTTCCCCGTACTGCCCAGGTACATGGACATCCTCGGGGTGCTGAAGCCCAGCCCGGCGGCTGCATCCTTAAGCCCGAGGGTTTCCAGGGCAGCGAAGCCATTCACGGCCACGGTCAGGAAGCCACCGACGCCGTCCGAGGGCGCACCGTAGGCCTCGAACACGGTGGCTTGGTGACCGGCTTTCTGCAATGAGATGGCGGTGGCGAGTCCGGCGATTCCGGATCCGATGACAAGACAGTTCAGCACGGCGGGCTCCCTCGAATTTATTTCGTTCGGTTAAAAGAAATATAGGCACGGCGCCGGGTGCCGTCAATCCTTTCGGTGCGACGAAATAGTTTGCTAGCCTCGGAGCGTGGAGAATCAACCGAACGTCGGCACGCAGCGCCAGGAATTGCTTGAGGCGGTCCTCGCCTCAGGTCGGGAGCTTTCGACGGCGGCCGTCATGTTCCACACAAAGCTGTCGGAGCTGCGCGGACTGTCCGCCACGGAGGGGAAAGCGATCGACATCCTGCTGCGCTTCGGACCGATGACGGCCGGGGAATTCTGCGAACAATCCGGGCTGGCTCCGGCCTCGGTCACGGGATTGATGCAACGCCTTGAGAGCAAAGGTGTAGCGCGCCGGGTCCGGCACGAAGGCGACAAACGGAAAGTCCTGATCGAGCTCGTCGGAGACCAGGCCAAAGCCGCAATGCCCCACTTTGTCGACTTCATGGGCAGACTGGCCGGCCTCCTGGAGGGGTACAGCGACGAAGAACTGCGTGTCATCGCGGACTATTCGTCCAAAGCCGCGAGGATCCAGCAGGACGCGGCGGGGCGGCTGGGTGCCGGGTCCCCTGGCGACAAGGACGACGACGGCGACCGCGCGCCGTCGCCGGGCTCCGCTTGAGCCGTTCCCTGCTTAGGGCCGCGCTTCAGCCATGTACGCAGCGGCCGTGACAGACTGAAGCCATGCTGCTCGACGAGATCGTGAGGACCTCGGAAGCCGTTGCGACCACGCGCTCCCGGCTCGCGAAGGTCAACGAATTGGCAGGTCTGCTGCGCCGGCTCGACCCCGAAGACATCCCGACGGCGGTCGGCTTGCTCGCCGCTAAGCCTCGGCAAGGCCGAGTCGGGATCGGCTGGAGCGGTATGCGGGCAGCCAAGGTAGAGTCCGCTCCCGCTCCGCACCTCACCATTGCCGACCTCGACGCTGCGTTGGACCGGCTGCTTGCAGCCGCAGGCGCTGGCTCGACCGTTGACCGCGCCGCCACCCTTCGGACTCTGATGGCGGAAGCCACCGAGCGGGAGCAGGCCTTCATCGCCGGCGTGCTGGTCGGAGAACTTCGTACGGGTGCACTCGAAGGCGTACTGACGGATGCGATCGCCCGCGCCGCCGGCCGGCCGATCGAGGCCGTACGCCGCGCAGCAATGCTCTCCGGCGATCTCGGCGGGACGGCCCTCCTGGCGATCACGGGCACCCCAGCCCAGCTTAGCGCCGTCGGCCTCGTCGTAGGACGTCCCGTGCAGCCCATGCTCGCCGCAACCGCGGCCAGTGCCAGCGAAGCGCTGGAGGCCACGGGGGAAGCGTCGGTGGAATACAAGCTCGACGGCGCTCGAATCCAGGTTCACCGCGCCAACGACGACGTACGTATCTTCACCCGTACCCTGGCCGACGTGACCCATCGGCTGCCTGAGGTGGTGGAGGTGGTGCGCGGACTGCCCGTGCGCGATGTGATCCTCGACGGCGAGACTCTGGCCCTGGACGAGGACGGCGGTCCACGGCCGTTCCAGGAGACCATGTCCCGGTTCGGGGCCGACGCGGCGCGCACCACACTGCTGCATCCGTGGTTTTTCGACGTGCTGCACATCGACGGGCGCGACCTGCTCGACGAGCCGCTGTCCACACGCATCGGCGTGCTCGAGCGCATCGCCCCTGGTCACCGCATCCCGGGGAAAATCACCGGGGATGCGGCTGTCGCCGAGAAAGTGTCGCACGATGCGCTTGCCGCGGGCCATGAGGGTGTGGTGGTGAAGGCAGTGGGCTCGACCTACGCCGCCGGGCGCCGGGGTTCGAACTGGATCAAGGTGAAGCCGGTGCTCACTTACGACTTGGTGGTGCTCGCCTGCGAATGGGGGTCAGGACGGCGCACCGGACTGCTGTCGAACCTGCACCTCGGAGCCCTGGACCCAGACGGCGAGTTCGGTGAACCCGGCGGCTACGTGATGGTGGGCAAGACTTTCAAGGGCCTCACCGACTCGCTGCTGCAATGGCAGACTAAAAGGTTCCAGGAGCTGGAGGTGCGGCGTACGGCAGGAACAGTCTGGACGCAGCCGGTCACCGTCGTCGAGATCGCCATCGACGGCGTCCAGCACTCTCCGCGCTATCCCGGTGGAATCGCCCTTCGGTTCGCGCGGGTCAGGCGCTATCGTGACGACAAGACGGCCGCGGAGGCCGACACCATCCAGACGTTGCGCGCACTGCTCCACACCCCACGGGGCAGAGAGGTATCGCCCCGGTCGGCGGAATCAGATTCGGGAAGAGACGCCCCACTCTCGTAATATCGATGGCTCAGCAGTTCTGAAGTCGCAATGACCTGGTCGGCCCCCACCGCCGGAAGTCCGAGCGAACCGGCCACGACGCCTAAGGCGGGGTTGGGCAGTGGCGGCGTTCCCATCGGGTCCAGCAGATTGTTTGTCGGTCAGGGGTTCACTGCCCATCTGCAAGTCCGGCATATCCCGCATGACGGATCGCCCTTGCGGCCCCGGCGGTCCGGAATGTCCTCACAAGGATCAAAGAGAAATGCTCCGCCAGGAGGATCAGTGGGACGGCACGGGAAGCGATAACGACTACAGATATATCTTATTGCAATCATTGATATATCAATTCTATGATGGGTCGGGGTCCGCTGGAGGATCGATTGTTGACTCGATGAGGAGTAAGCCAGATGCACCGACGCGCGCACCATCTCGAACGGCCGGGCATTGATCTCCTTCAGCCTGGCGGAGGCCGAGACGCTCGGAAAACTCGGAGGAACCACGTTTTCCCGCCATCCTGGCGACATCAACATTTCGACGGCACCGCAAAGTGTCAGGGCCATGAGCAGGGCGACCGCCGTCTGTTACACGGTCATCTGCCCCGGCCCTGAACGTCCGCAACGAGGGCGGAGCATGTCCAACTCATCGCGCGCACCGCTTAGGGACTACTCCAGCAACCATATCCGTCAGCGCTACTCGACCAGCGGTCTGGGTGAAGCAAGGCAGCAGTCCCTGTTCAACCGCACCGCAGATGCACCGGATCGGTTGCGGATCGAGCGGACACAACAGATGCAGTATTTCCCAGGCACCACATCCTAGAGAGAGAAAATAGTGACGCGTATAGGCATTGTGGCCGAGCTAGGTCGCGAAACGAGGGTGGCGGCAACGCCTGCCACTGTGAAGCAATTGCTGGGTTTGGGCTACGACGTTGTAGTCGAAAAAGGCGCCGGTGAATCTGCGTCCTTCCGGAACGAAGAATATGCTGCGGCGGGCGCTTCGATCGTAGGTGCCGAAGACGCGTGGGGCAGCGACGTGGTGCTCAGGATCAATCCGCCCACCGAGAACGAAATCAACCGCCTCGCAGATGGCGCCACCCTCATCAGCATGTTGAGCCCCGGGTTGCGGCCAGAGCTGGTAGAGGCCTTGGCAGCCCGACCCATCACCGCTCTTGCCTTGGATGCCGTACCACGCATCTCCCGGGCGCAGTCAATGGACGTCCTTAGCTCAATGGCAAATATCGCGGGTTACCGGGCTGTCATCGAAGCAGCGCACGAGTTCGGCAGGTTCTTCACCGGACAAGTCACCGCGGCGGGCAAGGTGCCGCCGGCGAAAGTCCTCGTCGCTGGTGCGGGCGTCGCCGGCCTGGCGGCGATCGGAGCAGCGAGCAGCCTCGGCGCAATCGTGCGGGCAACCGATCCGCGGCCGGAGGTTGCGGATCAGGTGAAGTCCATCGGCGGGACCTACCTCAAGGTTGAGGTGGAGGAGGAAATGAAGTCCTCCGACGGGTACGCGAAAGCAACGTCGGAAGCGTATAACCGGCGAGCGGCGGAAATCTACACCGAGCAGGCCCGTGACGTTGACATCGTCATCACCACGGCCCTGATCCCGGGCCGTCCCGCACCGAAACTCCTCACGGCCGACGACGTAGCCGCAATGAAACCCGGCAGCGTGATCGTGGATATGGCGGCCGGGCAGGGCGGCAATGTGGAAGGCTCCGTGGCAGGGGAACGCATCGTTACGGAGAACGGTGTCGTCATCCTCGGCTACACGGATCTCCCCGCCCGACTTCCGGCCCAGGCATCCCAGCTGTACGGGACCAATCTCCTGAACCTCCTCAAACTCCTCACCAAGGACAAAGACGGCCAGCTCACCATCGACTTCGACGACGTGGTTCAGCGCTCCGTGACCGTGGTGCGTGACGGCGAAAAAACCTGGCCGCCGCCCCCCGTCCAAGTCTCCGCAGCACCCGCCGCCCAAGCGGACGCCACACGCGCAGAGGAGAGCCCTGCCGGCGAAGCAGCGAAGACGGGACTGAGCCCCGCCGGCAAAGCCGGTCTTATCGCTGCAGGAATTGCGCTCCTCTTCTGGATCAGCGCGGTGGCACCGGCTCCCCTGCCGCAGCACTTTACCGTCCTGCTGCTCTCCGTCGTCGTCGGGTTCTACGTCATCGGCAAGGTCCACCACGCCCTGCACACTCCCCTGATGTCCGTCACCAATGCAATTTCCGGGATCATCGTCGTCGGCGCGTTGCTGCAAATCACCTCGGAAAACCCCATTGTGCAGGCCCTCTCCGCTGTCGCCGTCCTGCTTGCCAGCATCAACATCTTCGGCGGCTTCGCAGTCACCCGGCGCATGCTCGCGATGTTCTCCAAGGGAAATAAGGCGCAGGGATGAGCACCATCTACGAAGCAACAGGAATTCTCACGAGGAGCACCACAGTGACCGACACCGCCGCGGGTCTGTTGACCGCAGAATCCGTGGCCGGAGCAGCGTACATCGTTGCGGGCCTGATGTTCATCCTCAGCCTTGCCGGTCTTAGCCGGCACGAAAAAGCACGCGCAGGGGTCATCTACGGCATTTCCGGAATGATCATTGCCCTGGCAGCCACCATTTGGCTAACCCTTCAGGATGCCTGGGGCTCAGGCCACGGCCTCATGGGCCTCGTCCTGCTCCTTATCGCGGTCCTGGTAGGCGCGGCTATCGGCCTGTGGCGGGCCCGGGCAGTCCAAATGACCGGAATGCCCGAACTCATCGCCCTGCTGCACAGCTTCGTTGGCTTGGCCGCAGTGCTGGTCGGCTGGAACGGACACCTGGAAGCTCCCGAACTGCCCGAAGCCCTCCAAGGCATCCACCACGCGGAAGTGTTCATCGGGGTCTTCATCGGAGCCGTCACCTTCACCGGCTCTATCGTCGCGTACCTGAAGCTCTCCGCCCGGATGAAGTCGTCACCGCTGACCCTGCCGGGCAAGAACGTCATCAACCTCGGCTCCCTTGCCGCCTTCGTCGCCCTGACCATCTGGTACGTCAACGACACCCAACTGTGGCTGCTGATCGTTGTCACCCTCCTCGCCCTGGGGCTTGGCTGGCACCTTGTCGCCTCCATTGGCGGCGGCGACATGCCCGTCGTCGTCTCCATGCTCAACAGTTACTCGGGCTGGGCGGCAGCAGCCGCAGGATTCCTGCTCAACAACGATCTGCTGATCATCACGGGTGCCCTGGTTGGCTCCTCCGGCGCCTACCTGTCCTACATCATGTGCAAGGCCATGAACCGGTCCTTCCTCTCCGTGATCGCCGGCGGCTTCGGCATCGAAGCCCCCAAAACCGCAGACACAGACTACGGCGAGCACCGTGAGATCTCTGCCCAGGCAACCGCAGAGCTACTCAGCAATGCTTCCAGCGTCGTCATCACCCCCGGGTACGGCATGGCCGTGGCCCAGGCCCAATATCCTGTCGCGGAACTTGCACATCAACTCCGTGAGCGCGGCGTCGACGTCAAATTCGGCATCCACCCGGTAGCTGGCCGCCTGCCCGGACACATGAACGTCCTCCTCGCCGAAGCCAAAGTCCCCTACGACATTGTCTTGGAAATGGACGAAATCAACGACGACCTCAACGAAACCACCGTCGTCCTCGTTATCGGAGCCAACGACACCGTCAACCCGGCCGCAGCAGAAGACCCAGGCAGCCCCATCGCCGGAATGCCTGTCCTCCGCGTCTGGGAGGCCGAAAACGTCGTCGTCTTCAAACGCTCCATGGCCGCGGGCTACGCGGGCGTCCAAAACCCCCTCTTCTTCCGGGAAAACTCCCAAATGCTCTTCGGCGACGCCAAACAGAGGGTCGAAGACATCCTCCGTGCCTTCTGACCGAACGCACCTTCCAAGAATGAGGAGAGACCATGCGCAGAAATCGAATAGCATTCCCTGGCCTGGTTCCGACGGCGCTTCCTCCGCGTATGCCAAATGAGATCGTGGGCAAAGAGGAAGCCTATGCGCGAGCCTTCGGCATCGACGACTTCTGTGCATCACCTTGGATAGGCCTTCACTACAGACACGAGTTCTTACTGCACTGCAATCACGAATTGTTGGAGTATCAACATCCGAAGGATTAGGCGCGCAGTGTAGGAGTGGGAGGCGGAACAGGTCTCTACGTCTGCCTAGTAGCTCGGCCTCTTTGGAGGGGATCAGGTCAAAAAGGCGTGGGCGAAAACTTCCGGGCAGGGACATGGAAGACGTCATGACGTCTTCCATGTCCCTGCTCATACCTGGATTCGTCGAACGCTGTCATTTCACAACGCGGCAGTTCCCCCAACCGCTCCGGGGACGCTAAGTCTGAGTCAGGGCCGTAGCCTGCGCGGGACCGCGAACACGACCACGGCGCCGATGACCGCAAAGACGGCGAACATGTAGAAGTTCAGCTGCCACCCGAGTGCCAGGCTGGCGACTGCTCCGCCGATAACCGGACCGCAGATCGCACCGACCCTCCCGACCCCCAACGACCAGCTGAGGGCGGTCGCGCTAAGGGACTGCGGGTAGTGCGTGGCGCAGTAGCCTCCGACGAGGATCTGGGTTCCCACCGAGCCAAGACCGGCAAAAGCGACGATCACCAGGAGCATGGCAAGCGGCAGCTGGAACGTCAGCATCAGGATCGCGGCAAAGGCGACCACGAAAGAGGCCGTGACAACCTTCTTGATGCCGACCCGGTCGGCGATGACCGAAGCGCTCACGGAACCAACAATGGCTCCGGCGTTGAGTACGAGGAGGAACGTCAGGGAGTCCCCCAGGTTGAAGCCGGCCTGACGCATGATCTGAGGCAGCCAGGTGTTCAGGCCGTAGACCAGAAGCAGGCCACAGAAGTTCGCCAGCGCAAACAGGATGGTCGACAGCAAGAACGTACGGGTGAAGATTGTCCGGAGGCTGGACTTTTGAGTCGGGCCTTCTGACGGCTCCTGGGAGGAAACGATATCCGAATAGACCAAGCCGTAGCGGCCTGCCGTCTCCACCGCTTCGGCCGTGCGGCCGGTGCGGGCGAGGTAGGCCACCGATTCGGGCAGCAGCTTCCAGCCCACCGGCAGAAGGGTTACCAGCGGCAGGGAACCGATCGCGTAGAGCCAGCGGAATTCGATATGCGGCAGGAGGTTGATTGCCAGAAGCGAAGCCCCGACGCCGCCGACCGAATAGCCACTGAACATCAACGCGTTGGCAATTTGCCGCCGCTCTTTGCGGGCGTATTCAACAGTCAGAGCGATACATGTGGGGACAACGCCGCCCAGGCCGAGCCCGGTAAGAAACCGCAGTGCGCCGAACGCTTCTGCAGACGGTGAAAAAGCGCTGGCCAGCATACAGATCGAAAACACCGTAATGCTCGCCAGCATGATCCGGCGCCGGCCAAGCCTGTCAGTAAGCACGCCGACCGACATCGTCCCGAGGAGCATGCCGATGAGCGCGAGGCTGCCGATAACCCCCGCCTGTGCCGTTGTGAGCCCCCATTCCTGATACTTCAGGATGGAGGGAACTGTGGACCCGTAAATGACGAGGTCGTAGCCGTCGAAGACGATAGTGACAAAGCAAAGAAGGAGAACCGTGCGCCCCTTCCATGCCGGCGCGGCCTCGGTTCTTGTTGCCGTTGGCATTAACTGCTCCATGGATTCCTCTGTTCTCACGATGCGGTATGTGGCGTGGATCACGCCCATGATGTCACGACTTCCTTACGACAGTAAATAGAACGACATATACTCTTTTTGACGATCGTAGAGATGAAATCGATGCCTTCGGGTTGCTACCGCCGACGGATCACGGGTTCAAAGAAGACAGCGGCATGGCCTTTGATCACTTCGAGGCTCGGGCGCCGAGACGGGTGGCGACGGGTGAAAAGTTGAGATAACGGGTCGCTGAACGACTTCGACCCTTCCGTAATCCTTCCCAGGTCATCGCGCAGGAGCAAGGCGGCGTTGGTTGATGTTGCCGACCGAAGGGCGCCGTAAACGCCAAGCACTTCGCACTGCAGTCGTAGTCCCGCCAGTTGCTCATCCTCGAGTTCACCCATCAGGTCTGTTCCGAACCCAATCCGGACCCCGGCGTCCCGGGCGAGCGCCACAGCGTTCCTCCCTGCTTCCAATACTTCCCTGTTCTTGGCCGCTCCCACTACGGTGAGGCCGACTTCCCCTCCACGCCGTTCCATCGCCTCGTAGGTCACCAAGGTGGGAACCAAATAGACGTCGTTGTCAGCCATTAACCGCGCAGTTTCTGCATCGAGCAGATTGCCGTGCTCGATGCAGCGAACCCCGTTAAGTACTGAATGGCGAATGGCCTCGGGCGAGTATGCGTGAGCCGTCGCGTAACTGCCCCGACGGGACGCCTCGTCCGTTACGATCCGGATTTCCTCCGCACTGTACTGCGGAACCCGAATCGGATCGACCGGTGAGACGACCCTTCCGGAGGTCATGATCTTTATCGCAGAGGCACCGGTCCGGAAGCGGTGACGCACAGCCCGCAGAAGCGCGTCGGCGCCGTCCACCACTTCGCACATGTGGCCGCCATGGAAGCATGCTCCGTCGTTCGCGGCCCGGATATCGCCGTGGCCGCCAGTCTGGCTTAACGCCGGTCCCGTGAAAAAGTAGCGCGGACCGGGGTACAGGCCCTCCTCGATGGCGCTGGCAAGGCCAACGTCACCGCCCGCCACGTCACGGACGGCAGTGAACCCCCGGAGCAGGGCAGCCGCGAGGCGCCTTGCCCCGGCAAGTGCGGAATCGCTCAGCGGCCCCGTCTCGTTCCTGGCGGAAGTCAGGCTGAGTGCGTAAGCATGGAAATGCGCATCGATAAGTCCTGGAATCACGGTTCGGCCGCCGGCGTCAAGCACGGCACCAGTCTCTTCCACCTCCCGCCCGATGGCGGTGATCCGGCCATCCCGGATGCTGATGGAGCCCTCAAGCAGTTCGGGTGATTCACCATCGAAGACCAGGGCATTCCGTATTGTCAGGCTTCCTTGAGAGGTCACGGGTGTTTCCTTCCTGTGGTCCCTCGCGGGGCGGCCCCCAGTATGTGCCGCCCCGCGAAGGAACTAGTTGGCGTTGGTAAGTGCTTTCTCGAGCAGCCCGACCACGCGAGGAATGAGTGGATCAGCGTGGCTGGCATGCTGGAGCGCACCTGCCTGGCCAGCGGCCTGCTCGCCGCCCTGCACCACTCACCGGAGATCCTCCGGAACACACGGGATGCGGCGGTCGCCTAGGTGGATCGTGGAAAAGTGGGACAGCCGCTGACACTTCGCGGCCTTGAAATTCCCAACAGGATCTGGATGTCGCCAATGTGCCAGTATTCTGCCGGCCCGATGGGGTCCCAACGAGCTGGCACACGGTCTACTACGTTTCCCGGGCCATTGGGGGCTCGGGAACCGTCATAGTTGAATCCACAGCCATTGGTCCACGTCACCGGACGACGGCCAACGACTTAGGGCTCTGGAACGGGCAGCAAGTGCAGGCGCGCTCCAGGCTGGCGGCAGACATTCGGGGCGCCGGCGCCGTTGCCGCCGTCCAACTGCAAAGCGCGGGCCGGAAGAGTTCCCATAAAGTGCCGTGGCTCGGCGAAGGCCAGAACAGTCCCGTTGCCTTGGATGAAGGGGGCTGGATTCCGATGGCTCCATCCCCCAAGCCGTTTGGGAACCTCACTGTACCTGCTGAGATGACTGTGGGAGAGATCGACGAGTTCGTTGACGACTTTGCGCACGCAGCCTCGAATGCGCACGAGGCGGGCTATGACGTCGTCGAAATCCATGCGGCGCATGGATATCTGCTCCATCAGTTCCTCTCGCCCCTCTCCAATCACCGCCTGGACGACTACGGCGGCTCCTTGGAAAATCGGATGCGGCTTCCACTCCGGGTCTCCCAGGCCGTCCGGGACAACTTTCCGCAGCACAAGCCTGTCTTCGTCCGGATAACGGCCACTGACTGGATCGACGGCGGCATAACCCTGGATGAAGCGAGAGATTTCGCCAGAGGCCTGGCCGGGACAGGCATCGATCTCCTGGACGTGACGTCGGGAGCGCTGGCTGCCGACGCGCAGCCGCCCAAAAGGCAAGCCCTGAATGTGGAGTTCGCCCAGACGTTGCGGGCAGAGAGCGGAATTCCGGCAGCACCCGTAGGGCAGTTATCGGATCCGGAACTCGTGGGCACTGTTCTCGAACGGTCCAACGTTGACGCGGTGATTGTGGGCCGGGCCCTCCTTCGCGACCCGTACTTTGCGCTCCGCCTCCTCGGGGACCATTCCAAGGCCTACTGGCCGCGGCAATATCACCGAGCGCTGTAACGGCATGCCCTGCGATGGAGCCGGACAAGAACGACGACGACTCGAGGCCCCGACGGCGTGACTTGTTGAAGGGCCGCAAACACAACGGAAGGATCGTTTCAGAGACCAACGACGGTCGCCTCGACCCGACGTCATCGGCGCCAATACTGCCCGTCCCGGCCAACGAATCGGATCGGACACATCCATAGCGAGGTGGGGTTAGCAAGCCGCTCCCTTCCGCGGTGCGCGGCAGCGTCCCGAGCGATTCCGTCCTCCCGCGCTCAGATTCCGCAGGCGGGCTTCAAGTCTCGTAGTTTCTGCTCCGGCCACGTCAGGAAGTAATGACCGAGGAACCAGCAACGCCGGACAGGGAGAATTCGCATTCAAAGACTGCAAGTAACTTCGTCAAAGATCATGCAGCAGCCGTTGAAAGCCACCATGAAGAGGTATGCAAACACAAAACCGCAACCAGCAACACGCTACCCCGCTGACCGGGCTTGAATCTGCCGCGAACTGGGCCAATAAGGCCAAACATATCGGCACCTTGAGGACTGGCCTCCGCTACAGAGCCAGGATCTGGTTGCTGGTCTCCAGCTGTGGTGAACAAGACAATGGAAAATCGCGCAGGCAACGGCAGGAGCCTTATCACGATCAGGCCGTGGGCCGGTCAATGCCCAACGTAGAGCGCAGCTGAGTTTGCCGCGACCTAGTCACATTTCTAGTGTGCAGATTGTTCAAGCCCTTTGTCGGAGATTCGACTGGGCCTGGCAGTCCACGGGGACTGTGTGGTCGCCGACTGTGAGCAGGCGCAGTCCCACGGTGTCTTGGGCCGTGGTCGAGTAAGACGGTTTGTCGTCGGTGAGGATGTAATCAGTTCCGATGCTCGCCTCCCCGCCAAACTCACTGCCCGTCATCTCGCGCCGAAAAGACTACTAATCCCCGGTTCCCGCCCTCTTGCCAGTTCGTTCGAACGGTGGGAATCTGCTCGGAGGAGAAAGGTCCGTGAGTCTATGGCTAAGGGCACGGAGATCGACGAAGGCGCTGTCTATGAACTACAGACATCCTTTCGGGGTGAACTCGTTCGGCCGGAAGATGTTGGTTACGACAAGCATCGCAAGGTGTGGAACGGATCGATTGACCGCCACCCCGCTCTCATAGCCCGCTGCACCGGCGCCGCAGATGTACGTGCTGCCCTCCGGCTCGCCCGTTCGCAGGATCTACTGGTCACCGTGCGTGGAGGCGGTCATAGCTTTCCTGGGCTGTCAGTGTGCGACGACGGCATGCTCATCGATCTCGGGCTGATGAAGGGGATCCGAGTGGACCCGGAGGCTCGAACGGCCCGTGTTCAGGCCGGCGTACTGCTTGGCGAGCTCGATCGCGAGACGCAGGAGTTCGGTCTCGCTGTTCCTTCGGGAATCGTCACCCACACAGGAGTGGCGGGCCTCACGCTGGGCGGCGGCCTCGGGTGGGTCATGCGCAAGTACGGACTCACGATTGATCAGCTTCTGTCCGTGGACGTGATCACCGCCGAAGGCGAGCTGGTCCGGGCCAGCGAGGATCGGAACGCCGACCCCTTCTGGGGCGTGCGAGGCGGTGGCGGGAACTTCGGCATCGTCACTGAGTTCGAGTTCCGTCTTAATCCTGTGGGCCCCTACGTTATGGCAGGTCCGGTCTTCTGGCCGATGGAAGATGCCCCGGAAGTACTGGGGTTTTATCGCGGCTGGATCGCGGACTGCCCCGACGAGCTCATGACGATTGCCGTACTGAGAAGGGCGCCGGCACTGCCGATCGTCCCGCCCGACCTGGTCGGAAAGCACGTCGTCGCGATCGCCGCCTGCTACGCGGGACCAGTCGAGGAGGGTGAACGAGCCCTGCGGCCGCTCAAGGAATTCGGCTCGCCTGTGCTCGATCTTTGCCGGCCGAAACCGTTCGTGGAGCATCAGAAGATGTTCGACCCGTCATTTCCCAACGGCTGGTCTTACTATGTCCGGTCCTGTGACGTCGCAGCGCTTAACGACGACGTCATCGACATCACGGTCGAGCACGGCAGACGTATCACCTCGCCGATTACCAGCATCGGCCTGTGGCAGATGGGAGGAGCGGTGGAACGGATCGACAACCGTGCCACCGCGTTCAATGGCCGCCAGGCCGGGTTCACCTTCAACATCAACGGCAACAGCAAGACCGCCGAGGGCTTCGACGGTGAGCGCGAATGGGCCCGCAACTACTGGTCCGCCCTTGCGCCCCACCACACTAGCGTCTACGTCAACTTCCTCATGGAAGAGGGCGAGGATCGGGTCAGGCAGGCCTACGGTGCCGCTAAGTACGACCGACTCAAGGCACTCAAACGCAAGTACGACCCGACGAACTTCTTCACCCTCAACCAGAACATCAAACCCGACTGAAGGCGTTCGTTGCTGATGTTGGTCATGGGGATAGAGCCTTAGCTTTGAGTCGCATTGCGGTGGCAGGACAGACCCTCCGGGCTGCCGGCGACCCTCCGCCACGGCGATGTGACGAGTACTGCGCTTCAGTTGCCCTGCAGCACTCGTCCCCGGGTGGACAGTTGACCCGGTAGCCGCCGAGCTGGTGAACCATCTGGGGGTGAGTGCTCGAAGAACTGCGACTCGCCGCTCCAGCTCCGCGATCCGCGCCACCTCCTCATCGGTAAGGGCGAAGTCGAACACGGCGCGCCAAACATCATGCCGTGGCAGGTACCGTAACGCCCCTCTGAGACCAGAACGCCCACCGCGAAGACCTAATGCCGGCAGTTCAAGATACGGGCAGAAGGACAGCGAGTATCAGGAGCGGCATTCTCGAGTCCAAGTACGCGGTCACGCGTCTTCGAGCCCGGTGAGCAGCTCAGCGTCGTGACTCATCACGAAGTCCAACCCTTCACTGATTTCCCAGCGACGGGCATCCCGCTGCAAAACCATTTCGGCGCCCTGCAACTGCGGCGCGGACTTGGACGCGTGTCCCTCGGCCGCGAGCTTATCCAGCCGGCGATCGGGGTCTTCCGGGGCACGGACCTTCTTTGCCATGGATTCATGGTACGCAAGCGGTACCGCGGCGGGGGCGGTCCGGTGAGCACCAAACGGTGAGCAGGTCGGCTTGTTGTTGACTCAACTGCACCCCCGGAAACGAAAAAGGGCCCCCGAAGGGGCCCTTTCGTGAACATTTTGTCCACACCCAGGAGCCAACCGGCCCCTGACCTGCGGAAACACTGTGCCCGAGGTGGGACCCGAACCGGGTTCCGAGCCCCTAGATTCCGCCACTCCCCCGAAAACATCGGCGTTCCGGGCCAGTCCGGCCGATGTACGGCCCAGTCCGACAGGCAAAGTGTGGACAGTGCCCACCCCCGCCTTTCTCCCCGCCAAAGACGACCAATCAACCGCCGCACCCCGCATAGATGGGGTGCGGCAACTCTTTGTCCTTACGAGGAAATTCCGGCAAATGGAGTCCAAGCGCAATGGCAAGCTGTGATGCGCAAGCCCGCCGCGGGACTCCCGCTCAGGAAGGGCGGTGCCCATGATCTGTGGCGTCTTCAAAGCGACTTCACCTCCTTCATGCCTTCATGGTCCGAGCGGCGGACAGTTCTCGAGAAACTCTCGTGACCGGAGCTCTCATCCGTCCGGACGGGGCGTGGGCCGTTCCTTACGTGCCAGGTCCAATTTCCGGCCCAAATGGGATACTAAGCTATGGTTTTCTCCTCGGGCAGGGGCACTCCGGGTGTGGTGGCAGTGGTCGGTGCGACCGGCCGGCAGGGATCGGCCGTGGTCCGTCACCTCCTCAAAGACGGGTGGCAGGTGCGCGCCCTGACCCGAAATCCGTCCAGCAACGCTTCACAGGCCCTGCGCGCGCTCGGCGCTGAGGTTCATCAGGCGAACACCGAGGATCCCGCCTCTCTTCGGATTCCGTTCGAAGGGGCATACGCACTTTTCAACGTCCAGAATCCCATGACCAGTGGAATCGACGCCGAAGTCCGGCAAGGCAGCAACGTGGCGGAGACTGCAGCTGAAGCGGGCATACGCCACGTGGTGTACGGGGCGGCAGG
>NZ_FNEI01000011.1 GCF_900099975.1 Arthrobacter cupressi
CGGGCAGCCTCGGATTTCGACATTCCGCCCTCGAGTACGGCCAGGACGATGACCTTGTTCTTCGACATGGCCCAGCCCATCAGGCCAGCTGTCGTCTATGTCCCGCGACATGCCGAGACCGTCAACGATGTCCCGCCACAGCAGTCAACTATCACCCGTCAACGATGTCCCGCCACAGGTGTAAACGATGTCCTGAAATCACACACCCCCATCTCCACAAAATCAAGGCCCCTGGAACAGGGGCCTTTTTTGTGCCTTCGCAGCACTGGAATTCGGCGCCCGGAGAAGGTTCACCCACGGCGTAGCGGCTTGCGGAGTACTGCCGCCGCCGCGTGCGTTGAAGCAGGTAGATCTGCAAGGAGGCGGCGGTGGACAGCGAAAGAACGATGGACAGCGAAAGAACGGACGACGGCGACGCACTGGATGCGTACTCGCTGATCGTCACGGGGGTGGCCGAAAGCGTCACCGCCCATGTCGCGGCGCTGGAGATGAGCAGCGCACGGCGCAACGGATTCATCAGGCGCGGCGCCGGTTCGGCGGTGGTGTTCACCGAGGACGGTTACCTTCTCACGAACGCGCACGTGGTGGCGGGATTGAGCAGCGGGCGGGCCCTGTTCGCCGACGGAAGGCACAGCGAGGTGGAGCTTGTTGGTGCCGACCCGCTGTCGGACCTCGCGGTGCTTCGTGCCCGGCAGGCCCCGCCCCCGGCCGTGCTCGGCAATGCGGAAACGCTGAAGGTGGGCCAGTTGGTGGTCGCCGTCGGGAATCCCTTGGGCTTGTCCGGATCGGTGACGGCCGGTGTCGTGAGCGGCCTGGGCCGGGCCATCCCGGTCCGCTCCGGCCGCCACACCCGGCTGATTGAAGACGTCATCCAGACCGACGCCTCGCTGAATCCGGGGAACTCCGGCGGGGCCCTCGCGGACACCAAGGGCCGGGTGGTCGGCATCAACACCGCGGTCGCAGGCGCCGGCCTCGGCCTGGCAGTGCCGATCAACGGCACCACCCGCCGGATCATCGCGGCGCTGCTGCGGGACGGCCGGGTTGTCCGTGCCTACCTGGGCCTGGTCACCACTCCCGTCCCTCTCGACGTGGCGGCGGTGGTCCGGACCGGATTCAAGGAAGGGCTACGGATCGTCGAAGTCATCACGGGGTCGCCGGCCGAGCGTGCCGGACTTCAGCCGGGGGACCTGGTGCTCAGCGCACAGGACCGGGCCCTCACGAGCGCGGAAAGCCTCCAGAAGCTGCTTTTTGCGCAGGCCCTCGGTGAACCGTTCAGGATGTCCGTGCTGCGCGACGGCAAAGTACTTGGCCTGGTCGCCGTGCCGGAGGAACTCGACGAGGCGATGGAGCGCCAGGGCTGAACAGAAGTGTCCGGGGCATTTGCCCCGGACACCGCTACTTCCGCTTGAGATGCGCCACGGGGTCGCTATCGGTCCCGGAATCGTGCTTGGCGCGCTTGATGGCCCGCTTCTGCTTAATGGACTTGCCGCTCTTCTTCATCTCGTGCTGGTGTGGTGACTTGTCAGGCATGACGTGCTCCTATGCCGGATACCGGAGGGGCCGCCTCTGGAGACCATCGGCCCCTACTTTGTAAACTACGCCCCTTTCGGCTGGATACAAGGCCAGTGCCCGGGCGTAGGCTGTGCACATGAACGACACGGCCGCGCTCCCTCCGGCGACCCCGCTGCAGAAGCGCGTGCTGGTGGTGGCCGTTGTTGCTTCGTTCATCGCCTTCCTGGACACTTTCGTGGTGAATCTGGCCTTGCCCGCGATCGGCCGAGAACTGGGCGGCGGGCTGGTCATCCAGCAGTGGGTGGTGGACGCGTACCTGCTCACGCTCGGCGGCCTGATCCTCGTGGCGGGCTCGTTGTCCGACCACTTCGGCAGGGTGCGGGTCCTGGAATGGGGGCTGGGCGGCTTTGCCGTGACCTCGGTGCTGTGTGGCCTGGCCTGGTCGGGTGAAGTCCTGGTGGTTGCCCGTGCCCTGCAGGGCGTCGCCGGTGCACTGGTGGTTCCGAGTTCGCTGGCGCTCATCGTGAATTTCTTCAGCGGCCCGGCACAATCCCGGGCCATCGGCCAGTGGTCGGGGTGGACCAGCGCCGCCGCCATCGTTGCGCCCCTAGTGGGCGGCCTCTCGGTGGACTACCTGTCCTGGCGTTTCTTCTTCTTTGCCAACGTTGTCCCGCTGGCCATCGTCTGGCCGCTGGTCCTGAGGCTGCGGCCGGACGACAGCAGGGACCCCGCGGCCGGACGGATCGACTATCTTGGCGCGCTGCTGGCCATCGTGGGGCTCGGCGGCCCGGTCTATGCGTTCATCGAGCAGGGGCACCTGGGCTGGAACAGTCCGTTCGTGTGGCTGCCGCTCGCCGCAGGGGTGGTGGCGCTGCTGCTGTTCCTGGCCCACGAGGCCCGGACCCCGACCCCGATGCTGCTGCTGCGGCTCTTCGCGATCAGGAACTTCGGCTGGGGAAACATCGCCACGCTGGCCATTTATGCCGCCTTCTCCCTGGGCTTCTTCCTCCTGGGAATCTACCTGCAGCAGGTGGGCGGGATGACAGCGACGACGGCGGGCATAGCACTGCTTCCTTCCACCGTGATCCTGATGCTGGCCTCCAGCTACTTCGGCGGGCTCGCCGGCACATACGGGCCCCGCTGGTTCATGACCTTCGGCCCGGTGTTGTGCGGCATCGGTTTCCTGCTGCTGCTCACGGTGCAGGAAACCCTGAACTACTGGACCCAGGTGCTGCCGGGCCAGATCGTCTTCGGCGTCGGGCTGGCCGTGACGGTGGCGCCGCTGACCGCCGCCATCCTCGGCGCGGTTCCGCCCGATCAGGCGGGCATCGGTTCGGCGATCAACAACGCGGTGGCCCGCATCGCCGGCCTGATCTGCATCGCCTTCGCCGGGATCATCACCGGCCCGGTGCTGACGACGGCGGGCCTCCACCAGGGCGCCGTGGTCACCGCGGTCCTGCTCATGATCGGGGCGGCCGCGTCCGCCGTCGGGATCCGCAATCCGGAGCTGGAATCCGTGCCGCAGGCGGACGAACAGCAGGCCGGGGGCGGCAGCCCGGAACTTTAGTCGGCGAGGGTGCAGCCTTCGTGGGTCGACTCCGAGGCGACCCAGAGTGCCGAGGCGACCTCGTCGGCGAGGTCGTATTCGCGGCTGGAATCCCCGCTGCCGATCTTCACCACCAGGGCCCCGCCGAACGGTTTGCGGCCCACCACCTCCACGCTGGCGTCCAGGTCGATTTCCTCTGCCGCGAGGTAGCGCAGCAGTTCCGGGTTTTCGTCGCTGATCCGGGTGATCCGCCCGGAATGCCCCTTGTCGAGTTCAACCATCCGGTGGGCATGGGGCAGAGCGACGGTGCCGTCCGCGGCAGGGATGGGGTCGCCGTGGGGATCGCGTGCGGGGTCGCCCAGCTTCTGGGCCATGCGTTCGATGAAAGTATCGGAGACGGCGTGTTCGAGAAGTTCCGCTTCGTCGTGGACTTCGTCCCAGCTGTAGCCAAGCTCCGTCACCAAATAGCTCTCGATCAGGCGGTGGCGGCGGACCATGGCCAGGGCGAGCCGCATTCCTTCCGGAGTCAGAGTGATGGCGCTGTAGGGCTGGTGGTCCACCAGCCCCTGGTCCTTGAGCTTGCGGACCATCTCCGAAACCGAGGAGTTGGCCACGCCCAGCCGCTGGGCGAGCTGAGAGGACGTGATGGGTTTGTCCTGCCACTCGGTAAACGAGTAGATGACCTTGACGTAGTCCTCGATCGAGGATGAGGGCGTACCGGTCTTCACGTTCCAAGCCTACCGTGAACGGCCCGCCTGGAAATTTGCGGGCTCAGGCTTTCCGGGCCCGCCAGCTCTGCGTCACGTAGGGCAGCCGGATGATGTCGGACGGTCCGTGGCCCAGGTGCTCAAACAGATACCACTGGAGGTTGGCGATGACCTTCGCCCGGGTGGCCTCGTTCGCCCGCAGGTAGTAGCTGCGGGACTTCGTCAGTTCCATGATGTCTTCCGGGTACAGCGGATCTTCCCACGGGCTCAAATGGCTTTCCAGGCCGGCGAACTCTGGTCCCACCACGGGCCGGAAGTCCGCTTTGTGGACGTCGCCGGCATGCATGATGCGCGAGAGCCTGTGTACCCAGGGGACCGAGGTGTCCAGCTGGTTCCACACCAGGCCGAGTATTCCGCCGGGACCCAGGATGCGGGCCAGTTCGGTGCTGGCCAGGAGCGGGTCGCACCAGTGCCAGGCCTGGGCAACGCTGACGACGTCGAATGCTGAGTCCGCCAGCCCTGTTGCTTCTGCCGTGCCGAGGAGCGCCGTTGCAGCGGGGTAATCCTTCCGGAGCTGCGCGAGCATGTCTTCGGAGGGATCGACGGCGGCAGTCTGCAGGCCGCGCTCCAGCAGGAGGGCCGTGAATTTTCCGGTGCCGGCGCCGATGTCCGCGGCGGTCCTGGCGCCCGCGGGCACCAGCCATTCGGCGGAATCGGCGGGGTAGCCCGGCCGCACGCGGTGGTAATGCTCGCCGCCGTCCTGGAAGCTCGACCCGAGTTCGTGCCGCCGGTTCCTGGTCAGCTTGGGACCATGGATTCCAGGGAGTCCCGGTCCGCGGTGTCCACCGGATCGCAAAGCCACGCGTCCACTCCTCGTAGGGTCCTGAAGTACCCTACGAATCTACCGCACTCAGTCTGTGCTGCAGGGCGCTGCGCCCGCCGTTCCGGGGGTGTTCGGTGCCCAGTGCGGGTACGTACGGTGGTCGTTGGCCGGAACCCAGCGGCCGGAGTCGACGACGTAGTCCCAGCCGAGGCCCTCGATCTTGAGCGCCTTGATTCCGGCGATCAGGCGGGTGGCGTCCTCGAGCCGGGAACCCAGGCCGAAGCTGGCGCGCAGGGAACCGGAGGGGAGGCCGAGCCGCTTGAGCAGCGGGTGGGCGCAGAAACGTCCGTCGCGCAGGCCGATGCCGTGTTCGGCGGCGAGGTAGGCGGCGACCAGGCCGGCGTCGTAGCCCTCGAGGGAGAAGTTCACCACGCCGATGGTGTCGGCCGGGTCGGTGTCGCTGAAGATCTGGTGGACGGTGACGCCCTCGATCCCTTTGAGGCCCTCCACCAGGTGGGTGCGGATCGCGGACTCGTGGGCGTGCCACTCGTCCTGGTCCAGTTCCGCGATGACCTGGGTGGCCCTGGCCAGCGTGGCTGCGCCAAGCACGTTCGGGGAGCCGCCTTCGTGGCGGGCCGGACCGGTGGCCCACGTGACGGAATCGAGGCGGGCTTCGCGTACGGCGCCCCCACCGGCGAGGTGCGGGGTGCCGGCGTCGAGCCAGTCGGGGCGGCCCACCAGGACGCCGGCGCCGAACGGCGCGTAGAGCTTGTGCCCGGAGAAGACGAGGTAGTCGATGTCCGCCGCCGCGATATCGACACTGCGGTGCGGGGCGAGCTGGGCGGCGTCGACCACGATGCGCGCGCCGTACTGGTGGGCGAGTGCGGTGAGTTCCTTGACCGGCAGGATTTCACCGGTGACGTTGGAGGCGCCAGTGACGGCGAGAAGGCTGACGCCGCCCTGGGCGAGGGCTTCGCGGACGTTGGCGATGGTTTCCGCCAGGGTGGGTGCCGCCACGATGCTGCGGTGCGGCACGTGCTGCCAGGGAAGCAGGTTGGCGTGGTGCTCGATGTCCAGGTACAGCACTTCGCCGGCAGGGTGTCCGTCTACGACGGGCAGGCAGCCGGCCAACAGGTTCAGCGAGTCCGTGGTGTTGCGGGTGAAGATCACGGTGTCTTCCGCGCGGCCGCCCACGAAGTCCCGCACGATGTTGCGGGCGTTCTCGTAGACCGAGGTGCTGATCTGGGAGGCGTAGCCGGCGCCGCGGTGGACGCTGGCGTAGTAGGGCAGGACCTCGTTGAGGTAGGCGGACACCACGGTCAGGGCCGGGGCGGAGGCGCCGTAGTCGAGGTTTGCGTAGCGCACGTGTCCGCCCTGGATGAGCGGGGCCTGCAGTTCGGCGCCGGTGACCGCGGCCAACGGGCGGGCAGCTGGAGACAGCAGGGAGTCGTCGTGACGGAGTTCGGGCGAAGTGAAAGTGGCAGTGCTCATGGGAGTCCTCATTCAAGGGAACCCTGCATGCAGGGGATCCGCGCTTGCCGCATCCGTTCCGGACCGGCCGGGTCGTCACCCGGGGCACCCCGCCGCGATGGAGGGTTGCCGGCCAGCAAACCGGGGTTTCACGCTGGCACTCGTGACCTGTCTTTGAGACTAAGACACCATACGCGAGGCGCCAAAGCCGGAGGACTTTGTTAAGCCGATTGTTACGATCGGCGGATTCGGGCTGCTTTGCCGAACAAAAATCGGCAGGTGCCCCGCGCCGGGGACACCTGCCGATGATTCTTCGCCGGAGCTCCGGGGCGCAGGATCAGAGGAGGTCGTCGAGGGAGGGGTTGAGCTTCCTGAGCGCCTCGGAGTGCAGGATCGAGTTGCTGGCCACGGCATTCCCGCCGAAAGGGCCGTCCTTGCCGTCCAGGGACGTGAAACGGCCGCCGGCCTCAGTCACGATCGGCACCAGCGCCGCCATGTCGTAGAGCTCAAGCTCCGGTTCGGCGGCGATGTCCACCGCGCCTTCGGCGACCAGGCAGTAGGACCAGAAATCGCCGTAGGCCCGGCTGCGCCAGACAGCGTCTTCGAGGTCCAGGAAGGAATCGAGCGAGCCCTGCTTCTTCCATTCCGAGATTTCAGAGTAGGACAGGGACGCGTCGGACAGCCGGGAGACGTTGCTGACTTTCAGCCGGGTCGCGGAGGCCAGGGAGCGGCCGGTGTAGGCGCCGCCGCCCTTCACAGCCCACCAGCGCCTGCCCAGGGCCGGGGCGCTGACGACGCCGACCACCACCTCGTCGCCGTCGACGAGGGCGATCAGCGTGGCCCAGACGGGAACGCCGCGGACGAAGTTCTTGGTTCCGTCGATCGGGTCGATGATCCAGCGCCGGGCACCGTGCCCGGTGCTGCCGAATTCCTCGCCCAGCACGGCGTCCCGGGGACGGGAACGGGACAGTTGGCCACGGATGGCTTCCTCGGCGGCGCGGTCGGCGTCGGTCACGGGGGTCAGGTCAGGCTTGGACTCGACCTGCAGGTCCAGGGCCTTGAATCGCTCCATGGTCAGGGCATCGACGGAGTCTGCCAGCACGTGGGCAAGGCGGAGGTCGTCGTTGTAGTTCGGATCGGCTTGGGTCATGATTCCAAACTACCGGCAAAACACTGCCCGCCAGCGGACCACGTGGCATGCGCCGTCAGATGACGGTGCCCAGTTCCTTGGTTTCCTTGGCCTCCTGGCGCGGATCCGCGCCCAGGAGGCGGCGCAGCGAGGCGAGGCGGGCCGGGCCCGCTTCCCCGGCCGAACCCGAGGCAACCCAGTCGTCGAGTCCGCAGCGGACGGCGTTTGCATCGTGCTTGCAGCCGCGCTCACAGGATTCGGTACCCGGTTCGAGGTCCGGGAACGCGTGCATGATCCGGTCCGGGTCCACGAGCGCGAGGCCGAACGAGCGGATGCCGGGGGTGTCAATGATCCAGCTCCCGGCGGGCGCCTCGTCCAGCCGCAGGGCGAGGGCGGATGAGGATGTGTGGCGGCCTCGGCCGGTGACGGCGTTGACGCCGCCGGTGGCGCGTTCGGCGCCGGTGAGGGCGTTCACCATGGTGGATTTCCCAACGCCGGAGTGCCCCAGCAGCACGGTGACCTTGCCGTCGAGGTACTCGCGCAGGCGCTCGACGGCGCCGCCGTCGAGCCGGGCGGACAGGCCGTCGTCGCTCCGGGCATCGATCCCGGACGCCTCGGCGTCGGCCGTGCGGCTGATGATCACCGGGAAGTCGAGGCTGAGGTAGTTGGCGAGCAGCTGCGCAGGGTCCTTGACGTCAGCCTTGGTGACGAGCAGCAGCGGCTCGATGCCGGCGTCGTACGCTGCCACCAGGGCGCGGTCGATGAATCCGGTGCGCGGCTCCGGGTTGGCTGCCGCGACGACGATCACCAGCTGGTCGGCATTGGCCACCACCACCCGTTCCACGGGATCGGTGTCATCGGCGCTGCGCCGCAGCACGGTTTTGCGTTCCTCGACCCGGACCAGGCGCGCCAGGGTGTCCGGGGCCCCGGACACATCGCCCACGAGTGCGACGAAGTCGCCCGGCACCACGGGGGTGCGGCGCAGTTCCCGGGCGCGGGCTGCCACGACAATGCGTTCTTCGGCGGTGTCCTCGGCCACCACGGCGGTGTAGCGTCCGCGGTCCACCGTGATGATCCGGCCGAGTACGGCGTCCTCGTGGCTGGGGCGGTCCTTGGTGCGGGGCCGGGAACCTTTCTTGTTCGGCCGGATCCGGACGTCGGATTCATCCCAGGACCGTGCGGAGCGTCCCATCGTCAGTGACCGGCCGCCGTCGTTTCGCGGCCGCCGCTGTCCTGTTCGAGCATGGCCGTCCAGATCTGCGGGAACTCCGGCATGGTCTTGGACGTGGTGGCGATGTCCTCCACCCGCACGCCTTCGACGGCGAGGCCCAGGATGGCGCCGGCAGTCGCCATGCGGTGGTCGGCATAGCTGTGCACGACGCCGCCGTGCAGCTTGGCGGGCCGGATCACCAGGCCGTCGCTGGTTTCCTCGGCGTCGCCGCCGAGCCGGTTGATCTCCGCCACGAGGGCGGCCAGCCGGTCCGTTTCGTGCCCGCGCAGGTGGGCGATGCCGGTGAGCCGCGACGGGCCGGCGGCCAGCGCGCAGAGTGCCGCCACCGTGGGCGCGAGTTCGCTGGTTTCATCGAACTCCGCTCCCTTGATTTCGGGCCCGCCGGTCACGGTGAGCGTGCCGCCTTCGAGGCTGACGGTGGCGCCCATGGTCTGCAGGATCTGCCGCCAGAGGTCGCCTACCTGGGTGGTGTCGGCGGGCCAGTTGGGAATCCGGACGGTGCCGCGGGTTGCGAGGGCAGCCGCCAGGAACGGACCGGCGTTGGAGAGGTCCTGCTCGATCCGTTCATCGAAGGCCCGGATGGTGCCGGGGGAGACCACCCAGTGGTTGGGCACGGAGTCGTCGACGGCGACCCCCACGCCGCGCAGCACGGCGATGGTCATGTTGATGTGGTCCAGGCTGGGCACCGGCTTGCCGATGTGCTCCAGGTGCAGGCCCTCGCTGAACCGTGCGCCCACCAACAGCAGTGCGGAGACGAACTGGGATGAGGCACTGGCGTCGATCACCAGGTGGCCGCCGCGAACCGAACCGGTGCCGTCAACGGTGAAGGGAAGCGACGACGCCGGGCCGCCGTCCGGCCCGGAAATCCCGACGCCGAGCGCCGAGAGTGCCTCGATGATCGTGTTCATGGGGCGGTTGCGGGCGTGCGGGTCGCCGTCGAACGCCGAGGAACCGTTGCGCAGGGCAGCGAGCGGAGGCACGAAGCGCATCACGGTGCCGGCGAGCCCGCAGTCGATGGCGCAGTCGGAGGCCGGGGCGGCGGGATCGATCGGCTCGATCAGCAGGTCCGGACCGTAGCTGCCGTCGCCGGCTACTTCCGTGACGGTGGCCCCCAGCTGCCGGAGTGCCTCGATCATCAGGGCGGAGTCCCGGGAATGCAGGGGAGCGCGAAGCCGGGACGGACCGTCGGCCAGTGCGGCGAGGACGAGGTACCGGTTGGTGAGGGACTTGGAACCCGGAACGGTGACGGTGGCGTCAACGGGCCGGTGCGCGAAAGGTGCGTCCCAGAGAGGTGCGGCGGTGGTGGCTTCCGTGGTGCCGGTCATGCGTTCTTTATGCTCCAACTGTTTTGTCTACTGCTTTGCGGACGGCGCGGTCCGCCTTCTTCAGCTGCTTGCCGCCGGCCTTGCGGGCGTCCATGGCGAGGTGCTCGGCACGCCAAGCGAGGCTCGGCTTGCCTGCGGTGTCGACGGCGGCGAGCAGCGCCCCGCCGGTCAGCGAAATATTCTTCAGCAGCTGGGCGCGGCGTTCCAGCCGGCCCTCCTTGGTGCTGATGTCCGCCGAGCGCCACTCGACGAAGGTGTTCAGGCCCGAGATGAGGGCGAGGAGGCCGGCGGAGAAACGGGGCAGCTTGCCCAGTGCGAGCAGGGCTCCGGCGCCCAGTTGGGTGCCGCCTATCACGCGGGCGATGAGCTTCTCGTCGGCCGGGAAGGGCAGGGAATCCGATGCCCGGCGCAGGAGCGGGGAGAGCTGCCTGGCAGTGTCGTCCGTGTTCTTGAGCTTGTCGAGTCCGGAAACCACGAAGCTCGAGGCCAGCATTGGCCGGGCGGGAAAACGGATGAGGGACATGTCTTGCCTCCTGAATGGCTTGCCACAACGGTCAAGGGTGCAGTCGCCTCTAGTCTTGCATCTTTGCGGAATATTTGCCCGGGGGCTCTGGTTGTGAGAAGAAGGCGCGGCAGCGCGCGGGGAAGTCCGCGCGCCGCGGCCTGCGAAGCCAGTATCAAGTGGAAGGAGCCGCTTTCTTGAGCTTGGTGAAAGACCGTCAGGAAGTGCCGGCACCGTTGCGGGAGCCGGAGAAAGGTGCGCGCCGGGTGACAGTAGACTTGAACGCAATGAGCACCTTGGACCCGGCCGCAGCGGCCATGTACGAAGCAGCGGAGCAGCCTCAAACGGGTTTGCAGGGCGCCGCTGAAGAGTCCGGCCCCGACGTCGCCATTGACGTCGCAAGCGAAACGCCCGAACAGCGGCGGGCCCGCTTCGAACGGGACGCCATGCAGTATGTCGACCAGCTCTATTCGGCTGCGATGCGCATGGCCCGGAACCCTTCGGACGCGGAGGACCTGGTCCAGGAGGCCTACACCAAGGCGTTTTCGGCGTTCCACCAGTACAACCCCGGGACCAACCTCAAGGCGTGGCTGTACCGCATCCTGACGAACACCTACATCAACCTGTACCGGAAGCGGCAGCGTGAACCGCTGCAGTCGAACTCGGACACGATCGAGGACTGGCAGCTGGCCCGCGCCGAATCGCACACCTCGACGGGGCTGCGTTCGGCGGAAGCAGAAGCGCTGGATCATCTTCCCGATTCCGATGTGAAACGTGCACTGCAGACCATCCCGGAGGAATTCCGGCTGGCCGTGTACTTCGCGGACGTCGAAGGCTTCGCCTACAAGGAAATTTCGGACATCATGAACACCCCCATCGGTACGGTCATGTCCCGGCTTCACCGCGGCAGGAAAATGCTGCGGGAACTGCTGGCTGACTACGCCGCGGAACGGGGAATCAGGGGCGCCACGGACACCCCCGCCGGGGACGCCGCCGCAAGCAAGACACAGGAGAAAAGGAAATGAGCTGCCAAGGACTGGGCGACTGCGATGATGCGCGGATGCAGCGCATCTATGAATACCTTGACGGTGCGCTGACCCGCGAGGACATCGCCGAGATCAAGCAGCACCTGCAGGAATGCCCGGAGTGCACCGAGGAATACGACCTCGAATGCGTCATCCGGACGGTGGTAAAGCGTTCCTGCACCGAATTCGCCCCGGAGAACCTCAAGAATTCCATCCTGGACCGGATCCATTCGATGAATTCGGCCGAAGTCTGATCAAAGGCGTCCTCACATGGAAGGGCCCCGGAAACCATCAGGTTTCCGGGGCCCTTCCATGTTTGCTCCAACAACTCAGGTGTTGGGACGCTTGCCGTGGTTTGCGCCGCCGCGCTTACGGTCACGACGCTTGCGTGCACGCTTGCTCATAGCCGGCCTCCTTCGTTTCTTGTATTCAACAAAGCTGCCCTCCAGTCTCCCACATGCGGGGGCCGGGCGGCGAACCGGCAGGCACAGACGGTCCGGTCAGGGCGCCTCTCAGGACCGCATGGAGTTCCTGATCGCTATCCGTGCCTGGTCAAGGACGGTGCGCACGGTTTCCAGCGCGACCGGCGTCAACTGGGCGGCTCCGGCGTGCCTGCGCAGTTCCACCCGCATGTCGTCACGGAAGGATTGCACCATGAGTTCGGCCTCTTTGAGCAGCCGGATGCTTTCGGGTGAATGCCGCCCCGTCCGGGGACCGGTTCCCGCCGGCACAGCCGCGGACCGGGCCGACTCGGCGCTGGCAGCCAGGTCCGCCCGCAGGCCGCGCATGTTGCTGCGGATATCCTCCCTGAGCTCATCCGCCAGGCGCCGGACCGAGGCCGAGATCCCCGCTTCCACCTCGGCGAGTTCGGCGCGCCGGCTGTCCAGTTCGGCGAGCCCCGCTTTCGTGATCGAGTAGTTGGTGCGGCGCCCGTCGTTCTCCGTGGCCACCAGGCCTTCCTCCTCCAGTTTCCCGAGCCGGGGGTAAACCGTTCCGGCGCTGGGGGAGTAGGTGCCGCCGAAGCGTTCGCCAAGGGCCTTGATGATCTCGTAGCCGTGCTTCGGCCCTGTCTCAAGCAGAGCCAGCAGGTAGAGCCGGAGCTCGCCGTGGGCGAAGACCGGCGGCATCAGAGCCCGCCCCCGCCAGGCACCTGCCCGCCCGCGGCCGGAGACCCGGTGGCCGCGGCGCTGCCGTGGATGACGTAGGTCTTGCCGGATACCGAATTACACCGCACGAGGGTGATCCGTTCCGTCGGGCCGACAGTCGTCTGGACATTGTTGCCCGGATGGTTGTGGAGCTGCCCGTCGATCACCACGGCGCCGCTTGCCGATTTAGCGGCGACATCGGCACCGATGTCCCGCGGAAGTCGCACCGTGACATCGCCGGACACCGAGTGGGCGGCGAGGTCGCGCGTGTGGCCATGCAGGTCGAAGCTGAGGTCCCCGCTGACGGTGCTGGCACGGACATTGGAGAAATCGCCGGAGGCGGTGACCTCACCCGATACGCTCTTGGCGGTCATGACGCCGTGGTGGTCGCGGGCGATGACTTCGCCGCTGACGGTGTTCACATGCAGCTCGCCGCTGGTGCCGTCCGACAAGACCGAACCTGACACCGTGTTGAGCCTGGTGGTGGCGGAGGTTCCGGAGACCATCCCATCGCCGCTGACGGTGCCGGCCTCCACGGTGATTCCCGCCGGAACGGCGATGCCGATGACCGCTGTGTTGTTGCTGGTGTTGCTGACCGTGTCCATGAGGTTGCGGAACCAGCCCTGCGCGCCGTGAAGCTGGTGCCGGATTTCCAGCCGGCCATCGACGATCGTGATGCTCAGCGGATCGCCCGCAATCTCCGAGACTTCGATGCGGGCCGTGGCCTCGTCATGCGTGACGATGTCGAAGCGGCCCTTGACGATTCCCAGCCTCAGCGAGCGGACGCCGTCGACGTCTATGGTCTGCGGGCCGGTGACGGTCCAGTTCTGTTCTGACATGACCCCTCCAGAAATTGCGATATATCGCGTTGATGAAGTCACGATATATCGCAATTGCGGGGATCGCAATGGTTTTCGGGGAGGGGTGCTGACCTTATTCGGGCTGGGCGATCCGGAGCCACTGGAACCAGCCGCGGTGCAGCACCAGCCACGCCATGAGGCCGTAGCCCGCCTGGCCGGGCGTGCCGCCGTTCGAGGCGAGGTCGGTACGCCACTGTTCGTGGTTCAGCAGGGGCGAGAAGGTATCGACGTAGTGGTGGTTGCGGCGCGTGGTGACATCGGAGAACGCGGCGTTAAGGTCGGCGAGGCGGCGGTTGCGCGCCGGGTCGAGGCCCGGGGGAGGTCCGACCACGAATACCTCCACGCTGTTCTGGCTGGCGCCGTCCAGGATGTTGGCGAGATTGAGTCGGCTCCTCGCGGTGGACAGGCCGAACTCGATGTCGCGGGCGGACAGGCCGATTACGAGGCGGTTCTCATGGGCGTCGCTGAAGCGCCGGCCGGCTTCGTCGAGCCACCGGGCGGCGAGGCCTTCGGTGCCTTCCATGGGGCAGGGAAGCGAATAGCTCTCCACGGCGACGGCGTCCTGGGGCGTGCGCGCGAGCACCCGTCCCAGCCAGCCCAGGGCGCGGGGATCGCCGAGTCCTGCGAGCAGTTCATCTCCTACAGCCGCGATGCGCAGCTTCCTGTCTTCCACTGTTACCTCTTCACCAACGTTGCGGTCCGTGCTGTGCGCCGGCAAGCGCTGCCCGGCATGTCTACCCATTTAAACAGAAGTGCCCGGCAGGAGGCCTCTTCCGAAGCTCCGGCCGGGCACCCATGTTGTTTTACTTGCGTTCGAAGGCCTGCTTCAGCAGGGTGCTCTGCTCGGCGGCGTGGCGCTTCATGGAACCGGCAGCCGTGGAGGCCGACGCCGGGCGGGACACCAGGCGGACCTTGCGGTCCAGGGCCTGCGGCAGGTTCAGGCCGATGAACGGCCACGGACCCTGGTTCGCGGGCTCGTCCTGGGCCCAGACGACCTCGGCGTTCGGGTACTTCGCCAGCTCGGCCTCGATCTCCGCCTGCGGCAGCGGGTACAGCTGCTCCACACGGATGATCGCGGTCGAAGTGTCACCGGACTTCTGGCGGCTGGACAGCAGGTCGTAGTACAGGCGGCCGGAAACCAGCAGCACGCGGTCCACGTTCTGCAGGGCCTCGTGCTCGCCGATAACCGGCTTGAAGCCGCCCGAAGTGAAGTCCTCGACGGCGGATGCCGCGGCCTTCAGGCGAAGCAGCTGCTTCGGGGTGAAGATGATGAGCGGCTTCCGCGGCCGGCTGTAGGCCTGGCGGCGCAGCAGATGGAAGTGCGAGGCGGCGGTGGTCGGGTTGGCGACCACCATGTTGTCCTCGGCGCACAGCTGCAGGAAGCGCTCGATGCGGGCGGAGGAGTGGTCCGGACCCTGGCCCTCGTAGCCGTGCGGCAGCATGAGCACGAGCGAGGAACGCTGGCCCCACTTCTGCTCGGCCGAGGAGATGAACTCATCGATGATGGTCTGGGCGCCGTTGACGAAGTCGCCGAACTGGGCTTCCCAGAGCACCAGGGCGTCCGGACGTTCCACGGAGTAGCCGTATTCAAAGCCCATGGCGGCGTATTCGGACAGCAGGGAGTCGTAGATCCACAGCTTTGCCTGGTCGTCGCTGAGCTTGCCCAGCGGCATCCATTCGTTGCCGTTGAGGCGGTCGTGGAACACGGCGTGCCGCTGCACGAAGGTGCCGCGGCGGGAGTCCTGGCCGGCCAGGCGGACCGGGACGCCTTCCATGATGAGGGAACCGAAGGCCGCGATTTCGCCGAAGCCCCAGTCGATGCCGCCTTCGCGGGACATCTGCTCGCGCTTCTCCAGGAGCTGCTTGAGCTTGGAATGGACCGTGAAGTCCTCCGGGATTTCAAGGTGGGCGCGGCCGATGTGCTGCAGCACCTCGGCGGAGATGGCCGTCGACGCCGGAGAGTTCGTCCCGGAGTCCGCCTGCTGTGCGATCGGGCGCTCAATGCCCGAAACAGCTGCGGAGTCGGCGGTGATGATCGGGATGGGGGAGGTCTGGGCGGCGTGGGTCTCCGCAAAGACCCGCTCCAGGCGCTCCTGGTAGTCGCGGAGCAGCTGCTCTGCTTCTTCCTCGGTGATGTCGCCACGGCCGATCAGGGACTCGGTGTACAGCTTGCGGACCGAGCGCTTCGCCTCGATCAGGTTGTACATCAGCGGCTGGGTCATCGAGGGGTCGTCGCCCTCGTTGTGGCCGCGGCGGCGGTAGCACACCATGTCCACGATGACGTCCTTGTGGAAGCGCTGGCGGAATTCGTAGGCCAGCTGGGCCACGCGAACCACGGCCTCGGGGTCGTCGCCGTTCACGTGGAACACCGGTGCCTGGATCATCTTCGCGACGTCCGTGGAGTACGTGGAGGAGCGCGAGGAGGACGGCGCGGTGGTGAAGCCCACCTGGTTGTTCACGATGATGTGGATGGTTCCACCGGTGCGGTAACCGCGCAGCTGGGACAGGTTCAGGGTTTCGGCAACCACACCCTGGCCGGCGAACGCGGCGTCGCCGTGGACCATGATCGGCAGGACCGGGAAGGTCTCACCCTGGTCCAGGCGGTCCTGCTTGGCGCGGACGATGCCTTCGAGCACCGAGTCCACGGCCTCCAGATGGGAGGGGTTGGCGGCAAGGTAGACCTTGGTCTGCTTGCCGTTGTCCGAGGTGAAGGTGCCTTCGGTGCCGAGGTGGTACTTGACGTCACCGGAACCCTGCACGGAGCGCGGGTCCTGGGTGCCTTCGAACTCGCGGAACACCTGGGCGTAGGTCTTGCCCGCGATGTTGGTCAGCACGTTGAGGCGGCCGCGGTGGGCCATGCCGATCGCGACCTCGTCGAGTCCATCGTCGGCGGCGTCGGAGATGATCGTGTCCAGCAGCGGGATCAGGGATTCGCCGCCTTCAAGGGAGAAGCGCTTCTGGCCGACGAACTTGGTCTGCAGGAAGGTTTCGAACGCCTCGGCAGCGTTGAGCTTGGAGACGATGCGCAGCTGCTCTTCGCGGCTCGGCTTGGAGTACGGGTGCTCCAGCTGGTCCTGGAACCACTGGCGTTCCTTGGGCTCCTGGATGTGCATGTATTCGATGCCCGTGGTGCGGCAGTAGGCATCGCGCAGCACGCCAAGGATGTCGCGGAACTTCAGCATCGGCTTGCCGCCGAAGCCGCCCGTCGGCCATTCGCGGTCCAGGTCCCAGAGGGTCAGGCCGTAGGTCAGGACGTCAAGGTCGGGGTGCTTGCGCTGGACGTACTCGAGCGGGTTGGTGTCGGCCATGAGGTGGCCGCGGACCCGGTAGGAGTGGATCAGCTGCTGGATGCGGGCAACCTTGTTGATCTCGTCGGCGGGGTCGACCTGGAGGTCGGGGCTCCATCGGACGGGCTCGTACGGAATGCGCAGGGCTTCGAAGATCTCGTCGTAGAAGTTCTGGGCGCCCAGCAGCAGCTGGTGGACCAGCTTGAGGAACTCGCCGCTGCCCGCACCCTGGATGACGCGGTGGTCATAGGTGGAGGTCAGCGTGAGGATCTTGCTGATGGCGTTCTGGGCGATGATCTTCTCGCTGGCGCCCTGCCATTCGGCCGGGTAGTCGAGCGCGCCGACGCCGATGATTGCCGCCTGGCCCTTGGAAAGGCGGGGGACGGAGTGCACGGTGCCGATGCCGCCGGGGTTGGTCAGCGAAACGGTGGTGCCGGCGTGGTCGTCGGCCGTGAGCTTGCCGTTGCGGGCACGCTTGATGAGGTCCTCGTAGGTGTGCCAGAACTCCGCGAAGTTCATGGTCTCCGCCTTCTTGATGTTCGGGACCATCAGGAGGCGGGTGCCGTCGGGCTTGGGCATGTCGATCGCGATGCCAAAGTTGACGTGCGCGGGCTGGACGGCCACGGACTTGCCGTCGACCTCGTCGTAGTAGACGTTCATGGACGGGAACTGGGAGAGTGCCCGGACCACGGCGTAGCCGATGATGTGCGTGAAGGAGACCTTGCCGCCGCGGGCGCGGGCGAGGTTGGAGTTGATGACAACGCGGTTGTCGATCAGCAGCTTGGCCGGAACCGCGCGGACGCTGGTGGCGGTCGGCACTTCCAGGCTTGTCACCATGTTGGCGGCGATGGCCTTTGCCGGGCCGCGGAGGACGGAGACGACGTCTTCCTCGGGCGGGGTGGGGGCCTTGGTGCTCTTGGGCAGCTGTGCCGGGATGGGCTGGGCCTGCCCGGCAGCCGGCTTCTGCGCGCCGTCTTTGGCGACAGTGGCCGGTGCCTTCTTGGCAGGCGCTGCGGGGGCTGCCGGAGCTGCAGCAGGGGCCGGGGCTGCAGCAGGGGCTGCGGCCGGGGCCGGTGCGGCGGGCGAAGCTTCAGGCGCCGGGGCGGGCGCCGTTGCCGCGGGCGCCGGGGCCTGTGCTACGACAGGAAGGACTCGGGTTGCGGGGTTCGCAGGGACGGCGGACGTTCCGTTGGAAGACGTGCCGTCAGAGGTGTTGAAGGATTCGAAGAGAGGCCACCATTTGGCGTCGACCGAATTCTTGTCCTGCTGGTACCGCTCGTACAGTTCGTCAACGAGCCACTCGTTTCCGCCAAATTCCTCTGGTAGACGATGGCTTGGCTGCTCTGGCACTTGAAATACGCCTCTTCCATGAGTGTTGATGTCCAGCTGGCCCGGTGGAATTGCCTGGAAATACGACTCGGGCCAGGGTCCGGTCCCTCGGGCTCAGACCCTTGCCAGTCTAGTGACGGTCTGCGCCTCTCTGCCAATAGTGGTGACCTAAATCATGTCTGTGCTACGAAGTGACGGCCCGGCTGCTCCGCGCGGCAGGGCCGGACCGCCAACCGGTCCGGCAAATTGAGCGCCGCGGAGTGTTGGCGGGGCTGTAGACTGGAGCCCTTATGGACAGTAACTCCAGGTGCCGGCCTGGACGCTGCGGGGGAAGCCAATCGGCTGTCCTCCCGCGGGCGTTCCACAGCGCCGGCAATACCCGTACACATGCCCATCACGCGCCCTCTGCCGCCTCCGGCGGCGCCGCGTCCCAGTCCTCCGCCGCGGCTGACCAGCCTCCGCCGGCACCTTCCGGCCGGTTTCCCCGGCGCCCGCTAAGAACCGGCGGTGGGGCCTGAATGGAATGGCTCCTGCTCCTCGCCGGTCTCCTCCTGATCCTCGGCACGGGCTTTTTCGTCGCCGTCGAATTTTCCCTCGTGGCGCTTGACCAGACGTCCGTGCAGCGGGCGGTCGAAAACGGCGACCACGCGGCGCGTCCGCTGCTGAAGTGCCTCAAGTCCCTGTCCACGCAGCTTTCCAGTTGCCAACTGGGCATTACCCTGACCACCCTGCTGACAGGTTTCGTCATGGAGCCGTCGGTCGGTGAACTGCTGCATGGTCCGCTGCTGCTGATCGGCACGCCGGAGGCCGCGGCCCGTTCGGTTTCCCTGTTCATCGCCATGGTGTTCGCCACCTTGCTGTCGATGCTGATCGGCGAACTCGTCCCCAAGAACCTCGCTATCGCAAAGGCCTTCCCGGTGGGCAAGGCGCTGGCCCGCCCGCAACTGATTTTTACGGCGGTCTTCAAGCCCGCCATCCTGCTGCTCAACGGCTTCTCGAACCGGGTCCTGCACCTCGTCGGTCTTGAGGCCAAGGAGGAGATCTCCGGCGCCCGCTCGCCGGCCGAGCTGGCATCCCTGGTGCGGCGCTCGGCGGAGCTCGGGACGCTCGACGCCGGGACGGCCAATTTCGTGGCCCGTACCCTCCGCTTCGCCGAACGGACCGCAGCCGACGTCATGACGCCCCGCATCAGGATGGAGACAATCGGCGCCGGGCAGCCGGTCTCCGACATCATCGAAACAGCCCGCCGGACCGGGTATTCGAGGTTCCCGGTTATCGGCGAGTCCGCCGACGACATCCGCGGCGTGGTGCACGTCAAGAAGGCCGTCGCCGTCCCCAGGGAACGGCGCGAAGGCCTTGAGGCCGGCGCGATCATGGCCGAGGTGCTCCGGGTTCCCGAGACCATCCACCTGGATGCACTGCTTTCCGAACTTCGGGAGGGCAACCTGCAGCTCGCCGTCGTTCTGGACGAGTACGGCGGCACCGCCGGGATCGCCACCCTCGAGGACCTGGTGGAAGAGATCGTGGGCGAAGTGGCCGATGAGCACGACAGGGTGCGCCCCGGACTGCTGCAGAGCGCTTCCGGGGACTGGTACTTCCCGGGCCTGCTGCGCCCCGATGAGGTTACCGAGCAGATCCCCGGGCTGAGCGTGCCGGACGACCCGGCCTACGAAACCGTGGGTGGCTACGTCATGAGCCAGCTGGGCCGCATCGCCGTGACGGGCGACGTCGTCGAAGCTGGCGGCGGCACCTTGTCCGTTACCAGGATGGATGGCCGCAGGATCGACCGGATCTGCTTCCGGCCCGCGCCCGCGGAGGATCCGGCTGGTGCGGCCACCGGACAGGACGGCCGGACCGTGAAGGGGGCAACGGCGTGAGCGACTGGACGGGAATCCTCTGGCTTGTCTTCCTGCTGATCGGCAACGCCTTCTTCGTCGGTGCCGAGTTCGCCGTCATGTCGGCGCGCCGCAGCCAGATCGAACCGCTCGCTGAGGCGGGGTCCAAGCGTGCCAAAACCACCCTGCACGCCATGGAGAACGTGTCGCTCATGCTGGCCTGCGCCCAGCTGGGCATCACGGTGTGCTCGCTGCTGATCCTGCAGGTGGCCGAGCCCGCGATCCACCACCTACTCGCCGAGCCTCTCGAAATGCTCGGTACGCCCCATGAATTGGCAGACGCGGCAGCCTTCACGGCTGCGCTGCTTGTGGTGACCTTCCTGCACGTGACGTTCGGCGAGATGGTTCCGAAGAACATCTCGGTTTCCGTGGCTGACCGGGCGGCCCTGCTGCTGGCTCCGCCGCTGGTCCACATCGCCCGCTTCGTGAAGCCGGTGATCTGGAGCCTGAACTGGAGCGCGAACCATATCCTGCGCCTGATGCGGATCGAGCCGAAGGACGAGGTCACGTCCTCGTTCACCCTCGAGGAAGTCCAGTCCATCGTGCAGGAATCCACGCGGCACGGGCTCGTGGCCGACGATTCCGGGCTGCTCAGCGGCGCCCTGGAGTTCTCGGCGCACACCGCTGCGCACATCATGGTGCCCGTGGACAAGCTGGTGACCCTCAAGCCCGGATCCACGCCGCGGGAACTGGAGAAGGCGGTCAGCCGCACCGGATTCTCCCGCTTCCCCTTGCTGGACGACGACGGCGGGTTGGCCGGCTACCTGCACATCAAGGATGTGCTCTCGATTCCCGAGGAGGGGCAGTCGCATCCGATTTCGGAAGGCCGGATCCGCTCCCTGGCCAACCTCTCGCCCGACGAGGAAATCGAGGACGCGCTGGCGGTCATGCAGCGGACGGGCTCGCACCTTGCCCGGGTGGTGGACCCCGCGGGAAGCACCCTCGGCGTGCTCTTCCTGGAAGACGTGATCGAGCAGCTCGTGGGCGAAATCAGGGACGCCACCCAGGCCACCGGCATCCGGCGCCTCGGCGGGGGCAGCGGCGCCTGATCTTCCTCCCGGGTCCCGGCCGCGGCCGGGACCCGGGCCAGGGCTGGGAAAGAAACCCTAAATAGGAATCATTCCCATTTAGGGTTAGACTCGTGCCAGACCGTTTGAGTTCCACTCCATCTGAATAGATCTGAGGTTTCCGTGCGCCGCCCAGCCGCCCGTCTCTCCCTTGCCCTCTCCGCCGGACTGGCAATCCTCCTGTCCGCATGCTCGGCACCCGCCGCAACGTCGCCGTCGTCGTCGGCTGCCGCCGGGACCATCCCGGTGGTGACCTCCACGAATGTCTACGGCGACATCGTCAGGAGCATCGGCGGGGACAAAGTGTCCGTGGACGCCATCATCAGCAAGACCAGCCAGGACCCGCACTCCTACGAGGCGAACGCCCAGGACAAACTGGCCGTGTCCAAGGCCAAGCTGCTCGTGGAAAACGGCGGTGGCTATGACGGCTTCCTGCACAAGCTCGCGGACGACACCGGCTTTGACCACGCGAACATCGTCACCGCAGTCGAGGCCACCGGCCTTGCCCCGCATGAGGATGAGGCTTCGCACTCGGCGGAGGAACATGACCACGACCACGGCGCGTTCAACGAACACGTCTGGTACGACCCCGCCGCCATGGCGAAGGTGGCCGACGCGGTGGCCGCACGGCTGGGTGCCCTGGCCCCCGCCTCCGCCGCGGAATTCACAGCCAACGCCGGCAAGTTCAAGACAGCGCTGGCCGGGATCACCGGCAAACTCGACGCCCTGAAGGTAAAGCACGCCAACACCCCTGTGGCCATCACCGAGCCGGTGCCGGTCTACCTGCTGCAGGCCGCCGGCCTGGTGAACAAGACCCCGGCGGAATACAGCGACGCCATCGAAGAAGACACGGACGTTTCCCCCGCGGTGCTCAAGGAGACCAAGGACCTCTTCGCCGCAGGCGGCGTCAAGCTCCTTGCGTACAACGAACAGACGGAAGGCCCGCAGACCGAAGCCGTGAAGGATGCCGCAACGGCGGCCGGCATTCCGGTGGTCGACTTCACCGAAACGATCCCGGACGGCAAGAACTACCTGGAATGGATGGAAGGCAACGCCGACGCGCTGGCCGGCGCCCTGAAGTAGCCCGGCCCGGCCCGCAGGACCCCATCACCCAGTAGACTTGCGTTCGTTGGCCAACGCATGGAACGCCTTGAACGCATGGATAGAGGATAGTTTTTGACACCGCTTGTGAGCCTTCGCGGAGCCAGCCTGAAGTTCGGCAAGAGGGTGCTCTGGGAAGGCCTGGACCTCGAGATCAATCCCGGTGAATTCTTCGCCGTGCTCGGGCCCAACGGCAGCGGCAAGACCAGCTTCCTTAAGGTCCTGCTGGGGCTGCAGGAATTGCATTCCGGCCACGTGGAACTGGGCGGGCGCCCCGTGGAGCGGGGCAGCCGGCAGATCGGCTACATCCCGCAGCAGAAGTCCTTTGCACCGGACACCCCGCTGCGTGCCCGGGACCTCGTGGGACTGGGCATCGACGGGCACCGCTGGGGCCTGAGGCTGAGCGGGAAAAGCGTCAACCGCAGGATCGATGAACTCCTGGACCTGGTGGGCGCCAGCGACTACGCCAAGGTGCCGCTGGGACAACTTTCCGGCGGCGAGCAGCAGCGCCTGCGCGTGGCCCAGGCGCTCGCCTCCGAACCGCAGGTGCTGTTGTGCGATGAGCCGCTGCTGTCCCTGGACCTGCACCACCAGCTCGCCGTGAGCGCCCTGATCAACCAGCAATGCCACGAACGGAACAGCGCCGTGGTTTTCGTGACGCACGAGATCAACCCCGTCATCGACTACGTCGACCGGGTGCTGTACCTCGCCGGCGGCCAGTTCCGGGTGGGCACCCCTGAAGAGGTGATGACCACCGAGGTCCTCTCCGAGCTCTACGACAGCCACGTCGAGGTGATCCGGGCGAACGGGCGGATCGTCGTCGTCGGCCTGCCGGATGCCACCACGCACTTCCATGACGACGCGCACACGGGATCGGCGGAGGGCCACTGATGGATTTCGGAACGATCCTGCAGACCATCTTCAACTTCGAGAACTACGGGGAACTGCTCCAACTGGTGCAGAACTCCATCTGGGCCGGAGCCGTGCTGGGACTGCTGGGCGGTATGGTGGGGACCTTCGTCATGAAGCGCGACCTTGCCTTCGCCGTCCACGGAATTTCCGAACTCTCCTTCGCCGGTGCGGCGTTCGCGCTGCTGATCGGCGCGGATATCGTCCTCGGCTCCCTGGTCGGTTCGGTCGCCGCGGCCCTGCTCCTGGGGGTCATGGGAGTGCGGGCCCGGGACAAGAACTCGATCATCGGCGTCATCATGCCCTTTGGCCTGGGCCTGGGCATCCTCTTCCTGGCGCTCTATGAAGGCCGCGCGGCGAACAAGTTCGGCCTGCTGACCGGGCAGATCGTCTCGGTTGACACCGTCCAGCTGCAGGCCCTGGCCGGGACCGCCGTCGTGGTCATGATCTTGCTGGGGCTGATCTGGCGGCCACTGAGCTTCGCGAGCGTGGATCCGGACATGGCCGAAGCGCGCGGCGTGCCGGTGCGCGGCCTGGCCATCGGCTTCATGGTGCTGCTGGGCGTCAGCGTGGCCCTGTCCATCCAGATCGTGGGCGCGCTGCTGGTCCTCGCCTTGCTGATCACCCCGGCGGCGGCCGCCCTGCGGGTGAGTACGTCGCCGCGGGTGGTGCTGGCGCTTAGCGTGGCCTTCGCCATGACAGCGACAGTCGGCGGCATCCTGCTCGCGCTGGGAAGCCGGATCCCGATCAGCCCTTATGTCACCACGCTCTCGTTCCTGATCTACGTGGTCTGCCGGATCATCGGCGAAGTGCGGACCAGGGGCGGCCACAACGGCCGGATCACCCGGCCGGCGGTCAGCGGTTCACCGGCGAAGGTCAGCGCCGGCGCCTGAGCTTGCGTGGCGCGGCGGGGCTCAGAGTTCGCCCGCGGCCCTCCTGGCTGTGCATTCCGGGCACAGGCCGAAGATTTCCACGGTGTGCGCCACCTCGGTGTAGCCGTGCTCGGCCGCGGTCCGTGCGGCCCAGGTCTCGACGGCGGGCGCCTCCACCTCGACCGCCTTGCCGCAGTTGCGGCACAGCAGGTGATGGTGGTGGCCGGTGACCGCGCAGCGGCGGTAGACGGCCTCGCCGTCGGCGTTGCGCAGGACGTCGACCAGGCCTTCGTCGGCGAGTGACTGCAGGATCCGGTAGGCGGTGGCGAGGGAAACCGAGATGCCCTGGTTCTGGAGCATCCGGTACAGCTCCTGGGTGCTGACGAAATCGTCCAGTTCGTCGAGGGCCGCGCTCACCGCGAGGCGCTGTTTGGTGACCCGCTGCTCCCGCCCTGGCTTGGCGTCGGACCCGCTGGTGCCGGGAGCTTGGGTGGCGGCTTTGGGGCCGGGAGGCATGCGTGGACTCATTTCGCTGGCGGCGTCGTGCAGACACCAAGATTACCAGCCGGGCGGGCGCGGAGACCTGTTTCTCCCGTGGGCCCGCACGCTAGCCTTGCTGCATGAAGCTCACCAAGTACACCCATTCCTGTGTCCGGCTCCAGAAGGAGGGGCACGTGCTGGTGATCGATCCCGGGACGTTTTCGGAAGCGGAAGAAGCACTGGCCGGCGCCCATGCCGTGCTCATCACCCATGAGCATCCGGACCATGTGGACGCCCCGACGCTGCTGGAGGCGCTGCGCGGCAACCCGGAACTGCGGGTCCATGCCCCGGCCCGCCTCGCCGCGGAGCTCGCCGGGAAGGCCGGCGACGACGGCGGCCGGGTACACGCCGTCGAGCCTGATTCCTCCTTCGAAGCGGGCGGCTTTGCCGTGCGCTCCTTCGGCGGTCAGCATGCCCTGATTCACCCGCTGGTGCCGGTGGTGGCGAACATCGGCTACCTCGTGGAGGAGAACGTCTACCACCCCGGCGATTCCTTCGTGGTCCCGCACGGCATCGACGTGAAGACCCTCCTGGTGCCGCTGCACGCGCCGTGGTCCAAGGTGGGCGAGGTGGTGGACTTCGTGGTGGCCGTCCGCGCGCCGCAGGCCTACCCGATCCATGACGCGCTCCTCAACGAGCTCGGCCGCGGACTGGTCGAAGGGCACATCGGCCGGATCGGCGGCAAATACGGCGCCACCTACACCAGCCTGGCGCCGCGGGAATCCGTGGAGGTCTAGGCGCGTAAGTCCCTTCCCAACGCCACGTAAGTCCCTTCCCAACGCCGCGTAAGTCCCTTCCCAACGCTCGCAAGCTCGCGTCGGGGCCCGCGGGACGACGCTTAGCTCGCGTCGGGGCCCGCGGGACGACCCTTATACCCCGGGCCACTTTCCGGTGTCGAAGAACTCCGCCAGGACCGCTTCATACGGGCGCGGATCCAGGCCCTGAGCGTCCAGCCACTCCTGCTTGTAGTGGCTGCCCGCGTAGCGTTCGCCGCCGTCGCACATCAACGAAACGATGCTTCCGCGCTTCCCCTGCGCCACCATGTCGGCCACCAGCTGCCACACACCCCAGAGATTCGTACCGGTGGATGGGCCGGCCTTCAGGCCGGTGAGGCTGCGCAGATGCCGCATGGCCGCGACGGACGCCGCATCCGGCACCGGGATCATGGTGTCGATGACGGCCGGCACGAAGCTCGGTTCCATCCGCGGGCGGCCGATGCCTTCGATCCGGGACGGCATGCCGGTGCTGTACTCCTCGACGCCGTCCCGCCAGCCCGGATAGAACGCCGAGTTTTCGGGGTCGACGACGGCCAGCCGCGTCCCGTGGCAGTGGTACCGCAGGTAGCGGCCAATGGTGGCGCTGGTCCCGCCGGTGCCCGCGCCCACCACGATCCATTCCGGGACCGGGTGCTCCTCCAGGGCAAGCTGCTCGAAGATCGATTCCGCGATGTTGTTGTTGCCGCGCCAGTCGGTGGCCCGCTCAGCGTAAGTGAACTGGTCCATGTAATGGCCGACGGACGTCCTGGCGGCCTCCTGCGCAGCGGCGTAAACCTCCGAAGCGTGGTCGACCAGCAGGCAGCTGCCGCCAAACTCTTCAATGAGGGCGATCTTCTCCGGGCTGGTGGTGCGGGTCATCACCGCGATAAAGGGCAGCCCAATGAGCCGTGCGAAATACGCCTCCGAAACGGCCGTGCTGCCGCTGGACGCCTCCACAATGGTCGTGTCCTCGTTGATCCAGCCGTTCACCAGGCCGTACAGGAACAGCGAGCGCGCCAGGCGGTGCTTGAGGCTGCCGGAGCGGTGCGTGGATTCATCCTTCAGGTACAGCTGCACGCCCCAGTGTTCGGGTAGCGGCACCGAATAGAGGTGCGTGTCCGCGGACCGGTTGTTCTCCGCCTCGATGCGCCGGATGGCCTCGCTGGCCCACCGCCTGTTTTGCTTCCCTGCAGTCTTCACCGATCCAGCCTACCGGCGCGCCGGATATAAGCTGGGAACCGCCTGCCTGCCATGGGAACGAAGGAGATGCCGATGGGCACACTGATGGATGTTGCCACCCTCAAGGAGCGGATGGATTCCGGGAAGCGCACCGTGCTGCTTGATGTCCGCTGGGTGCTCGGCGACCCGCACGGCCACGACCATTACCTGGCAGGACACCTGCCCGGTGCCGCGTTCGTGGACCTGCACCACGAACTCGCGGATCCCTCGGCGGAAGGCGAAGGCCGCCACCCCCTCCCTGCTCCGGAGGCGTTGCAGCGCAGCGCCCGCGCCTGGGGGATCAACGACGGCGACACCGTGGTGGCCTACGACGACAACGGCAATACCGCCGCGGCCCGTGCCTGGTGGCTGCTGCGCGATGCCGGGCTGGAGTCCGTTTTCCTGCTCGACGGCGGACTGGCCGCCTGGCGCGCGGCCGGCCTTCCGGTGGAGTCCGGGGAGCAGACCGTTCCGGAAGGTACGGTCTCCCTGGGGCGGGGCAGGATGCCCGCCATCGACATGGCCGGCGCAGCCGCATGGCATGAACAAGGCATCCTGCTTGACGCCCGGGCGGCGGAGCGCTACCGCGGCGAGATCGAACCGATCGACCCCCGGGCCGGACACATCCCCGGCGCCGTCAGCGCACCAACGGGGGAGAACCTCGCGGCGGACGGCCGCTTCCTGACTCCGGCGCAGTTGCGTTCCCGCTTCGCGGAGGCGGGGATCGACGGCGGCACCGCCGTCGCGGTCTACTGCGGTTCCGGCGTGACCGCAGCCCACCAGATCGCGGCGCTGGAGATCGCCGGTTTCCCCGCGGCTCTCTATCCCGGCTCCTTCTCGCAGTGGTCCTCCGAGGACGCGAACGAGGTGGCCGTCGGCGCCGCACCCGGTGGTAGCGTCGGAGCATGACTCCCGGACGCCCCGTACCCCCTCCGCTCGGCAGGCCCCTGACGACGGCGGAAGCCCTTGCCGGGCAGGGCACACTCACGGCGGCGATGGGGGCTGTTTCGGCGGACAGCGGCCTGGTGCCGCTGACGATCGGGCGCCGCGCCCCGAAGCCGGACGACGTCGAAATCGACATTGAATTCTGCGGGCTGTGCCACTCAGACGTGCATGCCACCCGCGGCGAATGGGGCAGCCGGCCCTATCCCTTGGTGCCGGGCCACGAGATCGTGGGCAGGGTGCGTCGGACCGGAGCGGCCGTGAGTGAGTTCCGCGTCGGTGAACTGGTGGGCGTCGGCTGCCTGGTGGACTCGTGCCGTGAATGCGACAGCTGCCTCGAAGGACTCGAGCAATACTGCGAGCGCGGCAATGTGGGCACTTATGGGGCAAAGGATCCGCGGAACGGTGACGCCATCACCCAGGGTGGCTATTCCGGCACCGTGGTGGTGGACCGCCGCTTCGTGCTCCGGATTCCCGAAGGCATGGATCCGGCGGCAACGGCGCCGCTGCTCTGTGCCGGAATCACCACCTACTCGCCGCTGCGCTATTTCGACGTCGAACCCGGAGACGTCGTGGGCGTCGTCGGTCTGGGCGGGCTCGGCCACATGGCCGTGAAGATCGCCAAAGCCATGGGTGCGGAGGTGGTCGTCTTCACCAGCTCGGAGGGCAAGACGGCGGCCGCGGGCGAGCTTGGCGCGGACCGTGTGGTCCTCTCCCGGGACCCTGACGCCATGGGCGCCGCAAAAGCGAGCATCGACGTCATCATCGACACCGTGGCCGCGCCCCACGACCTCAACCCGTACCTGCGCACCCTCCGCCTGGGCGGGGCGCTTTTCCAGCTGGGACTGCCGCCGAGCGACATGCCGCCGGTCAGCCCCGGACTCCTGATCCGGCGCCGCCTGGCCTACTCCGGTTCCCTGATCGGCGGTCTCGCCGAGACCCAGGAGATGCTCGATTTCTGCGCCGAACACGGCGTGGCCAGCGACATCGAAATCGTGGACGCAGACGGACTTAACGAAGCCTACGACCGCATGGTCGCCGGTGACGTGAAATACCGCTTCGTCCTCGACACCAAGACCCTGCACACCCCGTCCGAAAAGGCAGACGCATGAGCACCCTCTTCACCAAGATCATCAACGGCGACATCCCGGGCCGCTTCGTCTGGAAAGACGAAGACGTGGTGGCGTTCCTGAGCATCGCGCCCCTGGCCGACGGCCACGTCCTGGTTGTCCCGCGCCTTGAGGTGGACCGCTGGACAGATGCGCCGGCCGAGGTGCTTGGCCGTGTGACCGCTGTAGCGCAGACCATCGGCAAGGCATTGGTGCCGGAGTTCGGTGCCTCCCGTGCAGGCCTGCTGGTGGCCGGCTACGAGGTGGACCACCTCCACCTCCACGTCTGGCCGTCGAACTCGATGGCCGACTACGATTTCGGCTCCGCGGACCACAACCCGGACCCGTCACAGCTCGAAGCAAACGCGGAGCGGATCCGCACGGCCCTGCGGGATGCCGGACACGGGGAGTTCGTCCCCGAGTCCTGAGCGGCCCTGCCGCACAGCCACAGCCTGCGTGGCATTGTGGGCCGCACATCCCAGGCGTACCGTGGCGCATAGACAAGGACGCAATCCGCGCGCAGCGCGCGGCAGCAGTGCGCCGGAGGTGTCATGGCAACGTCCAAAGCCGGCCTGGACCTGGGCCGCGCCGCCTACGACGATCACCGCTGGGGTGAAGCCTTCGGGCACTTCGGGAACGCCCACCGCGAAGGCGGGCTTCCCGCCGCCGACCTTGAACGCTTTGCCACCGTCGCGTTCCTCACGGGCCACGTGGACGACGGGACCGATGCCCTGACCCGGGCCCACGAAGAGTACCTGCTCACCGGTGACGTCCCGGGAGCCGTGCGGTGCGCCGCCTGGCTGGGCATCCACCTGCTGAACAGCGGCTCGTCGGCGGCCAGTTCCGGGTGGCTTGCACGGGGCACCCGGCTCCTCGAGGAAGTCGACGAGCCCGGTGCGGCCCAAGGGCTGCTCCTCATCCCGGCCGCCGTCGCGAAACTTTACGGAGGCGATGCCGCAGGTGCGTCCGCCCTCTTCAGCAGGGCCCACGGAGTCGGCACGGCGTCACGCGACCGGGACGTCACCTGCCTGGCGCAGCTTGGCCAGGGCCAGGCGCAGGTCATGCTCGGCCATCCGGCAGACGGGTTGGAGCTGTTCGACGAGGTGATGGTGGCGGCCATCTCCGGCGAGGTGTCCGCCATTCCGTGCGGCATCATCTATTGCGCCACCATCGGAACCTGCCAGGCCGTCTTCGACCTGCCCCGTGCCCTGGAATGGACCCAGGCGCTCGACCGCTGGTGCGAGGGGCAGCCGGACCTGGTGCTCTTCAGCGGGCAATGCCATGCGCACCGGGCGGAACTGTATGTCCTGCGCGGCCAGTGGGACGAGGCCATGACCGCCGCCGCGAAGGCCCAGGAACGGTCCGCCCGCGGAGATCCGGAAGCCAGGTTCGGGGCCTTCTACTACCAGGGAGAGGTACAGCGGCTCCGCGGCCTCTTCGAGGCTGCTGCGGTCTCCTACCGGGCGGCAGCGGACTCCGGTTTCGACCCGCAGCCCGGAATGGCCCTCCTGCACCTTGCGCTGGGGGAGGTGCAACTGGCCAGGCACCAGATCAACGACGCCGTGGCTGCCGCAGACCCGACGTGGCGGAGCCGCCTGCTCCCGGGCCTGGTCGAGATCGAGCTGGCGGCCGGCGACCTCGCGGCTGCCCGCGCCGCGGCGGAAGATCTGGGGCGGTTCGCTGCCGGCTATCCGGCGGCGATGCCCCGTGCCCTGGCTGCTCAGGCCGACGGCGCGGTGCTCCTCGAAGAAGGCGAAACGGCCGCGGCCCTGAAACCCTTGCGGACTGCCTGGACCTTGTGGCGGACCCTCGAGATCCCCTACGAGGCTGCCCGCTGCCGGGTGCTGGTGGCCAGGGCCCGTCGGCGGCTGGGGGACGAGGAGACAGCGCTCATGGATTTCGAAGCGGCGGGCAAGGAATTCGAAGAACTCGGGGCCGCCCCGGCCCACGCACTGGCTGATGCGCTCATCGGGGGCGCGACGCAAGCCCGGGACGACGCAGCGGCCCGAACCGGCGCGCCGGACGGGGGGCAGGGACCGCTGACCGGCCGCGAGCTCGAAGTCCTGCGGCTGGTGGCGGCCGGCAAGAGCAACCGGGAGGTCGCCGTCGAACTCTTCCTGAGCGAAAAAACCGTTGCGCGGCACCTGAGCAACATCTTCCTCAAGCTGGAGGTCAGCTCCCGGGTGTCGGCGAGCCGGTATGCGTACGAGCACGGGTTAATGGCGTGAGGCCTGCATCGAATTACCCATCCGCGTCCCGGGCAAGATGCATCATCCGTCCGATGCGCGGCTGTGGCCCGCAGCCATAACGTCGAAGCATGAACCTTCCCATGATCGCCGGAACCGTCTCGACAATCCTGTTCGCCGTGAGCATGCTGCCGATGCTGGTGAAGGCTGCACGCACGAAGGACCTTGCCTCGTACAGCCTGGGCAACCTGCTCCTGGCCAACATCGCGAACGCGGTCCATTCCGTCTACGTGTTCAGCCTGCCCGCCGGACCGATCTGGCTGCTCCATGTCGCCTATGTTGTGGCGTCCGTTCTGATGCTTGCCTGGTGCCTGCGCTACCGCCGCGCGCCAGGCGGAGCCACGGACGTGGTGGGCAAAGGTTTGCGTCCCCAGGAAAGACTGCTCGAAGCATAAGGAGTGCCATCATGAACACCGTGCAGAACCATGCATCCGATAGGGTCCTGGACACCATCATTGTCGGCGGCGGGCAGGCCGGGCTCGCGCTCGGCTACTTCCTTTCCCGCCAGGGCCGCGATTTCGCGATCCTCGACGCCGGGCAACGGGTTGGCGACGCCTGGCGGCAACGCTGGGACTCGCTGCGCCTCTTTACCCCCGTGAAGTTCGACGGCCTCCCCGGACTGCCTTTCCCGGGAGACCGCCTCGGATTCCCCGGCAAGGACGAGGTGGCCGATTACCTTGAAAACTATGCCCAGCACTTCGGCCTGCCGGTGCGGCTGGGCGCGAAGGTAGAGCGCCTCCGGCACGACGACGGCCACTACGTGGCGGAAGCGGGCGGCCGGAGCTGGAAGGCCGCGAACGTGGTGGTCGCCACCGGCGCCTGCGTCGCCCCGAAGATTCCGGATTTTGCGGCGCAGCTGGATGACTCTGTTCTCCAGCTCCATTCCAGCGCGTACCGCAATCCCGGGCAGCTCCGGCCCGGTCCGGTGTTGGTGGTCGGAGTGGGCAATTCCGGGGCGGAAATCGCGCTGGAAGTCAGCCGCAGCCACCCCACCCTGCTGGCCGGCAAGCCGACCGCCGAGCTTCCGGTCAAGCACGGCCGGGCCGCCGCGCGCTTCATCCTGCCGCTGGTGCGCTTCGCCGGCACCCACGTCCTCACTCTTGGCACACCGATCGGCCGCAAGGCAGCGCCGGGATTCCTCAGCCACGGGACCCCGCTGATCCGCACCAAGATCAAGGACCTCACGGATGCCGGCGTTGAACGGGTTCCCAGGATCACAGGCGTCCGCGACGGCAGGCCGGTGGCGGAAGACGGCAGCGTCCTCGACGTCGCGAACGTCATCTGGTGCACGGGATACACGGATGACTTCGCCTGGGTTGAGCCACGTGCCTTCGACGGGGCCGGCCGGCCGCGGCAGCACCGCGGGGTGGCGCGGGACGCCGCGGGCCTGTTCTTCCTGGGCCAGGAATTCCTCTATGCGGCAGCGTCGGCCACGCTGCCCGGCGTTGCCCGCGACGCTGCCTACCTGGCACGGCAGATTCCCCGCCGCGGGGCCGGGGACTCCGCCGGCCTCGCCGCGGAGCGGCCGCAGGAGGCCCGGCAGAAGGCCCGGCCGCAGAAGGTCCGGGACGGCGCGTGACGGGCTGGGCCTGATGGGTGCCAAGGAGGTCCTCGGGAACGTGCCCCTGCCTCCAGGGCAGGTGGCCGGGCTGGCGGCGGACCTGCTCCTCGCCCGGCTGCGGCCCGCCCGGCTGCCGGGACCCCGTTCGCTCGGCCGTACCGCAGGTGCGGGCCTGCTCCTGGCCGGGTGCGTGATCAACCTCCTCTCGCTGGCGGAGCGCCGGCGGCATGAAGGCGAAGGGTTTGACCTGGAACATCCGGGGCGGCTGGTGGTGACCGGGCCCTATACCGTGAGCCGTAACCCCATGTACGCCGGCTGGTGGCTGATACACCTCGGCACCGGACTGCTCCAAGGTTCCGCGTGGGCGCTGCTCACCACGCCGGCCGCTGCCCTGGCCGAGCACCGCGGAGTGCTGGCCGAGGAGCGGGCGCTGTCGGAACTGTTCGGCGCGGAATTCGACGCCTACGCGGCGCGGGTTCCGCGCTACTTTTCCCTGCGGCGGCTGCGGCGGCTGTGGGTGTGACCGGGCAGGCGGAGATCAGGCCCGCTGCGGTGTCATGGCCACCATGCCTGCGTAGGTGAAGCCGCCGCCGAATCCGAACAGCAGCGCCGGCACTCCGGCGGGGATGCGGCCGGCGTGCCACCACTTGCTCAGGCCCAGCGGGACGCTCGCGGCCGAGGTGTTGCCGGACTCGGTCACGTCGGTCACCACCACCTTGTCGCTGAGGCCCAGGCCCTGCGCGAGAGGTTCGATGATGCGCAGGTTCGCCTGGTGCGCCACCAGCACCTCGATGTCGTCCAGGGTGAGTCCGGCCCGTTCCACGGCTTCGCGGGCGTGGCCGACGGCGTCGAGCAGGCCCCAGCGCAGCACCTCCCGCCCGTTTTGCGCGAACTTGCCCTCCGGCGGGCCGATCCGCACCGAATCGGCCATGTCTGTGCGGGATCCCCACACCACCGGCCCGATCCGCGGAGCGTCGGAGGGACCCACGACGGCGGCCCCGGCGCCGTCCGCGACCAGCACCGCTGTGGTGCGGTCGGTCCAGTCCGTAACGGTGGAGAGCGTTTCGGCGCCGACCGCGATCGCGTGGGTGGCGGAGCCCGAACGGATGGCCTGGTCGGCAATGCCGAGGGCGTACTCGAAGCCCGAGCAGGCCGTGTTGATCTCAATGACGCCGGGGCCACGGCGGGCCGCTCCGAGTTCCAAGGCCTGGGCCACCCGGCCGGCGGTGTTCGGAGAACGTTCCTGCGAAGTGGTGGTGGCGACGACCACAAGGTCGATCTGCTCCGGCTCCAGGCCTGAATCGGCCAGTGCCATGCGGGCCGCATCTGTTGCCAGGGTCGCGACGGTTTCGCCTTCGCCGGCAATGTGCCGCGTGACGATCCCGGTGCGCTGGCGGATCCATTCGTCGTTGGTGTCCAGGATCGTCTCGAGCTCAAAGTTGTCCATGACGCGGACAGGCTGGGCATGGCCGAGGCCCCGGATCTCGGTTCCGGCGGGGCCTTGGGGAAGTTGCAGGGCGGGAGGGTGCAGGGTCATCCTGGTCCTTTCAGGTGGGCAGCCCGCAGTTGGGGGTGCGGGGTTGACGGCGGGAAGACGGGCGGCTGCGGGTCAGGCCGGGGCGAGCGCCTGGTTCAGCGCGGTGCGGATCCGCTTTTCGGAGACCGAGTAGGCCGTGCCGAGTTCGACGGCGAAGAGGCTCACCCGGAGTTCTTCGAGCATCCAGCGCACCCGGGTTAATTCGCTGCCGGCCCGCCGGCCCGGCAGGAGCGCCGAGACGGCGTCGTCGTAGTCGTCTTCCAGGGCCTGGACGGCGGCCATGTTCAGGGAGTCCCGCTGTACGTTGTTCGGCAGCTTCTCCAGCCGCTTCTCGATGGCCGCGAGGTAGCGCGGCAGTTGGCTGAGCTGGGCGTAGCCCGTCTGTGCTACAAAGCCGGGGAAGACGAGTTGTTCCAGCTGGCTCTTGATGTCGTTGAGCGCACTGATCAGGCTCAGGCTGGTGCTGCCCTTGAGCTGCTTCTCGATGCGCCGGCTGCTGGCGAGGATGCGCTCGACGACGGCGGTCACCGTGAACACGGTGTCGATCAGTTCGGCGCGCACGGCTTCATACAGGGCGTCGAAGGACGTCCTGTCCCACGGCAGCTCCGCGGGAGTCAGTTTGTCGATCGCGGCGAGGGCGCAGTCGGCGATCAGCGCGCTGACCGAGCCGTGCGGGTTCTGGCTGAAGGTCAGCTTCTCCGTATTGTTCAGGTGCTCCAGGACGTAGCGGTCCGGCGAAGGCACGCGTAGGGCGAGCAGGCGGATAACCCCGCCGCGCATGGCGGTTTCCTGCTCTGCCCGGGTTTGGAAGACCCGCAGCGCCACACTCTTGCCTTCGTCCACCAGAGCCGGGAAACCGGTCACCTGATGGCCGTTGACCGTCCGGCTGACCTGGCGTTCGATGCTGCCGACGCTCCACTCGGTGAGCCCTGCCTGCTCGGCGATGCCGCCGGCGGGCTGCGCGGCGCTGGCCGCAGACCGGTCCTTTCCGGACGCCTGAGCTTTTCCGTTGAAGCCGCCCACGGCCGCGGTGCCGCCCGCCTTGCCGCCGGCCGCCTTCGTGGTGGCGCGCGCCGTCGTCGCCGGGGTCGCCCCGAGGGATTCTGCGATGGCGCGTCGGGTGGCCGGGGCGAGTTCTTCCTGCAGGGCCGCAAGGTCCTTGCCTTCGCCGAGCACCTTGCCCCGGCTGTCCACCACCTTGAAGCTGACCCGCAGGTGCTGCGGGACGGCAGCCCAGTTCCACGAGCCGGGTGGGATGATGTGCCCGCGCAGGCGGCGCAGCACGAGCTCCAGCGACGGTTCGAGCTCGTCCGTGGCGGGGTCGAAGTCCGCCTCCAGGGCAGCGGCCGCCTGCCGGGCAACGTCAGGGGCCGGCACGAAGTTCTTGCGGACCTGCTTGGGCAGGGACTTGATCAGGGCCGTCAGCAGCTCGACGCGCTGGCCGGGGATCTGCCAGCGGAAGGCACCGTCGTCGAGCTGGTTGAGGAACAGCACCGGCACTTCGGCGGTGACGCCGTCGGACGGGTTGGGTGCGGAGCCCGGGGCCACGGGATGGAACTCATAGCTGAGGGGCAGCTCGAAACCCTTGTGCAGCCAGGTCTTCGGGTACGCCGAATCGTCCAGCTCCGCGGCATCCTCGCTGATCAGCAGCGACTGGTCGAAGTCCAGGAGAGCGGGATCCTGCTGCCGGGCTTCCTTCCACCACTTGTCGAAGTGCCGCTCGGACACCACGTCCTTGCCGATCCTGGCATCGTAGAACTCGAAGAGGGTGTTGTCATCCACCAGGATGTCGCGGCGGCGCATCCGGGTCTCGAGCTCCTCGATCTCATTCAGCAGCGCGCGGTTGCGGTGGAAGAACTTGTGGTGGGTGCGCCACTCACCCTCCACCAGGGCGTGCCTGATGAAAAGCTCCCGGGAGAGCTCCGGATCGATGCGCCCGTAGTTGACGCGCCGGTTGGGGATGACCGGCACGCCGTAGAGGGTGACCTTCTCGTGCGCCATCACGGAGCCGTTGCGGCTGGACCAATGCGGTTCGCTGTAGGTGCGCTTCACCAGGTCCGGAGCTACCTGCTCTGCCCAGAGCGGATCGAACTTCGCCGCCACCCTGGCCCACAGCCGGCTCGTTTCAACCAGTTCGGCGGCCATCACGAACGCGGGAGACTTCTTGAACAGGGCCGAGCCCGGGAATATGGCGAAGCGGCTGCCGCGGGCGCCGGCGTATTCTCGCTTGCGTTCGTCCAGCAGGCCGATGTGGCTCAGCAGCCCGGAGAGCAGGCTGATGTGGATCGCATCGTGCAGGCCCACGGGATCGGCCTCGCGCTTGTTGTCGATGGTGATGCCCAGCGGTTTGGCCAGCTGCCGGAGCTGCTGGAACAGGTCCTGCCACTCGCGCACCCGCAGGTAATTGATGAACTCGTTGCGGCAGAAGCGGCGGAACTGCGTGGAGGACAGTTCGCGCTGCTGTTCCTGGAGGTGGTTCCACAGGTTGAGGTAGCCGGTGAAGTCCGAGTTCTCGTCCCGGTAGCGGGCATGCTTTTCGGCGGCCTGCTGCTGCTTGTCCGTGGGACGCTCCCGCGGATCCTGGATGGTCAGCGCAGCGGCGAGGATCATGACTTCCTTGACGCAGCCGCGCTTACCGGCCTCCACGATCATGCGGCCGAGCCGCGGGTCCACGGGCAGCTGGGCGAGCTTGTGCCCGACGGCGGTCAGTCCGCCCTGCTGGTCCCTCGCTCCCTGCTGCCGCGCGCCCTGTTGCGGAGACTTCAGGGCGCCGAGCTCGCGCAGGAGGGTGACGCCGTCGTTGATGGCCCGCGACTCCGGGGGCTCCACGAAGGGGAAGTCCTCGATGTCCTTGGGGCCGCGGGCCACGCCCATCGCGGTCATCTGCAGGATGACGGCGGCCAGGTTGGTGCGCAGGATCTCCGGGTCGGTGAATTGCGGGCGGGAGTCGTAGTCTTCTTCCGAGTACAGCCGGATGGCGATGCCTTCGGAGACGCGGCCGCAGCGGCCCGAGCGCTGGTTGGCCGAAGCCTGCGAAACCCGCTCGATCGGCAGGCGCTGGACCTTGGTGCGGTGCGAGTAGCGCGAGATGCGGGCCGTGCCGGTGTCCACCACGTACTTGATCCCCGGCACGGTGAGCGAGGTTTCGGCAACGTTGGTTGCCAGCACGATCCGCCGCTTGCCGCCCGGGTTGAAGACCCGGTGCTGCTCCTGCAGGCTGAGCCGCGCGTAGAGGGGCAGCACCTCCGTGCCGGCGAGCCGCCGGTTTGCCTGGATCCGGCCGTTCAGGGCCTCGGCGGCGTCGCGGATTTCGCGCTCGCCGGAGAAGAAGATGAGGATGTCACCGGGGGCCTCCTGGGCGAGCTCGTCGACGGCGTCGCACACCGCGTCCAGCGGGTCGCGGTCTTCCTCGAGTTCGTCGTCGGGGGTTTCGTCGCCCTCCGCCGGGCCGCCGGCCGGCTGGGAGAGCGGGCGGTAGCGGATCTCCACGGGGTACGTCCGGCCGGACACCTCGATAATCGGCGCGGGGGCGTCGTCGCCGCCGAAGTGCCTGGCGAAGCGTTCGGGGTCGATCGTGGCGGACGTGATGATGATCTTCAGGTCCGGACGCTGCGGCAGGATCCGCTTGAGGTAGCCGAGGATGAAGTCGATGTTCAGGCTGCGCTCATGGGCTTCGTCAATGATGATGGTGCTGTACTTGCGCAGCAGCTTGTCCCGCTGGATTTCTGCCAGCAGGATGCCGTCCGTCATGAGCTTGATCTTGGTGCTCTTGCTGACCTCGCCGGTGAAGCGGACCTGGAAGCCCACCTCCTGGCCGATCTCGACGCCGAGTTCGAAGGCAATGCGCTCAGCCACGGTTCGCGCGGCGAGGCGGCGCGGCTGGGTGTGGCCGATCAGCCCCTTGTCGCCGAGCCCCAGCTCAAGGCACATTTTGGGGATCTGGGTGGTCTTACCCGAACCGGTCTCGCCCGCGATGATCGTGACCTGGTTCGCGGCGATGGCCGCCATAATGTCCTCGCGGCGCTCGGAGACCGGCAGCTCAGCGGGGTAGGAGATATGAAGTGTCATGGCTGCAAGCCAGTCTACTGCGGTGCCGGGCCTACCGAGGTGCTTGGCCTGCCGCGGTGCCGGCGGACCGGGCCAGGCGACCGGCCAGGGCCAGGGCGTATTCCTTGAACTCCGGGGGCGAGATGATCTCGAACTCCATGCCCAGCGCCGCAAGGTTCGCGGCGGGCTGCGCCAGGCTGTCCCAGCCGGCATGCAGCAGCGTGGCTGATCCGCCGTCGTCGCTCAGGGTCGCCAGGTGCGGACCGACGAGTGCGGCCACCTCGCCGATCGGGGCGAACAGGCGCACGACGACGTCATAACGGTACGGCGAACGGGTCACCGACTGTTGGACGTAGGCGGCCAGGTCCTCCGCCGGAAGGGCGCGGGGGAGGAACTTCTTGGTGGCTGCGGGCAGGGAGACGATGCGGTCCGCGCGGAACGTCCGCCAGTCTTCCCGCTCGAGGTCCCAGGCCACCAGGTACCAACGGCGGCCTGTGTCCACCAGCCGATAAGGTTCGGCCGTGCGGCGGTCCACCGTGCCGTCAGGTTTGGCGTAGTCGAAGCGGATCAGGCGCCGGTCCGCGATGGCCGAGGACACCACGGTGAGTTGGTGCGGATCCACCGAGGCCGCGTTGCTGGGCAGCGTGGTCACCGCGGCCTTGAGGGTGGCAAAGCGCGGGCGCAGCCTGGCAGGGAGGACCTGCTCAAGCTTGGCCAGGGCCCGCACGGAGGCTTCGCCGATGCCCGCGACAGGCCCGGCGGCCACGGAATTCAATCCGAGGGCGACCGCGAGGGCCTCGTTGTCGTCGAGCAGGAGCGGCGGCAGCTGGGCGCCGGCTCCCAGCTGGTAGCCGCCCGCAATACCGGGCGAGGCGTGGATGGGGTATCCCAGCGTGCGGAGTTTGTCGATGTCGCGGCGCACGGTGCGTTCCGTGACGCCCATGCGTCCGGCCAGGGCCGGTCCGGTCCATTCGCGCCGCAGCTGCAACAGCGAGAGCAACTGCAGCAGGCGGGCGGAGCTTTGGATCATGGACCACAGCCTAGTCCCCACCGGCTCCCCGCCCTTCGTGCCTCAGGCGGGGCCCCTCGCCGGTGTGGGCCCACCACCGGCTCCCCGCCCTTCGTGCCTCAGGCGGGGCCCCTCGCCGGTGTGGGCCGTATTGGGTCAGAGCAGGCGCATGGTCCAGTAGGCGCTGCTGGGGAGGTCAAGGGCGCGCCAGTCGCGTTCGGAGCGGACCGGCGGGATGTGGCCGCGGCCGTCGCGCAGGACTGCCGAGATGGTGGCTGCGATAGCCAGCAGGACGATGATGACGATGAGGGCTACGAGAAATTCCATGCCTCCATCGTCTGCCCGGCCGACTCCAAGAAACAGTGGCAGAAACGACCCATTTAGCAAAATTTCTGCCACACTGGAGGTATGTTGAAATCAGTGGCAGTCATCGTTGTTCCGGGCTTCTCGATCTTCGAATTCGGCACCGCCTTCGAGGTTTTCGGCATCGACCGCTCCGAGCGCGAGGGCGGAGTTCCAAAGTTCGACTTCCGGGTGTGCACCCCGCAGCCCGGCGACGTCCCCATGAAGTCCGGCTTGTCGATGCATGTGGGCCTGGGCCTTGAGGCTGCATCCGACGCTGACCTGGTGATCATGGCTCCCTACGGCCGTGACCTGGACGTACCCGAGGAGGTCCTGGAAACTCTCCGGGCCGCCCATGAGCGGGGTGCCTGGGTGCTGTCCATCTGCTCCGGTGCCTATGCACTCGCCCGGGCCGGACTGCTCGACGGGCGCCGCTGCACCACCCACTGGCACTATTCCCAGGACCTGGCCAGCCGCTATCCCCGGGCCCGGGTCGATGAGAACGTCCTCTACGTGCAGGACGGGACCATCATCACCAGCGCGGGCACCGCCTCCGGCATCGACGCCTGCCTGCACCTGGTCCGCGTGGAACTGGGTGCAAAGGTGGCCGCGGCGATCGCCCGGGACATGGTGGTGGCACCGCACCGCGACGGCGGCCAGGCCCAGTTCATCGACCGCCCCATGCCCAGCTGCGGCTCGGCGCCGATGGAAGCCCTGCTCCGCTGGATGGTGGAGAACCTGGACCAGGAGCACAGCATCGCGGAGCTCGCCGAACGGCTGCACATGTCGCCCAGGACCTTTGCCCGCCGCTTCCGGGCCGAAACCGGCGCCACTCCCGCGGCCTGGCTCAACTCACAACGGGTGCTGCGCGCCCAGGAACTGCTGGAAACCAGCGACCTGAACATCGACGAGGTGGCGCGCGAGGCAGGCTTCGGCCATTCCGTGCTGATGCGGCACCACTTCGCCAAGGTCCTGGACACCAGCCCGCAGTCCTACCGCCGGGCGTTCCGCGGCCAGCTGGCCGAAGTTGGGTAGCACGGGAGCCGGATAGCTAGCGCGTTCCGCGGCTTTCGGAACCCTCGGCCTTGGCGAACTCCACCAGCTCTTCCCAGGGGCCGGTGACCTCCCGGTCCGGCAGGGTGGCCCGGCGCTGCCCTGCCCGAATGGAATACATGAACCGGTCAGGCTGGTTGGCCGTGCGGGACAGCGCCTTGGCTTCATCCCAGGGGCAGGCCTCGACGAGCGGCATCCAGCGCTCCTTGTCGTCCGCCGACACGGCATTGACGCTCCAGACACGCGTCATTGCAGCGATGCCTCCGCTGCGACGGACAGTGATTTTCATGCCTCACCGATCTTCGTGCCGCCCCGGATAGGGATCCACCGGCGGCCGGCGCTGGAGTCAGACCTTGACCTTTACAGTTTCCCACGCCTTCAGGACGGCGTCATGCTCGGCGGAACCGCTGCCGAACAGTTCCTCTGCGGTGGCGATGGTGGTCCTGGCGAACTTGCCGAAGGTGCACGCCGCCGGGAGGGATCCGCTGGTCAGGGTTCCGTACCAGATCTGGCCCGGCGCTTCCCAGGCATTGCCGCCCAGCTCCGAGGCCACCAGGTAGAACGCCCGGTTGGGGATGCCCGAATTGATGTGGACCCCGCCGTTGTCCGCGGTGGTGCGCACATAGCTGTCCATGGAATCCGGTTGCGGGTCCTTGCCCAGGACATCGTCGTCGTACGCCGTTCCCGGTGCCTTCAGGGAGCGCAGTGCCGCACCCTGCACGGCGTCGGTGAAGAGTCCTTCGCCGATCAGCCAGTTGGCCTCCGCGGCCGGCTGTTTGCGGGCGTACTGTTCCACGAGCACGCCGAAGACATCGGACATGGATTCATTGAGGGCGCCTGCCTGGTTCCGGTAGGCGAGTCCGGCCGTGTACTGGGTGACGCCATGGGCGAGCTCGTGGCCGATCACGGTCAGGGACTTGGTGAAGCGCTGGAAGATCTGGCCGTCCCCGTCGCCGAAGACCATCTGGCGGCCGTCCCAGAAAGCGTTGTCGTAGAGCTCGCCGAAATGGACCGTGGCGTCCAGCTTCAGGCCCGCACCGTCGATGGAGTTCCGTTCGAAGACATCCGCGTAGAGGCTGTGGGTATCGCCCAGGCCGTCGTAGGCTTCATCGGCTGCGGCGTCCCCGACAGGCGGCATCCCTTCCTTCCGGACCAGGGTGCCGGGCAGGGTCTCGGTGGACGCGGCGTCGTAGATGGTGCGCTTGGGCGGGGTTGGCGTGGCCTGGCGTGCGCCCGGGGGAGTAGCGGGCACGGGGAGGGCGCGGGCGGCCTGCAGGCCCTTGATGTGCAGCAGCGATTCCTTCGCGGCCCGCGCGATGGCGCGGAGCCGGGGCTCCGGGCGGGCGGCGAGGCGGCGCAGCATGTACGGAGGAACGATGGAGCAGATCATTGGCAAACCCCTTAGCGTCTGGCGTAGCAGGTACGAATCAGCTTAGGAGCGGCCACTGACAATTTGCCCGCCCGCTCCCGGCATGTTCGGCCACAACGCAGAAACCCCGCCGCTCACAAGGAACGGCGGGGTTTCAAATGGTGCCCTCGATAGGATTCGAACCTACGGCCTTCTGCTCCGGAGGCAGACGCTCTATCCCCTGAGCTACGAGGGCATCCGGGTTCCCGTTTCCGGGACGTTGAAGAGCTTAGCAGGTCCGCGGGCCGCAATGGAAAAGCGGCGGAAAAGCGGCGCGGCGGCCGTGCCCGGCGGCGGACCGGCAGGCGTACCCGTCAGTAGCCGGCGAAGGCATCCACCCGGACGCGCCGTGCCCCGGCGTGCCGGGCGGCGCTGCGAAGGGATTCCACGCGGGCGGGGGAGCCGGAGACATACACGGTGCGGTGCGCAATGTCCGGCACCAGCTCGCGCAGCGAGGACCCGTCGATCCTTACCGTTCCGGCGTCATGCATGAAGTCCGGCGGAGCGGAACCGTCGGCGAGCCGGGCGATCACACGCGCACCGGAAGCCGCCAGCACGTCCGTACCGGCGAGCTCGTCGGCCCCGGTGGCCAGATAGAGCAGCACGATGTCGCGCTCCTTGGCCGCGCCGGAGCCCAGCTGCGACAGGAACGGGGTGATCCCGATGCCGGCCGCGATCAGCAGCACGGGCGTTCCGCCGTCGCGCGGCAGCACGAAGTCGCCGCCCACGGCGGTGGCCCGCAGCGGATCGCCCGGAGCCAGCTCGAGCAGGGCCCGCTTCGCCGCCGATAGCGGTTCGGCCGTCCCCACCCCGAACGTCAGTTCAGCACTGCCGGGCGCGCTGCTCATGCTGAAGATCCGCCGTCGACCTTTGCCGTCGGAGGAGGAGTGCGGCAGGTCGAGCTCCATGTACTGGCCCGGCGTGAAACGGACGGGCCGGAGGGCCGCGAAACGCAGTTCCGTGGTGGTCGGCGTCAGCGGCCGGGACCCCGCGAACACGAGCCGGATGCCCCCGCGCTGGCCGGCGAAGAAGGCCAGCAGGTTGCCCAGCAGCAGCGCCAGCTCGGGGGAGTTCGCCACGAACCCCAGGTTGTACGGCACCGCGAACACCACGCCGACGACGGCGGCAAGCGCCAGCTGCTGCCAGCGCCGGGGCGGCAGGGTGAGCGGCTCCGTCAACATGAAACCGGCGAAGAACAGCAGCGGCCGTTGCGCGAACGGCTGCCAGAGGGCCGCCCCCGCCGGCATTCCGGCGCGGAGCAGTTCGGTGAAGACGATCGAGCCCGACACCAGCAGGAAGGTGCAGGCCATCAGCACCTTCCTGGTCCGGTACATGATCAGGGCGACGCCCGGCAGGACAGCCCACAGCATCGCGGGGGTGGCCGCCCACCACGTGGCGACGTTCAACCCTGTCAGGGAGACGATGAATGCCCCGGCCGCGGCCGGGTTGAAGATGTGCCGGCCACGGAACGCCAACAGGTATTTCGACGCCGAGGCCAGCACGCAGGCCAGGGCGACGCCGGCGAGGTCCGGCCAGGCGACCGCCGGCAGCAGCTCGCTTGGCCAGAACAGGAAGAACAGCAGCAGGCCGGTGATCAGGGAGGACTCCGAATGCGGCCGGACCCGGAACACCGCGGCGAAAGCGCGGTTGGACAGGTACGTCAGGCCGAGGCAGAGCACGGCATGCGCCAGCATGTCCGCCAGGCCGAACGTCAACCAGCCGAGGGTGTTGAGGACCAGGCTGTACGCCGCGAGGATGGCGAGCACCCAGAGGATCAGCCGGTACATGGTGAAGCGGCCCAGCCAGGTGTCGAGCCGCGATTTGGGGGTCGCGATGGCAACCGTGGTCATGTGAACAGCACCCCTTCAAAGCCCTGCGAGCAGTGTGCCCTGCCGTCCGAAAAAACCCTGAGCCAGTCGAACTCGAATTCTTCCTCCAACAGGCCAGGCTCCACAAGGAACAACGCCGTGGCCAGGGCATCGGCTTCGAGGGTGCATGCCGCCGTCGTCCAGGTGGCCACCACGGTGTCCACCGGCCGGCCGGTGGCGGCGTCCAGCACGTGGTGCAGCCCGTCGCCCCAGGCCCGCCGGTTGCTCGCCGAAGCGCACAGCGCCCGGTTGCCGAGTTCGACGACGCCGATCGCCTGCGCGGGATCGTACGGGTGTTCCAGGCCCACCCGCACCGGCGCGGGCCCGGCGTGCAGCATGTCGCCGCTGCCGTCCACCAGGTACTGCGTGACGCCGTCCGCCCGCAGGATCTCCGCCAGCAGATCAACGAGCTGGCCTTTTCCGGCGGCGCCGACGTCGAGCACCACCGGCTCGGTGCAGCCCACCGTGGTGCCGTCCCAGCGGAGGACGTTCTCCCAGCGCGGCGCGGGGCGGGCGGGTCCGCGGGGAACCAGGGCGTAGTCAGGTCCGTAGCCCAGCTGCTCCAGGCTGCCGCCCACCAGCGGCGTCATCGAACCGCCGCTGAGCCGGTACAAGGTGCGGAAGACGGCTTCCAGCTGCTCCGCGTGCTCCGGCAGGGTCACCGTCACCGCCGCCCGCGCCAGTTCGGCGATCCGGGAATCGGGGCGGAAGCGCGAGTAGCTGAGGTCGTAGTCGGCCACGGCCTGCAGCAGGCGGGCGCGCACCGCGGGAGCGATCGGATCCGGCGTCGAGATTTCCCAGGCGGTGCCGATGCCGTCGAAAGCGAAGGTGTCCCAGCCGGGGTGCGGCATGGCCGCTACTTCGCCTGGGCCTTGATGGACTTCACAGCCTCGTTGAAGCCGCCGCTGGTCAGCGACGAACCGGAGACCTTGGACACGCTGAGCTCATCGAGCTTCTTTCCCACGATCTGGGCGGCAATGCCGTCCTTGAATTCGCCCTGGAATTTCCGGGTGTTGGGGTTGGTGGGGTGGGTGGTGATCTCGACGGCGGTGACGGTTCCACCCGCCAGGGTCAGCTGGACGCCCACGGTTTCGGTGCCGTTGGGCGATTCGTAGTGGCCGTCGGCACTGTAGGTGCCGTCCTTGTAGCCGCTTGTGCCGCCGGTGCCCGGGTCGGCGGATGCGGAGCCGCCGCTGGTGCTGGAGGAGGGTGTCTGGGCGGCGGTGGTTTGGCCGGACGGGGCCTGGGCGGTGGGCGCGCAAGCGGCCACCGTTGCGGTGAGGGAGAGTCCGGCGACCCCGGCGAGGAGGCCCTTGCGAAGTGGCGTGGTCATGATGTGCTCGTTTCAACTTGCGGGACGGGGTGGCAAAGCGGTTCATTCCTTTGACGTCCGAACCAGCGTATTGGTTCACCCTGTGCGCAGCTGCAGCCGGATCTGTGCCCAGGCTGTGACGCCGGCTGTTGCAATTCCTCCACTGGCAAGCCCCGACGGTACGCTAGACGGGTGACTCCCGAAGAACTCTCTGCCGCCATATCCGCCTGCCTGAAAGACGCCGTTGCCGCCGGCGACGTCGCCCTTTCCGAATCCGAGCTGCCGGATGAGGTGCGCGTGGAGCGACCCAAGAACCGGGAGCACGGTGACTGGGCCACGAACATCGCCCTGCAGCTGGCCAAGAAGGCCGGCACCAACCCGCGGGCCTTCGCGGAAATCCTGCGCACCCGGCTCAAGGAGATCAACGGCGTCACGGCCGTGGACATCGCCGGCCCGGGCTTCCTGAACATCACCGTGGACGCGGCCGCCGCCGGCGCCCTGGCCAAGGTCATTGTCGAGTCCGGACGCTCCTACGGAAGCAACCAGGCGCTCGCAGGCCACGTCGTCAACATGGAATTCGTCTCGGCCAACCCCACCGGTCCGCTGCACATCGGCCACACCCGCTGGGCCGCGCTCGGCGACTCGATCGCCCGCGTGCTGCGCGCCTCCGGTGCAGACGTCACGGCCGAGTACTACATCAACGACGCCGGCTCCCAGATGAACGTCTTCGCCAACTCGGTGCTGTCCCGCCTGCATGGCCGCGACGTTCCGGAGGGCGGCTACCCGGGCCAGTACATCGTGGAACTCGGCGACGAAGTGCTCAAGGCCCATCCCGCCATCCGCGAACTCACGGACGAGGCCGCGCTGCCGGTCATCCGCCAGGCCGCCTACGAGGCCCAGATGGCGGACATCAAGGCCACGCTCGCCGAATTCGGTGTGTCCTTCGACGTCTACTTCTCCGAGAAGGACCTGCACGACCACGGCGCCATCGAGTCCGCCGTCGCCCGCCTGCGCGAGCAGGGCCACGTGTTCGACAAGGACGGCGCGGTCTGGCTGCGCACCACCGACTTCGGTGACGACAAGGACCGCGTGATGATCCGCGCCAACGGCGAACCCACGTACTTCGCCGCCGACGCCGCCTACTACCTGTCCAAGAAGGACCGCGGCTTCCCGGAAAAGATCTACCTGCTCGGCGCGGACCACCACGGCTACATCAACCGCCTCAAGGCCATCGCCGCCTGCGCAGGCGATGATCCGGAAACCAACATCGAGGTCCTCATCGGCCAGCTGGTGTCGGTCAACGGTGCCAAGCTGTCCAAGCGTGCCGGCAACATCATCGAGCTCAAGGACCTCATCTCCTGGCTCGGCACCGACGCCGTGCGCTACTCCCTGGCCCGCTTCCCCGCGGACTCGCCGCTGACGCTGGACCCGGAACTGCTGAAGAAGAACAGCAACGAAAACCCGGTGTTCTACGTGCAGTACGCCCACGCCCGCTCCCGCGGCACGGCACGCAACGCGGCCGAGGCCGGCGTCGAACGCCAGGTCAACGGCGAGGACGCCTTCGACGCCTCCCTGCTGGACCACGCCACCGAAAACGAGCTCCTGTCCTACCTGGGCAGCTACCCCTCGATCGTGGCCAAGGCCGCCGAGTTCCGCGAACCGCACCGCGTGGCCCGCCACCTGGAAGTGATCGCCGGCGCCTACCACCGCTGGTACGACGCCTGCCGCGTCTCGCCGCAGGGCGAAGAACCCGTCCGCGACGTCAACCGGACCCGCCTGTGGCTCAACGACGCAACCAGCCAGGTCCTCGCCAACGGCCTCGAACTGCTGGGCGTTTCCGCGCCCGAACGGATGTGACCCCGATGACCGAAACAACAGGGGCCTCGCCCCTCGCCCCGGAATGGCTCGCCGTGCCGGCGGACCTCAACGCCCTGCACGCGCCCATGTGGGCGGCCGGTGTTGAAAGGAACGACGGCGGCGAGCTGGCCATCGACGGCATCCCCGTCAGCGAGCTCAAGGCACAGTTCGGCAGCCCGCTCTTCGTGATGAGCGAAACGGACTTCCGCGCCCGGGCCCGGGCCTTCAAGGACGCCTTCGACGCCGCGTTCGAGGACATCTGCGGGGGAGTGGACGTCTATTACGCCGGCAAGTCCTTCCTGTGCACGGCCGTGGCGTCCTGGGTCGCCGAGGAGGGCCTGCGCCTGGACACCTGTTCCGGCGGCGAACTCGCCGTGGCCGCCCGCGCCGGGATTGACGGCGCGAACCTTGGCCTGCACGGCAACAACAAGTCCGACGCCGAAATCAACCGGGCCCTGGACATGAAACTCGGCCGGATCGTCGTGGACAGCCTGGACGAACTCGAGCGCGTGGCCAAGATCGCCTCCGCCCGCGGCGAGGTGGCCAAGGTGATGCTGCGCCTGACTCCGGGCGTGCACGCGCACACCCACGAGTTCATCGCCACCGCGCACGAGGACCAGAAATTCGGCCTGTCCATGGCCGGGGACTCCACCGAGGAAGCAGGCCTTTCCGCCGCGGAAGAAGCCGTGGCCGCGGCCACGTCCTATGACAGCATTGAGCTGCTCGGCCTGCACTGCCACATCGGCTCGCAGATCTTCGAACCCGAAGGCTTCGCGCTGGCGGCCGAAAAGCTGCTGGTCTTCCTGGCCGCGATGCAGTCCAAGTACTCCATCGTGCTGCCTGAGCTCGATCTCGGCGGCGGCTACGGCATCGCCTACACCCCGGTGGACACGCCGCGCCCGGCAGCGGAGATCGCGCAGGCGATGGCCGCCGTCGTCCGTTCCAGCTGTGCTGGGCTGGGCATCAAGGCCCCGCGCATTTCGATCGAACCCGGCCGCGCGATCGTCGGCAGCAGCACCTTCACCCTGTACGAGACCGGCACCCTCAAAACGGTGCGTGTGGACGCCCCCGCGGGTGCGGACGGCGCGGAAAACGTTACGTTCCCGCGCCGCTATGTGTCGGTAGACGGCGGCATGAGCGATAACGCCCGTCCGGTGCTCTACGACGCGGATTATTCGGCCGTACTCGCCTCCCGGACGTCCCTGGCCGAACCGCAGCTGTCCCGAGTAGTGGGCAAACATTGCGAGAGCGGCGACATAGTTGTTAGAGATGTATATCTGCCCGCGGATGTGGCAGCCGGTGATTTGCTCGCAGTACCGGGTACCGGCGCCTACTGCTGGGCCCTCTCCAGCAACTACAACTACCTTGCCCGGCCGGGCGTCGTCGCTGTGCGCGGCGGAACGGCCCGGTGGATTGTCCGCGGGGAAACCGAAGAAGATCTGTTGAACCGCGACATGGGAGTGGCGAATGTCTGAAGTGCGCACCTTGAAAGTGGCCCTGCTGGGTTGTGGCAACGTCGGGGCACAGGTCGCGCGGATTCTGCTTGACGACGCCGAGGCCCTGGCCGCCCGCAGCGGTGCGCGCCTGGAACTCGCCGGGATCGCCGTACGCAACCTCGACGCCAAGCGCGACGTGGAGCTTCCGCGCGAACTGTTCACCACCGACGCCGACACCCTGGTCAAGGACGCCGACCTCGTCATCGAGCTGCTCGGCGGCATCGAACCGGCCCGCTCCCTGATCCTCACCGCCATCCAGAACGGCGCCTGCGTGGTCACCGGCAACAAGGCGCTGCTCGCCCAGGACGGCCCCACCCTCTACGAAGAGGCGGACAAGGCCGGTGTGCAGCTGTCCTACGAGGCCGCCGTCGCCGGTGCGATCCCGATCCTGCGCCCCATCCGCGACAGCCTCTCCGGAGACCGCATCACCCGCGTGCTCGGCATCGTCAACGGCACCACCAACTTCATCCTCGACCAGATGGACACCACCGGCGCGCAGTTCGCCGATGCCCTGGCCGAGGCGCAGCGCCTGGGCTACGCCGAGGCGGACCCGACGGCCGACGTCGAAGGCCACGACGCCGCCGCGAAGGCCGCCATCCTCGCGTCGCTGTCCTTCCACACCCGCTTCGCCCTGGAAAACGTCCACTGCGAAGGCATCACCAAGGTCACGGCGTCGGATATCGCTTCGGCAAAGGAAGCCGGCTTTGTCATCAAGCTGCTCGCTATTGCCGAGAAGCTGGTGGACGCCGACGGCGGCGAGGGAGTTTCGGTGCGCGTGCACCCGACGCTGCTGCCGCGCGAGCACCCGTTGGCCGCCGTCCGCGGCGCATTCAACGCCGTCTTCATCGAGGCCGAAAACGCCGGCGAACTGATGTTCTACGGCCAGGGCGCCGGCGGCACCCCGACGGCTTCGGCAGTGCTCGGCGACCTCGTCTCCGCTGCCCGGCGCCTGGTCCTGGGCGGCCCCGGCCGCACCGAAACCACCACCGGCCACGTCCCGGCACTGCCCGTGGAAGCTTCCGAGACCAGCTACTACATCGGCCTGGACGTCGCCGACCAGGCCGGCGTGCTGGCCCGGATCGCCCACATCTTTGCCGAGAACGGCGTCTCCATCGAAATCATGCGCCAGACCATCCACCGCGATGCCGCCTCGAACGTCGAGTCGGCTGAGCTGAAGATTGTCACGCACCGTGCATCCGAAGCCGCACTCGCGGCAACCGTCGAGGCCGTCAAGGCCCTCGACGTCATCAATTCCGTCACATCCGTACTGCGGGTAGAAGGGGTCTAAGTGGCTCACCAATGGCGCGGGGTAATCCGCGAATACGCTGAACGTCTGCCGGTCACGGAAGCCACCAAGGTCATCACCCTCGGCGAGGGCGGCACCCCGCTGGTCCACGCGGAGAAGCTCTCCGAGCTCACCGGATCCGTGGTGTACCTCAAGGTCGAAGGCATGAACCCCACCGGATCCTTCAAGGACCGCGGCATGACCATGGCAATGACCGCTGCCGTCGAAGCCGGGGCCAAGGCAGTGGTGTGCGCCTCCACCGGCAACACTTCCGCCTCCGCCGCGGCTTACGCCACGGCGGCCGGCCTGAAATGCGCCGTGCTGGTTCCCGAAGGCAAGATCTCAATGGGCAAGCTCAGCCAGGCGATCGCCCACGGCGCCACCCTGCTGCAGGTGGACGGCAACTTCGACAACTGCCTGGACATCGCCCGCAAGCTGGGCGAGTCTTACCCGGTGTTCCTGGTGAACTCAGTCAACCCGGCGCGTATCCAGGGCCAGAAGACCGGCGCCTTCGAGGTGGTCGACGCCCTGGGCGACGCCCCGGACATACACGTGCTGCCCGTCGGCAACGCCGGCAACATCAGCGCCTACTGGAAGGGTTACAAGGAGTACTCCGCTCCCTTCGAGTCCGGCACCGCGGGAACCCTCCCGGCCGTGTCCACCAAGACCCCGGCCATGTGGGGCTTCCAGGCCGCCGGTGCCGCGCCGTTCGTCGCCGGCCACCCGATCACCGAACCGGACACCATCGCCACCGCCATCCGCATCGGCAACCCGGCGTCCTGGGACACCGCCGTGGCCGCCCGCGATGAATCCGGCGGCCTCATCGAAGCCGTGACCGACGAGGAAATCCTGGACGCTCACCGCTGGCTCTCCTCCAAGGAAGGCGTCTTCGTGGAGCCCGGCTCCGCCGCCGGCGTCGCCGGCCTGATCAAGAAGCACGCCGCGGGCCAGGTGCCCACCGGCAAGACCATCGTCATCACCGTCACCGGCCACGGCCTGAAGGACCCGCAGTGGGCCCTGCGCACCGCCGACGGCAGCGATGTCCAGCCCGTCAGCGTTCCGAACGACGTCGTCTCCGTGGCAAACGAACTGGGCCTGGACGCCAAATAGCCTCCCGACGCAACACAGGACTGGAAGAAAACTAAGAGTGGAAACGACGCAGCCCGCCGCGGGCGAACTTACGACGCTCGCGGCGGGTCAGCAGCTGACCGTGCGGGTCCCCGGAACCAGCGCCAACCTCGGTCCCGGCTACGACAGCCTCGGCCTCGCGCTGTCCATCTACGACACCCTGACCGTGGAAACCCTGGACAACGGCGAGCTGGAATTCGAGCTCTCCGGCGAAGGCGCGGACACCCTGCCCCGCGATGCCAGCCACCTCGTAGTGCGTGCCATCAACACGGCCCTGGAGCGCCTGGGCTACCGGCACAACGGCCTGAAGATCACCGCGGACAACGTCAACCCGCACGGCCGCGGCCTCGGTTCCTCTGCCTCGGCCGTCGTCGCCGCCGTCACGGCCGCCAATGCGCTGGTCCCCGAAGCCGCGCAACGCGGCCGCGAATGGATCCTGCAGCTGACCAGCGAGATGGAAGGCCACCCGGACAACGTCGCTCCCGCGATTTTCGGCGGACTGGCGCTGTCCTGGCAGGACAGCGAGCAGTACAGCAGTGCCCGTGCCGACGTCGTTCCCTCCGTCATCCCGGTAGTGGCGGTTCCGGATTACGAACTTTCCACCGAAACCGCGCGCGGCCTGCTGCCCGCTTCGGTGGGACACCACGCCGCGGCCATGAACTCCGGCCGTGCCGCGCTGCTGATCCACGCGCTGACCAAGGCCCCGGAATTCCTGCTGCCCGCTACTGAGGACTACCTGCACCAGAGTTACCGGGCGGAGGCGATGCAGCCGAGCGCGAAGCTGATTGCCGCCCTCCGTTCAGCGGGACACGCTGCCGTTGTTTCCGGCGCAGGCCCCACTGTGCTGGCCCTGGCCCACGGCGAAGATGAGGCGGCCGTGGTCGCGTCGAGGATTTCGGCCTTTGCTGCGGACAACACACCTGGCGTGGCCTGGCGCGTGCTGACGCTGGCAGTGGACGTTGAAGGTGCTAGAGTGGAAATGCACCGGCGGTAAAACCGCGGGCAGTTCCCTGACATTGGACCCTGGCAACAGGTACGTTCCGTCTTCCACTGTGTCGAAGTCCCTGCCGGTGTCGTCTCCTTTTCGGCCTGTCGCAGGTACTGCAGATCGACTCTGCTCCCTTCAGCGCCAGCCCACGCCCCACGCCGGGGCATCGAAGACGCAATCAGAAGCGGCATTGCTGGCTCAACCAGCGGCAACGCCGACATCCCGGCTGCAGATCTGAACTGCAGTCCAGAACACATCATCGCGCCCGGCTCCAGTCCGGGCGACGTCGAGGGGGAAGGATCCTTCGTGACAGAAACCACTGAGCTGGCTCCAGCTGTGGACACAAACTCCGACGCAGCACCTGCCAAGAGCAGCGGCCTTGCCGGACTCAAGCTTGCGCAGCTGCAGGCCCTCGCCAGCCAGCTGGGTATTTCCGGCGGCTCCCGGATGCGCAAGGGCGACCTTGTTGCCGCCATTTCCGCGCACCGCGCGGGCGCCGGCGCCAGCAAGGCCCCGGCAAAGGCAAAGGCTGAAGCACCCGCAAAGGCTGAGGCGCCCGCCAAGACCGAGGCCAAGGCCGAAGCACCTGCGGCCGCTCCCGCCGAGGCCGCAGAAGCCGCGCCCCAGGAGGGCACCCGTGCCCGCGGCCGTGGCCGCAGCCGCCGCGCCACCAGCGACGGGGTAGTGGCAGCCCCGGCAGAAACCGCCGAGGCCGCAGCACCGGCCGCCGCCGTCGAAGCAGCCGCGCCCGCCGCGGCTCCCGCTGAGGGCGCTGAAGCGGCCGGTGAGCGCCGCCAGCCGCGCACCCGTAACCGCCGCCGCGGCGAAAACGCCGCTCCGGGAGCCGAGACCGCCGAGGCCACCGAAACCCGCCAGGCCGAGCAGGCCCAGGGCGAACGTCAGCCCCAGGGTGAGCGCCAGGCGCAGGGCGAGCAGCGCCGCACCGAGCAGGCCGCCGAAGCCGGCGAAGGCGCACAGCGCGAACGCCGGGACACCCGCACCCGTCGCGATGAGAACGACGGCGACGAAGGCGGCAGCCGCCGCAGCCGCCGCAACCGGCGCGACCGCAATGACCGCGGCGAGCAGAACGACCGCCGCGACGGCGGCACCCGCAGCGACCGTTTCCGTGACCGCAATGAGCGCCGCCGCGGCCGCAACCAGGGTCCCGATGTCGACGACGTCGAGATCACCGAGGACGACGTCCTGCTGCCGGTCGCCGGCATCCTGGATGTCCTGGAGAACTACGCGTTCATCCGCACCTCCGGCTACCTGCCCGGCGCCAACGACGTCTACGTCTCGCTCGCCCAGGTCAAGAAGTACAACCTGCGCAAGGGCGACGCCGTCGTCGGCGCGATCCGTGCCCCGCGCGACGGCGAGGACCGCAACCAGCAGTCCGCCCGCCAGAAGTTCAACGCCCTCGTCCGCGTCACGTCCGTCAACGGAAAGACCCCGGACGAGCTCAAGGACCGCGTCGAGTTCGCCAAGCTCGTGCCGCTGTACCCCTCCGAGCGGCTGCGCTTGGAGACCGACCCCAAGAAGATCGGCCCGCGCGTCATCGACCTCGTGGCCCCGATCGGCAAGGGCCAGCGCGGCCTGATCGTCTCCCCGCCCAAGGCCGGCAAGACCCTGATCCTGCAGTCCATCGCCAACGCGATCACCACCAACAACCCTGAGGTCCACCTCATGATGGTGCTCGTTGATGAACGTCCCGAAGAAGTCACGGACATGCAGCGCACGGTGAAGGGCGAGGTCATCGCCTCCACCTTCGACCGTCCCGCCGACGACCACACCACGGTTGCCGAGCTTTCCATCGAACGCGCCAAGCGCCTCGTGGAAATGGGCATGGACGTGGTTGTCCTCCTGGACTCCATGACCCGCCTGGGCCGTGCCTACAACCTGGCAGCACCGGCCTCGGGCCGCATCCTGTCCGGTGGTGTGGACTCCGCAGCCCTGTACCCGCCCAAGCGCTTCTTCGGTGCCGCCCGCAACATCGAAAACGGCGGCTCCCTGACCATCCTGGCAACGGCTCTCGTGGAGACCGGTTCCAAGATGGACGAGGTCATCTTCGAAGAGTTCAAGGGCACCGGCAACATGGAACTGCGCCTGTCCCGCCAGCTGGCCGACAAGCGGATCTTCCCCGCCGTGGACGTTAACGCCTCAGGTACCCGCCGCGAAGAGAACCTGCTTTCGGCCGAGGAAGTCAAGATCATGTGGAAGCTGCGCCGCGTCCTTTCCGGCCTGGAGCAGCAGCAGAGCCTTGAACTGCTGACCAACAAGATTCGGGAAACCGGCAGCAACGTTGAGTTCCTCATGCAGGTGCAGAAGACGACGCTGGGCGCTAAGTCGGACAACGACAAGTAGCTGTTTCCAGGGGCGGGGAGTCGGAACCTTCGCGTGGCTCGTCGCGCGGATTTTCCGCCCCCGCCCCTTCGCGTTGCGGCTGACGTACTGCGTACGTCAGCCGCAACGCTACGACAGCGGGTAAGGGCCTTCCCAACGCTCGCAAGCTCGCGTCGGGTCCCTCGGCCCGACCCTTACGGGCCACTCCCGGGGCGGAAAATCCGCGCGACGGCGTCGGGGCCAACCACCCGCTTTGGGCGCGGATTTCTGTGCCTACTAAACTTGGCGCAGAACGAAAGAGGTTTGGAAAATGTTTGAGTCCGTACAGGGATTGCTTGATGAGCATGCTGCCATCCAGGCACAGCTGAGCGATCCTGCTGTTTATGCCGACCAGTCCCTGGCCCGGAAGCTGGGGCGCCGTTCCGCGCAGCTGCAGGGCATCGTGGAGGCGTACAACAGGTGGCGCGGACTCACCGACGACCTCGAGGCCGCCAAGGAAATGGCTGCCGAGGATCCCGACTTCGCCGCCGAGGTGGAGCAGATCGAGGAAAAGCTCCCCGTCGCGCAGGAGAAGCTGCGCCGGCTGCTGATCCCGCGCGACCCCGACGACGCCCGCAACGTGATCATCGAAGTCAAGGGCGGTGAAGGCGGCGAGGAAGCAGCCCTGTTCGCCGCCGACCTGCTGCGCATGTACACCCGCTACGCCGAAGCCCGCGGCTGGAAGACCGAGCTCATTTCCTCCACGGAATCGGATCTGGGCGGCTACAAGGACGCCCAGATGGCCATCAAGGGCTCCTCCAACGATCCCGCCGAGGGCGTCTGGGCCCGGCTGAAGTTCGAAGGCGGCGTGCACCGCGTGCAGCGCGTCCCCGCCACCGAGTCCCAGGGCCGCATCCACACCTCGGCCGCCGGTGTGCTGGTGTTCCCCGAAGTGGACGAGCCCGAAGAGATCGAGATCAACCAGAACGACCTCAAGATCGACGTGTACCGTTCCTCCGGCCCCGGGGGACAGTCGGTGAACACCACGGACTCCGCCGTGCGCATCACCCACCTGCCCACGGGCATCGTGGTGGCCATGCAGAACGAGAAGTCCCAGCTGCAGAACCGCGAAGCGGCCATGCGCGTGCTCCGTGCCCGCCTCCTGGCGCACCAGCAGGAGCAGTTGGACGCCGAAAGCGCCGAGCACCGCAAGTCCCAGATCCGCACCATGGACCGCTCGGAACGCATCCGCACCTACAACTTCCCGGAAAACCGCATCGCGGACCACCGCACCGGCTACAAGTCCTACAACCTGGACGCCGTCATGAACGGCGACCTGGAACCGGTCATCCAGTCCGCCATCGAGATGGACGAACAGGCCCGCCTGGACGCCATCGGCGAATAGCAGCCGGCCCGGACCATGGCTCTTGACAGCGGGCAGCGCCTCGCGGACGCCGTCCGCGAGGCGACTGCCGTCCTCAGCGATGCAGGCGTCCCCACGCCGCGGGTCGACGCCGAACTCCTGGCCGACCACCTCCTCGGCGTCGGCCTCGGCCGGCTGCGGGCAATGCTGCTCGGCGATTTCCCGGCACCGGAGGGCTACGGCGAACTGGTGGCCGAGCGCGCCAGGCGCGTACCGCTCCAGCACATCACCGGCGTCGCGCATTTCCGGTACCTGACCCTCGCCGTAGGGCCCGGTGTGTTCATTCCCCGTCCCGAGACGGAAACCGTCGTGCAGCTGGTCATCGACCGGCTCGCGGGAACGGAACGGCCGAAGGTCGTGGACCTGGGCACCGGTTCGGGCGCGATTGCCGCCTCCGTGGCGCACGAAGTGCCTGGCGCGGAAGTCCACGCGGTCGAGTTCAGCGCCTTCGCGCATGCCTGGGCTGCGAAGAACCTTCAGCCGCTGGGCGTGAAACTCATCCAGGGCGACCTGCGCGATGCCCTGCCCGAACACAACGGCAGCTTCGACGTCGTCGTGTCCAATCCGCCCTATATCCCGGCGGAAGCCATTCCGAACGAACCCGAAGTGGCCCTGCACGATCCCCCCGAGGCGCTGTACGGCGGGGGAGCGGACGGCATGGACCTCCCGACGGCGGCAGCCGCCTCCGCGGCGCGGCTGCTGAAACCGGGGGGCTACTTCGTGATGGAACACGCCGAGGTGCAGTCGGAATGGATCGCGCGGCACCTGCGGGAAGCGGGCTGCTGGAGCGAAGTCACCTCGCACACGGACCTGAACGGGAAGCAGCGGGCAACCAGCGCGGTCTTGTCGCCGGGCGCCCCGCGGGAATGAAAGAATAACGCAGTGACCACTAGCTACGACTGCACCTCAGAGGAAGAACGCGCCGGCGGAATCGACCACGCCCAGCGCGCCATCAGCGAGAAGAAATGCATCGTGATGCCCACGGACACCGTGTACGGCATCGCCGCCGACGCGTTTTCGCCGCAGGCCGTGACCATGCTGCTCGTCTCCAAGGGCCGCAGCCGGCAGATGCCGCCGCCGGTGCTGATTCCGCGCCTGGGTGCCCTGGACGGGCTGGCCACCGAGGTTTTCGATGAGGCCCGCAAGCTGGCCGAGACGTTCTGGCCGGGCGGACTGACGCTGATCTTCCACGCCCAGCCCTCCCTGGACTGGGATCTCGGCGAGACCCGGGGCACCGTGGCCCTGCGGATGCCCGACGACGAGATCGCTCTCGAACTCCTCAACCGCACGGGCCCGCTGGCGGTTTCCTCCGCGAACCGCACCGGCCAGACGGCGGCCCGCACCGCGGCCGAAGCGCAGGAGCAGTTGGCGGAGTCCGTGGAGGTCTACCTCGAAGCCGGCCTGCGGCCCGTCGAGGGAGACGAAGGGGTGCCGTCCACGATCGTTGACGCAACCTCGCTGCCGCTGCGCGTGGTGCGCGAAGGTGCGGTTTCCCTTGAACAGCTCCGGCAGTTGGTCCCCGGTGTCCTCGCCTTGGGCGAAGTGGCACCCGAGCCCATGCCTGAGGCCGAAGCCGTGCCGCTGCCGCCGGAAGAGCCGCAGGAAGCTGACGAGCCGCAGGAAGCGCCCGAGGAAGCGGCGCCCGAGGAAGCGGCGCCCGCGGCCGGCGAGACCGTCGGCGACGCCGTCGACGAGACCGTCGCCGAGGCAGTGGCGGACGCCCTGGCGGACGAGGACGCAGCGCAGGACGCCCAAGGTCCGCTGGAACCTGAACGGCCGCTGGAAACTGAGGCACCGGCGTCGGACGCCGATGAATCCCAGCCTGGCAACCCACTATCCAAGGGGCCTGCTGCCGGATGACTCTTGGGCGGGCACATGGGGGCAGGGCGGCTTCGGACAGGGTGGACCGCATGGAATTGAAGAAGGACCGCGTCCCCTTCCTGGATGTTGACGTCACCGCGCTGCGCGTGGACGAACTTTTGGAGGTGCTCGGCGGCTTCCTCGCCGACGGCAGCACCAGGCTCATCGTGGGCCACAACCTGCACAGCATCACGCTGCTGCATTCCCGGCCGGACTTCCGTGCCCTCTATGAGCGCGGCGACGTGATCCTGCCGGACGGCGCACCCGTGGCCATGCTTTGGGGCAAGGCCCACGGCCGCCCCACCCGGCGGGCAGCCATGGACTACCGCCTTGGATCCACCGACTGGCTGCCGGAACTTGGCCGGCTGCGGGGGCTGGAACGCATCGCCGTCGTGGGGGCCGGCGCGGAGGCGAACGCCAAGGCCGTGGACAGGCTGCGCCGGGTGGTTCCCGGCGCGGAGGTCGCCGGACGGCCGGGCGAAGCCTGGGACGAAGCCAAGGAAAACGCTGCCGTCGCATGGCTGGGGGAGTTCCGGCCGCAACTGGTGCTGTTCGGACTCGGCATGCCGCTGCAGGAATCGGTGCTCCTGCGCCGCCTGGATGAGCTGCCGCCAGCGGTATACGCCGCCGTCGGCGGTGCCATTGAGCAGCTGGGTGGCGTCCAGAAACTCGCGCCGCGCTGGCTTGGCCGGCTCGGCTTGGAATGGGCGTGGCGCCTGCTGCTGCATCCGGGTCGCGTGGCTTACCGGGTGTTCGGCGAACCCTGGGTCCTGCTCGGCCTGCTGCTGCGCAAACGGCTCGTCCGCCGCTGAAGGCCCGCTAGAACTTCTGCTGGTCCAGCGGGCCGAAGCCCTTGCCGCGCAGGCCCGCGGAGAACGCGCGGAACCATTCGGCGAGCCCACGGAAGTCCCCCCGCGGAAGGAAATAGCCGAGGTATCCGCCGACGTCGGCCACCAGCGACTTCACGCGGCGGTACCGGCGGATGAGGTAACCGCGGTTCCGGTAGTAGAAGTAGCGCTTGAAGGCCCCTTCCGGCACGATCACATGCCAGCGGGCGCCGAAGACGTGCTTCGTCTCGGAGAAAGCGTGGGGGTGGCTGATCGACGCCGTCGCCACCGTGCCGAACCGGACGCCCGCCTTCCGCAGACGGATCATGAAGTCCACTTCGTCGCCCCGGATGAACAGCCGGATGTCCGGCACGCCCACCTTGAAGAAGACATCCGAACGGATCAGCGCGCCGTTGAAGAAATGCCCGACGTCGGGCAGGAACCCCGCCTTCTCGACCTCGGCCCGGTCATGGGTCACCTTGCCGTCGATCCGGAAGAAGAAGGACAGCTTGTCCGGCTGCCCGGGCGCCAGCACCAGCGGCACCACGGCGTCAAGGTTGCGGGCTTCCGCCTCGCGCAGCAGCGTTTCGAGGCAGGAAGGGTCGGTGGGTTCGGCGTCGTCGTCCATGATCCAGACCCATTCGGCGCCGCTGGCCACGGCCTTGAGGATGGCCAGCGCGAATCCGCCGGCGCCGCCGAGGTTGGCCTCGGACCGCACATAGTCCACGGCTGGGTGTTTCGCCGCGACCTCGCGGGCCGGGACGGTGCCGCTGTCCACCAGGCAAACGGCCTGCACCGGGGCGCTCTGGGCCTGGATCGCATCGAGCAGGACGGCCAGTTCGCGCGGGCGGTCGAAGGTCACGGCGGCAACGGCAACCGGCACGGGCATGAAGGGATCCTTCCGGAGCGGCAGAGGGTCACACCGGCTCGCCCTGAGGGCGCGAGTGCCGGAGCGCGGCTGCTGTTGCCGCTAGTATCTTGGACAGAGTCCAACTGTAGTACAGCAATATCCGGCGGTGCGCAGGGCGTTGCAGGCATCTCCTGCAACGCATCGCAAAGGGCGCAAACCATCACCGTCTCCAGGAGCCGCCACTTGATCATGTATTCCCTCATGATGCTGACGGCTGCCGTGGTGGCGTACGCGACCACGTGGGGCGCGCGGTTCCTGGCGAAGAAGATGCGGTTGTTCGGGCCCATCCGCAGCCGGGACATGCATTCCGTGCCGATCTCCCGACTGGGCGGGCTTGGACTCTGCGCCGGTTTTGCCGTCGCCCTGGTGGTGGCCAGCAACTCCTTCTTCGTCAAGGACATCTTCCGGGGCAACACGGCGCCGTGGGGGATCCTCGCCGGGGTGCTGGTGATCGTCGCCGTCGGCCTCGCCGACGACCTCCTGGACATCCGCTGGTGGATCAAGCTGATCGGCCAGGCCCTGGCCGCGACAGTGGTGGCTGTGTGGGGCGTACGGATGACCGTCATTCCCTTCATCCCCGAGCCCATCCACATCGAGTCCGAAGCGGCCCGGATCGTCATCACCGCCCTGCTGATCGTTACCACAATGAACGCCGTCAACTTCATCGACGGCCTGGACGGGCTTGCTGCAGGCGTGGCAGCCATCGGGGGAGTGGCGTTCTTCCTCACCGCCTACTGGGTGCACCGTAACGCGGTCCTGCTGGACCGCTCCGACCTCGCGGCGCTGCTCATGGCGATCCTCGTGGGTTGCTGCATCGGTTTCCTGCCGCACAACTGGTTTCCGGCCCGGATCTTCATGGGAGACTCCGGCGCCATGCTGCTCGGCCTGGTGATGGCCTCGGCCGGTATCGTCTCCACGGGGCAGATCAGTTCCGGGCTCTACGACCGCGTGAACGGTATTCCCACGATCATCCCCATCCTGTTGCCGTTCGCGGTCCTGTCCCTGCCGCTGCTGGACCTGGGGCTCGCCGTCGTCCGACGCACCGCACGCGGACAGTCGCCCTGGTCCGCCGACCGCGGCCACCTGCACCACAAGCTCATTGAGCTGGGCCACTCGCACCGCACCGCCGTCGTAATGATGTACGTCTGGACCGCGATCCTGGCCTTCGGCGGCCTGGCCTTCGCGATCTTCCCGTGGCAGCTCGTGCTCACCGCTGATATTGCTGCCGCACTCGTCATGGCGGTGGTGACTGCATGGCCTTACTTTGCCCGCAGGGGCAGCCGGACCCGGCAGTGACGGCGCGTTAACATCACAGTTCTATCTCATGTAGAATTCTTGGTGCGGGCAGTCACTCGCACGCGCACCCACCCTCTTTGAGACCTGGCATCCCCTGCCTCGACGATTGGCATCCCCATGACTTCCAACGCCGACGGACATCAGTCCACGCAGTCCGGCGTTGCTGTTTCCGGAAGCTCACTGTGGCTCAGGCTCCTGGTCCAGAGCACGACGGCGGCCCTGCTGGCCCTCGCCGTCACCGCGGTAATCGCCGCGGTGCTGGACGGTGGCCAGAGTGCCCTGTCCGTCGCCTTCGGGGGTGCGCTGGTGATCGTGTTCTTCGCGATCAGCCTCCTGATCGGCCACTTCGTCGGACGTAACAATCCCTCGGGCGCCGTCGGACTCTTCGTAGCCACCTATTTCATCAAGGTCATCGGCTTCGCCGTCGTCCTCTTTGCTGTGGGCGCCCCGGAGTGGCTGAACGGCCGCTGGTTCATGATTGCGGCGGTCGTGACAGTCGTCGTCTGGCAGGCCGCGGAGATCCGCGGGTTCAGCAAGTCCCGGCTGCAGATTTACAACGACCCCTCGCCGGACGAAGGAGGCACGCGTGGCAAAGCCTGAACGCCATCCCCGGAAGACCATTCCCGCCGCCTCCGGCCCCACGAATTCCGCTGAAGAAGCCAAGGACGGAAAGGATGCCGGATACAACGCCGGCATGGCCGTCTTCAGCTACATCATCGGCGGAATCATAGTCTGGAGTTTGATAGGGTGGGGACTGGATTATCTGTGGGGGACCCGCTGGATCGTGCTCCTAGGCGCTCTGCTTGGAGCCGCAGGGGGATTTTACCTTTCCCATATGCACGGCCTCACCCGTCAAGGCTCTTCTTCGGGTGGGAGCGCAGCAGACCGCGGCCCGTCCCAGGACGGGGCACAGTAATGCCAAATAATTTCACACGGGAAGTGGCCGCCGGCAACGCGGACCGATTCTCACCAAAGCCCAATGATGGACACTGCAGAGAGGAAACGCGTTGATCGCGCTTGCGCTCCCGGCCCAGGATTCAGGGACCTTCACCCCTCCCGGAATCGACGAAATGCACCTGCCGGCTATCCTGCCGTGGGGTGCGCACGAAGGATTCTCCAAGCAGATGCTGCTGGTCATCCTCTCGGTCGTAATTATCGCCACCTTCTTCATCCTTGCTGCACGCAAGCAGCAGCTGGTTCCCGGCAAGCTGCAGTTCGCAGGCGAGATGGCCTACGGCTTCGTCCGTAACAGCATCGCCAAGGACATCATTGGCGGCCGCGACTTCATGAAGTACGTGCCGCTGCTGTTCTCGCTGTTCTTCTTCATCCTCGTGAACAACATCTACGGCGCCATCCCGCTGATCCAGCTGCCGAGCTTCTCCCACGTGGGCGGCGCCTACGTGCTGGCAGGCCTGGTCTACTTCACCTGGATCGGCATCGGCCTGAAGAAGAACGGCATCAAGTACTTCAAGCTCGCGACGGTTCCGTCCGGCGTGCCGTGGTACATCCTGCCGATCGTTGTTCCGATCGAAATCATCTCCAACTTCCTGGTCCGCCCGGTCACGCACAGTCTCCGTCTCTTCGCGACCATGCTCGCCGGCCACCTGATCGTCATGCTCGCCGGCTCCGGCATCGAGTTCCTCATCATGCAGGAGAACGTCCTCCTGAAGGGCACCTCGGTCCTGGTCCTCGTCGGTGCGATCGCCATGTACATGCTGGAGGCACTGATCATGGCCCTGCAGGCCTACGTGTTCACCCTGCTGACCGCGATCTACATCGAAGGCGCTCTGCACGCCGACAGCCACTAAGGCACCCACAGACTTCCCCTTCGCGGGGATGAAGCAAACCAAACAACCTGCCATGCACATGGCATCTTGAAAGGAAAAAAATGGAAGGCAATCTCAACCTCGTAGGTTACGGTCTGTCCGCAATCGGCGGTGGTATCGGTGTTGGTCTCGTGTTCGCGGCTTACATCAACGGTGTTGCTCGTCAGCCTGAGGCCCAGCGCGTGCTGCAGCCGATCGCGTTCCTTGGTCTGGCTCTGACTGAAGCCCTCGCCATCCTCGGTCTGGTCTTCGCTTTCGTTCTCTAGTCGTTCCCTGGAACGAAGCGAACCAGCACACGAGTAGAAAGGACGGGTAAATCATGAAACAGCTGATTGTCTCAGCCGCCACTGAAGGTGGAGAGACCAACCCGCTGATGCCCAACCCCTGGGAAATGGGTGTCGTTCTCGTCGGCTTTGCTGTCCTCCTGTTCATCGTGGTCAAGTTCATTGTCCCGATGTTCGAGAAGACCTTCGCAGAGCGCGCCGAAGCGATCGAAGGCGGCATTGCCAAGGCTGAAAAGGCCCAGGCCGAAGCTTCTGCAGCTCTCGAAGAGTACAAGCAGCAGCTCACCGATGCCCGTGCCGAAGCCAACCGTATCCGCGAGGAAGCCCGCGCCGAAGGTGCACAGATCCTTGCGGACCTGAAGGCCAAGGCTGCTGCCGAGTCCGCTCGTATCACCGAGCAGGCCCACGCCCAGATCGAATCCGAGCGCCAGGCGGCTGTTGTTGCCCTGCGCTCCGAGGTGGGCACGCTGGCCACGACTCTGGCAGGACGCATCGTGGGCGAAGCGCTCAGCGATGACGAGCGTTCCGCCCGCGTGGTGGACCGCTTCCTGGCAGATCTGGAGACCCAGAACGCAGGTGCAGCTAAGTAATGGCAGGTGTATCGAGCGAATCGCTGACCACGGCGCTGGAGCAGTTGGAAGCCAAGCTTCCGCTCGCCTCGCTGCAGTTGGCTAGGGAACTCTTCGGAATCCTGGGAACGGTAGACAGCTCGGCTGGCTTGCGCCGCGCCCTGACTGACCCCTCCCGCAGCGGAGAAGAGAAGTCGGCGCTGGTCAAGCAGCTGTTTGGCGGGAAAGTCTCCGCTGATGCTGCGGAAATCGCGTCCGGACTGGCCGGCTCACGCTGGGCAGACGCACGTGACATCGGCGATGCACTCGAGACTCTTGCCGCCACGGTGGTCATCGCCGTGGCTGAAAACAAGTCGGCCGTTTCTGCCTCCGGATTCACGGGGCTGGAAGAGCTGGAGAACGAACTGTTTGCTTTCAAGCAGGCCGTTGCTTCCAGCCACGATGTACAAGCTGCTCTGGCAGAGCCGCAGGCTTCCGCAGCAGCGAAGGTTGCTCTTGCCGGAAAACTGGTTCCGGGTGCCAGTGAGGAAGCCAAGCTCCTCATTGGCCAGGCGGTGTCCCAGCCGCGCGGCGTCAAGGCAGTCAAGCTCATCGACAGCTTCGCAGCACTTGCTGCCAAGCGCCGGCAGCGCTGGATTGCGACCGTCAGCGTCACCCGTCCGCTGACGGAAACGCAGGCCAGCCGCCTGCAGGCCGGGCTCGATGCCCTCTACGGCCGCGATCTGAAGGTCAACGTCAACGTTGACCCGGCGTTGATCGGCGGAATCCGGGTCCAGGTGGGTGACGAAGTGCTTGACGCTTCGGTCGTGTCCCGCCTGTCCGAACTCCGCCGTCAACTCGCCGGCTAGCCGGACAAGAACAACTAACTGATACAAAACCCGGTCATCGTGGGCAACGATGACCACGAAAACAGGAGAGCAGGGACTGCAGATGGCCGAATTGACCATCAACGCCGACGACGTCCGTAATGCGTTGAACGAGTTCGCGGCGTCCTACGAACCCGGTAACGCCGAGCGCGTAGAGGTTGGTCGTGTGACCGCCGCAAGTGACGGCATCGCCCGTGTTGAGGGTCTTCCCTCGGTCATGGCGAACGAGCTGCTTCGCTTCGAAGACGGCACCCTGGGCCTCGCCCAGAACCTCGACGTCCGCGAGATCGGTGTCATCATCCTCGGTGACTTCACCGGTATTGAAGAGGGCCAGGAAGTCCACCGCACCGGTGAAATCCTGTCCGTCCCGGTGGGCGATGCCTTCCTCGGCCGCGTTGTCGACCCGCTGGGCCAGCCGATCGACGACCTCGGCGAGATCAAGGCTGAAACCACCCGTGCGCTGGAACTCCAGGCCCCGGGCGTGACCCAGCGCAAGTCGGTCCACGAGCCGATGCAGACCGGCCTCAAGGCCATCGACGCCATGATCCCGATCGGCCGCGGCCAGCGCCAGCTGATCATCGGTGACCGCCAGACCGGCAAGACCGCCATCGCCGTGGACACCATCATCAACCAGAAGGCCAACTGGGCTTCGGGTGACGTCAAGAAGCAGGTCCGCTGCATCTACGTCGGTGTCGGCCAGAAGGCTTCCACCATCGCCGCAGTCCGCCAGACCCTGGAAGACCACGGCGCCCTGGAGTACACCACCATCGTGGCCTCCCCGGCATCCGACCCCGCAGGCTTCAAGTACCTGGCACCCTACGCGGGTTCTGCCATTGGCCAGCACTGGATGTACGGGGGCAAGCACGTCCTGGTGATCTTCGATGACCTGTCCAAGCAGGCCGAAGCCTACCGTGCAGTGTCCCTGCTCCTTCGCCGTCCGCCGGGACGCGAAGCCTACCCGGGTGACGTCTTCTACTTGCACTCCCGCCTGCTGGAGCGTTGCGCCAAGCTCTCCGACGAGCTCGGTGCAGGTTCCATGACCGGCCTGCCGATCGTGGAAACCAAGGCGAACGACGTTTCCGCCTACATCCCGACCAACGTCATCTCCATCACGGATGGTCAGATCTTCCTCCAGTCGGACCTCTTCAACGCCAACCAGCGCCCCGCTGTTGACGTCGGTGTGTCCGTCTCCCGCGTGGGTGGCTCGGCCCAGGTCAAGTCCATGAAGAAGGTCTCCGGTACCTTGAAGCTGGACCTGGCCCAGTACCGCGACATGCAGGCTTTCGCGATGTTCGCATCCGACCTGGATGCCGCATCCCGCCAGCAGCTGACCCGTGGCGCCCGCCTGATGGAACTGCTCAAGCAGGGCCAGTACGCGCCGTTCCCGGTCGAGGACCAGGTTGTGTCCATCTGGGCCGGCACCAACGGCTACCTGGACGACGTTCCGGTCGAGGACATCAGCCGCTTCGAGGCTGAGTTCCTGGAGCACCTCAAGCACAAGTCCTCCATCCTGACCACGCTGGCTCAGACCAACGTCCTGGATGACGACACCCTGGAAGCGCTGAAGTCCTCCATCACCGACTTCAAGAAGGGCTTCTTCGGCGAAGGCGACAACCGTCTGGTTGGCGCCGGCCACGAAGAGCACGAAGCGATCTCCGGCGGCGAAGTCGACCAGGAAAAGATCGTCAAGCAGAAGCGCTAGTTCCGTTGACCGGTCCGGCCGGGGCGGAAACGCCCCGGCCGGACCGGCACCGGGATCTTAGGAAAGGATAAGTATGGGAGCCCAGATCCGGGTCTACCGCCAGAAGATCAGCTCGACGACGTCGATGCGCAAGATCTTCAAGGCGATGGAACTGATCGCTACCTCGCGCATCGGTAAGGCCCGCGCCCGCGTTGCAGCTTCGCTGCCGTATGCCAATGCGATTACCCGTGCCGTTTCTGCTGTCGCAAGCCAGAACGAAATCGATCACCCGCTCGTCACCGAGCCGGAGAAGATCCGCCGCGCTGCCGTCCTGGTCATCACCTCTGACCGCGGCCTGGCCGGTTCCTACTCCGCCAGCGTGCTCAAGCAGGCTGAAGGACTCAACGAACTCCTCCGTGCCGAAGGCAAGGAAGTCAAGACCTACATCTTCGGCCGCAAGGCCCAGGCGTACTTCGACTTCCGCGGCCGCTCCTACGCCCGCGTGTGGACCGGCGGAACGGACGCACCGGAGTTCGAGACGGCGCAGGAAATCGGCGCCGCCCTGCTCGATGAGTTCGCCACCGACTACGCGGAAGGCGGCGTGGACGAAATTCACGTCGTGTACACCCGCTTCAAGTCGATGGTGACGCAGGAGCCCACCGTGGTCCGCCTTCTTCCGCTGGAAGTCGAAGAGCAGGCGGTCACCGAATCGGAGCTGCTGCCGCTGTATGAGTTCGAGCCGGAAGCCGAGCAGGTCCTCGACGCCCTGCTGCCGCGCTACATCGAGTCCCGCATCTTCGCAGCCATGCTGCAGGCCGCAGCGTCCGAGCTTGCAGCCCGCCAGCGTGCGATGAAGTCGGCCGGTGACAACGCGACCGAGCTGATCAAGAAGTACACGCGACTGCGCAACACGGCCCGCCAGGCCGAAATCACGCAGGAACTGTCCGAGATCGTGGCCGGCGCCGACGCCCTCAGCGCGTAGCCGCCGGTGCATGGCCCGGCGCCAGCCGCAGCTGCACCAAACAGATAAACTTAACCCCACGCCATCTACCGAATGAAGTGAGAGAGATGACTGCCACCGCTACCGAGCACGTAGCCGCAACGACCGGTGCCACCGGCCGCATTGCCCGTGTCATTGGCCCGGTTGTCGACGTCGAATTCCCGGCCGACGCAATCCCCGAGATCTACAACGCACTTACCACCGAGATCACCCTCAACGGTGAGACCAAGACCATCACTTTCGAGACCTCCCAGCACCTGGGCGACAACCTCGTTCGTGCCATCTCCCTGCAGGCCACCGACGGCCTGGTCCGCGGCACCTCCGTGCAGGACTCCGGCGCTCCGATCTCCGTGCCTGTCGGCGACGGCGTCAAGGGCCACATCTTCAACGTCCTGGGCAAGCCGCTGGACGTCGACGAGTCCGAGATCAAGGCCGATGACCACTGGCCGATCCACCGCAAGGCTCCGTCCTTCGCGCAGCTCGAAGGTTCCACCGAGATGCTGGAAACCGGCATCAAGGTCATCGACCTCCTGACCCCCTACATCAAGGGTGGAAAGATCGGTCTGTTCGGTGGCGCCGGCGTCGGCAAGACCGTTCTGATCCAGGAAATGATCACCCGTGTTGCCCGCAACTTCGGTGGTACTTCCGTGTTCGCCGGTGTCGGCGAGCGTACCCGTGAAGGCAACGACCTCTGGGTTGAAATGGACGAGGCCGGCGTTCTGAAGGACACCGCCCTTGTGTTCGGCCAGATGGACGAGCCGCCGGGAACGCGTCTGCGCGTGGCGCTGTCCGCCCTGACCATGGCGGAGTACTTCCGCGATGTCCAGAACCAGGACGTGCTGCTCTTCATCGACAACATCTTCCGCTTCACCCAGGCCGGTTCCGAGGTGTCGACCCTGCTGGGCCGCATGCCTTCCGCCGTGGGTTACCAGCCGAACCTGGCCGACGAGATGGGTCTCCTCCAGGAGCGCATCACCTCGACCAAGGGCCACTCCATCACCTCGATGCAGGCCATCTACGTCCCGGCTGACGACTACACCGACCCGGCACCGGCGACCACCTTCGCCCACTTGGACGCCACCACGGAACTCTCCCGTGAAATCGCCTCCCGTGGCCTGTACCCGGCCGTGGACCCGCTGACCTCCACCTCGCGAATCCTCGACCCGCAGTACATCGGCAAGGACCACTACGACACCGCTGTGCGCGTGAAGCAGATCCTGCAGAAGAACAAGGAACTCCAGGACATCATCGCCATCCTCGGTGTCGACGAACTGTCCGAAGAAGACAAGATCGTGGTGGCACGTGCCCGCCGCATCCAGCAGTTCCTCTCCCAGAACACCTACACTGCCAAGCAGTTCACCGGTGTCGAGGGCTCGACGGTTTCCATCAAGGACACCATCGAGGGCTTCAAGGCCATCTGCGACGGCGACGTCGACCACATCGCGGAGCAGGCGTTCTTCAACGTCGGCGCCATGGATGACGTCGAGCGCCAGTGGGCCAAGATCCAGGAACAGACCAAGTAGCATGGCTGAGCTCGAGGTTGAGATTGTAGCGGCGGACCACTTCGTGTGGTCCGGCGCGGCCAAGATGGTCAAGGCCCGCACCAGCGATGGTGAAATCGGAATCCTGCCGGGCCACTCGCCGCTGCTCGCCATCCTGGCCGAGGGCGAGCTGGCAATCGAGCCGGTTTCCGGGGACCGCATCGCGGTGACGGTCGACGGCGGATTCTTCTCCGTCGACAACAACCGGGTGGTCATTGTTGCTGACAACGCCCAGCTGGGCGAATCAGCTACTGCGGGGATCCGATAGCACGACCTTGATGGACGATTCTGTTTTTCCGTTCATCATCCTGGCAAGTGCCTTTGGCCTGCTTGTTTTGACACTGTGCCTCGTGGGGGTGCGCCGCTTCAATCTGCGGCGCGCCCTCGGCACGGTGGACGCCTCCATCTGCATGGCTGGAAACAGCTGGCGGATGGGGGTTTGTCGTTATCAGGACTCAGAGCTGGAATGGTTCAGCCTCCTGTCCCTGAGCTTCCGGCCGCGGCACAGCTTCAAGCGCAGCTCGCTTGAGCTGCTCGGGCGGCGGAAGCCCAGCGAGGTGGAGCTGACCAAGCTGCAGCCCGACGTCGTGGTGGTTGAACTGCGGCACGAAGGGGAGTCCTTCATGCTGGCCATGCGCTTTGAAGCCTATGCGGGGCTGTCCTCCTGGCTGGAGGCCGGTCCGGTGATCGGAGTCGGAACCTGGCGCTGATTCCAGGAAGCATAAAAAGAAAGACCCGGGCGGGTGCCCGGGTCTTTCTTTTTGCGTGGCTCGATTAGAGAGCGGTCACGCCGGTTGCCTGCGGACCCTTGGCGCCCTGGCCGATCTCGAACTGAACGCGCTGGTTCTCGTCGAGGGTGCGGAAACCGGAGGTCTGGATCTCCGAGTAGTGGACGAAGACGTCGCCTTCGGCGTCGTCCGGGGTGATGAAGCCGAAGCCCTTTTCAGCGTTGAACCACTTGACAGTGCCCAGTGCCATTATTTGTTTCTCCTCATTGTGGAACTTCTTTTCAAGTCCGGCACACCGCGTGCCGCGCTTTAGTCACTCCGCGAGAAGACCTGAATTCCGCCCGGACATTGCCTGGCTTGCATTGCAGGAGCTTCAAGCTCGCAACACGTCTTGCGAGCATGAATCACACCTACACAAAGACTGCTACAACACTTTCATGGCCATTAGTGCAGGTCAACGGTCTGCCAAGGAATTCCGGAAAAATTTAAGTAAAAAGAAGGTAACGCCATTTTCCTAAAAATAAGGTAATAGGCCGGGCCATTGCGCGGGCGGGCTAAAGCCAGCTCCCTTGGCGCAGAACCGCGGCCGGTTCAAGGCCGCCATCCACGATCACCAGGTCGGCCCGCAGACCCCGCCGGATCCCGCCCACTTCATCCGACAGGCCAAGCACCGCGGCCGGCACCGCGGTTGCGGAGTAGACGGCGTCAGCGAGCCCGACGCCGGCCGCCACCGTCCGGCGTACGACGTCGAGCATGGTGGCGGTGCCGCCGGCAATGGAGCCTGTAGCGTCCAGCGTGGCGACGCCGCCGCTGACAGTGACCGGGGACGGTCCCAGCATGTAGTGGCCGTCGGACAGTCCGGCGGCTGCCATCGAGTCGGTCACCAGCAGGATGTTGGGGGCACCGACCAACTGGAAGACAGTGGCCACCGTGGCCGCGTCCAGATGCGTGCCGTCGGCGATCAATTCCACAACGGCCTTGCCCGCCTGCGCGGCGCGCAGGCACGCCGCGACAGGGCCGGGGGAGCGGTGGTGCAGGGGAGGCATCCCGTTGAACAGGTGGGTCACCGTGGGAAGCGAACTGACGCCGTCGAACCCTGCCGACTCCAGGCCCTCCCGGGCGGCGGCCAGCGACGCGGCGGCAGTGGCGTCGTCGCAGTCGCTGTGCCCCAGGGACGGCGTCACGCCGTGCGAGGTCATCAGGTCCACCAGTGCTGCCGCACCCGGCAGTTCGGGCGCGTACGTCATTGTGGCCAGCTTGCCCTCGGCCGCCTCGATGAGCTCGGTCATCAGTCCGAGGTCGGGCTCCACGAGGTAGGCGGGATTCTGGGCGCCGCAGCGGGCGTGCGACAGGAAGGGGCCCTCGAGGTGGATGCCGGCGAGCAGCCCTTCCTCCGTCAGGCGCACATAGAGCCCGATGCCCCGCAGCAAATCCTCGCGGGAGGCGGTGACCATGCTCGCCAGAAGGGTGGTGGTCCCTGAACGGTGCAGGAAATCGATCGCCCTGCGAGCCGACTCCTCGTCACCGCCGGGGAAGTCGCCGCCATTCCCGCCGTGGCAATGCACATCGATGAACCCCGGAAGGATGTAGCGCTCGGCCGGGAGCTCGGCGCGCGGCAGGCCCGCGAAGCCTTCGAAGGCGTTCTCGTCGAAGTCCCCCACCGGGCCGGCAAAGGCGATGCGGTCGCCCTCCACTGCCACCAAGCCGTTCTCGATGACAGTCCGGTCACTGACGATGGTTCCGCTGATGAGATGGCGGGCGGGCGTGGGCATGGCCGAAGGCAGGCGCGGGTCTGTCATGCCTAGATTCTATGGGCCGGAGCAAGCCGCCAAGATGACTGCTGTTGATTGGAAATAAAATATTTCAATCAGGGGCGATCAGAAGAGCCGGGACTCACTATCGTCCACGCCGCGCATCGCATCGTAATCCAGCGTCACGCAGTCGATCCCGCGATCGTTCGCGAGGACCTTCGCCTGCGGTTTGATCTGCTGGGCCGCGAAAATCCCGCGGACGGGCGCCAGGAGCGGATCCCGGTTGAGCAGTTCGAGGTAGCGGGTGAGTTGCTCCACGCCGTCGATGTCGCCGCGGCGCTTGAGCTCGACGGCCACTGTGCCGCCGTCGGCGTCACGTGCCAGGATGTCCACCGGGCCGATCGCGGTGAAGTATTCCCGCCGGATGAGCGAATAGCCGGTGCCTAGAGTCTCGATCTGCTCGGCCAGCAGGCGCTGGAGGTCGGCCTCCACGCCGTCCTTGATCAGGCCGGGGTCGGTGCCCAGTTCGTGGGAGGTGTCGTGCAACTGCTCGTAGATGTTGATGATGAGGCGGTCGTCGGTCTTGGCCGACTGCACGGTCCACTGCTCCACGACGCCTTCCTCGACCTCGGTCTCCTCCGGCGAGGTGACGCGCAGGGTGGCCGGCGGGCTCATCCAGTTCAGCGGCTTGTAGGAACCGCCATCCGAATGGACCAGCACGGAACCGTCGGCCTTCACCAGCAGGAGCCGGGTGGCCAGGGGGAGGTGGGCCTTGAGACGGCCGACGTAATCAACTGAGCAGCGGGCTATGACGAGTCGCACCCGCTCAACTTTACTGCCTGTTACCGCCCGCGACGCGTTGCCGCGTGCCGGGCGTCGCTGGGGCAGAATGGAGCCATGCCCCGATCCAACCGACCCCGCCGTGCCGGCTCCGCGAATTCGAAGTGGACCCGGGGTGCCGAAACTCCGGAACTGGATCTGGAACGGGCCCGGGCCGGGATTGCCAGGCGGGAGAACGCTCCCGACGGCGACTGGTACGTCCGTACGATGACCGCGAAGAACGCCGAGAAGAACTACGTCTGCCCCGGCTGCTCGATGGCAATCCTCCCGGGAACCGCGCACCTTGTGGTGTGGTCGGCCAGCCATCTGCTTGGCGACGCCGCGGGCCTCTCCGAGCGCCGGCACTGGCACAACAAGTGCTGGACCGGCCGCACCTACCGCTACCGCTGAGGCGCGGGGGCCGCTTCCCGGGTAGCGGGATACCCTTGGAAGCATGACTTTCGACCCTGCTTCCTTCGTGTTTACCCAGCCCGGCGCTCCCGTGGCCATCCGCGCATCTACCGTGCTGCCCGCCCGCCGCGAGAACATCGAAATCACCACAGAAGACGGCAAGGTCCTGGTGGGGGAGCTGGCACTTCCGGAGTCGGGGGAAATCACGGCCACCCTCATCACCCTGCATCCGCTGCCCACCCACGGCGGCTTCATGGATTCACATGTCTACCGGAAGGCCTCCTACCGGCTCCCGGCGCTGGCCGGCGTCGCTGTGCTCCGCTTCAACACCCGGGGTACGCACTCGCTGCGGGGCACCAGCCAGGGCAGCTTCGAAGAGGGCATCGGCGAGCGGTACGACGTCGAGGCGGCGGTGCGTTTCGCCGTCGATCGCGGACTGCCGAACCGCTGGCTGGTGGGTTGGTCCTTCGGTACGGAACTGGCGCTCATGTACGGGGCGGTGGAACCGGTGGCGTCCGCGGTTGAAGGCGCCATCCTGCTTTCGCCGCCGTTGCACCGCGCCACGGATGTCCACCTGAAGGAATGGGCCGCCTCCGGCAAGCCGCTGACCGTGCTGGTGCCCGAGCACGATGACTTCCTCCAGCCTGCCGAGGCGGCGGAGCGCTTCAGCCTCGTGCCGCAGGCCCGGCTGCTGGGGGTCGACGGCGCCAAGCACCTGTGGGTGGGGGAGAAGTACGCCGCCCGCGTCCTGGACGAAATCGTCGACGACGTCACCGAAGCGGGTGCCGGCGCCGACGGCCTGCCGCGGGAGTGGGCGGGGCCGTTCGCGACGGCGGCCTGACCGCCCCCAGCGTCAGTGGCGGTCCTGGCGGACGATGAAGACTTCCTTGATCAGCAGCATGATCGCGGCGGCGGTGGGGATCGCGATGAGCGCGCCGAGCACGCCCAGCAGGCTCCCGCCCGCGATCACCGAGATGACGGCGACGGCGCCGGGGACTGCGACGGCGCGCTGCATGATGCGCGGCGAGATGAAGTAGGCCTCGAACTGCAGGTAGGCGAAGTAGCAGATCGCATAGATCAGCGCGGTTTGCCATCCGACGGTGAGCGCCACCAGGATCACCACGACGGCCGCGATCATGCCACCGACCAGCGGAATGAAGGCGAGCAGCGCGACCACGAACGAGAGCAGGACGCTGAACGGGACGCCGAGGATGGTCATGACGATGAAGGCGAACAGCGCGTTGAGCAGGGCCACGCAGGCCTGGCCGATCACATAGTTACCCACGGACCGGGTGATCTCTTCCGAGAGGGCCTCGACCCGGGGACGCCGGGACCGCGGCGCCAGGCGGTAGGCCCACTTCTTCATCGCCGGCAGGGCGCCCAGGAAATAGAGGCTGAGGACGAGCACGATCAGCGCCCCGAAGAGGCTGTTGGCAACCGTGGAACCGAAGCCGACCACGCCGCCGAAGATTCCGCCCATGGCGTCGGGGTTCTTGACGAACTTGTCCACTTCCTCGCTGATCCTGTCCCGCACGCCGAACTGGCTGTCCAGGGTCCGGAAGAACTCGGAGTCCAGGAAATCCCGGATCCACGTGGGTGCCTGGCGGACGATTTCCGTCACCTGTTCCACGATGGTGGGGATCAGGGTGGCGAAGAAGCCGGCGACGGCCGCGGCCAGCACGCCGACGGAGAGCAGGATGCCCGCCGGGCGCGGAACCTTCTGGCTTTCAAGCCAGCGGACCACCGGATCCAGTCCCAGGGCGATAAAGAGGGCGGTCACGATCCACAACAGGAGCTGGGCCGTGTGCGTGCCGATGTAGAAGAGGAGCAGCGCGACGCCGACGCCGGCAGTCCCCATGAACCCGAGATACAGCGGGTGCTGTGCGGACATCCGCGGGCCCGGCGAACCGAAACGGGCATCGCCGTGCCCGGGCGCGGCGTCATCGCCGCCCTCGAGCTCCGGAGGCATCTCGAAGCGCACGCGCGGCTGGGCACCGGGGATGGGCTGCCGGAGCCTGCGGGCGACCACGGCGAAGACGCCTACCCTGGGCCTCCGGGCGTGTACCGCTTCGGTGGCTCCGTCGGCTTCCGCGGCCGGCTCGGGGGGCGTCGGAGACTTCTGCTCATTCACTGTGCTTCTACTGCCTTTGCGTTCCGGACGGCCCCGTGGGCAAGCCGATTCCAATGTTGTTCGTCACCCTACCAGCAGCCTGAATCTGGGGTTTTGGCGCGCCACGGAGCGGAATCCGGGGGTGGCGGCCCAGGCCCCCGAACCGGCCTCCTGGTAACAAAACGGTTACCCTTAAAGCTCAACGACCGCTGATGATTGGTATTCCTGTGCGATTGAAGACTGCAGCAACCCTGGCCCTGCTGGGCCTGCTGGTACTGCTGGCCGGCATCGGCCAGCTGACCTTCTGGGCTCCTGCCGACACCGTGACCGTGTCCGCTCCCGGCGACACCAAGGCCGCGCCATTGACAGTGATCGAGCAAAGCCTCCTGGACCACAAAGGCGGGCCGAGCCGGATCACCATCCAGGGCGAAGGCAACTTCGTCCTGGCTGTCGGACGGCCCGACGACGTCGACGGCTGGGTAGGCAAGACCGCCCACAACACCGTGAGCGGGATCTCGGAAGACGGCAAGTCGCTTCAGGTCAGCAACACGGCCGGTGAAGCCACGGCGCCCGCGCCGGCCGGCTCGGACCTGTGGGTCGAGACGGAAAGCGCCAGTGGTCAGCTTGACTACACGTGGAACCCGCCGGCCGACGGCGAGTGGGCGCTCCTGCTGGCCAGTGACGGCACCAAACCCGCGCCGGCGTCGATCTCCGTGACCTACCCGAACGACACCGCGATGCCCTGGGCCGTTCCGCTCATCCTCTTCGGCGCCGTCCTCATCGCCGCGGGTGTGGCACTGCCCGTGCTTCGCGGCCTCCTGGGCGCCCGCAACGGCGGGAACGGCCGCTCCGGCGGCAACGGCGGCGGCAGCAGCGCCGCGGGGCAAACTGCCCCGCAGGCCGCAGCCACCGCAACCCCGGCGCCGTTCACTGACCAAGCAAGCAAGGACCAGGCAAGCAAGGACCAGGCAAGCCAGCGCCAGGCAGGCCAGGGCCAGCGTCCGAAGGAGAAGGGCGGCTCCACCGCCCTGCGCGTTCTGCTGGCAGGCGTCGTCTCCGCCGCACTTGCGGGCACCTCGGTGACGGCGGCCCAGGCCGCCGAAACCCCCTCACCTGCGGCATCGCAGGACGCCCCGGCAGACCAGGACGTGCCCGTACTGGTCGACGCCCAGCTCAAGCGGATCCTGGAACAGGTCGCCAACGCAGTCTCGGCCGGCGACGCCGCCCGTGACGCCGCGAAGCTGAAGAGCCGCGTCGGCGGCACCGAACTGCTGGTCCGGACGCAGAACTACAAGATCCGCGCCAAGGTGGCGAGCCACCAGGCACGCATGCCCGTGCGCGCCGGCAAGCTGCTGGGCAGCGTCGTGACCAACCAGCGCACCTGGCCGCGCACCGTCGTCGCCGTGACCCAGGGCGACGGAAACGTGGTGCCCCAGGTGCTGACCCTGAGCCAGTCGGCTCCGCGGGAGAACTACAAGCTGCTCGCCACGGCACCGCTCCAGCCGGGCACGTCCTTCCCGGCCATCCCGCTCGGCGGCACCAAGCAGGCAGCTGCCGGTGACAAGACAGGGCTGCTCTACAGCGGCAACGAGGCGATGGCAGCCTTGGCGGACCGCCTCACAAAGTCGAACTCGGCATTCAAGACCAAGCTGGTCGAAGGCACAGGCTCGCCGTACATCGCCGATGTCCTGGACTACCAGGCTGACGCCGTCAAAGCCGGAAGCAGCGGAACCTTCAAGTTCACGCACTCCCCGGTTGCCGCCGACACGACGGTCTTCCGTACCTCCGACGGCGGCGCTCTGGTGCTGGGCCGGCTGGACTTCGGGTTCACCACAACTCCCAAGGCCGAAGGCGACACCCTGATCGCCGACAAGGCGGCGGCGGTGCTGGCCGGCGGGGAATCGACGAAGACGGGCCTGTCCCAGACCTTCGCCGAGTCCGTGGCCATCTACGTTCCGCCGGCAGGATCCAGCGACCCCATGAAGCTTGTGGCCGCCTTCCGCGGACTGGTGGCCGCCAGCTTCAAGTAGGCAGTGGCGGCCGGCGAAACGGATAGAGTGGACACTATGAGTTCGCCAGGATCACGACCCGTTTCCCCGGCCGCCGCCAGCCAGCTCAACCTCCGCGGCGCCGTCGACCTTTCCGCACTCCGGCGCCCTGCCGCCCCGCCGCCCGCGCCGCCGGCGCAGGGCAACGGCGCGGCAGTGCCGGACGGTGGACCCCAGGACGCAGCAGAGGGCGCCCGGCGCCCCCTCCGGGTAGATGCGAATGAGGCGAATTTCCAGGACCTCGTGGAGCTTTCGGCGCGGATTCCGGTGCTGTTCCTGCTCTGGGCCCGTTATTCGCCCGAGTCCGGCACCCTCCTGCAGAGCCTTGAGGCCGTGGTCGACAGCTACGACGGCCGGATTGTCCTCGCCGCCGCCGACATCGAGGCCTTCCCGCAACTGGCGGATGCCTTCCGCATCGAAGCCGTTCCCACCGCCGTCGCGGTCCTGAAGGGCCGGCCCCTGCCGTTGTTCCAGGGGCCCGCGGCGGACCACGAAATCCGGGCGCTGCTGGACGAACTGCTGAAGGTGGCTGCGGAAAACGGCGTCACGGGCAGCGTCCGGGGTGACGCCGCGGCGCCGCAGGAAGCGCCGGTGCCGCCCCTGCATCAGGCAGCCTTCGATGCGATCGAGGCCGGTGACTACACGGCGGCCGCCCAGGCCTACCGGCAGGCCCTCGCCGAACAGCCTGCGGACCGGGAGGCGAAGGCCGGCCTGGCCCAGGTGGAACTGATGCAGCGGCTGGAAGCCATTTCGGCTCCCCAGGCCGAGGCACTGCGCCAGCAGGCCGCGCAGGAGCCTGACAATGTCGACGCGCAGTTGGCCATCGCCGATCTCGACGTCTCCGGCGGACACATCGACGACGCCTTCAACCGCATCATCGCGTTCATCGGACGCAATTTCGGCCCCGAGCGGGAGACCGCACGCGTGCGGCTGCTGGAACTGTTCGACGTCGTCGGCGTCGCCGACGAACGGGTGGCCAAAGCCCGGCAGGGCCTTGCCCGCGTGCTCTTCTGAGCAGGGCGTTTTCCTGACGACGGCGGCGGCTCCTCCCTTTGGATGAGCCCCGCCGTCCGGCGTCTGCCGGAGTTCGTCCTGCCGGATGATCCCGCCGGAAATCGGCGGGCGTTACGCTGGCAGCATGAGCGTCCCGTCTCCCGGATACCCTGCCCCCGAGCCGCACCCCGGCGCTGCTCCGTACCCCGTTACGGGTCCGCACCCCGGCCCCACTGAACACCCCGGCCCTGCCGGATACCCTTCGCCTGCCGTCCCGGCCTTGGCGCTGCGGGGCCTGGCAAAGCGCTTCGGTGACAAAATCGCCGTCAACGGCATCAGCCTGGACGTGCCCGCGGGCTCCTTCTACGGCGTCGTGGGCCCGAACGGGGCCGGCAAGACCACCCTCCTGTCCATGGCCACGGGACTGCTGCGGCCGGACTACGGCACGGCCTTCATCCACGGCGTGGACGTCTGGGCCCGCCCGCTTGAGGCCAAGAAGCTCATGGGCATCCTGCCCGACGGGGTGCGCCTGTTTGACCGGCTGAGCGGAGAGCAACTGCTCAGCTACGCCGGGTTGCTGCGCGGCATGGACCGAGCTGTGGTGCAGTCGCGGGCCGGTGAGCTGCTTGCTGCCCTGGACCTCTCGAAGGACGCCGGAACCCTGGTGGTGGACTATTCGGCGGGCATGCGCAAGAAGATCGCCCTGGCCTCCGCCCTGATCCATGCACCCCGGCTGCTGGTGCTCGATGAACCCTTCGAATCCGTGGACCCGGTGTCCGCCGCGAACATCAGGGGCATCCTCGAACAATACGTCGCTTCCGGCGGCACCGTGATCGTCTCCAGCCACGTCATGGACCTGGTCCAGCGCATGTGCGACCACGTGGCGGTGGTGGCCGCCGGCAGGGTGCTGGCCGCCGGGACGGTGGAGGAAGTGCGCGCCGGGGCAACGCTGGAAGAGCGTTTCGTCGCGCTGGTGGGCGGCGGCACACGTGCGGAGGGGCTGGAATGGTTGCGCACCTTCTGAGCCTGAAATGGCGCCTGCTGCTGAACGGTTTCCGGCGCAGCCCCTGGCAGATCGTCGGCATCGTGGCCGGCGCGCTTTATGCGGCGGGCCTCGTGCTGTCCGCCGTCGTCGGACTCGTGGCACTGCGGTGGGCCGATCCGCAGACCGCGCAGACCGTCGTCGTGCTCGGCGGGGCGCTGGCCGTAACGGGCTGGGCGGTGATACCGCTCGTGACCTCCGCCGCTGACCTCACCCTGGATCCGAGCCGCTTCGCCACCTCCGCCATCCCGATCCGGGACCTGCTCCCGGGCCTTGCCCTGGCCGGGCTGCTGGGCCTGCCGGGGATTGCCACACTCATCGCAGCCCTGGGCACCGTGGCAACCTGGTCCCGCGGTTTCGTGCCGGCCGCCGGTGCCCTGGTCGGTGCGGTGCTCGGCGTGCTGAGCTGCGTGGTGGCGTCCAAGGTGGTGACGACGGCGGTGTCGAGCCTGTTGTCTTCCCGCCGTTTCAAGGACATCAGCAGCATTCTCTTCGTCATTCCCCTGGTGCTGGCCGGGCCAATCGTGACGGCTGTGGTCGGCGGCGTCGGAGACAGCCGGGACTATCTTCCGGAGCTGGCCGCGGTGGTTTCGTGGACCCCGCTGGGTGCCGCCTGGTCCCTTGGCGGGGAGCTCGACGCCGGGAACGCCGCGGCCGCGGGGGTGAAACTGCTGATCGCCCTGGCCAGCCTGGCTGTCCTGGGCAGCGCCTGGTACCTGCTGCTGGGACGGGCCATGGTCACCCCGGCCTACGCTGGCGGCGGCAGCGGGAAGGCCGGAAAGGCAGGACTGTTCGGGATATTTCCCGCAACGCCTGCCGGGGCGGTGGCGGCGCGGTCCCTGACCTACTGGATGCGCGACCCGCGCTACGCCGGCTCGCTGGTGGTGGTGCCGCTGTTGCCTGTGCTGTTCTACTTCATCGGCTCCCAGAACGGCAACCAGGACCTGCTGATCGTGGTGGCTCCGATGACGGCGTTCCTGCTGGCCTGGTCCATCTCGGCCGACGTCTCCTACGACAACACAGCTTTTGCGCTCCATCTGGCCACAGGGGTCCGGGGCCGGGACGACCGCCTCGGCCGGGCCCTCGCCTGCCTGTCCTTCGCGCTGCCGCTGGTGCTGCTGTTCGCCGTCGGCTCTGCTGCCGCGACCGGCCGCTGGGAGTGGCTGCCCAACATCCTCGGCAGTTCCCTCGGCACACTGTTCACGGGCCTGGGCCTGGCATCGGTGGTCTCCGCCCGGTGGACCAGCGCGGTTCCTGCTCCCGGCGAGAGCCCGTTCAAGAAGCCGCCGGGAAACACCGCCCAGACCCTGTTGGTCCAGTTCGCGGGAATGGGCGTCATGGCGGTGTTGCTCCTGCCGGAGATCGCGATGGTGGTTACCCAGGCCGTGACAGGCCAGGCGGCGTTTTCATGGATCGGCCTGGCGGCCGGACCGGTGTTCGGGGTGGGTTTCTTCGTGGCCGGAATCAGGCTCGGCGGACGCTGGCTGGACCGTCGCGGCCCGGAAATGTTCGCGCAGCTCGCCGACAACCGCTGAAAACGTCCTGCATGGCATAGCCTCAAGGAAGACGCCCCGTGCGGGGCGGGCGCCAGAGTAGAAAGGCCGTGAACGATGGAAGTTGTCATCCTGCCGGGCACCAGGCAGATCGGCAGGTTAGCGGCCGATGCCATCGAAACGCTCCTTCGGGCCAAGCCGGACGCGGTCCTCGGCCTGGCCACCGGTTCCTCGCCGCTGCCGGTCTACGATGAGTTGAGCCGCCGCCACCACGAGGAAGGGCTGGACTTCAGCCGCGCCCACGCGTTCGCCCTGGATGAGTACGTCGGCCTTGAACCCGGCCATCCCGAGTCCTACCGCGAGGTCATTCGCAGGGAATTCACGGACCGCGTGAACATCGATCCGGCCAATGTCCACAGCCCGGACGGAACGGCGGAGGACCTGCCGGCCGCCTGCCAGGCATACGAGGACGCCATCCGGGAGCGCGGCGGTGTGGACCTGCAACTCCTCGGCGTCGGCACGGACGGGCACATCGGCTTCAACGAGCCCGGCTCCTCCCTGGCGTCCCGGACCCGCATCAAGACGCTCATCGAGCAGACCCGCAAGGACAATGCCCGCTTCTTCCGCAGCATCGACGACGTGCCGCACCACGTGGTCACCCAGGGCCTGGGCACCATCATGGACGCCCGCCACGTGATCCTGATCGCCACCGGGGCCCGGAAGGCCCAGGCAGTACGCGACTTCGTGGAAGGCCCGGTGGCCGCGATCTGCGCCGCGTCCGTGCTCCAGCTGCATCCGCACGCAACCGTCCTGATCGACGAAGCCGCGGCCTCCTCCCTCCGGCTGGCGGACTACTACCGCCACACCTTCGAGAGCAAGCCCGGGTGGCAGGGCCTCTAGCGGCTAAGATGGTTGGCATGACGACCCTGCCTCCGGACCCCTTCGAGAACGATCCAATGCGCGAGCTTTCCGGAGCCGGTGCCTCCACGGCCACCATTGAGCGCGAGGAAACGCGCCAGGAAGTGGAACCCGGCGACCGGGAGCGTTTCTCCCACTACGTCCGCAAGGAAAAGATCATGGAGTCGGCGCTGACCGGCGAACCGGTGATCGCCCTGTGCGGAAAGGTCTGGACTCCCGGCCGCGACCCGCAGAAGTTCCCCGTCTGCCCCGAATGCAAGAAGATCTACGAGGGCCTGCGCCCCGGCGACGACGGCGACTCCCGCTAAGCGGGCCCGTCGCCCCTGACGTATCCCAGGGCCGGCGCCACCTCGCGCCGGCCCCTTTCCTTGCCGCTTGACCCGAACCGCCCGACCCGGCGGTCCGTGCGATCCGGCACGCCCGGAACAGACCCGGAACAGATTGGTGTTTTTGTGCTTAGCTGGCAGGTGCTGAACAGCGCCGAACCGAACCGTGCCGACCCAGATACGGCCGACCCGACCCGATCAGTTGCCGCCGCGGCTCGGCCTGCCCGGCCCGCGGAAGGGCAGCCGGCCGGGCAGGGGGCCGGCGCATGACGGAGACGCTATTCGGCGGACCTTCCCTGCCACCGGCCTATCCCGAGCGTGCCGCCTGGGGTACCGCCCCGAAGCTGCGTGCCTGGCAGCAGGAAGCCCTGGACCTCTACCTGCGGAACAGCCCGCGCGACTTCCTGGCCGTGGCAACTCCCGGTGCAGGCAAGACCACCTTCGCGCTGCGCATCGCCTCGATGCTGATTGACAGCGGCGCCGTCAACAGGGTGACGATCGTGGCCCCCACGGACCACCTCAAGCGGCAGTGGGCTGACGCGGCCGCCCGCGTCGGCATCGCAATCGACCCGAACTTCAAGAACTCCGACGGCCAGCACGGCCGCGGCTTCATCGGCGTCGCCGTGACGTACGCGCAGGTGGCCAGCAAGCCCATGCTGCACCGGGCGAAGACCGAGGCGGCCCGGACCCTGGTGATCCTCGATGAGATCCACCACGGCGGCGAGGCGCTGTCCTGGGGCGACGGACTGCGCGAAGCCTTCGACCCGGCCACCCGGCGTCTGGCCTTGACCGGTACTCCGTTCCGTTCCGACACCTCGCCGATCCCGTTCGTTGAGTACGCCGAGGACCGTGACGGCATCCGCCGTTCGAAGGCCGACTACACCTACGGCTACGGCAACGCCCTGCGGGACCACGTGGTCCGCCCGGTGCTGTTCATGGCCTATTCCGGACAGATGCGCTGGCGGACCAGCGCCGGCGACGAAATGGCGGCCTCGCTCGGTGAGGCCGCGGTGACCAAGGACATCACCTCGCAGGCCTGGCGTACTGCGCTCAATCCGGCCGGAGAGTGGATTCCGGCCGTGCTCGCGGCCGCTGACAAGCGCCTGAGCGAAGTCCGCCGCACGGTGCCCGACGCCGGCGGCCTGGTCATCGCCACCGACCACGAGGACGCCCGGGCCTATGCCGGCCAACTGAAGAAGATCACGGGCCAGTCGCCCACGGTGATCCTCTCCGACGATTCGAAGGCCTCCAGCAAGATCGAGGAATTCTCCGAAGGGGACAAGCGCTGGATGGTCGCCGTGCGCATGGTGTCCGAAGGCGTGGACGTGCCGAGGCTTTCGGTCGGTGTCTATGCAACGTCCACATCCACGCCCCTGTTCTTCGCCCAGGCCGTTGGCCGCTTTGTGCGTGCCCGCAAACGCGGCGAGACGGCGTCGGTGTTCCTGCCGTCCGTGCCGCCCCTGATGGTGCTGGCGAACTCGATGGAAGCCGAGCGGGACCACGCGCTTGACCGTCCGGAGAAAGAGGACCCGGACGGCCTGTACAACCCCGAAGAGTCCCTGATGGCCGAGGCCAACCGCGAGGAGAAGGCCTCGGACACCCTCGAGAAGGGCAAGTTCGAGGCGCTGGATTCCCAGGCTTCCTTCGACCGGGTACTCTTCGACGGCGGCGAGTTCGGCACCGGAGCGGACATCGGCTCCGAAGACGAACTGGACTTCCTGGGGATCCCGGGCCTGCTCGACGCCGAACAGGTGGGCACGCTGCTGCGCCAGCGCCAGCATGACCAGCAGTCGCGGAAGAAGCGGCAGTCCCCGCTGGCGGCGGCCGCCGCGGGAACGGTTCCGGACCACCGCATGCTGACGGACCTGCGCAACGAGCTGGCGAAGAACGTGGCCGCCTGGTCCGCGCGGACGGGCACGCCGCACGGCGTGGTGCACAACAAGCTGCGCGAACTGTGTGGCGGCCCCGCCGTGGCCCAGGCCAATGAACAGCAGCTGCAGGCCCGCCTGCGCAAGCTGCAGGACTGGTTCATCGGACGCAAGTAGCGCCGCGGGCGCCCGGCAACCGGAGCCGTGGGCTAAGCCTCTTCGAGCTCGACGCCGTTCTCCTCCAGTTCGGCGTAGGTGCTGCTGAGGTCCTCGGCGATCCCCGCGGTGAGTTCGCCGATCACGGTGACCGCGTAGCCGGCCTGGACGGCGTCCAGCGCCGTGGCCCTGACGCAGTAGTCGGTGGCGATGCCCACCACGACGAGCTCCTCGACGTCGTGGCTCTGCAGCCAGTCGTCCAGGCCGATGGCATCCTCCGGGTCGGCCGCCGTCACGCCGGGGAGCTGTTCGCCAGTGGGGACTTCATCCTCCGGGGCGAGGACACCCTCGAAGCCGGAATAGGCGGCTGCGAACTGGCCCTTCCGGAAGTAGGCCTGGACGTATTCGCTGTCCAGGTCCGGGTGCAGTTCGGCACCCTTGGTTCCCGCGCGGCAATGCGGGGGCCAGCTGTCCACCATGTCCGGGTCGTCGGAAAAGTGGCTGCCGGGTTCGATGTGCCAGTCCTGGGTGGCCACGACGTGGTCGAAATGCTGGTGCCGGGCGTCGAGGTAGTCGCTGATGGCGGCGGCCACCGCCGCGCCGCCCGTCACGGCAAGGGACCCGCCTTCGCAGAAATCGTTCTGGACATCGACGATGATCAGGGCCCTGGCCATGTCAGTCCTCCTCGTAGACCGTGGGGATCGCGGGTTCGCCGCGCTGCAGGCGGCGCACCACGGAGGGCAGCTCCGCCATGGCTGCGTCATGCCGTTCGCGGGCGCGGATGACGCCCTCCTGGCCGGTCCAGCCGGGCAGGAGTTCGCCGTTCTTGATGAATTGCTGCAGCAGTTGGCGGTCGTTGCCGTCGTCCTCGGGCGGATGCCCGATTCCCACCAGTTCCTGGGTGGCGGTGCCGTGCTCGTTGAGCTTGCGCAGCGCGTACTTGCGCCCGCCCACGCTGGCCTTGTTCTTGGCCGCTTTCGCCACCGGCACGAATTCACCGGCGTCGTTGCTGCGGCTGACCAGCTTGTAGACCATGCTGGCGGTCGGTGCCCCGGAGCCGGTGACCAGCGAGGTGCCGACGCCGTAGGCATCGACCGGTGCGGATTGGAGGGCAGCGATGGCGTACTCGTCCAGGTCGGAGGTGACCACGATCCGGGTGCCGGTGTTGCCCAGGTTATCCAGCAGTTCGCGGACCCACTGTGCCTGGGTGACGAGGTCGCCTGAGTCCAGGCGCACCGCGCCGAGCTTGTCGCCGGCGAGTTCGACGGCGGTCCGCACCGCGGTCTCGACGTCGTAGGTATCGACCAGGAGCGTCGTTTCCGGTCCGAATGCCTCGATCTGGGCGGCGAAGGCGTCACGCTCGCTGTCATGCAGCAGGGTGAAGGAATGGGCCGCAGTGCCCACGGTCTTCAGGCCGAAGCGGCGGCCGGCCTCGAGGTTGGAGGTGCTGCCGAACCCGGCGATCACCGCGGCCCGGGCTGCCGCCGTCGCCGATTCCTCATGGGTGCGCCGGGAGCCCATTTCGATGCACGGGCGGCCGCCGGCCGCACTGGTCATCCGGGAGGCGGCCGAGGCGATCGCGGTGTCATGGTTCAGCACCGAGAGGATGTAGGTCTCCAGGATGCACGCCTCGGCGAACGTCGACTCCACGATGAGAACGGGGGAATGCGGGAAGTAGGCCTCGCCCTCGGGGTAGCCCCACACGTCGCCGCTGAAGCGGTAGTTCGCCAGGTAGTCGAGGGTCTCGCGGTTCACCACGTGGTTCCGTTCGAGGAACGCCAGTTCGTCCTCGCCGAAACGGAAGTTCTGGATGCCTTCGAGCAGGCGGCCGGTGCCGGCGACGATGCCGTAGCGGCGCCCGTCCGGCAGGCGGCGCGCAAACGCCTCAAACACCGAACGGCGGTGCGCGGCGCCCGAATGCAGGGCTGCCTGGAGCATCGTCAGTTCGTAGTGGTCGGTGAAAAGCGAAGTGCAGGGATGGTCCCAGGCGGTGGATCTACTCACGGCTTCACTCTACGTCCCCACCGGCTCCCACGTCTCGCTTCGCTTCGACGCGGGGCCCTCGCCGGCGTGGGCCCACCCACCCGCTCCCACGTCTCGCTTCGCTTCGACGCGGGGCCCTCGCCGGCGTGGGCCCACGCCATAGAATGGACAGATGACCACAACCGTTGCCGCAGGCACTGCCATCGGCGTCGATGTCGAGGAACGGACGGAAACTGCAGAGCAGAGTTCCACCGCCGTCCTCGTGGCGCCGGACATCCCCTGGAACCTGGTGGTCTGGAACGATCCCGTCAACCTGATGAGCTACGTCAGTTTCGTGTTCCAGAGCTACTTCGGCTATCCCGAGGCGAAGGCCAACAAGCTCATGCTCGAAGTGCACCGCAAGGGCCGCTCGATCGTGGCCCACGGAGCGAAGGAACAGGTCGAACAGCACGCCGTTGCCATGCACGGCTACGGGCTGTGGGCGACCGTCGAGAAGGCGAGCAGCGCCGGAACGGGCAAGGGCGGTGCGCGTGGCTAAGGCCTTTAAGTACGGCCTCAAGGGCATCACGGGATACCTGGAACCGGCCGAACGCGAGTTGCTTCGCGGGCTGATCGACGACGTCGTTTCTATGCTCGAGCCCCGCGAAGCCGCGGACCAGGACCCGCTCGCCGCCCTCGTGGGACTGGACCTGGACGTGCAGGCACCCACCGACCGGGCCCTGTTGCGCCTGCTTCCCAACGTCATGAAGGACGACGACGCCGGCTCGCTGGAGTTCCGCCAGCTCACCGAACGCTCGCTGCGGGAGAGCAAGATCGGCGCCCTGCGCGCCGCGGCCATGGGCCTTGACCGCAAGGAACTCACGCTCACCCAGGACGAGGCCAGGCTCTGGTCCATGGCGCTGAACGACATCCGGCTGGTGCTCGCAGAGCGCCTGGACATCCGTGACGAAGCTGATGCCGACCATGTCCATGCCATGCAGGACTGGTCCCAGGCCGAGGACGTCGAAAGCTACCTCGCCCTCGTCTACAACTTCACCACCTGGCTGCAGGAATCGCTCGTGCAGTCGATGGTGGCAGCGATGGACCGCCGTTCCTGAGCACCTGCGCCCAGTCCGCTTTGGGCCGTTCCTGTGACGAAGCAGACATGAGTCGCACGTCGCAACGCATGGCTGCGCTTAGTGGCTGTGCTTTATTCTCGGAGAATTATGAATTCAGCATCGGGCACGGCAAACGCTCCGGCAGGGGATCACCGGCAGCACTCCGCGGGCGGGGACGCGGTGGCGTCACGTCCCATCGGCGTCTTTGACTCCGGGGTCGGCGGCCTCACCGTGGCACGGTCCATCATCGACCAGCTGCCCAACGAATCCATCCTCTACGTCGGCGACACCGCCAACGGCCCCTACGGACCGCTTCCGATCGCAGAGGTGCGGGCCAACGCACTGGGCGTCATGGACGAACTGGTGGACTCCGGCGTCAAGCTCCTCACCATCGCCTGCAACTCGGCGTCGGCCGCTGTGCTGCGCGACGCCCGCGAACGCTACACCGCCCGCTACGGCATCCCGGTCATCGAGGTCATCCAGCCAGCGGTCCGCCGTGCGGTCGCGGCCACCCGGAACGGCCGGATCGGGGTGATCGGGACCTCCGCCACGGTGGGTTCGCGCGCCTACGAGGACACCTTCGCCGCAGCCCCGGACCTGGCGATCACCTCGGTGGCCTGCCCGGAGTTCGTCAGCTTTGTCGAAGCGGGCATCACCACGGGTCCGGAACTGCTGGCGGCGGCCGGGAGCTACCTGGAACCGCTCAGGCAGGCCGGCGTGGACACTGTGGTCCTCGGCTGCACGCACTACCCCCTGCTGACCGGCGTCATTTCCTATGTGATGGGCGAAGACGTCACCCTTGTGTCCAGCGCCGAAGAGACCGCCAAGGATGTGTACCGCGCCCTGGCCACGCATGGGATCCAGCGCAACGGCGCGGAAGCCCCCACCCACGACTTCATGGCCACCGGCGATGCCGCGCAGTTCGAAACCCTGGCGCGCCGCTTCCTGGGCCCGGAGGTCCTCTCGGTCCGGCACGTGGACCACGTGGCGGCCCAGTACCCCACCGGCAGCCTGGCCCGGATCACCCCGGAAATGCTGGCAGCGGCCCGCGTCGGAGGCGCACGCCGCACCTCCAACTTCGTGGAGGCCCAGGCCGGCGCGGAACCGGGAGGTTCCCGGTGAAGCTGACCATCGTGGGCTGTACCGGTTCCTTCCCCGGACCCGGCTCGCCGGCGTCGTGCTACCTGCTCACGGCGCAGGACGGCGACCGGCAGTGGAAGATCGTCATGGACCTGGGCAGCGGGGCGCTCGGCGCCATCCAGCGTTACACCGACCTCGAGGACATCGACGCGATCTTCCTGACCCACCTGCACCCGGACCACTGCATGGACCTGTGCGGCCTGCACGTCGCCGTGCGGTGGAAGCCGGGCGGCTGGGGCCGGGACCGGATCCCGGTTTGGGGGCCCGCCGCCACGGCCGACCGCATGGCCACCGCCTACGGCCTGGACCTGGACCCGGGCATGCATGAGGAATTCGACTTCAGCAACTGGGCCGAGCGCGTGCCGGTCAAGGTGGGTCCGTTCACCATCACCCCGTTCGCCGTGAACCACCCGGTGGAGGAGGCCTACGCCCTGCGCGTGGAGGTCACCGAACCGGACAAGGACGGCACGCCGGTCACCCGGGTGCTGACCTACTCGGGGGACACCGACAGCTGCCAGGGCCTGGAGGACGCCGCCCGCGGCGCAGACCTCTTCCTCTGCGAGGCCGCCTTTGAGGAAGGCCGCGACGACGGGATCAAGGATGTGCACCTCACCGGCAAGCGTGCCGGTCAGGCCGCCACGGCCGCCGGGGCGCGCCGCCTGCTGCTGACCCACATCCCGGTGTGGACCTCGCAGACCGCCGTGCTCGCCGAAGCGAAACCGGAGTTCGCCGGGGACGTCGCGGTCGCCGTCGCCGGGGTGCACTACACCGTCTGATCCCGCGCCGCCGCGGTCATCGGGGCAGGGCCCGAACGCTAAGCTGGAAGCATGACTTCAGAAGCCACCACTGCCCCCGTGATCCGCGCCGACGGACGCACTGCCGACCAGTTGAGGCCCATCAGCATCACCCGCGGATGGTCCAAGCAGGCCGAGGGCTCCGCGCTGATTGAATTCGGCAACACCAGGGTCCTGTGCACGGCTTCCCTGACCGAGGGCGTGCCGCGCTGGCTCAAGGGCGAAGGCCGCGGCTGGGTGACGGCAGAGTACGCGATGCTGCCGCGCGCCACGAACACCCGCTCCGACCGCGAGTCCGTCAAGGGCAAGATCGGCGGCCGCACCCACGAAATCTCCCGCCTGATCGGCCGCTCGCTGCGTTCCATCATCGACACCAAGGCCCTGGGCGAAAACACGATCGTGCTGGACTGCGACGTGCTGCAGGCCGACGGCGGCACCCGCACCGCCGCGATCACCGGTGCCTACGTGGCGCTCGCCGAGGCCATCCGCTTCGCCCGGGAAAACAAGATCATCCCGGCCTCCTCCCAGCCGTTGACGGACACCATCGCGGCGGTGTCCGTGGGCATCATCGACGGCGTGCCGATGCTGGACCTGCCCTACGTGGAGGACGTCCGCGCCGAGACCGACATGAACGTGGTGGTCACAGGTTCCGGCAAGTTCGTGGAAGTCCAGGGCACAGCGGAAGGCGCGCCCTTCGACCGCGACGAACTCAACGCCTTGCTGGACCTCGCACTGCTTGGCACCGAGCAACTGGCAGCCATCCAGCGCGAGACCCTGGCGGAGGCCCCGTGAGCGCCGGTTCCGACGGGCACGCCGGGACGGAGCGGCTGCCCCGCCTGGTGCTCGCCACCCACAACCAGGGCAAGCTGCGGGAACTGCGGGAACTGCTCCGCGGCCAGGTCCCCGGGCTCGACGTCGATACCCAGGTAGTGGACGCCGCCGCGGCGGGTGCCCCCGACGTCGTCGAAGACGGCGTGACGTTCGCCGAGAACTCGCTGCTGAAGGCCCGGGCCGTGGCCGAAGCAACCGGGCTGGTGGCCATCGCCGACGATTCCGGCCTGGCCGTGGACGTGCTGGGCGGCGCGCCGGGGATCTTCTCCGCGCGCTGGTCCGGACGGCACGGTGACGACGCCGCGAACCTGCAGCTGCTGCTGGCGCAGCTTTCCGACGTGCCGGACAGCCACCGGGGCGCTGCCTTCATCTGCGCCGCTGCGCTCGCCATCCCGGGGGACGGCGGCAGTGCCCGCGAGGTGGTGGAATACGGCCAGCTGGAAGGCACCCTGCTGCGTGCACCGCGCGGCGAGGGCGGATTCGGCTATGACCCGATCCTGCAGCCCAGCGGCATGGACCGTAGCTGCGCGGAGCTAAGCTCCGAGGAAAAGAACGCCATCAGCCACCGCGGCCACGCCTTCCGGGCCCTGCTGCCGGCCATTATTGACGCATTGAGCTAGGGCGCTGAAGAAGGCGACCCGCATACAGCAAAGGCACCCTGCAGGGCAGGGTGCCTTTGCTGTTGTGCTTTGATATCCGGTGTACCGGACCGGCGCGCTCAGCGCTCGCCGCGGTGGCCGCCGTCGTGCTCCTCGATGAATTCCTCCACGGGATCGGTGCCGTCCGCCGCCGCCCTGCGCTTGGCCAGGAAGCCGCGGAGCACCTCGATGCCCACCGGGATCACCGAGATAAGGACGATCACGATGAAGATGATGTCCAGGTTGTCGCGGACCCACGGGACGCGGTCGCCCAGGAGATAGCCGAGCAACGTGACGCCGCCGCCCCACAGGAGCGCGCCGACCACGTTGAAAAGGAAGAACTTGCGCTTGTCCATCTGCGCCACGCCGACGATTACGGGGACGAAGGTGCGGATGATGGGGACGAAGCGGGCCAGGATCAGGGCCTTGCCGCCGTGCTTTTCGAAGAAGGCGTGCGCGCTTTCCACGTTCTCGCGCTTGAACAGGCGGGAATCGGGCTTGTTGAAGATCGCGGGGCCGGCCTTGGAGCCGATGAAGTAGCCGGTCTGGTTGCCGATGATCGCGGACACGATGATCAGGGCGGCCAGGGCCCAGATGTTGAACTTGATGGTGTCCGTGGCCACGAGCAGGCCAGCCGTGAAGAGCATGGAATCGCCCGGCAGGAAGAAGCCCACCAAAAGGCCGGTTTCGGCGAATACGATGCCGCAGACGAGCAGCACCACCCACGGGGCCAGGGCAGGATCGGCCAGGAAAACCTGGGGGTTCAGCCAGTCGGGGAGGAACGAGGCCATATGCGGCTGCACGGGGCCGGCGCCTCCCAAGGTGGATACGGCAAAGTCGCTTATCGCAGAAAGGGTCACCTTTCAAGGGTACGTGACTGGCAGGGGTCGGCGGCCTGCCGTGGCTCGGACGGCCCGTGCGCTCCCTGTACCCTTGACAGGTGGCATTGGACTTTACGGCGATTGACTTCGAAACGGCCAACGGCTTCCGGGGATCACCGTGTTCGGTGGGGCTGAGCAAGGTCCGGGGCGGCGTGGTGGTCGAGGAGGCATCCTGGCTGATGCGGCCGCCGGAGCACCATGACCACTTCGACTTCCACAACACCCGGATCCACGGGATCCGTGCCGAGGACGTGGCGGGGGCACCGCGCTTCGGCGAACTGTTCCCGGAGATTGCCGGCTTCATCGGGGACGACATCCTGGCCGCCCACAACGCAGCCTTCGACCTCGGCGTGATCCGTTCCGGCCTTGAAGTGTCCGGCCTGCCGGGTCCTGCGTACGACTACGTCTGCACGGTGATGCTGTCCCGCCGCTGCTACTCCTTGGTCTCCAACTCCCTGCCCTACGCGGCCGAGGAGGCAGGGGTGCCCCTGGTCAACCACCACGACGCCTCGGAAGACGCCCGCGCCTGCGCCGGAATCCTCATCGATATCGCCCGCCGTAACCAGGCCAACAGCATCGCGGAACTCTACCTGTCGCTCGGCCTGGCCATTCCCACGCAACAGGCCGTCCGGCCCGGGGACGCCCTGTCCAAGCAGAGCCTCGCCGCCATCGCGGCCCGGGGGAGCGCCGGAGTGCTGGGCGCCGGAACCCGCAGGACCGCCGCGCCAGGAGGGGCCGCCGTCGGATCTTCCGCCCGGGGCTGGGCCGCCTGGCCCGAGGAGGGCCCCAACCCGGAGCCCAACCTGGCCGCCGAACCCGGCCATCCGTTGTTCGGGCAGACCGTAGTGTTCACCGGGGACCTGGCAATCGCCCGTCCCGAGGCCAAGCAGCGTGCCGCCGAGATGGGGGCGCGGCCCGAAAGCCGCGTGACCGGCCGGACAACTGTGCTCGTGGTGGGTGACGGCTTTGTGGCGGACGACCTTCGCAGCGGCAGGCTGACCGGCAAGGCCAAGCGCGTACTGGAACTGCACGGCCGGGGGCAGCAGATTGAGGTGCTCTCCGAAGGGGAGTTCCTGCAGATGGTCGGCGGCGCCTGAGCGCTGCCGCCGTTTCATACGGCGCAACAATGCTTCCCATGCCCGGACAGGCGTCCCTAGCCTTGAACCATGTCCGAGCAGAGCACAGCCCAGCAAGGCTCCGGAACCATCCCTGGCCGAGGGATCTTCGCCTTCCCCAACCCCGTCAACGAGTTTGCGGCGAGGATCACCGCCGCGCTCGTCGTGGTGGCGGCGGTGGCCACCCTCGCCACCGGCTTCGGACCCGGGCTGGTCCTGATCGCCGCCGGATTCTGGCTCCGGGTGCTGTTCGGGCCGCGGATCTCACCGTTCGCCCTGCTGTCGGTCAAGGTCCTTGCGCCCCGGATCGGGCGCGCAAAGTTGGTGCCTGGCCCGCCCAAGCGCTTCGCCCAGGGCATCGGAGCCGGGCTGAGCACCGTTGCGGCAGCCTTGTACTTCCTTGGGTTCGCGCCGGCGGCCTGGGTCCTGCTGGGCGTACTGATTGTGGCGGCATCCTTGGAAGCGTTTGCCGGCTTCTGCCTTGGATGCGCGATCTTCGGCCTCCTGCAGCGCCGCGGCCTCATCCCCGAGTCCGTCTGCGAGGCCTGCAACAACATCGAGCTGCGCCGGCTCTGACGCGGACTAGCCCAGCGTGACGGCGATCAGCCGCTCGCCCATGCCGCGGATCAGTTCCGGCGCTTCCAGCTCGGCGAGCCAGTCTGCGGGAAGGGCTTCCTCGCCATAGCGGGCGCCCAGGATGTTCCCGGCGATGGACGCCGTGGAATCGCTGTCCCCGCTGTGGTTGAGCGCCAGGGCCACGGCTTTGCGGAAGTGCGCGGCGGGATCCTGCCCGCCGGCGTCCGTTGCCAGGACCGCATAGAGCCCGACGGCGAGGGCCTCCTCGGCGACCCAGCCCTCACCCAGTTGCCCCACCAGTTCCTCCGGGCTGAGTGCGGCGCCCGCCGGCAGTTCCCGCGCTGTGAGTTCCAGCGCACGGCGCAGCCGCTTTACCAGGTCGGGGTCGGCGTCGGGCAGGTTCTCTACCACCTCCAGGGCATGCTGCGCGGCGTCCCGGACCTCCGCGCCGGCCATGATCCGGTGGATCAGCACGCTGAAGGCGGCCGCGCTTTGCCGCGCCGAGGGATGCCCGTGCGTCAGTGAGGCGGCGCCGGCGCTGAGCTTGTAGACGGCGGCCTCCCCGATGTGCGGGATGAGCCCGAACGGTGCCGAACGCATCACCGTGCCGCAGCCCTTCGAGTCGGGATTGACCGGCCGCGCCACGGTGCCCATCTCACCGCCGGACAGTCCGCTAAGGCAGGCATTGCCCGGGGAGCGCCGGTGCCGCAGGACTTCATGGCCGTCGATCCAGCGGGGCTGGGGGACAGGGGCGGAGGACGGGGTCTCCACGCCCTGGGTGGCGAGCCAACGGAGGTAGGCCAGCCAGAGGCAGGCGGTCTCATCGGCGGCCACGCCGTCGTTGGCCCATTCGAGCGCCTCCAGCAACCCGTCGACCGTGTACAAGGTCATCTGGGTGTCGTCCGAAAAGTGGCTGCCGCCGTCGAGCTGTCCGAAGGAGGTGAGCCCCTCGGCACCGAAACGGGCGCGGATGGTGTCGATCGGATCGAATTCCACGGCGTAGCCGAGGGAGTCGCCCAGGGCGCCGCCAAGCAGGCAGCCCAGGATCCGGGACTGCGGGGTGGGCGCGGAGGAAGTCACAGGGGGAACGCTCATGCCTGTAAATCTACCGTGGCGCACGGTGCCGGGACCGCGCTGGTACGGTGGCACACGGGAAGAGGAGGACGCAGATGCGTGAACCCGAGTGGCGCAAAACCGGCAAAACCCCGGACTACCGTTTTTCGCTGGCGAATGAACGGACCTTCCTCGCCTGGATCAGGACGTCCCTGGCACTGCTCGCCGGCGCCGTTGCGATCGACCAGCTTGCCCCGAACATTGCCCCGCACACCGTACGCATCGTCCTGTGCCTCATGCTTGCCCTGGTGGGCGCGGGGCTGGCCGTCATGGCCTACCGCCGCTGGGGCCTCATGGAGGCAGCCATGCGCCAGGACCAGGCGCTGCCCTTTTCCCGCCTGCTGCTGGCCATGACGATCGTGGTGGCGGTGGCGGCTTTCGTTTTTGCAGTGCTGATCCTGGTGGCCAGGTGAGCCCCGCCGTCCGGGACCCCGGGCTGCAGGCAGAGCGCACCACCTTGTCGTGGCGCCGCACCCTGCTCACGCTGCTGGTGGCGGACCTGTTCGTCTGGCGCAGTTGGCTCTCTGCTGCAGCCGGCGACGGCGGCACTCCAGGAGCGTTCTACCAGGGACTCTGCGCGGCCGCCGCAGCCGCGGCGACCATCGTGCTGGGGTGTGTCGTCTGGGCAAGGTCGAACCAGTTGCGCGGCGCGGGCCGGTTGCGCGGCCAGGCCAACAGCCTCGCTCCCGCGGGTGCCGCCGCGCCGTCCGCGGCAATGATGCGGCTGTGCACGCTGGCTGTACTGGTCCTGGGAGCCGCCGCGCTCGCGGCCGTGGCGCTGGGGCACTAACGCTCCTCCCAACTTCGCACGCTCAGTTCGGGGCCCGGTGTCCTCTGTTAGCATTCAGGAACTGTCCAGAATCGGCTGGCAGGATGCAGGAGGCGAATGGCCTCTCCCTGTTCCGCGCTTGCCCCTGAATGGACCCGTGTCCGGGGGATGCCACCCGACAGGACACCCCCCCTACGCGAAGGACTTCCCAGAAATGACCTCAGTTGTGTCCGCTTCCCGCTCCGGCAGCACCCGCCTGCTTGCCCGGGCAGCCGCAGAGGCCCTGGGAACCCTGTTCCTCGTGGTGATTGCGCTCGGGGTTCCGTTGTTTGCCGTACCGCAGTTGAACCCGCTTCCGGATTCCTTGGCCGCCGGCCTGGCCGTCACGGCTGCGATGCTTGCCTTCGGGGCCGTGTCCGGCGGGCACTTCAACCCGGCCATCACCGTGGGTACCATGATCGCCGGCAGGACGCGCTTCGCTGACGGACTGGCCTACCTTGCGGCGCAGCTGATCGGCGGCATCCTGGGCGCCTTTGTCCTTTTCGCGGTTGTCCTGAGCCTTTCGAATATCAGCGACAGCCGGGCCGCGTTCGACACCGTGGCCTCGGGCTTCGGCGAGCATTCGGTGATCAAGGTCCAGTTGGCCGGCGCCCTGCTGGTCGAGGTGCTCGGTGCCGCGCTGCTGGTGGCCATCTACCTCGGGGCCAGCCTGGGACGGAAAAGCGCCGCGCTGTCCGCTCCGCTTGCCGTCGGGCTGACCGTGGCCGTACTCCTCCAGCTTGGCCAGTCGATGGGTAACCTCGCGTTCAACCCCGCCCGCGCTACGGCCGCTGCGCTCTTCTCCACCGGCTGGGCTGCCGGCGGACTTTGGCTGTTCTGGGTGGCCCCGCTGATGGGCGCTGCCATTGCGGGCCTGGTGTTCCGCGGCTTCGGCCTCCTCCCGGCCCCGGAAACAGCAGCCGGCGAAGCCGTTCCTGACGAGGCGGCTTCTGACGATGACGCGCTTGACGGGGGCGCTCCCGAGGGGGACGACAATGAAGACGGCCCCAACGGGGGAGCAGAGCCCGACGGCGGCGACGCCCCGGCGGAAACCGCCCGGCGGGACACTGCCGCGCGGGACGCTGCCCAGCGGGATGAGGCCCGCGACTTCTTCGACGGCAATCGGGACTGAACAGGACATACGAGGGGCGGCCTTTCCGGGGGGAGTACCCCGGTTCCGCCGTGTCGGCGGGCCGCTGGCCAATAATGTCGGTGCCGCCACCTAGCTTGGAAACATGAGGCTTCTTCACACATCGGACTGGCATCTGGGCCGCTCCTTCCACGGTGTCGGCATGCTGGACGCCCAGCGCGCGTTCATTGCCCAACTGGTGGACTTCGTCCGTGAGCAGTCCGTGGACGTGGTGCTGATCGCCGGAGACGTCTACGACCGCGCCTTGCCCGGCCTGGACGTCGTCAAGCTGCTGGACGAAGCCCTGGTGGGCATCACCGGAGCCGGTGCGCAGGTTGTCCTTACCAGCGGAAACCACGACTCCGCCATCCGCCTTGGTTTCGCCTCACGGCTGCTGGAACGCGGGGGAGTCCACTTGCGCACCCGGGTCGAGGAGCTTGACTCCCCGGTGCTGTTTTCCTTGGGCGAAGAGGGTCCGCGGGTGGTCGGCGCCGCGGAAGACCCCGGTGGCCACGCTGGACGGGATCACTCAGGGCCCGATCATCCAGGACCGGATCATCCTGGAGCGTTGCTCGCCGTCTACGGGATTCCTTACCTTGAACCGCGGCTCGTGGCAGGAAAACTCAAGGCCGCCGCCCACCATTTCGACGTCACCCGGGCGGCCGTGGAACGCATCCGGGCGGACCTCGCGGCACGGCGCGGTGCCACGTCCGTGCATGCGGTGGTCCTCGCCCACACCTTCGCAAGCGGCGGGATCACCTCGGACAGCGAACGCGAGTTGAGTATCGGCGGGCTTGGCGCCGTCCCCTTGGACCTGTTCGAAGGTTTTGCCTACACGGCACTGGGCCATCTCCACGGCCGGCAGGAACTTGCGCCGAATGTTCGCTACTCCGGCTCGCCGCTGGCGTACTCCTTTTCCGAATCAAAACACCGGAAGGGCGCTTGGCTTCTTGACGTCGGCCCGGACGGACTTGCGGGCGTCACCGAGGTCCTGTGGCAGGCCCCGCGTGAACTCGCCGTCCTGCGCGGCCGGCTGGCCGAACTCCTGGAATCACCGGAGCTGTCCTGGGCCGAATCTGCCTACTGCCAAGTCACCCTGACCGATCCCGTACGCCCGCCCCAGGCCATGGAACAACTTCGCACCCGCTTTCCGGACACCCTGGTTCTTGGCTTCGAACCCGAGGGCGGCGCGGAAAAGGGCAAGATCAGCTACAGCAGCCGAGTGGCCGGGGCGCAGGACGACCTCGGGGTGTGCTGCGGCTTCCTGGACCATGTCCGCGGGCGCGCGGCAGGCGACCAGGAGACGGCGGCGCTCCGGGAAGCACTGGAAGCGGTCCGCCTGGAAGGAGCAGAGCTGTGAGGATCCACCGCCTGGAAATCGAAGCCTTCGGGCCGTTTGCCGACGTCCAGACCATCGATTTCGACCAACTCGGCGCCCAGGGCCTGTTCCTGCTGAACGGTGCCACCGGTGCCGGCAAAACCAGTGTGCTGGACGCCATCTGCTTTGCGCTCTACGGCTCGGTGCCCGGGGCACGCCAGGACGGCAAGAGGTTGCGTAGTGACCACGCGGGTCCCGCAGCCGAGCCGCGCGTGGTCTGCGAATTCTCCGCCCGCGGACGGCGCTTCGAAGTCACGCGCTCTCCGGCCTGGGACCGCCCCAGTGCCCGCGGACGCAAAGGCTTCACCACCCAGCAGGCCAAGACCCTGCTCCGTGAATATACGGGCGGTTCGTGGGAAGAGAAGTCTTCCCGCAACGACGAAGCCGGCGCCGAAATCACCGAACTGCTGGGCATGGACCGTGAACAGTTCACCAGGGTGGTCATGCTTCCCCAAGGGGACTTCGCCGCGTTCCTGCGCTCCAAGGCAGCCGACCGCCTGGCCTTGCTACAGAAGCTGTTCGGGACAGCCCGGTTCGAAGCGCTCGAACAGCAACTCGGCCGTCAGGCACAGGATGCCCGCGCCGTCGTTGAAACGGAGGAGAACGGCCTGCGGTTGCTGATGCAGCGCGCGGAAGCGGAGTTCGCCGAGCTCGGAGCAGAGGCGGGAGCGGCTGCGCCGGAAACAGCGGACGGCGGTCAGCCCGGGCCTGCGCCCGAGCACCGGCTCTCTGATATGGAAGACGCCGCATGCGCCGAATTGGCAAGGCGCCGCCACGCAGCGGAAGCGGCGGAGGCCGGGAGGCTGCAGCTCGCGGACAGGCTCCAGGCCGCACAGGAACGCAGCCGGCGGCACGCCAGATTCCGGGCCGCCGTCCTGCGCCGGGACGCACTCGCCGCGGACGCGGAGTCCAACCAGGAATCCAGGGAGAAGCTTGGCCGCCATGCGAAGGCCGCTGTGCTGGGCGGGCAACTGGACGGGATGGACAGGGCTAACGCTGCGCGTTCGGCCGCGACCGCGAAGTTGGCAGCCGCCCGGGAACGGCTTCAGGAAGCCGCCGCGGACAGTGGCGATCCCGCTGCGGCACTGGCGGAGGTTCAGGAGAAACTGGCTGTCCTGGACGCCCGGATCCCCGACGAACACCGGCTGCAGGACCTCGCCGCACGTCTCGCCGCACTTGGCACCGAACGGTCGCGGCGGGAGGCCGCCGTCGCGCTCCGGACCGCGGAACTGTCGGCCTTCCGCGAGGAAGCAGAGGGACTTGCCGCGCGGATCGCCCCGTTGGAAGGCAGGGCCGCGAGCCTCGAGCGGTGCGAGCAGGAGGCGGCCGCCGCGGCGGTTCTTGTGGAGACCATCGAAAGGTACGCCGGCGCCTTGCAGCAGGTCGCGTCCGCGGCAGAGCGGCACAGCGCCGCGCGGCACGACTCCCTGGAACTGCGCCAGCGTTGGCTCGACCTGCGCGAACTGCGTCTGCGGAATGCTGCGGCCGAGTTGGCGGACAAGCTGCAAGAGGGCGAGTCCTGCCCTGTCTGCGGCAGCTGCGAGCACCCGCAGCCGGCCCAGGCTGTCCTCTCCGGGCCCGCCCTGGCGGACGAAGAAAAAGCGGCCCACGAACTCTTCGAAACGAGCGATGCCACGGTGCGCCGCCTGGCGGGCGAACATGCCGCGGCGGAGCAGGAAGCGGCCGTGCTCGCGGCGCAAGGAGGAGACAGCGATCCGGAGGAGGTTGCGGACAGGCTCGCCGCAGCTGAGCAGTCCCTGGCCGGGGCGCGCGCGGCGGCGTCGGAACTCGCCGGGGTCAGGGCTGCGATTGAACGCCTCGGCACCGCGATCGCTGGAGCCGAGCAGGAACTCGCGCGCGCCGCCACTGAGGCGGCCCAGGCGGAGTCCACCGCCGCTGCGCTGGGCGAACAGCACGCTGACCTGGAAACCACCCTTGCTGCACTGCGCGGCGGATTCGCCAGCCTGCGCGCCCGCATGGCAGATCTTGCCGAAGAGCAGTCGCTCCTCCAGGGAGTCGTTTCCGCCCGACAGCAGCTGGACCGGGCCGAGGAAGCATGCGCCGACGCCGGGGAGGCACTCGCGCAGGCCCTGCCAGCGGCAGGCTTCGCATCGGCGGAGGCGGCCCGCCGTGAACTCCTGGACGACGCCGAAGCCGCACGGCTTGATCGGCAGGTCCGGGAAGCAGACGAGGAAAGCGCACGGGTCGCGGAGCTCTTCGAATCGGAAGACCTCGTGCTGGCGGCCAAGGAAGCACAGGTGGGCGAATTCCCGCTGGGCGAAGAGGACCTCGCGGAGCTGGTCCGGGAGGCCGGCCGCAGCACGGAGTTCGCCCGCAGCCTCGACCTTGCCGCGGGCTTGGCCGCACGCACCGTGGATTCGCTGGCGTCGATCCGTTCCCGTTACGCGGCCGCCGCCGAGGCCGTCCACCTGCCCCGCGAGCGTGCCAGGATGCTCACCGCGTTGGCGGACACCGCCCGCGGGGCGGGGGATAACAGCTACAAGATGAGCCTCAACAGCTATGTGCTGGCCGCGCGGCTTGAGCAGGTCGCCGACGCCGCGTCAGAGCGCCTTGTCGCCATGAGCGACGGCCGCTACACGCTTCGCCACACCGACGCCCGGGCCGCCCGCGGGCAGAAATCCGGCCTCGGCCTGGAAGTCGTCGACGAGTGGACCGGCCAGCACCGGGACACCGCCACCCTTTCCGGCGGCGAATCCTTCATGGCGTCCCTCTCCCTCGCCCTCGGGCTGGCGGACGTCGTGCAGCAGGAGGCAGGCGGGGTGGACATCGAAACCCTCTTCGTTGACGAGGGATTCGGCAGCCTGGACGAACAGGCCCTGGAACAGGTCATGGATGCCCTGGAAGGATTGCGCGACGGCGGCCGTGTGGTCGGCCTGGTCAGCCACGTGGCGGAAATGAAACAGCGCATCTCGAGCCAACTGCAGGTGGAAAAAGGAAGGAACGGCTCCACGGTCCGGGTGCTGGAGGCCGACGTCCGGTAGAATGGCCGGGTTACCCGGGTCGCGCGCATCGGGAGGAGGGACGATGCGCACCCTTTAGCGAACCAGGAAACATGACCTCCCTGCCTTCCCATAAGGCGGCAGCCTACGGCGCCGCCGCATCCCCTGAACCCTCCTCGACTGAAGCCACGGGTTCCGCAGTCCCTGCAAAAGCAGCAGTCCCGGCCGACGGCCCCGCCCGCAGCAACGCCCGGCGTTCCCGGCTGCCCGGCCGCTTCGCCCGGCTCCCGGAACTCGCCGGCCCGGGCTTCCTGCCGATTGCGCTTTTTGCCCGCCTGCCCTTGGCGATGCTCACTGTCGGCGCCCTGACCCTTGCGACGGCGGTGAGCCATTCCTACGCGATCGGCGGCCTCGCGGCGGGGGCCGTCGGCATTGGCTCCGCCGCCGGCGCTCCGGTGCTCGGTGCGCTGGCCGACCGTGCCGGGCAGCGCACGGTGCTGCTGTGTGCTGCCGCGGTCAACACCCTGGCCGTCGCCGCACTGATCATCGCCGCCTACCTCACGCACGACTTTGCCGCGCCCGCCGGCCCCGCCGCGGTAGTCCTTACCGCCTTCCTCTCCGGCGCCAGTTGCCCCCAGGTCGGACCGATGGCCAGGGTCCGCTGGATGGCCCTCACCACCCGGGACCTGGCGGCCACGGAGCCGGGCACTGGCCGCAGCCAGGGCAGCATCGCCACCCGGCGGGCCGAGCTCGACACCGCGCTGTCCTATGAGGGGACAGCGGACGAATTCACCTTCGTGCTCGGGCCCGCCCTGGTCGGCCTCCTGGCCAGTCTCTTCGCCCCCTGGCTCCCCCTGGCCTTCGCCGCCCTCCTCACGGCAACCCTCGTTCCCGCCTTCGCGGTGCATCCTTCACAGCTGGCTGTGGTGCCCGCAAAGCGCAAGGCGGGGGCCGGCGTCGGGCAGCATGCGGATACTAAGCCCGGACGAGGGGCCGGGGCGCTGGCCTGGCTCAAGGTGGCGGTGGCCGTGCTCGCGATGGTCTGCATGGGTACCTTCTTCGGCTCCCTGCAGAACGCGCTCAGCGCCTTTTCCGCACAGTTCGCCACGGCGGAGATTGCCGGCCTGATGTATGCGGTCATGGGACTCAGCTCTGCCGTCGCTGCACTGTCGGTCGCCTACTGGCCCCAGCGGTTCGGCCTCGCTGCGCGCTGGACTTCGGCCGCGGCGCTGATGGCCGTGCTCTCGCTCCTGTTGTTCCTGCCCGCGGGGATCTGGCCGATGGCGGCCGTCCTGCTGGTGGTCGGCATCCCTGTGGGCCCGGTGATGGTCACGGTGTTCAGCATCGGCGGGCTGGTGGCCCCGGCCGGCCGGATGGCTACGGTCATGACTGCACTGGCGAGCGGGATCGTCGCCGGCACGGCCCTGGGCGCTTTCCTGGGCGGCCAGGCGGCGCAGAGCCAGGGCTTCGCGGCAGCGTTCCTGGTTTCCCTGGCTTCGGCTGCCGCCCTGGCCGTGCTCGGCGGGCTGGCCGGCGTCCTGCTGCGGCGCGGCAAGGCGGGCCAGCCCGACGGCGGCCGGAGACCGGGAGCCTAGCCCGCGTTCCGGTACCCGGTGGGGGAATTGCCGAAGGCGGCCCGGAAGATCCTGCTGAAATGGGCGGCGTCCGTGAACCCCCAGCGGGCCGCAATGGCGGTGACCGGCCGGTTTGCCAGGACAGGGTCGCGCAGGTCGCGGCGGCACCGCTCCAGGCGCCGCTGGCGGATCGATGCGGCCACGGTGGTGCCGATTTCCTGGAACAGATCGTGCAGGTGCCGGGTGGAAATATAGTGCGCCGCGGCGATCGAACCGGGACCGAGGGTGGGGTCCCCGAGGTTGGCTTCGATGTAGTCGTGGATCCGGGCGAGCAGCAGCAGGTGGGGGTCACGGCCCGCATCCACCAACTGGTCAAGTTCGCCATTGAACAGCGTGGTCACCAGGTCCAGGGCGTTGTGGACCAGTCTCAGTCCGTTGGTTCCGGAGAGCGCTTCGAGGTTGTCGGCCAGCCGGACCAGGAACGGGCTGATAAGTTCGCCCAAGCCCTCGTCGCCGGGCATCCGCAGCGCCGTGACGTGCTCCATCGCGCCGGCCGGAAGGTCGAGCTGCTCGTGCGGGAACATCAGCACCAGGCTGCGGAAATCGCCGTCGAAGCGCAGTTCGTAGGGCCGGGAGGTGTCGTAGATGGCGAGGTCACCGGCCGCCAGGACCGCCTCGCGTTCATCCTGGATGAGCGTTCCCGTTCCGGTGAGCTGGATGCTGAGCTTGAAGTACCGGGTGGCGGACTTGGCGATCAGGGCCGGGGTGCGGACCACCGCGTGCCGCCCCGCCGTCACCTCCACCACGGAGATGTTGCCCAGGACCCGGGAACGCATCGTTCCATGGAACTCCGCCGCCCCGTTGTCCTTGACCATCAGCGGCACAAAGGATTTTGAAATGGCACGGCTCCAGTCCTGGAAACTGTCGGCGACGACGGTCTGCACTGCGGAGGCGCCGGTTTCGGCCACGGCAGTCATGGAACTCCTTCGAACGGCCCCGATATGCGCCCGCGGCCTCCTGGAACGGGGCCAGCCGGGGTGTGAGCTTGCCCGCAATTCTACACTTCAGGCCGGGCCGGGTGGCCTTTCCGGCAGGAGCCGCGGACACCCGGGCACCCGCAGTACGGCGCGCCCGGGTGGGTCAGGAAAGCTGGCTTTCGATCCGTGCCGCGCTCGCCGCGAGTGCCTGCCCGACGGCGGCCTCGTCCTGGTCGCGCCGGATGTAGACGACGGCGATCGCGGCCGGCCGTCCGCCCGGGACATGGATGGGCGCGGCCAGGGACGAGAGCCCCTCGATCACCTCGTCGTGGCTCGCAGCGTAGCCGAGCTGCCGGGCATCGGCGGCCTCGGGGCGGTAAGGCAGTCCGGGCGCCAGGGCGCCCCATTGCTCGGGGCTCATGGTGGATTGGATGGCGATCCCCGGCGCGCCGACATTCGCGGGATGCCGTGTGCCGGGGTGCTGGACCAGTGTTGCGGCCGAATGGCGCGGTTCCACCGTGACCAGGGTGACGCAGTCCTGGTGGTCCCAGACGGCGACGAACGCCGTCATGTTGTAGGTGTTGGCGAGCTGGGTGAGCTCGGGGAGCGCCGCCGTTTGCAGGGTGCGGGACACGCCTCGGGCAAGGACGGCCAGGCCGGGCCCCGGCTGAACCCGGCCGGCGTCGTCGCGGACCAGCAGCGAGTGGTCTTCCAGGGTGCGCAGGATCCGGTACGCCACGGAGCGGTGCACGCCGAGGGCTGCGGCGAGCTCGGCAATCGTAAGGGAACGTTCGGCGGCCGCCAGGATCTCGAGGGCCTGGATGCCACGGGACAGGGTCTGCGACGGCGACACCGTGCCCTCGGCTTCCTTTCGGCTGCTCGCGGCGTTGGGAGACATCATGCGTTCCATCCTATGGCGGCGCTCCGTGCATTGGCCGTGCGTGGTCCCGCGCCGGGGCGGGCGGGTTTTCCGCGCACCGGGATCCGGGGTGTGTTGCAACTCACAGGCGGTGTAGTAAGCTATTCCAACTGACCGTTCTGTCGGTAATTCGAACCGAGCGTCCAGGCCTCCCCGCACCCCCATCATCGGAGTTTCAATGACTGCAACTTCCTCTGTCGATGCCCCTTCGGGTCCCAGCAGCAAGCGTGAAGAACGCAGGGTGCTTGCCGGAACCCTGGTAGGCACCACGATCGAGTGGTACGACTTCTTCATCTTCGCCCAGTTGACGGCCACCCTTCTTGGCCCTCTGTTCCTCACGCCGCTCAACGAGTCCAACCCCGGCCTGGCGCAGATTCTTTCCTTCGCCACCATCGGCATCAGCTTCCTGTTCCGCCCCCTCGGCGCGTTCGTGGCCGGCCACCTTGGTGACCGCCTGGGCCGCAAGGCGGTGCTGGTCATGACCCTCGTGCTGATGGGAGCGGCAACGGCGCTCATCGGCCTGCTGCCCAGCTACAGCGCCATCGGCGCGTGGGCGCCGGTGCTGCTCATCGCCCTGCGCGTCATGCAGGGTTTCTCCGCCGGCGGTGAATGGGGCGGCGCGGCCCTGATGGCCGTGGAGCACGCGCCCATCTCCAAGCGCGGACTTTTCGGCGCCTACCCGCAGATCGGCGTGCCCATCGGCATGATCCTCGCCACGGGCCTGCTGACCATGCTCAAGTCGAACATGTCAGACGCGGACTTCACCAACTGGGGCTGGCGCGTGCCGTTCCTGCTGTCCGTGGTGCTGATCGTGGTGGGCTACATGATCCGCCGCGCCGTCGGCGAAAGCCCGGTATTCAAGGAGATCGCCCAGCGCAAGGCCGAAAGCCGCGCACCCCTGGGCGAACTGTTCCGCAAGAACTCCAAGGAAGTGGTGCTGGCCGCCCTCATCTTCATCGCCAACAATGCCGCCGGCTACCTGCTGATCGCCTTCTTCATCTCCTACGCCAACAAGGCCCTCAAGATGCCGTCCGCGCAGGTGCTGTTGGCCACCACCGTCGCCTCCTTCGGCTGGCTCATCTTCACCATGGTGGGCGGCTGGCTTTCGGACAAGATCGGCCGCGTCAAGACCTTCCTGGCCGGTTACGCAATCGTGTTCGCCTGGATGATCCCGCTCTTTGCCCTGATCGACACCAAGGACATCTTCCTCTATGGCACCGCGCTCTTTGTGCTCACCATCGGCCTCGGCCTGTCCTACGGCCCCATGTCCGCGATGTACGCCGAGATGTTCCCGGCCCAGGTCCGCTACTCCGGCATCTCGATCGGCTACGCGCTGGGCTCCGTCCTTGGCGGCGCCTTCGCCCCCATGATCGCCCAGGCCCTGCTGGACAACACCAAATGGTCCGGCTCGGTGGGCATTTACATCATGGTGCTGTGCGTGATTTCCGGGGCGGGCGTGGTGCTCGCGAAGGAAACCAAGGGCCGCCACCTCGGCTTCAGCGCCCACTGATAGCTATTCCCGGAAAGGGTGCGGACCGCCGGTCCGCACCCTTTTCTTTCGTTCGGCGGAAGCTAGCCGGCCTCCCGGAGGAGCGTGACGGCGTCGTCGTCGCTCAGTTGCTCAAAGTGCTCATAAAACGTACCCACCGCGTGGAACTTTCCCGGGGTGTAGAGGGAGAAGGCGAAGTCGCAGGCCCTGGCGATCGAGGCCTGCGCCTCAAGCGAAGCCACCGGCACCGCGGCGATGACGGCGGCGGGACCGCCGGCCCGCACCCCCTCGATGGCCGCGCGCATGGTGGCCCCGGTGGCCAGGCCGTCGTCGATCAGCACCACGGTCTTCCCCGTGACGTCGAAGGCTACCCGCGGATAGCTGTCCACCCGGCGGAGCAGTTCGGTTCGTTCGCGGGTCTCGACGGCGTCCAGCGACTCGGGGCTGATGCCGTGCCGGAGCATGCGGTCCAGCAAGGGACGGTTGAGCATGCGGACGATCCTGCCGTTGGACCAGGACAGGGCACCGAACGCGGTTTCGTCGCGTCCCGGAATGCCGAGCTTGCGCACCAGCACGGCGCCGTAGGGCTGGTAAAGGGCTGCGGCGGCGGAGGCTGCCACGGGGATGCCGCCCCGGGCCAGGCCAAGGAGGATGGTGTCCGGGCGCTCCCGAAGCTGCGGAAGAGCGGCGGCCAGGCGGTGCCCGGCCTCCGTGCGGTCCTTGAAGCGCATGCCCATGGGTCCCTGTTCAGACGCCGAGGAAGCCGATGGCGGCGTCCTTGAAGGCGCGGCTGGTGACCGCGTTGCTGTGGGTTCGGCCGGGGATAAGCAGCTGTTCGGCCATGCTGCCGGAGCGAGCGGCGATCGCGGCCAGTTCCGGCATGGTGGCGGCGCGCTCGTCCTTTTCGCCCGCAACCAGCAGCACCGGCATATGCGGCGCGGCCTCGGCGGGGTCGAAAGGTTCGCCCTTGATGGCCTCGATCAGGGACAACAGTGCGAAGAGATCGTTGCTTGGCAGCAACTGGGCCATCCTGAGCAGCTCCGCGGTCGATTCGTCGGCCACAGGTGTGCCGTCGGCCAGGTGCCGCTGCGCTGCGGCGAGGTCGAAGGCTGCCAGCGGATCCTCCTTGTTCGGTCCGCCGAGCACCAGGCGGTGGACCAGCTCCGGCTGGGTCGCGCCGAACTCCCAGGCGAGCCGGGAGCCCAGCGAATAGCCCACCACGTCCAGCCCGCTGGCAGGATCACCGTCGCGCAGCGGGCGGGCGCCGGCGTCGGACACGATCTGCAGGAGGTCCGCCCGGATCCTGCTGGGGGAGTAGGAATCCAGGTCCTCGGGCGAGCCGCTGCGCCCATGCCCGGGAAGGTCTACCACGATGACCCGGCGCCCGGCCTGCTGCAGCGCCGCGACCCAGCCGGTGTCGCCCCAGTTGAGCTTGCCGGAGGATGAGAAGCCATGGATCAGCAGCACAGGGCGCAGGCCTGCGTCCTTGCCTTGAGCGGGTTCATGGACCTCGACGAACAGGCCCGGATCGGTGCCTTCCACGGTGTGGTGGAGTTCTCCTGTGTGCCTGCCCGTCATGGCCTCAGTCCTCATCAAGTGCGGCGCCCGGGCAACCCCGGCGCGTCGGTGCGTCTACTGCTCGAACAGTGCCCACGATACTCCGGAAAGGGAGTTCTCCGTGTCAGATCGTGCGGCCTGCTGACCGTGAGGCCTTGACCTTTTCGCCCACCCGGCAGGCTACCGCGATCCCTGCGATCAGCAGGAACGTGGCCACCAGCTGCCCGGCGCTTTCGGGGTTGGAGAAACCGACCACGAAGACGATGGACAGCAGCACCAGGCCGAAAACGGTCAGTGCCGGGAAGCCCTTCATCCGTAGCGGCAGTTCAGTGCCTTCGCGGTCGGCCCGGCGGCGCAGGATGAGCTGGGAGACCAAGGCGCTGCCCCAGACCACCAGGCAGGTGGAGCCCACCAGGTTGAGCAGGGCGGGCAGCACCCGGTCCGGGAAGAGCAGTTCGAGCACCGTGGCGATGAAGCCGAAGGCCACCGACACCCCGACGGCGGCCATCGGCACCTGCTTGCCGCGCAGGCCGGAGAGGAAAGCCGGAGCTTCGCCGCGCTCGGAGAGGGAGAACACCATGCGCGAGGCGCCGTAGAGGTTCGCGTTCAACGCCGACAGCAGGGCGACGACGGCCACGAGGGTGATGGCCGTGCCGGCACCCGGAATGCCGGCCATGTCCAGGACGCCGGCGAACGGGGACTTCAGGCCCTCGGAGCCGGCAGGCAGCACAGCCGCGATGACGAAAACGGAACCGATGTAGAACACGAGGATGCGCCAAAGCACGGTGCGGATGGCCCGGCCGACGCTGTGCACCGGGTCTTGGGTCTCGGCGGCAGCGACGCTCACGATTTCCGTGCCGCCGAAGGCGAAGATGACGACGAACAGGGCGGCGGCGATGCCGCCCCAGCCGGCCGGGGCGAAGTTCCCCGTGAAGTTGCCAAGGCCCGGCGAAGCGGTGCCGGGGAGCCAGCCGAAGAGCAGCGCCGCACCAATGAGGAGGAAGGCGATGATCGCGGCGACCTTCAGGATGGCGAACCAGAACTCGAACTCGCCGAAGCTGCGGACCCCCACCAGGTTGATCGCGGTGAAGACCGTCATGAAGACCAGTGCCAGCACCCAGACCGGAACCACTGGCCACACGGAGAACAGGAGCCCGGCCGCGCCGAGTGCCTCCGCGGCGATCACCACCACCAGCTGCAGCCACCACAGCCAGCCGACGGTCGAACCGGCCGTCTTGCCCATGGCCTTTTCGGCGTAGACGGAGAAGGCGCCGCTGTTTGGGTTCGCCGCGGCCATCTCGCCGAGCGCCCACATCACCAGGATGATCAGGGTGCCGGCCACAAGGTAGGAGATGAGGACAGCAGGTCCTGCCGCCTGGATCCCGGCACCCGAACCCAGGAACAGCCCGGCGCCGATTGCGCTGCCCAAGCCCATCATGGTGAGCTGGCGCGGTTTCATCGCATGGCCGAGGCCTGCCGAATGGGTGGATGGGATAGCGCCGGTGGACTTCGTTGTCATTCGTGGTGGCCTTAGTTTCCTCGGATCGTGTGCTGGCCCGCATGGGACCCGTCGAATTTTACAGCGTTATGCAGCGTAGCTCACATTTGGCAACCGGCAGGCCGGGCCCTACCATTAGTTAAAGTCATTTTGACCATAACTAATCCGCCCTCCGATGGCACCAGGCAGGGAAGCAGGTGAAACGGTGTTCACGAACTCTGCCAACGTCTCCGAACGCAGGCTCGCGCCGCCGTCGCTGGCCATCTCCACGGTGATCTTCGCCCTGCGGCCGAGCGAAAGCTCCGGCCGGCCCACCCTCTGGCTGCCGCTGGTGCGCCGGATCCGCGAGCCGTTCAAGGAAATGTGGGCGCTGCCCGGCGGGCCGCTCACCCACGACGAATCGCTGCAGGACGCCGCCTCCCGGAACCTGCTGGAGACCACCGGCCTGGCCCCGGAATACCTCGAGCAGCTGTACGCCTTCGGCGGCCTGCACCGTTCTCCCAGCCAGCGCGTGGTGTCGATCGTCTATTGGGCCCTCGTCCAGCCCACCGAGGCCGCGCTCGCCGACGAGTCCGAGAACGTGCGCTGGTTCCGCGCCGACCGGCTCGAACAACTCGCCTTCGACCACAACGCGATCGTGGACTATGCCCTGTGGCGGCTGCGCAACAAGATGGCCTACGGATCCATCGCCTACCACTTCCTCGGCGAATACTTCACGCTCGCCCAGGTCAGGGAGGTCTACGAGGCCGTACTGGACCGCCCCCTCGATCCGGCGAACTTCCGCCGCCAACTCAAGACCGCACCGGAGATCGAAGAAACCGGTGAGTACCTCCAGGGCGGGAAACACCGCCCCCCACGCCTCTACCGCTTTACCGGCACACCCGGCCTCGGGCCAGACAACAGGAGCACACCATGAGCAGCGTCAACACAGCCATCCAGCTGATCACCCGCGAGGAAGCGGAAAAGGGCCGCTCCGTGGCCGGCTCAACCTGCAGCCCCGCCCTCGCGAAGGGGCCGTGGGAGTACGACCTCGCCGAATCCCTGGCCGGAATCCCCGCCTACGGACCCGGCGCCTCCAGCGCCGACGCCGCGCCGCGCAGCACCCCCCGCCAGGGCCAGCTGCCGGAGGAATACAAGCTGGCCGGCGACGCCGAACTCGACGCCCGCATCCGTGCCGCCAAGGAGAAACTCGGCAGCAGGGCCGTGATCCTCGGCCATTTCTACCAGCGCGACGAAGTGGTCCAGTACGCGGACTTTGTGGGCGACTCCTTCCAGCTGGCCAACGCCGCCCTCACCCGGCCGGACGCCGAAGCGATCATCTTCTGCGGCGTGCACTTCATGGCCGAAACCGCTGACATCCTCTCTGCCCCGGAACAGGCCGTGATCCTGCCGAACCTCGCGGCAGGCTGCTCCATGGCGGACATGGCGGATGAGGATTCCGTGGAGGAGTGCTGGGAGCAGCTTGAGGAGATCTTCGGGACCGAAGCCGACGACGCCGGCCGCGTCCCGGTCATCCCGGTCACCTACATGAACTCCTCGGCAGCCCTCAAGGCCTTCTGCGGCCGCAACGGCGGGATCGTCTGCACGTCCTCGAACGCGAAGACGGTTCTCGAGTGGGCGTTCGAGCGGGGCCAGCGGGTGCTGTTCTTCCCGGACCAGCACCTCGGCCGCAACACCGCGAAGGCCCTGGGCGTCCCGCTGGAGCAGATGCCCATGTGGAACCCGCGAAAGGAACTGGGCGGCAACGACGAACAGACCCTGCGCGACTCGCGGGTGATCCTGTGGCACGGCTTCTGCTCGGTCCACAAGCGCTTCAACGTCGCCCAGATCGAGAAGGCCCGCGCCGACTACCCGGGCGTCAACGTCATCGTGCACCCGGAATGCCCCATGGAGGTCGTGGACGCGGCCGACGGCGCAGGCTCCACCGACTTCATCAAGAAGGCGATCGCGGCGGCCACCGAGCCCACCACCTTCGCCATCGGCACCGAGATCAACATGGTGAACAGGCTCGCCGCGGAGAACCCGCAGCACACCATCTTCTGCCTGGACCCGGTCATCTGCCCGTGCTCCACGATGTACCGCATCCACCCCGGCTACCTCGCCTGGGTGCTGGAGGAACTCGTCGAAGGACGCATCGTCAACCGCATCACCGTGGACGACGCCGTGCAGGCCAACGCCAAGATTGCGCTGGAGCGCATGCTGGCGGCCCGCCCCTGAACCTGCCGTACGCAAGCGAACGAGGCTGACATGACTGCACATGACCTTGCAGTGGAACGCACTGCCGCAAGGCAGCAGCGCAAGCGGCTGGTCGTCGTCGGAAGTGGCATCGCCGGGCTGTACTCGGCCCTGCTCGCCGCCGAGGGCGGCGCCGAGGTGGTGCTGCTGAGCAAGGGGGCATTGGCGGACAGCAACACCTACTTCGCCCAGGGCGGCATCTCCGCCGTCCTGGACGAGCCGGCGCCCGGGGACACTGTCGCCGCGCACATTGCCGACACCCTCAAAGCCGGCAACGGGCACTGCGACGAAGACGCCGTGCGGGTGCTGTGCGCCGAGGCGCGCCGTGACATTGCCGGGCTCCGGCGCTTCGGCGTCCGTTTCGACCTGGACGACGGCGGCGACCCCGCCCTGGGGATCGAGGCCGCCCATTCCGCGCCGCGCATCCTGCACGCCGGCGGGGACGCCACCGGCGCCGGGGTGGCCCGGGCGCTGATCCGCGCCGTCCTGGACGCCCAGGCGGCCGGGCGGATCCGGGTGATCGGCCACGCCCACGTGACCTCCCTGACCCAGGCCTTCGGCCGCGTGACCGGGGTGACTTATGTCCACGACGGACGCGAGCTAAGCTGCCAGGCCGACGCCGTGCTGCTGGCCACCGGGGGAGCCGGCCGGCTCTTCGCCCAGACCACCAACCCCTCGGTTGCCACGGCGGACGGCCTGGCCCTGGCGTGGCGCGCCGGGGCCGAAGTGGCGGACCTTGAGTTCTTCCAGTTCCACCCCACCTGCATGGTGCTTCCCGGGGATGCCAGGGAAACCGCGGGCAGCGACCCCCTGCTGATCTCCGAGGCCGTCCGCGGCGAAGGCGCCATCCTGGTGGACGCGCACGGCGAACGGTTTATGCCCGCGTACCACCCGGACGCCGAGCTGGCCCCGCGCGACGTCGTCTCCCGCAGCATCGCCCTGCACCTGGCCGCGCTCGGCGACCCCAACGGGCACGTCTACCTGGACGCCCGCGCGCTCGAAGAGCGCCGCGGCGCGGGTTTCCTGGCCCGGCGCTTCCCGACCATCACCGCCCGCACCCTCGAGGCCGGCGTCGACTGGACCCGCGAGCTGGTTCCCGTGGCACCGGCGGCCCACTACTGGATGGGTGGCGTGGTCACCGACCTGAACGGCCGCACCTCGGTGCCCGGGTTGCTGGCCGCCGGCGAAGTGGCGTGCACAGGAGTGCAGGGCGCCAACCGGCTGGCCAGCAACTCGCTGCTCGAAGGGCTTGTCTTCGGGCGGCGGGTGGTCGAGGGGTTTCTGTGGGGCGGCTCGCCAGATCCCTCGGCGCCTGCGCTCCGGCCTCGCGTCGGCGAACGCCTCGCAAGCTCGGCGGCCGACTCGGACCGCCACGCAACAACGGCGCTTTCGGGATCTCCCGAACCGCTCGTTGATCCGGCACCTTTCGACGGGGAGACCCTGCGGCGGCTCATGACCGCCAAGGCCGGCGTCCTCCGCGACGGCGTACTGCTCCGGGAGGCGGCCGCCGTCCTGGGTTCCTGGGCTGAAGTCGTGGACCCAGAGACGGTTCCCGATTCCCTGGACCCCCGCGAGCACGAGGACGCGAACCTCCTGCTGGCCGCGCAGCTGCTGGTGCACGCCGCCCGGCAACGCCGGACCTCCCTGGGCGCGCATTACCGCAGCGATTCGTGGGAGGAAACTGCCGCCGTCGACGGTCCCGCGGACGAAGACTTTGACAAGCGTTACACCATGAGCCGGAAAGCGAGCCTGATCCTTGACTAGCCTGTCCCTTCCCGCAGCCGCCGTGCGCGACATCCTCGAGCGGGCCTTCGCCGAGGACGCGCCCAGCGGGGACATCACCTCGCAGCTGCTCATCCCGGCCGAGGCCCGCGCCACCGCCGTGCTGAACGCCCGCGTGCCCGGCATCTTCAGCGGCGGGACCGTCTTCCGCGACGCCATGCTCTTCATCGACCCGGACACCGAAGTCGAGCTGCTGCTGCCGGACGGAGCAGCCTTCGACGCCGGCACGCACCTCGCCCGGGTCAGCGGCCGCGCCCGCTCGGTGCTGCTCGCCGAACGCGTCGGCCTGAACCTGGCGCAGCGGATGAGCGCGATCGCCACGAAGACCGCGGAGTTCGTCCGCCTGGTCGAGGGCACCCGCGCCCGGATCACCGACACCCGCAAGACCACCCCGGGCCTGCGGGTCCTGGAACGCTACGCGGTGCGCTGCGGCGGGGGAGCGAACCACCGCTACAGCCTGTCCGACGCCGTGCTGGCCAAGGACAACCACCTCGCCGTCATGACCGGCGGCGATGCCGGCAAGCTCACCGCCCTCCTGGCCGCGGCGAAGGCGCAGCTTGGGCACACCACCCATTTCGAGGTCGAAGTGGACCGGGCCGAGCAGATCGAACCCGTGCTGGCCGCCGGAGTGGACACCATCATGCTGGACAACTTCAGCCTTGAGGAGCTCCGCGCCGGGGTACGGCAGGTGGCGGGGCGGGCCGTGGTGGAAGCCAGCGGCAACGTTAACCTGTCCACCGTGGCGGACATCGCCGCTGCCGGTGTCGATGTCATCTCGATCGGCGGGCTGACCCACAGCGTCACCGCCCTGGACCTGGGCCTGGACGTTACCTTGGACGTGCCGGCGGAAGTTTCCTAGGACAGCCATGATCTTCCTGGACGCAGCCGCCACCACCCCCGTGCGCCGGGAGGTGCTCGAAGCCATGTGGCCGTACCTGAGCGGCGAGTTCGGCAACCCCTCCAGCCACCACAGCCTGGGGGAGGCCGCGGCGGATGCGCTCGCGGGGGCGCGGGCCGCCGTCGCGAAGGTGCTGGGTTGCCGGCCGGGGGAAGTCACCTTCACCTCCGGGGGGACCGAGGCGGACAACCTGGCCCTCAAGGGAATCGCGCTGGCCCGCAGGGGCGCCGATCCGGCCCTGGACCGGGTGGCGATCAGCGCCATCGAGCATCCCGCCGTCGAGGAGTCCGCGGACTACCTGCGGCGGGTTCACGGCTTCACGGTCGATGTGGTGCCGGTGGACCGGCACGGCCTGGTCACTCCGGAGGCGTTCGCCGCCGCCTTGCGCCCGGAAACCGCGCTCGCCAGCATTATGTACGCCAACAACGAGGTCGGCACGGTGCAGCCGGTCCGCGAACTGGCAGCGCTCGCCGCCGCACGGGGCATTCCGTTCCACACTGACGCGGTGCAGGCTGCGGGCTGGCTGCCCCTGGGCGTGAAGGACCTCGGCGTGGATGCGCTCAGTATTTCGGGGCACAAGCTCGGTGCGCCCAAAGGATCCGGTGTGCTCTTCGCCAAGGGGCGGCTGCGGATCGAACCCTTGGTCCACGGCGGTGGCCAGGAACGCGGGCGCCGCTCCGGCACGGAGAATGTGGCCGGTGCCGTGGCGCTTGCAACTGCGCTGACCCTCGCGGCGGAGGAACAGCCGCGCCTTGCCGCCAGAGTGACGGAATTGCGCGACGCCTTCATCCGGGCGGTCCTGGAGGCCGTTCCCGGTGCGGTGCTGACCGGCCACCCGGCGCAGCGGCTGCCCTCCGTGGCGTCCTTCTGTTTCCCGGGCACCAGCGGGGAATCCGTGCTGCTGGAACTCGAGCGCCGCGGCGTGGTCTGCTCCAGCGGTTCGGCGTGTGCCGCGGGGTCGGACGCGCCGTCGCCGGTGCTGCTCGCCCTCGGCCTCGAGGCTGAGGTCGCACAGACGGCCGTCCGCTTCAGCTTCACCTCCGCGGTGACGGCAAACGAACTTGAGCAGGCCGCCGCAGCCGTGCGCGACGCCGTCGGGAGCGTCATCGGGATCGGCCGCCGCTGACCCAACTGACTGGCAGTTGTTGTCGTTTTGAGCCCTCAAAACGACAACTAATGCGAGCTGGTTGGGGGGCTCAGGCGTGGCGGGCCCGGCGGAAGATCCAATGCCGCAGCAGGGTGAAGCGGACGGCGGTGGCGAGGAATCCGGAGAGTGTGGTGGTCCAAAGCTCTTCCGTGACTGTCGCGTCCGGCCTGAAGACGTGCAGCACGCCCAGGCTTCCGCCGGTGATGACGAGTGCGATGGCGATCACGATCAGCCCGTTGAGGTGATCCTGGAGGCGCCTGCTGCTGCCCTCGATCTTGAACGTCAGCCGGCGGTTCAGTGCCGTGTTCAGGACCGAGGTGATGATGAGTGCCGCCGCGTTCGCCGGCTGCGGGCCAAGCACTGGCCGGAGCAGCGCGTACAGTGCCAGCGAAGTGGCGGTACAGATGATCCCGACGCCGGTGAAGCGCAGCAATTGCCTCAGTACCGGATAGCGGAGCAGGCCTTTGTGGCGGTGGCTTGGGCGGGTTTCCGGCGGGGATTGCCGCAGCGGTTCACGTGACGGTGCGGCCGATTCCATGCCCCAAGCCTGTCATACGGCTCCGCCGGGGCGCGAACGGTGTCAGACGCGGTTCAATCCGGCCGAGCCGAAGGCCACGCTGAACCGGTCGCACCACAGCACCACGGTGTCCAGCCCCGAGATGTCGGCGCCGGCCGGGATGGCGTAGTTCTGGTTGCCGTGGGTGGCCTTGACTGCGCCGAGGTCCAGCCACTTTCCGGAACGGTACTTGAACCAGTCTCCGCCGGCCTCCTGGTTGCTGAGCCAGACCTTGACGTCGGGTCCGTCGCTGCTGGCGAGGTTCTCCAGCCGGAGTACCAGGCCGCCGTCGGGCAGTTTGACCAGGCTCGCCGCCCCGGACGTGGTGTGTTCCTGGGAGACGAAGGTGCCTCGCGCGATGACGGTCGGCGGGGCCGGAACCACCGTGGGGAGGGCCGTTCCGGGATCTTCCGGGATCCGTTGGATAGCCAGCGTGCCGCTCGGGGTTGGCGTCGCCCCCGGCAGGGCTTCGTCAACCGTGCTGCTGGTGAACAGGCGCCAGGGCTGGAAGAGGGCCGCGCCGGCCACCAACAGTGCGAGCAACACCACGGCCGCCGGGACGGTGAAGACCCTGTGGCGGCGCAGGAACGCCGGAACGGAGCCCTTGCCCGCGCGGTTGTCGTTGGCCGGCGTTGTCATGGTTCAAGGTTAGGCGCCGGGGTTCCGCCTTGTCCGCCCGGAATCCTTACCGTTCGATTAAGCCGCCCGTTCAGGGCGCCGGGACGTACAGCTCGCCCACTGGCACTTCGGCGGCCAAGCGGTTGTCCGGCCCGGCCAGCGGGCACGCCCAGGCCTCGTTGTACGCGCAGGAAGGGTTGTAGGCGAAGTTGAAATCCAGGACGAACTCCTCATCCTCCCCGGTGCTCCGCGTGCCGTGGAATGCGCCCTTGATGGTGTCCAGCAGGTACCTTCCGGCGCCGTAGCTGCCGCCTTCCTTGCCGGCGGTGGCGTCGCGGAACGGGACGAAGATCCCGCCGCCGTAGCTGCGCAGGCGCCATACCGCGAGGGAGCCCAGGCCGGGCAGTTCGAAGGTGCCCAGCCGCCGGAACGGCACATCGCCGTCGGTCCCGGTCCGGACGGTCAGCTCCTGCCCCGACCCCTCCGGCGTTAGGCGGGCGTGGAAGCGGAACGCCGGATCGTATTCGGCGGTATCCAGGCCGGTGAAGCCCTGCTTGGCTGCAGGAGTCAGCGCGGACGCCGGGTGGGTGCCGAACAAATGGTCCCGGGTCCGGCGCCAGTGCACGTGGGCCTGGAACGGGTCGTCGCGGGCGAGCCGGCGAACCTCGTCGTAGAGGGCGAAGGTCCGCAGCCGCCAGTCCACGATGTCCAGTGCAGACATGCCCGCCACGTCCGCGGCGCCGCCGTCACGCAACTCCTCATCCATGCCACCCATACTAGGCTGGCGGCTATGAACGGGAACCGCGCAGCGAACGGAAGTCTGGTCCTGGCCGCCCTCCTGCTCACCGCAGGGCTGGCCGCGTGCAGCGAGGAAGGCAAGGGCGGGCAGGTCTGGACTGCCGGTTCGCCGAGCGCGGGAGCCTCCGCGACCGGGTCCGCCACGCCGTCCGGAGGGACGCCGTCGGGCAGCCCGACGGCGTCGGGAACCGCCACGCCCGGGGCGGTGCCCACCGCCGACCGCTGGAAAACATACACCGACGCCGGACGGAAGGTGAGCTTCGAACTGCCGGAAGAGTGGATCGTCCAGTCCGTCACTCCCAACGCCGGGTCACTGCCCGGGGCGCTGAAGGTGGAGGTCAAGGACGCCGAAGGCGGCTACATCGCCACCCTGCACACCGGCCTGCAGCCCGCCAAAGCCCCCGCCTGCAGCCCGAAGGCAAGCCGCAGCTATGTGGTGCTCAGCAGCGTCCCGGTGGATCTACCGCATGCCGATACGGATGCGACCATCTCGCCGCGCGTGGTGTTCCGGGTCATCCAGGGATACAAGTACTTCGGTTCCTACGGCATCACCAACCTGGTGGCCGGAGCGGGCGGCAAGGCCTGCCAGCTGCGCAACCTCGTGCAGGGCGCGGCCGGCAAGGGCGACATCTTCTTCGGCGACCTCCCTGCTGTCCGCGCCTTCGCGCCCGACGAGAAGGTGGCCCCTGCCAAGTCCTTCGACACGCTGGGCCAGGCCGCCCAATACGTGGACCAGGGCACGGAGTTTGCAAACGTTCAACGGATGCTACTGTCTCTGAAGGCCAATCCGTAGAAAGCGGCACGGCCTTCCACGACCATCGGCGACACTGGGGGCTGTTCTCGCCGCGAGACATTTCCGGAGATCCATGGAACGCAACGTTGCCGCGCGGCTCGTTTTCAAGACCGTGGCGAATACCAAGGTGGCCATGGCCATCGCCGTCGCCCGCGACCCCGGCTTCGCGTCGATGACGGAAACCCTGAGCGTCACCGCCGGCGGCGAGGCCGTGCCGTACACGGAACTGCAGGACCACCACGGCGGGCGCTTCCACTACATGGAGTTCCCTGATCCCAGCGAGGTGGAGGTCGAGTACAAGGCGACGGTGACCGGCCGCGGGGTGCCGGACGAGTCCTCGAAGATGGAGCTCATCCGCTATGTGCGGCCCAGCCGCTACGCCGAATCGGACCGGCTCCTGCCCACCTCCTACGCCGAGTTCGGCGGGTTGCATGGCCGCGAGCTGCTGCAGGCGGTGCGTGACTGGGTCAACAGCGAACTGCGGTACGTCAGCGGTTCCTCCCGTGGCACCGACGGCGCCGTGGAGACGCTGCTGCACCGCCGCGGGGTGTGCCGCGACTTCGCCCATTTGGCGATCGCCTTGCTGCGGTCCAAGGACATTCCGGCCAGGCTGGCGGCCGTCTATGCTCCCGGACTGAGCCCGATGGATTTCCACGCCGTGGCCGAGGCGCACGTCGACGGCGCCTGGTACGTCATCGATCCCACCGGCCTGGCTCCCCGGGAGGCCATGCTGCGGATCACCGCCGGACGCGACTCCTCCGACACTGCGTTCCTCTCCACCGTCGGGGGCAGCCTCTCCCTGAAGACGCTGAAGGTGACGGCGGAGATTGCCGGCGAGCTTCCGGCAGAAGACCCGGCCGCCGCCGTCGTCCTCGGTTAGTCCGGAAGGCCGGAACGCAGCTTCTCGGTCAGCCGCATCAGCTCCTGCTGTTCCGTGGCGCTTAGCGCCGGAAGGAGCAGTTCGGCGATGTCACGCACGTGCTCCCGCCCGATCTCCTTCTGCAGCGCCACGCCGGCCTCGGTGAGCCCCAGCAGGATGCCGCGGCCGTCCTCCGGAGCGATGCTGCGCTCCACGAGGCCGCGCTTCTCCAAGCGGTCCACCAGCCGGCTCAGGCTCGATTGGCTGAGCAGCACGTGGTCGTTGATCTCGTTCAGGCGCAGCTTCCCGGTGGGGCAGCGGGAGAGCGTGAAGAGCACGTCGTACTCCTTGACGGGCAGCTTCTTGAACGCGGGCCCGGACTGCAGCCTGCGCATCACCGCCACCTGGGAGCGGAACAGCGACTCCCAGGCCTCGGCGGCGAGGCGCACGTCCTTGCCGGAAGCGGCGCCCGCGGGCCGGGCCGCTCCGGCCGGGGCTTTCCCAGCCGGAGCGGGGCTGCTCATTCGTTGCTCCCCGGGTTCCCGACGGCGGCATCCGCCGTATCGCCCGCAGTTTCGGCCAGCTTGGCGGCCACCCGCGAGGCGTGGGTGGGGGCATCCGGCACGTGGGCCGGCTTGAGGGCGGCGTACTCCTTGCGGAGCACCGGCAGCACCTCCTCGCCGAACAGGTCCAGCTGCTCCAGCACGGTCTTCAGCGGCAGGCCGGCGTGGTCCACAAGGAACAGCTGGCGCTGGTAGTCGCCGAAGAACTCGCGGAAGGTCAGGGTCTTCTCGATGACCTCCTGCGGGCTGCCCACCGTCAGCGGGGTCTGCGACGTGAAGTCCTCCAGGGACGGGCCGTGGCCGTACACCGGGGCGTTGTCGAAGTACGGGCGGAATTCCTTCACGGCGTCCTGGGAGTTCTTCCGCATGAAGAACTGGCCGCCGAGGCCCACGATTGCCTGGTCTGCCTTGCCGTGGCCGTAGTGCTCGTAGCGCTCACGGTAGAGGCCGATCAGCTGCTGGTAGTGCTCCTTGGGCCAGAAGATGTTGTTGGCGAAGAAGCCGTCGCCGTAGTACGCGGCGAGTTCGGCGATCTGCGGGCTGCGGATGGAACCGTGCCACACGAAGGGCGGGACGTCGTCGAGCGGGCGCGGCGTCGAGGTGAAGTTCTGCAGCGGGGTGCGGAACTTGCCGTTCCAGTTCACGGTGTCTTCGTCCCACAGCCGGCGCAGCAGGGCGTAGTTCTCGATCGCGAGCTCGATGCCGTCCTGGATGTTCTTGCCGAACCACGGGTACACCGGGGCCGTGTTGCCGCGGCCCATGATCAGGTCCACCCGGCCGTCCGCCAGGTGCTGCAGCATGGCGAAGTCCTCGGCGATCTTCACGGGATCGTTCGTGGTGATCAGGGTGGTGGAGGTCGAGAGGGTGATGCGCTCGGTCTGGGCCGCAATGTAGGCCAGCGTGGTGGTGGGGGAGGAAGAGAAGAAGGGCCGGTTGTGGTGCTCGCCGATGGCGTAGACGTCCATGCCGATCTCTTCGGCCTTCTTGGCGATGGCCACGGACGCCTTGATGCGCTCGTTTTCCGTGGGGGTGCGGCCCGTGGTGGGGTCAGTGGTGATGTCGCTGACGCTGAATACGCCGATCTCCATGATGTGCCTTTCTTCCTGCCCGCGGTTGTGTGCGGGCGTTACAGACAGTGTATCCCAAACTAGATGCATTTGCATCTATCGCCCTGTGTAACGCCCTGGCCCGCGGATTATTCCCGCACCCAACCAACTCGCAGTTAACGTCGTTTTGGGCGCGCAAAACGACAACAACTGCGAGTTGGTTGTGAGCGGGGAGGGCTATTTGGGAGACCCTGGTGCGGCGCGTCGGCCAGTGACCTTCGGGACCATGCCGGTGGTCCAATCGAGGAATTCCGCGTCGTCCGTTCCGCTTCCGCCGGCACCATTCACGACGGCGGGACGCTCTTTGAGTGCCTTCAGGAGGGCCTTCTTCTCCCGGCGGCCTTCCACCAGCTTGTAGAGGACCGGAACCAGCACCAGCGTCAGCAGGGTCGACGAAACCAGGCCGCCGATCACCACGATCGCCAGGGGCCGTGAGATGAACCCGCCGCCGCCGGTGAAGCCGAGAGCCATCGGCGTCAGCGCGAACACGGTGGCCAGCGCCGTCATGAGGATCGGCCGGAGGCGCCGCCGGGCGCCGTGGGTGATGGCGTCCTCGACGCTCATTCCCGCGCGGCCGTCCCGGGGGCTGCGGTACTGGTTGATGAGGTCGATCAGCACGATCGCGTTCGTGACCACGATGCCCACCAGCATCAGCAGCCCGATCAGGGCCGGCAGGCCGAGCGGAACGCCCGTCAGCAGGAGCAACCCGATCGCACCGGTGGCCGCGAACGGCACCGATACCAGCAGGATGAGTGGCTGGATGAGCGACTTGAAGGCCGCCACCATGATCACGTAGACGATCGCGATCGCGGCGAGCAGGGCCAGGCCGAGCTGCCGGAACGACTCCGCCTGCTGCGTGGTGGCGCCGCCGATCACCGCCGTCACGCCCGGGGGAAGCTGCACGGTGTCGAGGCGTTCCTGGACAGCGCTGCTTAACGCGCCCAGGTTGGAGCCCGACGGCGTCACGGTCACCTTGGCCGTGCGCTGGCCGTTGCTGCTGGTCACGGAGAGCGGAACATCCACCTGCTCCACGCTGGCGACGCTGCCCAGCGTGACCGGGCCGGCCGGCGTCGGGAGCTTGATGTCCCGCACCGCCGCGATGCTGGTGAAGCGGGTGCCTTCGCCGACCTGGACCGGGAAGTCGGTGGTGTCGATGCGCACCGTGCCGGCCGGGACCGGCGAGACCGTGGCGGCAAGCACGCCGGCCACCTGTTCTTCGTTGAGGCCGGCGGCCGTCGCCTTGGCCCGGTCCACCTTCACCTGGACCACGGGCTGGCCGGGGACGAGGTTGGTGGCGGTCTCGGAACTGCCGGGGACGCCGTTGAGCGCGTTGAAGACAGCGTCGCCGGCTGTCTGCAGGTCCTGCGGGGTGGCAGCGTTGATCGTCACGTCCACCGTGGAGGAGGCGCCGAAGCCACCCTGCCGCGCACCGACGGTGACCTTGCCCGCGGCGCCGGCTTCGGCCAGCCGTGAGCGGACGGTGTCCTGCAGCTTCTCCTGGGCGGTGTTCTCCTCCGTGACGACCGTGAACGTCGAGGTCGACGCCCCTCCGGAGGTGAGCGCGGCGAGGCCGTTCTGGGCGTTGCCCGAGGTCACCTGGACATCCTTGATGCCCTCGATGCCGTCCAGGACCTGCTCCACCTTGGCGGCGGCTTCGGCGGTTTCGGCCAGGCTGCTGCCGGCCGGAAGGACCTGCCGGACCGTCATGCTGTTCTCGCCGGAGCGTCCCAGCAAATCGGTTGCCAGCAGCGGCGTCATGGCGGCCGTGCCGCCGAGCACCAGCACGGCCGCCACGATCGTCAGCACCGGGTGCTTCTGGGTGGCGGACAGCACCGGCAGGTAGCCGCGCTGCAGGCGGGTGCGCTGCTCGGCCTCATGGGCTTTCGCGGCTGTTTCCTGCGCCGCCTCGGCGCTCCCGGCCGCGGGCGACCTGAGGAACCAGTACGCCAGCACCGGGACGATGGTCAGGGCCACCAGCAGGGAGGCGAGCAGGGCGATCGTCACGGTCAGGGCGAACGGGCGGAACAATTCTCCGGCGAGGTCTCCGACGAAGGCGATGGGCAGGAAGACCGCCACCGTGGTCAGGGTGGAGGCCGTGATGGCGCCGGCCACCTCCCTGATGGAGTTCAGGATGGCGGTGAGCTTGTGTTCGCCGTAGCTCAGGTGGCGTTTGATGTTCTCGATCACCACGATCGAGTCGTCCACCACGCGGCCGATCGCGATGGTGAGCGCGCCCAGGGTGAGGATGTTCAGCGAATACCGCGTGGCCGAAATGCCGATGAAGGTGATCAGCAGGGACAAGGGAATCGATACCGCCGTGACCAGGGTGGAGCGCACGGACAGCAGGAACAGCAGGATGACCAGCACGGCGAAGCCCAGGCCAAGCAGTCCCTCGGTGGTCAGGTCCTTGATCGACTTCTCGATGTACGGAGCCTGGTCGAAGACCGGGGTGAAGCGGGCATTGGAACCCAGCTCCGCGCTCATCTGGCCCAGCGCATCCTTGACGGCATGCGAGATCGCCACGGTGTCGCCCTCGGGCTTTTTCGTCACGGTCAGCGCAAGCGTCTCTTTGCCGTTGGTCCGGGTGATCGAGGTAGCCGGATCGTCCTTGATGCTGACGCCGGCCACGCTGCCGATGGTGGTGCCGGATTTGGCACCGGCAAGCGGCAGCGCCTTGATGGTGTCCAGCGAGTCGACCGGGCTGCCGATCTGCAGGGACAGGGACTTGCCCTGCTCTTCAACGGTCCCCGCCGGGACCAATGCGCCGTTGTTTCGCAGCGCGTCGGACATGGACCCGATCGTGGCGCCCCGGGCGGCCATGGCCGCGGGGTCCGGCTTGATCAGGATGTGCTGGGTGGCGCCGCCGCTGACTTCGGCGCTGCGGACGCCGTCGATCTTCTGCAGCCGCGGCACGCTGAGCCGCAGGAGGTCGGCATTCAGCTCACTGAGCGGCTTGTCCGAGGACACCGCCAGGAAGATGATCGGGAAATCACTCACGTTGCCGGCGAAGGAGCGCGGCTCCACATCATCCGGCAGCGTGCGGCGGGCATTGGAGATGGCCCGGTCGATCTGGTTGCGGGCGCGGTCCAGGTTGGAGCCGTAGCTAAACACCAGGGTGATCTGGGAGACGCCGCTGCGCGAGGTGGACGTACTTGATTCCAGGCCCTCCACACTGTTCAGCGCCGTTTCGAGGGGGCGGCCCAGCTGCTTGTCCACGACTTCCGGGGATGCTCCCGGCATGGAGGTGAGTACCGTGATCTGCGGAAACTCGATCGACGGGATGAGCTCCTGCTTCAGGGAGGACATGGTGATCACGCCGAACACCGCCGCGAAGACGGTGATCAGCGCAATCAGTGCCCTGTTCGCCAGTGAAAGCCTTGCCAGAGCGAACATTGCATCCTCTCCTGGAATCTACGGTTGTTCAGCGTGCGGGCGCCGCCGCAGCCGTGGCAGGAATCAGCTCCGCGTGGCGTCGGCGTTTTCGAGCTGCAGGGATGCCGCGGTGCTTGCCTCGATTTCGGCGGCCAGCTCCGGGTTGTCGTTGAGCTTGACCCCGTAGCCGGGCATCATTTCCTTGAGCTTGGACTGCCAGCCCTTGAAGTTCTTCGGGAAGGTCTTCTGCAGCAGCTCGATCATGATCGGCACGGCGGTGGAGGCTCCGGGGGACGCGCCGAGCAGGGCGCCGATGGAGCCGTCGCGCGCGGCGATGACCTCGGTGCCGAACTGCAGGATGCCGCCCTTCTGCGGGTCCTTCTTGATGATCTGGACGCGCTGGCCGGCCGTGATCAGCTCCCACTTGGACCCGTCGGCTTCGGGGTAGTACTCGCGCAGGGACTCGACCTTCGCGTCGTGGCGCTTGGCCACTTCCTTGATCAGGTAGGCCGTCAGGTCCATGTTGTCCTTGGCCACGGCGAGCATCGGGATGATGTTGCTTGGGCGGATGGACAGCGGCAGGTCCAGGTAGCTGCTGGTCTTGAGGAAGTTCGTGGAGAATCCGGCGTACGGGCCGAAGAGCAGGGAACGCTTGCCGTCCACGTACCGGGTGTCCAGGTGCGGCACGGACATGGGCGGGGCGCCCACGGAGGCCTGGCCGTAGACCTTGGCGCTGTGCTGGAGCGCGGTCTCCTCGTCGGTGCAGCGGAAGAACTGGCCGGACACGGGGAAACCGCCGTAGCCCTTGCTTTCCGGGATCCCGGAGGCCTGCAGCAGGTGCAGGGCGCCGCCGCCGGCGCCGACAAAGACGAACTTGGCGTGGATGCGGCTGCGTTCCCCGGACGCCGGGTACTTGAGCGAAAGGTCCCAGCCGCCGTCGGAGGCTTTGCTGATGTTGCTGACCTCGTGGCCGTAGTTGACCTCGACGCCCGTATTGGCCAGGTACGTGGTCAGCTCGCGGGTCAGTGCGCCGAAGTCGACGTCGGTGCCCTCGGCCGCGCGGGTGGCGGCGACGCGCTGCTTGGGGTCGCGGCCCTTGACGATCAGGGGAGCCCACTTGGCGATCTGGGCCTGGTCTTCCGTGTATTCCATGCTGCGGAAGAGGGTGTTGGGCTTGAGGGCCTCGTAGCGGGTCTTGAGGAAGTCCGCGTGCTTGTCGCCGATGACGAAGCTCATGTGCGGAACGGTGTTGATGAAGCCTTTGGGGGAACCGATCAGGTTGTTGTCCACCAGGTGGGACCAGAACTGGCGGGACAGCTGGAACTGTTCGTTGATGTGCAGCGCCTTGGCGGGGTTCACGGAGCCGTCTTTGGCTGCCGGGGAGTAGTTCAGTTCGCAGAGCGCCGCGTGGCCCGTTCCTGCGTTGTTCCAAGGGCCGGAGCTTTCAAGGCCGGCTTCGTCCAGGCGTTCGAAGAGGGCGATGCTCCAGTTGGGTTCGAGCTGCTTGATGAACGCCCCGAGCGTTGCGCTCATGATTCCGCCGCCAATAAGGACGACGTCGGCGTGTTTGGTCTTGGAAATGAAGGTCACAGTCAATCTCCGATAGCAGCGGCATTGGCTGTCACAGAATATCCCCGCGCCGCCCCATAACTGAAATTGCGGTGGGCCGTCAAGACTTTAGTCGGACGTTCGTGAAAACTTCGTTCAAGACCGGCGATGCAGGGTACTTTTCCACCCGGTCGGACAGTGCCAGGGCCGAGATCGGGAAGGCAATCGGCACGGCCGGGACGGTCGCGGCGATCTGCGCATTGATGGTGTCGTACTGGGCGTTGCGTTCCGGTCCCTCGGGCATGCCGCGGGCGCGGTCGATCTTGGAGAAGACCTGGGAATCGTTGTAGCCGAACTCGCCCCGGCGTTCGCCGAACAACGTGCCCACGAAGTTGTCCGGATCCGAGTAGACGCCGTTCCAGCCCAGCAGGTGCAGGGCATGGTCGCCGGGCGACTGGACCTTCGGCAGGTAGCCGTCCTCCCAATCCACCGGCACCGGTTTGATGTTGAAGCCGACGGCGGTCAGCTGCCTGCTGATTTCGGCGTAGATCTTTTCGGGGGTGGGCAGGTAACTGCGGGTCACGTTGAGCGGGTAGTAGAACTTGAGGGGCTCGCCCTTGTACCCGGCCTTCGCCAGCAACTGCTTGGCCTTGGCGGGATCGTACCCCAGCGCCGGCGCGTTGTTGTTGAAGCCGCTGAGCTTGGGCGGAACGAACTGGGAGGCCTGGGCCGTGTTGTCCATGAAGAACTTCCGGATGAGGCTTTCCTTGTCGATCGCATACTCAATCGCCTGGCGGACCTCGAGTTTCTGCAGGGGAACCACGGCCTGGTTGATGCCGAGGTACATCACCGAGAACGGATCCCGCTGCACGATCTGCATGCCGTGCTTGACCAAGGAATCGAAGGTGCCTGCGGTGACGAGGTCGTAGCCGTCAATCTTGCCGCTCAGCAGTGCGTCGAGCCGGCCCTGCGGATGGTCGAACGGCACGAAGTTCAGGGTGGCGATCTGGCCCCGATCACCCCAGTAGCCGCTATAGCTCTTGAGGGTGATCCTGTCCTTGGCCCAGGCGGAGAAGACGAAGGGGCCGGTGCCCACCGGGTGCGAGGCGTAGGCGGAGACAGCCTGCCCGTCCAGCGTGCGGTCCAGGACGTTGGCCTTCTGCTTCGCCAGCGCCGTGGGGGAGGAGATGGCGAAGGCCGGCAGGGTCAGGGCCTGCAGGAATCCGGTGAAGGGCCGGTTGAGTTTGATCCGCACTGCGTTGGCGCCGGTCGCGGTGCAGCTCTTGAAGATCGAAAGCGACGCGTTGTCCGAGAACGACTTGAAGACACTCTTGAACATGATTCCGGGCGCCTGGTTCCGGATCGCCGGGGTAAAGGTGTACCAGCGGTTGAAGTTGCTGCACACCGCGGCGGCGTTGAACGCGGTGCCGTCGTGGAAGGTGACCTTCTCCCGCAGCTTGAAGTCGTAGCTGAGCCCGTCGTCGCCTGCGGTCCATTCCGTGGCGAGCTGGGGAACGGGCTGGCCGGTGGACGGGTCGACGCCGAGCAGGCCTTCCATGACCTGGCGGGTCACGCGGTAGGTCTCGGAATCGTTGCTCAGGGCCGGATCCAGCCCGAGCGGCATGGCCGGCGTGCCGAAGTTGAAGGTCGCGTCCGGTGCAGCCGGCTTGGACGTGGCCATGGTTCCACTGGACGGCGCGGGCGCCGGGACGCCGGTGCACGAACTCAGGGCCAGGGCAAGAAGGGCCGCGCCGATCTGCAGTTTCATCCGGCGTCGTTTGCTGCTTGCCACTCTTGTCCCCTCAAGGCAGTCGGACGGAACGCGGCCGGACCCCCGTGCAACAGGGGTCCGGCCGTCCACATTGTGCGCAAGGGGGGACTTGAACCCCCACGCCCGAAGGCACAGGAACCTAAATCCTGCGTGTCTGCCAATTTCACCACTCGCGCAAGTGCCGGCGTCGGGAATCGCCAGATCCCGTAGCCGCGCCGGCCTCCATTCTACCCACGCCCGCAGCCGCCGCGGGCCAAGCGGACGCCGGCCCTTATTTGGGGTCGAGCTTGAGGTCCCTGCGGAGCTTGGCGACGTGTCCGGTTGCCCGGACGTTGTACTGGGCCACGGCCACCTTGCCTTCGGGATCCACCACCACCGTGGAGCGGATCAATCCCTGGTAGGTGCGGCCGTAGTTCTTTTTTTCGCCCCAGGCCGCATAGGCGTCGGCCACCTTGTGGTCCTCGTCGGAGAGCAGCGGGAACGTCAGCGACTCCTCGGCCACGAACTTGGCCAGCGCGGGAACGGGATCGGGCGAGATGCCCAGCACCCGGTAGCCGGCCGCCTGCAGGGACGCGAGCGAATCCCGGAAATCGCAGGCCTGCTTGGCGCAGGCCGGGGTCGACGCGGCGGGGTAGAAGTAGACGATCGTGCTGCTGCCACGGAAGGAATCCAGCGCGACATCGTTGCCGTCCTGGTCCTTGAGGGTAAAGGCGGGGGCGGTGTCGCCGGGGGTGAGTCGTTCAGCCATGGGTGCTCCTTGCTTGCGTCGGCGATCACCCAGCTTAGTAATAGCCCGGCCGGGAAACCGAATTGCCGGCAGTCCCTTTTATATACTGGCTGTTATGCCTGACATTGAGCGTTGGCCCACCGGAAGGCTGTTGTCCACAGCGGCACGCCTCGTGGAACACGCATGGAACGAGAAGCTGAGCGGCCTGGGACTGACGCACGCCGGGGTGATCGCCTTGGAAGTCCTTGCGGTGAAAGGCCCCATCACCCAGGTCCTGCTCGCGCAGATTGTCCGGGTCCAGGCTCAGACCATGGGCAAGACCCTGGCACGCCTCGAAGCGCACGGCTACATCGAGAGATCCCGCAGCTCAAGCGACCGGCGCAGCCAGATCGTCAGCCTGAGCGATGAAGGCACGCGGGTGCTCGACAGTGCGGAACGCCTCGAACGGGAGGTGCTGCGTGATTCGCCGGTGGACGCGAACGTCCTCCGTGGAGAGCTCCAGGTCCTGGTGCGTGCCCTGTCCGAACGGCACGCCTCGCCCGAGGTGCATGAAATCGTGACAACGAACGGTTCCGCTTTCCAAGCTGCGGAGACAGCTGCGGGGAGAGCCGGCGCGGACGGCGGCCGCCGGGACTGAAGGCTACTGGTGTTGAAGGGCGGGCCATCCGGAAGGCGGCCCGTCCCGACCGGCCCGGCGTGAACGACCCGCCGGATTTGAAACGAAAGAATCCCGGACCGGCTGACGCCGGTCCGGGATTCTCTTTTGGTGCACCCCCCGGGACTCGAACCCGGAACCCATTGATTAAGAGTCAATTGCTCTGCCAGTTGAGCTAGAGGTGCATTCAGTTGTGGTGTTCAACCCAAAGAAATAACCCTTGAACGCCATTGCCGCTCAAGGGCCCTTCCCTTGGTGCACCCCCCGGGACTCGAACCCGGAACCCATTGATTAAGAGTCAATTGCTCTGCCAGTTGAGCTAGAGGTGCTTGTCGTTTTCGACCGCTGGAATGGAGTATTTCCTTTTCCGTTGATCTCCGCAACGACATGTAACTCTACACGAGACCCGGGCAAAGTGCGAAATCGGCCGGGGGCGTTTTGCGCGGCCTAGCGGGGGAGCCTGAGCAGCAGGGCAAAATCGGGGTTCCGGTTGTTGCTCAACACCCAAAGCATTCCGTCCGGGGCCAGCGAAACGTCCCGGAGGCGGCCGTATTCGCCCGTGAAATAAGCCACAGGAGTGCCGGCCTGTTCGCCGTCCAGCGGGACGGCCCACAACCGTTGCCCGCGGAGCGCGGCCGTGTATGCCACTCCGTCCACGATTTCGAGCCCGCTGGGGGAGGCGTCGGCTGTTGACGGCCAGACGGCTTTGGCGTCGATGAAGCCCTCGCGGCCCGGAGCGCCGGTGACATCGGGCCAGCCGTAGTTCCCGCCGGGACGGATCAGGTTCAGTTCGTCGTCGACGTCGGGCCCGAACTCGCTCGCCCAGAGCCGGCCGTCTTCGTCCCAGGCCAGTCCCTGGACGTTCCGGTGGCCGTAGCTGTATACCGGATTGTCGCCGAAGGGATTGCCGGGGGCCGGTGCCCCGTCGGCCGTGAGGCGGAGGATCTTCCCGCCGAGCGCATTCGGGTCCTGCGGCTGACCACGCCGCTGCGAATCTCCGGTGCCCACGTAAAGGAAGCCGTCGGGGCCGAAGCGGATTCGGCCGCCGTTGTGGGTGGAAGCCTTGGGGATCCCGCTGAAAACCACCGTGGGCTCGCCCAGGCTGAGCCTGCCGTCCCCGCCGGCCGCCAGCCTCGCCCGCGCGATCCTGTTGTCCGAGTCGGCAGTGTAATAGAAGTACAGCAGCCGGTCCTGGGCAAAGTGCGGGGACAGCGCCAGCCCCATGAGGCCGCCTTCGCCGCCTGGCACGACGCCGGGAACTTCGCCGATTGTGCTTGCCTCACCGTTCCGCACGGACTTCAGGAGCCGGGAGTCCCGTTCCGAGATGACGGCGGTGCCGTCCGCCAGGAAGACCACGGACCAGGGAATGTCCAAGCCGAGGTCGAGTTTTTCCTGGAGCGCGGGCGCCTGAAGCGCCGGCGATGTGCCTGCCGACGGCGTGCCGGACGACTTACCAGGCGATGACGGGGCCGGACTGCCGGCGGGGGAGGAGCCCGGCGTTGCCGGGGTCGGTCCCGGCGGTTTGCCCGTGCAGGCGCTGATCATGGTGCAGGCTGCGATCAAGGCACCACCGGAGAGCACCATAAGCAGGGATCTGGACGTTGCACCCCGGAGTCCCGCGGCCCGGCGCCGCCGCCGGGACCGTGCCTCCGGTCTCCACCCCGCCACGGTTCCTCCTCGCTTCCCGCGGTGCCTCAGTAGCGCTCGCGGCGCGGCGGGCGGAAACCTGCAGCCTCTGCGTGTGCCGCCGAAAGGAACCAGACGGATGCCTGCGCCTCCTCGTAGGCAGGCATGTCCTCGTCGTAGTAGGTCATGGTGCCGGCGTCGGCCTTCACCGGGAAGTCCGCGGGGCCGCTGCCATCGGGGCCCGCCGCGGCCGAACCCTCCCCGTAAGGCTGGCCTGCCGCCAGGTGCCCGCCGGCGGGCGGGGCGTCTTCCGCGGCCGGCGTCGGCATCGCCCCTTCAGCCTGTGCTGCGGCCTCGGAGGCTTCGTCTTCCTCGCCGGCCGCGGTTTCGGCGCCGGGCAGGGTCGGGGCGTGCGGCCCCGTGTACTCCGGGTGATGCGCCGGGGCCTGGCGCGGCGGCGCCTCGGTCCAGGTGGCTTCCCATTCCGCCTTGTCGGCCGCTGCGTCGGACGCAGCCCGGTCGTCCGCCCCGGTGAGCGGACCGGCGTCGGCGGCAGTGACATCGTCGGCCGTCACGCCCTCGACAGGAGCGTCAGTTACTTCGACGGAGGCGTCCGCCGCGGACGGCGACTCCCGGGGAACGTCTTCATTCAGGACCGGTTCCGCCGTCACGGGCTCCGCAAGTGCCGGTTCGTCGACAGGCTCCACCACGGCTTCCGCCACCGGCTCCGCGGACGTGGCGCCCGCGGCGGGCGCGGTTCCTCCGACCGCTGCGTCCTCCCAGTCGTCCACGTCGCCGCCGCCGGGTTCCGCGGCGGCAGGCTCCGGAGCGGGCGTCGGTACGGGAGCTGCCGGTTCCGCAACCGGGGGCACAGGCACCGGCGCGGGGGCGGCGGTGCCGGCGAGCCCGGCCGCGGTATCCATGCGAGGAGAGCCGGCCGAGGCCGGCGGCGCTGTATCGGCAGGGGAGGAAGTGCCGGCGGGTGCGGAAGCGGAACCCCTTCGGCTCAACAGCCACCACGCCACCCCGACGACGAGCACTATGACGATGACCCAGATCAACCAATCCACGGCAGAAGCCCTCCTGTTTGAGCGGTGCACTTGTCAGGCTTGACGTTACGGCGGCCCCCGGAGGGTGTCCAGCAACAGGAGGCCCCGGTGTCCCGGCATCCGGGCCCATTTTTGCCGGGGCGGCATGGGTAGTGGCCCGGTCTGCGGAGCCCTAGACTTTGGCCCATGACTGACCACACCCAAAATGCGCCAGGCAACACACCAGACATCAAGCCACGCAGCCGGGTCGTGACGGAGGGCATCCACGCCGCCCCGGCGCGTGGCATGTTCCGGGCCGTGGGCATGGGCGATGACGACTTCGCCAAGCCCCAGATCGGCGTCGCGAGCTCGTGGAACGAAATCACCCCCTGCAACCTCTCGCTGAACCGCCTTGCCCAGGGCGCCAAGGAAGGCGTCCACGCCGGCGGCGGATTCCCCATGCAGTTCGGCACCATTTCCGTCTCCGACGGCATTTCCATGGGCCACGAGGGCATGCACTTCTCCCTGGTGTCCCGCGAAGTCATCGCCGACTCCGTGGAGACCGTCATGCAGGCCGAGCGCATCGACGGTTCCGTGCTCCTGGCCGGCTGCGACAAGTCGCTTCCGGGCATGCTGATGGCCGCCGCCCGCCTGGACCTCGCCAGCGTCTTCCTCTATGCCGGCTCCATCATGCCCGGCTGGGTCAGGCTCGAGGACGGCTCCGAGAAGGAAGTCACCCTGATCGATGCGTTCGAGGCCGTCGGCGCCTGCGCGGCCGGCAAGATGAGCATGGAAGACCTCACACGTATCGAGAAGGCCATCTGTCCCGGCGAAGGCGCCTGTGGCGGCATGTACACGGCGAACACCATGGCCTGCATCGGCGAGGCCCTTGGCATGTCCCTTCCCGGCTCCGCCGCGCCGCCCTCGGCAGACCGCCGTCGTGATGACTTCGCCCGGAAGTCCGGCGAGGCAGTGGTGAACCTGCTGCGGCTCGGCATCACGGCGCGCGACATCATGACCAAGAAGGCCTTCGAGAACGCCATCGCCGTGACCATGGCCTTCGGCGGCTCCACCAATGCGGTGCTGCACCTGCTCGCCATTGCCCGGGAAGCCGGCGTCGAGCTGACCCTGGACGACTTCAACCGCGTCGGCGACCAGGTCCCGCACCTGGGCGACCTGAAGCCGTTCGGCCGCTACGTCATGACGGACGTCGACAGGATCGGCGGCGTGCCGGTCATCATGAAGGCACTGCTCGACGCCGGGCTGATCCACGGCGACTGCCTCACCGTCACCGGCAAGACCGTCGCCGAGAACCTCGAGGCGATCAACCCGCCGGACGTGGACGGCAAGATCCTGCGCGCGCTGGACAATCCCATCCACAAGACCGGCGGCATCACCATCCTGCACGGCTCGCTGGCCCCGGAAGGCGCGGTTGTCAAGAGCGCCGGCTTTGACGCCGACGTCTTCGAAGGCACCGCCCGCGTGTTCGAGCGCGAGCAAGGTGCACTGGACGCACTGGACAACGGACAGATCGAAAAGGGCGATGTTGTCGTCATCCGCTACGAAGGCCCCAAGGGCGGGCCGGGCATGCGGGAGATGCTCGCCATCACCGGCGCCATCAAGGGTGCGGGCCTGGGCAAGGACGTCCTGTTGCTCACCGACGGCCGTTTCTCCGGCGGCACCACCGGCCTGTGCATCGGACACGTCGCCCCGGAAGCAGTCGACGGCGGCCCCATCGCCTTCGTCCGGGACGGTGACCGGATCCGGGTCGACATCGCCGCGCGCACCTTCGACCTGTTGGTCGATGACGCCGAGCTCGAGGCCCGCAAGGCCGGCTGGGAGCCGCTGCCCGCGAAGTTCACCAAGGGCGTCCTTGCGAAGTATGCCAAGCTCGTGCACAGCGCGTCCACCGGCGCGTACTGCGGTTGATGGGATCCCGGCCCAACTGGATCGCAATAGATGTCGCTTTGACACCCCATAACGACATCAACTGCGATCCAGTTGGGGAGGGGTCCGCAAAATGGACTTTGACGTCCAAATAGTGAGATGAGCTTTGTCCCGTTTGACACCTCTCTCACAAAGAGGGAAAACTGAACGCATGATCGCAACTGTCACCGGCACCGTCGTCGTACTTAGCAAGCGCGTGGCTTACTAAGCCGGCCGGCAACGATCTGTCACGCGCAACCCCTCGAAGAGCCGTAAGGCTGAGGGGTTTTTTTATTGCCGACGGCAGAACGAACCGTGATCGCACGCAGTATCCCAGCAGTACCTTTCACTAACTGAAGATCCCCAAAGGAAGAGTCCGATGAGCAAAGGATCGCCGATCAGCCCCTCGCTGATGGCTGCAAAGTCCGCTGGAGCCCCCAAGGCTCCGGAAAAAGTCGACCGTGCCACTGACGCCGTCGTCGACAATGCTGCAACTCTCTCTCCTGTCCTCGGGCCGAACAACGTTGTACCCCCAACGGTGATGACCGGCTCGGAAGCTATTGTCCGCTCGCTCGAAGAACTCGGCGTCGACGATATTTTTGGTTTGCCCGGTGGCGCGATCCTGCCCACCTACGACCCCTTGATGGCCTCCAAGATGAATCACGTCCTGGTCCGTCACGAACAGGGAGCCGGCCACGCAGCCCAAGGCTACGCCATGGTCACCGGACGGGTGGGCGTCTGCATCGCCACCTCCGGCCCCGGTGCCACCAACCTCGTTACCGCCATCATGGATGCCCACATGGACTCCGTGCCCCTCGTTGCCATCACCGGCCAGGTTTCGGCAGCCGTCATCGGCACCGACGCCTTCCAGGAAGCGGACATCGTGGGCATCACCATGCCGATCACCAAGCACTCCTTCCTGGTGACCGACCCCGAAGACATCCCGCACGTGATGGCCGAAGCCTTCCACCTCGCATCCACCGGCCGTCCCGGCCCGGTGCTGGTGGACATCGCCAAGAACGCCCAGGTGGGCAACATGACCTTCTCCTGGCCGCCGAAGGTGGACCTGCCGGGCTACCGTCCGGTGGTCCGCGGCCACAACAAGCAGGTCCGTGAAGCGGCCCGGCTCATCGCCGAGTCCCGGAAGCCTGTGCTCTACGTCGGCGGCGGCGTGGTCAAGGGCCACGCCTCGGCCGAACTGCTCGAACTCGCCGAACTGACCGGCGCCCCTGTGGTCACCACGCTGATGGCCAAGGGTTCCTTCCCGGACTCGCACGCCCAGCACGTGGGCATGCCCGGCATGCACGGCTCGGTCTCGGCCGTCACCGCGCTGCAGCAGGCGGACCTCCTGATCACCCTGGGCGCGCGTTTCGATGACCGCGTGACCGGCGTGCTGAGCACCTTCGCGCCGAACGCGAAGGTCATCCACGCCGACATCGACCCCGCGGAAATCTCCAAGAACCGCGTGGCGGACGTCCCGATCGTGGGTTCGGTCAAGGAGATCATCCCGGAACTGACCGAAGCGGTGCGCAACCAGTTCGGCCAGTCCGGCACCCCGGACCTCGCCTCCTGGTGGTCGTTCCTGAACAACCTGCGCGACACCTACCCGCTGGGCTGGACGGAGCCGGAAGACGGACTCACCGCCCCGCAGCGCGTCATTGAACGTATCGGTGCCCTGACCGGTCCCGAGGGAATCTACGTGGCGGGCGTCGGCCAGCACCAGATGTGGGCTGCCCAGTTCATCAAGTACGAGCGCCCGCATGCCTGGCTCAACTCCGGCGGCGCCGGAACCATGGGCTACGCCGTTCCGGCGGCCATGGGTGCGAAGGTCGGCGAGCCGGACCGCGTGGTCTGGGCGATCGACGGCGACGGCTGCTTCCAGATGACCAACCAGGAACTGGCCACCTGCGCGATCAACAAGATCCCGATCAAGGTGGCGATCATCAACAACTCCTCGCTGGGCATGGTGCGCCAGTGGCAGACCCTCTTCTACGACGGCCGCTACTCGAACACCGACCTGCACACCGGCCACGAGACGGTCCGCATCCCGGACTTCGTCAAGCTCGCCGACGCCTACGGCTGCGCCGCGCTGCGCTGCGAACGCGACGAGGACATCGACGCCACCATCCAGAAGGCACTGGAGATCAACGACCGTCCCGTGGTCATCGACTTCGTGGTCAGCCCGAACTCCATGGTGTGGCCGATGGTCCCCGCCGGTGTGTCGAACGACCAGATCCAGGTAGCCCGCAACATGACCCCGGAATGGGAAGAGGAGGACTAAGCATGAGCCGCCACACACTGTCCGTTCTGGTCGAAGACAAGCCCGGCGTGCTGACCCGCGTGGCCAGCCTCTTCGCCCGGCGCGCCTTCAACATCAACTCCCTTGCCGTGGGACCCACCGAGGTCACCGGCATCTCCCGGATGACCGTCGTCGTCGACGCCGACGGCGAGCTCATCGAGCAGGTCACCAAGCAGCTGAACAAACTGATCAACGTGATCAAGATTGTCGAGCTGACTTCCGAATCTTCCGTACAGCGCGACCACATCCTGGTCAAGGTACGTGCGGATGCCGCAACACGTCTGCAGGTTACCCAGGCTGCAGACCTGTTCCGTGCCTCCGTGGTCGACGTGTCCACCGACTCGTTGGTCATCGAAGCAACCGGTCACCCCGAGAAGCTCACGGCACTGCTGTCAGTGCTGGAGCCGTTCGGCATCCGTGAAATTGTGCAGTCCGGCACGTTGGCCGTTGGACGGGGATCCCGCTCCATGAGTGACAGGGCACTGCGTTCCGCCTAGGCGCCGCCTCGCGGGCACGGCTGCCCTACCGCAGCACCACCGAATTACATCTCCAAGAAACCACTCAAGAGGAGTTACGCAAGTGACTGAAATGTTCTACGACGACGACGCCGATCTGTCGATCATCCAGGGCCGCAAGGTTGCCATTGTCGGCTACGGCTCGCAGGGCCACGCCCACGCCCAGAACCTGCGCGATTCCGGCGTCGAGGTTGTCATCGCGCTGAAGGAAGGCTCGAAGTCCATCGCCAAGGCCGAGGACGCCGGCTTCACTGTCAAGAACGTTGCCGACGCCGCCGAATGGGCCGACGTCATCATGATCCTGGCGCCGGACCAGCACCAGCGCTCCATCTTCAACGAGTCCATCAAGGACAAGCTGACCCCGGGCAAGGCCCTCGCCTTCGCCCACGGCTTCAACATCCGCTTCGGCTACATCGAGGCACCGGAAGGCGTTGACGTCATCCTGATCGCCCCGAAGGCTCCGGGCCACACCGTGCGCCGCGAATTCGAAGCCGGCCGCGGCATCCCGGACATCATCGCCGTGGAGCAGGACGCATCCGGTTCCGCCTGGGAACTGGCCAAGTCCTACGCCAAGGCCATCGGCGGCACCCGCGCCGGCGTCATCAAGACCACCTTCACCGAAGAGACCGAAACCGACCTCTTCGGCGAGCAGGCTGTCCTCTGCGGCGGCGTGTCCCAGCTGATCCAGTACGGCTTCGAGACCCTGACCGAAGCCGGCTACCAGCCGCAGATCGCCTACTTCGAGGTGCTCCACGAGCTCAAGCTCATCGTTGACCTCATGTGGGAAGGCGGCATCGCCAAGCAGCGCTGGAGCGTTTCCGACACCGCCGAGTACGGCGACTACGTCTCCGGCCCGCGCGTCATCACCCCCGAGGTGAAGGAAAACATGAAGGCCGTCCTCGCCGACGTCCAGTCCGGTGCCTTCGCAAAGCGCTTCATCGACGACCAGGACAACGGCGCCGTCGAGTTCAAGGAACTGCGCGCCAAGGCCGAATCGCACCCGATCGAGGCCGTCGGCCGCGAGCTGCGTTCGCTGTTCTCCTGGCAGCAGCAGGACGCCGACTACGTCGAAGGCTCCGCAGCCCGCTAGCATGCACAAGCGCCCGTCCGGCCACCAGGCCGGGCGGGCGCTTTTGCGTCCCCGTTCGTTTGCCCCGCCGGTCCGGCCGCGCAAACGTGAGTTTGTTCACAAGCAGCCCGCGGCGTGCGTAACATCGAACCCGGGCACCGGAAACACCGTCGGGGAACGATATTCTGGGCGGGGTCCGGTTCTCAGTCCGGGCCACGCATCCGCTCCTTGTCCACAGTCCTGTCCAAAGTAAGGTGCCACCCCGTGTCAGACACGAAGCCCGTCGTCCTCATCGCCGAGGAACTCTCGCCCGCAACGATCGAGGCCCTCGGCCCCGACTTCGAAATCCGCCAGGTCGACGGTTCTGACAGGTCCGCGCTCCTGCCGGCCATTGCCGACGTCGACGCCATCCTGGTCCGCTCGGCAACCCAGGTGGACGCGGAAGCGGTTGCTGCCGCCAAGAACCTCAAGGTCATCGCCCGCGCCGGCGTGGGACTGGACAACGTCGACATCAAGTCCGCCACCCAGGCCGGCGTCATGGTGGTCAACGCGCCGACGTCGAACATCGTCTCCGCGGCCGAACTCACCGTGGGCCACATCCTGAGCCTGGCCCGCCACATCCCGCAGGCCAGCGCCGCACTCAAGGGCGGCGAGTGGAAGCGTTCCAAGTACACCGGCATCGAGCTGTTCGAAAAGAAGATCGGCATCATCGGGCTCGGCCGCATCGGCGCCCTGGTTGCCGCCCGCCTGCAGGGCTTCGACACCGAGATCCTCGCGTACGACCCCTACATCACCTCCGCCCGGGCCGCCCAGCTCGGCGTCAAGCTCGTCACCCTGGACGAACTGCTGGAGCAGGCAGACTTCATCACCATCCACATGCCCAAGACCCCCGAGACCGTGGGCATGCTCGGCGCCGACGCCTTCCGCAAGATGAAGGAATCCGCGTACGTCATCAACGTCGCCCGCGGCGGCCTGGTGGACGAGGAAGCCCTCTACGTCGCCCTGAAGGAAGGCCAGATCGCCGGTGCCGGCGTCGACGTCTTCTCCAAGGAACCCAGCACCGACCTGCCGTTCTTCGAACTGGACAACGTCGTGGTCACCCCGCACCTCGGCGCGTCGACCGACGAAGCCCAGGAAAAGGCCGGCGTCTCCGTGGCCAAGTCGGTCCGCCTCGCCCTCGCCGGTGAACTGGTGCCCGACGCCGTGAACGTCGCGGGCGGCGTCATCGCCCCCGACGTGCGCCCCGGCATCCCGCTGATCGAAAAGCTCGGCCGGATCTTCACCGCCCTGACCCACGACTCCCTGACCCAGATCGACGTCGAGGTTGCCGGCGAGATCTCCAGCCTGGACGTCAAGGTCCTCGAACTGGCCGCCCTGAAGGGTGTCTTCGCGGACGTTGTCACCGAGCAGGTCTCCTACGTCAACGCCCCGGTGATCGCCGAGCAGCGCGGCATCAACACCCGCCTGATCACCACCTCCGAAGCCGAGGACTACCGCAACGTCCTGACCCTGCGCGGCGCCCTGAGCGACGGCTCGCAGATCTCCGTGGCCGGCACCCTGACCGGTCCCAAGCAGGTCGAGAAGCTGGTGGGCGTCAACGGCTACGACGTCGAAATCCCGATCACCGAGCACCTCGTGGTGGTTGCCTACCAGGACCGTCCGGGCGTCATCGGCACCATCGGCCACATCCTGGGCATGAACAACATCAACATTGGCGGCATGCAGGTGGCACGCCAGTCCGAAGGCGGCCAGGTCCTCGCCCTGCTGACCATCGACAGCTCGGTGCCGCAGCAGGTCCTGGACGCCATCAAGGCCGGGATCGGCGCCGACATGGTCCGCGAAGTGGACCTGGAAGATTAAGTTTCCCTGACACGGGGTTACGCGCCGGAGCCACAGGCTTCGGCGCGTAGCCGTGGCCGGTCTGCATACAATGGCTTGGTCCGACTTTCGGACCCGGCGGCAGGCCGGCCACTACTTTTCGAACAGTAAACGCAGGACAACGCTGCCTGCTGCGCACTGCTCCTGCCGTCGTGCGCCCGCAATCCAGGTCTCAGGGAGAGCCGAATGAACGCCGTCCAGAGGTTCATCAGAAGCCGAGTGCTGCTGTTGACTTCGGCCATTTTGATCGTCGCCATGTGCATGTCCGTCTTCATCCAGAGCCAGTCCCAGGCGGCGCTGAACCGCACCGTGGATGAGAATTCCCGGGGCCTGTACGACATCCTCGTCCAGGCCAAGGGTGCCAAGGACGGCAAGGCGATGATCCAACCGGAAATCGCCACCGGACAGGGCGGGATCAGCTTCGAGCAGCTGGAGAAGATCCGGGGCCTTTCCGGCACTTCCGTGGCAGCCCCGATCAGCCTGGTCTCCCGCGTGACCCAGAACCTGGAAGCACCGCGGCTGAACGCCATGGACTACCTCGGCTACAACTCCGGCCTGGCCGGAGGTGCCACCGCCGGGGACCCCACGGGCACCGACGCCAAGGAATGGCCGGCACCGGAGTCCGTACTGCCGGAGAAGGCCACGAAGTACCGCCTGACCGCCACGGCCGTGAGCTCCGACGGCGTCTCCGAGCAGACGCTGTTCAAGACCAGCGCCGAAGGCACCCTGGGCAAGGCGAAGGTCGTCGAGTCGAACACCGCCGGCGGCAAGAGCATCCGCATCACCGGCCCCGACGGCGAGACCGGCATCAAGTTCCCGGCCCCCGCCGGCGGCTCCGACCACAACCTGTTCAACCTCTCGGTCTCCCTGCCCATGGCGCCGGAAGTGACCGAGTCCGTGGTCGCCGTCGACCCTTCCGCCGAACGCGCGCTGCTCGGCTCGGCCGGCGACTTCCTGGAACCCCTCGAGAAAGCCCCGCCGGCCGACACGCGCAACGCCGGGGCCATCGGCCGCTACTTCGAAGAGCTGTTCACCACCAGTCCCAGCCAGCAGGAACTCGAGGAAGGCCCCGACTTCCTCGGCGTCAAGCTCAAGTACTGGGCGCCGCTGATGACCCAGTACCAGCAGGCCAAGCTCGCCGGCCAGCTCACTGACGACTCCCAGGCCATCCCGCTGATCGTCCGCAAGGGCACCTCCCTGGACCTGAAGTACTCGGTCAAAATCGAGGAAATCGACGACGCCGGCAAGGTGGTCAAGGACGTCGGCACCGTTTCGCGGTCGCTGGACAAGGACTACCTGCCGTTCGTGTCCCGCTCGCCGTTCACCCTCGAATGGCCGGGTTCCACCGACCACAGCCAGCTCCTGGGCAACACCGGAAACTTCAGCCAGGGCCTGTACCAGCCCGCGCAGTGGAGCACCGACTTCGCCGCCGCGCCCAAGTACAAGGACGGCGACACGGCCGCCAACGGCTCGCTGAACAAGTCCGCGACGCCGGGGGAGTGGGTCACTGTCAACCGCCTGCCGGAGAAGTCGCTCAGCGGCGATCCCGTTGACCAGACCCAGCGCCAGCCCGCCGACGAACGTTCCTACCGGGAAAGCCTCGCCACCGGCAACACGCCGGCCACCCCGCTTCCGATGGTGTACGGCACCTTCGACCCCGCAGAAGTCCAGGCAGCCGCGGGAGACATCAACAAGCTGCCCCTCGGCGGCTACGACGCCGCGCCGATGACCCTTGAGAAGGACGCGGAGGGCAAGGACAAGAACCAGGGCCTGAAGCCTTCGCTCAGCGCCACCGGTCTCGTCAGCCAGTCCGCCGGTGCGATCACCGACTACTACGGCCTGGCTGCCGCCCGGGGCTATGACAGCAATGCCGACGTGATCGACGCCGTCCGCGTCCGTGCCGGGGTGTCCGGCACCTGGAAGCAGGCCCAGCCCGAGGTTGAGAAGCTCGCCGACGAAATCCGCGCCATGGGCCTGGAAGCCACCGTCGTGGCAGGCTCGGCCCGCGAAGACGTCAGCATCTTCGTGCCGGGATACTCCAAGGACGACGCCGGCAAGGAATCCGCGCTCGGCACGGTCGCCCAGTCCTGGGTACGCCAGGACGCCGCCGACGCCGTCTCCGGGTCCCTGACCGGCACGAACATCACCCTGCTGTTCCTGACCCTCCTCGGAGCCACCCTGCTCACAGCGGCCTCCACCGTCAGCTACATCCGCCAGCGGCGCAACGAAGCCGGCATCCTGCGCGCCATGGGCTGGACGCAGGGCAGGATCCGCCGCTGGGTGCTCGAGGAATTCGGTATCGGCTCCGCAATCCTGGCCGCGGCCGGGCTGCTGCTGAGCCTGCTGAGCTGGAACCTGGCCACCGTGATCGTGTCCGTGTCCGTGCTGGTCCTCTACTGCGCCGCCGCCTACATCGCAGCCCTGATGCTGCGGCACCGCCACGAGGTGGACCAGGAACCGCAGCACGACGAGCGCCTCCTGCCTGTCGACTCGGCCCTGACCTTCGCCTACCGGCAGGTGGTCACCAACCGCTTCAACTCCGCGGCCCTCGCCGTGGCCGTGGGCGTGTTCGGTGCCGCCGTGGGTGCCCTGATCGCCCTGCTGATCGACATTCCGCGGGCCGCTGGCGCCAGCGCGCTCAGCGGCCTGGCGGCGGCAAGCGTGGCACTGCCCAGCGTGATCATGGCCATCACCGGCGTGCTGGTGGGACTGCTCCTGACGCTGGTGACCGCCCGCTTCGAACTGCAGGCCAAGCGCCAGTACCTGTCCACCCTCGAAGCCATGGGCTGGAACCCGGACATGCTGGGCCACGTCCGCTTCTTCGAGAACGCCCTCGTGGGCACGGTTGCCGTGATCCTAGGCGTGCTCGGCGCCCTCGCCCTGGGCCTCATCCTTGCCCCCTACGCCGCCCTGTGGGCGGCCCTGGCCGGATTGCTGGCCGTCATCTGCTGGATTCCCATCGCAACGAAAGTGGTCAAATGACTGAGAATCTCCACAACGACCCGCACGCGGCGCTGGAGGCCGTGCAGGCATCCGCCGGGGATCCCCTGCAGACCCGCGCCAACACCATCGTCAAGGCTGCGGACCACGCCACGCCCCTGGAACTGAACCGGATCACCATCCGCTACGGCGGCGACAAGGGCGGCGCCGAGCCGGTCACCGTCGTCGAGGACTTCTCCCTGACCCTGCACGCGGGCGAGATGCACTGCGTTGCCGGCCGAAGCGGCTCCGGCAAGACCAGCATCCTCACCGTCGGCGCCGGCCTGACGCTGCCGACGGCGGGCCGGGTGCTGTGGGAGGGCCAGTCCCTGGAGACCATGGGCGACGACGAGATCGCCGACCGCCGCCGCGCCCTCATCGGCTACGTGGACCAGGGCGGCGCCCTGATCGACGGGATGAGCGCCCTGGAGAACGTGCTGCTCCCGGCCGTGCCCGACGGCGAAGTGGAACAGCGCACCGAAATGGCCAAGGACCTGCTGGACCTGGTGGGGCTGGGCCGGCGCATGCGGCACCGCCCGGCGCAGCTCTCCGGCGGTGAACGCCAGCGCGTGGCGATCGCCCGGGCCCTGATCCTGGGCACCCGCGTCCTCGTGGTGGACGAACCCACGGCCAGCCTGGACCGCGCCTCCGCCAACAAGATCATCGGCATCCTCAAGGACACCAGCACCGACGGCATCGCCGTGCTGGTGGCCTCGCACGACCACGAACTCGTGCGCCTCAGCGACACCCTGACCGAGCTGAACTGACGCCGCCCGCGAAGCAGCCGTCACCGAACCCCAGCCGTCACCGAAAAAAGGTACCTTTCTAGAGTGAGCCCCGCAGCAAAGCCCCCGTTCTACATCACCACGGCCATCAGCTACCCCAACGGCGCCCCGCACATCGGGCACGCCTACGAGTTCGTGGCAGCGGATGCGATGGCGCGCTTCAAGCGCCTGGATGGCCACGAGGTGTTCTACATGTCCGGAACGGACGAGCACGGGCTGAAGGTCCAGCAGACCGCTGACAAGGAAGGCATCACGGCCAAGGAACTGGTGGACCGCAACTCCGCCGCCTTCCGCGAGGTCCACGACCTCGTGGGCAGCTCCTACGACCGCTTCATCCGCACCACGGATGCCGACCACTACACGGCGAGCCAGGCGATCTGGAAGAAGATGGAAGCCAACGGCGACATCTACCTGTCCAAATACGAGGGCTGGTACTCCGTCCGCGACGAGGCCTACTACGGCGAAGACGAGACCATCGTCAAGGACGACGGCGTGCGCTACTCCAAGGAGACGGACACCGAGGTCACGTGGACGGCGGAGGAGAGCTACTTCTTCCGGCTTTCGGCTTACCAGGACAAGCTGCTGGCCCTGTACGAGGCCCAGCCCGAATTCGGTGCTCCCGGCTACCGCTTCAACGAGGTCATCAGTTTCGTCAAGCGCGGCCTTGAGGACCTGTCCATCAGCCGCACCACCTTCGACTGGGGCGTGCCGGTGCCCGGCGACCCCAAGCACGTCATGTACGTCTGGGTGGACGCCCTCACCAACTACCTCACCGGTGCCGGCTACCCGGACGTTGACTCCGAGTCGTTCAAGAAGTTCTGGCCGGCCGACGTGCACGTGATCGGCAAGGACATCTCCCGCTTCCACGCCATTTACTGGCCGGCCTTCCTGATGAGCGCGGGCCTGGAACTGCCCAAGCGCGTCATGATCCACGGCTTCCTGCAGAACAACGGCGTGAAGATGTCCAAGTCCCTGGGCAACGTGGTGGCGCCGGCCGACTTCATCGCCCAGTACGGCGTGGACCAGATGCGCTTCTTCTTCCTGCGCGAAGTACCCTTTGGCGCGGACGGCAGCTACAACCACGAGGCGATCGTGGGCCGCATGAACGCGGACCTCGCCAACAACTTCGGCAACCTCGCGCAGCGGTCGCTGTCCATGGTGGCGAAGAACTGCGAAGGCAAGGTGCCGGTTCCCGGTGCGTTCACCGCCGAGGACACCGCGCTGCTGGAGAAGGCGGGGGCGCTGCTGGACACCGCCCGGGCCGCCTTCGAGAAGCAGGAGTTCTCCCGTGCCCTCGAAGCGATCTGGGGCGTGCTGGGCGACACCAATGCCTACTTCGCCGAGCAGGCCCCGTGGGTGCTGCGCAAAACCGACATCGAACGCATGAACACGGTCCTGTACGTCACCCTCGAGGTAGTCCGGATCGTGGCGATCCTCGCCCAACCGGTTATGCCGGCGTCGTCCGCGAAGCTCCTTGAGGTGCTTGGCCAGCCGGAAGGCCAGGCCCGCCAGTTCGCCGCCATCGGCACGCCGATCGTGGCCGGCACGGAACTGCCCGCCCCGGCCCCGGTTTTCCCGCGCTACGAAGAACCCGCGGACGCCTAGGCAACACCCAACACGTAGAACCCCTCCTTCACCGAACAAGCCGGTGAAGGAGGGGTTCTTTTTTTGCCTGCCGCTCAGGTAGTGGCCAGGCCCTGCACCGGAGAGAGCCGTGCCGCGCGCCGGGCCGGCAGCACCGAGGCCAGCAGCCCGGCGACCACGGCGACGGCGAACACGCCCAGCAGTTGCAGCCACGGCACCACGGGAACCACCTCGGCCACCGGTCCCAGCGCTGCCTTGGCACCCAGCCAGCCGTAGGCGGTGCCCAACGCCGAGCCCAGCACCGCGGCGACCCCGGCCACCAGCACGGCTTCGAGGGCGAGCATGCCGCGCAGCTGACCCCGGGTGAGGCCGAGCGCGCGCAGCAGCGAGTTCTCCCGGGTCCGCTCCAGTACCGACAGGGACAGCGTGTTCGCCACACCGATCAGGGCGATCACGACGGCGATCCCCAGCAGTGCGGTAACCACCAGCAGGAGGACGTCGATGATGCTGTTGAACACCACACGTTCCACCGCCGCCCCGCTGACGTTGTGCACGGGAACGCCGAAGGCGGCCGCGGCCTCGCGCTGGATGGCCTGGATCCGGTCGGCGGAGAGCCCGTCATCGAGCTTCAGCCAGGCCGTGCGCGGCAGCTCCTGGGCTGACCCAGGCCCGGTGGTGCCGGGTGCCGGGGCGCCCAGCAGGGTCGCCGCCGTCGTGCTGTCCATCAGGGACTCGATGTTGCCGGTCCGCAGCACCTTGCCCGCGAAGCTGTGCGTGCCGCCCGGCCCGGCGATGGTGACCCGGTCCAGGACCAGCCGTTCGGGGAGGTACACGGTGCCCGCCTGCGGCCGCAGGCCGGGATCGCGGAGTACGGCCGCGGCATCACCGGAACTGATCGCGAACACCGGGCTGCCGTCCGCCGCAGTGCCGGGAGCCGTGATCGTGCCGGCCGCCTGGAGCAGCACGGCCGCCTGCACGCCGTCGAAGGCCCAGACTTTTCGCACCGCAGCTTCGTCGGTCCGGGGATCTCCGTCGATCCTGACGGCGAGATCCACCGGGTAGTTCTCGGCGAGCATGGCGTCGAAGGCCTGCCGCGAGGTGGCCGCTCCGGTCATCATCAGCGTGACCAGGGTGACGCCGATCAGCAGCGCCGCCGCCGTGGCCGAGGTGCGGGCCGGATTGCGCACCGCGTTGACGGCGGCCAGCTTTCCGGGAACCCCTGCGGGCGCGGCAAGCCTGCCGGCCGCAGCCACCACCGGCGGGATGAACAGGCTGGCACACAGCAGCACGCCCACGAAGGACAACGCACCGGCCGGCATGGCCACGAACAGCATGTTGAACATGGCGCCGAGAACCAGCAGCGGAACACTGACCACCAACAGGGCGATGCCAAGCCAGAGCCGTGCCCGGCCGCGCTTGTTGCGCAGGCTCGCGTCGTCCGCGGGACGGAGGGCGGCCAGGGGCGCCACGGCGGTCGCGGCCTTGGCGGGCAGCAGTGCTGCGATGACCGTGAGCAGGGTTCCGGCAAGCAGCCCGGCGATGATTGCCGACGGCGGGACGGCCAGGGTGGCGAAGGACTGTTCCGGGCCGGTCCGGGCCCAGGCGATCAGGCCGGACATCAGCCCCGCCCCGGCGAGCACCCCGAGGACCGATGAGACCAAGCCGAGCACCCCGGCCTCGAAGAGCACCGACGCGCGGATCTGCGCCCGGCCCGCTCCGAGGCAGCGCAGCAGGGCCAGTTCCCGGGTGCGCTGGGCGAGCAGCACGGAGAAGGTATTGGCGACCACCAGCGTGGAGACCACCACGGCCACGCCTGCGAAGGCCAGCAGGATGATGGTCAGCTGGTCCTGCCCGCCGCTCATCTGCGCGACGGCGGCCGTCACCTTTTCCCCGGAGGTCTGCACCAGCGCGTCCCCGGCGCCGGCGGCCTTCAGCCGCTGCCCGAGGTAATCCCTGGCCGCCGACTCGTCCTGGCCGTCCTTGATGCTGAGCTGCAGCCCGGTGAAGCCCTCATTCCCCGGCGCGAGGGACGCCACCGTGCCGTCGGGCGCGAGCAGCTGGGGGAAAGGTGCGGAGAAAGGATCGTTGCTGGGCTGCAGGAGGCCAGTGATCCGGAAGGTGCGGGTGCCGGGTTTGCCGCCCGCCTCCGGCGCCCCGGTGGTGCCCGCGGTCAGTTCGCTGCCCGGGCTGAGCTTGAGCCGTTCGGCGGTCCTGGAGTCCACGGCGGCCTCGTCCGCGGCGGCGGGGTAGCGGCCGGACAGCAGCACCGAGGGCTCCATCGCCGGCGAGGCGAGGTTCCGGACCCGTGCGAGTTGCTCGCCGCCGTCGTCGATGGTCACGGTGGCGTACCGTTCGGCGTAGCTTTCCGCGACGGCGGGTGCCGAGGCGGCGGCGTCGACGGCTTCCTGGGAGAGCTCCTTGCCGTCCTGCGGCGTCACTACGAGCTGGGCCTTGCGGTAGGCCTCGCCGACGCTGGCGCCCAGCGAGGCCTGGGTGCTGGCTCCCACCATGAGCGTGCTGGAGAGGAAGGCGACGGCCAGCATCACGGCCAGCCCGATCGCGATGAAGCGCCTGAACTGGGTGGTGAGCTGGGAAAGGGAAACCCGCAGCATGCTCAGGCTCCCAGCTTGCCGAGTGCAGTGAGCACGGAACCGGTGGTGGGGTTGTCCAGGTCTCCCACCAGGTGGCCGTCGCTCATCAGCACTACGCGGTCTGCGTAGCTGGCCGCCACGGGATCGTGGGTGACCATGATGATGGTCTGGCCCAGTTCCTGACTGCTGCGCCGCAGCATGGCAAGGACCTCGCCCCCGGCCTTGGAATCGAGGTTGCCGGTGGGTTCGTCGCCGAACACCACGTCCGGCCGGGTCAGCAGCGCCCGGGCTACGGCAACACGCTGTTGCTGCCCGCCGGAAAGCTCATGGGGCCGGTGTGTGAGGCGGTCCTTCAGGCCCAGGGTGCCCACCACATAGTCGAACCACGCGGGATCGGCCGTGCTGCCGGCCAGCGCGAGGGGAAGAGTGATGTTCTGTTCGGCGTTGAGCGTGGGAACCAGGTTGAACGCCTGGAACACGAAGCCGATGCGTTCGCGGCGCAGCGCGGTCAGCTGACGGTCGTTGAGGGCGGAGATCTCCGTGCCGCCCAGCAGGATCCGGCCCGCATCGGGGGTGTCGAGGCCCGCGAGGCAGTGCATCAGGGTGGACTTGCCGGAACCCGAGGGTCCCATGATGGCAGTGAAGCGGCCCGCCTCGAAGGAGACACTGACGCCGTCGAGCGCTGTGACCCGGGCGTCGGCCTTGCCGTAGTGCTTGCTGAGCTCGAAGGCCTCGACGGCGGGCGCCGCAGCTGAGGCGGGCTGGCCGGAAGGGCGGGGAAAGGGCGCGAAAGTTGTCATGTTCCCACGCTATTTCCGGGCATTGGCCCGGCGGATCGGGCCAAGGGGCCATTGTTCCAGCCCCGAACTCATACCGTGGTCTGAGCCGGCCGGCGGGCACGTTAGTCCACAAAGCGGAGTCAGCCGCCGGGGGAGACCACGCCCGTTTCGTAGGCGATCACCACCACCTGCACCCGGTCCCGGGCCCCGAGCTTGGCCAGGATGTGCCCCACGTGGGTTTTCACCGTGGCCTCGGACAGGTAGAGGTCCGCGGCGATTTCCGGGTTGGAGCGGCCCTGCGCGATCAGTTCGAATACCTCGCGCTCGCGGGCGGTGAGGCGTTCGACGGCGGCCGCGTGGCCATTCCGTTCCGGGGTCCGGGCCCGCAGCAAGGGAGCCACGTGGTCCAGGAGCCGGCGCGTGGTGGACGGCGCGATCACGGCGTCGCCGCGGTGCACCGTGCGGATGGCCTCGAGCAGTTCCTCGGGCGGGGCATCCTTGAGCAGGAAGCCGCTGGCGCCGGCCTCGATCGCGGCCAGGGCGTACTCGTCCAGGTCGAAGGTGGTGAGCACCACGATCTTCGGGTCCCGCGACAGTTCGAGGATCCTGCGGGTGGCTTCAATCCCGTCCATGCCCGGCATGCGCACATCCATGAGCACGACATCCGCGGCAGTCGCCGACAGGGCCCGCACGGCGTCGAAACCGTTGCCGGCCTCGGCCACCACCTCAAGGTCCGGCTGCGAATTGATCAGCATGCCGAAGCCCGAGCGCACCAGCTGCTGGTCGTCAACAAGGGCCACCCGGATGGTACCGGCCGGTTCAGTCATGGTTCAGGACTCCGTGTAGGGGATGAAAGCGGACACCCGGAAACCCCCGCCGCTGGCCGGGCCGGCATCCAAGGATCCATCGTAGAGGGCGATCCGCTCGGCCATCCCGCGCAGGCCGTTGCCGCCGCCCGGGCCGGGGTCGGCGGCGGCTCCGCGGCCGTCGTCGTGCACGTCGATTCGCAGCCCGCGTCCCTCCCACTGCAGCTTCACGGACGCCCGGGCCCGGGGGCCGGCATGCTTGATTACGTTGGTGAGGGCTTCCTGGATGACCCGGTATGCGGTGAGTTCGGCACCCGGCGGCAGCCGGCGTCGTGAGCCTCCGGGCGGGCCGGAGGGAACACCGCCCTGTTCGAAGGACATGGTGAGGCCGGCGGCGCGGAAACCAAGGAAAAGGTCGTCCAGGTCCGGGAGCCCCGGCAGGGGGCGGGTGCCGGATTGCTCATCGGAGCGCAGCACGCCCAGCAGCCGCCGCATCTCGGCCAGCGAATTCCGGCCGGTGCCGGCGATCGTGGCCAGGGCTTGCGTGGCGAGCTCGGGCTTTGCCGCTGCGGCATAGCGCGCGCCGTCGGCCTGGGTGATGATCACCGCAAGGGAATGGGCCACGATGTCGTGCATCTCCCGGGCAATGTGCGAGCGTTCATCGGCGGCGGCCAGCTGGCGCTCCTGCTGTTGCTCGATCTCCAGCCGCCGGTTGCGGTCTTCGAGGGCCTGCAGTTGCAGGCGGCGCACCCGGGTCAGGTCGCCCAGGGTCCAGCTGACCAGGACGAGCATCCAGATCAGCACCGTGTAGGTCGCGCCCACCGTGAGGTCCTGGATGCCGGAGTTGACCCCGCCGCCGTAGTAGCGGGTGGTCAGCATGACCGCCCCTACCAGGCCGAGGACCAGCACGGAGCGGCTCGCCCACACGGGACCGTAGGCGGCCACCGCGTAGATGATCAGCGGCACGGCGATCTGCCCGGCCACCGGCTGGACCGCCAGTGCCCACTGGACCAGGCAGATGAAGACCACGACGGCGGCCGCCGCCACCGGGCGCGTGCGTCGCCACGCGAGCGGCACCAGGAGGCCGGCGGAGAGCAGCGCCAGCGGCGGGCGGTCCGCGAACGCGTAGACAGGGCCGAGGATCAGGACCAGGACGGCGGCGGCGGCGCAGTCCACCTTGAAGGGATTGCGCCTGAACCAGTTGTAGAGTGCATGCCGTCTATCCACCCATGCACTCTATCGGCCGCCGGAATGCCGCCACATCGGACCGCGGTCGGAGAGCGCCCAGCGGGCAGGCCGCCGGACGTTCGAATAATGAGACGTTTTTGACCAGAATGTGGATGCATTGGCACGCTGGTGGAATGAACGCACGGTCCATTAATCTCGCAGTCATCCCCGGCGACGGCATCGGCCCCGAAGTGATCGCCGAGGCCGTCAAGGTCCTGGAAAAGGTTGTTGCCAGCGAAGGCATCACCCTTGAGCGCACCGAGTACAAGCTCGGCGCGCAGCACTGGCTGGAGACCGGCGAAACCCTGCCGGATGAGACCCTTGAAAAGCTCCGCGGCCACGACGCCATCCTCTTCGGCGCCGTCGGTGCCGCACCCGGGGACACCCGCATCCCCTCGGGCATCATCGAGCGCGAGATGCTGCTCAAGCTGCGTTTCAGCCTGGACCACTACGTGAACCTGCGCCCCTCACGCCTGTACGGCACAGTGGGCAGCCCCCTGGCGAACCCGGGGAACATCGACTTCATCGTGGTCCGTGAAGGCACCGAAGGGCCGTACGTCGGCAACGGCGGCACCCTGCGCGGCGGAACCCCGCACGAGGTGGCCACCGAAGTCTCGCTCAACACGGCCCACGGCGTGGAGCGCGTGGTCCGTGACGCTTTCCGGCGCGCCAACGCACGTCCCCGCAAGCACGTCACCCTGGTCCACAAGCACAACGTCCTGGTGTACGCGGGCCACTTGTGGAAGCGCACCGTCGAGGCAGTGGCCCAGGAATTCCCCGAGGTCACCCACGACTACCTGCACATCGATGCCGCCATGATCTTCCTGGTCACCGACCCGGCGCGCTTCGACGTCATTGTCACGGACAACCTGTTCGGCGACATCATCACCGACCTCGCCGCAGCCGTTACCGGCGGCATCGGCCTGGCCGCCTCCGGCAACATCAACATGGACCGCACGGCACCGTCCATGTTCGAACCGGTGCACGGATCCGCGCCGGACATCGCCGGCCAGCAAAAGGCAGACCCCACCGCGGCCATCCTCTCCGCGGCCCTGCTGCTGGACCACCTCGGTTACGCCGACGCGGCCCGCCGGATCGAGGCCGCCGTGGTCTCCGACGTCGAGTCCCGCACCGGCGAACCGCGCGGCACCGCCGCCATCGGCGACGCCATCCTGGCCGCCCTGTAGGCGGACTCTTGCGCCCCGCCCCGGGGCGTAAGCTTGACTTGAATTACTTACATGCTGCCGTGTCCGCCGTTGAACCATGCTCCGGGGGATGGTCTTCCCCGCGGACGGGGTTCGCGTCGGCCGGTAGCCGATAGTGGAGGAACCATGACTCAGACTGCCCATGGCGTCGAATTCAGCCAGCAGTTCTCGGCGAACCCGAAATCTGCTGAAGAGCGTGCGGCCATCCTGGCGAACCCAGGCTTTGGCGACCACTTCACCGACCACACCGCGGTTGTCGACTACAAGGTCGACGCCGAAGGCAAAGGCGGCTGGCACAGTGCACGCGTTGAGCCCTACGGTCCCATCTCGCTGGACCCGTCCGCGGCCGTGCTGCACTACGGCCAGGAAATCTTCGAGGGCCTGAAGGCGTACCGCCACGCAGACGGCTCGGTCTGGACCTTCCGCCCGGAGCGCAACGCAGCCCGCCTGAACCAGTCCGCGCACCGCCTGGCCCTGCCGGAGCTTCCCGAGGAATACTTCCTGGGCGCCATCCGTGAACTCGTCCAGGCTGACAAGGACTGGGTCCCCTCCGGCGACGGTGAATCCCTCTACCTGCGGCCCTTCATGATCGCCACCGAGGCCTTCCTGGGCGTCCGGGCGGCACGCGAGGTCTCCTTCCGCGTGATCGCCTCGCCCGCCGGCAACTACTTCGGCGGCGAGCTCAAGCCCGTCTCCATCTGGATCTCCCGTGAATACGCCCGCGCAGGGCGCGGCGGCACCGGTGCGGCCAAGTGCGGCGGCAACTACGCCGCCTCACTGATCGCCCAGCAGGAAGCCGAAGCACACGGCTGCAAGCAGGTCCTCTTCCTGGACCACTACAACGACGACGCCGTGGAAGAGCTTGGCGGCATGAACGTCTTCTTCGTGCTGAAGGACGGCTCCCTGGTCACCCCAGCCCTGACGGGGACCATCCTCGAGGGCGTCACCCGCTCCTCGATCATCCAGGTGGCCAAGGACATGGGCCGCGAGGTCGCCGAACGCAAGATCACCCTCGCGGAATGGCGCGACGGCGTGGCCTCCGGCGAGATCGCCGAAGTGTTCGCCTGCGGCACCGCCGCCGTCATCACCCCGATCGGCGTACTGAAGGACGAAACCGAATTCATCGGATCCGAGGACGCCGTGGCCGGTGAGGTCACCATGGCAATCCGCGAGCAGATCCTGGGCATCCAGACCGGCACCATCGAGGATAAGCACGGCTGGCTGACCCGCCTCGCCTGATCCCCACCGGCTCCCAAGCCCCCGCAAGCTCGGCCCGGGTCCCTCGCCGACGGCGGTCTGCCCACCCAGGTGGGCGGGCCGCCGTCGGGGGTTAACCGTAGTTTTCCGGACCGACCCCTGTCCGGGCGCCACAGGCGCGGGCACAATATGGGCATGACCGGGACAATCCAGATACTGGGCGTGGTTTTAGGCGCCGTGCTGATCGTGGTCGGCGTCCTCGAATCGTTCTTCTTCCGGGACCAGCGCTTCCATTCAATCTTCCTGATCGAACCCAAGGACACGGCCGCCGTGCGCTTGTGGACCGTGAACCTGGGCTTCTACAACATGGTGTGGGGCGTCGGGGCGATCATCGGGGCGCTGCTGCTGGGCGGGGCCAACCATCAGGCCGGCCACGCCGTGCTGCTGTTCGCGTGCGTGGCCCATGTCATCCTGGGCATCGTGCTGGTGGTGTCAGAGCGGCGCCTGTGGGTGAGCGGCATCGGCCAGAGCCTGCTGCCGCTCGTCATCGCGGTCCTTCTCCTGCTGTAACGCCCGGCGCGCGCCCGGAAACCGGATGCCAAGATAGGACCATGAACCCGGCCCAAGACTCCTCCCTCCTGTACAGCAGCGAACTCACGCGCTACCGGCTCGCGCCCAACCCCGGCCCGATGAGCCTGGACGGCACCAACTCCTACGTGATTTCGGCGCCCGGAGCGGCGGGAACCGTGGTGGTGGATCCCGGCCCGCTGGACGGGGAACACCTGGCCGCCCTGGCTGGTGCCGGAAAGGTGGAGCTGGTGCTCATAACCCACCGCCATCCGGACCACACGGAGGCCGCGGCCCGGTTCCACGAAATCACCGGGGCACCGGTCCGCGCGGCCGATCCGCACCACTGCCACGGCGGCGAGCCCCTGCGCGGCGGCGAGATGCTGCACGCCGGGGGCGTCGAGATCCGGGTCCTCGCCACTCCGGGCCACACCTCCGATTCGCTGTGCTTCCACCTTCCCGCGGACGGCCCGGACGGTTCCGTGCTGAGCGGGGACACCATCCTGGGCCGGGGGACCACAGTCCTGGACTACCCGGACGGCCGGCTCGGGGACTACCTGACCAGCCTCGACCTCCTCGAATCGCTTGGGCCCGCCACCCTGCTGCCCGCCCACGGCCCCGTGCTTCCGGCCACGGACATCATCTGCCGCGAATACCGCGCCCACCGGCTCATGCGGCTTGAGCAGATCCGCGCCGCCCTGGACGAACTCGGGGCGGACGCCGGCGTTTCGGAGGTCGCCGACGCCGTCTACCCCGACGTCGATCCGTCCGTGCGGCGCGCGGCAGAGAACTCCGTGGCGGCGCAGCTGGACTACCTCCGACGGTAGGCTTGAGCCCATGCGTATAGCCCGGTTTGTTGTTGACTCTGATCCCATGTACGGCGTTGTGGAAGGGGAGCCCGGCAGCGAAACCGTCACTGTCATCAATGGCGATCCCTTCTTCCACGGGGTCGAACCCACGTCCGTGCGGCACAAGCTGGAGGACGTTCGGCTGCTGGCCCCCATCATTCCGCGCAGCAAGGTGGTGGGCGTGGGACGCAACTTCGTGGACCACGCGGCCGAACTTGGCAACGACGTCCCGGCCCAGCCGCTGCTGTTCCTCAAGCCGAACACCGCCGTCGTCGGTCCGGGCGATCCCGTGGTCCTTCCGGAGTTTTCCGAGGAGGTCAGCTACGAGGCTGAACTGTGCGTGGTGATCGGCCGGATCTGCAAGGACGTACCGGAAGAACGCGTGGACGACGTCATTTTCGGCTACACCTGCGGCAACGATTTCACGGCCCGCGACGCCCAAAAGACCGACCTGCAGTGGGCACGCGCCAAAGGGTTCGATACCTCCGCGCCGCTTGGCCCCTGGATCGAAACGGAACTGGACCCGGAGGACATCTCCATCAAGTCCACCCTGAACGGTGAACTCCGTCAGGACGGCAACACCACGCAGATGATCCGCGGCGTCAGGGAACTCGTCTCGATCGTGTCCCACGCCTTCACCCTGCTCCCGGGCGACGTCATCATGACAGGCACCCCGGCCGGCGTCGGACTCGTGCGCGAAGGCGACCGCGTCGAGGTCGAAATCGAAGGCATCGGCACCCTGTCCAACCCCATCGTCCGCCGCTGACGGCCCTGTCCAAGCGACTCATCAACATCCACACGTGCATCATCCGATAATGAGGGAAAATTGACATTAGCTGTAAACGAGAAGACTGGTCTGAAGGAACGGGTACATCCGTTCTATAAGATCCCCGAAGTACACCAGCGGAACGTCAATGCGCTTCGCTTCGACGGGCAACCACGCGCCGTTCACACGGTTCCCATAAACAATTCGCTGTCCCTTGATTTCTTCATCCAGACTGGGAAGAGCGACACGCTTTTTGTTGCGTTTCATGGCGCCAACATGATCGACCGCAACATGTACCCGCGATTTGAACGGGTGCAGTCGCTAAGGAAGATAGCTCCGGCCCTGATCGCATTCGCTGATCCGACGATCATGGTCGACCAATCGAGGGAAATGTTGCTCTCGTGGTACCTCGGTGGTCCTGGTTGGGATCCTATGAACGAGATCACCAAGGTCATCCGGAAGGCCATTGGGAAGACCGGTTCACGACGTGTTGTCTTTGTGGGCGGTTCAGGTGGCGGCTATGCAGCACTCAGAGCCTCGGCTATGACGCCGGGCTCTATGGCTTTTGTCCAGGCACCGCAGACGTCGATCGCGAGATACATCCCTCACGTCGTGAAGACCTATTTCGACGTTGTTTGGCCAGGTTGGTCTCAGGAAGACCTCCTAAAGGCTTTCCCGGAGAGATTCGACATGGTTCGGCACTACCAGATGAAGCAGCCCGAGAACTTTGTGTACTACATGCAGAGTCGAAGCGACCCATCGCATGTGGAGAACCACTATCTGCCGTTCAAAGCGGTGTACGGCGTTCGAGATGACTCAGGTGTTTCCCGGTCAGGTCGCCACAAGTTTGTCATGTACGACGGTGAAGTGCGTGGACACGGGACTATTCTTGCGCATGAATTTGACTTTCATTTGAGCGAGGCCATGAAGTTCTACGAATCCCATTCGCGCTGAGCTGCGAGAAGCAGCTCACAGCAAATGCTGGGCGGGTCCGACCGGCATGCCCAGTAGTTTTCCGCCGTCGATGTTCCTGCTGCCGTCCTAGGTATGTTGATGGCTCGTACCCGGCTGGTTACTCTATGGCTTCGTCGTTCCGGCAGGCTGATATGAGTTGAGTTAGTCCTTCCAAAGCACCTCCGGAGCTGTCAGG
>NZ_FNEI01000012.1 GCF_900099975.1 Arthrobacter cupressi
CGGACGCCGGTGAGACGCTGGAACCGACGAAGGGCCGGATCAGACGCCGCGCAGGCTATGGCGGACGCTCACGCGTTACGCCGCTTCTAGCTTGGCGCCCGGCCCTTCGCCCCGGGTGCAGCCCGAACGACGCCAGATGACCCGGTGAAATGCCCGAGGTCGGATAAGTCAGCGTGGGCGCACCCCGAACCATCGCCGGTCCAGCCAACAAACCGTCAGCCGCCACACCCGATTACGCGCGCCCCCGGCCCCCTCCCCGAGGCGTGAACCGCCGCGCCCTGGACACAGCCTTGACACGACCTATAGCCAGCTAATTGGCCCTCTCAAATTTGGCAGAGGGAAATGTGGTCAGGGGGAAACCCTGGCAGAGGTTCCTATTTGAAGGTTGCGGTGAGTGTTGTCGTGGTGACTTTGGGTAGGGAGAGTGTGAGGAGGGTGAGGTTGGCGCCTGTGGAGCTTGTTTCGGGTGCTGGGGTGGCGGTGAGTTGGGCGGTTGCGGGTGCTCCGTTGAAGGTTATTGTGAGGGTTTGGGCTGATTTGGTCAGTGTTGCTTGTGACCCGGTTATTGTCACGGCGGCGTCGGTGACGATTTGCCAGCGGAGGTCTCGTGGCTGGGGTGCTTGGATTGAGTCGGTGAGATTGACGCCGGCGGTTGTTAGGGTTGCGCTGCGGAGGGCTTTGGTGGTGCCGGGAAGGGCGGCTCGGAGGTCCACCACGGCGCCGGTGGGTGATGGCACGGCCAGGGCGGCTGTTGCGGTGAGGGGTTGGTTTTTGCCTGAGTCGCTGATGGTTGAGTGGCTTGCTGTGCTGGTCTTCCAGTACGTCCAGCGTTGGGTGGACGAGAAATATCCGGGAAGACTGTATGAACCTGCGCCCGGGTCAACAATCCAATCGACGCCTTTGCTGTGGTAGCTGAACGTTCCGAGATCCAGGTGGCTGTGCAGGGATCCGTTGACTCCGCCCTTGAGTGCGGCAGTTTTTCCTGGAGCTTGTAGGACCGCAAGGCCTGTGGTGGAGAAGCGTGAAGATACGGGCTGGCGTGGGGCCGAGGGGCTGGTCCACCACCAGAGAAGCCGGACGTCCCTTGCTTTCTGGTATTCCCCGATGACCCACCCGGCAACTGTGGAGTCCTTGCGGGCGTAGGAGTCCCATGCCGGCATGAGCGGGGACATCCGTTGCGGGGAACTATCGGCGAAATCCACGGCTTGCCCGCTCGGTGTGGCAGCGTCGATTGCGTACTTTGATACGTTCGCGAGGGATGGCAAGGGAACGGGGGTGGTCCCGTAGACGTTTGCCGCGGTCGAGTACAGGGATGATAGGGCGGTGCTCTGATAGTTCCAATACCCCGGTCCCTCAAATGATCCGCCGTCTGTTGTGATCATTTTGAGGGCGGGCTGGACTGCTATGAGGGCTGCCTTTGACAGGGCGGCCGATTGAGTGGGGCGGTCTTTCAGGAAGGCTACTGCTGCAAGAAGCGCTGCGGAATCGTGAATGGCTGAGAGGTTCGTGGGTCCGTCTACCCAGTTGTCGTGATCAGACAACATGCAGCTCAGAGGTCCGATCCACTTGACGAGAACCGAATCGTTGACGACAGGCAAGCCTCCGATCCAGTCCGCGGAGGTCGCCGCTGCGGTCAGCACCGTCGCCGAACGAACATCGAGAGTAAGACCTGGGCCTGCCAGGAGGATATCGCGGGTGTCTGCTGCGAGTTTTTCGCGTGCAAGGATGTCTTGCCCCGCGAGCCAGCCGTAGCCAAGGCGCATGACCCTGGTGGGGAACCATATCCAGGGCGTTGCCGGATCGCGGACAATGGCTCCTTCTGCGATGGCTGACCTGAGCAGGTACGCATGTTCTTTTGCTAGCAGGGGGTCGGCCAGCATCCGGACTTTGGTGTCTTGGACCAACTTGCTTGTGGTGATGATCGAGGGTCCCTGGGAAAGCGGCTGGGGACGGAATGTGTCTTGTGCTGCCGGCAGGGCACAGCCGCCCGGGAAGCCGACCCAACCCGCGGCAGGAGTGATTGAGCCTGTTCCGGATTTAAGAGCCGCGAGCGGCGCCTCAACCGTCAGAGGCGGGGAGGTCACTGCTTTGCCGACTGTTTGCAGTTGGGTGTTCACCCCGGCGGAGAGGAGGGTGCTCAAAGCTGTGGCCCTCTCCTCCAGGTAGGCGTACGCCTGGCTTGAGATCTGGCCGTCCAGTTTGTCCTGCAGGGCTTTGGTCACGATAGAGGCATGTTCAAGCCGTATTTCCTGGAGCCGGACCAGTTTAGTGGCCGCTTGTTTGGCAGTGGATGAACGAACAGATTCTGTGGCGACAAGTTTTGCTGCCGCGTCGACTTCGGCCTGTGTTGTGGCAGCCGAGATGGCAGCGGCAGCAGCACGCATCGTCACCGACGTCCCCGAAATCGCTGACGCGAAGGTATCCGCCTGACCACGCGGAAGAGTCCGACCAGCCGCTCGCGCATAATCGAGTTCATTGGCGGACACGTAGTACGCAGCCCGCAACGCTGCCCTTTGTTCCGAGATGGTCTCTGTGGACTCCAGTAGAGGAGAGATCAAAGGAGCTCCGTGGCTGACCGATAATCCGGAACCACAAAAAGCCAAGATCAGAGTGGCCGCCAAGAGCGGTTTTGCGAGGATATTCAATGTAATTCCCCCTTGTGGCATCGCCGATTGCGACGATGTCACCTACCTCGATAATGCACTCTGCCAAGCTTCGGCTCTGGGCTGAGCCGACGAAGTTGAGACCATTCCTTCAACGAGTTAGGGTACGCCCCCGCGACAACGAACGTAAGGACCTGTGAGTGTCTTTTTCGTGCGCGAATTTCGTTCTAAGGCCCCTACGGGGACGACCTGAGCCCCTAGAGGGGGGTCTTCTATGCAGAAGGAGGCCTCTATTTGAAGGTGGCGGTGAGTGTTGTTGTGGTGATTTGGGGCAGGGTGAGTGTGAGGAGGGTGAGTTTGGCGCCCGTGGAGCTTGTTTCGGGTGCTGGTGCGGCTGTTAGTTGGGCGGTGGGTGGTGCTCCGGTGAATGTGATGGTCAGGGTTTGGCCGGATTTGTTCAGTGTTGCTTGTGTCCCGGTTATTGTCACCGTGGCGTCGGTGACGATTTGCCACCGGAGGTCTCTTGGCTGGGGTGTCTGGATTGAGTCGGTGAGGTTGACGCCGGCGGTTGTTAGTGCCGCGCTGCGGAGGGCTTTGGTGGTGCCGGGCAGGGCGGCCCGGAGGTCAACGACGGCGCCGGTGGGGGATGGTACGGCCAGTGCTGCTGTTGCGGTGAGGGGTTGGTTCTTCCCTGAGTCGCTGATGGTGGAGTGGCTTGCGGTGCTGGTCTTCCAGTACGTCCAGCGTTGGGTGGAGGAGAAATAGCCGGGAAGGCTGTATGAGCCGGCGCCGGGGTCGATTATCCAATCGACGCCTTTGCTGTGGTAGCTGAACGTTCCGAGATCCAGGTGGCTGTGCAGGGATCCGTTGGTTCCGCCCTTGAGTGCGGCGGTTTTTCCTGGAGCTTGTAGGACCGCAAGGCCTGTGGTGGAGAAACGGGCGGATACTGGCTGTCGTGGGGTCGTGGGGCTGGTCCACCACCAGAGAAGGCGGACGTCCCTTGCTTTCTGGTACTCGTTGATGACCCATCCGGCAACAGCGGAGTCCCGACGGGTGTAGGAGTCCCATGCAGGCATGAGCGGGGACATTCGTTGCTGGAAACTATCGGCGAAATCTATGGCTTGCCCGGTTGGTGTGGCTGCATCGATTGCGTATTTGGAGACGTTTGCGAGGGACGGGAGGGAAACGGGGGCGGTTCCGTAGACGTTTGCCATGGTCGAGTACAGGGATGACACGGCAGTGCTTTGATAGTTCCAGTATCCCGGTCCTTCAAATGAGCCGCCGTCTGTTGTGATCGATCTGAGGGCCGGCTGGACTGCCGTGAGGGTTGCCTTTGCCAGTGCGGCTGATTGTGTGGGGCGGTCCTTCAGGAAAGCTACTGCGGCAAGGAACATCGCCGAGTCGTGTATGGCTGAGAGATTCGTGGGTCCGTCTACCCAGTTGTCGTGATCTGCCAACATGCAGCTCATAGCCCCGATCCACTTGACGAGCACGGAATCGTTGACGGCGGGCACGCCTCCGATCCAGTCCGCGGCGGTCGCCGCCGCGGTCAACACCGTCGCCGAACGAAGAGACCCCATTGTTCCTGGGCCTGCCAGGAGGATGTCGCGGGTGTCTGTTGCGAGTTTGTCGCGTGCGAGGATGTCTTGCCCCGCGAGCCAGCCGTAGCCAAGACGCATGACCCTGGTGGGGAACCATATCCATGGCGTTGCCGGATCACGGACAATGATTCCTTCCGCGATGGCGGACCTGAGCAGGTACGCATGTTCTTTGGCTTGCAGGGGGTCGGCCAACATGCGTGCTTTGGTGTCCTGGACCATTTTGCTTGTGGTGATGATCGAGGGTCCCGGGGAAAGCGGCTGTGGACGGAACGTATCCTGCGCTGCCGGCAGGGCGCAGCCACCCGGGAAGCCGACCCAACCCGCGGCAGGAGTGATGGATCCTGTTCCGGACTTGAGCGCTGCGAATGGTGCTTCGACCGTCAGGGACGGGGAGGCCACCGCTTTGCCGACTGTTTGCAGCTGGGTGCTCACCCCGGCGGAGAGGAGGGTGCTCAATGCTGCGGCCCTCTCTTCCAAGTAGGTGTATGCCGGGCTTGAGATCTGACCGTCTAATTTGTCCTGCAGGGCCTTGCTCACGACCGAGGCATGCTCGAGGCGTATTTCCTGAAGCCGGACCAGTTTAATGGCCGCTTGTTTGGCAGTGGATGAACGAACAGATTCTATGGCGACAAGTTTTGCTGCCGCGTCGACTTCGGCCTGTGTTGTGGCAGCCGAGATGGCAGCGGCAGCAGCACGCATCGTCACCGACGTCCCCGAAATCGCTGACGCGAAGGCTCTTGACTGACCACGCGGAAGAGTCCGACCGATGGCTTGTGCGTCGCTAATCTCCTGGAGGGAAACGTAGTACGCAGCCCGCAGCGCTGCCCGCTGCTCGCTGATGGTAGGGAGTGACCCCGCAACCTGAAAACTTCCATTAACAGACAAACTCGCATAGGACGTCATGCCGGTGAGAAAGACAGACGTGAAAGCGAAAATTGTCAGTATTAAGCAATTAATGAGCCGCTTCATTGCTGCCCCCAGATTCGACAACGCTGACGCCGAGGAGTTCGACTTGGTACCGAAACTTTGGCATCGGGGGTGGTTTCCAACAATGAGCAGAAATACTCGTTTTTCGATTTTTGTAAAAGTCGGGTACATCTAGCGAAAGCGGCAAGTAGTCAGTCGCGAAAATATGAGTACGCCGGTACCCTCGGCGAGTACCCTGGGCGCCAGCGGCGTGCTCAGTACCGAGTACCCGAGCTCAGACGCAGGGTTGCTCAGGCGCCGGGCTTACTGATCCTCTGTATGAGGGATGGCTCGCCGTTCGAGCTACGGCAAAGGCAACTCCAACGGATTTGGGAACTTGACCTTAGACGCGAATTCCTAGTCAAAGTATTTGAAAGGATCACATCGAGCCGCCGCTTGAGAGAATGGGAGCGACGGGTCATATCATTGCCAGAGTGTAAATTGACAAGAGGCTTTCGGTTTCATCGGAAATTGTTGCGTAGGCGGCCATATATGGGTAGTCGAAAAAGTCCGGGTTGACTCTCTTCTTATGCGCGAGGATTGGCGACTTTGAGGCAGACCCGAAGAGCGTCGTTGCGATGCTTCCGGCGCCCGGCCCACCGCCGGGCGCCGCCCGCGCAGGCGGTAAAGTTGGAACCACTATGACTACTGCTCCCGCGTCCAACCCTGCCGCCATTCCTGCCGTCACCGCCGAAACCCCGGTCCGCGTCCGCTTCTGCCCGTCGCCCACCGGAACCCCGCACGTCGGCCTGATCCGCACTGCCCTGTTCAACTGGGCTTATGCGCGGCACACGAAGGGCACCCTGGTCTTCCGCATCGAAGACACGGACGCCGCCCGCGACAGCGAGGAAAGCTACCACCAGCTGCTGGACGCCCTGAAGTGGCTCGGCATCAACTGGGACGAAGGCGTCGAGGTCGGCGGCCCGCACGAACCCTACCGCCAGTCCCAGCGCAGCGGCATTTACCAGGACGTCATCGCCAAGCTGAAGGCCGGCGGCCACATCTACGAGTCCTACTCCACCCCGGAGGAAATCGAGGCCCGCCACCGCGCTGCCGGCCGCGACCCCAAGCTCGGCTACGACGGCTTCGACCGCCACATCACCGAAGAACAGCTCGCCCAGTACAAGGCCGAAGGACGCGAACCCGTGCTGCGCCTGCGCATGCCGGACGAAGACCTCACCTTCACCGACCTGGTGCGCGGCGACATCACCTTCAAGGCCGGATCCGTCCCGGACTTCGCGGTGGTCCGTGCCAACGGCGCCCCGCTGTACACCCTCGTCAACCCGGTGGACGACGCCCTCATGGGCATCACCCACGTGCTCCGCGGCGAAGACCTGCTGAGCTCCACGCCGCGCCAGATCGCGCTCTACCGCGCCCTGTACGCCATCGGTGTCGCCGAGTACATGCCGGAGTTCGGCCACCTGCCCTACGTCATGGGCCAGGGCAACAAGAAGCTCTCCAAGCGCGATCCCGAGTCCAGCCTGTTCCTGCACCGCGAACGCGGCTTCATCCGCGAAGGCCTGCTCAACTACCTGTCCCTGCTGGGCTGGTCGCTCTCCGCTGACGAGGACATCTTCACCGTGGAGCAGCTCGTGGAGAACTTCGACATCCACGACGTCCTGGGCAACCCGGCCCGCTTCGACCTGAAGAAGGCCGAGGCCATCAACGGCACCCACGTGCGCATGCTCTCCGCCGAGGACTTCCGTGAGCGGCTGGTGCCGTACCTGCGCGATGCCGGCCTGGTGGGGGAGATCCTCACCGCCCGCCAGGAAGAGATCCTCACCGAAGCCGCGCCGCTGGTCCAGGAACGCATCACCCTCCTGGGCGAGGCCCCGGAGATGCTCGCCTTCCTCTTTAAGTCAGACGACGCCGTCGACGTCGCCGACGACGCCCGCAAGGGGCTGCCGGAGAACCTCGGCGAGGTCCTGGACGCCGCACTGTCCGCGCTGGAGCCGATCGAGGACTGGAGCGCCGAGAACATCCAGACCGCCCTCAAGCAGGCGCTGGTGGAAGACCTCGGCATCAAGCCCCGCCTGGCCTTCGGACCGGTGCGCACGGGCATTTCCGGACGCCGGGTCTCCCCGCCGTTGTTCGAATCCATGGTCATCCTGGGCAAGGACTCCTCCCTCGCCCGCCTGCGTGCCTTCCGCGGCTAGGAACACCATGGGCAGCACGATGGAGGGCACTTTGAGCACAGCCCTGTTTGGTTCCGGAGTTGCCGTCAGGGGCGTTCTCTTCGACATCGACGACACGCTCGTTGACCTTGAGTACTCCATGACCACCGCGCTGCGCGACGTCAGCGAACACCTCCTGCCCGGGCTCGACGCGGCCGGGTGGGAGAAGTTCGGGCGGATTTTCACCCACGAGACCACGCACTTCTACGACCGTTACCTCGCCGGCGAGCTCACCTTCAATGAGCAGCGCCTGCTCCGCGGCCGGGCGGCGCTGGGGCATTTCGGCGTCGAACTCGGCGAGGGTGAGGAATCCCACGCCTGGCTCAGCGAGTACGCCCGGTTGCAGCCGAGCTACGTCCGCGCCTTCGACGACGTGGTGCCGGTCCTCGATGCCCTCGACGCCGCAGGGATTCCCTACGGCGCCGTCAGCAACAACGTGCACGACTACCAGCGGGTGAAGCTGGACAGCGCCGGCCTGTCCCGGATCTCGGTATTGGTGGGAACGGACTCAGTCGGCGTGCCGAAGCCGGACCCCGCCATTTATCTTGAGGGGGTCCGGCTGCTGGGCACCCGGCCGGAAGAGACTTTGTACGTGGGGGACAACCGACTGCTCGACGCCGACGGCGCCACCGCGGCAGGCCTGCGCGGCGTCTGGCTCAACCGGGTCGGGGAAACCGCTGAAGGCTTCAGCGGCCGTGAAATCGATTCGCTCGCCCGGCTGCTGGAGCAGGAACGGGTCTAGTCCCGGACGGCGCTGCGGCGCCTGCGCAGGAACACGAAGGTTCCGACAGACCCGGCACCGAGGGTGCCGACAACGCCGAGCGCCGCGGCCGTATGCGCGCTGTCCGCCGCGGCCGACGGCGACACGGCCGCCGCGCCCTTGTGCAGTTCGGCGGTACCCGCCGCGATTCCGCTGTTGCCGTCCGCGAGCTTGGCAGCTCCCTCGGAGAGGCGCAGGGAACCTGCTGCGAGCCGCGTGTTGCCGTCGGAGAGCCTCGCCGCGCCTGCCGCCAGGGCACTGGAACCGTCCATCAGACCGGGATTCGCGGGATCGTTTGGCTCCCCGGTGATGCCGGCGAGCAAGGACTTGGTGCCGTCCGCCAACCTCGCGGTTCCGTCGCTCATCCCCGCCGTTGCCTTCAGGAGACCGGGGCGGGCGGGATCGCCGGGAACGCCGTCCATGCCGGTCCTGATCTTTGCCGTACCCTCGGCCAACCGCTGCGCTCCGAGCACCAGCCCGGGGGCCGCCGGGTCATGGCTGTTGAGCTTTCCGGCCAGGGTCCGGAAACCTGCCGTCAGCTTTTTGGAGCCGGCGTCCAGTTCCCCGCTGCCGGCAGCAAGCCGTGACGTTCCGGCATGCAGCTGGGTGGCTCCAGATTGCAGCCGGGAAGCCCCCGCCTGCAACTGCGCCGCGCCGCTGTCCAGGCGCCGGGCGCCGTCGGCCAGCGCGTTGATCTGGTCCTTCAACAGGCCCAGGGGAACGGCGCCCTGAACCCCGTTTGCGGCGTCGGCGAGCTTTTGCAGGCCCTGTGCAAGGGCGGCTGTGCCGCTGCCCTGGGCCGGATCATTGTTGGCTCCCGGGTAACCCTTGAGCAACGTGGTCCCGTTGGAGAGTTGGGCCGCCCCGTCCTCGAGTTGCCCTGCGCCGCTGTCCACCTGCGCGGCACCGGCCCGGAGCCGCGCGGCGCCGTCGCTGAGCCGGGTGGCACCGTCCCCGAGGTTGTTTTCCGCGGTACCGCTTTCACTTGGTGTGAGGGCTGCGGACAGCTGGCTGATTGCGGCGGAGAGCCGCTGCGCGCCGTCGTCCGCTTTGTACACGCCGGGGGCAAGCTTTGCATTCACGTCGTTCTGGATTTTGACCGCCCCGCTGGCGAGCCTGCCCGCGCCTTCGTTGAGTTTCTCTGCACCGGGCGCGAGCTTGTTTTCGACGCCGGACTGGATTTTCGCCGCTCCGGCCGCGAGCTTTCCCGCGCCGTCGTCGGCGTCTCCGGCGCCCTCGGCGAGTTGTTCGGTTCCGTCCCTCAGCTTGCCGGCCCCCGCTGCGGCCTGGGCGGCCCCCTCATTCAGCTTTGCCGCCCCTGCGGTGATTCTTTCCGTGACCATGGCGTAAAACGCGAACAGGCCGATGAGCAGGAGGATGAGAATGCTGAGGGCGACGATCTGGCCACGGCTCCGTGGCATGGTTTGGGTGAGGCGACGAGTCAAAGGCTTTCCTCTCGATGACTCCCTGCTGCCACACTGCAGTCAGGGACCCCCATGAAATGGCGTGGCCGCCATTGGATCCGCTGCGGGGCCCGCGGGGCCACGGATTGGTTACCGAGCGGTAACTTACCGAGCGTAAACTTAAGGCCGCTCGCGAATCAAGGGCCAGTTTGTGGAGCGCCCTCCGGAGGTGGTCCGGTTCCGGGCGTGGCTGGCTGCCTCGATTTGTGCGCGCCGGGAGTCTCGGGTAAAGTAATTACTCGTGCTGAGGGGCACGGAGCGGAAGGTTGAAGCCTTCAGGTCCGGTCCGAAAGCGCCAATGGGATATGGTGTAATTGGCAACACTACGGTTTCTGGTACCGTCATTCTAGGTTCGAGTCCTGGTATCCCAGCTCTGGATAAACCAAGGTAAAACGAGGTTGATTCGGAAGTTTCGAACGGTTCGCCGATTTGGAACAAAGCTGAATGTATGAAATAATAATTCAGCTTGATCGTGGGAAGCCGCAATCGAAAAAGTGCTTGGCCCCATCGTATAGCGGCCTAGTACGCCGCCCTCTCACGGCGGTAACGCGGGTTCGAATCCCGCTGGGGTCACAAAAATCCCCCGGAATTGAAGGATTCCGGGGGATTTTCTCGTTTTAACAGAGTTCGGCATGAGAACCATTTTCGGATCATATGTCAAAACGCCCTAATTTCGCATGTGTTACGTGGTCAGCTCTGATGGTGCGCGGTTCCGGAGGACTTCGCTTAGGGCTGGGGTATAGGGTCTGTCCCGAGCTGTGCGCGTCCGTGGGTGCGCTGTCATCTGGTTCTTTTGGGGTGTGGTGGCGGGTTTCAATGAGACTCGGCAGCCGCGCGGGGCGGTTTTCGTTGCTCACGTGAGGGACGTAATAAACGGTCCTTCTGGTCATGCAGGTGTGAAGGTTGTCGCGGACATGGTCCAGGCGAGTTTTCGCCGTTGGCGATCAGGATGAGTGGGGAATATTTTTGCGCTTTGCGCCGCGAGGCGTCCTCGCGCTTACCAGCGAACTACTCTGTTGCAACACCTCGCGGCTCCTTCGCGGCGATTCCACCTACGGTCCACAGAACGCGCTGGTCCGAAGGCGCGCATTACTCCAGTCTGGAGGCAGTCACTGTGTTCCGGCATGTGACAAGGTTCCTGAAACGGTTAAGAAGGTGCTCTCCCAGTACTTCTATTTCGATGGGGAGACTGGCACAGGTGAACCCGCGCGGTTCACGCCAATGTTGATCGATCTTGAGGAATTCGAATCGTTTCACGACTGGGAGGTGAGGAATATCCGGAAATTCTCCGGAGGGAAAAGATGCGTCAGAAACTGAAAGCGCTTTCCCTTGGATACTTCACTAGGGAGTTCCCTTTCAAATTGCACCTCCCCGATGTGCATGACATAAATAATTCGATGGCCGAACGGTCCGGCGGACCGATCCGTGACAATCTCAGGAGATCTCTGGAAGAGATGGGTGGAGCGCCGACGCGAGCCTATAAGGTCTCACCGGTGAAGTGCCCGCACCACTGGAGTAAGACATACGGGGTCTTCGAACCCAAAGCGGGCCACAAGCAAGGCGAAATCGTTGTTGAAGGACGCCTTGCAGCGTACATTTCCATCCACCGCCACGGCGAGTTCGCAATCTACACTCAAATTATTGGGCACGGCGAGGACCTGGGTAACGGAGTCCTCACCTTGCTGTTCCTCGCTCATAGTGCCGCGACGGCGTCCCGCACCTTGATCATCGTGCGCAGGTTCCGCGTGGTGGTCGCCGCCTTGTAGCGCGCCTTGGCGGTGATCTTGCTGAAGGGGCTGTCCAGGGTCCCGCCGGCGGGCGCGAGCCACGCCAGCGCTTCGGGACCCAGCCGCTCAAGGTCCACCCCGCCGTTGGACGCGCTGCCCAGGGCTGATCCGGCGTCGAACAGTTCGTCAAGTACCCCCGTGTCCGAGGAGAGCGTGATGTAGCTGTGGGTGGATTTGTCATCAGGGGGATAGGGGCACGCCTTCACCAGGTCCGCCACCCGCGCGCCGTCCAGGACCACCACCCATGCGTCGTAGCCGAAAGAATCCCGAAGGCACTTTTCGAAACGTTCCTTGACGGCAGCCGATGTCAGCTCGCTCGCAAGGACGACGTTTCCGCTGGCCAGCAGGGTTTTGACGTTTTCGAAAGGTAGGTCGCCCAGGGCGTCCTTCAGCTCGGTCATCTTGATGTTGATTCCGCCTACGTTGATTCCCCGGAGGAAGACCGCATAGCTGTTCATGCGCCCCACCTTATAACGCCCTTAGGGCGGGTTTTCGCGGCTGTGTGCCGGTATCATCGGCAGGACATCGGTATGTAGCTGGGGAGATACTCAATGACGCACGCCCGTGGGCAGTTGGCCTTCACCGACGACGTTAGCCGGGACCTGGAGCTGCTGGAGTACGGCCTCGACCCCAGCCTGGACACGCCCCTCCTGCCGAATGCGGCTGTCTACAGCGCGCTGCAGAACGTGGTCCGCCTCGCCACCGAGCTTTGCGGCGCTCCGCACGGCGTGGTGAACATCATCAGCGCCGATCACCAGCACCAGGTGGGGGCGTGGGGTGTTGAAGCGGGCATCTGCCCGCGCGAGGATTCCATGTGCGCGAAGGTGTTCCTCTCCGGGGAGAAGACCGTGGTGGCGGACGCGTCGCAGGACCCGCGCTTCGCCGACAACCCGTTTGTCACCGGCGACATCGGCAACGTCCGCTTCTATGCCTCCATCCCGCTGGAAACGGCGTCAGGCTTCGTCCCGGGAACACTATGCGTCTTTTCGGACGAGCCCAAGGAGCTGGGGGCGGAGCAAGTCCGCTTCCTTGAGGTACTGGCAAAGCAGGTGGTGGAGCTGCTTGAGCTGCAACACCGTTCGTCCCAACTGGATCGCGCGTATGCGGAACTGAAGGACACCAATGCCAAGTTGGAGGATAGCAATGCGAAGCTGAAGGACAGCAACGCGAAGCTGGCTGCCTTCGCGGGACGTGTCAGCCACGATCTCCGCATTCCACTCACCACGATCCTCGGCTACGCGGAACTGGTGGAAGACGACCCCGACATCAAGGCGGGCAGCGCGGTTGCCAAGTACCTCGAGCACATCGGCTTCAGCGGACGCCGCATGCTCGGAATGCTCGAGGACGTGCTCAGCTACTCGCGGGTGGGCGGCGGCATCCAGCCCATCCGGGTCTCCCTGCAGGAAACCGCCCGGAACGTCGCACGGGACCTCGGCATCGAGGACGCAGGCATCGTCGAAGCACAGGAACTGACGCTCCAGGCGGACAGGGGACAGTTCCGCATGCTGATCCAGAACCTGGTGACTAATGCGATGAACTACCGCAGCCCGGACAGGGACCTCCGGATCCGGATTACGGGTGTCTCAAACTACCAGGGCGTTGCGGTCTCCGTTGCCGATAACGGCAAGGGGATCGCCCCCGAAGACCGGAGCAAAGTCCTGGAGCCGCTGGTCCGCCTGCTCCGGCAGGGCGACGGGCCAGGCATGGGCCTGGGCCTGTCCACCTGCCACAAGATCGCCGAGGCGCACGGCGGCGAACTCACGCTCTCGGAAACTCCCGGGGGCGGAACCACGGTGACGGTTACTTTCCCCGCCGGGAACTAGCCGAACAGCCTCAGTCGCTGCCTTTGCGCAGCGCCTCGGTGAGGACGCGCGCTGCGTTGCAAACCACTTCCGCGTGCAGCCGGCCCGGCTGGCGGGTGAGGCGCTCGATCGGCCCCGAAATGGAAACGGCGGCGATGACCCGTCCGGACGGTCCGCGCACCGGCGCCGAAACTGAGGCGACCCCCGGCTCGCGTTCACCGAGGCTCTGGGCCCAGCCCCGGCGTCGTACTCCGGCCAGCACCGTGGGGGTGAAACGCGCATTCTGCAGGCCGTCCAGCAGGCGGTCGTGATCCTCCCAGGCGAGCAGCACCTGCGCCGCGGAGCCGGCCTTCATGGATAGCTGGGTGCCGACGGGAATCGTGTCCCGCAGGCCAATGGGGCGTTCCGCGGACGCGACGCACACACGCCAGTCGCCCTGGCGGCGGAAGATCTGGGCGCTTTCGCCGGTGGCGTCGCGCAACTGGATAAGCACGGGGCCGGCGGACGCAATCAGCCGGTCCTCGCCCGCGGCCGACGCCAGCTCCACGAGGCGGCTGCCAAGGACGAAGCGGCCCTGGATGTCGCGGCTGACCAGGCGGTGATGGACAAGGGCCAATGCCAGGCGGTGCACGGTGGGCCGGGCGAGGCCTGTGGCGGCCACCAGTTGCGCCAGCGAGGTAGGTCCGGCCTCAAGAGCGTCCAGCACCTGGGCCGCTTTATCAATGACACCGACTCCACTAGAATTGTCCATGTACTGATATTGCCGTCTCAATATCTGAGATGCAAGTTGTTTCGCTGGCGCACTTTGCGGCGCTCATGTTCAGTGGATGTAGACAATCCAACCGCAGTGAAGGGAGCAGGCCGTGGGGAAAACACTGGCCGAGAAAGTTTGGGACGCGCATGTGGTGCGCAAGGGCGACGGCGAAGGAGCCAACGCCCAGCCGGACCTTCTGTTCATCGACCTGCACCTCGTGCATGAAGTGACGTCCCCGCAGGCATTCGAAGGCCTGCGCCTGGCCGGGCGCCAGCTGCGCCGCCCGGACCTCACCATCGCCACCGAGGACCACAACACCCCCACGCTGGAAATCGACAAGCCGATCGCGGACCTCACCAGCCGCACCCAGATCGAGACCCTGCGCGCCAACTGCAAGGAGTTCGGGGTCCGCCTGCACTCGCTGGGCGACAAGGAACAGGGCATCGTGCACGTTGTCGGCCCCCAGCTCGGTCTGACGCAGCCCGGCATGACCGTGGTCTGCGGCGACTCGCACACTTCCACCCACGGCGCCTTCGGTGCGCTGGCCATGGGCATCGGCACCTCCGAAGTGGAGCACGTCATGGCCACCCAGACGCTTTCCCTGAAGCCGTTCAAGACCATGGCCATCAACGTTGAGGGCACGCTCCGCCCGGGCGTCAGCGCCAAGGACATCATCCTGGCCGTGATTGCCAAGATCGGCACCGGCGGCGGCCAGGGCTACGTCCTGGAATACCGTGGATCCGCCATCCGGGCGCTGTCCATGGAAGCCCGCATGACCATCTGCAACATGTCCATCGAGGCCGGTGCCCGCGCCGGCATGGTCGCTCCGGACGGGACCACCTACGAATACATGAAGGGCCGGCCGCACGCTCCCGAAGGAGCAGACTGGGATGCCGCCGTCGAATACTGGAACACCCTGCACACCGACGCCGACGCAACGTTCGACGTCGAGGTGGACCTCGACGCCGACACCTTGGAGCCGTTCGTGACCTGGGGAACCAACCCGGGCCAGGGCGTCTCGCTCAACGACGCCGTGCCGTCGCCCGAGGACTTCGGCGACGAGAACGCCAAACTGGCCGCCGAGCGCGCCCTGCAGTATATGGGCCTGGAAGCCGGCACCCCCATGAAGGACATCCGCGTGGATACCGTCTTCCTGGGTTCGTGCACCAACTCCCGCATCGAGGACCTGCGGGCCGCAGCCGACGTGATCCGCGGCCGGGCGAAAGACCCGAATGTGCGCATGCTGGTGGTTCCGGGTTCCGCCCGTGTCCGCCTGGAGGCCGAAGCCGAGGGCCTGGACAAGGTGTTCAAGGAATTCGGCGCGGAATGGCGCTTCGCCGGCTGCTCGATGTGCCTCGGCATGAACCCGGACCAGCTGGCACCGGGGGAGCGCTGCGCCTCCACCTCGAACCGCAACTTCGAAGGCCGCCAGGGCAAGGGCGGCCGCACCCACCTCGTCTCGCCGGTGGTGGCCGCAGCGACCGCAGTGCGCGGCACGCTCAGCTCGCCTTCTGACCTGGAATCCGTCTCCGTCGCCACCGGCGACGCCGCCTAGGAGGACCCCTTGGAAAAGTTCACCACCCACACCGGCATCGGTGTCCCCCTGCGCCAGAGCAATGTGGACACGGACCAGATCATCCCCGCCGTCTACCTGAAGCGCATCACCCGCACAGGCTTCGAGGACGCCCTCTTTGCCGGCTGGCGCAAGGATGAATCCTTCATCTTGAACCAGGAACCGTTCAACGCCGGCTCCGTGCTGGTGGCCGGGCCCGACTTCGGCACCGGTTCCTCCCGCGAACACGCCGTCTGGGCGCTGAAGGACTACGGCTTCAAAGCCGTACTTTCCTCCCGCTTCGCCGACATCTTCCGCGGTAACTCCGGCAAGCAGGGTCTCCTGGCCGCACAGGTGGCTCAGGACGACATCGAGCTCATCTGGAAGGTGCTGGAAACCAACCCCGGCACCGAGGTCAAGGTGGACCTGGTTTCCAAGACGGTGGAATGCGGCAACGTCGTGGCACCCTTCGACATCGACGACTACACGCGCTGGCGCCTGCTGGAAGGCCTGGATGACATCGGCCTGACCCTGCAGCACGAAGAGGACATCACGGCGTACGAAGCCACGCGTCCCTCCTTCAAGCCGAAGACCCTGCCTGCGCGCAGCTGACGCCGTTTCAAAAGGGAACGCCGCCGTCGAATAAACCATTCGACGGCGGCGTTCTTGCTACCCGCGTTAGTCCTTCCGGATTACCGGACGACGGACACGGTGGGCGAGGAGGTCTTGGCTGCCGCTGTGTATCCGGTTTTGCGCCCGGTGACGCGCACGGTGATGGGTTTGCCGGCGTCGCTGGCGGTGAGTTTGTAGCTCGTGGCGGTTGCTGCGGTGATAGGTGTGCCTGACCTGTACCACTGGTAGCTCAGGGTCACGGGTGCGGGGGACCAGGTTCCGGGGACGGCGGTGAGGGTGTAGCCGACCTTGGTGGTTCCACTGATCGTCGGCATTGGTGCCACCGTCAAGGGCAGGTCCGGAGCCGTTGCTGACACGGTGAGTGTGGCGAGGTCTTGGAAGCTGCTGGTGTTGTTGCCGAGTGTGTCGCGCAGCGGGTAGAGGGTTATGGTCCAGGATCCGGTGGCCGAGCCTTGGGGGATCGTGATGGATCGTTCCCAGGTTCCGTCCTGGGCGGTGCCTGAGACCAGGGTCATGCTTCCGAAGCCTTGGGTTTGACCGCTCTGGTCGTGGCTGGCGATCAGGGTGGGTGCCTGGGTGCCGGTCTGGTCGGTGAGCCGGACGCTTACTTTGGCGGTTGCCGGGCCTGTGGCGATGTCCAGTGCTTGCGGTGTCACGCTCGAGGAAGCTAGGACGGGCGCAGCGGTGTCCGAGACGGCCCCAGTGATGTTGAGTGTGGCGAGGTCTTTGAAGCCTGTTGTGTTGTTTCCGAGGGTGTCGCGCAAGGGGTAGAGGGTCACGGTCCAGGTTCCTGTGGCCGAGCCTTCGGGGATCGTGATTGATCGTTCCCAGATTCCGTCCTGGACGGTGCCCGAGACCAAGGTCATGCCTCCGAAGCCTTGGGTTTGGCCGCTTTCGTCGTGGCTGGTGATCAGGGTGGGTGCTTGGGTGCCGGTCTGGTCGGTGAGCCGGACAGTTACCTTGGCGGTTGCCGGGCCTGTGGCGATGTCCAGTGATTGCGGTGTCACGCTCGAGGAAACCAGCACCGGACCGGCGACGTCAGAAACTGCGCCAATGACGGTGAGTGTGGCGAGGTATTGGAAGCTGCTGGAGTTGTTGCCGAGTGTGTCGCGCAAGGGGTAGAGGGTCACGGTCCAGGCTCCTGTGGCCGAGCCTTCGGGGATCGTGATTGATCGTTCCCAGATTCCGTCCTGGACGGTGCCCGAGACCAAGGTCATGCTTCCGAAGCCTTGGGTTTGGCCGCTTTCGTCGTGGCTGGCGATCAGGGTGGGTGCTTGAGTGCCGGTCTGGTCGGTTAGCCGGACAGTTACCTTGGCGGTTGTCGGGCCTGTGGCGATGTCCAGTGATTGCGGTGTCACGCTCGAGGAAACCAGCACCGGTGCCGAGATGTCCGACGCCGCAAAAGTTGTCTGCGGCGCTGCCAACGACAACATACTTAAAGCCGCTGCTGCGACGGTCACCTTTGCGAGCTGTGCTTTGAATCTTGGATTCTTGAAAATCAAGTGGTGCCCCCAGTTCATGCGGTCAATGACCGCGCATTCCGTGTCCGCGAACGGCGGACTTCGTGATTCTAGCGGCCGAAAGCCTTGGGCTGGCACCGGATTCGCAGCGAGTAGGTCTCGGCGCATGCGGTGTACAAGTGACCATGCAAATTCCGGTTGCGGAACGGCCCTCTGTTAAGGTTCTTCAATGCACAAAAACCTGATGATCTACGGCAGCAGTGTGTCCAGGGATCCGTTCGAAGACCTTGGTTCCGATTACGCATTGCTCGCCTACATTGCTCGTCAGTCCATGATCAGTGCCCTTTCACGGCCCACCGCCCTTCTCACCGAAGAGACGCTTGGCTCGGCACTCCAGAACCGCTCCCTCAACGGAGACCTGAAATCCAATCTCCTGCCAACACTTCAGCGCTACGCACCCGAAGCCGATCTGCTGGTTATTGATCTGACAGATGAGAGGCTGGGGGTGATACGCCTCCCTGACGGGAACTATGTGACCCGTTCCCCGGAGCTCATGAAGTCCCCCCTGCCTGCGGGAATCGCAGGAAAAGCTCGACGAATCGCTCCAGCAACCGAGGAGCACTGGACCCTGTGGGAGTCCGCTGCGAACCGCCTTTTCGGCTCCCTCACGGCCATGGGGCTGCGTGACAAGACCCTCGTCCTGAACACCCCGTGGGCGCGGGTGACGGAGCACGGGGAAGCTGTTCCGCCCTTCCGGGACAGCGCCCAGGACGTTGAACTGAACGCCTATCTCGCCGAATGCTGTGCACACATCCGGAGCCTCGGATACACGGTTGCGACGCTCCCGCCGGAACTGCGGGTTTCCGAATCCAGCCACAAATGGGGCCCGTCCCCGTACCATTTCGGATCCGCCGCGAGGCAGTGGATTGCCGGGCAGATGGCGTCAGCGGCCGCCGGCGTCGCAGTCGCATAACAGGGTTGCTTCCAGGGGACAGGAGACCCGGGCCCGGCGCCCGCCGCATTTCAGATCATTAACCCCAGCTTCTATGCTTAGCTTGAGCCCTCGGCAGTATGGGGGCATCAACTCGTGAGGAAACGGTATAGATGAGCAGTGTCCTGACAATCCGCGGCGGTGTGCCGCTGGCCGGCCGGGTTACCGTCCGTGGCGCGAAGAACCTGGTGCCCAAGGCGATGGTCGCGTCCTTGCTGGGAAGCGAGCCTTCGGTGCTCCGCAATGTCCCGGAAATCAAGGACGTCGAAGTTGTCACCAGCCTGCTGAAACTCCACGGCGTGACCGTGGAAAAGGATCCTGTCACGGGCGACCTGACCCTGGACCCCAAGGACGCCAAGACTGCGTCCAGCACGGCGATCGACGCCCATGCCGGGGACTCGCGCATCCCGATCCTGCTCTGCGGCCCGCTGATCCACGCGATCGGCGAGGCGTTTATCCCGGACCTCGGCGGCTGCAAGATCGGGGACCGTCCCATCGACTTCCACCTGAACGTGCTGCGCCAGTTCGGTGCCGTGGTGGAAAAGCGCCCCGGCGGCATCCACATTTCCGCGCCCAAGGGCCTGCAAGGTGCCAAGATCTCCCTGCCCTATCCGTCCGTCGGCGCCACGGAGCAGGTGCTGCTCAGCGCCACCCGCGCGGAGGGCATCACGGAACTCAGCGGCGCGGCCACTGAACCCGAGGTCATCGACCTCATCGCCGTGCTCCAGAAGATGGGCGCCATCATCAGCGTCCAGACGGATCGCACCATCCGGATCGAGGGCGTCAAGGATCTGGGCGGCTACGACCACCGCGCCCTGGCGGACCGCAACGAGGCTGCGTCCTGGGCCTCGGCGGCACTGGTGACCCGCGGCGACATCTTCGTCGAAGGCGCATCCCAGCGCGACATGATGACCTTCCTCAACACCTACCGCAAGGTGGGCGGCGGCATGGATATTCGCGAGGACGGCATCCGTTTCTACCACCCGGGCGGCAAGCTGAGCCCGCTGGTCCTGGAAACCGATGTGCACCCGGGCTTCATGACCGACTGGCAGCAGCCGCTCGTGGTCGCCCTGACCCAGGCCGAAGGCGTCTCGATCGTCCACGAAACCGTGTATGAAAACCGCTTCGGCTTCACGGAAGCACTGAGCCGCATGGGCGCCACTATCCAAGTGCACCGCGAATGCCTGGGCAGCGTCCCGTGCCGCTTCGGCCAGCGAAACTTCCTGCATTCGGCTGTGATCTCCGGCCCCACGCCCCTGAAGGGCACCGATATCGACATCCCCGACCTCCGCGGCGGATTCAGCCACCTCATCGCCGCCCTGGCGGCAACCGGAACCTCCCGCGTCACCGGCATTGACATCATCAACCGCGGCTACGAGCGCTTCACCGAAAAGCTCGCCGGCCTCGGCGCAGATTTCGACATCACCGAATCCAAGTAAGCGGGGGACCCTTTGAAGGAACCGGCCAAGAGCCGTGCCACGTTCGTGCTCCTCGCGGGGATTGCACGGCCGTTGATGAACATCCTGATGGCCAAGAAATGGGAAGGCGCGGGGAAGCTTCCCAAGGGCGGCTTCATCGCCGCGCCCAACCATTGCACCGAGATCGATCCCATCGTGATCGGGCACATGCTGTACAACCAGAAGCGGCCCCCGCACTTCCTCGCCAAGGCAGGGTTGTTCAAGGCACCGGTTCTCGGTTCCCTCCTGCGCGCCACCCGCCAGATTCCGGTGGAACGCTCGACGGCGGGTGCGAACCGCTCGCTGCAGGCAGCCCAGGAGGTGGTGGACGCCGGCGGTGCCATCATCATCTACCCCGAAGGCACCCTGACACGCGATCCCGGACTGTGGCCGATGAAGGGCCACACCGGCGCCGCGCGGCTGGCCATCCAGACTGGCGCCCCGGTGGTTCCCATGGCGCACTGGGGAGCCCACGAAGTCTTCCCGCGGTATGCCAAGCGCTTCCATATCTTCCCGCGGAAGACGTCCCGTGTACTGGTCGGTGAGCCGCTGGACCTCAGCAGCTTCGCTGACCGGCCGTTGGACCGGACCACGCTGAACGAGGCCACCGAGCTGATCATGGACGCCATTACCGCGCTCCTGGCCGAACTCCGCGGCGAAGAACCCCCGGCCGTACGCTGGGATCCCGCGGCGAACAACCAGTCCAAACAGGGCCGCTTCCAGGCCCGCGGCACCGAAAAGCCCAGCAGCACGGCGAAGCCCAGCAGCACGGCGAAGCCCAGCAGCACGGCGAAGCCCACCAGCACAGCGAAGCCCAAAAGTACGGCGAAGGGGGAGCTGAAGTGACTGAGGCCGGCACCGACTGGGAACCCGCGGTAGTCGCCGTCCTGGGCGCCGGCTCCTGGGGGACCACCTTCGCCAAGGTCCTCGCCGATGCCGCCACGGCCGCCGGGAAGGAACGGAGCATCCGGATCTGGGGACGCCGCCCCGAGGTGGTGGAGCAGATCAACACCCTGCACCTCAACGAGCAATACCTGAAGGACACTCCGCTGCCGGCCGCGATCTCCTCCTCGACCGACGTCGCCGAGGTCCTGGACGGCGCGGAACTGGTGATCCTCGCAGTCCCCGCGCAATCACTGCGCCCCCAGCTCAAGGAATGGAAGGAACTCGTGGCGCCGGGCGCCGTCGTGGTTTCCCTCATGAAGGGCTTGGAACTGGGCACGGATTCGCGCATGAGCCAGGTGATCGCCGAGGAACTGGAGATCCCGGAAGGCCGCGTGGCCGTGGTCTCCGGACCCAACCTGGCGATGGAGATCGCCCGCCAGGAGCCCACGGCGTCCGTGGTGGCGTGCAGTGACGAGGACACGGCCGCGGCGATCGCGCACTGCTGCACCGCCCCGTACTTCCGCCCCTACACCAGCACCGACGTCGTCGGCGTGGAGATCGGCGGGATCGTGAAGAACGTGATCGCCCTCGCCGTCGGCATCTGCGAAGGCAAACAGATGGGCGACAACACGAAGGCCTCGGTCATCACCCGCGGCCTTGCAGAGACCTCCCGCCTGGCCCTCGCCCTCGGCGGCGATGTCCACACAATGGCCGGGCTCGCCGGGCTGGGCGACCTTGTGGCCACCTGCTCGTCACCGCTGTCCCGCAACCACACGGCGGGCCGGTTGCTCGGCGAAGGGCTGACCCTGGACGAGGTCACCGCCAAGATGACCCAAACGGCGGAGGGCATAAAATCCGGGTACGCTGTCAACGAGCTGGCCGTCAGTCTCGGCGTCGAAATGCCGATCACGGCGGCCGTGGTGGCCGTGCTGGAAGGCAAACTTTCCGTTGATGAACTCGGGCCCCGGCTCCTTGCCCGCTCCCTGAAGTCCGAAGGCGATTACTGACTGTGACCGAAAAGAACCAGACGACCGGAACCCCCGACGGCGGCCGCCGGCCGCGCGTCGCCGTACTGTTCGGCGGCCGCTCCAGCGAGCACGCCGTCAGCTGCGTGACGGCAGCAGGAGTGATGGGGGCGATCGACAAGAGCAAGTACGACGTCGTCCCGATCGGGATCGCGAAGACCGGCCAGTGGGTTCTTCCCAGCGGGGATCCGAGCCAGTGGTCGCTGAGCTCGGCGGAACTGCCGGAAGTCGCGCCCTCGGGCAAGACCGTGACCCTCGCCGAAATTGGTGGCACCCACCAGCTGGTGGTCACTGAACCTAATGCCGTCCCGCAGGAACTCGGCTCCGTGGACGTCGTCTTCCCGCTGCTACACGGACCGTGGGGCGAGGACGGAACCATCCAGGGCCTGCTGGAACTTTCGGACACCCGCTACGTGGGCGCCGGCGTGCTGGCTTCCGCCGTCGGCATGGACAAGCACTTCATGAAGGTGGTCTTCGAAGCCGCCGGGCTGAAGGTTGGGCCCTACGTGGCGGTCACCGACCGCGAATGGAGCAACGACGCCGAAGCCGTCCGCAAGCGGGTTGACCGCCTGGGCTACCCGGTGTTCGTGAAGCCGGCCCGCGCCGGATCCTCGATGGGGATTTCCAAGGTGGACTCGCTCGACGGGCTCGACGCCGCCATTGAAGAAGCCCGCCGCCACGACCTCAAGCTCGTGATCGAAGCAGGAATCACCGGCCGCGAGATCGAATGTGCCGTCCTCGAGGGTCGCGGCACGGACGCGCCGCGGACCTCCATGCCGGGCGAAATCGCCGTCACCTCCGGTGGGCACGAGTTCTACGACTTCGCCGCCAAGTACGTCGAGGACGGTGCCGCCGCACTGAGCTGCCCGGCGGACATGCCGGAGGAAGCGATCGCCCGCGTCCGCGAGCTCGCCGCCGCCGCGTTCGACGCCGTCGGTGCCGAGGGGCTGAGCCGGGTGGACTTCTTCTACACCCCGGATGGCGAATTGATCATCAACGAAATCAACACCATGCCCGGGTTCACGCCCAAGAGCATGTACCCGCAGATGTGGGCGGCCTCCGGCCTTCCGTACCCGGAGCTGATCGACGAGCTGATCCACCTCGCGCTGAACCGCAAGACCGGCCTGCGCTAGCGGACGGGGCTGCTGTCGCCGTCGGGGAATCCCGACGGCGGCAGCGCGTCACTTGCTCTTCGGCAGGTTCTGCAGGTCTTCCTGTCCCACGCAATGGCGGACGGCTTTGATCTTGCCGGCCGCCTGGGACAAGTCCGCCAGCACCGTGGCGGAGCTGATGACGTTCGGGTCCATGAGGATTTCCGTGGCGGGCTCCCTGCCGTAGGTGGTCAGGGTCCACACGGGGTTGCCTTCCTTGATCACCCAGTCGACGTCATTGACGCTGACGCAGCGGTCCGTGGTGGGGCCGGGAACATTCACGCCGCAGCGCAGGACCACCTGGGACGGTTCGCCCCAGGCCGCGGTCGCCTGGCTGTTTGTCTTGCGCAGTTTGGCGTCTCCGATCGCGTCCGGCAGCGCCACCATCATCGGTGCGCAACCCGGATTGGCTGCGTCGGCCGCCGCCTTGACGTCCACGGCGGGCGCGCAGGCGGTGAGGGCCAGCAGGGATGCGGCTGCCGCAAGCGCCGCAGCCTTCGGAAGGGATCGTTGCGCGGACGGAAAATTCACCCCTCAAGCCTACGTGGCCACCGGTCACGCGGGCGAACCTGAGGAAAGGCTGGATGGGCTTTCCTGCCGGTCGTGGGATGATGGCGTGAACGGTTTTGCCATGGGGACAAAGGAACACAAGGATGCACAACGACGAAATGCTGCCCGAAGCAACGCAGGAAGAACCGGCGCCGCGGAAGAAATCGCATGTAGCCCGCAACGTCCTGCTCGGCTTCCTGGCGGTGGTCCTGGTAGCGGGAGCGGTCAGCGGCTTCTATCTGTACAACTTGGCCAACAGCTTCAACACGAAGACCCAGAAGATCGAGCACGCCTTCCCCGAAGAGTCCACCCGGCCCACCAAGCCCGCCCTGCCCAACGGCGGTGAGGCGACGAACATCCTGGTGCTGGGCAGCGACTCCCGGTCCGCCACCGTGGACACCGCCAAAGAGGGCGCCCCCTCGGACCAGCGCTCTGATTCCATGATGCTGGTCCACATCCCCGCGGACCGGAAAAACATCTTCATCACCTCGATCATGCGTGACACCTGGGTGGACATCCCCGGCCACGGCAGCGCCAAGATCAACGCGGCCATGGCCTTCGGCGGCATCCCCCTGGTGGTGCAGACCGTTGAAGGCATCCTGGACACTCGCATCGACCATGTGGCCGTGATCGACTTCGAAGGCTTCAAGTCCATGACGGACGCGCTGGGCGGGGTGGAAGTCAACGTGCCCATCGCCTTCAGCGCCCGGGACTTCGACTTCGCCAAGGGCAAGCAGGTGCTGAGCGGGGACAAGGCCCTGGTCTTCGTCCGTGAACGCTATGCCTTCCCCGACGGCGACTATCAGCGCGTGAAGAACCAGCAGCTCTTCCTCAAGGCACTGTTGGGCAAGTTCCTGACCACCGAAACCCTGACCGATCCGGGCAAGATCAGCGCGGTGGTTGACGAAGTATCTCCTTATGTGTCGGTGGACCAGACCCTGGACGCCGTCGCGGTGGGCCAGCTCGCCCTCGAACTGCGCAACGTCCGCTCCGGCGACGTGCAGAGCTTCACCCTGCCCAACAGTGGCACCGGCTGGTCCGCCGACGGGCAGTCGATCGTGGTGGCGGACCAGGCAGCCATCGACGCCCTGAAAAGGGCCCTGAAAGAGGACAAAGTGGGCGATTACCTTAAAGCCGAGGGCATCGCCAATTAGTCCAGAACAAGGACTTCGATGACGCGCGGCGGCCCGGAGTGAATTATGCTGGGCAGGACGTTAATTGACTGGACGTACGGAACTTTTTTGACTAACAGGCTGGGTGGGCTGTGGGCCGCACTTGCGGAAGGCAGGCACCGGCGCAATCGCTGCGGGGGGCAACGATGAGGAAGTATCGCAAAGCGGTGGGCGGGGGCGCCGCAGCGTTCGCGTTTGCATTGGCGCTCGGCGTTCCAGTGGCCGGGGCGCACGCGGACGAGACGGCTCCCGCAAGTGATCCGGTGGTTGTGGAGCCGGTCCCGGTTGATCCCCTTCCGGAAGAGTCACCCCTGGATCCCATCCCTGAGGAGCCAGTGGATCCGGCACCCGTCGACCCGGCTCCCGAGGAGCCAGTGGATCCGGCGCCCGTTGACCCGGCTCCTGAAGCGCCGCTCGAACCCTTACCGGAGCAACCTATCGGGCAGCCCGAGGGGACGCCCCCTCCGGCGCCACAGCCTCCGTCAGTGTCTGGAACGGGCCCGGCGCCCGCTCCGGTGTTCGCCCCGTTGCCTGCTTCTTCCTCGCCAACATCTGGTTTTCAAGAACTGATCCAGGAACTGGCTCCTGTGGTGCCCGCCCCGAAGGATCTGCCGGGACCGTCTGCACCAGCCAGCACGACGCCCGAGGCCAAGGTTCCGGTGCCGACGGCAGCCGCCTCGGTACCTCTGCCGGAACCGGTTGCAAAGACCATCGATTCGGTGGTGTCGGTGGCTACCGGCAGTCCTCTGTACGTGCAGGTCATCACCGTTTTCGCCCTGCTGGCGGCCGGATTCCTCTACTTCCGGTTTATCGGCTCTAAAGCCCGTCGATCGCTGGTCCGGAGTCATAAGTAAGCCCGATGCAGACAACCTCACAACCGGGCGTTGGGAAGCAGCGCTGCAAGGACGCGCCGCGCCTGACGCTCGTCACCCACTCCTACTGGCCTGAGAGCAGTCCGCCCCAGCGGCGCTGGAGCGCCTTCGTCAAGGAATTCGCCGACGCCGGCTGGGACGTCGACGTCGTCGCCCCCGTCGCGCACACCCCGCACGGACGCCGGGAGCTTCCCCGGAAAGAGGCCGGCTGGCCAATGCGCAGCCAAGAGGGCCCCAACTCGGAGCTGATTGTTCGCGTTCCCTACCTGCGGCACGGTGCCTCCCACCTCGCCCGTTTCCTGGACCAATGCTATTCGGCGGCGCTGTCGGTGCCGCTCGGCTTGCTGACCCGGCGGCCCGACGTCGTCATCGTCACCGCGCCCAGCCTGCCCACCCTCGGCGCCGGCTACGCCCTCTCCAGGCTCCGGCGGGTGCCCCTCATCGTCGAGATGCGGGACGCCTGGCCGGACCTGGCCCGCGACGCGCGCCTCGTCCAAGGCAAGGTCAAGAGCCTGGCCGAGCACGCCGTCGAATTCGTGCAGCGCCGGGCGGACCTGGTGGTCACCGTCACCGAAGGCTTCGCCGCAACCCTCAGGGCCCGGGGATTGGCGAAGGTCGCCACCGTGAGCAACGGTGTGCGGCTGGATCAAATCCCCACGCTGGACCCCCCGGCACTGGAGCGGGACACCTTCGAGGTGCTCTACCTGGGCAACCATGGCAGGAGCCAGAAACTCGACATCGCCATCCGGGCCAGCGCCCTGGTGGGCGGTTCCATGCACCTGCACATGGTGGGCAGCGGCGTGAAGCGCCGGGAACTGGAGCAACTGGCCCGCGAACTGGACGCGCCGGTCACGTTCCACGATCCGATGCACGGCAAGGATGTCCTGGAACGGTACGCTTCCGCGGACACCTGCCTTGTCTCCCTCAGGGACGACTGGAAGTCCTTCGAGACCACCGTGCCGTCCAAGACCTACGAAGTGCTCGCCGTCGGCCGGCACGTTACAGCGGTGGTCCGCGGCGAGGCCGCCCGCATCATCGAAGACGCTGGTGCGGGGGACATCGTGGCAAGCAGCCCCGAGGCCCTGGCCGCACTGTGGACCTCCCTCGCGAAGGACCGAGGCAGACTGATCCGCAACGGCGACGGCCGGCAATGGGTCAAGGAGCACGCCGACTTCCCCTACCTCGCGGCACGCTACATGGAATTAATCGAAGGCGTCCTGGCCACCTCTGGGGCGCGGCGCCGGTGAAAGAACTGCTGAACAACCTCCGCCTCGCCGCAAGGACCGCGCGCGAGCACCTGGCGGACGACCCCGCCCTGCTGGCCCTTCAGGTCTCCCGGCGCATGCCCTCGTCCCTGGTGCGCGGGCTGTCCAAAGCTGTGACCCGGGCTGCGGGCCCGGGATCGTCCCGGGGGCCCGTGCTGCTGGCCGGGCTGATGGCCGGCGAGGACCAGGACGTGGTCCGGCGGCTTGAGGCCGCCCGTGAACGCGGCAGGCTGTCCGCCGAACACAGCCGGGTGATGGCCGACGTCGCGCTGGTCGCCAACCGGCCCGATCTCGCGGATTCCTTCCTCCGCCATTCGAGCGGCGCCCGCCGCGACCGTGCCGTCCGGGCACGCCGTTTCTGGTACGACGGCGAGCCGGGTTCCGCCGTCGGGATCCTGGAAGGCGCCACCAGCGGGGCCGAACGCCGGCAGGGCCGGCGGCTCGCCGCGGAATTGCGGCTGCTCGAGGGGTGGGCGCCCACGCTCGCGCCTGTACCGTATGAGGCGCACCCGCGCCGCGTGCTCCATGTCCTGACGAATTCGCTGCCGCACACCGCCAGTGGCTACGCCCAACGCTCGCATTCGGTCCTCCTGGCCCAGAAGGACGCCGGGTGGGACACCATGGCCGTCACCAGGGTGGGCTACCCCGTGCAGGTCGGCAAGCTCGCGGCCCGCCACCGCGATGTGGTGGACGGGATCACCTACCAGCGGCTGCTGCCGCCGCGCCTGGCGCCCACCATCGACGGCCGTCTGCAGCAGCAGGCCGAGGCCTTGCTGGATGTCGCCCTCGAATTCCGGCCGGCCGTGTTGCACACCACCACTCACTACGTGAACGCCCTGGTCACCCGCGCGGTGGCCGAAGCCCTCGGCATCCCCTGGGTCTACGAGGTGCGGGGCCAGCTCGCCGACACCTGGGCGTCCACCCGGGGTCCGGAAGCCAAGCAAAGCCAGCGCTACCGGCTGTTCCAGGAACGCGAAGCCGAAGCCATGCGGTCTGCGGACCTGGTGGTGACCCTGGGCGCAGCGATGAAGGGGAACATCGTGTCCGCCGGGGTGCCGGGGGAGAAGGTGCTCGTCGCCCCGAACGCCGTGGGCGGCGGCTTCCTGGAGGAACCGCGGACGGCCGCGGACGCCAGGCGGCAGCTCAGCCTCGACCCGGAGTCTTTGCACATCGGGACGGTCAGCAGCCTGGTGGCCTACGAAGGCATTGACGACCTGGTCGCCGCGTTTGCGCTGCTCGCGCCCCGGCATCCGCAGCTGAAGCTGCTGGTAGTGGGCGACGGCGTGGCGCTGCCGGCACTGCGCGAACAGGTACGCACCGCCGGGCTGGAACACCGGACGGTGTTCACCGGAAGGGTCCCGCGGGACCGGGCGCAGCTCTACCACCAGGCCCTGGATGTGTTCCTAGTCCCGCGGAAGGACCTGTCCGTCGCGCGGGACGTGACACCATTGAAGCCGGTGGAGGCCATGGCCAGCGCCCGGCCCGTGGTGGCCAGCCGGCTTCCGGCCCTGGCCGAGATCGTCGAAGACGGCGTAACGGGCCTGCTGGCATCAGCCGGGGACCCGGAAGATCTGGCCGCGCGGATCGCAGACCTTCTCGGTTCACAGGACCTGCGGGAAAAGCTCGGCGCCGCCGGGCGCAAGACCGTCCTGGAGACCAGGACCTGGAGGGCAAACCACCTCCGATTCGTCGAGACAACTGAGAGCCTAGGATGGTCCATATGAATTCTCGCGGACATACGCTTCCTGAGCCGGACGTTGTTGAAACTAGAGTGAGCCTGCGCACGCTCAGTGAGGTCGGCGGGAGGCCGACATTCATCGACTATCTCGTGCGGCTCTGGGATTACCGCCACTTTGTATTTTTCGATGCGAGGGCACGTGTCATGCATAGCCATGTTCAGGATCGGTTGGGCAGCCTTTGGCTGATCTTGAACCCGCTACTTTCTGGCGCCACTTATTACTTCGTTTTTGGGGTCATGCTTGGAACCGGAAAAGGCATTGAGAATTTTGTGGCATACCTCTTGATTGGTGTGTATCTCTTCAACTTCAGTACGAGGACGATCAACGCGGCCTCCCGTTCGATCAGCGGCAACCTGCGGATTCTTCGAGCTTTTCCTTTTCCACGGGCGGTGCTTCCTTTGGCGAGCAACTTGCGCGAAGCCATGTCGATGGTTCCGGGGATGCTGGTGGTCCTCTTACTTATCGTTGCTTTCCCTCCTGCTGAAGTGATATCAGAGAAGTGGCTTCTGCTAGTACCGATCCTTGTGCTCCAAACGACTTTTCACTTGGGCGTTTCTCTTATCCTCGCGAGAATTGTCTCTTTCGCGCGGGATGTCACGCACCTGGTCGCCTTCGCCATGCGGGTCTGGCTATATATTTCTGCGGTCTTCTTTTCTCCGGATAGGTTCGCTGATCATCCGATAATAAAGACAATTCTTGAGATTAACCCGATGTTTCGCGTGTTGGACATGGCCCGCGATTGCCTCATCTACAATCGCCTGCCGGCTACGCAGTCCTGGTTAATACTCGCGCTGTGGTCCCTGGTGACCCTGATCATGGGTCTCGTGTTCTTCTGGCGGGGTGAGGAATCCTATGGACGCGACTAACCAATTCGTTTCTGACCCGGCAGTGGTTATCGATAACGTCAGCATGACTTACAAGGTAGCCACGAATGAATCGAACCCCTCGGGGGACCCTGCATGGTCAAAGTTGATAAAGCGGCTCACTCCCGGGCAGCGGATGGCCACGGTTCACGCCTTGAAGCCGATGTCCATGGTGGCCTCACATGGTGAAACGATCGGCGTTATCGGTAGAAATGGATCGGGTAAAAGCACTCTGATGCGGCTAATCGGAGGGAACGAGCGGCCAACCACAGGCTCAGTCCTTGCTACGAATACGCCCGTTGCGCTGGGTGTAAGTGCTGCCCTTATGCCTGATCTCCCGGGCGAGGAGAACATTCATCTTGGCTGCTTGGCAATGGGCCTTACACCTACGCAGGTAGTCGCCAAGTATGACCAGATCGTGGAACTTTCAGGTCTTGGAAGCGCGATACACCTTCCTATGAAGTCCTATTCTTCGGGAATGTCTTCGCGTCTGCGGTTCGCTATCGCAACCGCCATCGATCCGGAGATTCTCATTCTGGATGAGGCGCTCAATACAGGTGACGCCGAGTTCAGCCAACGGACCAAAGCAAGGATGACTGAACTTCGAAAGCAAGCGGGCTGCGTGTTCTTAGTTAGTCATGCCATGGAGTCAATCAGAGACTTGTGCAATCGCGTGATTTGGCTCGATAAGGGAGATTTCCTCCATGACGGCGAACCGGAAGCCGTGATCAAACTGTATGAGCGCTTTATCGAACAATTGCGCAGGGGAGATCTTGCCGGCGCCGACAAAACGAAACGCGCTGCTCGTCGTGAGATGCAGGCTGTTGAGATCCAAGAGTCGGAGCGCGGGCGCAGGAGCATCCGTTGAGGGAAGGGCTCAGCCTCGCAGACATTAGGACTGCAGTTTGGCATTTAAGACGAGGCGGTCCAAGGCAGTTCCAAGAATGGCGCCGCCGAAATTCAGCTGTACGACTGATGCCAAAGGTCAAGAAGAATCGACGTCGGCAGCCAGACGGCCGGTCCCTCCCTTTGTATTCCGGTCGCCCGCGCAGGCCGGAACTTCGTGTAGCCCAGATTCTTGATGCCTTTTCGGAAGCAGCATTTGCCCCGGAATGGCAGGGCGTTCCGCTGTTGCCGGGAACATGGAAGGAAGAGCTGGACGCTAAGCGACCTGACTTGTTGTTTGTCGAGTCCGCGTGGGCAGGGAACGACGGCCAGTGGCGCCACAAGCTCCTGGGGTCGAAGGGCCCGAGCGAGGACGTTCAGCGCCTCGTTGAATACTGCCGCGAAGCCGACATACCAACCGTGTTCTGGAACAAGGAAGACCCGCCACATTTCGAAGACTTCCTGCCGCTCGCCCGCCTATTCGATACCGTCTACACTAGCGACTCAAGAATGCTTCCCAGATACAGAGAAGCATTAGGGCACGACAACGTTCACGTGCTGCCTTTCGCTGCACAGAGCAAGATCCACAATCCTGTGAGGCCGCGCCGAGGGTGGCGGCAGTACGGTCCGGCCTTTGCCGGTATGTACTTTGCCCATAAGTATCCCGAGCGGCAGGCGCAGATGGATTTTCTTTTGCGGGGTGCCGCAAAGGCCGGGGAGCGTTTCGGGAAGCCGCTGTCGATCTACTCTCGGATGGCAGGAAAAGATCCTCAGTATCAGTTCCCTGCCCCACTGGATAAATACGTCGTTGGCAGTCTCGACTATTCAGATATGGTCGCAGCCTACAAGAAGCACAGCGTGTTCCTAAACGTAAACTCCGTTGTCGACTCGCCGAGCATGTGTGCGCGCCGCATCTTCGAGCTTCTCGCTTCCGGTGTTCCGGTTGTCAGTGCACCGAGCAGAGCGCTGCCAGAGTTCTTTTCTGACGATGAACTTCTAGTCGTAGATTCGCAAGAAGCTGCTGAGTGGGCAGTGTCAGCAATACTTAAGAACGACGAGCTGAGTGACCGCCTGGTACACAAGGCCCAGCGACGGATCTGGAAGCAGCATAGTTACTCCAAACGCGCATCGACTATTCTCGAAGATTCAGGAGTACACGATAGTGCGCTAGGCACGAGACAGCTGGTTAGTTGCTTGGTCTCGACCAACCGACCCCATCAGGTATCGCACGTTCTCGATCAGTTCGCCGGGCAGAACTATCAGGACAAGGAATTGATGCTTCTCCTTCACGGGGAGGGCTTCGATGTGCAGCAAGTTGAGGAACTGATCGAGACCAAGGGCATCACGCAGTTCCGGATCCTCCGTGCACCTGAAGAGAAGTCGCTGGGCGAATGCCTCAACTTATTAGTCAGTTCGAGCCAGGGAACAATTTTGGCGAAGATTGACGATGACGACTTCTACGGTCAGTACTACCTCTCTGACATGCTCTCGTCGCTCGAGTTTTCGGACGCTGACATCGTAGGAAAAGCCTCCCATTACATGTATTTGAAAGAGCGCGAAATTCTCCTTCACCGCTTTGCGGAAAAGGAGCATCGGTTTGTTCACCAAGTCATGGGGCCGACAATTGTTGGCAAGCGTGAGACTTTTGAGCGAAATGTGTTTCCGGAACTCGCGCGCGGCGAGGACACTGCATTTCTGCGTAGGGTCAGCGAGTCTGGAGGGTCGATCTATTCCGCGGACCGCTTCAACTTCATTCAAATGAGAGGGAGCGGATCCCACACTTGGAACTTTACGGAACTTGAGGCGTTGGCTACAGGGGTAATACAATTTTACGGCGACCCCGCCAGGCACGTGTTCTTGTAGAAGGCTGGATTCTAGGAAGATTATTTTGAACAGAAAAACAAACCTTCAGAAGCGGATCGTCGTGGTGGGGCTTGGCTACATCGGCTTGCCAACAGCGGCGATACTCGCTACCCATGGCTGTAGCGTCGTTGGAGTCGACATTCGGTCGGACGTTGTAGCTGCCGTGAACAGGGGCGAAGTACCATTCGTTGAACCTGACCTCGATATCGCCGTCACTGCGGCGGTGACCAAGGGAGCCCTTGTCGCGAGAAGCTCCGTTCCGGTGGCTGATGTCTACATTGTGGCCGTCCCGACACCGCTCGGATCCGACCGCACCCCGGACCTTTCGTTTGTCGAGAAGGCAACGGCCCAGATCGCTGCAGTGCTTCGCGGTGGTGAGTTGGTGATCCTCGAATCCACTTCGCCGCCCGGGACAACTAGAAAGATGTCGGAAATTGTTGCGTCGCTTCGCCCTGAACTGAAGGGCAGCATTTTGTTTGCCCATTGTCCAGAACGCGTATTGCCTGGACGGATGATGGTCGAACTTATTGAGAACGATCGGATTATTGGCGGCCTCACAAGCGAGGCAGCCGAGAGTGCAATGGAGGTCTACGCGACTTTCTGCAGAGGTGAACTGATTCCGACCACCGCAACGACAGCAGAGACTGCCAAGTTGGTAGAGAATGCTTATCGCGATGTGAATATCGCATTTGCTAACGAGCTATCCATGCTCTCAACGGCGCTCGATATCAATGTATGGGAGCTGATTTCCCTTGCGAACCATCATCCGCGGGTGAACATCCTTAATCCGGGTCCCGGGGTCGGGGGACATTGTATTGCGGTTGACCCATGGTTCTTGGTTGACGCAGTACCTGAGCATTCTTTGCTCATAAAGCAAGCGCGTCTATCGAATCTTTCGAAGACTGAATTCGTATTTCGAGAGATTTCCACCCATGTTGGTGCTGTTGGCGTTCCCGCTGTCCTTGTCCTAGGGGTCTCCTACAAGGCAGATGTGGACGACCTTAGAGAGTCCCCTGCGATTGAGATTACTGAAGCTCTTGCAAAGGAACACCCCACCGTTAGTTTCTTGGTCCGGGATCCTTTTGTGGTGGATCTGCCTGTGCATCTTCGGGAGTTGCCGAACGTATCACTGGTGGACTCGATAGAAATGATTCCGGATAGTGCTATCGTTTGCGGTCTTGTCGGGCATAGCGATTTTAGAAATTTGGATCTCTCTCGCTTTGATCCAGAAAATGTCTTCGATGTTTGCGGAATATGGCCTTCCACGGAGGACAGCGTTGTGAATCTCCCTAGCTCGCCGGTGCGGGGTTGATCATGAGGGTTGCTATCCACGGATCGTGTATTTCCCGGGACGTTTTCGAGCTCGCTCCCCGCGACAATGTTGACTTGGCTGCCTATGTCGCGCGTTCGTCATTCATTTCAGCGATGGCGCCGAGGCCTAGTGTAGTGGGTGCGGAAGCGCAGGCAGTGACCTCGAGTTTCCAACGACGGATGTTCTTGAACGATCTTCGTGGAACGGTTTTTGACGTCCTGGGAGCAACTTCTTACTCTTTGTTGCTGATTGACATCATTGATGAGCGTTTTAATGTGTTCTACCGAGGAGGGGAAAGGATAACCGATTCGCAAGCGCTGCGGGAGTCAGGATTTCTCCGAAAGGCCGGCGGGACTTGGTCAAGACTTGAAACGATGACGGACGAGCATTTTCTGCAGTGGTCGGAAGCGGTCGCGCGTTTTTTTGAGCGTTTTCAGCGGGAGAATCCATCCTGCGGCATCGCCTTTCTCGATGCAGACTGGGCAACGACCGCTAGTGTGGAATCCATTGAAGTACCGAAGTTTGCTGGCAAGAGCGCCGAGCACGCCAACAGGGGTTTTGAACGGTATCGAAGTCTGCTGGCGACCTACGCCACATCAGCTGATCACGTGATTCGGCCACCGAAGGAGTTCATCGTCAGCGACGTCGGACACAAGTGGGGCTTGGCACCGTTCCACTACACCCAAGGATTCTACGACTACGTAGCCGATCAGTTGGTGAAGATCGCGATGCTGGATTCGACTACCTAAGCTCAACGAGTACGGAACTACCACGCAGATTCTTCGTTTCAATGAGGAGCCGGATTCCGTTCCGCGTCTGCTGAATGGCAGTACCTGGCCGGGATGTACTTTTGATCTGCCACTGGCGCTTCCCTGCGATGTGGACCTGCACCACTGGTGCGGTCTGGGTTGGATCGGAAACCGCTAGCTGGAGGATCCCCCCTTTTTTGACGATACACAATGAGCACGGTTCTTCGGAGCTGACAGCGCCCGCGGCTCCAGGCGCCCAGAAGTTGATCCCGGTGAAGCCTCCATAACTGATTCCCTGTGCGATCCGATCGTTCCGGAGGATCTTGATCGGCTGCTTTCGTGCAAGCGCCATTGTCTGGCTCAGTGAGGCAGCTGGCGCCAGCGCGTAGGCGTATGACGCATCGGTGGGGCTTTTCCCGTGAGGGTGTTCGATCGTCAGAAATTCTCTCTGCAAGCTTTCATCGGACCCCTCAGTGTTAATGCTTCGCCAATTTCCCTTTCGCATCTCCCGTCGGAACCTGCGTGGTTGTCCGTCGAGGAAGAGATAGCCACCGGTTTCATTGCTGTAGGCCCAGCGAGCATTTTCGGCTTCGCTCGAAACGTCGTTGCTAGCTGGTAGACGATGGCCGTCTACGATCAATGAGTCGGTCCGCCATTCTTGCACCATGCGGTGTTCGACCGTAGTTACAACTTCAGCACCTGATCGGCTTTCAATGTCTGAACCCATGGAGATCAACATGCCCCCAGGGAAGAACCATGACTGGCGTGCTGACATAGGGATTTGGTGCGGTGCGAGGAGGTGATGCCCCACCGCAGCGAAGGGTCCGATCTGGCTGCCACCGGTCCAGTCATTTTGTGGTGTTGAAGCGCCGTTTCGTGCCTGGGGATCGACAGGTATGGGTGTTCTATCGACGACTGTTCCAGGGAGGCCGGATAGATTTGCGGTTGGCCAGAAGCCATCTTCAAAGTTGTTGGGGACTGTGTCCCTATATAGGTATCGCATGCCTGCAGAGGTGTGATGACCCTTGAAGTTCTCCCCATTTCCACTTTCAAACCACGGGGTCCGACGGCTCGTCATCGCGAGGCTCAGAGCCCAGCCTTTCTCCCGGTGTACGACCCGGTCCATCTGGGGGAAAAGACGATGGCCAAGGGTTTCCTTGACGATAGCGTCCGGGAGTTCACTGGCTTTGGATCGCACCAGTGAGGAAGTCTTTCGGGCACGATCCGTAAAGTGCTCTCTGTCCCGGAGCTGTTCCAGCCACCCCTTGCAAAGCCGTTGCCAACGCTTGGTGCGCGTCGAGGGGAACAGCAGAGAGATTCTGATGATGGCATCGATGGTGTCCAGCGCGTCGACAATCCCGGTTTCGGTCTCGCGGGAAATTGCGCGACCGCGGACAGCATCGATCATCGAACCATTGACGATGAATGGGATGTACGACTCTTCCACAGACGACATAACTCGGGATTGCGTCTTGGCGTCCAGGGCTAGCGAGGTGTCCCGGACGAGCGCCATGAGCGTTGCTATCACTTTGAGAGCGGCAACGCCATAAGTTCCGTTATAGGGGACATTCTGATGCTGAATAAATGAACCATCGACGTGGAAGCCGGCTCCATGCTCTACCGGAGTCCAAACACTCTGCACCAGCTCCAACGAATCAGCCAGAAGCCTTCGATCCTCAGTTATCAAGCTGAACAGCAGGTCGTTCAGACCTAAGTCAACTCGGTTTGCACCGTCGGAAGAAGTGGCGCGCCCCGTCGAACCGCCTTGGAAGACGGCGCTGGACGAGTAGCGCCGAATTGCCGCCATGCAACTTCTTGTTGCGGCCTCCGGGAGTGCCATATCGAGCAAGATCACGGTGTTGAGAAACGCCCGCGGAATGGATATCTCCCAGGTGTACCAGGCACCTGAAGGGTAGTTCTTGTTCTTGAAAACCAAGTGATCAAAACGTTCTATCGAGGAACTGAGGATCTCGAAAAGTTCGGCGGACCTGAAGTATCGGGAAGCCGGTGAGGCCCAGGATTCTGCGCAAGATTGCAGGCGCGTCCACCCGCTTGATATCACCGATTCATGAATGAGGGGCTGATCCTCGAACACGCGGTTGTCATTGGCCGCTCGCGCAAGTTCTACTAGGCGGCTGACCCCCGCGTCTCGAGCCTCCCACAGTGCGTGCTGTGCCTGTCCTGAAACAGCGATATCGCTGCCAAGGAGTATTTGCCTCCACTTCTCGCGCATCGCTGCGAAGCGGGGTGTCTGTGTCTGTGGGGAAGCAGGCTCCTGTTCTCCGGGTCGAGGCTGTGAATCACCGGTAAGGAGTGCAAGGGCAGCCAGTAATGCACTGGCTTGGACAACGCGGCGCCTGGATATTTGAGTCATCTGCATGAAGAGGGATCGTCTGGGTTCCTAGGTATTCAACAATGGCTTTGGCCGCACCGGCTCCGTGATCTGCTTCCAGTTCGTGACTGTGGGCCGTGAACTTTCCGGAGCGAACGTCCGAAAGGAATGCCTCCACTTGAATGGCGAGTCGCGGTGACTCTTTGGCCACGGCTCCTAGTCCGGAGCGTTCAACGATCGAGGATCTTAGCTCCTGGTTGTCCGTGGAAGTGCTCGTATTTGGAATCCAGAACCCGGGCAGCGCCGAGTGAATCGCCTCATGGACGGTGTTGTAGCCTGCCGCAGCAATCAAGCAGTCGAAGGCGGCGAAAAGGCGCGAAATCGGAAACTCCCTGACAACGTGCACACGGGACCCAACGTTTGGTGTGGAAACAGTAAGCGGGGATAGAGCGAGTACAACATCGGTGTGGAGGTCAGCCGAAAGGACCCCTTCGATTACATCTCGTCTGGCGGTGGAAGTGTCATTGATCTGTCCTGCGCCGAGCTGAACCAGGACATAGCGTCGATCGTGTGGGAGGGAGAGCACGTCCAATGCTTCCTCTCGACTTAGTTGGCGCTTATAGGGGGCAAAGGTGATAGCGGGGACATCAACGTGGTCTGCGCAGTTGGCGACTGGGCCCCTATCATGATTTGCCGCAATATCACCAGGGACGATCACGTGGTCCGCGTATGATTTCGTGTCCTCAATTTGGACTGCCGATGCGTTGTTTTTCCAAAGGCCACGGCGGAGCCAGATGACTCGTGCGCCGTGACGGCGAGCCGCTTCGTGGACTCCGCGATAGATCCATGTGCCGTCAAAGACGACCGCTGCCGGCTTGTTTTCGCGGCAGACGGCATCCATAAACTCCGCAAAACGATCGTTCCAAATCTCAGCTGGAAGCTGACTCTTAGTTTGGCTGTCGAAAGATAGCACCGAAAAGCCGAAGCCTTCGACAATTTTTGCCGCGCTGGACAGGGACACAAAGTGTGAATCGAAGAGAGCTTGACCGGCACTTGCGATGCTCATGCACCTTGTTAGGTGCCCAACACCCGCCCCATTGCTTGTCACGAAGAGTACTCGCGGGAGAGCCGAGCCTGCCTGCCAAGGAAGGCGCAGGTGGCTGGCTACGGGGGTCAGCCCGCCGGAAATGCCTTCATCAAGGGCTCGAACTCGGTTTACCGTGCGTTCGATCCTGTCAAGCTTGAGGTTGAGGTGATAGTTGAGTCTGGATGCGTCCTTACGTGCGCGCTCGACGTCCATCTGGGTTGCGCGCACGCCACGGGACAGATGCCGAAACACGATCCCGGAAGCGGAGATCACCACAACCAGATCCAGTAACGAAAGTACTGCCAGGGACACAATCCCGGCTTGAGTTGCTGCATGAAATGCAAAAACCGCAGTGCCTGCGTGCACCAACACGCAGGCACCACCGGCAACCCACATCAGAGGGACAAGACGCTTCATGCGTACGTGTTCTCCGATTTTTCATCCGCATGGGTCAGGTTCTTGAGCCTGCTGATGAGAGAGCTCGCCGAATAGCGTTCTTCGATTACACGGCGCGCACGATGTGCCTGTTCAACGTACAGATGCGGGCTCGAAACGAAGCTCGCGATCACAGCTGGCACTTCGCTGGCGTTTGCATAGACAGCGCCTTCTCCGAAGGTACCTTGCATATACGGCGGTACGATCACGACCTTTCCGGCCGCCATCGCTTCCGCAGTCGCCATGCCGAATGACTCCGTTAGCGCGTCGTCGTGGAAATAGACCCAAAAATCGATTCCGCGAAGAAAGTCAGAAACCGGAACGGTGCCAAAGGGCAAGTACTCAGGTCCGGCAATGTTCTTCTCCCCGAACTTCGATTTGAGCGACTCGTTGCCGCCAAGTACAACGGTTCGGAACTGCTCACCGCCAATATAAGCGCTGCGGAAGTCATCAAGGCGGCTTGGCCACTTAAGAGGATTGTCGCGGGTATGGCGTCCGACCACGGGGGTGCCCGTTGGCGCCGATACATCCGGTGCCTCATCAAGAGCTACTACACCAGGCCAGACTGCTGACTCTAGCCGTGCTGCTGCTACAAGAGGCCGGCACAGCCGTAGGGTAGGCGCTGATTCAGCGACTACCCTCGTCCGGCAGGAAAACATGGTATCGACATTCGAAATACAGTCGTTGAGATCAAAAAGCATGCCCGAGCCGCCGGTCAGCATCGGGGGATTGTTGACGATAAGTACAACGTTCTTTGCCACGATGTTGGAGCTGAGATTCTCGGCGTACTGGACAACGCTGGGGTGTCTGATGACCACGCTGTCGCACTCGACAGAGTCTGACAAGGAGAGCAGTTCGACGCTACTTCTGGCAAGCAGAGCGAAGAAGCGTTCGGTCATGGGGGTCCCGGGCTTGTTCAATGGAGAATCGAGTTGGATCACACCAACTTTGAGTCCCTCTTTCGCAGCGGCTTCAAGTTCCGTGAGCGTGAGTGTCGACGTTCCGCCTGGGAAACGGAAGTCTGTTGCATAGATGACATCAAACTTTGAACCTCGGGGAGTTCCGCTTGCATTTAGATTACTGGCGATCGCAAATGGAAGTCTTCCCTTCCTCGCATTAGTTGCAATACGGCCGGCGTCGCGTTCGTGCTGATGCCAGCGCGTATATGCCGCCAAGTAAAGGCGGCGGGAGGGATCGACATAGCCGCGCTTCATCTCTCCGGAGGTCAAAGAATTGGCCCGGGTGCGAGTGAACGACATAGGGTGCGTACCAACGATGGGGAGCGCATCGCCGTACCAGTTGACCAGTCGGTCTCGGAACTCGGCGTCAGCCCCGCGTCCGATAGCATCCCATGGGCCCAACGACTCAATCACAGATCGGCGCACCATTAATGAGGAGAAATTCGGTTGCGTAAACTGGGGATTATTGTTGATACGCAGAAACTCCAAATCTTCCGTGCTTCGCGAATGGTTGCTCAAGTTCGCCGGAATTGATGGGTTCTGAAGCAGGTGCTCCACTTGGATTTGGAGCTTTTGCGCATGTGACCAGTCGTCATCGTCGTGAACCGTGATGAAGTCACCGGTGGCCAGTTCGAGGCCACGGTTCCGAGCACAATAGGGGCCCTGGTTTTTGTCGCTTAGGACCAGCTTGATTCGCTGATCAATTCTGGACACTTCCCGAAGAAAATCGACGTGTTCAGGGTCGGAGCAATCATCAATAATGATGATCTCCAGGTTTCGCCAAGTTTGCGAGACGAGCGAATTGATAGCTGTTTTCACATAAGCCGAGCCGTTGTAAGTAGGGACCAGCACCGAGATCTTAGTCGAATCGTTCGCTACTCCGTCAGAGCTAACTGTTTCCAGCCGGTCAAGCAGGGAACCATCCCCGTCAGAGAGGCGAATACCCAGCAACCCTGCGGACACGAAGAAGGCGTCGAGTGTCTCGATCCACCGGCCGCCCTGAGCAACACCATCCACCTGGTTGATGGAATTCAGCGAAAGAAGAGCTGCATGAACCGGGAAGTTGTGTGCAATCCGGAAAGATTTGATGTGCTCCCGGACAGCCCGGAGATTCCCGCTTGCTGAGAGGGCCTCAACGAAGATGAATCGATCGGTCTTGCCAAGGGAATTGGCGCCATGAGTTTTCTCAACGAAGCTGAAAATCCGCACAGCATTCTCAACGTCTCCCTCGCAAGCCTGCTGATTGGCGAGAATACGCGCTAAGGCGAGCATGTGCTTATGGTTGAGACTCTTCAGCCCCTTGCTGGTCGTCAGGCCGATGCTTTCCACGGCAAGTAGCCGGATGAGTTCTTTGAAATTGAGCTCGTTTGAGGACGCTGCGTAAGCAAAGGCGTCTCGGATCGAGGTACTGGCGGACTGTAGAGTGAAGGTCTCGATCGCACCGGGCATCTCACTGATTCGACGTGCCATCTCTTCGGCCGGCCCGGTTTTCAGGATTCCAGTCACAGTTTTTGTTTTTGGATTCGCTGACGTAGGAAGCTTCTTGATGGACCGTGAATTCTCTAGCAGCCGAGTGTCGAGGCCGCTCAGACTCTTCTGAATCGCTGATGTGCGGCGATTAACAAGTCTGACGCCGATAATCTGCAGGATTACGAGCGATCCGATGGCGGCAGAAATCAACATCAAGCTTGCGGGCCACCATTGAAAAATACTTGAAACTGCGGCCATTCCTAAGGAAATCAATGCGAAGAGCGCAATGCGAAGTTGCCATTTGCCAAAGCCATTTAGCATATTGAGGGTTCCTAGAGGCGCTCGGCCGACGCTGATGCAGAGGCGCCACGCGTGTCAAAGAAACGTTTGGATTTTGCAGCGAGAGCTTCGACGTCATAGCTGCTGTGATTCTGCAGGAGCAGAACGATTTCTGCGTTGGCGGTTGCTGCCTCGAGATCGCCGACACGTTCATAGGAGGCATCGGCGACCTTCCAGTCCGCAACCATCGGATCATGGAATTGGAGGACTGCTCCACGGGCTACAAGTTCCTTGGCCACGTCGGTAGCCGGGGATTCGCGCTGGTCAGCAATATTTGGCTTGTAGGTCACACCGAGGATCAACACCGTGGCACCCGAAAGGGCAAGCTGGTCATTGTTCAACTGCGCTTGGACACGATCGACCACGTATCGCGGCATCGAGTTGTTGATCTCTTCTGCAAGTTCAACGAACCGGAAAGGATAGCCCAGAGATTTCCGTACCTGGTAACTGAGATAATTGGGGTCGATCGGAATGCAGTGGCCGCCAACACCCGGGCCTGGGTAGAAGGCTTGGAATCCGAAAGGCTTCGTCTTTGCTGCGTTGATGACATCCCAAAGGTCGATATTCAGTTCGTGGCAAAACTTTGACATCTCGTTTACAAGGGCGATGTTGATGTGACGATAAGTATTCTCAAGGAGCTTGGCTGTCTCGGCCTCCTTGGCGCCCTTTGCCGGAACCACAGTGTCCACGAACTGGGAATAAAAGTCGACAGCGGCCTTTGTGGATTCCTGGGTGACGCCGCCGACTACCTTGGGAGTGTTCTTGAGACCATAGATTTTGTTTCCGGGGTCGATTCGTTCCGGTGAGAAGGCCAAGTGGAAATCCTCGTCGAGCTTCTTGCCCGCGCTTTCAAGGATTGGGAGGCACAACTCTTCCGTGGTCCCAGGGTAGGTCGTGGACTCAAGGATGACAGCGGTTTTCTTGCTGATGTTCTGTGCAATGGTTCGCATTGCGGATTCGACCGCATTAAGGTCGGGACTTCCAGCCTCACCCAACGGTGTCGGAACACAGATGACAACGACGTCAGCATCAGCGATTACGGACGGATCATTGCTAGCTTTGAAGCCTTGACTATTCATGGCTGCAATGTCAGCATCACTCAAATCGTCGACATGAGAGATGCCATTGTTGAGTTGCTCAACAACCTGAGCGTTGAGCTCCAGGCCGGTGACCCGGAGTCCTGCTTGCGTAGCTCCCTTGGCGAGCGGTAGTCCTACGTAGCCTTGTCCGACAACGACGACATTCTGCACTGTGGATCCAATCGTATTCTTGGCCGCAGCCCGGAGCGGGCGGCGATGGTCTAGATGCCCCGAAACATACCAATCGGAGGCTTCGTCAGGTCGGGAAGAGTTTGAGCGCAGGATGCCGTACAGCGTTCCCCCGACGCGACTTCGGTCTTAGCGATCATATAACGACTTCGCCGACGGACTCCTGTGAGTCCTCGGCAAACGCGATGGTGTCCCGCAACTGTAGGACGGCAGGTTTCAATCAGATGAAATCGTCCATTCGTTGCCCCAGACCGAAGAGGGCTTCTATGGCTGCTATAGTCCTGGCCGCCGCCCTGCCATCACCGTATGGATTCACAGCATTCGCCATTCCATCGAAGACGCTGCGGTTACGGAGCAGGGTTTGGACCTCTCTGACTATCCGATCTTCTGCGGTTCCGATCAGACGAACAGTTCCAGCAGAAACGGCTTCGGGCCGTTCCGTGTTTTCGCGCATCACCAGAACCGGCTTACCGAGGCTCGGTGCTTCCTCCTGGACTCCGCCCGAGTCTGTCAGTACGAAATGGGCAAGGGAGAGCATGCGTGTGAACTCGCCATAAGCAAGGGGCTCCGTCACAATTACGTTCGCTATGTCTTTGATGGACGGGAGAAGGGCTTCGCGGACGACGGGGTTCTTGTGGGCCGGGAGCACAATTGTCAGCTCTGCCTCGTCCTCGGCGATGCGCGCCAGCGCGCGGCCGATGCTGAGCATGGCATTGCCTTGATTCTCGCGCCGGTGGGTGGTTACCAGGAGGACCCTTCTGCCTGAATCGACGAGCTCTTCCAAGGCTGGGTCGCTGAATGGGACCTCCTTGCCCACAGTACTGAGTAGGGCATCGATCACCGTATTCCCCGTCACCACAATATCTTCGCGTGAGATACCTTCGGCCAGCAGATTCTCCTTGCTGGTGTTGGTCGGGGCCAAGTGGAGGCTGGCGATCTGCGAGGTGATCTTCCGGTTGCCTTCCTCGGGGAAGGGCGAGAAGAGGTTTCCGCTACGCAGGCCGGCTTCTGCATGAATCACTGGAATGTCATGATAGAAAGCCGCAATCGCTGCCGCGGTCGATGTCGTGGTGTCGCCTTGGACAATGACTGCGTCGGGCTTTCCATTTTGGAAGATCTTGTTCAGCCCGTCGACCGTACGCGTCATGATCTCCGAAAGACTCTGGCCACGCTGAAGGATATTGAGGTCGTGGTCAGGGACAATCCCGAAGAGTTCGTTGACTTGGTCCAACATTTCGCGATGTTGGCCGGTTACTGTTACGACACAATCGAACTCGGCAGAGTCTCTCAAGGCCAGAATGATTGGTGCCATTTTGATTGCTTCGGGTCGCGTTCCGAAAATGGGCATGACTACTGGCATTGTTCTCCCCCGCGGATTCGAATTACGGCCAACGTCACGAATGCTACTTGAAAATTGAAGTTTCTTTTCAATGTGTCGGCTATGAATAGAAAATAATGGCAAGCACTAATACTGGAACAGTGACGACCGCTGCGATGACGAACACCAGTGCGATCATGCGCTTGTGTCGGGGCTCGGCCGGCCGCCTATCGCGTTTTGGCGCCCGAGGCTTAGCCGCGATAGATGCATGCGGCCTTGTTGTTATGGGGGACCGTGCTGCCACGAACATTTCGTCCGGAACAGCCGGCCGGAAGCGTCGGCGGCTCAGGTGCCGGGGGGCTGGAAGGAGCTCCGAAGTACGTTCACTTGAGGTGTCCACCGGCTGCTCCTTTCGCTTCCGCTTCCGTAAAGGCCCGCAACGATTCTAGCCGGGTACTCCGGAGGATTCCCGCACCCCCGACCTTCCACGGTCGCTTCAAGGGCACTCCGGGCGCAGGTTCACGTCGATCACCCCGGCCCCTTCGACCACGAAGCGCCGCAGCCATTGCAGCGAATCCAGAGCCGGTTTGGACGCCACCATGTGGATCTCGGCCGGGGTGCATTGCCGCATCAGGGTTCCCGCCCGCAGCACATGGTACGAGGACGTCACGACGGCGATTGAGCGCCAGCCGTTCGCTTCGGCCAGCTTCCCGACGGCGGCCGCCTCGCCACGCGTGTCCATGCCCTCCGGCCGGAAACAGACCAGGGATTGCTGCGGAAAATGCGCCCCCTTGCAAAGCGAGTCGGCCGAAGCATTGCCGGGCGTGTCGGTCCACGAAAGCACGAGCACCGGCGGGTGCGGCCCACCGGGCGCGGACTGCCCGCCGGCGGCGGCCTGCGCGGCAGCCAGGCGTTCATCGCTGCTGCCGCCCAGGACCACGACGGCGTCGACGGCCGGGGGAGCGGGGGTGGAGACCAGGCAGAAAAGCTGAAGCGAAGCGGCGAACCAGAGAACGAAGAGGCCAAGCGCTCCGGCTGAAAGATACTTCAGCGGCCTCCTGTTTTTCTGTTGCACCCTGCAAGTCTAGAAGCAGGCGGGCGGTATCCCGTCCGCTCACTGAATGTCAGCCCGAACGACTAGCGTAGAAGCGTGCCGGAAAAAGAACTCACTGTCGCCGACCTCTCCGAGAGCGGGCTGCTCGCCCGGATCTTCCCGCGCCTGGAGTCCAGCAGCAGCGTCCTGCTCGGGCCGGGTGACGACGCCGCCGTCGTCGCGGCCCCGGACGGGCGCGCCGTCGTCTCCATCGACACCCAGACCCAGGACCAGGATTTCCGCCTGCACTGGAACAACGGCTACCGGAGCACCGGTTACGACGTCGGGTGGAAGTCCGCCGCCCAGAACCTCAGCGACATCAACGCCATGGGTGGAACCGCCACCTCCCTCGTTGTCAGCCTCACCATGCCCGGCGAAACCCCGGTGTCCTGGGTGGAGGACTTCGCGGACGGCCTCACAGCCGGGATCGCCGGGCTCGGCGCCCCGGACTGCTCGGTGGCGGGAGGAGACCTCGGGCGGGGGCGGGAGATCGCGGTGACGGTCGCCGTCGTCGGGACCCTGCACGGCAGGGAGCCGGTGCTTCGCTCGGGGGCACAGCCCGGCGACACCCTCGCGCTGGCCGGCACCCTCGGCCGCGCCGCCGCGGGCCTGGCCCTGCTGGAGAGCAGCGTGCCGCTGGAATCGCTCACCCCGGAGCAGCGCGCCCTCGTGGACAGCCAGTGCCGCCCGGTGCCCCCGCTCGCCGCAGGCCCCCTGGCTGCCGCCGCCGGGGCCACCGCCATGATGGACGTTTCGGACGGTTTGATGCGCGACGGCGGCCGCCTCGCCAAAGCCAGCGGCGTGGACCTGGACCTCGATCCGATCGCGCTGAAGGCGCAGGCCAACGCCCTGGAGGCCGCGGCCTCGCTGCTGGACGCCGACCCCATGGATTGGGTGCTGGGCGGGGGAGAGGACCATGGCCTGCTGGCAGCATTTCCGGCCGGGATTCTGCTCCCGGAGCCCTTCACTGCGATAGGCTCAGTCAGGGCCGCTGCCGGGGCAGGACGCGGCGTCGTCCGGATAGCCGGGGAGTCCGCCGAGACCGTGGGATGGGATCACTTTGCAGACTAAGATCGCCGCCAATGTACATGCGATGAAACGCTGGCTGGGCAAGGCAGAAACCACCCTCGGCAACCACAGCGACCGGCTCAACGCCATCAACATCTTCCCGGTGGCAGACGGCGATACCGGCACCAACCTCTACCTCACCGTGCGGGCAGCCGCGGCAGCCCTTAGCGCCGCGGAAGCCGCGGCCGCGAAGGGTCCCGGCGACGGCCAGGCAAAACCGGAGCAAGCCAACGACGTCGGCGCCGTCCTGGCAGCAGCGGGCCGCGCCGCCATGGAACAGGCCCGCGGAAACTCCGGCACCCTGTTCGCTGTCTTCCTGTGCGCGATGGCCGAACCCCTCGCCGGGCACAGCAGGCTCAGCGCCCCGCTGCTGGCCTCGGCCCTGCACCGGGCGCAGATCCGTTCGTGGTCGGCGCTGAGCGAACCCGTGTCCGGGACCATGTTGTCCGTGCTCGAAGCGGCCGCCCGGGCCGCCGGCGAAGCAGATGCCGCCCAGAACGGCGACGACAGCAACCACGCCCTGGGCCTGGCCCTGGACGCCGCCGTGGATGCCGCCGTCAAGGCCGTCATCCGCACCGAGGAACAGTTGGCGCCCCTGCACGAGGCCCACGTCGTCGACGCCGGCGGAGTGGGCATGCTCCTGGTCCTGGACTGCCTGCGTGCCGCCGTGCTCGGCGAGGAACTGCAGGAGGAACTCCTGGACGGGCTGCACGGCTACGACGTCCAGGACCCGCACATCCATGCCGGGCTGCCCGATGACGACGGTGTGGAAGTCATGTGCACCATCGAACTCTCTCCCCTCGCCGCGGCCACCCTCCGCCAGAAGCTCGACGAACTGGGCGACTCCGTGATCATGAGCCAAGTGGGCAGCGTCGCCGGCTCCGGCAGCCGGTCCGGCGACGACGAAGACGATGACGACGACGAAGCCGACGGGGTCGAGGCCAGCTACCGCTGGCGCGTCCACGTGCACGTTCCCGACGCCGGCCCTGCGGTGGCGGCCATCCGTTCCCTCGGCGAGCCGAGCGACATCTCCGTCAGCCAGCTGGCGCTGCCCCGCGACCCCGGCGCTTCGGAAAGCCTCAGCCCGCATGAATCCTGAGCCGGTGAACCGTGAACTGGTGAATCCTGAACTGCGCCTGCCGCTGGACCGGAGGATCGGGAAGCGCTCGGCGTCCGTGATCACCAAGCACCTCGGCCTGGAAACGGTCGGGGAGCTGCTGGACTATTTCCCGCGCCGCTACCTCACTCGCGGCGAACTCACGCCGATCGCGAAGCTGCCCCTGGACGAGGAAGCCACCCTGGTGGCCCGGGTCATCTCCAACTCCACCCGGCAGATGCGCGCCCGCCGAGGCTCGCTCACCGACGTCGTCGTCACGGACGACGCCGGCGGGAACCTGGCTGTTCCCGGAACCCCCGGAACGCTCAAGATCAGTTTCTTCAACGGTTTCCGCGCGCGGAGCGAGCTGCAGCCGGGCCGCCGGGCCATGTTTTCCGGGAAGGTCAGCCGCTATGGCGGCGCCCTGAGCATGACGAACCCCGACTTCATGCTCCTGGATGAAGACCCGGACGCGGCCGGCAGCATGGACCCGGAAAAGCTCGCGGCCATGCCGATCCCTGTCTACCCGGCCACCGCCAAACTCACCAGCTGGTCCATCCACAAGGTCATCACCACTCTGCTGGACACCATCGACCTGGACCGGATCGAGGACCCCCTCCCCGCCGCCATCACGGACCGGGAAGGATTCGCGGACATCGGCAGGTGCTACCAGCTGATCCATTCGCCCGAAACTGCGATCGACTGGAAACATGCACGGGACCGTTTCCGCTACCAGGAAGCGCTCGTGCTGCAGGCCGCCCTCGCCCGGCGGCGCGTCCAGCTCGCCTCGGAGGAAGCGACGGCGCGCCGGCCGGCCCCGGAGGGCCTGCTCGCTGCCTTCGACCGGCAACTGCCGTTCACCCTCACGGCCGGCCAGGCCGCCGTCGGGAAGACGCTCTCGCAGGAACTGGCGCAGAATTCACCGATGAACCGCCTGCTCCAGGGCGAGGTGGGTTCCGGGAAGACGATCGTGGCGCTGCGGGCGATGCTCCAGGTGGTCGACGCCGGCGGTCAGGCGGCGCTGCTGGCGCCCACCGAGGTTCTCGCCGCCCAGCATTACGAATCGATCCGGCGCACGCTGGGCCCGCTGGCCCGGGACGGCATGTTCGGCGGCGCCGGAATGCTCGGCCAGGAATCCGGCACCGCCTCTGTCCAGGTGACCCTCCTCACCGGGTCCATGCCCGCCGCCGCGCGCAAGCAGGCCATGCTGGACGCGGCGTCCGGGAACGCCGGCATCGTGATCGGCACCCACGCCCTGCTCAGCGACAAGACCACCTTCCAGGACCTCGGCCTGATCGTGGTGGACGAACAGCACCGCTTCGGCGTCGAACAGCGCGACGCCCTCCGCGCGAAGGCCCAACGCCCGCCGCACCTGCTGGTCATGACCGCCACCCCCATTCCGCGGACCGTGGCGATGACCGTGTTCGGGGACCTCGAAACCTCGGTGCTCGACGAACTGCCCGCCGGCCGGGCCCCGATCAGCACCCACCTGGTGGGCCTGGCCGAGAACCCCGGCTGGGCGACCCGGATCTGGGCCCGCTCGCGCGAGGAGATCGACGCCGGGCACCAGGTCTACGTCGTGTGCCCCAAGATCGGCACGGACGACGACGGCGACTTCACCCCTGGCGAGGGTGAGCACGGCGGGGACGAGCCTGATCCGCTGGCGGAGGACGGCCCGGCGCGGGAGCTCGCGTCCGTGACCGCCGTCGTCGAGGGCCTGCGGCAGGAGGATGCCCTGCGCGGCGTCCGGATTGAAGCGCTGCACGGCCGCCAGGACCCGGTGCTCAAGTCCGAAACCATGGCCTCCTTCGTGGCGAACCAGACGCAGGTGCTGGTCTCCACCACCGTGATCGAGGTGGGCGTGGACGTGCACAACGCCACCCTGATGGTGATCCTCGACGCCGACCGCTTCGGCATCTCGCAGCTGCACCAGCTGCGCGGCCGGGTGGGCCGTGGCGGGCTGCCAGGCACCTGCCTGCTGGTCACCAGCCTGGAACCCGGCCACCCCAGCCGTCGCCGGCTGGACGCCGTCGCAGCCACCACGGATGGTTTCGAGCTGTCGCAGGAGGACCTCAAGCTGCGCCGCGAGGGCGACATACTCGGCGCCTCGCAGTCCGGCGGGCGCTCCACGCTCAAGCTCCTCCGGGTCCTGGAACACGGGGACGTGATCGAGCGGGCCCGGAGCGACGCGCAGCAACTCGTGGCCGAGGACCCGGAGCTGCGCCGGCATGAACCGCTTGCGGCGGCCATCGACGAATACCTCAACCCCGAGAAGGAGGCGTTCCTTGAACGCGGATAGCCTGAACGTCCCCGGCCTCGACGGTCAGAGCCCGGAGCCACACCGTTGAGCCGGATCATCGCCGGAGCCGCCGGCGGCAACCCGTTGCAAAGCGTGCCCGGAAGCGCCACCAGGCCCACCACGGACCGGGTCAAGGAAGCCCTGTTTTCGCGCCTTGAAGCGTTGGGGGTGATCGACGACGCCCGGGCGCTGGATCTCTATGCGGGCTCGGGAGCCCTTGGCCTCGAGGCAGCCAGCAGGGGTGCGGCCTCGGCGGAACTCGTGGAGTTCGATGCCCGTGCCTCGGCCGTGTGCCAGCGCAACGCCGACACCGTCAACCAGGCCCTCGCGCGGAAAACCGTCTCCGTCCACCGTTCCAAGGTGGAGTCCTTCCTCGAAAGGGCGGCGGATGGCGCCTTGTGGGACCTGGTGTTCCTGGACCCGCCATATCCGCTGGACGAGCAGTCCCTGCAGGCTGTCCTGGCCAAGCTCGCCGGCCACCTCGACGACGGAGCCGTGGTCGTCGTCGAACGGTCCTCCCGTTCCCCGGAACCGGACTGGCCGGACACCCTGGAACGCTTCGCGGGAAAGAAGTACGGCGAAACGATGCTCTGGTTCGCGGAACCGGCCTGACCCGCCCAACTAGCTCGCAGTTGTTGTCGTTTTGAGGCTTCAAAACGACAACAACCGCCAGTCAGTTGGGTCAGTCGGACAGCGGATCCAGCTCCACGCCGCGGAGCACGGTGGCCGGGTGCGGGCCGCGGGCGAGCAGTGCCTGGGTCCAGGCCTCGGGCCACCGCCGTTTGCTGCCTACCAGGATGATGTTCCCGGGATAACGGCCGGCGAACATGCCCGTCTCGGCGAAGGCCACCAGATCCGCCAGCGCCCCGGCCCCGATGGCCCCGCGCATCGCGGCCACCTGGCTGCGCACCAGCGTCAGTGCGGCCTCGTCGCCGACGTTGGTGACCAGCAACCCGTCAGGGCCCAGCCGCGCCGCAGCCTCCTCGTAGAACTCCCGGCAGGCGATGTGCTCCGGTGCCTCGGGTCCGGAGAAGATGTCCAGGATGACGACGTCGAACAGCAGTTCCGCCGGCAGCGCGGCGAGTTCGCCGCGGGCGTCGCCGATCCGCGTTTCCAGGCGGGTCCCCTCCGGCATGGGCAGCTTCTGCAGGACGAAGTCCAGCAGTTCGCGTTCAAGCTCGACGGCGTACTGCACCGACCCGGGCCGCGTCGCCTGGATGTAGCGGGCCAGGGTGAGGGCCCCTGCACCAAGGTGCAGCGCCGATACCGGTGCGCCTTCGGGGCCGGCCAGGTCCACGACGTTGGCGATCCGGCGCAAGTATTCGTAGAACACTTCCTCGGGCCGGGCCAGGTTCACGTGGGATTGTTCGGCGCCGCCGATGCTCAGCACGTACGCGCCGTCCACGAGCCCGTCCGGCTCGATGCTCGCGTGCTGCCCGCTGGATCGCAGGAAGCGGCGGGCCTGGTGGCTTTCCGCGGCAGCCACTAGAGCTTCTCCCGCAGGGTGGCCAGCCGGGAGGCTGCCTCCACCAGGACGTCCTCCTTCTTGCAGAACGCGAAGCGCAGCAGGCTGCGGGTCCGTTCGGCCCCTTCCGGGTGGCAGAAAACGGGGACGGGAATGGCGGCCACCCCCACGAGTCCGGGCAGCCGGCGGGCGAGCTCGACGGCGTCGCTGATTCCCAGCGGGGCCGTGTCCACGTTGATGAAGTACGTTCCCTGCGGCAGGTAGACGCCCAGGCCGGCGGCCCGCAGGCCGTCGGCCAGGATGTCCCGCTTGCGCTGCAGGGTGGCGGCGATGCCGGTATAGAAGTCGTCGGGAAGGGCCAGGCCCCGGGCCACGGCGGCCTGGAAGGGCGTGCCGGAGCTGTAGCTCAGGAACTGCTTGACCGTGCGGATCGCGGCGACGAGGTGTTCGGGTCCGCTGAGCCAGCCGATCTTCCAGCCCGTGAAGGAGAAGGTCTTGCCGGCGGAGGAAATGGTGATGGTCCGGTCCGCGGCGCCGGGCAGCGTGGCGACGGGAATGTGGGGGACGCCGAACGTCAGATGCTCGTAGACTTCGTCGCTGACGATCAGGGCGTCATGCTTTTCGGCCAGTTCCACGATCCGTTCCAGGACCGGACGCGGGAACACCGCGCCGGCGGGGTTGTGCGGGTTGTTCAGCATCACCACTTTGGTCCGCGGGCCGAACGCCGCCTCCAGCCTGTCCAGGTCCGGCATGAAACCCGGGGCCAGCAGGGGAGCGGTGACATGCACGCCTCCCGCCAGGCCGATGATGGCCCCGTAGGAGTCGTAGAACGGTTCGAAGGTGAGTACCTCATCGCCCGGCTGGATGAAGGCGAGCAGGGAAGCGGCGATGGCCTCGGTGGCGCCGGTGGTCACCACTACCTCGTTTAACGGATCCGGCCGCAGTCCGTAGAAGCGCTCCTGGTGCGCGCTGACCGCCTCCCGCAGTTCCAGGATTCCCTTGCCTGGAGCGTACTGGTTGGCCCCGGCGGTGATGGCCTCCTGGGCCGCCGCCTTCATCTCTTCCGGGCCGTCCTCGTCGGGGAACCCCTGGCCGAGGTTGATCGCTCCGGTCTGCATGGCCAGCGTGGTCATCTCTTCGAAGATCGTCACGCCCAGGGAGCCGTCTTCCGAGAGCAGGTTGGCGCCCGTGGCCGCCCGCCGCCACGGGGCCGCGTCCCGGTCCGGGGTGTGCCGGCTGCCGGGGAACTGGCTGTTGGAAACGGGGCTGCTGGGGACGGGGCTCGTCACGCGGGTCCGCCTTCCTGGTGTCGCTGGATTCCGGCGGGACCGGCCGGTGTGTGTCATGGTATCCCGGCAGGGGATGCGATAGCTTCGAGGCATGAGACGCGCAGTGTGCCCTGGTTCCTTTGACCCCATCCACAACGGACACCTCGAAGTCATCGCCCGGGCCGCCGGCCTGTTCGACGAAGTGATCGTCGCGGTCTCCACCAACTACACCAAGAAGTACCGCTTCACCTTGGAGGAGCGGATGGACATGGCACGCGAAACCCTGGCTTCGCTGCGCGGCATCATCGTCGAACCCATGGGGGAGGGGCTGCTGGCCGAATACTGCCGGCAGCGCGGGGCCACCGCCATCGTCAAGGGACTGCGCTCCTCCTCGGACTTCGACTACGAACTGCCCATGGCCACGATGAACCGGCAGCTCACCGGCGTCGAGACTGTCTTCCTGCCGGCGGAGGCCCACTACATCCACCTGTCTTCCACCCTCATCAAGGAAGTGGCCCAACTGGGCGGCGATGTTTCCGACTTCGTGCCCAAATCGGTGCTGAAGCGGATCCTCGCGGGCGAGTCGGCTCCGGATCAGCGCCGGAGCGGGTAAGCTGGACCGGTGCCTCTGGCCGCTGCCCTGTGCGGCGGCCCCGGTTTGAGTCCGTTCGGACGTTCAGGCTAAGATGGTACGTCGGTCATATGTTCTACAGGAGTTCTCATTAAGCGAGATGCAGGTTCGCCCTTGATGCTGCTTGTCAAGGACCTCGGGCGCAGCCCGGGAACCATGCGGACACTCAAAGAACATGTACCTGCACCAAGTGATCTTGGTGTGGCGCTCATTGGCGTTCAGGAAGGCTCGGACATCGAGCTCGACCTGAGGCTTGAGGCCGTACACGAAGGAATTCTGGTATCCGGAACCGCGTTCGCCGAGGTCAAGGGCGAATGCGGACGATGCCTGGATCCCCTTGCGTATGACCTTGAGGTCAATGTGCAAGAACTTTTCCTCTATGAAGGCGTTGAGCTTTCGGACGGGGAAGACGATGAAGAGCAACGTCGAGTCGAGCACGATCTGATCGATCTTGAGCCGGTGTTGCGGGACGCAGTCGTGACCACGCTGCCGTTCCAGCCGGTGTGCCGGGAAGACTGCCAGGGCCTTTGTTCCGAATGCGGAATACGCCTGGAAGACGAGCCGGGGCACCACCACGAGGTCCTGGATCCTCGCTGGGCTGCCCTAGCTGAACTGGCTGAGACTGACCGGCAAACTGATTAGTAAGTGTTCGTCTAAGAGAGAAATGAGATAGCCGTGGCTGTTCCCAAGCGGAAAATGTCTCGCGCAAACACCCGCGCCCGCCGTGCCCAGTGGAAGGCTTCCGCCCCCCACCTGGTAAAGACCATCGAGAACGGCCAGGTTGTCTACAGCCTGCCGCACCAGGCAAAGGTCGTTACCGACTCTGCTGGCACCGCGCTGTTCCTTGAGTACAAGGGCCGCAAGGTCGCTGACGCCTAAGTCCGCCATACAGGCTGATTAAAGGATGTCTTCAACTGAAGAGCTTCTGAAGCGTCTCGGCGTCACCATTGACGCCGAGACGCTTCGTCTTGCTCTGACACATCGCTCGTACGCGTACGAGAACGGCGGGATCCCCACCAACGAACGCCTTGAGTTCCTCGGCGACTCCATCCTGGGCTTCTCCGTCACCGACTTCCTCTTCCGGGAGAATCCGGACCTTCCCGAAGGCGAGCTCGCCAAGCGGCGGTCCGCCGTCGTCAGCACCCGCGCCCTCGCAGTGATCGGCCGCGAGCTTGGCATCGGCGAGTACATCTACCTCGGCCAGGGTGAAAAACTCACCAACGGGAAGAACAAATCCTCGATCCTCGCGGACACCATGGAAGCGCTCATCGGCGCCACCTACCTGTCCAACGACATCGAAACAGCCCGCCAGCTTGTCATGCGCCTGGTGGGGCCCCTCCTGGCGGATGCCGCCGCGCTCGGCGCCGGCACCGACTGGAAGACCAGCATCCAGGAACTCGCCGCGAGCCGGCAGCTCGGCACCGTCTTCTACGCCGTGGAGGGCACCGGTCCCGACCACGCCCGCATCTTTACCGCCGAACTGCAGATCAACGGCACCGGCTACGGCAAGGGCACCGGCCATTCCAAGAAGGAAGCCGAGCAGGAGGCCGCAGCGGACGCCTGGCGGACCCTCAGCTCCGCTAAAGCCGCCGCCGGTTCCGGTGACGCCCCCGGCGCCGGCTGAGCAGCCATGCCCGAACTGCCTGAAGTAGAGGTGGTCCGCCGCGGCCTGGCCCGCTGGGTGCGCGGCCGCACCATCACCTCCGTGGACGTCCTGGATCCCCGCTCCATCCGCCGCCATGCCCTCGGTCCGGAGGACTTTGCCGGAAATCTTGAGCAAGCCACCGTGCTGGACGTCGTGCGCCGCGGAAAGTTCCTGTGGATGCCGCTGGCCCTGGACGGCGCGCCCGCCCACGAAACAGGAACCGGCGTCGCGCTCATGGCGCACCTGGGCATGAGCGGACAACTCCTTATGCAGGACCCCGAGGTCCCCGACGAAAAGCACCTCAAGGTCCGGCTCCGGCTCAGCCACACGGACGGTATGCCCGAACAGCTCCGCTTCGTGGACCAACGGATCTTCGGCGGACTGTTCGTCACCTCCCTGGTCCCCACGGCCGACGGCGGCCCCGGCGGGCTGGGGGAGTCACCCCTTCCCGAGATCGCGGCGGAAGCCGCGCACATCGCCCGCGACCCCCTGGACCCGCATTTTTCCTTCGAGGACTTCTACCGGAAACTCAGATCCCGCCGGACCGGCCTCAAACGGGCGCTCCTGGACCAGGGCATCATCTCCGGCATCGGTAACATCTACGCGGACGAAGCGCTGTGGCGGGCCCGGCTGCACTACGCCCGCGCCACGGATACCCTGCGCCGGGCCGATGCCGCGCGACTGGTAGAGGCGGCCCGGGACGTCATGAACGACGCCCTCGCGGCAGGCGGCACCAGTTTCGACTCCCTCTACGTGAACGTCAACGGCGATTCCGGCTACTTTGCCCGCTCGCTGGACGCCTACGGCAGGACCGGGCAGGCCTGCCGGCGCTGCGCCGAAGCGGGCCTGGCGGGCGTGATCAAGCGCGAACAGTTCATGAACCGTTCCTCGCACACCTGCCCCGTGTGTCAGCCCCGTCCCCGCAACGGTCGCTGGTAGCGGGTCCGTTTTCCGGCGCCGCCTCCGGTGGCAGACTGTGGACATGAAAGCCTGGGCCATCCGGACGGCCATCGCGTTTGTCTTCAACGGCATCACGCTGTGGGCCGCCTCGATCCTGCCCGGCGTCCGGCTGGGTGGCGGCTTCCTTTGGGTGGTCCTGGTCTTAACCGCAGCCAGCCTGCTTCTGCGCGGCGCCGCCGCAGTCCTCTTCCGGAGGCTGGACGCACGGCAGCGGGCGGACGAAACGCAAGCTCCCGACGGCGGACAGCCGGCCCGGTCGAAAGCCGCGCGGAAAGCGCTGGTGGCGGCCGCCGGACTCGCCTTGAGCCTTGCGGCCGTCTGGCTCACCACCGCCTTCGCCGGCGGCCTGGTCATCACCGGAACGGCCGGCTGGGTGCTCCTCACGGTGGTGGTGTGGCTGGCCTCGGTCATCTTCGAGTCCGTAGACGACGGGCTCGAAAACAAGGCGCAGCAACTGCTCGGCGGCACCGGCCCGGGCGAGAGCGAGGTCAAAGAATAACGTGGACGGGGCAAGTTTCCGTGAACGGCTTTGACATTCCCACGAACAAGCCAGTCTAGGCCTTCGGCCGCAAAACCTGATAACTGACGGGGTAATTCTCCAGAGAGCTGCTCGGCGTCTCAATTGCCGACACTGTGTCTGCTAATGATAGGGAGACAAGCTGTTTCAGTCTGGTTGGATCGTATTTCCACCATGCAGTGCTGACCAATCGCTTGCGCATGTGTTGGTCGAATCGGAAGCGAATATGCTTGGCTGGGACCCCTCCGACGATTTCATAAGGTTCGATGTCTCGGGAAACAACAGCGCCGGCGGCAATAATCGCACCGTCTCCGACGGTGACGCCTGAGGAAATTTTCACGCCGTCGCCGATCCAGCAATCGTTTCCGATAACCACGCGTCGTTTGGGTTCAGTTCGGGCCAGACGCAAGGATGAGGATGGCAATTTAGACTCAAAAAATGGCGATGTCGAAAAACTCTCGAAATTGTGATGACCTAGGCCGAGTGATACATCGCGTCCGATACTACAGTACCTTCCAACTTCGACATACGAACGAATCCGACCCGAATTCATATAGCTACCAAATCCAAAGTATACGGCACCCTGGAGTTCGGCATCGATAATGCGGACCTCTGGCTCTGCGAATACACACCAACTGTTTCCCTTTGCATTGAGAATTAGGGGTGCTGCGTATTTTGACATTGAATTCTCCTCTAATAGGAACAGGCGAACCGAATCAACGTTGTCGCGCCGGGCAAAATTATTGAGTTCGGCTAATCAGGCGGCGAAGCTGCATGTACATTTGCCCAGAAGTGCTTTGGATATCTTCGCTTAACGCCCGGTGCCGGCCTGCGCGGCTTTGGCTTCTCCAGACCATCTCATCGCGATACACAATCGGCAAGACTTCTTCCAGGTCGCCGGGTGTGTCAATACGAATGCCGGCTAGCCCCAAATATTCAGAGAGCGACTGAGGCATGTTCTGGTAAAAGACCGGCACTCCGAGGGAGGCGACTTCGACGGGGACCATCTCGAAGGTTGCGTACTTAATCGGGGTTACCATCGCGCGAACTGTCGAAAGTCGCGCGGCAAAATCTTCCCGGAGGAACGGCCACACCTCATCGATGTCAAGATCGACCTTGTACTTGGGCTGATATTGGCGGACTGCAATGATCTTAGCCTCAGGTACGCTACGCCGGATCGCTGCAAGCCACTCAGAAGCGGGACGAGACATCAGAGAATCGTCGCTAAGTTTCGCAATATCGCCCACAAAGATCCCGGATGAATTATGGAAAGTCACACTCGGGGATGCCGGAAGCAAAAGGGTCTTCGGAACAGTTACAACAAGATGGGCGACTGTGGCTAGCTCGGGATGCGATTGCATCGATTCGGTAAATACCATCAGGTAGACGCGACGACCGAATGAACTCTCCCAATCGAGAAGTTTGGATCGGATGGAGCGGTATCGCGATGGCTTCTCGTTGACCGAAAGGTTGATGACCACGGTGCGTCCGGCTTTCGCATGGTGTTCAACTATTTCTTCAACTTTCGAAAAGTCTGGGCGCTCTGGATCGCCCACGTAGATCATTACCAGATCCACCTTGCTGCCGCCCAAATGTATCGGGTCGCCGGTTTCAATGTCCTGTAGGTTTACGTCCGCCCCATATACTCGAAGCTGGGATGCAGTTAGATGGCAAGACTTGAGAATCCCGCCCTTCTTCCAGCGCTCCTTGTCAGTACGTCCAATTATCGCAACCTTGAGCTCTTCCCTCGAAGTTGCCTCTTCTGCTGTATATGTCTCCCATCGTCCATGATCCTTGACTAGCTTCGAAACAAGGCTTCGGACGTCGAGGGTCTTTTCTCCCTGGCTCTTGCCCAATGACACGTTCGAGATGGACGGCGCCTCACGATCAATAGGAATTGCCCAACCACGCTCGTGCCTCAATACGATCATTGGGACTTTTTGGTTCTGCGCCTTTCGGGCAAGAAAAGCGTCCGCCATATTGGGATACTCAAAGTCTGAGAATTCGATCTGTATCGTACTCGTGTGAAATCCTGCTATGCCTGTTCCAAGGAGATGAACTGGGGTATCTTTGCCGCGAAGTGTCGAGAAGGACAGGACTTGCCGATACTTGCTGTTGTAATAGTCTTCGAAGTCTTCGGTGAATATCGAGCCATGCCAGCCCACCACCGCCTTTCGGCCGTAGCGCTCGATGCCTTGGATTAGATAATCGACGTAAAAATCTGGGTACTCGATGTCATCGTCGCACGTCAGATAATAGCCCTCAAAATCTCGCAAGAATAGAAACTTGGCTCGATCACCGTAGTCGGGTCCTGTGAAATACTTAATATTCTTGAACTGCGGGAGAGCACCTGGAATTGCTTCCATCCCATTGAGGTAAACAAATATCTCGTCCGCTTGCGGGGAGAGGATACGGAGCACCGTACTGAGGCCGTCTTCACGTCCCCGCATGCTGGCGATCCCAATACGGACGCTGTCTTGACGCGACCCCGCTGGCTTCCTCAGCTCATGAACGGGCGTGCTGAGGCGGGTGTGGTTGAGTGGGTCCGCGCTTGTCTTGTGAGCCAACTGGCGAACCGTCTTGATAGCGGCGTCGGCAGAGATCCTCCCAGGTGCGCTCTCTTCCCACCGATTGGCGAGTTCGCTGTATGCGCTCTCCCAAACCGCTGAGCGGCGCTCAAAGTCAAATCGATCGTCGAGTGCTTTGTCGAGTTGCTCACCAACCGACTTAAGCTGAGACCTCAGGTCGGCTTCGACGAGCAATAACTCCTTTTCTGCGATTTCAACACTTCGGGTCTGGATCGACGCGGATAGGCTGTCCAAATTCCGCGAAAGGTCATCAAGTTTGTCCGAAACTTGACTACCTATTTTGCTCACATCGACGTTTATGCGCTCAGCGGAGGTGATAAGTTGCTCATTTCCTGCTTCCGCCTTAGCGCGAGCGGACTCAAAGGCTAGTGAGAGCCGTTCGACTGCATTTTCAAAAGCTGTGGGCAACTCAGGCAGCGTGTTCGCCGGATCTTCCCCTGGGGCTAAGACCTTTCCATTTTCGTTCTGCTGAACCTGGGCCGTCTGAATTCGGCGAGACAACGCGTCCAATTGCGTCGTGACCTGGCGGAATTGCCTGCGATTTTCGTTGATGAGGAGGCGATGGCTGCAGGCAGCGAGACTCTCACCAACAAGTGATTCTTCGTGCGCCCAAATGTAGTTAACGCTTCGGCCGCCTTCAGCGAGCACCTCGTACCCGATCGGAGACAGTAGCTCATTGAGAGCACGGAATGCTTCAGGCGTGTGAGACTCCGCAACGATCAGGGGCTTGTACTTAGTGATTAGGGGGAGTGCGCCTCTGATAACGGAATCCTCGGAGCCTTCGACATCGACTTTCATAAGGGCGATGTTCTGGTCACCGATGAGATTCTCGAGAGTGTCTCCCGGTACTGTTGCCTGCTCGTTTGTACTTTCCGTCGCCTTGAATGTGCCGAAATTAGACGGAATAGATTGAGACATGCTGAAGTTTGAGGAACTATCCCATGCCACAGCAAGAATGGGAGTAACTCGATCGCTTAGGCCGTTGTCAGCAATATTGGCCTCAAGTATCTGAAAATTGGCTTGTACCGGTTCGATTGAAAACACTTGGTTGCTGAAGAACTTGCCGAAGTATACGGTGTGGTTCCCGATGTTCGCGCCAACATCAATGATCGCACCGTCATCGCGCATCGGGATGGATGAAATCTTTTCCAAGAGGTCATGTTCATAGAATGCGTTCAGGCGTGAAATGAGGTTGAAGACGTACTCGCCTTCCATGCCACTGATCTGCACGTCTACGTCGTGGGCCTTAAAGCTGATGCTCTTCATGTGCATGTTCTGACAATCTCCAGTAACCGTTTCGTGGCTCGGTATCCAAGGTCAAGCCTGGGAAGCTTGGGCTGATCGGACCCGTGTAGATAGTAGCGGATGGGGCGACGAGTGGTCGTAACCGGTCGTGGCGGCTTCTTATTTACGGAGCTTGGGGCGCTGTCACGTCGGAACTTCCGCTCATACCCCACGCTGGAAAAGACGCTCTTGGGTGAGCCTGCAGGTGCTCGCCTGTTAGGTGATATTGTTATGCATCGCGTCCGCACGGTGCCTCAACAGGCGACGGTGTTTGCGGGCGCCTTCTCTTTTGGGGGCATGCTTGACGAGCATTACTGATATCGAGTTTGACTACTTGGCCGTGCTCGATCCTTACGGGTCCGTTCTGGATCGCTATATCGAGTCATTTCAGGTCGGGCATGTTGATATATCGGGTGAATTCTCTCGTTCGCCGGATAGGTTGAGCAATGCGCGTAGGTTGGCAGAAATCGTTCGGCTTCGCTACCCAGGGAAGAGAATCTTGTGCCTGACGACTGAGGAGTCCGTCAAGCTTCCCCTTGAAGAATTGGCCGATTCGGCCCTGACGTGTCTTCAGTATGTTGTATTTACCAGAAACTTTCGAAAACTGCCCGCATCGAACGTTTTTGTGCAGGGTATCCCAAGTGATCCGAGCGTCGACTTCGGCTCTAAGGTTGGTGGTCATCTTTCCAGGATCCTTCGGAGCCAGCCAATCGGATCGGCAGTTAATCCGATGTCGCTGCCGTTTCCCGATACGAATCGGGAATTTCTCGATATGGACGCCTATGAACCTTTGCTGGATAGCCGGCACCTGATGCGGATTCATGTTGACGGCGTTGCGTACGAATTTTTCTCGGATTTGCGCCGAGGATCCAAGAAACTCGTCGTTTTTGGTCAAAGTGCCCTGAGTCGCCGAACGGTTCGGCTGCCTTTTTTTCATCGCTGGAAATGGATGCAGGACCTCGAGGGGTCGGCGCTAGGTCTTAACGATCCAACTTTGTATCTTGATGAGGGACTTGACGCTGGCTGGTGGATTGGGACGAAAGAACGCGACTACGTGGAGGAAGCCGTGGGTATCATCGGTCGCGTGGCGACGTCATTAGGCCTGAAGTCGTCCGACGTGGTTTTCTATGGTGGCTCTGCTGGCGGATTCTCGTCTTTTCAGATGGCTGCATGTTTGCCTGGTTCCAGAGTAGTTGCTGATATACCCCAGATTGACCTCCGCAGATACCACCTTCCTGTCGCCGTCGACAGTGCGGTACAAGCAGGACTCGGATTCGATTCGGTAAGGGCTGTTCCACCTGAGTATCTGCACCGAATAGACGTTGTGGAGAGATTCGTCCGTAACCGGCACGTGCCCGACTTTCTGTACCTGCAGAATCTCAGAGATGCAGCCCATGTGGATGACCATTTTGGCGATTTTCGACGACGGCTGCACAGACTTTCCGAGGAACATGACTGGGCTCGATCTGATGGCAGATACGAGACCTATTCGGCGTGGAGTGTCGTGCGTGGGGGTCACTTCCCGCTGGGGCGCTTCGAAACTATGAGGTACTTGAACGGATACTGACCCTCTGTCGTCCCCATCTCGCAGCACAGTCGGCCGGCAGCCGGCACTGCCCGACCCCATGCTGCGTTTTACGTTACTGAAGGTTGATAGAGTTCGTGTCATCCGGCGCACGTCGTTACCATCGGCTGTGTCCTAGGTGAACTGTGGTCGCTTGTTTGGTTAGGGAAGAACTTGAAGAATAAATCGGTGCTCTTGGTAGTGCTCCTGTGCTTGCTAAGCGCCTCTAGCGTGGGTTTATTGGCGGTAGGCTCCGGGACCGTGTTCGTCCCTGCCCTTTACTTGGCATTGACCGCGCTGCTCCTGGTATGTTCTTATCTCCTGGCTCGGCGGATTAGAGGCCTGGCTCAACTGTTGCGGAGAAACTCCGAAGCCCAGGGGTCGCGATTTGTACTGCTGCGTTCAATGCTTGACGGAAGGTTTTCCGACGTGATGCGGGCTTTGCGTGACAGCGAGGCCGCTAGGGGGCGAGCCGCATCGACCGCTAATGCGAAGTTGAATGCTCTTGTCTTGCAGGATCGTAGGCTTCATGAAGGGCTTCAGGGCCTGGCGAGAAGCGTCTCGAGCAGTGAGGCAGCTCGCGCTAGGGCGGCATCAAGCGCTAATGCGAAGTTGAATGCTCTTGTCTTGCAGGATCGTAGGCTTCATGAAGGGCTTCAGAGCCTAGCGAAAGATGTCTCCAACAGCGAGGCAGCGCGCGCCAGGGCGGCGCTCTCGGATAATGCCAAGCTGAATTCCATTCTTGAAGGCTCCAGAACTGGAGAGGAATCATCCCGAGAAATTTCGCGGCATCTGGCGGACCTATTGGAAGGCATGAAGAGCCAACAGGTAGTTCTCGAGCGAGTGGTAGAGGCATTGACCGCATTGGAGATTAGGGTCGATGTTCAACATGGCGCGACCTTACCTTCGGAGGATAAGCACAAAGCTCGTGTCCTGAAGGAACTAGGCTTAGCTAGGACATAAGCCGAGGCCAAGGGAAGGCGATGCCGGAGTCTAAATTTGCGCGCCACTGGAGGAGTTCCGAACCACCTTGCATTTGAAAAGTCTGACTGTCCGGGGATTCAAGTCGTTCGCGTCGGCCACGACGTTCGACTTCGAACCCGGCGTCACCGCGGTGGTTGGCCCCAACGGGTCCGGGAAGTCCAATGTCGTCGACGCCCTTGCCTGGGTGATGGGTGAACAGGGCGCCAAGACCCTGCGCGGCGGCAAAATGGAAGACGTCATCTTCGCCGGAACGGCAGGGCGCCCGCCGCTCGGCCGGGCACACGTCTCGCTCACCATCGACAACGCCGACGGCGCGCTGCCCATCGAGTACAGCGAAGTCACCATTTCCCGCACGCTGTTCCGGGCCGGCGGCTCCGAATATGCCATCAACGGCGCGCCCTGCCGGCTCCTGGACATCCAGGAACTGCTCTCCGATTCCGGGCTGGGCCGCGAAATGCACGTGATCGTCGGCCAGGGCCAACTGGACCGCGTCCTGCACGCCACCCCGGAAGACCGCCGCGGCTTCATCGAAGAGGCCGCCGGGATCCTCAAGCACCGGCGACGCAAGGAAAAGACCGTCCGCAAACTCGAGGCCATGCAGTCCAACCTGCAGCGGCTGGGCGACCTCACCGCCGAAATCCGCCGGCAATTGACGCCCCTCGGCAAGCAGGCAGAGGTGGCCCGCCGGGCACAGACCGTGCAGTTCGAGGTCCGCGACGCCAAGGCCCGCCTCCTGGCCGACGAACTCGTCCGGCTGAGCGAGGCCCTGGAAGAGGACGTCGCCACCGAAGCCGCCCTCAAGGAACGCCGTGAAGTGGTGGAACAGGAAGTCGCCGCCGGCCGGCACCGGCAGGCCGAAGTCGAGCGGCTCGCCGCCGAAGCCACCCCCCGGCTCAACGCCGCCCGGGACTCCTGGTACCAGCTTTCCGCCTCCCGCGAGCGACTCCGTGCCCTCGGTGCCCTCGCCGCGGAGCGCCGCCGCCTCCTCGGCAGCTCCGACCCGCTGCCCGACTCCGGGCGCGACCCCGAGCAGCTGGAACGCCAGGCGGCCCGGGTCCGGCAGGAACAGGCCGCACTGGAGCAGGACATCGTGGCCCGCAGGGACGCGCTCGAACGCGCCGGCCAGGCACGGCAGGAAGCCGAAGAACTGGCCGCCGCAGAGGACAAGCGCCTCACCGCGGTGCTGCGTGCCGCGGCCGACCGCCGGGAAGGCATCGCCCGGCTCGTCGGGCAGCTCGCCGCGGCACGGTCCAAGGCCGAGGCCGCCGACGCCGAACGCGGACGCCTGCGCGAATCCATGGCCGCGGGCGAGGAGCGCCGCCGCCGCGCCCAGCAGGAATTCACGGCCCTCGAATCCCAGGTGGCCGGCGCCGAGGACGGCGAGGAAAGCCTCGACGCCGAGTACGAGGAAGCCACGGCACTCCTGGACGGCATCGTGGCCGAGATCGAGGCCCTGAAGACCGCCGAACGGGAGCAGCTCCGCGAACGGGATGCGCTCACCGCCCGCAGGGATGCCCTGCAACTCGGCCTGAACCGCAAGAACGGCTCGGGCCGGGTGCTCTCCTCCGGTGCCCCGGGCGTGCTCGGTGCCCTGTCCGAACTGCTCGCGGTCGAGCCCGGTTACGAGACGGCGGTGGCCGCCGCGCTGGGCAGCCACTCCGACGCCGTCGTCGTGCAGGGCACGGACGCCGCCAAGGCCGCGGTGCAGCTGTTGAAGGACGACGACGGCGGCCGGGTGTCCCTATTGCTCGCCGGCTGCGGAGCACCGGACGCCGCTGCGGGGGAGGTGCCTGAGTTGCCGGAGGGGGCCCGCTGGGCCGCCGGGCTGGTCCGCCGGAACGGCAGCAGCCCGGGCGGTGGCGGGGACGCGGGCGGTGAGGAGGCGGCGGCGCAGCTGCTGGCGCGCACCGCCGTCGTGGATGGCCTTGACGAGGCGGCGGAGCTGATCGCCCGCCATCCGGGGCTGACCGCGGTGACCCGCGCCGGCGACGTCTTCACCGCGCTCACCGTCAGCGGGGGATCGGCGGACGCGCCGTCGCTGCTTGAGGTGCAGGCCGCCGTCGACGACGCCGAAAGCCGCCTCGCCGTCCTGGTCTCCGGACTCGAACGCGGCCGCTTCTCCCTGGCCGCCGCCGAGGCCCGCCGGGAGGAGGCGCAGGAGCGCGCCGATGCCGCCTTGGAGAAACTGCACGATTCCGACGCCCGGCTCGCCGCCGTCGCCGAACGGCTGGGGCACCTGAACTCCCTGCTGCGCAGCGCCGTCGCCGAAAGCGAACGCCTCGCCGACTCGCTGGCGAAGGCCGATCTGAACATCGCCGTCGCCGAAGAAGCCCTCGAAGCCGCTGCCGAGCGGCTCGCCGCAGCCCAGGAAGCGCCGGAGGAAGACGAACCGTCCACCGAGCAGCGGGACGCACTCGCCGCCGCGGCCAGCCACGCCCGGGCACAGGAGATGGAAGTTCGCCTCGGGCTGCGCAGCGCCGAGGAACAACTCAACGCCACCTCCAACCGGGCAGCGTCCCTGGAACGCGCCGCCGCCACCGAGCGCCGCGCCCGCGAGGAAGCGGCACGCCGCGCCGAACGCCGCAAGGCCCAGGCTGCCCGCGCCGCCGCGGTGGCCCGCGCCGTGGAACAGGCCGTGCGGTTCATCGACGTCTCCGTGGAACTGGCCGCCACCGCACGTGACCACGCCGAAGCCGTCAAGGAACAGCGGGACAAGGAACTCGCCGGACTGCGGAGCAGCAACGACGAGCTCGCCCGCGAACTGGCAGGACTGACCGATTCAGTCCACCGCGACGAACTCGCCAGGGCCCAGCAGCGGCTGCGGATCGAGGCCCTCGAAGCCCGCTCCGTCGAAGAGCTCGGGTTGTCCCCCGAACAGCTCGTGGCGGACTACGGACCGGACCAGCCGGTGCCGCTGCCCGCGGACAGCCAGGACAAATGGGCTGAACTGCGCGCCGAGGTGGACGAGGACGGGAACCCGGTCCCGGCCGGGAAACCGTTCGTCCGGGAAGAGCAGGAAAAGCGGCTCCGCAAGGCCGAACGCGACCTCGCCGCCCTCGGCAAGGTGAATCCGCTGGCCCTGGAGGAATTCGCCGCCCTCGAGGAACGACACCAGTTCCTCAGCACCCAGCTCGAAGACCTCAAGGCCAGCCGCAAGGACCTGCTGGACATCATCAAGGAAGTCGATGCCCGGGTCCAGCAGGTTTTCACCGAAGCCTTCGCGGACACGTCCAAACAGTTCGACCATGTGTTTGCCCGGCTGTTTCCCGATGGCGAAGGGCGGCTGGTGCTGACCGACCCGGACGACATGCTCACCACCGGCATCGAGGTCGAGGCCCGGCCCGCCGGTAAGAAGATCAAGCGGCTCTCGCTGCTCTCGGGCGGAGAACGCTCCCTGACCGCCGTCGCGCTGCTGGTGGCGATCTTCAAGGCCAGGCCTTCGCCGTTCTACGTGATGGACGAAGTGGAGGCGGCCCTGGACGACACCAACCTGGGCCGGCTCATCACGATCTTCGAGGAACTGCGTGAATCCAGCCAACTGATCGTGATCACCCACCAGAAACGCACCATGGAAGTCGCGGACGCCTTGTACGGGGTGACCATGCGCGGCGACGGCGTCTCCACCGTCATCAGCCAGCGGCTCGACGCCGGGGTGTGACGGTCCCGCGACGGGAGGCCATCCGGCTGTGAGAAGCTAGGGGTGTGAACGAACTCCTCCCCATTATTGTGTCCATAGCCGCTGCCCTCGTGGTCATCGGCGGGCTGATTCCGGTGTTCCTGAAGGCGCGGAAGTCCGCCGGCAAGTACCCCGGAACGCGTGACGCCAACGATCCGGCAACCCCGGCCGCCGGCGGGACCCTGGTGGATGAGCGGGACGCTGTTGCCGACGAACGCAAGGCACCGGCCGGCGTCGTCGAATCCGCCGAGGCACCCGAAGTGGACCTCACGGAAGAGCCCGCAGGCCTCGAAACCGTGCAGGTGGAAACCCCCGCCCCGGTGGAGGGCCGGCTCCAGCGGCTCCGCGCCCGCCTCGTCAAATCCAACACCATCTTCGGCAAGGGCCTGCTCGCCCTGCTCGCCAGCGACAAGATCGACGAGAACGTCTGGGACGAGGTGGAGGAAACCCTGCTGCTGGCCGACCTCGGCACCGAACCCACGACGGAACTGGTGGACGCCCTCCGTGAACGCGTGAAGGTGCTGGGCAGCCGCAGCCCCGAGGACGTGAAGGCGCTGCTGCGGGAGGAACTCATCAAGCTCGTGGATCCCTCCATGGACCGCAGCCTGAAGGTGGAGCGCAAGAACGGCCACCCCGCCGTCGTGATCGTGGTGGGCGTCAACGGTGTCGGCAAGACCACCACGGTGGGCAAGCTGGCCCGCGTGCTGGTCGCCGAGGACAAGGACGTCATCCTGGGTGCGGCCGACACCTTCCGTGCCGCAGCCGCCGAGCAGCTGGCCACGTGGGGCCAGCGCGTGGGCGTGCCCACCGTGAAGTCCGACATCGATGGCGCTGACCCCGCCTCCGTCGCCTTCGAGTCCGTGAAGGCCGGGATCGAACAGGAAGTCGACGTGGTCATGGTCGACACCGCGGGCCGCCTGCAGAACAAGGTGGGCCTCATGGACGAACTCGGCAAGGTCAAGCGCGTCATCGAAAAGCTCGCCGAGGTGGACGAGGTCCTGCTGGTCCTGGACGCCACCACGGGCCAGAACGGCCTGAACCAGGCGAAGGTCTTCTCCGAGGTGGTCAACATCACCGGCATCGTCCTCACCAAGCTGGACGGCACCGCCAAGGGCGGCATCGTCGTCGCGATCCAGAAGGCGCTCGGTGTGCCGGTGAAGCTCGTGGGCCTGGGCGAAGGCCCCGACGACCTCGCACCCTTCGAAGCCGACACGTTTGTGGACGCGCTTCTCAACTAGGCGCATCAAACAGGACGCAGAAGCCCGGCGGCCAGCAGGATCATCCTGCGGGCCGCCGGGCTTCTGTATGCCGGGAGCCGGCTGTGTCAGTACGTAAAGTGCAGGACTGTGACGGTCCCGGAGGTCAGCGGGAATTTCTGCACATTGGACCCGGGGACGAAGTTCATGACCATGGGCCGCTGGCTGTTGGCCACCGGAAGGGCCTTCTTCCCGTCGATCACCGTGGCGCCCGTGGCGGTGTAGCCGGGACCGGCCATCTGCGTCATGGTTCCGGCCGTGGGCTTGCCGGGCAGGCTGAGCGTGACCGTGGCCTGGCCGTCCTTCTGCGGGTCGTTCTTGTTGGCGATGTAGACGCTGGTGCTGCCGTCCGCGTGCTTCACCGCATAGGCGTAGCTCAGCCCGCCGCCGGACTGCTCAAGCTTCAGGAACTTTCCGGTGCCCAGGTCCGAGACCATGGCCAGGCCGAAGTAGCTCGGGTTTTCCTGGATGGCACCGTCGGGCTGCAGGTACTTGCCGCCGGAGCAGATGGGGGACAGGGGCGGTCCGCCGACGCAGGTGATCAGGGAGCTGTGGAAGCCCAGCCGCTTGATGCCCTGCTGGAGCCCGTTGAGGGCGAATTCGCTGTACCACAGGGCCGAGGCGTGGTTCTTGGTGGTCGGGTTGGTCCCCGGGCAGGCCGACGGACCGGTCTCCGTGAGCCAGGTCGGCAGGCCGGCGGCGGTCGCGGGCTGCATCGCCCTGCGGTCGTAGTCCCGCACCCGCGGATGCATGTAGTCGCTCATCAGGTTCGCCATCGTGGGCTCGTCTCCGGGCTCGCTGCCGGAGCAGCTGGACAGCGGGTAGTAGTGGAATGACACGATGCGCTGCTGCGGCAGGGTCGTCCTGGCGAAGGCCTTCCACCAGGCTTCCGAGTACGTCCCGGGCCCGATGATGGGCACGCCGGGCGCGGCCTTGTTGATCGCCTCCGCGTAGGTCTTGAGCTCGTTGAGGTAGTCCTCGATGCCCCAGCTTCCGGGGCGAAGCCCGTTGTTCGGGTAGCCGTTCGGTTCGTTGCCGACCGTGAGGCCCACCAAGCGCTTGCCGAAGATCCGGGCCGCGTGCTTGCTCATGTCCGCCGCCCGGGCCGGATCGTAGTGGCCAAGGTCGACGGTGAGGTTGACGGTGCCGTCGACCGCGTCGGCGAGGGTTTTGACGCGTTCGAGGTCCGCCGGCGTCACGGTGCGGGCGGGGTGCGCCTTGTCGCCCTGGCGGTCGCCCGGCATGGGTTCCCCGGAGGAGGTCCAGAAGAAGCGCCGGTCCACGGCGTTGCCGCCGAAACGCAGGAGCGGCTTGCCGAGCCCCTTGAGGGTGGCCACGAGATCGGCGTTGGCCGAACTGAGGGCCGGATCGGCGAGGTCCGTGGCTTCGAGGGACAGGCCGACGGCACCCGGGTCGATGGAGGTTCCCTGCTCGGCGGACGAGACGTTGACCGCCATCGGGGCGACTGCCCGCGTGGCCGAGGCCTGCGGGCCGGGCTGGTTGTAGTACTTGGTTCCGGGCTGTTTGGTGAACGCGGGCGCAGGGCTCGGTACTGCGGCGGGTTCGCCCGGGGGAGAGGGCTGCTGGGCGTTCAATGCGAAGGGCACGGCCACCGCTGCGCCGGCAACCAGGACGCCCACGGCCGCCAGGGAAACCACCTTGCGCCTGCCTGCCCGTTTGCGTCGCGGTCGTCGGTCGGGACCGGCGGGATGTCCGCCGCCTGGCAGGTGGTCATGGGTGGCCACGGTGAAGTACCTCCGGGAACGGGTGGGATTGGTTCTTCAGCCAGCCTAAACGATGCGGTGTGGAAGCTTCGTCCGCGCGAAGACGCCTGCCGTTGCGCGCCCCCCGGGGGTTACGCGCTGCGGCGGCCGGGCAGGGTCTCCGGTGCTGTCAGCCACCAGGCGGCGGCGAGCAGCACCAGGCCCCCGGTGGCAGCGAACGCCCAACCATAACCGAAGGCATCGGCGAGCACGCCTGCCAGGACCGGGCCAACGATCGCGCCGGCGTCGGCTGCCATCTGGAAGGTGGCCAGCACCTTCCCGCCGGAGCGCCCCTGTCCGAGGATGTCGCCGACGGCGGCCTGCTGGGCCGGGCCGAGCACCCCGGACCCGAATCCGGCAACGGCCGAGACCAGCAGGAAAGCGGGCAGGTTATCCGTCAGCCCGATGGCCGCCGTCGCGAGGCCCGTCACGGCCAGGCCCGTAGTGATCAGCGGCTTGCGCCCGATGCGGTCCGCGAGGCGGCCGGAGAAACTGAGGGCCACGGCGTTGCCGCCGGCGAAGACCGCAAGGGCCCAGCCGGCGGATGCCGTGCCGGCGGCGAGGACGGCGACGGCGAACAACGGCACCGTGGCCATGCGCACCCCGAACACCGCCCAGCCGTTGCTGAAACCGGAGAAGAGGGACGCGCGGTACGCGGGGTCGGCCAAGGCCTCCCGCAACGGCATGGCCGGGGCAGCGGAACCGCCCGCAGCGCCAACGGAGGGCCCGGCTGCGAGCTGGAACCTCACCAGCAGGGCGGCCAGGACCAGCGCCGCGGCATACGCCAGGAAGGGCACCCGCAGCCCGAAACCGGCCAGGAGGCCACCCACCACCGGGCCGAGCACGCTGCCGAGCAGGAATGCCGAAGAATAGGCACCGGACACCCGGCCGCGGCTCTCGGGCGGTGCGAGCCTGATCAGCAGACCCATGGCAGCGACGGTGAACATCACCGAGCCGGCGCCGCCGAGCCCGCGGAACACAAGCAGCTGCCAGTAGTCCTGCGCGAAGGCACAGGCCGCCGTCGAGACCGCCACGATCAGGAGCCCGGACACGTAGACCGTGCGCTCGCCGAGCCGGCCGATCAGGGCGCCGCCGGCCGGGGCGAAGGCCAGGCGCATGAAAGCGAAGATGCTCACGATTACCGCCGCCGCGGTGGCGCCGACGTCGAAGGTGGTGGCGAACTGCGGCAGGACGGGAGCCACCAGGCCGAAGCCGAGGGCGATCAGGAATGCAGCGAGCAGCATCACCTTGATGTCGCGCGGCAGGGCCGGGCGCCGGAGCGGGCGGGAGGAGCCTGTGACGGGCTCCCGGGTTGTTTCACGCATGCGGCGGCTGACCTCAAAGTTGGCGGGTGGTTCGGTGCGGTGCTTCCAAAGGTAACAAAGCGCCGCGGATGTTGATTCCTTCCGCCGAGTGTGATCCACGAAACATCGCTGTAACGCGGGGGATATCCACCATTTACGTTTGGCAGGTTCTTGTAACAGGCGCGCAATCTAAAACCCGCGCGGGCGAAACACTGCGATCCGAGACTCTTATGTAGAACGCAAATGGCGTTGGTACAGGCGGCTCTGGCCGCATAAGCAGAGAGGACGCAGACCATGGAATTTACCGCCGGTCTCGTTTGGCTCCTGGTCGCAGCGGCACTCGTGCTGTTCATGACCCCGGGCCTGGCATTCTTCTACGGCGGCATGACCCGTGCCAAAGCCGCCCTGAACATGATGATGATGAGCTTCATCGCCATCGGCACCGTGGCTATTACCTGGGTCCTGTGGGGCGCCTCCATGGCCACCGCGAACGAAGAAAACTTCTTCCAGATCTTCGCCAACCCCTTCAGCCACTTCGGCCTGCACAACTTCACCGAACCGGCCGACCTGCTGAAGACCGGTTACGCCGCGACCTTCGCCATCATCACCGTGGCACTGATCTCCGGCGCCATTGCCGACCGTGCCAAGTTCTCCGCATGGACCCTCTTTACCCCCATCTGGGCCACCCTGGTCTACGCGCCCATGGCCTTCATGGTCTGGGGCGGCGGCCTGTTCTCCGCTGACGGCTGGTTCGGCCAGACCTTCGCCCCGGTGATCGACTTCGCCGGCGGCACCGTGGTCCACATCAACGCCGGTGTGGCCGGCCTGATCCTCGTGCTGATCATCGGCAACCGCAAGGGCTTCGGCAAGGACCCGAACCACCGCCCGCACAACGTGCCGCTGATCATGCTCGGCGCCGCCATCCTGTGGTTCGGCTGGTTCGGCTTCAACGCCGGTGCCGCCGCAACCGTTGAACAGGGCGGCCTGATCTGGATCAACACCCTTGTCGCACCCGCCGCCGCCATGCTCGGCTGGCTCGTGGTGGAGCGCATCCGCGACGGCCACCCGACCTCGCTCGGTGCAGCCTCCGGTGTGGTTGCCGGCCTCGTCGCCATCACCCCGGCCTGTGCGAACGTCTCCCCGCTGGGCGCCATCGCCCTCGGCGTGGTAGCCGGTGTGGCCTCCGCGCTCGCCGTCGGCCTGAAGTTCAAGCTCGGCTACGATGACTCGCTCGACGTCGTGGGCGTCCACCTGGTCTCCGGCCTCGTCGGTACCGTGGCCATCGGCTTCCTCGCCACCCCCACCCAGGGCGCGGCCGGCCTCTTCTACGGAGGCGGTGCCACGCAGCTTGTGGCACAGTCGCTCGCGGCCCTGATGTCGATCGCCTTCACCGCGGTCATGACCTTCGTCATCGCCTACCCGATCCACAAGATCATGGGCTTCCGCATCTCCGAGCACCAGGAAATCGCCGGCGCAGACGTCAGCCTGCACGCCGAAACCGCCTACGAGTTCGGCGTCACCGGACACGGCGGCAGCTTCCAGCCCCTGCACGATCTGATCACCGGCAAGAAGACGGCCCCTGCCGAGGCCATCGAAGCCACCGAAGCCACCACTGCAAGCAAGGAGAGTGTCCAGGCATGAAGCTCATCACCGCGATTGTCCGTCCGGAAAAGCTTGAGGCTGTCCGTGAAGGCCTTGAGGCCTACGGCGTCCAGGGACTGACGGTCAGCGCGGCCAGCGGATACGGCCGCCAGCGCGGCTACACCGAGGTGTACCGGGGTGCCGAGTACAACGTGGACCTTCTTCCGAAGATCCGCATCGAAGTACTGGCCACGGACGAGCAGGCGGACGACATCCTCGATGTCCTGATCGCCTCGTCCAACACCGGGCGCGCCGGTGACGGCAAGGTCTGGACCGTGGACGTCCACGAGGCAGTCCGAGTCCGCACCGGAGAACGCGGCGCAGCCGCCATCTAGTTAGGCCAGCGCAGCCGCCAGCTGAGCGATCAGCGGGCCATCCGCCGGAGGCATAGGACGGGCCGGGTACCAGAAGGTACCCGGCCCGTCCGTTTGCGTCCTCAGCTGCCGTATCCGCTGTGTCAGCCTCCGACGGCGGTGGGCCAGTCCGCGGGGCCGGTGCTGCCGGCGTCGTACTTCTCAAGCGGAACGGAATCCCGGGCCCACGCGGCGAGTACGGGTTCGACGATCCGCCAGCACTGTTCCGCGGTGTCACCGCGCACCGAGAGCAGTGGATCGCCGCTGATCACCCCTTCGAGGACTTCGCCGTAGGGGAGCAGTTCGGAGGCGTTGAGTTCGGCCAGGAGCGTGGCGCGGTCCAGGCTGAAGATGTCGCCTGGACCGTTGACGTCGACGTCCAGTTTCAGCGTGTCGGGGCCGAAGCCGATGCGCAGTTGGTTGGGGGCGTCCACCCCCTGGAAGCCGTCCGGCAGGTGCGGCACGGGGCGGAAGGTGACCACGGCTTCCTTGCGCTTCACGCCCAGGGCCTTGCCCGAGCGCAGGATGAACGGAACGCCCTTCCAACGCCAGGTGTCGATGCCCACCTGCACCTCGGCGAGGGTTTCGGTGTTGCGGGAGGGATCCACGCCCTCTTCGGCGGTGTAGTCGGGGACCTCGCGTCCGCCGATGCTGCCGGCGCCGTAGCGGGCCCGCCGGGTCGACTTTTTGTACGGCGCGGTGATGCTGCTGGCCCGCAGCACCGTGGAGATCGCGTCCCGCAGGTCGCGCTCGCCGATGGTGGCGGGGGCGTCAATGGCCAGCAACGCCATGATGTGCAGCAGGTGGCTCTGGATCATGTCGCGCAGGGCTCCGGCGCCGTCGTAGTAGCGGGCCCGGCCTTCCAGCGCGAGGTCTTCGTCGAAGATGATCTCCACTTTTTCGATGTGCTCGCGGTTCCACACCGGCTCCAGGAAACGGTTAGCGAAGCGCAGGCCCAGGATGTTCAGCACCGTGGCCTTGCCCAGGAAGTGGTCCACCCTGTGGATGTGGTCTTCCGGCACCAGGCCCGCCAGCGTCCGGTTCAGCTCCCGCGCTGACACGGTGCCTGAGCCGAAGGGCTTTTCCAGGACGAGGCGGGTGCCCGGCGGAAGCTGCGCCGGATCCAGGATTTCGCAGGCCTTCTGGCTGACGTGAGGGGGAAGCGCGAAGTACACGGCCACGGGCGCTTCCAGCCCGCCGATCAGTCCGGCCAAGGCCCCCTCCGCCGTAACGTCGAGGCCGTGGTAGCTGGTGTCCTTTTCCATCGCGGCGAGGGCGGCCTTGCCCCGGGCGTCGGCGGACGTCGCTGCGGCACTGAAGGAGTCATGGACGCGCTTGGCCCACTGCGCGGCAGTCCAGTCGTCGGAGCCGGCACCCACGAGTTTCAGGTCCCCGGCCCGTGTGGCTGCGACCAGCCGCGCCAGGCCCGGCAGCAGCAGCCGTCCCGTGAGGTCTCCCGAAGCGCCAAGGATGAGCAGTGTTTTCACGGTGTTTTCGCTGGTCACTGTGCCAGCATGCCATCCTGGAGGTGCAACTTGGTACCCTAGATAGTCGAGTCCCGCAGCCGGGTTGAATCAGTGTTGTCCGGGACAATGATCGGCAATGATGCAGGCGTGCCGCTTCGGCCGCCATCCGTAGACCATTGAAAGAAGTGCACGGCGCGTGTTCAATTCACTCTCTGACCGGTTGACAGCAACCTTCAAGAATCTCCGTGGCAAGGGCCGCCTCTCCGAGGCCGACGTCGATGCCACAGTCCGGGAGATCCGCCGCGCCCTCCTGGATGCGGATGTTGCCGTTCCCGTGGTCCGTGAATTCGCCGGACGCATCCGCGAACGTGCCCTGGGCGCCGAGGTTTCGGCCGCACTGAATCCGAGCCAGCAGATCGTCAAGATCGTCAATGAGGAACTCGTGGAGATCCTCGGCGGCGAGACCCGCCGCATCCGGCTGGCGAAGACCGGGCCCACCATCATCATGCTCGCCGGCCTCCAGGGCGCCGGCAAGACCACCCTCGCCGGCAAGCTTGCCAAGTGGATGAAGGCCCAGGGCCACAGCCCCATCCTCGTCGCCGCCGACCTCCAGCGCCCCAACGCCGTGACCCAGTTGCAGGTGGTGGGCGGCCGCGCCGGTGTTCCGGTGTTCGCTCCCCACCCCGGCACCACCTCCGACCTCGAGACCCCCACCGGTGACCCGGTCGCCGTCGCGAAGTCCGGCGTCGAGGAAGCCCGCCAGAAACTGCACGACGTCGTGATCGTGGACACCGCCGGCCGCCTTGGCGTCGACGCCGAGATGATGGACCAGGCGCGCCGCATCCGGCAGGCGATTATCCCCAACGAAGTGCTGTTCGTCATCGACTCGATGATCGGCCAGGACGCCGTCAACACCGCGCTCGCCTTTGACGAGGGCGTCAACTTCACCGGCATCGTGCTGTCCAAGCTCGACGGCGACGCCCGGGGCGGTGCCGCGCTTTCGGTCTCGTCCGTGACCGGCAAGCCCGTCATGTTCGCCTCCACCGGTGAAAACCTGGACGACTTCGAACTGTTCCACCCGGACCGCATGGCCTCGCGCATCCTGGACATGGGCGACGTCCTGTCGCTCATCGAGCAGGCGGAGAAGAACTGGGACAAGGACGAAGCCGCCCGGATGGCGAAGAAGTTCGCCGACCAGGAAGACTTCACCCTGGACGACTTCCTGGCCCAGATGCAGCAGATCCGCAAGATGGGCTCCATGAAGAAGATGCTCATGATGATGCCGGGTGCGCAGAACATCCGCCAGCAGCTTGAGCAGTTCGACGAGCGCGAGATCGACCGCGTCGAGGCCATCGTGCGTTCCATGACCCCGCACGAGCGCGTGGCCCCGAAGATTATCAACGGCTCCCGCCGTGCACGCATCGCCCGCGGTTCCGGCGTGCACGTCTCCGAGGTCAATGGCCTGCTGGAGCGTTTCGCCCAGGCGCAGAAAATGATGAAGAAGCTGGCCCAGGGTGGCGGCATGCCGGGGATGCCCGGAATGCCCGGCATGGGCGGCGGCGCACGCAAGGGTGCGAAGAACGCGCCCAAGAAGAAGGCACGTTCGGGCAACCCGGCCAAGGCAGCCCAGCAACTGCGTGAGGCCGAGGCCAAGCGCAACGCCGCATCCTCCGCGGCCAGCGGTGCCGCCTTCGGCCAGGGGGCTGCCGATTTCGATCCCTCGCAGCTGAACCTGCCCAAGGGCTTCGACAAGTTCCTCGGCAAGTAGGCCCCTGCCCAACTGCGACCTGCTTGGATTGTCAGGGCCATGGAATACGGTGAAACCATGGAAAAGCAACGTGTTGTCTTCGTCCACGGCGGCGGCTCATTCGGAGCCGCTGCCTGGCCGAAGCAGCACGGCTTCGCGCTGGACTATGATGCCCTCTTCCTCCGCCGCCATGGCTTTGACCCCGTGGCCGAACCGGAGGAAGCAGATCTGGCCGCCGATGTCGCGATCATCCTGGGCGCCCTGGAAAGCGGTGGAGGGCCCGGCGGGCATTTGGTGGCGCATTCCCAGGGGGCCATCCCGGCGATGCTGGCCGCTGTCACCCGTCCGGAGCTGGTGCGCTCCCTCGTGCTGGTGGAACCGGCCTGCCTGTCCCTGACTGCGGAGCTTCCCGCCACCATGGCCTACCGGGCGCTCATGGAGCCTCTGTTTGAGGCCAGACACGCGATGGGCGACGCGGAATACTTGGAGGAGTTCCAGCGCCGCACGGCCTCGGCGGCCGCCGGTCCGCCGTCGAACGAAGACCCCCAGCGCGCCGCGCGGCGGCTGAGGCTGCAGGCCCCGCCCTGGGAAGCGCCTCTGCATATCGTTCCGGGCGTCCCCACCCTGGTGCTCACCGGCGGCTGGGAACCCCTCTACGAAGAGATCGCCGGCTACCTGCGCGAAACCGGTGCCCTCCACCGCACCGCGGCAGGAGGACACCGGCCCCATGATTCGCCCGAAGGAGCCCGGATCATCCGGTCCTTCATCGCCCAATCCGGCCGGCCGCAGCCGGCGCGCGGAACGTCAGCCGCGGCTTCCTGAGGTTTCCGGAACGGTCAACTCGGGAAGGTAGACCTTTCCGCCCGCCGCCAGGAACTCCTCGCTCTTCTCACGCATGCCGGCGTACATTTCCGCGATCGCGGCCTGGGAATCGGCCGAGCCGTACTCGTTGCGGATGTCCTGGCTGATGCGCATGGAGCAGAACTTCGGCCCGCACATGGAGCAGAAGTGCGCCGTCTTCGCCGGCTCGGCGGGCAGCGTTTCGTCGTGGAAGGATTCTGCGGTGACCGGGTCCAGGGACAGTGCGAACTGGTCGCGCCAGCGGAACTCGAAGCGTGCCTTGGACAGCGCGTCGTCGCGTTCGTTGGCGCCCGGGTGACCCTTGGCCAGGTCAGCGGCGTGCGCGGCGATCTTGTAGGTGATCACGCCGGTCTTGACGTCGTCCTTGTTCGGCAGGCCGAGGTGTTCTTTCGGGGTCACGTAGCAAAGCATCGCAGTGCCGTAGCGGGCGATTTCCGTGGCACCGATGGCCGAGGTGATGTGGTCGTAGCCGGGTGCGACGTCGGTGACCAGCGGGCCGAGGGTGTAGAACGGTGCGCCCTTGCAGAGTTCCTGCTGGCGCTCCACATTCTCGCGGACCAGGTGGAACGGAATGTGGCCGGGCCCTTCGACCATTACCTGCACGCCGTACTCCCAGGCGCGCTGGGTCAGCTCGGCCAGGGTGTCCAGTTCGGCGAACTGGGCGGCGTCGTTGGCGTCGGCCGTCGCGCCGGGACGCAGACCGTCGCCGAGGGAGAACGCGACGTCGTACTTGGCGAAGATTTCGCACAGTTCGTCGAAGTGGGTGTAGAGGAAGTTTTCCTCGTGGTGCGCCAGGCACCAGCCGGCCATGATGGACCCGCCGCGCGACACGATGCCCGTCACCCGGTTGGCGGTGAGCGGGACGTAGCGCAGCAGCACGCCGGCGTGGATTGTCATGTAGTCCACGCCCTGCTCGCACTGTTCGATCACGGTGTCGCGGAAGATCTCCCAGGTCAGCTTGTTGGCCTCGCCGTTGACTTTCTCCAGCGCCTGGTAGATCGGTACGGTGCCGATCGGTACGGGGGAGTTGCGGATGATCCACTCGCGGGTGGTGTGGATGTCATCACCGGTGGAGAGGTCCATGACGGTGTCCGCGCCCCATTGCGTGGCCCACTGCAGCTTGTCGACCTCTTCGGCGATGGAGCTGGTGACGGCGGAGTTGCCGATGTTGGCGTTGATCTTCACCAGGAAGGCCTTGCCGATGATCATCGGTTCGGACTCGGGGTGGTTGATGTTGTTCGGAATGATCGCCCGGCCGGCAGCCACTTCGCTGCGGACCAGTTCCACATCGCAGTTCTCGCGCAGCGCCACAAAGCGCATTTCAGGGGTGATGATGCCCTGCTTCGCATAGTGCATCTGGGTCACCGTTTTGCCTTCGACGGCGCGGCGCGGCACCGGCCGGGCGCCCTTCCACTCGGCGGAGGCGGCGCCGCGGCGCAGGGCCGACTTGCCGTCGTCGAGCAGGTTCCGTTCCCTGCCGCTGTAGGTTTCGGTGTCGCCGCGCTCTTCGATCCATGCCGCACGGAACGGTTCCAGCCCCACCACCGGATCGCTGCCAGGCCCCGCGGTGCGGTAGACCCGAAGCGGGGCGTTGGCCTCACCGTTGGGGGAGGGTTCCAGCGCGATCTCCGTGACGGGCACGCGGATGCCGGCGCCGTCCTCGATGTACGCGAGGGAATGCGACTTCAGGGACTGGGTCACGTCGGCGGAGCCGTTTTGGGCAGGGCTCTGCTGTGCATTTGAGGTACTCAAAGGATTACTCACTTCCTTCGCCGGCATTACCCGGACAGGTTCAACGGTCGCAGGCTGCGCCAGCCTGATCTCAGCCCATGCATGGGCCCCCGTGTGGTCGTAGACGAAGCTACCACAGCCCGCGGCCGGCACCCCAGTCATCGCCGAACATGTCCCGCGTAGGCTTTTTCCATGCAGAACATCATCGAATTCAGCGGCACCGTGCTGTGCGGTCCTTCGGACGAACGCCGCAGGCTGTGGTCGGTGGACGGCCGCCTCACGTTTGTCCGGCCGGAGCGGACGCCGGACGTGGTCCTGGACGGCTGGGTGCTTCCCGGGTTCGTTGATGCGCACTGCCACATCGGCCTGGGTCCCGGTGGCGCCGTGGACGAGGACACTGCCCGGGCGCAGGCCTCCGCGGACCGCGACGCCGGGACACTGCTGGTGCGCGACGCGGGCGTCCCGGCCGATACCCGCTGGCTGCAGGGCAGCCCGGACCTGCCCCGGATCGTCCGTTCCGGTCGGCATATCGCCCGCAGCCGGCGCTACCTTCCCGGCCTTGCGGTGGAAGTCGAGCCGGAGCAGCTCGTGGAAGAGGCCCGGAAGCAGGCCCGGGCCGGCGACGGCTGGGTGAAACTGGTGGGGGACTGGATCGACCGCTCCGCGGGCGACCTCGGGCCCTCGTTTCCCGCCGCGGTGGTCAAGGACGCCGTCGCCGCTGCCCACGACGAAGGGGCGCGCGTCACCACCCATTGCTTCGCCGAGGACACCATCGATGACATGCTCGACGCCGGCATCGACTGCATCGAGCACGCCACCGGCCTGCTGCCCCGGCACATCCCGCGGCTGGTGGAGCAGGACGTGCCGATTGTCCCCACCCTGGTCAACATCGCCACCTTCCCGCACATCGCCGCGCGGGCCGAAGCAAAGTTCCCCCGCTACGCTGCGCACATGCTCGCGCTGTGGGAGCGCCGCTACGAACGGATCGGCGAAGCGCACGACGCCGGTGTCCGGGTTTTCGCGGGGACCGACGCCGGAAGTGTCATCAAGCACGGCCGCATCGCCGAAGAGATCCTCGAACTGCACCGTGCCGGGCTCCCCGCGGCCGCGGCCCTCGACGCCGCCTGCTGGAGCGCCCGCTCGTGGCTGGGAGGCGAGGGGATCAGCGAAGGCGCCCCGGCCGACGTCGTGCTCTGCGCTGAGGATCCGCGCCGGACGCTTGGCAGCGTCGCCCGGCTGAAGCACGTGGTGCTTGACGGCAAAGTTGTCAGGTAGCTCTTGGAATAAATTGAAGCTTCAAGTAATTTATTAAGAGTAGAAGCGCCGATCGGCGGCGCCGAACACTTTCCCGGGAGTTTCAATGACCGCAGCATCCAACCAGGACCTGCTTCCTGCCGAACTGACCATGGGCACCGTCATGCTCAAGGTCGGCGACATGAAGCTGATGAGCGACTATTACCAGAACGCCCTGGGACTGGACGTCGTGGCCGAGCAGGACGGCGGCCTGTACTACGGGCGCCTCGGAAAGCCCCTGGTGCACCTTGCCCCGGGCGGCGGCCTGCAGATTCCCGGACGCGGCGAGGCCGGCCTCTTCCACACCGCCCTGCTGTTCCAAGACCGTGCCGCGCTCGCGGCCACCATTGCGACCGCCGCGCAGTACGAGCCGCGCGCCTTCGTAGGAAGTGCGGACCACCTGGTCAGCGAGGCCTTCTACTTCACCGACCCCGAGGGCAACGGCATCGAGCTCTATTACGACAAGCCCCGCGAAGGCTGGGAATGGAACGGCAGCTCCGTTGTCATGGACAGCCTTCCGCTGCCGCCGCAGCGCTACCTCCAGGAACACCTGAGCGAGGAAGCGGTGAGCGGCCAGCGCGCGGCAGGTGCCGGCGTCGGGCATGTCCACCTGCAGGTGGGCGACGTGCAGACCGCGCAGGACTTCTACGTCGACACCCTCGGCTTCGAGCGGACCGCCGGGTGGCACGGCCAGGCCTTGTTCGTCTCCGCCGGAGGCTACCACCACCACATGGCCATGAATGTCTGGAACAGCCGCGGCGCCGGGCCGCGCCGCGACACGCTGGGGCTGGGCGAAGTGGTGATCGAGGTGCCGTCCGGTGACGACGTCGGCGCGCTCGCCGACCGCCTCAGGGTCGCCGGAATCGGATCCCACCACACCGGCCGGGAACTGCGCTTCGAAGACCCGTGGCGCAACCGGCTCCGGGTGGCCGTCCGTTAAGCTGTGCCGTCCGTTAGGCTGATCGGGACGGCGCGATTCCCGGACCACCCGGGCCGCCGCCACCCTTGCGTTGGAACGGATGAATGAGAGTGGTTTCCATGGGTTTTGCCGAGATTTTTGTTGCCACCCACGATGAAGCCCTCAAGCGGGCCGCAGCCTTGGAAAGCGGAAGCGATGTGGCCGGCTCGGCCGTGCGCATCCCGGGCATCAGTGATTTCGAAGTCGAGCAGTTGGGGGACCTCGCCGGCGCCGCAGTGCACGCGGCCGGTGCGGACTATGAGCTCGCCCTGGTCGACGTCACCAGCGACGCGCTGCTGGGCGTGCCCGAGGCCATGGTCCGGGCGCTCTCCGAACTGCTCAGCTACGAAAGCGAGGGCGACGGCAACGTCCTGGACGACGTCGCCGAGGGCTGGGCGGCGCAGGAAGACATGCCGTTCGGCGTGGCGGAATCCCGGGGCTACGTCCAGCAGTTGGCATCCCTGGCAGCCGAGGTCGAAAAGTCCGACCGGGCCGGCCTCTACGTCTGGTCCGTCTGACTCTTTGCGTCCCGGCCTTGCGTCCACGGCACCCGGGCCCGCGGAAGCGTGACACTCCGGCGGCCCGGTTCGAATTACCGTCCGCCATCTGGCACAATGGACAGGTACTCGATCCGTGCGGCCCCTCTCTCCGTGCGCGCATCCTGTCCTTCGAACCCCCAAGTATGGCCCGCCCCACGGGTGCAGAACGGCGGGTTCACCCTCGTTTCAGAAACAGGAGTGACCACAAAAGTGGCCGTTAAGATTCGCCTCAAGCGCTTCGGTAAGATGCGCGCACCGTACTACCGCATCGTCGTCATGGACTCCCGCGCTAAGCGCGATGGCCGTGCGATCGAAGAAATCGGCAAGTACCACCCCACCGAGGAGCCCTCGTACATCGAGGTCGCTTCCGAGCGTGCCCAGTACTGGCTGTCCGTCGGCGCACAGCCGACCGAGCAGGTTGCCGCGATCCTGAAGATCACCGGTGACTGGCAGAAGTTCAAGGGCCTCCCGGGCCAGGAAGGCACCCTGAAGACGAAGGCTCCGAAGGAAGCTTTCGTTGCTCCGGAAAAGGGTTCCGTGATCATCCCCGAAGCCATCACCAAGAAGGCCAAGAAGGAAGAGGCCGCCGAGGAAGCAGCAGCTCCCGAAGCAGAAGCCACCGAGGCCGAGTAAATTGCTGGCCGAAGCGCTCGAACACCTGGTCCGCGGCATTGTCGACAGCCCTGAGGATGTCAAGGTCAGTGCCAGGAACAACCGCCGCGGTGAATCGCTCGAGGTCCGCGTCCACCAGGACGACCTCGGACGTGTCATCGGCCGCCAGGGACGCACCGCCCGCGCACTGCGCACGGTGATCGCAGCCTTGGCCGGTGGCGAGCAGGTCCGGGTCGACGTCGTCGACACCGACCGCCGCCGGTAACGCGCTCAGCAATAGCTGGACTTTGGATCCGGTCCCGCCACCAGATAATGGTGGAGGGGCCGGATTCCTTTTTTCGCCCCATTGGATTTTCCGGCCGCCACCGGCGCGGCACGGCACAGCGTAGGAAAACAGAGGAAACATGCAGCTTCAGGTGGCCAGAATCGGCAAGCCCCACGGGATCCGCGGCGAGGTGACGGTCCAGGTGCTCACCGACGCGCCCGAGGCCCGCTTCGTTCCCGGCACCGAATTCCTGGTGGAGCCGGCCAGGCTTGGCCCGCTGACCGTGAGCAGCGCCCGCTGGAACAAGGACATCCTGCTGCTGGGCTTCGAGCAGGTGGCCGACCGCAACCGTGCGGAGGAAATCCGGGGCGCCAAGTTGTTCGTCGAAACCGAAGAGCTCCAGGATGACGGCGAGGAAGGCTGGTACGAGCACGAGCTTGTGGGCCTCGAAGCCCGTGTGGGCAGCCAGGTGGTCGGCAAAGTCACCGCGCTGAACACCATGCCCGCCCAGGACCTCCTGGTCATCGAAGGCGCGGACGGCAAGGAAATCCTGGTGCCTTTCGTCGAAGAAATCGTGCCGGAGGTCAATCCCGACGGCGGCTACGTGCTCCTGGTCCCGCCGCCCGGGCTGTTCGAACTCAACAGCGACGAACCCAAGTCCGACGAGCCCAAGTCCGACGATGGCGGCGCCGGGCGTGACGGCGACGGGGCCCGCGCGTGAGAATCGACGTCGTCAGCATCTTCCCTGATTACCTGGCCCCGCTGGACCTTTCCCTGATCGGCAAGGCCCGGCAGGACGGCCTCCTGGAACTCAACGTCCACGATCTCCGCAGCTTCACCACGGACAAGCACCGCACCGTCGATGACACGCCGTACGGCGGCGGGGCCGGCATGGTAATGAAGGCTGAGCCCTGGGCGCAGGCACTGGAATCCGTGGCGGCAGCGGCCCCCGGCGAACGCCGCCCGGTGCTGGTGGTCCCGTCGCCGGCAGGGGAGCGCTTTACGCAGGCTACGGCCTACGAACTCGCTGAGGAAGATCAGCTTGTTTTTGCCTGTGGACGCTACGAAGGCATTGATGAACGCGTCATCGAATGGGCGGCAGAGCATTTCACCGTCCGCCCGATGAGCCTGGGCGACTACGTCCTCAATGGCGGGGAAGTGGCGGTGCTGGCCATGGTGGAAGCCATTGGCAGGCTGCTGCCGGGTGTGGTCGGCAATCCCGAATCCCTCGTGGAGGAATCCCACTCCGACGGCCTCCTCGAGTACCCCGTGTACACCAAGCCCTCCAGTTGGCGTGACCGCGAGGTCCCGGACATCCTGCTCAGCGGCAACCACGGCAAGATCGCCCGCTGGCGCCGCCACGAGCAGTTCCGGCGCACCGCCGAACGCCGCCCGGACCTCCTGGACGCGTTCGACGCCGGCAGCCTGGACCGTGCCGACCGCGCGGCTTTCGCCGAACTCGGGTACGACGTCGTCGACGGCCGGCTGAGCCGCCGCGGAGGCGATAGCTCCGGCAGCGACGCCGGAGCCTGATCCCGCAGGAGCCGCGCGCATCCCGGTGCCCCCGGGAATTGGCCCAGTGCCCGGTGGTATGGCAAAATTAATCTTTGTGTCTGCTGGGTCCGCACCTGCCACAGGGGGAGCGCAACCAACAGCGGGACACGCGGCACCGCCGATCAGTGGTGGAGCCGCTCTTTTGAACTTCGGCGGCAATTTCCGGACAATCGGGCCTGGCCGCCGTGACCCAAAGTGGATGACCTGTGGCGTCCACCAGGAGTGGATCAATGCATATCCTCGATAGCGTAGATGCAGCTTCGCTGCGCAACGATGTTCCCGAGTTCCGCGCCGGTGACACCCTCAAGGTGCACGTGAACATCATCGAAGGCAAGAACTCCCGTGTCCAGGTCTTCCAGGGCTTCGTCCTGGGCCGCCAGGGTGACGGCGTGCGCGAAACCTTCACGGTCCGCAAGGTTTCCTTCGGTGTCGGCGTCGAGCGTACCTTCCCGGTGCACTCCCCGATCATCGAAAAGATCGAGGTCGTCACCAAGGGTGACGTCCGCCGCGCCAAGCTCTACTACATGCGCGCACTGCGCGGTAAGGCTGCGAAGATCAAGGAAAAGCGCGACTTCACCGCCGCAAAGTAAGTCTTCCGACTTCACGCAGCGGGTCCTGTGATCGTCCCGGCCGCGCAATCCGCAACGCAACAGGGATACGACTCATGGACCGCACAGAACGCCAGCCCCGGAAACTGGGCTGGCGTTTTGTTTTGCTCGGAGTGGTCCTCGCCGTGGCCATCAGCGGCTTGGTCCGCTCCCTCTGGATCGACGTCTACTTCATCCCCTCCGAATCGATGGAACCCCTCCTCGGCAGCGGGGACCGGATCCTCGTCTCGCGCACGGACTTCGTTGCCGAACCGATCCGGCGCGGCGACGTCGTCGTCTTCGACGGGCGTGGAACATTCGCGCCGCTCAGCAGCGGCAAGGGTCCGCTGGCAGACGCTGCGGCCGCCGTCGGACACTGGCTCGGCCTGACCGGCAACGACACCACCTACGTCAAACGGGTCATCGGTGTTCCGGGCGACCATGTCCGCTGCTGCGGGACGGACGGCAGGCTCACAGTCAACGGTCAGGCAATTGAGGAATCCTACGTCTATCCGGGCGATGTCCCCAGCACGCAGAAGTTCGACGTCGTGGTCCCCGAGGGCCGGCTCTGGCTCATGGGTGACCACCGCTCGCGCTCCGCGGATTCCCGCAGCCTGCTGGGAGCACCCGGCGGCGGACTGGTCCCTGTGGAACGGGTGATCGGCAGACCCGTCCGGATCATCTGGCCACTTGATAGATTGGCAGAACTGCCACGGCCCGCACCGGCCGCAACAACTTCGAAGAACGGATAGTAGATGCCGGAGAACCCCGAACAGGACGCCGCGACGCCGGACGAGGACGGCAAGAAGGGCAATCCGTTCCTGCTCTGGCTCAAGGAGATCGGCACGGTTATCGGGATCGCCGTCGTCCTGTCCTTCCTCATCAAGACCTTCCTGTTCAAGGCGTTCTTCATTCCGTCCGAGTCCATGGTGGCCACCTTGGAAAAGGACGACCGGATCTTCGTGAACCTCCTGGTGCCGGAACCCTTCGCGCTCCAGCGCGGCGACATCGTGGTGTTCAAGGACACCCAGGGCTGGCTCCCGGCCACGCAGCCGGAAACCCCGGGACCCTTCACCTGGCTGCAGGACAGCCTGGCCTTCGTGGGCCTGCTGCCGGATGAGACCGAACAGCATCTCGTCAAGCGCGTCATCGGGCTGCCCGGCGACCACGTGGTCTGTTGCGACTCGCAGGCCCGTGTCAGCGTGAACGGCACAGTCCTGGACGAGGACTACCTCAACCCGGCCGAAACGCCGATTGCGCAGCCCTTTGATGTGGTGGTCCCGGCTGGGAAAATCTGGGTTATGGGTGACAACCGGAACAACTCGGCGGACTCCCGCGAACACCGTGAAGTCAACGGCGGTTTCATCAACCTTCCCGACGTCGAAGGCAAGGCCGCGGTGATCGCGTGGCCCGTGGGCCGCTGGCAGGTCCTTGACAACCATGCCGAAGTCTTCCGGAGCGTGCCGGCGCCGTCCCCTGAAGACACCAATTCCAGCACGGCGCCAACAGGCAAATGAGCACCCCGGCAACACACAGCACGGCCGGCAAGCCGGCGGGCGGCCGCAAAGGCGCGGTGTCGAAGGGCGCGGCGTCGAAGGGCGCGGCAGCCAAGGCCGCTGCGCCCAAGGCGTCCACGGCCCCGACGCTGGACTTTGAACGGAGCTTCCTGGCGCCGGGTGTGCGGCTGCTCGCCGGCGTCGACGAAGTGGGCCGCGGCGCCTTTGCCGGTCCCGTCTCGGTGGGGATCGCCGTCGTCGACCTCCAGGACCAGAACCTGCTCGACGGAGTCCGCGACTCCAAGCTGCTTAAGGCCGAGGACCGCGAACGGCTCGAACCCCTGGTGCGGAGCTGGGCTGTCGCCGCCGCGGTGGGGCACGCCAGTGCCGCCGAAATCGACTCGCTGGGCATCATCGCGGCTCTGAGGCTCGCCGGCAACAGGGCCTGGGCCGAACTCCTGGCCGCCGGCACGCGCCCCGATGTGGTCCTGCTGGACGGCAGCCACGACTGGCTTTCACTGCCGGCGCAGGCCTCCCTTTTCGACACCGAAGCCCTGCCCGAACCCGGCGTGACGGTGTGTGACGCGCCGGTGCACACCCGGGTCAAGGCGGACATGTCCTGCCTCAGCGTCGCCGCCGCCAGCGTCCTCGCCAAGGTGGCACGGGACCGCATGATGCTTGACCTGCACCTGGAGTACCCGGGCTTCGCCTGGAACGAAAACAAGGGCTACGGCACCTCCGCCCACCGCGAAGCGCTGCGCGCCGCTGGGCCGAGCAGCTACCACCGGAGCAGCTGGAACCTTCTCTAGGCAGGCGGGGTGGCCGCGCGCGGGGACGCCGCTGGCTGTCTGCACCCCTGCGATGGTGCAAGATGGATCTATGAGTGCCGAAGATCTTGAGAACTACGAAACCGACATGGAGCTCCAGCTCTACCGCGAGTACCGCGATGTGGTCGGATTGTTCAGCTACGTTGTCGAGACCGAGCGGCGCTTCTACCTTGCCAACCACGTCGACCTGCAGGCCCGCAGCGCCGACGGTGAGGTCTACTTCGACCTTACCCTCCAGGACGCGTGGGTCTGGGATGTCTACCGCTCCGCCCGTTTCGTGAAGAACGTCCGCGTCATCACCTTCAAGGACGTCAATGTCGAGGAACTTCCGCGCAACGAGCTCTCCCTGCCCAAGGACGGCGAACTCGGAGATCTCGGCAACTAGCGCCGCGCGTCGGCCCGGCCAGTAGCCGGTCTGCTGCCGCCGGGCATCGGAGCTTCCGGGGTCCGGCTTCTCCTCCACAGCCGCTTTTGCGGCAGGTTTCCCACATAGCCCACCTTCGCGGTGTCCTAACCCTACGTCTGCCAGCACGCTGGAAGCGGAGGTGGACATGAAAGAGAAGGACATTCTCGGCAGGCAGGGAGAAACACTGGCCGCCGGGTACCTGGAGACCCTCGGGATGCGGATCATCGACCGCAACTGGCGGTGCCCCTCAGGTGAGATCGACATCGTCGCGCTGGACGGCGACACCCTGGTCATCGCGGAGGTCAAGACCCGCCGCAGCCTGGACTACGGGCATCCCTTCGAAGCCGTCGGAGCGGCGAAACTCGCACGCCTCCACCGGCTGGCCTCGTCCTGGTGCCGTGCCCACGAACTGCGGACAGCCGGACGGCGGGTGGACGTCGTGGCCGTGATCGACGACGGCGTCGGCTCACCCAGTCTGGAGCACCTGAAGGGCGTGGGCTGAGATGGGCGTCGCACGAAGCTACTGTGTCGCGCTGCTGGGCCTCAACGGCTACATTGTCGAAGTCGAGGCGGATATCGGCCAGACCCTGCCGAACTTCCTGATCCTGGGCCTGCCCGACGCCGCGCTCAACGAAGCCCGGGAACGCATCCGCTCCGCAGCACAGAATTCCGGCATTCCGCTGAGCCGGCGCAAGATCACGGCCAACCTCATTCCGGCGTCGCTTCCCAAACGCGGCTCGGGTTTCGACCTCGCCATCTGCATGGCGGTCCTGGGTGCCGCGGGGGATATCCGCTCCACGGAAAACACCGTCTTCATTGCCGAGCTCGGACTCGATGGCCGGCTGCGCCCGGTCCGCGGGATCCTGCCGGCGGTGATGGCGGCCGTGCATGCCGGGCACTGCGACATCGTGGTCGCCCAGGCCAATGCCGCCGAAGCCATGCTGGTGCCGGGCGCCCGTGTCCGTGGTTACAAGACGCTTGCCCGGCTCGCCTTCGATTTCGGGGCGGATCCGCAGGATCTCGCCCTCGACTACGACCCCGGTGAGGAACAGGACCCGGACGGCGGCGGCGCGTTGCCGGCGGCTGTGCCCGACCTTTGTGACGTTTCGGGGCAGGGCGACGCGCGCCGGGCGCTCGAAGTCGCTGCTGCCGGCGCACACCACGTGCTGCTGTGCGGTCCTCCGGGCGCGGGCAAGACCATGCTCGCGGAGCGCCTGCCAGGACTCCTGCCGGACCTTGGGGACAAGGAATCCATGGAAGTCACGGCCATCCATTCGCTGTCCGCCGTGCACATTGAGAAGATCTCCCTGCTGCGCCGGCCGCCGTTTGAAAACCCGCACCACAGTGCCACCGCAGCGGCGATCATCGGGGGCGGTTCGGGCCTACCGCGCCCGGGCGCTGCGTCCAGGGCGCACCGGGGGGTGCTGTTCCTGGACGAGGCCCCCGAGTACGAGCGGCGCGTGCTGGACGCCCTCCGCCAGCCCCTGGAAAGCGGTGAGCTGGTGATCCACCGTTCCGCCGGAACCGCCGCCTATCCGGCCCGGTTCCAACTCGTCCTGGCGGCCAACCCCTGCCCGTGCGGAAAGGCCAGCGGCAAGGGCGTGGACTGCACCTGCACCGCGGTCATGCGGCGGCGCTACTTCGGCAGAATGTCGGGCCCGCTGCTCGACCGGGTCGACATCCAGCTCCAGGTCGAACGGGTGTCCCTGGCCGACTTCGGCCAGGCAGGCGGCGAGGAAGACTCCCGCACAGTGGCCCGGCGGGTGGCAGCAGCGCGGAACCGGCAGCGGGAACGGCTGGGAAACTACGGCTTGGAGACCAACTCCCAGGTCCCGGGGCGGCTGCTGCGGGGCGTGCTGAAGCTTCCGCCAGCCACCACACGCATCCTGGACAGCTCACTCGAACGGGGAGTCCTGACCGCCCGGGGCTACGACCGCGTCCTGCGCTTGGCCTGGACCCTGGCCGACCTCGGGCACCGGGAGCAGCCCGGCCTTGACGACATCGGGCAGGCCCTCGGCCTGCGGCAGGCGGTGGCAGCCGCATGAAAGGAACATCCATGATGAGCAACGCCCCGTCCGGTCCCGCCCGCGCCGGCCACATCGCGCCGGACGACGAGCGGATCGCCCGTGCCGCGCTCTCCCGGCTCATGGAGCCGCAGGACACCGCAGGGCTGGCTCTCGTGCGGCTCACGGGGGCCGTGGACGCCCTGCGGATCGCCACCGGGCAGCTCGCCGCCGGCCCGTCCCTCGAACAGGAAATGACCGCGTTGCTCCTTGACGGCGGCAGCGGGTCCTGGCCGGGCCTCCCCGCGTCCCTGAAGCGCTGGATGCCCCGGGTCCCGGACCTCGCGCCGGAACGCGACCTTGCCACGCTCCAGCGGCTGGGAGGCCGGATCATCATTCCGGGCGATGCGCTGTGGCCTGTCCAGTTGGCGGACCTTGGACTCCAGGAACCGCTCTGCCTGTGGTGGCGCGGGCACGAACTGGAATTCCCTCCGCTGCGCCGCACCGTTGCGCTGGTTGGTTCCCGCGACAGCACCGGCTACGGTGGTGCCGTCGCCGGGGAATTCGCCTACGGGCTGGGCCAGCGCGGGTACACCGTGGTTTCCGGCGGCGCCTACGGCATCGACGCCCACGCGCACCGCGGCGCGCTGGCGGGCGGCAGCAGCGACGTTCCCACCATCGCCGTCATGGCCGGCGGCGTGGACCGCTACTACCCGTCGGGAAACGAGGAACTCCTGCGTGCAGTTGCCAACCAAGGAGCCGTCATCGCCGAGGTGCCTCCCGGTTCGGCCCCCACCCGGTACCGCTTCCTTCAAAGGAACAGGCTCATCGCGGCATTCGCCGCAGTCACCGTTGTAGTCGAGGCCCGCTGGCGTTCCGGCGCCCTCAACACCGCGCATCACGCGGAAGCCATCGGCCGCATGGTGGCCGCAGTGCCTGGTTCAATCCACAGCGCCAACTCGGCAGGATGCCACCGGCTCCTGCGCGAGGGCGGCGCCGTGTGCGTCACCGACGTCGGTGAAATCGCCGAACTTGCCGGCGGAAGCGGCGAGGAGCTGGTGGGGGAGAAGGAAGCATCCGGATCCGAGCACGACGGATTGACCCTGGAAGACCTGGTGCTCCTGGATGCCTTGCCGCTGCGGACCATCACCTCCGTGGAGAAACTTGGCGTGGTGGCGGGCCTGGGCCCGGAAGCCGTCCGGGCAGGGCTCGGCCGGCTGGGCCTGCTTGGCCTGGCCGTTTCCGAGCGCGGAGGCTGGAAACGGGCCAGGAAAAACGCATGAACGGCTCGACGTGGCGGTCCCGCCATGCTCCCGCCCGGGCTGGCAGAGTTGGAGGGTGAGCAATGGCCCGGACGCAGACAGCTTCTCCCGCACGGACAGCGCCGCAAGCATGGACAGCGCCGACGCCGGCCAGCCCCGTCCGCTGCCTTCAGCCTTTACCGAGGTCATGGCACAGTTCCGTCGCTACCTGGAGGGCGAACGCGCGAGGTCAGGGCACACTGTGCGCGCCTATCTGGCCGGCCTGGAGAGCCTTTTCACGTTCGCCGCACGCGAAGGAATCGAAACCCCCGCCCAGCTGGAACTGGGCACGCTGCGCCGTTGGCTCGGCGGGCAGAGCGAGGCGGGACGGTCCCGGGCAACCCTGGCCCGGCACACCGCCACGGTCCGGACGTTCACCTCCTGGGCGCTGCGCGAGGAGCTGATCGCCACAGACCCCGCCGTCCGGCTGCAGGCGCCCAAGCGGGAACGGACACTTCCCGGTGTGCTCCGGCAAGGACAGCTGGGCCGCATCTTCGAGCGCCTCTCCGAGGCCGCAGCCGACGGCGCACCCCTTCCGCTGCGCGACCGGGCCATGGTGGAACTGCTGTATGCCACGGGGATCCGCGTGGGCGAACTCGCGGGACTGGACATCGATGACCTGGACACGGACCGCCGCACTCTCCGTGTCCTCGGCAAAGGCAACAAGGAACGGACGGTGCCGTACGGGCTGCCTGCCGCGACCGCCGTCGACGACTGGCTCCGCCGCGGACGGCCGAAGCTCGCCGCCGGGCATAGCGGACCGGCGCTCTTCCTCGGGGCACGCGGCGGCCGGATTGACCAGCGGCAGGCACGCAGCGTGGTGAAGGAACTGCTGGAGGGGCTCGGCGACACTTCGGCCACCGGCCCGCACGCCCTCCGTCACTCGGCCGCCACCCACCTGCTCGACGGCGGGGCAGACCTGAGGGCGGTCCAGGAAATCCTGGGCCACAGCAGCCTGGCGACCACCCAGATCTATACCCATGTTTCCGTGGAGCGGCTCCGCGCGAGTTACCGGCAGGCCCATCCGCGGGCCTGACCCGAACATTTGGTCAACGAGGAAAACCGCGCTGGCGCAAACGCGGTGCTTACGGCAAAATGAAAGCAATGTCCCGGAACTCTCAAGCATTGCTTGAAGCTTTCAAGTCCCGGGCAACAATTTCATAGTCTGGCGAATACAGTCCGGCAGGGGAGAACCCGGTCACCGGCTCGGCAACCATCCAGGCAGAGGTCGTTGGGGAAGACGTACCTACAGCTATGGAGGATGGAATGTCTGTTGCAATGACCCGCGGTGTCCTTTTTGTGCACTCGGCCCCGACGGCACTGTGCCCGCATGTGGAGTGGGCCATCGGATCGGTCGTGGACAAGCGCACTGATCTGGACTGGACCCCCCAGCCTGCCGCGCCCGGAATGTTCCGGGCCGAATTGTCGTGGCTCGGTGCCCCCGGAACCGGTGCCCAGCTGGCGTCGACGCTCCGCGGCTGGGCCCACCTGCGCTACGAAGTGACCGAGGAACCAAGCCAGGGCGTGGACGGCGGCCGGTGGTCGCATACCCCCGAACTGGGCATCTTCCACGCCGTCACCGATGTGCACGGCAACATCATGGTCAGCGAAGACCGCATCCGTTACGCCTATGAATCCGGTGCCGGGGACCCCGCCGCCGTCTACCATGAGCTTTCCCTGGCGCTTGGCGAGGCGTGGGACGAGGAGCTTGAGCCGTTCCGCCATGCTGCCGAAGGCGCGCCCGTGCGCTGGCTGCACCAGGTCGGCTGAGCAGCGCGGTCGACGAGCCGCGGCAGCGGACACTCCATAGCAACGGAAGAGGGCCCCACCAATTGGTGGGGCCCTCTTCCTGCCTCAGTGCGGAGCTGCTAGACACTCCGCACGGCGATGACGGCATTGTGGCCGCCGAAGCCGAAGGAGTTGCTCAGAGCCACGATGTCGCCGCCCGGCAGGGTGCGGGCGGAGGTGACGACGTCGAGCGGGATCTCCGGGTCCTGGTTCTCCAGGTTGATGGTCAGCGGGGCCTGGCGCTCGTACACGGCCAGGACCGTCAGCACAGCTTCCACCGCGCCCGAGGCGCCCAGAAGGTGGCCCATCTGGGACTTCGTCGCGGAGACGGCCACGTTGTCCACGTGGGCACCGAGTGCGGCGCGGAGTGCGGTGTACTCGGGCTTGTCGCCGACCGGGGTGGAGGTGGCGTGGGCGTTGACGTGTACAACGTCTTCGGCCTGTATCCGGCCATCGAACATGGCGGCCTTCAGGGCACGGGTGGCACCAAGGCCCTCGGGGTCCGGGGCGGTGATGTGGTAGGCATCGGCCGTGACCGACGTGCCGGCCAGTTCGCCATAGATGCGGGCACCGCGGGCGAGTGCGTGTTCCTCGGCCTCCAGCACCAGTGCGCCGGCGCCTTCACCCATGACGAAGCCGTCACGGTCGAGGTCGTAGGGGCGCGAGGCGTGCTCGGGATCGTCGTTGCGGCGGGAGAGGGCCTGCATCGAGGAGAACGCGGCGAGCGGCATCGGGTGGATGGCTGCTTCCGCGCCGCCGCACATGACCACGTCGGCCTTGCCGGAGCGGATCAGGTCCAGGCCCAGGTGCAGGGCTTCGGTGCCGGAAGCACAGGCCGAGACCGGGGTGTGCGCACCGGCGCGGGCCCCGAGGTCGAGGCTGACGGCGGCAGCCACGCCGTTGGGCATGAGCATCGGAACCGTCATCGGAAGGACGCGGCGCGGTCCTTTTTCCTTCAGGGTGTCCCAGGCGTCAAGAAGGGTCCACACGCCGCCGATGCCCGTGGCGAAGGCGACGGCAAGGCGGTCGTGGTCGATATCCGTGATGCCGGCGTCGGCCCAAGCTTCACGGGCCGCGATCACACCGAACTGCGTGGACGGGTCCATGCGCTTGGCTTCGACACGGGTGAGCACATCCAGGGCCGGCGTCGAGCACCGTGCGGCAAAGTGGACGGGAAGGTCGTACTTGGCCACCCACTCGTCGTCGAGCGTGTGGGCCCCGGAGACCCCTTTAAGCGCGTTCTTCCACATTGTGGGAACGTCGCCACCGATGGGAGTGGTGGCCCCCAGACCGGTAATGACTACTTTGCGTGCCATGCGATCACTCTCTGTCGGATATCAGCCTGCTCGACTGCGGTTCCTCGCAGGGCAGGAAAACTTGGGTAATGCGGCTGTGCCGGGCGCGGGAGGCGTGCACCCGGGCCCGGCACAGCTGGGCCAGGACTAGGCCTGGGCGCTTGCGATGAAGTTGACGGCGTCGCCGACGGTCTTCAGGTTCTTGACCTCTTCGTCCGGGATGCGGACGCCGAACTTCTCTTCGGCGTTGACGACGATGGTCATCATGGAAATGGAGTCGATGTCGAGGTCCTCGGTGAAGGACTTGTCCAGCTCGACGGCGTCTGCTGCCAGGCCGGTCTCTTCGTTGACGATTTCAGCCAGGCCGGCCAGGATTTCTTCGTTGCTAGCCATTGTTGGCTCCTTTTCTTGTTGTGCCGGCTACGCCGGAAACGGGGGCAAACCGCGGATACGGTTTGGTTTTCAAGGTCATGTTCACTGCATGCCTGCCGCAGTCAGGTTACGGCAGGACCACCACCTGGGCGCCGAAAACGAGGCCGGCACCGAAGCCGATCTGCAGGGAAAGCCCGCCGCTGAGCTGCGGGTTCTCCTGCAGGAGCCGGTGCGTGGCCAGCGGAATCGATGCCGCGGAGGTGTTGCCCGATTCGGCGATGTCGCGGGCGACAACCACCGTTTCGGGAAGCTTGAGCTTCTTGACCATCTCGTCGATGATCCGCATGTTCGCCTGGTGCGGCACGAACGCCGCAAGGTCCGAGGCTTCGATGCCGGCCGCGTCCAGGGCCTGCTGGGCCACCTTCGCCATTTCCCAAACGGCCCAACGGAAGACGGTCTGCCCGTCCTGGCGGAGCGTGGGCCAGATGTCCTGGGTGGCCGAGATGATGGCGAGGTCGTCCGTTTCGTCCGAGTGCCGGGCGGACTCGCCAAGCTTGCGGACTTCGTCAAGGGAGTGGGTCATGCCGATGGCGTTCCACTTGCTGCCGTCCGAACCCCAGACCGACTGGCCGATGCCCGGCGTTTCCGAGGGGCCGATGACGACCGCACCGGCGCCGTCGCCGAGCAGGAAGGAGATGGTGCGTTCGTGGTTGTCGATGACGTCCGAGAGCTTCTCGGCGCCGACCACCAGGACGTACTGTGCCGCGCCGGAACGGACCAGCGCGTCGCCCTGGGCGATGCCATAGCAGTAGCCGGCGCACGCCGCCGAGATGTCAAAGGCCGCGGCCGGCGTCGCGCCGAGCCGGTCGGTCAGTGCCGCGGCGGCGGATGGTGTGGCGTAGGGGTGCGTGACGGTGGAGACGATCACGGCGCCCAGCTGGGCGGCGTCGATGCCTGCCTGTTCCAGGGCTTCGCGGGCCGCGCCTTCGGCCATGTCAATCACGCTGGTCTCCGCGGGTGCGCGGTGCCGGGTGACGATGCCCGTGCGCTGGCGGATCCATTCGTCGGAGGAATCGATCCACTGGCAGACGTCGTCGTTGGTGACGATCACGTCGGGCCGGTGGGCGCCGATGCCAAGGATCCGGGAGAACTCGTTGACCGGAGCCTGCTTGAGAGCCGGTGCGCTCATGCGGGGGCCTCCAGTTCAGCGAAGAGTGCCAGTGCCGCGGACAGGTCGTCCGGCGTCTTCACGGCGACGGTCTTGACGCCGGGCATGCCGCGCTTGGCCAGGCCGGCGAGGGTGCCTGCCGGGGCCAGTTCGATCAGGCCGGTGACGCCGCGCTGCACGAGGTTTTCCATGCACAGGTCCCATCGGACCGGACGGGATACTTGGGCGATCAGGCTCGCGACGGCGGCATCGCCGTCGGTGACCTCGCCGCCGTCGAAGTTCGACAGCAGCGGAACGGTTGGCGCCTGCGGTTTCAGGGACGGGCGGAGCGTCTCGAGGGCGTCCACTGCCGGTGCCATGTGGGCGGTGTGGAAGGCGCCTGCCACCTTGAGCGGGATGACCCGGGCCTTCGCCGGCGGGTTGTCCGCGAGGGCCTGGAGCTGCTCGAACGTACCCGCGGCCACGGTCTGGCCCGCGCCGTTCACGTTGGCCGGCGCTGCGCCGGAAGCCTCAATTGCCGCCAGGACTTCGGCCGGGTCGCCTCCCACCACGGCGCTCATGCCGGTGGGGGTAACGGCCGCGGCGGCAGCCATGTTGTTTGCGCGTTCGCGCACAAAGGTCATGGCGTCATCTTCGCTGAGCACCCCGGCGAGGGCGGATGCGGTGATCTCACCGACCGAGTGCCCGGCGAGAACCACCGGGAGGGTGCTGAGTTCGACGTCGAACAGCGACTTCGCGGCGACCAGCCCGGCGGCGACGATCAAGGGCTGCGCGACGGCGGTGTCCTTGATCGTTTCCTCGTCCGAGGTGGTGCCGTGGGCCTTGAGGTCGATCCCGGCAATTTCGCTCAGGGCAGCCAGGTGGCCTTCGACGGAAGGCAGCTCCAGCCACGGGGCCAGGAATCCAGGGGTTTGCGAGCCCTGTCCAGGGCAGACGATTGCAAGCACGTAACCAGCTTTCCAAATTGCCGCGTGATCCAACGGTGTTTTCGTACACCAAGCTCACTGGGACGGTTTGTAGGAAGTCTACAACGACTCAGTTGCCGTTCCGGGAACCATGACGCTCCGCAGACGCCTTGGGCGGGCTGGAAAGCCGCCCCACGACGAGGGCTGTTTGAAGCACGAAGGCCTCCCGGGGAAGCAGCGGATCCCAGCCCGTCACATCGCAGACGCGCTTGAGCCGGTACCGCACCGTGTTGGCATGGACGAACAGTTCGCGGGCAGTGGCTTCCAGGGAATGGCCCAGCTCAAGGTAGGTTCCGAGCGTCTCGACCAGGCCGTTGGAGGCGGCGATGAGCGGCCGGTAGATGTTCTTGATCAGGGAGCGGCGGGCGGCGTCGTCGCCGGACACCACGCGTTCGGGAAGCAGATCTTCGGCGGCGACCGGACGCGGGGCCGACGGCCAGGCGCGGGCCGCGGTCAGCCCGGCAAAGGCGGCTTGCGCCGAGCTGCTGGCCTCCAGCAGCGAACCCGCTTCGGGGCCGTAAACGACTGGCCCGGGGGCGAACAGTTCGCTCAGCTTCAAGTAGGCGTTGTCCCGGTCGTGGACCCCGCCGAGGATCAGGATCAGCCGGTCTCCCTGGATGCCCACCAGGGCGTCCTCCGCGAAGCGCCCGGCCGTGCGGCGCAGTTCGCTGACGTAGCTGGCGCTCGGCTCGGAGGGGGAATTGCCCACCATGACGGTGAACCGTTCCTGCGCCTTCCAGCCCAGCGCCGCGATGCGGGAGCGCAGGGCATCGGTGTTCTCGCCGCGTAGGATCGCATCGACAATCAGGGCCTCGAGCCGGGTGTCCCAGGACCCGCGGGATTCCGCGGCGCGCGCATAGACGTCGGCTGCCGCGAAGGCCACCTCGCGCGAGTAGCGCAGCACCGCTTCGCGCAGGGACGGCTGGTCCGGTTCAGGGGCGATCACCGGGACCTGGTTTTCCACGACTTCCACCACGATCCGGATCAGCTGCAGGGCCTTCTGCAGGCTGATGGAGCGCGTGAGCTCGGTGGGAGCGTTGCCGAACACGTCGGTGAGGATCCACGAGGGCGAGCTGGGCCGCTCGTACCACGTGACGAACGCGGCGATGCCGTTCTGGGCCACCAATCCCAGTGCCGAGCGTTCATCGGCGCTCAGCCTGGTGTACCAGGGGAGGGACTTCTCCAACTGCCGCATGGTGGTGGTGGACAACTGGCCAACATTCGCGCGGAGCCGTTTGAGGGTTTCGGCTTTCTCGGGGGAGACCGCACGCGATGGCGCCTTGCGTTTCGCGGAGGTAGGGGTGGGCTCTGCCATGCCATGAGCATACGGCGCGCGCCACGCAAGCTCCATTTGTGCGAAGGCTACAAGCCGGGCGGCCGCTCTGGCCCGGGTTGCCGGCCCCGGCGCCTGGGACCGCTTAAACGCCCGACGGCGGCCCCCGCCTTTCGGTGGGACCGCCGCCCGGTGTTGCCGGTTGGTTAGCTGTCGCCGCCGGCGCCGCCGGTGGTTCCCGCGTTGACGTCGAGCAGACGGTACTTCTCGATCGCCAGGCCCGGGGCCGAGGAGTCGACCTTGCCCTGCTGCGCCAGCAGCTGGAGGGTCTTGGCGACGATCGAGTGGGTGTCGTTCTTGAAGAAGCGACGGGCCGCGGCACGGGTGTCCGAGAAGCCGAAACCGTCGGCGCCCAGGGCCGCGAAGTCGTTCGGGATGAACTGGCGGATCTGGTCCGGCACGGCCTTCATGTAGTCCGACACGGCAACCACGGGGCCCTCGGCCCCGGCGAGCTGCTGGGTGACGAAAGGCACCTGGGCTGCTTCACCCGGGTTCAGGAAGGCCTGCTCCTCCGCGGCGAGGCCGTCGCGGCGCAGTTCGTTCCAGGAGGTGACGGACCAGACGTCGGCTGCCACGTTCCATTCCTCGTCGAGGATGCGCTGGGCTTCCAACGCCCACGGCACGGACACGCCGGAGGCGAGGATCTGGGCCTTCGGACGGTCCGCGGAGCCGTTGGCGGCCGCCGCGAGCCGGTAGATGCCCTTGAGGAGGCCATTGACATCGAGATCTTCGGGCTCGGCGGGCTGCACGATCGGCTCGTTGTACACGGTCAGGTAGTACATGAGGTTGCGGTCGGCCGACTCCGGACCGTACATCCGCTCCAGGCCGTCGCGGATGATGTGCCCGATTTCGTAACCGTAGGCGGGGTCGTAGGTGACCACGGCCGGGTTTGTGGAGGCCAGGATCGGGGAGTGGCCGTCGGCGTGCTGCAGGCCTTCACCGGTCAGGGTGGTGCGTCCTGCGGTGGCGCCGATGATGAAGCCACGCGTCATCTGGTCCGCGGCCGCCCAGAAGGAGTCGCCCGTGCGCTGGAAACCGAACATCGAGTAGAACACGTAGATCGGAACCAGGGGCTCGCCGTGGGTGGCGTAGGAGGTGCCGGCAGCAGTGAACGCCGCGACGGCGCCGGCCTCGTTGATGCCAGGGTGGATCAGCTGCCCGGCCGGGGACTCCTTGTATGCGAGCACGAGGTCGCGGTCCACGGACAGGTAGTTCTGGCCCTTCGGGTTGTAGATCTTCGCCGTCGGGAAGAAGGCGTCCATGCCGAAGGTGCGGGATTCGTCCGGAACAACCGGGACGAAGCGCGCGCCGAAGTTCTTGTCCCGCATGAGGTCCTTGAGCAGGCGCACGAAGGCCATGGTGGTGGCCGCCTGCTGCTTGCCCGAACCGCGTTTGGCGACGTCGTAGGACTTTGCCTCCGGCAGCGCCACCTCGCTGTGCTTGGTGCGCCGCTCCGGCAGGAAGCCGCCGAGGTCCGCACGGCGTTCCATCAGGTACTTGATCTCCGGGGCGTCCATGCCCGGGTGGTAGTACGGGGGACGGTAAGGATCGGCTTCGAGCTGTTCGTCAGTGATCGGGATGCGCAGGTAGTCGCGGAACGCCTTCAGGTCCTCGAGGGTCAGCTTCTTCATCTGGTGGGTCGCGTTGCGGCCCTCGAAATGCGGGCCCAGGCCGTAACCCTTGACGGTCTTGGCGAGGATGACGGTGGGCTTGCCCTTGAATTCCGTGGCTGCCTTGTAGGCGGCGTAAACCTTGCGGTAGTCGTGGCCGCCTCGCTTGAGCTGCCAGATCTGCTCGTCCGAGAAGTCGGCAACCATGTCCTTCGTGGCCGGGGTCTTGCCGAAGAAGTGCTCGCGCACGAATCCGCCGGACTCGGCCTTGTAGGTCTGGTAGTCGCCGTCGAGGGTCTCGTTCATGATGTTCACGAGGGAACCGTCGGAGTCCTTGGCGAGCAGGTCGTCCCACTCGCGGCCCCAGACGACCTTGATGACGTTCCAGCCGGCACCGCGGAAGAACGCTTCGAGTTCCTGCATGATCTTGCCGTTGCCGCGGACCGGCCCGTCCAGGCGCTGGAGGTTGCAGTTGACGACGAAGTTCAGGTTGTCCAGGTTCTCGTTCGCGGCGAGCTGGAGCAGGCCGCGGGATTCCGGCTCGTCCATTTCACCGTCGCCGAGGAAGGCCCAGACTTGCTGCTCGGAGGTGTCCTTGATGCCCCGGCCCTGCAGGTAGCGGTTCGCCTGGGCCTGGTAGATCGCGTTCATCGGGCCGATGCCCATGGAGACCGTGGGGAATTCCCAGAAGGCCGGCATCAGGCGCGGGTGCGGGTAGGAGGACAGCGCGTGGCCCTCCTTGGACTTCTCCTGGCGGAAACCGTCGAGGTCTTCCTCGCTCAGGCGTCCTTCCATGAAGGCGCGGGCGTACATGCCGGGGGAGGCGTGTCCCTGGAAGAACACCTGGTCTCCGCCGGAGGGGTGGTCCTTGCCGCGGAAGAAGTGGTTGAAGCCGACTTCGTAAAGGGTGGCGGCGCCGGCGTAGGTGGAGATGTGTCCGCCCACTCCGATGTCCGAACGCTGCGCGCGGTGCACCATCACTGCCGCGTTCCAACGCATGTATGCCCGGTACCGGCGTTCGAATTCTTCGTTGCCCGGGAACTGTGCTTCCTGGTCCGCCGGGATGGTGTTTACATAGTCCGTCGTCGTGACCATGGGGACTCCCACGGACTGCGCGCCGGCGCGCTGCAACAGACTGCGCATGATGTACTGTGCGCGTTCGGTTCCCTGCTCCTTGATCAAGGTGTCCAGGGACTCAATCCATTCCGCGGTCTCTTCCGGATCACGATCAGGCAGCTGGGCAGTCAACCCGCTGAGGATGTGTGAGGTCTCTTCTCCTGCAGCCACGTCCAACCTCTCTTTTGGCGCACGTAGCGGCGCCTCAAGTCCGGCAGGGTAGCTGCCTGTCATGAACGCGTCGTGTGCGACATCTCGGTTACAACAGCCCGGTCAGGTATGCCGGGCAGGTTCTCAAAAGCCACGGCTGCGCATACTTGGGGCGGTTGCCCTGCAGCCGAAGTGCTTACTGGCCACTGTAGCTTTGTCGATGCTGGGATGCGTAGCCGCGCAGGCCCTTTTCGCGTGATGTGACTGACGGTCCGCGCTGCTTTTGCTGCGGTGGCGCTGACACGGAAACGGGCCCGTCGGGCGATAATGGCTTGAAGCAAGCACCCAAAGGGTGTTGGCTGGTAGTAATGGAAATCACTTCAAAGGAGGAAAACGTGAGCGAGGCCGACGCCGCCACATCGGTAAATGTGGCGGAAAGATTGGGTTTCAAGGACGGGGATCTGATTCAAGAGTTCGGTTACGACGATGACGTCGACTTCGACTTGCGTGACGACATAGAGGAGCTGACAGGCTCCGATCTCCTCGACGAGGACGACCATGAAGTCGTGGACGCCGTCATTTTCTGGTGGCGCGACGGCGACGGGGACCTCGTGGACGCTTTGGTGGATTCCCAGACGACACTGAGCGAGGGCGGCGTGGTGTGGGTCCTGACCCCCAAGTCCGGCCGCCCGAACCATGTTTCCCCTTCTGACATCCAGGACGCCGCACCCACGGCCGGCCTGCACTGCACTACCTCCGCCGGGGTTTCCAAGGACTGGAGCGCCACGCGCCTGGTCGCACGGAAGAAGAACAAGTGACGATCTCCCGGGCCGGCCGGGCAGACCTGCTGCAGGGTGTCCCGGCGGTCGGTGACGAAGCTCCCGACTTCGAACTTGTTAACCAGTACGGCGAACCCGTCCGGCTTTCGGCGCTCAGGGGCCGCAACGTCGTCGTGGTCTTCTTTCCCTTCGCCTTTTCCGGCATCTGTACCGGAGAGCTCTGCGAGATCCGGGACAACCTTGCGGTGTTCGAGGACGTCAACGCCACGGTCCTCGGCGTCTCCGTGGACAGCAAGTTTGCGCAGCGCGCCTACGCCGAAAAAGAAGGCTACAGCTTTGAGCTGCTCGCCGATTTCTGGCCGCACGGCGAGGTCGCGCGGCAGTACGGGGTGTTCGACGCCGGCACCGGCATGGCGCTGCGCGGCACCTTCATCATCGATGCGGCAGGGATCGTCCGGTATGTCGTGGTGAATCCGCGGGGGCAGGCCCGGGACCTGGCCGAGTACCGCAAGGCACTCGCGGGCCTCGGCGCGGCCTGAGAACCCGCGGCGCCCAAGAATGGATGGACGACGGCCCGGGATCGGAACCACCGGACTGGCCAGCGCTGCCCCGGCCGGGACGGCGCCGCTGGACGTGGAAGACCTTCCGCTGATGCGGCGGGCCGCCGCCCTGCTTGGCGGGAAGCGCCTTGCCGTGCTCACCGGGGCGGGCCTCAGCACGGATTCGGGCATCCCGGACTACCGCGGGCCCGGGCCCGGGGCCGCACCGCGCAAGCCCATGACCTATCAGGAGTTCGTCGGGAGCGCGGACAACCGCCGCCGCTACTGGGCGCGCAACCACATCGGCTGGTCCAAGCTGCGGCACGCCGACCCGAACGCCGGCCACTTCGCCGTCGCCCGGTTGGAAGGTCGCGGCCTCATGACCGGTCTCATCACCCAGAATGTGGACCGGCTCCATGAAGACGCCGGAAGCATGAACGTTGTGGATCTCCACGGCCGCTATGACCGCGTGCTGTGCCTCGACGGCGGGCACGGTTTCAGCAGGAAGCTTCTCGGCGGCATCCTCGAGGAGATCAATCCGGGGTTCCTGGAAGCGGCCGAGGCCGAAGGTGTGATCGAGATGGCGCCGGACGCCGACGCCGTTGTGGAAGATCCGGAACTCATCCGCCGCTTTGTCGTTGCGGTGTGCCCGGTGTGCGGCGGGGTGTTGAAACCCGACTTCGTCTACTTCGGCGAGAACGTGCCCAGGGACCGGGTTGAACGTGCCTACGCCATGGTCGACGATGCCGGGGCCCTGCTCGTGGCAGGTTCATCGCTGACCGTGATGAGCGGGCTGCGCTTCGTGCGCCATGCGGCCAAGGCCGGCAAGACCGTCGTGATCATCAACAGGGGAGCGACGCGGGGGGACAGCTTCGCCGAGCTGAAGATAGACGCCGGCACCAGCGCCGCCCTGTCGTGGCTGGCCGACGAACTCCCGGATCTGGACAGCGGCGATTCGCTTTCGGGCGGCCGGATCGGGTAGAGTCTATGTTCGTTGGTTCGGCCGGGACGCCCCGGTGGAAGCACGTTTTGGGTCTTTAGCTCAGCTGGTAGAGCGCCACGTTTACACCGTGGATGTCATCGGTTCGATCCCGGTAGGACCCACCACCGAAGCCCGTCATTCCGCCTTCCAGGCAGCAATGGCGGGCTTCTTTCATGCCCGGACCTGCCAAGCTGAACAGCCCGGGAAATGGATGAGCTCTCCACCGCGACTATTGGGGGATGCCGCGGTGGAGAGCTCGAAAATGAATATACAGTGAATTCCGGGGATTGGGAAGCGTAGGCTTTCCCGGCGCCCGCCGGGGCGGATCGGCAAGTAAGCCATTATGATGGGACTTGTTCACTGGACTGAACAGATTCGTTACGGGTACGGAGTTGAGCCTGTCTTCACGGCTTGTTCAGTCCGGACCAGCCACCGCCAAGGAGAGTCATGGCCGATTCCCGCACTTCCCGTTCCGCAGAGAGTCCGGGCGGATCGTCGCCGGCGCCCGCGGTGACCAGGGCGGCGGCCGTACTGGACGCCTTGGCTGCGGCGCCGTCGGGCCGGCTGACCCTCAGTGACTTGGCACGGGAACTGGGCATCCCGAAGTCTTCCACCTCGAACCTCCTGTTGGCCCTCGAAGAGGCCCGCCTCATCACCCGCGAAGGCGCCGACTTCTCCCTCGGCCGCAAGCTCGTGGAATTGGGCGCAGCCTACCTGAGCCGGCTCGACGAGGTGCAGGAGTTCTACAAGTACTGTGAGCAGGCGCCGACGCTCTCCGGCGAAACAGTGCGCATCGCCATGCGCGACGGCGACCATGTCATCTACCTTGCCCGCTACGAAGGCCACCCTGCCGTGAGGCTGACCTCCAACATCGGCGACAAGATGCCGCTCTCCCTGTGCGCCGTAGGCAAGGCTCTGCTCGCCCAGCTGCACGACCATGACATCGAGGCAATGTTCCCGGACGACCTTGAGCTTCCGGTCATGACGCCCAAATCCCTGCGCTCGGCAGCCGAACTCAAGGCCCAGGTGGCCGAGATCCGGCGGCGCGGCTTCGCCTTCGAGGACGAGGAATCCACCCTCGGCGTCGTCTGCCTCGCCGTGCCGGTGCCGACCCATGGCGCGCACGGACCGAGCCTGGGCCTGTCCGTGACATCCCTCAAGGCGACATATTCCGAGGAGCAGGGTGACCTGATGGTGAAGGAACTCAAGGAGCTTGCGCACTCCTTGGGCAATCCGATGGGCTGATCCGGAAATAAATCAGATTACTCCCTTGAACATTGTTCAACTTGTTGTACGCTGTTCACTATAGTGATTCACGCCACGGCGGCTGACGCTATGCCCAGGCCAACGGGGGCCTGGATGTTCCTGAGGGAGTGCTTGTGACCATTCGTACTAACACTAAGCTCGCCGGTCCGGATGACGCGGTCGTCGATCCGGGCCAGTTGCGGAAAGCCACGCTTGCCAGTTCCGTGGGCTCCGCCCTGGAGTACTACGACTTCTACATCTATGGCCTGGCTTCGGCCTTGATCTTCGGGCCGCTGTTCTTCAAGCCGCTGGGCGACACCGGTGCGCTGATCGCTTCCTTCGCCACCTACGGCGTCGGCTTCGCGGCCCGGCCGTTTGGCGGCATCATCTTCGGCTACATCGGCGACCGTTTCGGCCGCAAGATGGTTCTGCTGCTGACCATCGGCATGATGGGTCTGGCCAGCTTCGCCATCGGCCTGCTGCCCACCTTCGAGCAGGCGGGCATGCTCGGTGCCGTCCTGCTGGTGACCCTGCGGATCGTCCAGGGCCTCGGTGCGGGCGCGGAGCAGGCCGGCGCAACCACGCTCATCTCGGAAGTGGCCCCGCGCCGCCGTCGTGGATTCTTTGCCTCCCTGCCGTTCGTCGGCATCCAGTTGGGCACCCTGCTCGGCGCGGGAACGTTCGCACTGATCGCCCTTGCTGACAAAGCCGTCCTGGAGAGCTGGCTGTGGCGGGTGCCTTTCCTTGCCAGCGTCATCCTGATTGTGGTGGCCGTCTTCATCCGGCTCAAGCTCAAGGAGACCCCGGTCTTCCAGGAACTGGAAAAGCACAAGAACGTGGTCAAGAACCCCGTCGGCGAGCTCTGGAAGCACTCCAAGAAGAACGTGCTGGTCGGCATCGGCCTGCGCATGGGCGAGAACGGAAACTCGTCGATCTACTCGGCCCTCCTCATTGCGTTCCTGTCGGCCAAGGAGGGCATCTTCCCTGGCGACAAGTTCATCGGACCGGTAGGCCTGCTCATCGCCGCCGGATTCGCCGCCGTCATGGTCATCACCTTCGGCGCCCTGTCCGATCGGTTCGGCCGCGTGCCTGTCTACCGCTACGGCGCCCTGTTCCAGGCGCTTATCGCCCTGCCTGCCTTCTACCTGGTGACCCTCGGCAACCCGACGCTCGTCTGGGTCGTCATGGTGGTCGGCATCGCCCTGGGCGTGCAGTCCATGCTCGGCCCGCAGTGTCCGCTGCTGCCCGAACTCTTCGGAGCCCGTTACCGCTTCACCGGAGTTGCCATGAGCCGCGAGATCTCCGCCGTCATTGCAGGTGGCCTGGTGCCGCTGATCGGCGCATCGCTTCTCGCGGCCACCGGATTCTCCTGGCTGGTCCTGGCGGTCTATTCGCTGGTCCTGGCCCTGATCTCCTTCGCCGCGACCTTCTTCACGCCCGAAACGGCGGGGCGGGACCTCCTCGCCATGGAGGACGCGCGCTAAAGGCGGCGTCCAGCACGACGGCGAAGCGGCGGCCCCTTCCGGGGGCCGCCGCTTCGCCGTGTGCGGGCTGATCTCGAGGTCAGTTTTCGAGGTTCCGCGCCGAGCGTGACCGGCAAACAAACGGCCCCGGCGGATACCCGCCGGGGCCGTGCTGTATGGAGGCCGGTTTAGTAGAAGTGCACCGTGTCCACAAGGTGCGGCATTTCCCCGCCCTCCAGGAAGATCCGCAGGTTGCTGCAGAACCGCTCTGCGATCAGGCGGTTCTCGGCGGCGCTCAGGGCCGAGGTGTGCGGGGAGACCATCACCTTCGGGTGGTTCCAGAGCGGGCTGTCCTGGGGAAGGGGCTCCACCGCGAAGACGTCCAGGCAGGCGTAGGAGACCTGGCCGTTCTCCAGCGCCTCGAGCAGGGCTTCTTCGTCAACCACCGTTCCGCGGCCCACGTTCACGAACACGGTGCCCGGTTTCATGGCCGCGAAGACTTCACGGCTGAAGAGCTTCTCGGTGTACGGGGTGCCCGGGAGGGTGTTGACGACGGCGTCGGCGGTGGCGAGCAGTCCGGCGAGCCCGTCGTTCGTGGCAACTTCCTCGATGCCGTCGATCGCCTCAACGTTCCGCTTGGTTCCGCTGACGCGCATGCCCAGTGCCCGGGCAACGCGCGCCGTCTCCATCCCGATTTCGCCCAGGCCGGTTACGACCAGCTTGGAGCCGTTCACCAGCTTGGTCGGGACGCGCAGCTCGGGCCAGACCTTCGCTGCCTGGTCCTGGGCCAGCTCGGCGCTGCGCTTGAAGCCGTTGAGGATGCCGAGGGCGGCGAACTCGGCCAGCGGCAGGGAATGCACGCCCGCCGAAGTGGTGACCTTGAACTTGTCCAGGGTCGCCGTGTCCAGTCCGGAGGCCTTCACGGCTCCGCCGGCGCCGGCGGCCATGGCGTGGATCCATTGCAGGCGCGGGTTGCTCCCTGCGATCCGGGCCAGTCCGGCCGGGCTTTCGTTGGGGAAGCCGTAGAGGACCTCCGCCTTGTTGAGCATGGCCCAGTACCGCTCTTCCTGTTCCGGAGTGCGCTTGAATGCGGGGTCTCCGGAGTGGTCCGCCGGGAATCTCTCCGGGGGGAGGAGGTCTGGTTCGTAGAGAACCGTGATGGCGGGATCGATTGCGCGGATCTGCTCCACATACTCAGCTTCGAGCGGGACGGCGATCGCGATGGTGAGTTCATCAGTCGTCATGCTGTTCATCATACTGAATTGAGGCTAGGATATTGAACAGTTTTTACGAAGAAGTGCAGCTGGAACGACACAAAGAAGTGAGGTAGAGCGAGTATGACCGCCGGAAAAGCAGGCTTCGTGGGCCTGGGGCTCATGGGCTTCCCTATGGCCGCCAATCTCCTTGCCGCCGGCTGGGAGGTGACGGGATGGAACCGCTCGGAGGCGGCCGTGGCGAGGCTGACCGCTCTCGGCGGCCGCAGGGCCGCAACAGTGGCGGCGCTGCGCGACGAGCCGGTCATCGTCTTTATGCTCCCGGACCTGCAGTACATCCAGGATGCTGCGGCCCCCTTGCTCGAGTCCTGGCGTGCCGAACCGCCGGCCCCCGGGACCGCCGTCGTTGTCATGAGCAGCGTGTCGCCGACGGCGGTGCGCGGTTTCGGTGCACTGGTGCAGGAAGCGAGCGGCGGAAACGCCGTGGTGCTCGATGCCCCGGTCAGCGGCGGCACCAAGGGCGCCGAGGACGGCACGCTCGCCATCATGGTGGGCGCCGGCGAAGCCGACTTTGAACGCCTGCTGCCGCTGTTTACCGCCATGGGCACCACCGTCCGCCGAATGGGCGGGCTCGGTGCCGGTTCGCTCGCCAAGGCATGCAACCAACTGATCGTCGGAACCACGACGGCGGCGCTCGCCGAAGCCGCCGAACTCGCCGAACGTTCGGGCATGGACACAGCCGCCCTTTTCGAGGTGCTCTCCGGCGGCCTCGCCGGGAGCCGGGTCCTGGAGCTCGTCGGACCACGGCTCGCGGCAAAGGATTACGTGCCCACCGGCCCCGCCAAGTTCATGCATAAGGACCTCAATTTCGTCCTCGAGAGCGCCGCTGCCACCGGGGCCGCCGTGCCGATGGCGACGGCCGGCGTCGGGCTCTACGGCGAGCTCATCGACCAGGGCCTCGGCGACCAGGACCTCGCCGTGGTCCGCCAGGCCATCTCAAACCTCAGCGACTCGCACGCAACCATCACCACAAAAGCCACCACCACAAAAGAAGGACAGCAATGAGTGGACTCTTCGACCTCACCGGGCGCGTAGCCCTGGTGACGGGCTCCAGCCGCGGAATCGGCAACGCCCTGGCCCGGGGCCTGGCGGACGCCGGCGCCACCGTGGTGCTCAACGGCATCAACCCCGACCGCCTTAAGGCTGCCGAAGCTGCCCTCGCGGCGGACTTCGCCCCCGGCCGCATCCACAGCTGCGCGTTCGATGTCACCAGCGACGTCGAAGCGGCACGAGGCGTGGCCTGGGTGGAGGAAAACGTCGGCCCGCTGGACATCCTGGTCAACAACGCCGGCATCCAGCACCGGGTTCCGATGCTCGAGCTCGACGTCAAGGACTGGGAACGGGTCCTCACTACCGATCTCACCAGTGCCTTCCTGGTGGGCCGCGAGGCCGCCCGGCACATGGTTCCCCGCGGGCGCGGCAAGATCATCAACATCTGCTCCGTCCAGACGGACCTGGCCCGTCCCACCATCGCCCCCTATGTCGCGGCCAAGGGCGGCCTGCGGAACCTGACCCGCGCCATGACCGCCGAGTGGGCGTCCTCCGGCCTGCAGATCAACGGCATCGCGCCCGGCTACATCCACACTGAGATGACCCAGAACCTGGTGGACGACCCCGACTTCAACTCCTGGATCCTGGGCCGGACCCCTGCGCATCGCTGGGGAACCGTGGCCGACCTCGCCGGACCGGCCGTGTGGCTCGCGTCCGATGCGTCGAATTTCGTCAACGGCCAGACGATCTTTGTAGACGGCGGAATGACGGTGGTGGTCTGATGTCCGGCTTCAACCTGCATGGTGTCCAGTTGCCCGAGTCTGGCCTCGCCGTCGTCGCCCACGCTGCCGGCGACCTCCGCATCGAAGACGTGCCCCTGAAGGTGCCGGCGGCGGACGAGGCCGTCGTCGAAATCGCCTTCGGTGGCATCTGCGGTTCGGACCTGCACTACTGGCTGCACGGCGCGGCCGGCGAATCCATCCTCAAGGCCCCCATGGTGCTCGGCCACGAAATCGTCGGCACCGTGGTGCGCCAGGCCGCCGACGGCAGTGGTCCCGCCGCCGGGACCCCGGTCGCCGTGCACCCCGCGACCCCCGGTCCGGGCGGGGCAAAGTACCCGGAGGACCGGCCGAACCTTTCCCCCGGCTGCACCTACCTCGGGAGCGCCGCCCGCTTCCCGCACACGGACGGCGCCTTCAGCCGCTTCGCCACGCTGCCTTCGCGGATGCTGCGCGAACTGCCGGGCAGCCTCTCCCTTCGCACGGCTGCCCTGGTGGAACCGGCCAGTGTGGCCTGGCACGCCGTCGCCCGGGCCGGTGACGTGGCGGGCAAGACGGCGATGGTGATCGGATCCGGTCCGATCGGTGCCTTGGCGGTGGCCGTGCTCAAGCGGGCCGGCGCCTCCCGGATCGTGGCCGTCGACATGCACGACAAACCCCTGGAGATCGCCCGCGCCGTGGGCGCCGACGAGGTCCTCAAGGGGGACGATGCCGAGGCGATCGCCGCCGTGGAGGCCGACGTCGTCATCGAATCCTCGGGCAGCCACTTCGGGCTGGCATCTGCGATCAAGGGCGCCGTGCGCGGCGGCAAGGTGGTCATGGTGGGGCTGCTGCCCACCGGGCCGCAGCCGGTGTTCATCTCTCTGGCGATCACCCGCGAACTGGAACTCCTGGGCTCCTTCCGCTTCAACGACGAAATCGACGAAGTCATCGCGGCTCTTGCGGACGGTTCGCTGCAGGTGGATCCGGTTGTCACCCATGAATTCACCCTGGACCGGGGGCTGGAAGCCTTCGAAGTGGCGAAAAACTCGGCACAGTCCGGGAAGGTCCTGCTGGACTTCGCTCCGGTCTCCTAGGTCCGGGGGGAGCGCCGGACCGGTGGTCAGCCCCGGTCCACGGGGATAAACACCCGCGGCTGGTCCTCCCAGCTCGGCGAAAGGTCCGCGATGGTCTCGCGCATGATGTTCGAGGCCGCCTCGCGGGCCTTTTCGCCGTCTCCGTCCGCGATGGCCCGGGCAACGTCCATGTGCCACTGCAGGGCCGCTTCCTCCGGGTGCGTGGGCATCAGGCCGTGGACCGTGCGCCCGGTCAGGGTCTCGGTGACCTGTCCGATCAGGTTCGCGAACATCTCGTTGCCGGAACCGGAGAGCACCAGCGCGTGGAAACGGATGTCCAGTTCAAGGAAGCCGGCCATGTCTCCGGCGTGTCCGGCGTCGCGCATCGCCAGCGAAATGTCGACCAGTTCGCGCCGGAGCTTCTCCGGGGCGTTCTGTGCCGCGAGTTCGGCGGCGGCAGGCTCGACGGCGGAACGCAGCTCCGCGAGCGAGCGCAGCTGCGCGCCGCGGCCCTCGCCGGCCAGCCGCCAGCGGATGACCAGCGGATCGAAGGGATTCCAGCGGTGTGCCGGGAGCACCCGGATGCCCACCCGTTTGATCGTCTCCACCAGCCCCAGTGACTGAAGCACGCGGACGGCTTCGCGGACCACCGACCGCGAGACTTTCAGTTCGTCCTCAAGCTGCTCGGCCAGCATGACGTGGCCGGTGGGCAGCGCCCCGCCGACAATCCGGGCGCCCAGATGCTCAACGGCGCGGTGGTGGAGACTGGTTGACATAGTCGTAAGCATAGTGGCGACGCCCACGGCCCCTTTGTTACCTGCCCCGGGAGACAGCCCGGACGGGCGGATCATAGACTCTTTTGTGACGCGGACGTTTCCGGAAGCTCTGCGGAAACTTTCGCGAAGGCCATCAAATACGTATGGTTTATTGCAGCGATTGCGCTAGAAAACGTTTCCTGCGTCCCCGGGCGGGACTCATGCACACGAAGAATTGGAGTTTTGATGTCAGCACACATCGGTGTCACCGGCCTTGCGGTGATGGGCGCCAATCTGGCCCGCAACCTGGCCCGCAACGGCTTCACCGTTGCCCTCCACAACCGCTCCGTAGAGAAGACCGACGCCCTCCTTGCAAAGCACGGCTCCGAGGGCGAGTTCGTCCGCACCGAGACCCTGCAGGAACTCGTTGACTCCCTCGAGAAGCCGCGCCGCGTACTCATCATGGTGAAGGCCGGCAAGCCCGTGGACGCCGTCATCGACCAGCTTGTGCCGCTGCTTGAAGAAGGCGACATTGTCATCGACGCCGGCAACTCGCACTACGAGGACACCCGCCGCCGCGAAGCCGCCCTGTCCGAGAAGGGCCTGCACTTCGTGGGCGTCGGCGTGTCCGGCGGTGAGGAAGGTGCCCTGAACGGCCCGTCGATCATGCCCGGCGGTTCCAAGGAGTCCTATAAGGCCCTGGGCCCGCTCCTGGAAAAGATCTCCGCAAAGGTCGACGGCGAGCCTTGCTGCGCCTGGATCGGCACCGACGGCGCCGGTCACTTCGTCAAGATGGTCCACAACGGCATCGAATACGCCGACATGCAGGTCATCGGCGAGGCCTTCGACCTGCTGCGCTCCGGTGCTGGCATCGAGCCGGCCGAGCAGTCCAAGATTTTCGCCGACTGGAACCAGGGCGAGCTGTCCTCCTTCCTGATCGAAATCTCCGCCGAGGTCCTGGGCCACGTCGACGCCAAGACCGGCAAGCCGTTCGTCGACGTCGTGGTTGACGCAGCAGGCCAGAAGGGCACCGGCCGTTGGACGGTCATTTCCGCCCTCGAGCTCGGCTCCCCGATCTCCGGCATCGCCGAATCCGTCTTCGCACGCGGCCTCTCCTCCCAGAGCGAGCAGCGCAAACTCGGCCAGGAACTGCTGGCCGGCGAGGAAGCCTCCATCGAGGTCCCGGCGACCTTCGTGGAGGACGTCCGCCAGGCGCTGTACGCTTCCAAGCTGGTGTCCTACGCCCAGGGCCTGGACATGCTGACCTCCGCCGCGAAGGAGTACGGCTGGGACCTCAAGCTGGACGAGATCGCCTCCCTGTGGCGCGCCGGCTGCATCATCCGTGCAGAACTGCTCAAGGACATCACCAAGGCCTACGCGGCCGAGGAGAAGCCGGCCAACCTGCTGTTCGCCCCGGCGTTCACTAAGGCCATCGCCGATGCCCTTCCGGCATGGCGCCGCGTGGTCGCCACGGCCGTGCAGCTGGGCATCCCGGTTCCGGTCTTCTCGTCCTCCCTGGCCTACTACGACGGCCTGCGCCGCAAGCGCGTAGCAGCCGCCCTGATTCAGGGCCAGCGTGACCTTTTCGGCGCCCACACCTACGGCCGCGTCGACGCCGAGGGCACCTTCCACACCCTGTGGGGCGAGGACAAGTCCGAGATCTCCGCGGTCGACACCCACTAAGGTCCGGCCCAGGACCTGCCGCCGCTACGAAAACGGCCGGCGCTTTCCGGATACTCTGGAAGGCGCCGGCCGTTTTTGTGCCTCTGTTGTTTGCCGGGCCGGCCGGACTCTAGGAGCACAGTCATGACCCAGCCGGTCGCGTTTGTCACAGGTGCCTCCACCGGCATCGGATTTGAAGCCGCCAAACAGCTCAGCGGGCATGGCTTCACCGTCTACGCCGGGGCGCGGCGCGTTGACCGGATGGAGCCGCTCAAGGCCTTCGGGGTGACCCCCGTGGCCCTGGATGTCACGGATGAAGCCTCCATGGCCTCAACGGTGGAAGCCGTTCTCGCCGCCCACAGCAGGATCGATGTCCTCGTCAACAACGCAGGCTACGGGTCCTACGGTTCCCTGGAGGAAGTGGACCTGGAAGAGGGCCGCCGGCAGTTCGAGGTGAATGTCTTTGGTCTGGCCCGCATGACCCAGCTGGTGCTGCCGGCCATGCGCGCCGCAGGCCGGGGGCGGATCATCAATGTGTCCTCCATCGGCGGCAAGATGTACGAGCCACTCGGCGCCTGGTACCACGCCACCAAGTTCGCTGTGGAAGGGCTCAGCGATTCGCTCAGACTGGAGCTGAAACCGCACGGCATCAGGGTGTCCATTATTGAACCGGCCGGCACACAGACGGAATGGGGCGGCATCTCGGGGCAGAGTCTGCTGGCCACCTCCGGTCATGGGCCATACAGCAAGCAGGCTCACGTTGTGGCCGCCGCGCTGTCGACCACCGCCGGGTCGGCCCTGTCGACCCATCCGGACGTGATCGCCCGAAGCATCGTACATGCGGCGGCGTCGGCCCGGCCGAAAACCCGCTACCCGGCCGGGAGGGGCGCCGGCACCATCCTGGCGCTGCGGCGGCTGCTTCCCGACCGGGTGTTCGACGTGCTGCTCTGGCAGCTTTACAAGCGGTTTGCCCGTTAGATCCGGTACTCGATGTAGTACTCGGCAGGATCTACCGCTGGCTTGGTTTCGGACTTCGCGTCACGGTGCCGCCAGGTGGCGGGAATGCCCGTGATTATCGATTCGGGCGGCGCGTCCTTCACGACGACTGCGTTCGCGCCCACCGCGCTGTCCGCACCGATGGTGATGGGGCCGAGGACCTTCGCGCCGGCGCCGATGGTGACGCGGTCACCGATGGTCGGGTGGCGCTTGACCTTGGCCAGGGACCGGCCACCCAGCGTCACGCCGTGGTAGATCATGACGTCTTCGCCGATCTCCGCGGTCTCGCCGATCACCACGCCCATGCCGTGGTCGATGAAGAACCTGCGCCCGATGGTCGCACCAGGGTGGATCTCGATGCCCGTGAGGAACCGTGCCAGCTGCGAAATCAGCCGGGCAGGGAAGCGGAGCCCCGGGTTCTGCCACAGCTTGTGCGTCAGCCGGTGCGCCCAGATGGCGTGCAGGCCCGAATATGCAAAAAAGTTCTCGAAAGAGCCTCGGGCCGCCGGGTCGTGTGACCGGGCGGCCTCGAGGTCTTCCTTCAGCCTTGCGAAGAAGCTCACAAAGACCTTTCTACCGGAAGGGTGGCGAATCAGCCGCGGATGTCGTCAAAGAGCACGGTGGAGATGTAACGCTCGCCGAAGTCGGGAACGACAGCGACGATCAGCTTGCCCTTGTTCTCCGGGCGCTTGGCCAGTTCCAGCGCACCCCAGACAGCGGCGCCGGCGGAGATGCCGCCGAGGATGCCTTCCTGGGTGCCGAGCGAGCGGGCCGTGGCAACGGCGTCTTCGAGGGAGGCGTCCAGGACCTCGTCGTAGACGTTGGTGTCCAGCACCTCGGGCACGAAGTTGGCGCCCAGGCCCTGGATCTTGTGCGGGCCCGGGGCGCCGCCGTTGAGGATGGGGGAATCCTTGGGCTCGACGGCCACGATCTGGACTTCCGGCTTGCGCTCCTTCAGAACCTGGCCGACGCCGGTGATGGTGCCGCCGGTGCCCACGCCGCCGACGAAGATGTCCACCTGGCCGTCGGTGTCCGCCCAGATTTCCTCGGCGGTGGTGCTGCGGTGGATCTCCGGGTTGGCTTCGTTGGCGAACTGCTGGGCCCAGATGGAGTTCTCCGTGTTTGCCACGATCTCCTGGGCCTTCTCGACAGCACCACGCATGCCCTCGGAACCCGGGGTCAGGACGATTTCGGCACCGTAGGCACGCAGCATCACGCGGCGTTCGGTGGACATGGTCTCAGGCATGGTCAGGATGACCTTGTAGCCGCGGGCGGCGCCGACCAGGGCCAGGGCGATGCCGGTGTTGCCGGAGGTGCCCTCGACGATCGTTCCACCGGGCTTCAGGGCGCCGGACTTCTCGGCGGCGTCGATGATTGCGACACCGATGCGGTCCTTGACACTGTTGGCGGGGTTGTAGAACTCCAGCTTCACCGCCACCGTGGCCTCAAGGTCCTTGCTGAGCCGGTTGAGGCGGACCAGGGGGGTGCCGCCGATCAGCTGGGTGACGTCGTCGTAGATCCGTGCCATGTATTCATGCCTGTTCTCTGAAGAGGGGAAATGCTTTGGCCAGCCTAACCAGCGTTACGAAGCCCTGCTACGCACGGAGCCACGAAGAGTAATATTTCCGGGCCTTCGCGAGCTTCGGGTTAATGATGACCTGGCAGTAGCCCTGTTCGGGGAACTTGGCGTAGTAGTTCTGGTGGATCGATTCGGCCTCGTGGAACTCCGGAAGCCGGCTGACTTCCGTGACAATTTCCTTGGACCACAGCGGCTGGTTCCGGGCGATCGCCTTTTCGAACAGGTCCTTCTCTTCCTGCGTCGCATAGAACATGACCGAGCGGTACTGGGTGCCGACGTCGTACCCCTGCCGGTTCAAGGTTGTGGGGTCATGGAGGGCGAAGAACATGTCCAGGATGATTTCCTCCGGGATCACGTTCTCGTCGAAGGTCACCGCCACCACCTCCGCATGGCCCGTGGTCCCGGAGCAGACCTCGTAATAACCCGGGTTCCGGACGTGGCCGCCCGCATAGCCGGAGACAACCGATGAGACACCCTGGGTCTTCTGGTAGACGGCATCCAGGCACCAGAAGCAGCCGCCGCCAAGTACGAAAGTTTTCATGCCCTGTTCAATGGCCGGAAGCCGCGGAAGATTCCCGGAGAAGCCTTACGGAAGTGTGACGGCGCCCGATGCGCAAGAATATTGCCCATGGAAGCTGTGAACACCGCTGTTGCAGAAGACGTTGTGGCGGAGAAGGAATCCGACGATGGCCCGGGAACCCCTACGCTCGGCGAACTGCTGCTCGCGGTCGAAGAACTCTGGCCCGAGTCCCTGGCCGAGAACTGGGACGAGGTGGGCCTGGTGGCCGGCCGCCCGGAGGCGCCGGTCGGCAAGGTGATGCTGGCGGTGGACCCCACCCTGGAAACCATCGAGGAAGCGATCGCCTGGGGCGCCCAGTTGCTGGTCACCCATCACCCACTGCTGCTCAAGGGTGTCAATTCCGTCGCCGCGACCACGGCCAAGGGCCTTGCCGTCCACCGGCTGATTGAGTCAGGCACCGCACTGCTGACCGTGCACACCAACGGCGACTCCGCCGTCGGCGGTGTCTCTGACGTGCTCGCCGACGCCTTCGGCCTGGACAACGTGGTGCCGCTGACCCCCGCCTCACAGGGCCTGCCCGAGGAAGGGATCGGCCGCGTCGGCGAACTTCCCGAACTGATGACACTGGGCGACTTCGCCGCACGCGTGTTCGAGGTCCTTCCCGCCGTCGCCGGCGGGGTCAGGGTTTCCGGTGAACGCGACGCGCTCATCCGGCGGGTGGCCGTCTGCGGCGGCGCCGGTGACAGCCTCTTCGACGCCGTCCGGGCCAGCCACGCGGACGTGTACGTGACGGCCGACCTCCGGCACCACCCGGCGTCGGAAGCACGGGAGTCCGCCGTCAACGGCCGGCCCTACCTGATCGATGTTTCGCATTTTGCCAGCGAATGGCTGTGGCTCCCGGCAGCGGCCGAGGCCCTGGGCAACGTGCTCTCCGACCAGGGCTACGACGTCGAGATCCGGGTGGCCGGCACGAACAGTGACCCCTGGGACTTCATCCTCACCCCCGGCTGAGCCCGGCCCGGTGTTGGGGATGGCCGGGCCGGGAAGCGGTTTAGGCGCTAGAGTCGGTTGCAGGATGGGCCCCGTGGGCCCGGCCGGATCCTTAAGGGATGCGGCATGATCAAGCGGAGGTGGACGTGGCCAAGGCAGCGCCGGCGGAACAGATGAAGTTGCTCGACTTGCAGGCGCTGGACGCCAAGCTCAAGGCCCTGGCCAAGCGGCGCCGCATCCTGGAGAACGATCCCCGCATCACCGATCTCCAGGAGGCGCTGGCTGTGGCAAACGGCGAACTGGGCACCGCCAAGCTCGCCGTACACGATGCCGAAGCCGAACTGCGGCGCGCGGAAACCGACGTCGAGCAGGTTGCCGGCCGCATCGAACGCGATGAAGCCCGGCTCAACAGCGGTACCGGACTGTCCAAGGACCTCATGGCCCTGCAAAGCGACATCGCGTCCCTGAACCGGCGCCGTTCCGACCTCGAAGACGTGGAACTGGAAATCCTCGAGCGCCTGGACGGGCTCCGGGCCAAGCAGGCCGCCCAGCAGCAGATCGTCGACGACATCCAAGGGTCGTTCTCGGGCATCCGGGCAGAACTCGATGCGGCGATTGCCGAGGTGGCCGGTGAGGAAGAGGGCGTCCGCGCGGAGCGCAACGCCTTTGCCGCCGGCGTGGATGCCGGAGCCCTGGATGTCTACGAGAAGACCCTGGCCAGGCGCGGCGTCGGAGCCGCACGCTTGTTCCACGGCAAGTCCGAAGGCTCGGGCATGACGCTGAGCCCCGGCGACCTTGCAGAGGTCAGGGCGGCCGCCGAGGACGACATCGTGTTCTGCCCCGACTCAGGCTGCATCCTGGTGCGCTCGCCTGAATGGAACTAGCCGGGCGGCTTGCCGCTAGCCGGCGAGGATGATGTTCAGGGCGTGCGCCTTCCGTGCTGTGCCCTCAACGAGTTCCGCACCCCAGTTTTCCTGCGTCGCCTTTAGCAGCTGTTCGGGGCTCGCGGGAGCCTTGCCCCGCCGGGTGAGCAGGTGGCGTGCCAGTTCCCCGCGTGTGTGCTTGGCGAAGTGGCTGACGACGGTGCGCTTGCCGTTCGCTTCGGTGAACACGTTTACCGTCACGGTCTGCGCGGGCGGGGGAGTCCAAGCCGCCGCATAGGTGCTCGAGCGGCAGTCCACCAGCAGCTCGCCTTCCGCCCGCCCGGCGAGTGCCTCCGTAAGCTGGGGCTTCCAGAAGGAAGCCAGCCGCCCGACGTCGGGCAGTGCGGTTCCCATCGACAGCCGGTAGGCCGGCACCCGGTCGCCGAAGCCGAGCGCGCCCCACAGCGCGGAGATGACGAGGACCGATTCGGCGGCCTTCCGGCGCTGCCCGGCGGTGAGGGTCTTGTAGCCGAGGGCGTCGTAGAGCACGCCCGAATACAGTTCGTAGGCCGGGGCCGCAGGTTCGGCGTGCAGCCGGGTGTTGCGCTCAACGTCGTCCCTCAGCGAGGCGCCCACCCCCAGCAGGGCCAAGGCGTCCTCGTGCGCGCTGACCAGGCCGAGCGCGTCGAGCACTTTGGCGCGGTAGCTGTTGAGCCCGGGGAAACTGAGCGCCTCCCAGTCGACGGCGGGGCCTTTGACGGCGGGGGTCTTGCCTTCGGAGGGCGGGAGGAGAATCAGCACCCGTCGATATTACCGGGGTCGGACGCCCCTTCCGGCGCCGGTAGACTGTAGTGCGGACGGGGCAGCCAGGCGGCCGCGCGCCACGCAAGTGGCTCGAGGAACGTCCGGGCTCCACAGGGCAGGGTGGTGGGTAACGCCCACTCGGGGTAACCCGCAGGCCAGTGCCACAGAAAACAGACCGCCGCATCCGTGCCTGGCACGGAACGCAGGTAAGGGTGAAACGGTGGTGTAAGAGACCACCAGCTTCCCGGGTGACCGGGAAGGCTAGGTAAACCCCACCCGGAGCAAGGCCAGACAGGACGCGTTTGAGGGCTGCCCGCCCGAGTGTCCGGGTAGGCCGCTGGAGGACGCCGGCAACGGCGTTCGTAGATGGATGGTCGCCTCTTCCCGGCCGGCAACGGCCCGGAATGACAGAACCCGGCGTATCGGCTGCCCCGTCCCACGAACCACCGGGTGTGCCGCGTGTGAGTGAATTCACTGTTCCGGACACCCGGGGGCTGCTTTCCAGACCCTAGAATGGATGGTGAACGTTGAAGTTCCCCGCTGGTACTGCGTTCGCAGCCGGCGGTTTTTCTTTGCGATCGTTCGTGGCGTCCGGGGCGGACCGAAGCCCCAGCGAGGCCAGTGCCGCAGGATTACTCCGGGCGGCCGCCATCTGCGCACGAGGACGTGCGCGGTTGACCCTAGGAAGGTAGTTCTGTGACCCAGTCGTCTGATTCTTGTCTTGATTCGTGGATGGGCCGCGAGGCGCTCGCCGAAGCCATGATCCCGGTGATCGGCCGTTTGTACCGTGAAAACAATGTGGTGACCAGCATTCACGGACGCAGCCTCATCAACAAGTCCTCCATGAACATCCTGAAGGCGCACCGTTTCGCCCGCCGGATGAGCAACGCAGAGCTCCCGCTGGAAGAAACCGCTCCGCTGCTCGATGCCCTTGCCGGACTCGAACTCGGCGCGGCCGCCATCGACATCGCCCTCCTCAACGAGAAGTTCAAGGCCCAGGCGCCCGGCACCTCCCTGGAGGGCTTCCTCCGCGAAGAACTGGCCGCCATCGTCGGCCGCCGTGGCGCCGACGACCGCACCAGCACCGACGTCGTGCTCTACGGATTCGGCCGCATCGGCCGCCTGCTCGCCCGCCTCCTCATCGAAAAGGCCGGCGGTGGTCACGGCCTGCGCCTGCGCGCCATCGTGGTCCGCAAGGGTGCCGAGAACGACCTCGCCAAGCGCGCCAGCCTGCTGCGCCGCGACTCCGTGCACGGCTCCTTCGAAGGCACCATCCGCGTGGACGAGGAAGCCAACACCATCACCGCCAACGGTGTGCAGATCCAGGTGATCTACTCGGACAACCCCTCCACCGTGGACTACACTGCCTACGGCATCAAGGACGCCCTGGTGGTGGACAACACCGGCCGCTGGCGCGACGCAGAAGGCCTCTCCCAGCACCTGCAGAGCAAGGGCGTGGCCCGTGTGCTCCTCACCGCGCCTGGCAAGGGTGACCTGAAGAACATCGTCCACGGCATCAACCACCGCGACATCCAGGACAGCGACACGATCGTCACCGCCGCTTCCTGCACCACCAACGCCATCACGCCGGTATTGAAGGCACTCAACGACAAGTTCGGCGTCATCCACGGCCACGTCGAAACCGTGCACTCCTTCACCAACGACCAGAACCTGATCGACAACTTCCACAAGGGCGACCGCCGTGGACGTTCGGCGGCCCTGAACATGGTCATCACCGAAACCGGTGCGGCGAAGGCTGTTGCCAAGGCGCTTCCGGAGCTGCAGGGCAAGCTGACGGGCAACGCCATCCGCGTTCCCACCCCCGATGTCTCCATGGCCATCCTGAACCTCAACCTTGAGAACGGCACCACCAAGGACGAGGTCAACAACTACCTGCGTGAAATGTCGCTGCACTCCGCGCTGCGCAAGCAGATCGACTACATCGATTCGCCCGAGGTCGTTTCCACCGACTTCGTCGGCTCCCGCCGCGCCGGCATCGTGGACGGGCTTGCCACCATCGCCAACGACAAGAACCTCGTGGTCTACGTCTGGTACGACAACGAATTCGGCTACAGCTGCCAGGTGGTCCGTGTCATGGAGGAAATGGCCGGCGTGAACCCGCCGTTCTTCCCGGCACAGGAAGCCCCCGTGGCCGCGGAACCGGCCCTGGACGCCGTTTCCGTCTGATCCTCTTGCAGGAAAGCTTGGGCTTTCCCGGCCGGTTCTCTGGAATCGGCCGGGAAAGCTGAGCAAAATGGTGCCATGGAACGCGAAGAGATCCTGGACCACGACACCACACTTGAGCACGCACTCGACGTTGCCCGGGCGAACCAGAAGGAAGCCAAGAGGCTGCTCGACGGCGCCCGTGCCGCGCATGCGGCCGGGGACGTCACCGCTGAGCGTGTCTCCCAACTCGAAGCCCTGTTGGCAATTGCCGACGAAGACCTCAAACGGGTCGTCCGGGAGCAGTAGCTTCCAATCCGCCGGTGCCCTCTGCGGCTCCGGTGTGTTCTCCTCCACAGTGTGAATGGCGCAAATAATGTCTGCCGCCTGACCTAGGCTCAAAGGGATTGAAACCGCTGTGAAAGGACTTTCCCCTTGACTACCACCTGGACCGCCTTCCGGCGCGCCCGACGCCGTTCCCGCCAAGCCTGGGCAGTACTGGCATTCATCTTGGCGGCGGCCATCGGCGGTGTCGCGTGGTTCTTCACCAACGGCCAGTTCGCGGTGGCAGAGGGTCCTGCGAGCGGACCCGCAGCGGCCCCCGTGGTGGATTACAGCTGGATGAAACCGGTCCGGTCCGTGGCGGCTGTTCCTCTTGGGACTGCGGCCGACGCCCTTGAGGCCCTTCCGGTCAAAGGGCGGGCCGGCAAGAACGATTACGACCGCGCGGAATTCGGCCAGGCCTGGCTGGACGCTGACCACAACGGCTGCGATACCCGCAATGACATTCTCCGGCGCGACCTCAGCTCCGTGCAGTTCACCCAAGGCTCCAAATGCAAAGTCGCCGGTGGCGGCCTCGCCGAGCCCTATGTCGGCAAGGCGGTCGAATTCCGGCGTGGCGCCGAAAGCAGCAAGGCAGTCCAGATCGACCATGTGGTGGCCTTGGCAGACGCCTGGCAAAAGGGTGCCCAACAGCTCACCCCGAAACAGCGCAGCACCTTCGCCAACGACCCCCTCAACCTGATTGCCGTCGACGGCCCGGCCAACGTGAAGAAGGGCGCTGGTGACGCCGCCACGTGGCTGCCCGCGAACAAGAACTTCCGCTGTCATTACGTCGCCAGGCAGATCTCGGTGAAAGCCGCCTACCGGCTCTGGGTCACCGCCGCCGAAAAGGACGCCATGAAGCGCGTGCTCGCCGGCTGCCCGGGCCAGCAGACCATCCGGCCCTGACGGCAGTCCATCCGGCTCCGCCCTGCGCGGGGCCGGATGGGGCGGGCGGCTAAGGCGCCGCCGGCAGCTCCAGATAACCGTGACCGAGCTGCCAGCTGCCGCCGTCGTCGATCCGTTCGAGGACCGCACGCTGCAGCGAAGTGTCCCTGGGCAATTGCGCAAGGTTCTCCATGTCCCTGGTGCGGAACGTGAAGTAGACGCCATCGCTGGCCGCTTCCGAGCACCGGTCCACGGTGAAGCGGCGGGCGAAGGAGGCAATGTTGCTCTCCGGGAGCCGCTCTGCCAGGTAGGGGTCCAGCATCCAGGAATCGCAGGTGGCCAGCCGCACGGGCTTGTCCGGGAAATGGCGGTCCAGGAAAGCCCGGGCCATAAGCAGGCTCTCGTCGACGACGGCAGGGGAGAGGCCGCCGTCTTCGGGAATGTGGATGCCAACGATCCATTCGCCTTCCGGCGCGGGTGACATGCCGCCGGTGCTGCGCACCAGGTGGTACTGGAGGCGGCCAAGCCGGAACATGTTCCCGGCCAGGTGCAGCGTGAGCCAGGCCCACGTGTCCAGGCCGAAGCGGCCGTGGACGCGGCGGTTGATGCGCAGGTTCAGGCCGATATCGGCAAGGGTCGCGGCCGTGATTTCGGCCGGGATGCCTGCTGAGCCGTGGTGCGCCGCGGTTACTGGCGCGAAACGCAGCAGGGCTTCGATCCAGTCGCTCTCGCCGCAGCCCTCTGCGGTGCCCGAGCCGGCAGGGAACGTGCCGAGCCGCCCTTCCAGGGCTGCCAAGGCGGCAAGGACCGCCGGGCTTGGCGGCGTGGCGAGGAGAGCAGCGCATTCCCGCGCGTCGTCGTCCCGGATGTCCAGGAGCTCAAACAGTGCTGTGGTGTCCACGGCCACGTCCGATCGCTTGGTGTGGGGGGCTCAGGGGCGGTGCGTTGCGGCCGGTCAGTGACCGAACGGGTCCGGGTCGACGCCGGGCATCCAAGTCAATCCCGGCACTCCCCAGCCATGCTTCTTTGCCTGTTTCATGGCCTTCTTGGAATAGCGGTCCACGAGCCGGTTGACGTAGAGCTTCCCGTCCAGGTGGTCGAACTCGTGCTGCATGACCCTGGCGAACCAGCCGGTGGCCACGAAGTCAACGGGCCTGCCGTCGCCGTCGAAGCCCTGCACCCGGGCCCACTCGGCGCGCTGGAGCGGGTAGCTCTCGCCGGGGAAGGACAGGCACCCCTCGATATGCTCCTCCGGATCCGGCAAGGCGCCGGACACCTTGGAGAGGGTCAGGACCGGGTTGACCACCACGCCTTCATCCGGCGCATCGTCGTCATTGGCGTACTTGAAGATGAAGATCCGCTTGCCGACGCCTACCTGGGGTGCGGCAAGGCCCACGCCGTTCGCCGCTTCATTGGTTTCGATCATGTCCGCGATCAGGGTACGCAGTTCGTCGTCGAAGACCTCGACTTCACTGGCCCGGCGGTGCAGTACGGGCTCGCCCCAGATGGTGATGGGCAGGACGGTCATGACGGCTGGTTCCTTGCTGCGTGACGGTAGCGGGGAAAAGCAAAGGCCGCACTGGAAACCAGTGCGGCCTTTGGCTGACCGGTACCAACTACCAGCCTTATGCGGGTGAGCGACGGGGGTTGAACCCGCGACCTCCTGGACCACAACCAGGCGCTCTGCCAACTGAGCTACGCCCACCATGTGCCCTGTGAGCAGCGGAATGACCCGCCGCCTGCGAAGGCAACGACAAAAACTATACCTCGTGTTTGAGGGCCACAATGCCGTTTTTTGCCGTTTCGGAGAAAATTCCCGGAAAGGTAACGCAGATCACACCGAGGGGGCGTCGTCGACCGTTCCGGAAACGCGCTTGGAGACCTTCTGCGCCGTGGCGGTGTCGGGTCCGGGGGCGGGAACGAAGACAGCTTCGCGGTAGTAGCGCAGCTCATCGATGGAGTCCTTGATGTCGCCGAGCGCGCGGTGGCCGCCGTGCTTGGCCGGCGCCTGGAAGTAGGCACGCGGGAACCAGCGGCGTGAAAGCTCCTTGATGGTGCTGACGTCGATCACCCGGTAGTGGAGGTGCTCGATGACATTGGGCATGTCGCGGGCCAGGAAGGTGCGGTCCGTGCCGACCGAGTTTCCGCCCAGCGGTGCCTTCTTCGGATCCGGGACCCAGGCCTCGATGTATTCCAGGATGAGCGCTTCCGCCTCGGCCATCGTCTTGCCGTGGGGCAGCTCGTCGAGGAGCTTCGAACGGGTATGCATGTCCCGGACGAAGTCGTTCATCTGCTCAAGCGCGGCCTCGTCGGGTTTGATGACAACATCCACGCCTTCGCCCAGGATGTTCAGCTCCGAGTCGGTGACCAGCGCGGCCACCTCGATCAGCGCATCCTTTTCAAGATCCAGGCCGGTCATTTCGCAGTCGATCCAGACGATGCGTTCATTAGTAATAGGCACCCGCCCAGCCTACAGTTCAGCCGCCCGCTGCCGCTCCGGTGATACCATTTCGAGCACGGCAGAGGCTGGTTTTCCGCCCTGCTTTTCCCTTGTACGGACGGCCCGCGGCCGCATCCGGAACCCGCTAGGCAAACGATTGGACATTTCTGACGATGACGGCGCCTGTACCTGCTGCCAGCAAGGACGACGGGATGCCGTCGGACGCAGGAACACTGCCTGACGTGGACAATGCCCGCTCGCCGTTGATTGCCGGCTTTATCGGATCGGTGTTCCTGGTGATCGGGTCCCTTGGAGTGGGCTGGCTTGCCCCCGTGTCCGAACTCCGCCGCCTGCCCCTGTTCATCTGGATGCGCACGGAGGCCGCAGGGGTTGCGCTCTCCATCGTGCTGCTGTCAGTGGGCGGCATGCTCCTCGTGCGGGCCTGGCTCCGGCTGGGCCAGCGCGTGCGGGTCTGGGGACCGGAGGCCCGCAAGGCCACGCTCCGGGCAATCCTGGCCTGGGGGCTTCCCATGATGTTCACCGTTCCGCTGTTCAGCCGCGACGTGTACGCCTACATCGGCCAGGGCAGGCTGATGGTGGAAGGCATCAATCCCTACGAGAACGGCATCTCCGCCCTGCCCAACTATTTCCAGCTGGGCGCGGACAAGATGTGGACCGAAGCCCCGGTCCCGTACGGCCAGCTGTTCCTATGGATCGAGCAGTTCGTAGTCTGGGCGACGAATGTCCAGCCTGAGGCGAGCATCATGCTCTTCCGGGGCGCGGCCGCCGTCGGGATCGTGCTGTGCGTCATCTACGTTCCCAAGCTCGCCGAACTCCACGGCGTCAATCCGCACCGCGCCCTGTGGCTCTCAGCCGCGAACCCGCTCTTCCTCACCAACTTCATCGCCAGCGTCCACAACGATGCGCTGATGATCGGCCTGGCCCTCGCCGGACTCTACTACTGCGCAACCCGCCGGGTGATCCTGGGCATCGTGCTGGTCACCTTGTCCATTTCGGTCAAGCCGATCACCGTGGTGTTCCTGCCGTTCATCGGCCTCCTCTGGGCGGGCAAGGGCGCCAGCTGGCCGCGCAAGTTCCTTTTCTGGGCACTCACGGCCGGCCTGTCGCTGGCGATCCTCTACGGGCTCGGCGCCGTCAACGGCTTCGGCTTTGGCTGGATCAAGGGACTGTCGGCACCGGGCAGCGTGTGGATCTGGTACGCCCCGGTGGGGCTGCTCGGCCTGATCGTCGCATCGATCGTGAATGTGTTCGGCCTTGACGGCTGGGGACTAGCGAAATGGGTGTACGACGCCGGCAAGGTCCTTGCCGTGGGAATCGTCGCCTGGCAGGTCTTCCGCGGCAGCCACGACCGCGTGATGCGCCGCCTGACCCTTGCGTTCGCCGCGATCGTCTTTCTGGCACCGATGATCCAGTCCTGGTACGTCGTGTGGCTGATTCCGCTGTTCGCCGTGACGGGCATCCGGAACGACTGGCAGGTCAAGACCCTCTACTTCGTGGTCTCCTTCTTCATGGTCTACGCGATCTCCGACCAGCTGGAAGTCTTCCCGTACCTGCAGAGCGGGGACGTCGGCCTGGCCCTGGTGCTTGCCAGGAACGCGGCCGCCATCATCGCCCTCCTGTTCGCCCTTTACCTGATCTTCCTCGACCCGCGCACCAAACACCTCTTCAGCCGCCGGGACCAGCCCCTCAGCAACAACATCATCTAGTTTCGCCCTCGGCGGCCGCCGGCAGGCGCCGTACGGCTTCGCGGTAGGACAAGGGGCTCAGCTGTTCCCGGTGTTCGGCAACGAAGGCAGCCACCCAGCCCGGATCGCTCTTCCCGTACTCGCGCAGGGCCCATCCGATCGCCTTCCTGATGAAGAACTCACCGTCGGCGAGATTCGGCAGGATCACCGCGGCCAGCAATGTCGTGCTGGTCCGGCCCTTGGCACCCAGCTGCGAGGTGATGGCCGCGCGCCGGACCCACATGTCGCCGTCGGCCGACCACCGCAGCAGCAGTTCCGGCATCAGGTCCGGATGCGCCAGAAGAAGCTCGCGGATCCGGGGCGAGACGCCGTCCACCAGGTCCCACCAGGCACCGGTGCGGATGAACTCCTCGTACACCGGTAGCATCTGCAGGTCGGCGGCGACCAGCCGTGCGGCGGTGAGATCGATCGCCGCGTAGCGCTCTTCGCGGGCATTGGCCTCGCGCCACAGCGTCAGCACGGTGTCGCGGAGTTCGGAGGCCGACGTGAAGGGGGCCGCCTTGGCCGCGTCCTTCGCGATCCTTCGGACGTGGGGGACCGGTACGCCGAGTGATGGCATGTCCGACTTCATATATGCCTGTGCCGAGCGGGCGCGTTCGGGATCGGCCACGGATCCGAGCGCGGCGCGGATGCCGTCGATGAGGTCCTGCTTGTGCATGGCACTCCTGTAGGCGCGGGGCGTCACCCCTGCGGATGGGGCAGGTGTCAGCGCTGCAGCCGCATCACGGCCCTGCCGGGGGCGGAGGTGGGAACAGCGCTGAATCCTGCCCGGGTGAACAGGGACACCGTCCCGTGGTACAGGTCCGCGGCGCCGGCCTTCGGCCGCAGGGCAGGATCCACCGGGTAGCCTTCGATGATCCGGGCGCCGTGCGTGAAGGCGTGTTCGACGGCGGCAGCGAGCAGTTCGCCCGCGATACCCCCGCGCCGGTGCCCGTGAGCGACGACGAAGCAGCTCACCGACCAGACACCGTCGCCGTCGGCGGCGGCCGCGCCCGCGGAGCGCAGGATCTGTGACCGTTCGATCCGCGGATAGCAGTGCCGCGGTTCGACGGCGCACCAGCCAACGGGCACGCTGTCCTTGACCGCGATCACGCCGGGTTCGGGTCCGGCGTCGAACGCCGCTTTCAACTGTTCACGGCGGCCCGAAACGGGCGTTGCCTCCCAGGCCTTGCCTGTGACTGAAAACCAGCGGCACCAGCACCGGCTCGGTTCGCCCCCGCCGCTGAAGAGGCCTTCCACTTCGGCCCATCGTGCGGGCCGGGTCAGGATCTTTGCGGAGTTCTGCTCCATGGCAGGGAGTCTAGCCCGGGGTTCCGGATGGCGGCAGCCCCTTGACTTTGCCTTCGCCGGCGCCGGATGCTCGACCATCGCCATTTCGGATTGCACCGTTCAGGCGACCGTCCGGCGGCAGGAGATCCCGCCGGGTCACCGACAGCATTGGAGCCACCCACCATGCACGCAGCAGCTCCGGCCGGGCAGGGCCCTGTATTCGTCTATGCCACCTACATCAGGACAACCCCGGAGCAGTTGTGGCAAGCCTTGACCGACCCCGCGTTCACTGAACGCTACTGGGGCGTCGCCCTCAGATCGGAGTGGCAGCAGGGTTCCACCATCACCTGGGAGGTCGCGGGCGTGACGATTGCGGATCCCGAACAGGTGGTCCTGGCGGTGGAAGAGCGCCGCAGGCTCGAGTTCACGTGGCACACCATCACGCCGGAATTCGGGGCGGCGGTCGGTGGCGCCGAAGACGAAGTTGCGGCGATGGCTGCCGAGGGACGTTCGAGGGTGCGTTTTGAGATCGAGCCGCTGGATGGCATGGTCAAGCTGACCGTGACCCACTCGGGCTTCGACGAGGGCAGCACCATCCTGGCCGGTGTCACCGATGGCTGGCCAGGAGTCCTTGCCAGCCTCAAGACCCTCCTTGAAACCGGCGAGCCACTGGTTTTTTCTTAGGCGTCTCCATCCCGCGGGGCCCGTCCCCGAGCGGCGGGCTGCCGATCGCCGTGCGCAAGGTAAACTCGTGGTGTTGCCGCCGGAATGGTCCGGCAGGCGCCCGCCTCGGTAGCTCAGAGGATAGAGCAGGAGCCTTCTAATCTCTTGGTCGGGGGTTCGATTCCCTCCCGGGGCGCTTTGTGATGTAGCGGGACATCCTTTACGGATGTGTCGGGACATCGTTGACACCCCCGGTCTTCGGACCGGGGGTGTTTTGTTTTTTCGGCTGGTAGCCGCGGGTTGGGTCGATGGTGAACTCTGCGAGGATTTCGCCGGTGCCGTGCTCGACGGCGGTGACGTCGGCCTCGCGGACGAGCACGATGATGCGTTTGTGTTTGTGGGCTCGTCCGATGCCCAGATGCCGGAGCCGTCCTGCGTGGCGGAGCGTGA
>NZ_FNEI01000015.1 GCF_900099975.1 Arthrobacter cupressi
GTCCGCACCCTCGAAGCCATCGGCCACCGCGAAGCCTTCGGCCTGAACTGGGACCCCTCCCACATGATGTGGCAAGGCATCGACCCCGTCTCCTTCATCTGGGACTTCAAAGACCGCATCTACCACGTCGACTGCAAAGACACCAAGCTCCGCCAAACCGGCCGCAACACCGTCCTCGGCTCCCACCTGCCCTGGGGCGACCCCCGCCGCGGCTGGGACTTCGTCTCCGCCGGCCGCGGCGACGTCCCCTGGGAAGCCTCCTTCCGCGCCCTCACCGCCATCGGCTACACCGGCCCCATCAGCATCGAATGGGAAGACCCCGGCATGGACCGCCTCCACGGCGCCCCCGAAGCCCTCGCCGCACTCAAAAAATACGACTACCCCGCCCCGCAAACCAGCTTCGACGCCGCCTTCAGCACGCAGGACTAAGGAACGACAGGCGTGAACCGCACCCTCCAGGCCGGGCAGCGCAGCGAGGTGTGGATTGCCTCGGTGACCGGCGAATCGACGATGCTGTACAGCACGCATGAGCTGCTCCTCGAAGCACCCAACTGGACCCTGGACGGCTCGGCGCTGGTGCTCAACGGGGACGGGAAGCTGTGGAAGCTGGACGCATCCACCGCAGAGCTGACCGAGGTTCCGCTCACCGGCATCCCGGACCTGAACAACGACCACGTCCTGGCGCCCGACGGCGAAACCATCTTCCTGTCAGCCAATGACGGCCATATCTACCGGGCCCCGTTGGCCGGCGGGACGGCCGAACGCATCACCACGGACGACGGCTCCTTCCATTTCCTCCACGGCGTCAGCCCGGACGGGAAGGAACTGGCGTACGTGGGGATTGAGGGCGGGGACTTCTCGCAGCCCGGCCGCCTCGTGACCATGGCGTCCGACGGCGGTGCTGCCGCCGCCGTCGACGTCGGGCAGGTTGATGCTGGCCCGGGCCACTGCGACGGCCCGGAATACTCGCCCGACGGGAAGTGGCTGTACCTGAACACCGAGTCCTTCGGCACCGCGCCAGGGCATGCCCAGCTCGCCCGGATCCGCGTGGACGGGACCGGCTTCGAACGGCTCCTCGAAAGCGACACAGTGGACTGGTTCCCGCATCTCTCCCCCGACGGCCGCTACGCCGCCTACCTCCGTTTCCCCGCCGGAACCCAAGGCCACCCCGCGGACCTGCCGGTCGCCGTCGTACTGGTCTCCACGGGTGACTGGCCAACCCCGCTGCACTCATGGCCGCTGTTCGGCGGTCAGGGTACGCTCAACGTCAACAGCTGGTCGCCCGATTCGGAGCGGTTCGCGTTCGTGGCCTACCCGCTGGCCAAGCAAACAGAGGATTGAACACGTGTCACTTTCTGATGGAAAGATCCGCTGGGGAATCCTGGGAACGGGCTTCATCGCGGGGCTGCAGACCCAGGACCTCCTTGAGAACGGGTTCACCGTGCAGGCGGTGGGCTCGCGCTCCCTGGACTCGAGCAAGGCGTTCGCGGGGCAGCACGGCATCCCGCTTGCGCATGGCAGCTATGAGGAACTCGTCGCGGATCCGGACGTGGACGTCATCTACGTCGCCACTCCGCATCCCTTCCACCACGCGAATGCCTTGCTGGCCCTCAACGCGGGCAAGCACGTCCTGGTGGAGAAGTCGTTCACCATGAACGCCCGGGAAGCGCGCGAGGTGACCGCGGCGGCCGCTGCCAAGGGACTGGTGGCGCTGGAGGCCATGTGGACCCGGTTCCTGCCGCACATGGTCCGCCTCCGGGAGGTCATCCAGGCGGGCACCATCGGCCAGGTCCGGAAAGTGGTGGCAAGCCACAACCAGAGCCTGCCCAAGGACCCGGCCCACCGGCTGAACGACCCCGGACTGGGCGGCGGGGCGCTGCTGGACCTAGGCATCTACCCCATTTCCTTCGCGTTCGACATCCTGGGCACCCCGTCCCGGATCCACGCGAGCGCATCAATGACGGCGACCGGTGTGGACCGCCAGACCGCCGCGATCTTCGAGTACGACGACGGCGCGCAGGCTTTGGTGGACTGCGAACTCGATGCCGCCAGCGCCAACCGTGCCCTGGTGATCGGAACGGACGGGTGGATCGACGTCGAGCACACCTGGTACAACCCCGTGCCATTCACCGTCCATGCCGTGGATGGCTCCGTGGTGGAACGGTACGAGCAGCCGGTGAACAGCCGAGGCATGCAGTACCAGGCCGCCGAGCTCGAACGGCTGGTTGCGGCCGGCGAAACTGCCGGAACCATCCTGCCACCGGACGAAACGGTCGCGATCATGGCAGCCATGGACGAGATCCGCCGGCAGATCGGGCTCAGCTACGAGGCAGACGAGGCGGGCACAGCATGAGCGACTCGCCCCGCCTCGCAGAACTGAGGGCCCAGGAAGAAGAACTGGTCTTCGCCGGCTTCGACAACCACGACGCCTGGCGGCTCGGTTCGCTGATTGCCAACCACGCCATCTCCTCGGGGTTTGGAGTGGCGATCGACATCCGCCGCCACAACATCATCCTCTTCCGCTGCGTCCTCCCAGGAGCCACGTCTGACCAGGAGGAATGGATCCGCCGGAAGTCCGCGGCGGTGCTGCGCTTCGAGCACAGCACCGCGCTGCTGTCCGAGGAGTTCAGGGCCCGCGGCCACAGCCCGCTTGGGGGCGGCTGGCTCAGCCATGACGATTACACCCTCGCCGGCGGTTCGTTCCCCATCCGGGTCCGCGGTGCCGGCGTGATTGGCACGATCACCGTGTCCGGGCTCGCCTCGGACGAGGACCACCAACTGGTGGTTGACGGCATCCGGAACTACCTCGCCGCGGCAGGCGGGCAGGAGGACACGTGACCGGGACGATCCGCACTGCTACACCGCTCGACGACGGCGCGCTGGCCGAGCTTGCCACCGTCACCTTTCCCCTCGCCTGCCCGCCGGGTTCCTCACCAGAGGACGTCGCAGCACACCTCCGCGACACCCTCAGTGCCGGAAAGTTCGCCCAGTACCTCGCCGATCCGGACATCACCATCCTGGTGATCGACGACGGGGACGGCCTGCACGGCTACAGCATGCTGGTGAACCGCCCGGCACAGGATCCGGACGTGGCCGCAGCGCTGACCCGCCTGCCCTCCGCGGAACTTAGCAAGGTCTACGTCCACCCGGACCATCACGGCCTGGGCGCCGCGGGCAGGCTCATGGCAAGCACGGTTGAGCGGGCGGCTGCCCTGGGCGTGGCAGGCGTGTGGCTCGGTGTCAACGACCAGAACGCGAAGGCCATCCGCTTCTATGAGAAGAGCGGCTTCCGGAAGGTGGGCACCAAGTCATTCCGGCTGGGTACCACAGTTGAGCATGACTTGGTCATGGAGCTTGGACTCCGGTAGTTCAGATCCACCTGTTGTGTTTGAAGGTCCAGTACAGCGCCAGGCCCATGCCCACCATCAGGCCCAGCGCCATGGGGTAGCCGAAGAACCAGTCAAGCTCTGGCATGACCCGGAAGTTCATGCCGTAAATGGTGCCAACCAGGGTCGGGGCGAAAAGGATTGCCGCCCAGGACGAGATCCGCTTGACCTGCTCGCTCTGGGCAAAACTCGATTCAGTCAGGCGGCGCATCTCGTCGTTCTGCCGTTGGGCCACGACGGTGGCGCTGACCATCAAGGCATTCTGCAGCAGGGCCCGGAAGGAGTTGATCCGTTCGGCCAGGCGCAGTGCATGGTCCAGGACGTCCCGCAGGGGGTCCACGAGTTCCGGCGCGAGTTGGTGGTCCGGGGTCCCCGCCGCCAGCGTCTGCAGGATCCCGGTGAGGGGCCCGGTGGCGCGCTGGAACATGATGACCTGGCGGGACAGCTCGTAGATCCGCCGGGAGACCTCCGGGTCGCCGCCGAACAGGCCGTCCTCGATTTCATCGATGTCGTTCTCCAGGCCCGCCGCGACGGGCTCGTACTCGTCGACCACCTGATCCAGGATGGCGTAGAGCACGGCATCGGGCCCCAGGGCGAGGAACTCCGGCTGGGACTCCATGCGCTGGCGCACCTTGTGGAGGTCCGGCGATTCCGCGTGGCGCACCGTGATCACGAAGTCCGGGCCGATGCAGATGTGTATTTCGCCGAAATCCACCTTCTCTTCGGCGTCCAGGTAGCGGGCCGGGCGCAGGACCACGAAGAGGATGTCGCCGTAGTAGTCCAGCTTCGCCCGCTGATGGCCGGTGAGGGCGTCTTCGACGGCGAGGGCGCTGAGCCCGAACTCGCCTGCCACTGAACGCAGTTCCCCGGCATCCGGCCGGTACAGGCCGATCCAGGCCATGCCCTCGCGCTGGCGCAGCAGGAAGTAGGTTTCCTCGAGTCCTTCCGGATCCGCCGTCCGGCGGCCGTCCACGTAGACGGCGTTGTCGACGATCGTCACGGCAGGGCCTCCTTCGTTGGCTGGGCGCCTCTTGGCTGAGACGCTATCCCTTCCGGTTCCTTCTGCCAACACACCGCGCTGCCAACACACCGGGCGGGACCAACCGCCCGGGCCAACCACCCCCTGGGGGCCGCAGTGTGAGCAAGCCGACTGCCCCGGACGGAATGCCCGGCACCCACCGGCGGTTGTCGCCTGCATGAAGATTGAGATCTGGTCCGATGTCGCCTGCCCGTGGTGCTACATCGGCAAGCGCCGCTTTGAGTCCGCCCTCGCAGAATTCCCGCACCGCGATTCCGTGGAGGTGCAGTGGCGCAGCTACCAGCTCGACCCCACCGTTCCCGGGCACTACGACGGCACGGAACTGGACTACCTCAGCAAGCGCAAGGGCATGGCCCCGGAGCAGGTCAGCCGGATGTTCGAGCACGTCGCGGAGCAGGCCAAGGGCGAGGGCCTGAACTACCGCTTTGACGCCGTCGTGGTCGCCAACAGCTTCACGGCCCACCGGCTCATCCATCTCGCCGCCGCCCACGGGAAGCAGGACGCCGCCAAGGAACGCCTACTCAGCGACCACTTCGAGCACGGCAAGGACATCGGCAACCAGGGCTACCTGACCGCTCTGGGCCATGACCTGGGCCTCCCCGCGGAGGAAATCGCCGAACTCTTCGAAAGCGACAAGTACGCCGAGGACGTCCGCCGCGACATCGCCGAGGCCCGGGCCATCGGCGTCACGGGCGTGCCGTTCTTCGTGATCGACCGCAAGTACGGCCTCTCCGGCGCCCAGCCGGCCGACGTCTTCACCCAGGCCCTGAACCAGGCGTGGCAGGAAGCCAACCCGCTGGTCGCCGTCGGCAGCTCCGACGCCGAGGCCTGCGGCCCGGACGGCTGCGCCATCTAGTCTCCCGCCTCGCGCGAACTGGCAGCAGATGCCCTTAAATCCGCAGCGAAGAGTCATCTGCTGCCAGTTCGCGCTCCCGGCGCGGGGAAAAGCAGGGGTTTGCTGACAGATCGCTGTAAAGTGTCTCTATGCCCAGGATCACGGCCGCGAGCAACGCGGCACAGCGCGCCGAGACCCAACGCCGGATCCTGACAGCCTTCGGGGAACTCCTCTTCACGCACGGCCTGCCCGGCCTCACCATGACCGACGTCGCCCGGCACGCCGGAGTGGGCCGCACCGCCGTCTACAACTACTACGCGGACATGGAGCAGCTCCTCATCGCGTACGCCCTGGACGAGACCGAGCGTTTCCTCGGGGACCTGCGTTCCTCGCTCGCGGAGCTGGGCAACCCGGTGGACCGGCTCGCACTGTACGTCCGTGCCCAGGTGGAGGACCTCAGCCGCCGGCACCTGCCACCCGGGCCGGCGATGGCCGCCGTGCTCTCCCCCGGGTCCTTCGCCAAACTGGCCGACCATGTGGGCGAACTGAACCTGCTGCTCGAGGACATCCTGCGCGACGGCGTCGCGGCCGGCTACCTGCCCGAGGCGGACGTTCCGCAGCTCGCACGGCTCATCCACGGCACGCTTTCCTCCAGCGCGGCACGCGCCACGGGCGACGGCCAGCAGGCGTTTGAGGACCGCCTCAAGCAGACGGTCCGGTTCATCCAGCTCGGTGCCGGAGCGCGGTTCGACGACGGCGGCACACCGCTGCGGCTGAATTAGCCCCTAGGGAGCGGCGGACGGCAGCACGGGCCACTTGGCGTCGTCGGCGATCCGGCGGGTTTCCCGCGGGCAGCTGAGCTTGCCCGGGGTCTGGTCCACCAAAGCGGGCTTCAGCAATTCCTTGAACCCGGGCGCAAGCACCAGGTCCACGGAGGCGTCCGAGCGCTCGTCCTGGTAGTAATCGGTCCCCGCCACATTCCGCTGGATGTTGAACGCCGCGGCCTGCCCGGCGGGCCCGGAGATGACCTGCGCCGCGCCGCTGTAGCGGGTCTGCCCGTTGTCCACCTTGGCCACCTTGTAGCCGCGGGCCTTCAACTGGTCGGCGATGCTCTTGGCCAGGCCGGTGCGGCCGGTGGCGTTGTAGACACGGACGGTGACCTTGTTGTTTGGCAGGTAGTCGAACGTGGTGGCGGGGCAGGCCTGCTCGGCGGCCTTGCTGGACACCGATTCCGGAAACCTGACCACCCCGGTCATGACCGCCCAGGCCCCCACCACGCCGGCGATGATCAGGCCGAGCAGCAGCGTCAGGACAACCCCATGGAAGAGGCGCCGGCGGAAGCGTCCCGGGTGCGCCGGACCCTGCTCCTCGGCGAAAGTGGCGCGCAGTTCAGGGCCGGAGACCACGCGGTGCCCGTGCAGCCGGCTGAAGTCCTTCTGCTTCCTAGCCATCGATGACCAGGACCCGGGCGTGGATGGCGGTGCGCTGGTGCAGGGCCGTGCGGACGGCGCGGTGCAGGCCGTCCTCGAGGTACATGACCCCCTGGTACTGCACTACGTGTGGGAACAAGTCGCCGAAGAAGGTGGAATCCTCGGCCAGCAGGGCTTCAAGATCCAGGGTGCGCTTGGTGGTCACCAGCTCGTCGAGCCGCACAGGACGCGGGGGCAGCGAGGCCCAGTCCTTGGGCGTGGAAAAACCATGGTCGGGATACGGGCGTCCCTCGCCCACAGCTTTGAAGATCACGATGCAAGCCTAAGTAACGAGGGCGGGCTAGGAAACTTCCGCCCCTTGCGCCCCGCCGCTTTGTGGCCAAACGGTGACCATCGCCGTCGCCGCCCGTCACACCTCCGTCACATGCCACGCGGCTCCGACAGAATAGAGCCATGACTGTTCCCCGCACCGGCATTGAACACAGCTCCGGCTCCACCCACCCCGCAACCCCGGCCCTCGCGCTGCTCCTCGACGTCGACGGCCCGGTGGCGAGTCCCGTCACGCGGGACGTGAAGCCGGACATCATCGCCGACCTCGTGGCGCTGGCAGCGGCAGGCATCCCGGTCATCTTCAACACCGGACGTTCCGACGCCTTCATCCGGGAACAGGTCATGGAACCGATGATCGCCGCCGGAATGCCGGCGGGAACGGTGGTGCACGCGATCTGCGAAAAAGGCGCCGTGTGGTTCAGCTATACGGCCGCAGGCGCGGGCCCGGTGCACGTGGACCACGAGCTCGCGGTGCCGAAGGCCTACGGCGACGACATCCGCCGCATGGTGGCCGAGGACTACGCGGCCCACATGTTCTTCGACGAGACCAAGCGGGCCATGGTGTCCGTGGAACAACACCTCGATGTTGCCAGCGAAGACTACCTGGCCGAACAAAAGCTGTTCGACGCCGATGCGCTGGAACTCATGGGCCGGCACGGCTTGTCCGCCGCGATCCTGGACCACCACGACCCGCAGTCGGACGACACCGGCGACTACCGGCTGGACCCCACCATCATCTCCACGGACATCGAATCCGTGCGGCTCGGCAAGGACCTGGGTGCCAGCCGGGCCGTGGAACTGCTCGCGGCCCAAGGCATCACCCCGCAGGCGTGGCGGACCGTGGGCGATTCCCGCACCGACTATGCCATGGCAGACTGGCTTCACCACAACGACCACGAGGTCCAGCACCTGGACGTCCGTCCTGCGGACGGCGTTCCCGCCAAGCCGTACAGCATCCTGACCGCGGCCGACCTGGGCCTGGGCGAGGATGTCATCCACGACGACGCCGGCGGAGCTTTCCTGCGGACGTGGCGGCAGGAGCACGCCGGCTGAGTCCGGCGGACCCTGATTTCCCAAGAACCGACGCTCGGAGGACCCCATCACGGAGATGAACCAGCACGTCAGCTATTTCGGCAGCCCAGCAGGCGAGGACGAAGCGGTTGTTCCCGAGCCCACCTCGCCGGCGCTCGTCGCCCGCTTGAAGAACCGGCCCGACGTCGTCCGCCACCGCGGGCGGTATGCCCTGCTGAACCAGGACCGGACACCGCACCAAGCCATGGTGGAAGACCTCCTGTTTGTCCGTGCGGTGCTGGATTCCGCCGACGTCGATTTCATCCTGGTCCGCGGCAACGACCACCGGCCCGTGATCGCCGTCGACTGGCGGGAACGCAAGAAGCTGCGCGGCGCGCTGGCGGAGGCCTGCCGGAACGAGCCGTTCTACTCCATGGCCGTTGATGCCCGCAAGAAGTCCACCCTGCTGGTGGCCGACGGCGAGCTCTCCACGAACCGCAAGGCCCGGATCTTCCGGCTCTTCCGGCCGCGCGTGGTGGCCGGCAGCGGGCTCAGCTACGGACCGGCGTTCGGGGTCCAGCTGGAGTTCTGGGAGTTCGACGGCGAACAGCTCATCCTCCCCGTGGAAAACTCCCTGACCCGCCGCACCATGCTGCGCCAGGATGCCGTGCGCGGCACCGTGGAGCGGCACGGGCTGAGCTGGCCGACCATCGAGAACATGTTCGCGGACCACGCGTCCGACATCGACTTCGACGTCGACATCGTCTTTTCGTGGGTAGACGGCAACGATCCCGAATACGTGGCGGCACGGCGCGCCCGCATGAAAGGTGCCGTGCTCGGCGAAGGGGACGCGCACGAGGCCCGCTTCCGGCAGATCGACGAACTCAAATACGCCCTGCGCTCGGTGTACATGTACGCGCCGTGGATCCGCCGGATCTTCATTGCCACGGACTCCCCGGTCCCGGCGTGGCTCGCGGAGCACCCGCGGGTACAGATCGTGCGCAGCGAGGAGTTCTTCAGCGACCCCTCGGTGCTGCCCACGTATAACTCCCAGGCCGTCGAGTGCCAGCTGCACCACATCGAGGGCCTTTCGGAGCATTTCCTGTACTCCAATGACGACATGTTCTTCGGCAGGCCCGTGGGCCCGGACATGTTCTTCACCCCTGGCGGAATCACCAAGTTCATCGAGGCCGAGACCCGGATCGGCCTGGGTGAGAACGACGCCGAGCGCAGCGGGTTCGAAAACGCCGCGCGGGTGAACCGGAAGCTGCTATGGGAACGCTTCGGCCGGGTCACCACCCGGCATCTGGAGCACGCCGCGGCACCGTTGCGCCGCAGCGTCGCGGCCCGGATGGAGGAGGAGTTCCCCAACGAATTCGCCAAGACCGCCGCAAGCACTTTCCGTGCCGCGGACAACATCTCGGTGACCAATTCCTTCTACCACTACTACTCGCTCCTCACAGGGCGCGCGGTGACGCAGACCGCGGCGAAGGTCAAGTACGTGGACACCACCTTGTGGTCCGGGCTCCATTACCTGCCCACCCTGCTCGCCAAGCGGAACATGGACTTCTTCTGCCTCAATGACGGCAGCTTCCCGGAGGTGGCCGCGGAAAAGCGGGCCAAGCTGGTGACGGATTTCCTCGAGGACTACTTCCCCATCAAGGCGCCCTGGGAGAAATGAGGCCGGGAGAAGGAAGGCTGCATGCCCTGAGCCGCTTCGGCGCCCGGGCGCTCCGGGATCCAGATCCCGGCCGCCGCTAGCCGCCGTCGGGTTTCCTCGGGGCTGACGTACTCGCCCACCGTGCGCGAGCTGCCGAGCGGGACCACCGAGTGCACAATCGTGTCCTGGTAGACGTGGACCAGGTTGAAGCCCTGCGCCCCGTCGCGGCCGCGCGTGCCGCCCTGGGCAACGTTGAGGTCCTGGGTGTAGCAGGTGGCCGAGGCCACCGAGACCGGGATGCCGGCGAACATCGCGCTGCTTGAATAGTGCAGATGCCCGCCCAGGATGGTGCGGACATCTGTATTGCGGACGACGGCGGCCAGCTCCCTTTGGCCGCGCAGCTCCACCAGGACTGCCAGGTCCAGGACGCTGGGCACCGGAGGGTGGTGCAGGGCCAGGATCGTGCCGTCCGGGGCCGGCGTGGCCAGCTCCCCCGCGAGCCAGTCCAGCTGCCGGGAGCTGAGCTCGCCATGGTGGAAACCGGGCACCGTGGTGTCCAGGGTGATGATCCGCAGCCCGTTGACTGAATAGCTGTGATCCACCGGCGCCTCGTTGGCGTCCTGGTCGAAGAGACCGGCGCGGAAGTTCGCGCGGTCGTCGTGGTTGCCTATGGCCCAGATGACCTGGGCTCCCATTTCCCGGCATGCGGGTTCCACGATTCCGCGGAGCTTGGCATAGGCGAGGGGCTCGCCCTGGTCCGCGAGGTCGCCGGTGAAGATCACGGCGTCGGGTCGGATTCCCGAGGCCCGGACCTCGGCGAAGGCCTGCCGAAGCCGGGCTTCGCTGTCAACCGCTCCGTATAGGGGTTCCGGGCCGCCCAGCAGATGGGGATCGCTCAGGTGCAGAAGGACGTGTCCCGGCCGAGGATGTTCGGCCTCGATGAACTCCATGGCTGCCTTTTGTCCGTGAGGAGGCGGCGCCTCCAGTGTCAGCCCCCCATATAAGACAATCGAAGCAGAATTTTGGGTAACAGAGGATGACCTACACCCGGATTATTGGAAAAACTTGGGTGATTTCCGGCGGGACTGCGGGCTAGAAGAGGCCGTTTCCGTGCGGAAGCGACTCCGGGATCTCCGCGACCACGTCCCAGTGTTCCACGAGCTTCCCGCCGTCGACCCGGAAGAGGTCATAGAACGCTGTCGGTTTGCCGCCCAGCAGCCCTTCCGACTGGGTCAGGACAAACTCGCCCTCGGCCACCGAGCGGTGCACGGTGCTGTACTCCACCGTGATGCCCTGCTCGGCCCAGGCCGTGAGGGCGGTGCGGAGCCCGTCCAGGCCATCCGGAACGGACGGGTTGTGCTGGAGATACTGCTCGGAGCTGATGAACTCGGCAATCCGTTCGGGGTCCCGGCCCGTCAGCACCGCGTCAATGAACCCCAGGACGACGGCGCGGCTCGCCTCGGTCTGTTCCGGTGCGGTGACCTCAACCGGGCCCTCGGTCTGGCTTCGGCCGCTCGCCGTCTCCGCCACCGCGGGTTGAAGGGCGTCCCAGTGTTCGGCGAGTTTCCCATCGGCAACGCGGAAGATGTCAAAGGCGACCAGCGGAACCGGGCCGAAGCCGCGGTAGATGCCATGCATCGCGACCAGGTCGCCGTCGGCGAAGATGCGGACCGGCTCGTACTGGAAGTCCGGGGGCACGTTCTCAACCAGTGCGCGCAACGCCTCCGGACCGTCCCCGGCCAGGGCGCTGTGCTGGCGGTAGTTTGCCGACCACCAGCGGTCGATCGCGCCGGTGTCCCTGTCAATGAAGAGTTCCCGGCCTGCCTGCTGCACCAGATCCTTGTTGTTCATCGCCTGCGTCCTCCCGGCGTTGAGCGTGGACGGCCGCCCTTGCGGTCACGTCCCAGTGTGTCCGCGCAAGGGCACGTTGTCGAGGCTCCGTCAGGCGAGGGCTTCTTCGAGCGCCCCGATGAGTTCCTCGGAGTCAGGCCCGACGGCGGACGGGAATCGGGCGAGCACCTCACCGTCGCGGCTGACCAGGAACTTCTCGAAGTTCCACTTCACCTTCTGGACCTCGGCGCCGTCCGCGGGACGTGTGAGCTCGGCGTACAGCGGGTGCTGCTGCTTGCCCAGCACGTTGCTCTTGGACATGAGGGGGAATGTGACCCCGAAGTTGCGCTGGCAGAACTCCGCGATCTCCTCGTCACTGCCCTGCTCCTGCCCGCCGAACTGGTTGCAGGGCACCCCGAGGATCTCCAGGCCCTGATCGCGGTACTTACCGTACAGTTCCTGCAGCCCTGCGTACTGCTTGGTGTGGCCGCACGCGGAAGCCACGTTGACCACCAGGACGGTCTTGCCGGCGAAGCGGCCGAAGTCCCCCTCCGAGCCGTCGTTGAAGGTCAGCGGGATGGTGTGGAGCTGGGGCATGGATCGATTCCTTGAGACGTCGAACGGCAAAGGGCCGCAATCGAGTCTAGTGCCAGCTCAAGGAGTCGGCAGCAGGCTTGACGGCTCGACGGTCAGCGAGGGCAAGGCCAGCGTGGAGGTCGACGTCGTAATTTCCGGAAGGGGAGACGGGGTAAGCGGCGGTTCGGAAGTGGGCGACGGTGCGGGTTCGGAACTCTGCGACGGTGCGGGGGCCTCGGTCAGCGTTGGCTCCGTTGTCTGTGTGGGCGCCGTTGTCTGTGTGGGCACCGTTGTCTGTGTGGGCACTACTGTCTGCGTCGGCGTCGGCGTCTGTGTGGGCGTGGGCGTCGCGGTCGGGCTCGCGGTCGCGGTGGAACTTGGAGCCGCCGAACCGGTGGGGGTCTCGGTGGGAGATGCCGTCGCGGTGCCAGTCGCGCTGCCGGTCGGGGTGGCCGTCGAGGTGGCAGTCGGAGTCGGCGTCGCGGTGGGAGTCGCTGTCGCCGTCGGGGTGCCTGGCGTCGGATCCCCGGTCGCTTTCGGTCCGGGTGTGGCGCTCGCGGTACGGCTTTCCTGCTCGCCGCCGATGACCTCGCGCTCGGGGGCCGCGGTCACCGGGATGGCCCAGTTGGGGGCCTCGGTCACGGTGGATCCGGCGCCGGGTGCGTAGTTGACCATCGGGAGGGAGTCCAGGGCGTCCACCTGCTTGATCGGCAGGAAGGTCCAGTCGGTGGGGTCCTCGTGGACACCGTTGACGATTGTTTCGAAGTGCAGGTGGCATCCGGTGGACGATCCGGTGGTGCCGACCCTGGCGATGACCTGACCCACCTTTACGGACTGGCCTTTGCTGACGCCGATGGCCTGCAGGTGGTTGTAGGTGGTGATCAGGCCGTTGCCGTGGTCGATTTCAACCCTGTTGCCGCCGCCCCACAGATGCCAGCCGACCGCCCTGACCACGCCGGCGTCAGCGGCATAGACCCGGGTACCGCACGCAGCCGCGAAGTCCTGGCCCCAGTGGAACTCCCCCGCCTGCCCGGTGAATGGATCGGTCCGCAGCCCGAAGGGGGAACTGGGGACGAGGCCTTCAAGCGGGGCGTAGAGCTTTCCCTTCGCCGGCCGGTCGAGGGAATGCGACGCGACATTGTGTGCCCGTTCTCCGCTCCTGGGCACCGTCTCCACGGGGGCGCGTTCAAAGGAGATGATCGCGGCTTCGCTGGCCACCGCGGGTTTGGCCGGTCCCATGCCCGGGAGCGTCGGCTCGAGCAGGCGCGGTTCGACCAGGCCCTGCGCGAGCACCCGGGCGGAGTCCGTGCGGGCGGCTGAACCGCCGCCGGGCCCGCCGCCGGCAACCTGGAAGCAGAAGGCAAGCACCATCAGGAGGGCAAGGAGGCTGCCGGAGATCAGCGCGGCAAATTTCCCGGGCCGCGAAAATGCGGATCGCGCAAATTCCGCGACCTGCCCGGACTCATGGTGTTTGCCCACAGGAACTCCCCGAAAAACTGCGCCCAACCAGCCCGGACGCATCCTCCATTGTGGCGGCAACACCCCCGAATGGGAACCCCGCAGTGCCCCGGGATGGGTCCTTGTTTCAGCTGAGGTTTTCCTTCAGGACGGCACGGTGCTCGACGGCGGCCTGCTTGTGGAGCTTGCGGCCGGCTTCGGTGAGTTCGAGGAACAGGGAGCGGCGGTCATCCGCGCACGAATGGCGGGCCAGCAGCCCGGCTTTTTCGAGCCGGTCCACCACCTTGGACACGGCGCTTTGCGTCATCGGGGTGCGCTCCCCCAACGCCTTCATGCGGCAGGCGGTGTCGGAGCTTTCGGCCACGAGGTCCAGGATTTCGAATTCGTTGAGGCCGATATCGAACTTGGACTCAAGGGCGCGGTCGATCGCGCACGAGGTGCGGAAGTAGGCGTCCTGGATGCTGCGCCATTGCTCAACCAGCTGGCGGTCGGTCGTTGCCATGCCCACGATTCTAGTTCACGGCGCACTTAAATGCCACGTCATAATATTCCTCGTCATATTCCTTGTCATTGAATGACGCGTCATCTACCTTGGACTCATGACTTCGACGAACACCCTCGAAAGCTCTGCCAATAAGCTTCACGACGCCGTCCGCTGGACCCGCGCCCAGTGGCTCCTGCTCATGGTGGTGTGCACGGTCCTGGCCCTCGACGGCTTGGATGTGTCCATGGTGGGCGTGGCCCTTCCGTCCATCGGCCAGGAACTGGGACTCGGCACCGACTCCCTGCAGTGGATCGTCTCCGCCTACGTCCTGGGTTACGGAAGCCTGCTCCTTCTGGGCGGCCGCCTCGCCGACCTGCTGGGCCGCCGCAGGATCTTCCTCATCGCCCTGAGTGTCTTCGCCGCCGCCTCCCTGGTGGGCGGAGTGGTGGACGACCCCACCATCCTCATCGCCACCCGCTTCATCAAGGGCCTGGCTGCCGCCTTCACGGCACCCACCGGCTTCTCCATCATCACCACCAACTTCGCGGAAGGCCGCGAGCGCAACAAAGCACTGTCCATCTTCACCACCTTCGGCGCCAGCGGCTTCTCGCTCGGCCTGGTGATCGGCGGGCTCATGACGAGCCTCAGCTGGCGCTGGACGTTCCTGGTTTCGGTGCCGATCGCCGTCGCGGTCGTCCTGCTCGGCCTGCGGTACATCCCCCGGGACAAGCCGACGGCGGAAAACAGCGGGCACGACATCTGGGGCGCCGTCACGCTGGCCCTGGGCATGCTCGGACTGGTGTACACCCTGGTATCGGCTCCGGAAAAGGGCTGGGGATCTGTGGCAACAATCGCCGGGTTCGCAGTCTCCGCCGCGGTCCTGGCCGCGTTCGCCGTGATCGAGAACAAGGTCAAGCACCCGCTGATCCGCTTCGGGATCCTGCGTGAAGGCTGGGTGGCCAAGGCCAACCTGAGCGCGATCGGCCTGTTCGGTTCCTACCTCAGCTTCCAGTTCATCGTCACTTTGTTCCTGCAGTCCGTGCTGGGCTGGTCGCCGCTGGGCATGGCGCTCGCACTGCTCCCGGCCGGCCTGATCGTGGCCACGAGCGCCCCGTTCGCGGACCGGCTGATCGAAAAGTTCGGCGCCACCACGCTGATCCTCACCGGCCTGGTGTCCCTGGGCCTGGGCTACGTCCTGTTCCTTCGGGTGGGCACCACGCCCAACTACGTGCTGGACATCCTGCCCTCGATCATCCTGCTGGGCATCGGCTTCGCCCTGGCGTTCCCGTCCATCAACGTCCAGGCGACCGCCGGGATCCGCGACTCCGAACAGGGCCTGGCCGCCGGCCTGATCCAAACCAGCACCCAGGTGGGAGCGGCCCTGGTGCTCGCCGTGACCACGGCGATCGTCAGCGGTCACGGCCACACGGCGGCGCCGGCGAGCGCCGCCGCCATGCTGGAACAGTACCGTCCGGGCCTGATCCTCAGCGCCGCCGTCGCGATCGCTGCACTGCTGGTGGCAGCCTCCCCGGGACGCCGACGCCGGGACGCCACCGAACAGGTGGCCGCCTAGGTACGGGATCAACAGCCGAAGCCGGCCGCGGCATGAGTGCCGCGGCCGGCTTTGGTGTCTGCCCTCTTTACGACTCCCCCGGCCCTGCCCCCAGAATGGTAGATGGACAGCTTCATCCGGAAATGGCGGGGAGACCTGCGGACGACCTTCACCGGCCATCCGCTGGCCGTCCCTGACTGGGTCCTGGAGCTGGCCGACGGAGACGACCCCGGCTATCACCGCCCCGGCTCGGCGGTCTGGGCAGTGCACGGTTCCGTGGCCACCATCATCTCCGGCATACGGGTGCTGCTGATGCAATCCCTGCACCCCGGCGCGCTGGCCGGAGTCTATGACCATTCCGCGTTCCAGCAGGACCCGCTAGGCCGGCTGGCCGGCACCATCCGCTGGATCTTCACTGTCAGCTATGGTTCCGAAGCCGCGGCACGGCAGGCCACGGCAAAGGTGCGGCAGGTCCACCGCTTCGTGCACGGGACCTATGTCGACAACCACGGCGCACCCCGGAGCTATTCGGCCCGCGATCCGGAGCTCCTGGGCTGGGTGCATGCCGCCTACGCGGACTCCTTCGTGGCGGTGCACCGGGTCTGGGGAGGCGCCATCCCCGGCGGCGAAGACGCATATGTGCGGGAATGGGCGCAGGCGGGGCGGCTCATGGGAGTGATCGGCCCCCCGGAAACGCTGGCCGAGGTCAAGGAAGAAATGGACCGCTGGTACTACTCCGGGGAACTTCGCGCGGACGCCCGGCTCCGGGAAACTGTGGAATTCATCCGCAACCCACCCCTTGCCCCCTCCCTGCGCGGCGGCTACCGGGTGCTCTTCAATGCCGCCGTCGCGAGCCTGGAGCCGCGGTACCGGGAGTTGCTCGGGCTGCGGACCCCGCGTCTGGGCCCCGTGCCCCTCCCGATCGTACTGCCCGCGAAAGCCGTGCTCGCCGTCGTCCGCCTCGGTCTTGGGCGGCAGAGTTCCAGCGAAAAGGCCGCCCGGGCGCGGCTGCGGCGGCTGGGTTACGCGGCCTAGCGGCCCTTACCCCTCCAGGCCCTTAAAAACCACGCCCATAAAAGCCACAGGCCCGCCGTCACGGCGTGACGACGGGCCTGCTGCCTTGCAAAGCGCGCTAGATCAGCGCGTCCGAGAGGTGGTTCGGAGTTCCGAAGCGGTGCGCCGTGATGCTGACGGCCTGTTCGTGCAGGAACGGCAGCATCTCGATCCGCCCGGCCGGGGTGACCTGGCCGTGGTAGACGGCGACGTCGGGCCGGCCGCCGGTGGCCTCTGCTAGGGCGGCGTAGTCCCCACCAATCAGGCGGATGCGTCCGCCGGTGATCCGGGCGGCCGCTGCCAGCCATTCGGCGTCGTTCTCGATGCGGGAGCTCACGCCGGCACCGGCGAAGGCGGCCACGACGGCGTCGGGCAGCTCGACGGCGGAGGACACCGTAATGGCCGAACCCGCCACCGCGCCGGCGGCCACAACACGGAGCAGTTCGGCGAGCGGGGCGCCTTCGGACAGCCGCACGGTCACCGGGAGGGCGCGGTAGCGGAAGACGTTGCGCTCGGCGCTGAGTCCGGAGACGTCCTTGGCGGTGCCGAACTCCCCGGCCCAGGCGGCGGCGTCGCTGTAGAGCGACTTCTGCAGGGTCTCCACTTCCGCGGCGCTCACGCCGGCGGTCTTGGCAGCGGCGAGGATGGCCGCGGCCGGACCGGTCAGGGTGGCGCCCCGCTTGGCGGAAGGCTCCGCGGGGACCCAGTTGCCCAGGCCGACCAGGTAGTTCGGGCCGCCGGCCTTGGTGCCCGCGCCGACCGCCGACTTCTTCCAGCCACCGAAGGGCTGGCGCTGGACGATCGCGCCGGTGATGCCGCGGTTCACGTACAAGTTGCCTGCCTGGATGGTTTCCAGCCAGATGCCCATTTCTTCGGAGTCCAGCGAGTGCAGGCCCGCGGTGAGGCCGTATTCGATCTCGTTCTGGATGGCGATGGCTTCCTCAAGGGTGGCCGCGGTCATCACGCCGAGCACGGGTCCGAAGAATTCGGTGAGGTGGAAGTAGGAACCGCGCTTGACCCCGTAACGGATGCCCGGGGACCACAGGCGGCCGGTTTCGTCCAGCTTCTCCGGCTTCACGGCCCAGCTTTCGCCCTCACCGAGGGTGGTCAGTGCGTGCAGCAGCTTGCCCTTGGCCGGTTCGATGATCGGGCCCATCTGGGTGGTGGCCTGCTCCGGGTAGCCCACCTGCAGGGAGCGGGCGGCGTCCAGGAGCTGGTTGCGGAAGCGGGTGGACGTGGCCACCGAGCCCACCAGGATCACCAGCGAGGCGGCCGAGCACTTCTGGCCGGCGTGGCCGAAGGCGGACTGCACCACGTCCTTGGCGGCAAGGTCCAGGTCCGCGTGCGGGGTGACGATGATGGCGTTCTTGCCGGAGGTCTCGGCCAGCAGCGGCAGGTCCTTGCGGAAGGAGCGGAACAGTTCGGCGGTTTCGTAGCCGCCGGTGAGGATCACGCGGTCCACGTCCGGGTGCGAGACGAGCCGGGTGCCGAGTTCGCGCTCTTCGAGCTGGACAAGCGCCAGCACCTCGCGCGGCACCCCGGCTTCCCAGAGGGCGTCCACCATGACGGAACCGGAGCGGCGGGCCTGCTTTGCGGGCTTGATGACGACGGCGGAGCCGGCGGCGAGCGCCGCGAGGGTGGAGCCGGCGGGGATGGCGACGGGGAAGTTCCACGGCGGGGTCACCACGGTGAGCTTGGCCGGGACGAACGTGGCGCCGTCGACCGTTTCGAGGTCCTTGGCTCGTTCGGCGTAGTAGTGCGCGAAGTCGACCGCTTCGCTGACTTCCGGGTCGCCCTGTTCGATGGTCTTGCCGGTTTCGGAGGCCATGACCTCCAGCAGTTCGGCGCGGCGGGCGTCCAGGATGTCGCCGGCGCGGTGCAGGATGGCGGCGCGCTCGGCGGCGGGCAGGGCACCCCAGGTCTTTCCGGCGTCGACGGCAGTAGCGATGATGCGGTCCAGCTCTTCCGCCGTAGCCACTTTGGTGGATTCGACCACGTCGTTGCCGGCGGTGGAGCCCGGGATGCGCTCGAGGATGGCACGGCCCCAGGCCCGGTTGGCCGGAAGGGCGGGGTCGGTGTCCGGGGTGTTGACGAAGCCGTCCCGCGGCGCCGGAACCGGGGCCTGCGTGCGGTCCTGGGTGCGGTTCGGTGCCGGAACGGAATCGTCCAGCTCCGCGAGGGAGGCGAAGAAGCGCTGCTTTTCGCGCTCGAAGAGGCTCTCGTTCTCGCTCAGTTCGAAGACGGCCGACATGAAGTTGTCCTGGCTGGCGCCCTCTTCGAGGCGGCGGATCAGGTAGGCGATGGCGACGTCGAACTCGCCCGGGTGCACCACCGGGGTGTAGAGGAGCAGGCTGCCGACGTCCTTGCGGACCGCCGCTGCCTGGCCCGTGGCCATGCCGAGCAGCATTTCGAACTCGATGCCCTGGGTGACGCCGCGTTCCTTGGCCAGCAGCCAGGAGAAGGCGATGTCGAACAGGTTGTGCCCGGCCACGCCGATGCGGACGGCGTCGATGTGCTCCGGGGTGAGGGCGTAGTTCAGGACACTCTTGTAGCTGGTGTCCGAATCCTGCTTGGTGCCCCAGGTGGCCAGCGGCCAGCCCTGGATGGAGGCCTGGACCTGCTCCATGGGCAGGTTGGCACCCTTGACCACGCGGACCTTGATGGGGGCGCCCCCGTTGGCGCGGCGCGCGGAGGCCCACGCCTGGAGGTCCTGCATGGCGGCCAGGGCGTCCGGCAGGTAGGCCTGCAGCACGATGCCGGCCTCGAGTTTCTGGAACTCGGGCTTGTCCAGGATCTTCTTGAACACAGCCATGGTCAGGCTGAGGTCCTTGTATTCCTCCATGTCCAGGTTGATGAACTTGGATTTGGACGCGGCCAAGCGGTACAGCGGGGTGAGCTTCTCCACCACGTGGTCCACGGCTTCCTCGAAGGCCCAGAGCGGGTGCGGGGCCACGGTGGAGGATTCCTTGATGGAGACGTAGTCGACGTCGTCACGCGCCAGCAGCTTGAGGGTCCCCTCGAGGCGGCGGTCGGCTTCGTGCTCACCCAGCACTGCTTCTCCGAGCAGGTTGATGTTGAGGTGGACGCCGTCCTGCTTGATCTTGGCGATCGCGGGGCCGAGCTTGGCGTCCGTGGCGTCCACGATCAGGTGGCCGACCATCTCGCGCAGGACCTTGCGGGCGATCGGGATGACCACGTGCGGCAGGACCGGGGCCATGATGCCGCCGGTGCGCACGGCGGCGCGCATGTACCAAGGGAGGAAGGCAGGCACCTTGGGGGCGAGCTTGGCCAGGTTGCGGCCGGCGACGGTGAGGTCCTCCGGGCGGATGACGCCGTCGACGAATCCGACGGTGAAGTCCAGGCCGTTGGGGTCCTTCAGGACGCCGGCGAGGCGCTGGGCCGAGATGTCGACGGGGATCTTCGAGGCTTCGGTGAGCCAGTGGCGGACCAGTGCGGTGGCTTCGTTGCCGAGTTCCTGGAAGTGCCCGGCTTCCGGCTGGGAGTGGCTTCCGGCAGCGGCGCGGGATACCCGGGTTGGTGTGCTCATGCTCGTGTTTCCTTAGGGGGACGGTGCTTCGTTTCCACCAGTATGGATCTACAATCAGATTAGTAAAAGCGAACTTTTCCGAACGATATTCATTAGAGTTTTCGATCATTTTTGGAGGATCCATGCTGGACGTCCGGCGCCTTCGATTGCTGCACGAACTGAAGATCCGCGGGACCCTGGCCGAAGTGGCGGATGCCATGAAGTACAGCCCGTCCTCGGTCTCCCAGCAGCTGACGTTGCTGGAGAAGGAAGCCGGGGTGGAGCTGCTGCGCAAGTCCGGCCGCCGGGTGCAGCTGACCCCGCAGGCGGAGATCCTGGTGGAGCATGCGGCATCCCTTCTGGCCACCCTGGAGGCGGCCGAGACGGACCTCGCCGCCTCACTCTCCTCGGTTACCGGCACCGTGCGGCTCGCCGTGTTCCAGTCGGCGGCACTGGCCCTGATGCCGGACTTCCTCACGTCGATGCGAGCGGAGTACCCGGAGGTCCGGGTGGAGATGACGCAGCGGGAGCCCGAAACCGCGCTGTACGAAACGTGGGCTCGGGACTTCGACCTGGTGGTGGCCGAGCAGTACCCCGGACATGCGGCACCGCACCACGCCGGCCTGGACCGCGCCACCCTCACCAGCGACGCCATCCGGCTGGCCACTCCCCCCGTGGGCTTGGGCGGCGAGGCGATTACCTCGCTGGCCGACACCGCTTCGATGCCATGGGTGATGGAGCCGCACGGCGCAGCCTCAAGGCACTGGGCCGAGCAGGCCTGCCGCTCCGCGGGCTTCGAGCCGGACGTGCGCTACGAAACGGCCGACCTGCAGGCCCAGATCCGGCTGATCGAGTCGGGCAACGCCGTCGCGCTGATGCCGGACCTCGTCTGGACCGGGCGGGCGAAGTCCGTCCAGCTGCTCGACCTCGACGAGCTGCCGCACCGCACCATCTTCACGTCCACCCGCAAGGCCGGCCGCATCCACCCGGCCATCCTGGCCTGCCGCGAAGTGCTGGAACGGGTGGCTGCGGCGCGGAGTTGAGGGGGCTTGGCCTGGGCGGTCCGAGCCCTCGCCGCCGTCGCGGGGCACTTCGACACGACACGCCGCGCGAATCGGCCTCAGGACAACACCCAGCCAGGCAAAGTGCCCCGGGAAGGCAAAGTGTCCCGGGAACGCAGAAGGCCCCGGCCCTTCAAACGAAGGGCCGGGGCCAAAACGCGGAGAATGGGGGATTTGAACCCCCGAGGGCGTTAACCCAACACGCGTTCCAGGCGTGCGCCATAGGCCGCTAGGCGAATTCTCCAGTACTTTTGAATCAAAAGCAGGTCTTACTGTACCCGAGTTTTCCGGCATCTCCCAATCGGGGCGTCCCGGCTCTCTTCACGGGGCACTTCAGGCGTTAACGAAAAAATGGACGCCCCCAATGCGCCCATTCCTACGGTACTCCGTTGAGGCGCCGGGTCCGGTCTCCCCAACAGGCCCTACGCCTCACAATCTTGAGATTGCCCCAATCGGTGTACATACCAATGTTCCGCTGAGACCTGCTGGTTTGACAATGGAAATGAGAAACGTTCCTTTGACCTGTTTTACCGCGTGTCGATGCGGGTCGCTGGCAGGATGGTGGGATGAGCCAACTGCATGCCTTGGTGGTCTACGTTCCGATCCCCCACAGCGAGGCGCTTTTGGCCGCCGTCGGTGACGCCGGAGCGGGCCGGATCGGTGACTACAGCCACTGTTCGTTCACCACGCCCGGCACCGGCCGCTTCACTCCCCTGGCCGGGGCGCAGCCGTTCATCGGAGCCGTGAACGAGCCCGAGCAGGTGCCTGAACTCCGGGTTGAGTGCGTGGTCGAAGAGGAACTGCTCGACGGCGTCGTGCAGGCTTTGCGGGCCGCGCACCCCTACGAGGAGCCGGCTTTCATGACCTGGCCGGTCAACGGGTGGCGGTAAGACTGGCCCGGATAAGCACCGGAGTGCCGGCGTAAGCCGCGTGTGGTGCCGCCGTCGAGGTTGTCCGGAGGCCAGCCACCCCGTGGACACTCCTTCCCCGCACCGCAACGAAGCTGGCAAACTGCCGGGATGGCCTTTCCCGGCAATGACGCCAACGATGATCTGCCCCTGCGACTGGGCGGCCGCGTGCTGCTTTTCGACGAACAGAACAGGATCCTCCTGATGGAAGATTCGGACCCCGCGGACCCCGGCAAAGGCAGTTGGTGGATCACCCCGGGCGGCGGTCTGGAACCTGGCGAGGATCCCGCGCAGGCTGCGCGGCGCGAACTCCTCGAGGAAACCGGGATAGCCGTGGATGGCGTCCACGGACCCGTCGGAACCTCTGAATTCCTCCTCACCTTCCGCGGCGTGCCCACACTGCAGCGGGACACCTTCTTCCACGCCACCGCGCCAGCCGGGGAAGGTCAGGAAATCACCCTGACGACGGCGGAACAGGCGTCGCTGAAGGGCAGCCGCTGGTGGTCCCTGGCTGAGATCGAATCGGCTGAGATCGAATCGGCCGGGATCGGCGAGTCCCATGTGCCGATCTACCCGGCGAACCTCGCCGGGCTGGCCCGGCTCAGCCAGGCCACGAGACAGGGCCATAAGCTGCGCTGATACCCCGCATAGCTGTTTGGTGTCTTCTGCCGGACCAGGCCGCCGGGCAGAGTTTGAGGCACACAGCCCCCGGCGCCCAGCAGCCCGGGCAGGCCCAAGCAAAAGCCCCCAGCAACAGAGGAGTTCCTCCATGCCTCAGACAACGTTTTCAGTCAACGGCCGGCAGTACGTCCACCAGGGAACGCCGGTGGTGGTGATCTGCATCGACGGCAGCGAACCGGCGTACCACGAACTCGCCATCGCCGCCGGCCGCATGCCCTGGCTGAAGGAAATCATTGCCTCGAAGGGCATGTCCTGGGAAGCGCACTGCGCCATCCCCACCCTGACCAATCCGAACAACATGTCCATCGCCACCGGCCGGCCGCCCGCCATCCACGGCATCTGTGGCAACTACATCCTGGACCCCGCCACCGGCGAGGAAGTCCTCATGAACGACCCCAAGTTCCTCCGGGTTCCCACCGTCTTCGCCGCGGCCGCCGCCGCGGGGTTGAGTGTCGCCGTCGTGACCGCCAAGGACAAGCTGCGCAGGCTGCTGGCCACCGGTATCACCCAGTCCGGACTCGACCCGGCAGGCTCAGGGGAACTGGTGGAACCGGCCAACAAGGGGATCTGCCTCTCGGCCGAAAAGGCGGACACCGCCACGCTGGAAGAGAACGGCATCGAAGACGTGCTGGAACTGGTCGGCATGGAATTGCCCGGCGTGTATTCGGCTGAACTGAGCGAATTCGTCCTGGCGGCGGGCGTCAAGCTGCTGCAGCAGCAGGCACCTGACCTCATGTACCTGACCCTGACCGACTACATCCAGCACAAGAACGCCCCGGGCACTGAGGTAGCCAACGACTTCTACGCCATGATCGACAACTACGCCTCACAGCTGGACGCGCTGGGCGCCGTCGTGGTCATCACCGCGGACCACGGCATGAGCCCCAAGCACCACGAGGACGGCACGCCGCGCGTCATCTACCTCGAGGAAGAGGTCAACAAGGTGCTCGGCGTCAGTGGTGAAACCCCCGACGGCGGCAGCCGGGTGATCCTGCCCATCACCGATCCGTACACCGTGCATCACGGGGCCCTGGGTTCGTTCGCGAACGTGTACCTGCCGCAGGGCGCGGACCGCGAAGCGGTATTGCAGGCCCTGCGCGGACGCGACGGTATTTCGTACGCTGACACCTCGGACAACGCCGCCGTACTGTTCGAGATGCCGCTGGACCGCATGGGCGACATCACCGTGCTCTCGGACAAGGACACGGCCCTGGGCCGGTACGCCGCCTGGCACGACCTCGGCAACCTGGAAGTGCCGCTGCGCTCCCACGGCGGACTGGGCGAACTGGCCATCCCGTTCTTCGTCAACCGGGTGCTGGGGGCCCCGGGAGACACCGCAAGCCATGGTTCCAACGGGGAGCAGGCCGTGCTGCACAACTACGACGCCTACTGGGTGGCCACCAGCCATGTGGCCGCCAACGTGGGAGCGTCCGTCTAGGACTGCGGCCCAACAGCAAGAAGAGAGCACCAGCACGTCATCCGGTTCCCTCCCGCCCAACTGACCTCATCTGCGGACCACAACGCAGCAGCGGAGACACGGGAGGGAACCGGCGCCGGCCCGGCCGGCCCCACCAATCCCCCAAGGTTTGCATGACGAAAGGACGCTGACATGTCCGATTTTGGCTCAACAGAAACCTCAGTACTCCAGCACGAAAAACAGTCGACAAAGACGTCGACCAAGCGGCAGGAACTGTTCAAATGGCAGATCCGCATCTTCGCCCTGTCCTGGCTGGCCTACGCTGCCTTCTACTTCCCGCGCTCCGCCTTCTCCGCCGCCAAGGTGGGCATCCTCGATGAAGGCTTCCTCTCCCGCCAGACCCTCGGCGTCCTGGACTCGGTCTACCTGGCCGCGTACGCCGTCGGGCAGTTCATCTGGGGTGCGGTAGCCGAGCGCTTCGGTACCCGGATCGTGGTGGCCGGCGGCATGGTGATGGCCGGCGTCGCGGCGCTCTTCATGGGCATCGCCCCGGCCGTCTGGCTTTTCGTGCCGCTGATGATCGTCCAGGGCCTGGCCCAGTCCACCGGCTGGTCGGGCCTGTGCAAGAACATCGCGTCCTTCTTCACTGTCAGGAAGCGCGGCCGCGCCATGGGCCTGTTTTCCACCAGCTACGCCTTCGGCGGCCTGGTGGCCACCCCGTTCACGGGCTGGATCGCCTACTCCATCTTCGACAGCTGGCGCTGGGCCTTCTTCGCCGGCACCGCCACGATCGCCGTGGCCCTGGTCCTGTTCGCCGTCTTCCAGCGGAACAATCCGCAGGAAGTCGGGCTGCCGGGCATCGACGAGGATGACTCAGCGCTCGACGGCGACTACGTCCGCTCGCACACCCGCGCACCTGTGCCGGTGGTCAAGGTCAAGGGGGACCGCTTTTCGCCCAGGGATCTGCTGGCGGCCGCGAAGCACGACGCGATGGTCCTGAAGCTGGGCATCGTCTACTTCCTGCTCAAGCCCGCCCGCTACGCCATCCTGTTGTGGGGTCCGGTGCTGGTGCTGGATGCGCTCCCGCACCTGGACTCGATCACCGCGGTGATGGTTCCGGTGGCTTTCGGCATCACGGGCCTCATCGCGCCGATCGTAGTCGGCTGGACCTCGGACACGCTCTTCAACGCCCGCCGCGTGCCGCCCAGCGTGCTGTGCCTGGGCCTGCTGGTGATCGCCCTGGTCCTGTGGCAGCCCGTCACGTCCACCGGATCGCTGCCCCTCTTCGTCGGTCTGCTTTCCTTCGTCGGCCTGACCGTCTACGGCGCGGACGCCATGGTTTCGGGCGTGGCCGCCGTCGACTTCGGCACCTCCAAGTACGCCGCCGGCGCCACCGGCTTCATCAACGGCTGCGGCTCCCTTGGGGCAATCCTCGGCGGGCTGCTCCCGGGCTTCTTCCCCGGCGTCGTGATCTTCTACGTCTTTGCCGCCGCCGCGCTGGCCGCCGCCCTGATCCTGATCCCCTCCTGGAACAAGCGGCCAAGCGCCGCCTGAGCCGCCCGCCCTTTTCAATGAGGCAGCACCGCCGCTGCCGGAACAGAGGACCGAATGAGCGTTACCGAACTCCACCAGAACTACATCGACGGCCAGTGGCGTCCGTCCTCGGCCGGAAAGACGTTCGCCAACACCAACCCGGCCAACACCAAGGACGTGCTGGGCCACTTCCCGGACTCCACCGCCCAGGACGCCCTGGATGCGGTCGGGGCCGCGGCAAAAGCGGGCAAGGGCTGGGAAGCGCTAGGCTCGATCAAGCGCGGGGACATCCTGTTCGCCGCAGCCGAGATCCTGTCCCGCCGCAAGGAGGAGCTGGCCGCTGCCGTCACCCGGGAACAGGGCAAGTGCCTGCGTGAATCCCGCGGCGAGGCTCAGCGGGCCATCGACATCCTGCGCTACATCGCGGGCGAAGGCCGCCGGCTTTCCGGCTCCACCCTCCCGGCCGACGAGCCGCGCACCCTGGCGATGACCTGGCGCAAGCCGATCGGCGTCGTCGCACTCATCACCCCATGGAACTTCCCGCTCGCGATCCCGGTCTGGAAGATGGCACCCGCACTGCTCTCCGGGTGCACGGCGATCATCAAACCCTCGCCGCTGGCGCCGCTGACCTCGGCACTGCTGGTGGACATCTTCAATGAGGCCGGCGTGCCGGCGGGCGTGCTGAACCTGGTCCAGGGCGACCGCGAACCGGGTGAGGCCCTGTGCGAGCACCCGGACGTCCGTGGCATCTCCTTCACCGGGTCTCTGCCGGTGGGCCTGTCCATCCAGAAGGCCGCCGCGCCGCGGCTCGCCCGCACGCAGCTCGAGCTGGGCGGCAAGAACGCCGTGATCGTGCTGGCCGACGCCGACCTCACCCTCGCTGCCAACGCCATCCTGTTGGGGGCCTTCGGGCAGGCGGGGCAGCGCTGCAGCGCCACGAGCCGTGTGGTGGTGGACCGCCGGGTCCGCGAAGAGCTGGTGGCCAAAGTGCTCGGCCGGATGGAGGAGCTGCGGATCGGCGACCCGACGGACGAAGCCACGAAGCTCGGACCGGTGGTGAACCAGGAACGGCTGGACGCCTGCCTCGCGGCCATAGAACAGGCAAGGGCCGACGGCGCCACCGTCCGGACGGGCGGTTCCCGCGCCACCGCCGGGGTACTCGCAGACGGCTACTTCATGGAGCCCACCCTGATCACCGACGTCGCACCGGATTCGGGACTGGCCACCGAGGAGGTGTTCGGCCCGGTGCTCTCCGTGATCGACGCCGAGAACTTCGGCCACGCCATGGAGATCTCCAACTCGGTGAAGTACGGCATGTCCGGGACCATTTTCACGAACAACCGGGCGCACGCCTACGACGCCCTGCAGAGTTTCGAGGCGGGCATGCTGCACGTCAACCGGCCCGGGGTGGGTGCCTGGCCGCACCTGCCGCACATGGGCGCGAAGCTCTCGCAGTACGGGGCGCCGGAGTGCTCCCCGGAGACCTGGGAGTTCTACATGGAATGGCGCTCGGCCTGCATCAGCTTTCCGGCCTGAGCCCCGTTGCCCATCACCGATCACGACGCCGGACCGTCAGTTAGCTTGTTCCCATGCATTTGAGCATCCAGAGCCTGCGAATCTTCGTCACCGTTGCAGAGGCGGGCAGCATCTCCGCTGCTGCCCGCCTCCTGTACATGAGCCAGCCGTCTGTTTCGGCCCATGTGCGGAGCCTGGAGACCTCGCTCGCGGCGCATCTGCTGGACCGCGGACCGGCCGGGACCACTCTGACTCCGGCCGGCGCGGTGCTGGCCGACCACGCCCGGCGGATCCTCGGCATCCTGGAGGAGGTGGATGGCGAGGTTGCGGCGGCGCAGGGACAGGCGGACCGGAAGCTTTCGGTGGCAGGCACGAGCACCCTGGGGTCCTATCTCCTCCCCCGGGTGCTCAGCCGCTTCCTCGCGGAGAACGAAACGGTGCGGACGGAACTGCGCGTCGGCAACGCCGAGAAGGTGGCCGAATGGATCATCAACCGCGAGGTCAGCCTGGCCATCTGCGCCGGGCAGGTGGACCACGAACAGCTCGAATGCACCGAGATCTTCGACGAGGCCCTCATCCTCGCCGCCGGCAGGGCACATCCGCTGGCCGGGCGTTCCCTCACCCCGGAGGATCTGGCCGGGCAGCGGTTCCTGCTCCGCGAAATCGGCTCCTCCACCCGGCTGGACCAGGACCAGGCCCTGGCCGACTGGGGCCTCAAAGACTCACCCAGCTGGACCATCTGGAGCGCCGAGGCAGCCCGCGAATCCGTGCGGGCAGGCCTTGGCCTGGCCCTCATTTCCGAACATGTGGTGGCCCAGGACCTGCGCTCCGGCGAGCTGGTCCGCCTCAGGATCAACCCGGCACCCCGCCGTCGTCCGGTCACCCTGGTCCGCATGGCGGACCAGCCGCTCACCCCGGTGGAGCAGCGGTTCGTCGAGTTGGTCAGCACCATCAAGGCGTGGCCGCTGGGCTGATCCCCACCGGCCAGCCGCACCACGCAGACCCATCACGCAGCACGAAAGGACGCACCATGAACACATCCAACACGGACCTGATCGTCGTCGGCGCCGGTATCGTCGGCCTGGCGCATGCCTTCGAGGCGCACCGAAGGGGCTACACGGTGCGGATCATCGAACGCGACGCCCGGCCCAACGGAGCCTCGATCCGGAACTTCGGGCACTGCTGCATCACCGCCCAGGACGGCGGTCTCCTGGACACGGCCTACCGTTCCCGCGAGGGCTGGCTGGCCGCGGCGAAGTCCGTGGGGTTCTGGGCCCCGGAGGCCGGCGCCTACGTGGTGGCCCGCAGCGCCGCCGAACAGCGGGTGCTGGATGAACTCAACAGCAAGCGCGGCAACGACGCCGTCCAGCTGCTTACCGCCGGCGAACTCCGGTCCGTGCTCGGCGGGAACCCGGACCCCGCGATCGTGGGCGGCGCCCACCTGCCCGCTGACCTGCGCGTGGACCCCCGCACCACAGCGGGCGAGATCGCCGGCTGGCTGCAGGACCAGGCCGGCGTCGAGATCGAATGGAACACCTCGGTGCGGGACATCCGGGACGGCACCGTGTCCACCAGCCGCGGCGACTTCCAGGCGCAAAAGGTGCTGGTCTGCGTGGGGCATGACATGGATTACCTCTTCCCCGAACTGGCCGCCCGCTACCAGGTGCAGCGCTGCGCCCTGCAGATGGCCCTGGCCCCGGCGCCGGCCGGCTACAGCCTGGACGCGGCGGTCCTCACCGGCACCTCGATGACCCGCTACGACGGCTTCACGGCGATGCCCGGCGCGGAGGCGGTGCGCAGGGAAATCTACGGGCACAGCCCGGAACTGATCGACATGGTGGCCAACGTCATGTTCACGCGGCGCCCGGACGGCAGCCTCATCCTGGGCGACAGCCACGTGTACGGGCAGACGATCGGGCCGTTCCAGGACGAGTGGTGGACCTCGCGCCTCGTGGACGAGATCGCCAGGATCCTGGGCACGAAGCTGCAGGTCACCCAACGCTGGCAGGGCGTCTACGCCAGCAGCCCGCTGACTTCATTGCTGGTGGAGGACGTGGATCCGCGGACCAAGGTGGTCACCGTGACCTCCGGGATCGGCATGACCATGTCCTTCGGCATCGCGGCGGAGACGGTCGACTCGCTCTAGTTTCCGGTGCCGGAGTTCCGATGCCCGACGGCGGATTCGGGTGCCGCTGAAAGTTCGGGTAAGCTTGTCGTCGGCCCCTCATGTGGCGTCATCCTGTTGAACTCCCCCAGGACCGGAAGGTAGCAAGGGTAGATGGGCTCTGGCGGGTGCATGAGGGGTCACTTACTTTAAATGTCAGTCCCTACCGCTAGGTTTCCCCTGTGACTGTTACTACTGCCCTTTACCGCAGATACCGCCCGGATTCGTTCGCGGACGTTATCGGGCAGGAACATGTCACCGAGCCGCTCATGACGGCGCTGCGCAAGAACCGCGTCAACCACGCCTACCTCTTCTCCGGCCCGCGCGGCTGCGGCAAGACCACCTCCGCCCGCATCCTGGCCCGCTGCCTCAACTGCGCCGAAGGCCCCACGGACACGCCCTGCGGCAAGTGCAACAGCTGCATCGAGCTCGCCCGCGGCGGCTCCGGCTCCCTTGACGTCATCGAGATCGACGCCGCCAGCCACGGCGGTGTGGACGACGCCCGCGACCTCCGCGAACGCGCCACCTTCGCCCCGGTGCGGGACCGCTACAAGATCTTCATCATCGACGAAGCCCACATGGTCACCTCGGCCGGCTTTAACGCGCTCCTGAAAATCGTCGAGGAGCCGCCGGAACACATCAAGTTCATCTTCGCCACCACGGAGCCGGACAAGGTCATCGGCACCATCCGCTCCCGCACGCACCATTACCCCTTCCGGCTGGTACCGCCGGAACCGCTCATGGCCTACCTCGAGCAGCTCTGCGCCGCCGAGAACGTCCCTGTGGCGCCCGGCGTGCTGTCGCTCGTGATCCGGGCAGGCGGCGGCTCCGTCCGTGACTCCTTGTCCGTCCTGGACCAGCTCATGGCCGGCGCCGGGAGCAACGGACTGGACTACGAGCTCGCCGTCGCGCTCCTCGGCTACACGCACGCTTCGCTGCTGGACGACGTCGTCGAGGCTGTCGCCGCCGGCGACGCCGCCACGGTGTTCCGCGCGGTGGACCGCGTCATCCAGACCGGGCACGATCCCCGCCGCTTCGTCGAGGACCTCCTGGAGCGCTTCCGGGACCTCATCATCGTCCAGGCCATGCCGGAAAGCGCCCGCGCCATCCTCCGCGGCATGCCGGAGGACCAGATCGCCCGCATGCAGGGCCAGGCGAAGGCCCTGGGTGCCGCCGAACTTTCCCGCGCGGCGGACGTCACCAACACCGCGCTTACGGAGATGACCGGCGCAACCTCGCCGCGCCTGCACCTTGAGCTGCTGTGCGCACGCATCCTGCTGCCCGGCGCCGAACAGACCGAACGCGGCATCGCCGCCCGGATCGACCGTGTGGAGCGGCGCCTCAGCTACGGCGGTGCGGTGCCCGGCGAGCCTGTCGGAGGCGGCGCAGCTGTGCCGCCCGCGCCGGCAGCCCCGGCGGTTCCGGCGGTTCCCGCAGCCCCGGCGGTTCCGGCGGTTCAGAGTCCGACGCCGGAACCCGTCCAGGTGCCGGCCGCAGCGGCCGCTCCGCCCAGGCCGGTGGAACCCGCTGGAGTGGAACCCGCTCCGGGGAACCCTGCCCCTGTAGCCTCCTCCGATACCGGCTCCGCGGCTCCGGCCAAGAGCCAGATCTCGGCGCCCCGGGTTACGACGAACGACTGGCCCGTCGAGGACAAGCCGCAGGCTCCTGCCGCCCCGGCTGCGCCGGCTGCTGCTACGCCCCAGGCGCCCCAGGCACCTGTTTCTGCCCCGGCTCCGGCGGCCGCGCCGCTTGCAGAGCCGTCTGCTGCCCCGGCCAGTGCCCCCGCCGGTGGTGCCGACGTCGAGGTGATCCGCCGTGCCTGGCAGGACATCCTGCAGACGCTGAGCAAGATCAAACGCAGCAGCTGGGCCCTGGTGGGTGCCAATGCGCAGGTGGCGCGTTTCGACGGGCAAACACTGGTGCTGTCGTTCACCACCGAGGGCCTGTCCTCCGCGTTCAGCCGTGCCGACCATGCCGAAAACCTGCGGCAGGCGATTCACAAGACCATCGGCATTGACTGCCAGATCACCGCCACGGCAGGCGCCAACGGTTCGGGGAGCTCTGCGCCAAACCCAAAAGCACCGGCTAGCCCGGAAGCCCTGGCACAAGCGCCGGCGGCCCCGGCCGCCGTGCCCGCTGCGCCCGCTGCTTCCGCTGCGCCCGCGACCCCCGCAGCTCCGGCGGTTCCCGCCGTGTCCGAGGTGGACACCGCCTGGGGTCTCGCACCTGCGGGCGGTTCCCCAACCCATGACGCACCCGCCCAGGCTTCCCCCGCCATTCCGGAACCGGGAGCTGTTCGCGTACCCCCCGGGCAGCCCTCTGCTGTAAGCTCCCCGGAAACGCCCGCCGCCCCGGCCGAGGAATCCGGGCACGTCGGAAATCCCGCGCAGGCTGGCGCCGTAACGTCGTTGGCAGGACAGGCCGCCCAGCCGGCCTCCGAAGGGCCGGCCTCCGAAGACTACTCCTACTCCGACGACGACTGGGCACCTCCGCGCGACGAGGACGCCCCGCCGCTCGACGAAGAGCCTCCCATGGACTGGGTGCCGCCGTCGGATTCCGGCTGGCAGTCCGCGCCCCCGGAGGCCGCAGCACCGGCACCGGCAGCTGACGCGGCGCCGGCAACGGACCCAGCGCCGATGCCCGCCGGCGCAGCCGCCGCAAGCCCTCAGGTCGCGGCCGGCCCCGACACCTCGAACGATCCGTGGTCGCGCGCAGTAGAGCAATCGCCCGGCTCCTGGATTGTGGGCACCACCAGCAATGTGGGCGCGCATGTTGCGGCTGTTTCCACACAGACAGCCGTTCCGGAGCTGGATGCACACAACAGCAGCTCCGGCGCCGCGGCGTACGAGACGGCACCTGCGTACGAGCCCGCCGCCGCGCAGGCGCCGGCACAGGCCGCGCAACAGGCGTCCGCCCAGCAGCCACAGGCCCAGCAGCCACAGGCCCAGCAGGCCCACGCCCCGGTCCCCGCACCGGCGACCAGCTGGGCCACGGTTCCGGCACCCACCCCGGCGGAAACCACAGCCCTCACCCCCGGCAAGCAGAGCCTCTACCAGCGGCTTTCAAACAGCCCGGAGGCGATGGCCGGACGGATCCAGGTCCCCGCGCGGGCGGCGGCCGCAACGGCCACCATGGTGGAGGACATCCCGAGCGCGGATGACGAAACCATCGAGGAATCGGGCGTGTTTGGCCGGGCCGCCGTCGAGCGTATTCTGGGCGGGAGACTCCTGGAAGAGCGTTCGCTGGACGGCACTCCCCTGATGCGCCGCTGACGCCATCGGTCGACGTCCGCCACGGACAACGCCACCGGGCATCAACGCCACTGAGCTATAAACGCCACTGAACAAACGAGGACATTGTGTACGAAGGTGCAGTTCAAGAGCTGATCGACGAGCTCGGCCGGCTCCCCGGCGTCGGGCCGAAGTCGGCTCAGCGCCTCGCCTTCCATATCCTTGAGGCCGACCCCGAGGACATGAAGCGCCTGGTGGCCGCCATCACCACCGTCAAGGAACGGGTGAAGTTCTGCACCGTGTGTGGAAACGTCACCGAGCAGGAAATGTGCAACATCTGCCGCGACCCGCGCCGGGATCCTTCAGTGATCTGCGTGGTGGAGGAATCCAAGGACGTGCTCGCCGTGGAACGGACCCGGTCCTTCCGCGGCCGGTACCACGTGCTCGGCGGCGCCATCAACCCGATCGCGGGCATCGGTCCCGAGCAGCTGCGGATCCGTGAACTCCTCACGCGGCTCAACGACGGCGAGATCCAGGAAATCATCATCGCCACCGACCCCAACCTCGAGGGTGAAGCCACCGCCACCTATCTGGCCCGCATGCTGAAATCCATCGGAATCACGGTGACCCGTCTCGCCTCGGGCCTGCCGGTTGGCGGTGACCTGGAATACGCGGATGAGGTCACCTTGGGCCGCGCCTTCGAAGGCCGCCGCAACGCCCTGTCCTGAACCGGATGCCCGCAGCTCCCGGCGGTGGGGAGGAACTTTACGTTCGTGCCCGACGGCGGCCCGCCAGTGCGCCGGCTGCCGTCACCGCCGCGGCGGTCCCCAGTTGTCCGGCGATTCCAATAACAGATAGCGGGAACCCGGGCTGGACCTCGTCGCTGGGCACCCCGTTGATACAGGCCACGTCCCACACCGGACCTTCCGTGGAGCGCTGCAGCGAGGCCAGCACCCAGCCCGCATCACCGCCGGTTGGCACCTGCCCCGAGGCAAGGGCCCAGTAGAGCACCGCCGGATTTCCCGCGGTGAGCCACATGACGTGTTCGCTGTGCAGCACGGTTTCGCTGCGCACCGGCTGCCCGATGCATTCGTAGGCGAGGTACCGGCCGGAGTTGTCGCGCTCCACGTTCACGGGAATGGATGTCCGCTCAGTGACCAGTGTTCCCGGCAACAGCATGAACGCAGCCGCGAAGTTCCCGACGGCGAACGCGCACAGCACCAGCACGGTCAGCATGGCTCCCGCAAGCCGCGCCCGGAACAGTGCCCGGAATCCGATGCCCACCAGGGCGAAGACCCCCACCTCGAAGAGCACCAAGAGCACAGCCAGGAACTCCAGTCCCGGCGGCGCGGGAATGGCATCCACTGGGGTCTCCGGCAACCCGGAACCGGGATCCACGGAGTACTCGACGCTGCCCGGCCCGCCCAGCACCGCGCGGGCCCCCAGGAGAAGCCCGACGCTGAGCACGGCCAGCGCACTTCCCCGCAGGAGGCACGCCAACAGGCGGACCGGGAACGTCAGCGCAGCCGGCCCGCCGCGGGTGAAGCCCCATAGGGAGCCAAGGATGGCCGCCGCCAAGGACAACGCGCCGCCGGTCAGGAGGTACAAGACCAGGGGCGGCGGCTTCTCCTCGCCTTGGACACCGAACCATCCCAGGAGGAGGTAGGCCGTCATGCCGGCCGCAGCCACCGCGGCAGCGAGAAGCGCCCAAAAAGAAACCTTGGCAAAGGACGCCGCGGCATCGGCCCAGGCCGCGCGGACAGCAGCGGCCGCCGAGATCCGGAACGGCACCGGGGCCGGGCCGCCGTCATCCTCCTCTGACGCCGGACGGCCCGGACCGCTTGGGCCGCCCGGACCGCTCGGACCATTTGGACCGCCCGGTCGGCCCCGGTAGCCCGGACCCAGCCGGTCATGACCGCCGGCCGCCCCGCCGTCGTCGAACACGTCCCGGCCGATCTGCTCGTACCGTGGCTCGTCCTCGGACGGATGCGCGGCGGCCATGGCGGTTCAGGCGATCCGGGTACCCAGGGCCAGCCGGCCCGCCGGCGTGCGCAGGGCGCGCCAGCCAAGCCACAGCAACAGGCCGGTGAGGCCGAGCTGCAACGCCAGGCCAAGCGGCCACAGGGGCGTGGCCTGCTCGAGGTATTGCGGCTGCACCTGCCCGTTGGCGCAGGTGTATGTGCCCTCGGGGCCGGCGAGCGCCGCACGGGCGCCCTGGCTGATGTTCTCGATCATGCCCCCGGAGTAGTAGTACTGGAGGCCCTGCCGTTCCGGATACGGGATGGCGTCGGCCACCACCACGTAGGGGTTCAAGGCCAGCAGCCACGCGACCCGCTCGGTGCGCAGCACGTCCTGCTCCACGAGGGGCCCTTCGCACACATATTCGGGAGACCCCGGATAGGTGCCGGGCCCGTACTCCGCAGCACTGTAGCGCGGCTGGTTGGCCATGACGGTCCCCTGGGTCAGCTGCACCCCGAGGCCGAAGGCGATCAGCGAACCGACCACCAGCGCGGCCACCGTGAGGTAGGTGACCACGATTGAGAACAGCGGCCTCCCCGCGAGCGCCGAGATGCCGACGCCGATCCCGCAGATCACCGCCACTTCCACGGCAAGCATTAGCAGCGACACCAGCACGTGCCCGGGAGTCAGCCCGCCCAGCAGCACCGCGAAGACCAGAAACGGCGCGCTGGCGGCCAGGAAGGCGATCGCCGCCAGCCACGCCGCGCAGAACTTGCCCCAGAGGATCTGCCCGGGGGTGAGCAGGGTGACCTGCAGGATCGCCAGGGTGCCGCCGGCCCGGTCGCCGTTGACGGCGTTCGCCGAGAGCGCGGGCGCCACCAGCAGGGCGAAGAGCAGCACGAAGGCGAGCACGACCTCGAAGATCGCGGATCCCGGCCCGGTCGGCTGGGGCGTGCCGTCCGGAACAGGCATTGAGTTGCGGACCTCCATCGAGGCGTTCCACCCGGCCCAGGTCAACGCCGTGACCAGGGCGATCACCACCAGCCAGATGCCCAGCATGATGTACCAGCCGCGCGAGCGCAGCCGCTGCTTCATTTCGAGCACCACCACATCGCGGATGCCGCCGATGTAGCCGGCGACGGCGGCCCGCCCGTCTGCCGGGCCCGGAACCTGCGCCGGTCCGGGAAGGGTCTTTTCCATGCTCATTTCCGCTCCGTTTCCAGGCTCATGTAGGTCTCCTCCAGGGCGCCGCCGGCCGGGCCGAAAGAGACGACGCCGATCCCCGCGGTGACGAGGTCCCGCAGCAGGGCGGCAGCACCGGCGTCGTGGCTCAACATCAGCGAAACGGACGGACGGCGGCCGGTTCCCACCCGGAACTCGAGCCCGAGCTCTGTGAGCTTCGCGGTGAGTTCCGCCTGGTCGAGGGCGGTGATGGCATAGCGCCGGCCCTGCTGCGCTGCTTCTTCGATGGTCTGCCGCTTGACGGTGCGGCCCTGGTTAACGAACACGGCGCCGTCGGCGATTTCATCCAGTTCGCTGAGCACGTGCGAGGAAACCACCACGGACTTCCCGGCCGCGGCCAGGTTCCGCAGGAGGGTGCGCAGCTCCACCCGGGAGCCGGGGTCCAGACCGGCTGCCGGCTCGTCGAGGAGCAGCACAGAGGGATCGTGGACCAGCGCGCGTGCCAGGCTCAGCCTCTGTTGCTGGCCCTTGGAAAGTACCCGGGCGGGCTGGTCTGCGAGTTCCTCCAGCCGGACCATGGCCAGCAATTCGGCCACCCGCCCAGCGATACCGGATTTGGGCAGGCGGTAGAAACGCGCCATCTGCACCAGGATTTCGCGGGCGGTAAGGGACTCCCATACGCCCAGGGTGTCCGGCATCCAACCGAGCCGGCGCCGCACGGCCGTGCTGTCCTGCGCCGGGTCGAGCCCGTCCACCGTGATGGCACCGCTGTCCGGCTGGAGCAGCGAGGCGAGCATCAGCAGCAACGTCGTCTTGCCGGCCCCGTTGGGGCCGATCAGCGCGGTGACCCGCCCGGCCGGGGCCTCGAAGTCCATGTGCTCAACTGCGTGGACGGAACCGAAGCGGCGGGAGACACCCACCGCGGAGACCCCGGAAGCCAACGGCGCCCGGGTGGTCTCAGGAATTTCTGCAACGGACATACTCCACCTCTGTTTCCCCCTACAGAGCTTGATCCTGCGCGGCGGACGTGCCCGCAGGCCGCATCGTGCCTCGATCGTACGCCGTGGCGAAAGTCACGCACATCCACCCAGGGGCCGAGATTTGGTCACAATTCCCGGGCCCGGGACACACGGCGATAAACTGGCCGAATAAGCCACGCTGGCGTGCCGTAAGTGGCCGTGTGGCGTTTCGATTCCCAAGTGATGCAGTGAGGGTGCGCGCATGAGTATGCCCACTACCGAAGTGAAAAGCGACGAGCTGGCCGCGCAGCCTGCCAAGACCAAACAGCTGATCGTCCAGAAGTTCGGCGGCTCCTCCGTGGCCGACGCCGAGGGGATCCAGCGTGTTGCCCGCCGCGTGGTCGACGCGCAGAAGGCAGGCAACGAGGTCGTCGTCGTCGTGTCCGCCATGGGCGACACCACCGACGAACTGCTGGACCTCGCCGCCCAGGTCACCGACTCCGCCCCGGCCCGCGAGATGGACATGCTCCTCTCCGCCGGCGAGCGCATCTCCATGGCCCTGCTCGCCATGGCCATCAACAAGTTCGGCGCGTCCGCCCAGTCCTTCACCGGTTCGCAGGCCGGCATGATTACCGACGGCATCCACGGCAAGGCGCGCATCATCGACGTCGACCCGCACCGCATCCGCACCGCGCTGGACAAGCAGCACATCGCGATCGTGGCCGGCTTCCAGGGCATGAGCCGCAGCACCAACGAAATCACCACCCTGGGCCGCGGCGGTTCGGACACCACCGCCGTCGCCCTGGCGGCCGCGCTGGAAGCGGACGTCTGCGAGATCTACACCGACGTGGACGGCGTGTTCACCGCGGACCCGCGCGTGGTGGCGTCCGCGCAGAAGATCGACACCATCTCCAGCGAGGAAATGCTGGAACTTGCCGCCTCCGGCGCGAAGATCCTGCACCTGCGCTGCGTGGAGTACGCCCGCCGTTTCGGCGTGCCGCTGCACGTGCGCTCCTCATTCAGCCAGAACGAAGGCACCTGGGTCCTGCCCGGTGCCGATGACAAGATCACCACTCAAGAGGGAGTTGCCTTGGAGCAGCCAATCATCTCCGGCGTGGCCCACGACCGGTCCGAAGCCAAGGTCACCGTTGTCGGCGTCCCGGACATCCCCGGCAAGGCCGCGGCGATTTTCCAGGTCATCGCCGATGCCCACTCGAACATCGACATGATCGTCCAGAACGTGTCCACCCACGGCACCGGCCACACGGACATTTCCTTCACCCTGCCCATCGTTGAAGGCGCCGACGCCCTCGCCGCCCTCCGCGCCGCCCAGGGCGAAATCGGATTCGAGAGCATCGAGTACGACGAGAACGTCGGCAAGCTCTCCCTGATCGGCGCCGGCATGCGTTCGCACCCGGGCGTTTCGGCGACCTTCTTCAAGGCCCTCTCCGACGCCGGGATCAACATCAACATGATCTCCACCTCGGAGATCCGCATCTCGGTGGTCACCAGCGCGGACAAGCTGGACGATGCAGTGCGCGCCATCCACGCGGCATTCGAGCTCGACGGCGAATCCGAAGCCACCGTCTACGGCGGCACCGGCCGCTAGGGCGAAATTAAACCACGGAAGGACCGGAGCCAGGCTCCGGTCCCCGAAAGTTGGACCGCTAAATAGCTGTTGGGCCGCGGGGGTCTGGGGCCGGTATTCCACCGGGCTCAGGCCCTTTCGCTTTGTTGAGGGATGCCCGTTCCCCGCGCCACCCCCCGGCGCCGTCAGCCGAGCACTTCCACCCCGAAGCCCGTGACGACCGCCCGCACTTCTGCGAGATAGCGCCGCGCCTGTTCCGTCAGCGGAACCGCGGCGTGATCAATCCAGCCGATCTCGATGCGCTCGTCGACATCGAGCGGGATGGCGACGATCGAAGGGTCGAGCTCGCCGCTGATGATGCCCGTCGAAATCGTGTACCCGCCGAGGCCGATCATGAGGTTGAAGATGGTCGCACGATCAGAGACCCGGATGTCGCGCTTGCTGGAAAGTGTGGAGAGGATCTCCTCGGCGAAATAGAACGAGTTGTTCGCCCCCTGATCGAAGGTGAGCCGCGGCAGATCTTCGAGATCCTCGAGAGTTGCCCGGTGCCGGGACGCGAGCGGGTTGCTGCGCGAGATGAAGATGTGCGGATCGGCGAGGAACAAGGGGTGGAACACGAGCCGGGACTCGCGAAGCAGCTTGTCGAGGACTTTTCGGTTGAAGTCGTTTCGGTAGAGGATGCCGATCTCGCTGCGAAGCGTACGGACGTCCTCGATGATCTCCTCGGTGCGCGTCTCGCGCAAAGAGAACTCGTACTCGTCGGCCCCGCTCGCCTGGACCATCCTGACGAACGCATCCACGGCAAACGAATAGTGCTGCGTCGATACCCCGAGCAGACGACGGGACGGCGGCCGGCCGAGGTAGCGCTGCTCGAGAAGCTCCACCTGCTCGACGACCTGCCTGGCGTAGCCAAGGAACTCCGCACCGTCAGCGGTGAGCGCGACTCCCCTCGCCGAGCGGACGAGGAGCGTGCGCCCCACACGGGCTTCGAGTTCCTTCATCGCCGCGGACATGGTCGGCTGTGCGACGTAGAGCAGATCGGCGGCCGCGGAGATCGACCCCTCGTCCGCGACCGTGATGAAATACCGCAGCTGCTGCAGCGTCAAGCCGTTCACACTCTGAACCATAGATTCAGTCTATACAATTCCATAGTCACGCCTAGTTACCTGATATCACCGGAAAAGCTGCATGCTGGATGCAACGACTTTTCGACGGCCAGCCCAGGCCCCTTCACCATCAGATTGGCCATCATGGCAGACGCATTCACCTTCAGCATCACCACCACCCCGTTCGACGAGGATTACACGCCCTCCGAGAGCTCGCGCATCACCACGAACTTCGCCAATCTGGCCCGTGGTGAGAACCGTCAGGAAAACCTGCGCAACGCCCTGACGATGATCAACCGCCGCTTCAACGCCCTCGCGCACTGGGACAACCCCAACGGTGACCGCTATGCCCTCGAGCTCGAGATCGTCTCTGCCAAGGTGCACTACAGCTCAGACGGCGAGGAGCGGCACTTCCCCCTGCTCGAGGTGCTCGACACGAGCATCGTCGACCGGCAGACCGGCACCCGCAGCCACGGCATCGTGGGCAACAACTTCTCGTCCTATGTGCGCGACTACGACTTCAGCGTGGTGCTGCCCGCCGCGAGCGATGGATCGGGCGCCCCTGTCCTCCCCCAGGATTTCGGAGACCTGCACGGCAGACTCTTCCAGCGTTTCCTCGACTCCGAAGCCTACCGGCGGCGCTTCGCGCAGCTGCCCGTGATCTGCATCAGCGTCTCCACCTCCAAGACCTACCACCGCACTGGCAACAGCCACCCGGTCCTCGGCCTCGAGTACCAGCAGGACGACCACTCCCTCACCGACACGTACTTCGGCAAGATGGGGCTGCGCGTGCGCTACTTCATGCCGCCGGGCAGCGTCGCGCCGCTGGCGTTCTACTTCCGCGGAGACCTTCTGACCGACTACACCAATCTCCAGCTGATCAGCACGATCAGCACGATGGAGACGTTCCAGAAGATCTACCGCCCCGAGATCTACAACGCGAACTCCGCCGCACCGGCTGTCTATCGGCCCAGCCTGGGCGCACAGGACTTCTCACGGACACTAATCTCCTACGACCGCGACGAGCGCAGCCGGCTCGGCGTAACGCAGGGCAGGTACACCGAAGAGCACTTCATCACCCCGAACCGCGAGTTGCTCGATCAGTGGGCCGCCGCCTACCCCACCCCCGTCGCATGACCACCGAAGGACCCACCATGACCCCCAAGCTTCTTCCGACCTCGATCGTCGGCAGCCTTCCGAAGCCCTCCTGGCTGGCCCAGCCGGAGACCCTCTGGTCACCCTGGAAGCTCGAGGGTGCCGAGCTGCGCGAAGGCAAGCAGGACGCCATGCGGGCGGCCGTGCAGGAGCAGACCCGACGCGGCATCGACATTATCAGCGACGGCGAGCAGACCCGTCAGCACTTCGTCACGACCTTCATCGAGCACCTCAGCGGTGTCGATTTCGAAAAGCGCGAAACCGTGCGCATCCGGGACCGCTACGACGCGAGCGTGCCGACCGTCGTCAGCGCCGTGGAGCGGGAGAAGCCCGTGTTCGTCGAGGACGCGACGTTCCTCCGCTCGATCACCGACCGCCCGATCAAGTGGACCCTTCCCGGCCCGATGACGATGGTCGACACCCTGTATGACGCGCACTACCGCAGCCGCGAGAAGCTGGCGTGGGAGTTCGCGACCATCCTCAACCAGGAGGCCAAGGAGCTCGAGGCGGCCGGGGTCGACATCATCCAATTCGATGAGCCGGCGTTCAACGTGTTCTTCGACGAGGTCTCGGACTGGGGCGTCGCCGCATTGGAGCGCGCGTGCGAGGGGCTGCGCGTCGAGACAGTGGTGCACATCTGCTTCGGCTACGGGATCAAGGCCAACAACGACTGGAAGGCGACTCTTGGTGCCCAGTGGCGCCACTACGAGAAGTCGTTCCCACTGCTGCAGCGCTCCTCCATCGACACCATTTCGTTGGAGTCCCACCACTCCAATGTCCCGCTGGACGTCGTCGAACTGGTGCGTGGCAAGAAGGTCATGCTCGGCGCCATCGACGTGGCGAATGAAACGGTCGAGACGCCGGAAGAGGTCGCCGGGACGCTGCGCAAGGCACTCGAGTTCGTCGACGCCGACAAGCTCGTGCCCAGCACGAACTGCGGCATGGCACCGTTCCCCCGTCAGGTCGCGCTGGACAAGCTGAGCGCCCTTAGCGCGGGAGCGGCCATCCTCCGCGAGGAGCTCACCGGTGCACGCGCCTGAAATTACGGACGTCGACGCTCAGATCGACGCGATCCAGCATGCCTCGGCGCCGTCCCTGCCGACTGACGACTTCAAGGCCATCTTCCGCGGGCACCCCGGCGGCGTCACCGTCATCTCGGCGGATGCGGGTTACGGGCCCGTTGCCCTCACGGCGTCATCCGTCGCATCGGTGAGCGCCGAGCCTCCGCTGCTCGTCTTCTCGATCTCGGCCCTGTCCTCGGCCTCCGATGTCCTCTCACGCGCTGCGACAGTCATCGTGCATTTCCTCGATGTGCATGACGTCGACGTGGCGAAGCTGGGTGCAACCGGCGGCATCGACCGCTTCGCGCAGGCCCAGTCCTGGACACGCCTCGGCACCGGCGAGCCGGTGTTCGACAATGTCCGCGCTTGGGTGCGTTGCGCGGTCGTCGATCGGATGCAGGCCGGAACGTCAACGATCGTCGTGGCACGCGCGTTGACATCGCACATCGAACGGGACGCCCAGCCGGGCGATCCCGGTGACGCGCTGGTTTACCACAACCGTGCGTGGCACCGCCTGGGCGAACACTCCCGCCTCGAAGGCTGACAACGCTCCCCGTAAGTCGGAACTGAATTTCAGCCCAACTTACGGGGAGCAGCCCACATTGCTCCGGTCCTTTTGCTTAGCTGTAATCGGTAGTGGTCGGTCCGGGGTCATCCCGCACTGCGTAGTGGTGACCCTCGGCATCTGTTTCGACCACGAAATGCGTCAGGTCTTCTTCCGAAGCCTGCTCGAAGTCATCGTGCTTGTGAACCACGGGCGCATCGGTATCGCCCTGGGTAGCGGGTCCGAACACAGACTGCAGACGCGCCGTCACATGCATAAAACTGTCCAGCACACGTCCCACAACATCCCACCTCCTTCCCCGCAACGGGGTCCGGCGGTCACGCCGTTCCCGAGTGGTTCAAGTGAGTCAATGATACGCCCGGCATCCCGGAATGAGGCGGGCGGTGCCGGGCTGCGCGGGCACTGGAACCTTTAGCGCAGGGACTTGTCCCCCGGGTTCTTCGGCACCACGTAGCTGCTGCCGTCGGCCCTGTGCTTGGTTTCCCACTGCAGGGTTTCGGCCTGTCGCTGGCGCAGCAGGATCCTGTTGGCCTCGGTCATTTCATGGTCCAGCGAGCTGCTGTGTGCCGGGCCGAAAACAACGCGCAGCCGCCCGGTTGCGCGCATGAACCGCCGGGCAAATGATTCCTTGGCCAACTCCTGCTCCCTCCGTGGGGTCCTTATGTCCCTCCAGAGTACCCTAATTGTTAGTGCACTAATAATTAGCGTGGCGAGATAAGCTTGAAGGGCAAGCCCGGCCAAACCAAGGAGGACCATGTCCACGCCTGCCGAGGACGATCTCCTCCTCGAACGCCAGCTCTGCTTTGCCCTCACTGTCGCCTCGCGCAGCGTGGTGGGGATCTACAAGCCCGTCCTGGAACGCATGGGCCTGACCCATCCGCAGTACCTGGTGATGCTTGCCCTCTGGGAGCGCAGTCCGCGGAGCCTCAAGGACATCAGCGACGCCCTCCTGCACGAACCCGCCACCCTCTCGCCCATCCTGAGGCGCCTGGAAGAGGCGGGCCTGCTCACCCGCGAACGGGTCCCCGGCAACGAGCGCGCCCTCGCGGTGACCCTGACGAAAGCCGGGGCAGACCTCCGGGAACAGGCCACCGCGGTGCCGGGAACCATCATGGAGCGGCTGGGCCTGAGCCGGGAGGAAGTGGCCGACCTCCACGCGGCCATGACCGGCCTGATCGCGGCCACCCGGCGGCCGGCCCCGGTCCTGGCTGCACAGCCGGTCCACGCCGCCCAGCCCGGATAAAGCAGCCGGGATAAAATGGCAGAAAGCAAGGAGCCCCGCATGCGACCGCGATTCGTCCGCACCGCCCTGGCCCTGGCCGCCGTAGGTGGAACCGTCGTCGGACTGGCCGCCTGCTCGCCCGGCACCGGCGGTGGCACCCCCACCACTTCCTCCCCTTCAAGCTCGGCGGCCCCCACCAGCACGCCGCCGGACGCGAGCCCCAGCCCCGGCGTTTCGAGCGGCGGGCTGCTCCCGGACGAGACCGAGTCCCCCGGCACCAAACCGGTACCCGCGCCGCCGTCGGCCGTGCCCACCGGCCCGGGCAAGGGCGACGTCGAACTCTCGATCCTCATCACGCCGTCCCCCGGTGCCGACCCCACCAGCTACACCCTGGTCTGCCAGGGTGGCGTGCCGTCCGCCGAAAGCAAGCACCCGGACGCCGCCGCGGCCTGCACCGCCCTGAAGGCCAACCCGGCGCTGCTCACCCGCGTCCCGAGGCCCACCGACCAGAACTGCGACCTGAAGTACGGCGGCCCGAAGACGGCGCTGGTCAGCGGCGCGGTGGACGGCGTGGGGGTCGAGTCCTCCTACAAGCTCACCGACGGCTGCGAGATCGCGGCCTGGGACGCCGCCCAGGCGGTGCTCGGCTCCAGTGGCGTTGGCGAGTAAGCAGCGGCTGCTCCCGGAAGAGCAATGGCTCCCCCTGGAAGCGGCCCACCACGAGCGTGTCCGGCGCTACGCGGACCCCTACCTGGAGCGCCGCTCCGCCGGGAAGAAACACCCTGTGGAGGACTTCCTCTTCACCTACTACACCCAGAAACCCGGCCAGTTGCTGCGCTGGCACCCGGGCGACGGCACCGTGCTGACCGGCCGGCGCGCCGCCGAACGCGTGGACTGGAAGTACTACACCCTGCTCGACGACGCCGGGCTGGCGGCCGCGGGCCTGCCGGCCGGAAGCACGGCGGTCGCCTTCGACCGCGCCCGCTTCGTGGCCGACCGCGCCGAGGCGCTCCGCTTCGCCGCGATCATCCTGTCCGGGACCACGGCCCGCCCGGCCCAGTTCGCCTGCTTCGGGCTGCACGAATGGGCCATGGTCTACCGGCAGGACAAGTTCGACCTCCGCCACGAATACCTCACCCTGCGGCTGGGCTCGGAGGGAACGGATGCCGTGGTGGAAGAGAACCGCATCCGTTGCTCCCATTTCGACGCCTTCCGTTTCTACACTCCGGACGCCGTGCCGCTGAACGAAATCACGCCCACCCGCGAAAACCAGCGCTTCATGGAGCAGGCCGGCTGCCTGCACGCCAACATGGACCTCTACAAGTGGGCGTACAAGCTGGCGCCCGCGTTGCCCAGCGAACTGGTGATGGACTGCTTCGAGCTGTCCTGGCGGATCCGGGCCATGGACATGCAGGCTTCCCCGTACGAACTCAGCGAGTGGGGCTACCCGGCCATCCGGATCGAGACGCCGGAGGGCAAGAACGAGTACGTTGGGCAGCAACGGGCCTTCGCCGCGGAGGCCCAGGAGCTGCGCGGCAGGCTCCTGGAGGAGATCCGGCCACTGCTGGAGCTGCTCGGAGCCACCTAACGACCGAACACGCCTGAAGGGGAGAACAATGGGCCAGTACGACGTCGACCTGACCGTGACGCTGCTCGAGTCGCCGGGCGCCCCGGAACGGGAGTTCGTGCTGCTCGCGTCCGGCGGCGAACCGGCCGATGGCTCCACGGTGCCGGACCCGCTGGCGGCGCTTGCCGCCGTCGAGCAGTACGGGGAGGAGATCTTCTTCCCGGTGCCGCGACCGGACCGGCGCTGCACCCAGCAGTACGGCGGGCCGCAGACGGCCACGGTGACCGGCAGCTTCCGCGGCCGCCAGGTGCGCTGCCGTTTCAGCCGCACGGACGGCTGCGAGATCGCGAAGTGGCGCAGCATGGCTCCGCTGCTGGGCGGCGTGCCAGGGTCGACCGGCGCCATCTAGGCGCACAGCCCGCTTAGGGCACGGGCTCGTGCCGCAGGTAGCTGCGCCGGAAGCTGCCGCCGCCCGCCGTCAGGGCCCGTAGTTCGAGGGCGTAGCGGAGCAGTTCCTGGTCCGGGACTTCGGCCGTGATCTCGGTGTTCCCTTCCCCTGACGAGGTTCCTGTCATCCGGCCGCGGCGCGCTGAGAGGTCGCTCATCACGGCGCCCACGTAGTCGTCGGGAACCCGGATGACCACGGACGAGACCGGTTCGAGCAGCTGGATGCGCCCGGCCGCGGCGGCTTCGCGCAGGGCCAGGGCCCCGGCGGCCTGGAAAGCGGCGTCGGAGGAGTCCACGCTGTGGGTCTTGCCGCCGTGCAGGATGACGCGGATGTCCACCACCGGGAAGCCCTCGGCCACGCCCTTCTGCATCTGCGCCCGCACGCCCTTCTCCACCGAGGTGATGAACGGCCCCGGGATCACGCCGCCCACCACCTTGTCCACGAATTCGAACCCGGCCCCGCGTTCGAGGGGCTCGACGTCGAGGTCGCAGATGGCGAACTGGCCGTGCCCGCCCGACTGCTTCACGTAGCGTCCATGACCACTGGCGGGGACCGCGAAGGTTTCCCGCAGCGGGGTGATGACGTCCACGGTCTGCAGCTTCACGCCCTGCTCCCGCAGCCGGTCCAGCACGACATCGGCGTGCGCCTGCCCGGTGCACCACAGCACCAACTGGTGGGTTTCGGGGTTGCGTTCCACCCGCAGTGCCGGATCCCCGGCCGCCACCTTCGCCAGCCCCTTGGCGAGCGCGTCCTCGTCGCTGCGCGCCGCGGCTTCGACGGCCAAAGGCAGCAGGGGCTCGGGCATGTCCCAGACCCTGATCAGCAGGGGATCGTCCTTGGCGGACACGGTGTCCCCCGTTTCCGCGCTGGCCACCTTGCTCAGGGCGCAGATGTCGCCAGCCACGGCGAACGGGACGGCCCGCAGCGCGGGGCCCCAGGGCGAATAGAGGTGGCTGGCCCGTTCATCGGCGTCGTGGTCCGGGTGGCCGCGTTCGGACAATCCCCTGCCACCCACGTGCACGGCAATGTCCTCCCGCAAAGTCCCGGAGAAGACCCGCACCACGCAGACCTTGCCCAGGAAGGAGTCGACGCTGGTTTTGATGACCTCGGCAAGCAGTGGACCCCCGGGGTCGCAGGCCAGCCGTTTGTGCGGGCTGCCGTCCAGTCCGGTCGCCTCCGGAACCTCATGTTCCAGGGGCGAGGGGAAGGCCTTGCGCAACAGCTCCAGCAGCTCCGCCAGGCCGAGCCCGGTTCCGGCGGACACGGCGAGCACCGGGAAGAAGGAGCCGCGGGCGACGGCGGTTTCCAGATCCGCCAGCAGGGTGTCCAGGGCAATCTCCTCGCCGCCGAGGTAGCGGTCCATGAGGGTCTCGTCCTCGCTTTCGGCGATCACTCCTTCGATCAGTTCGGCGCGGGCGCCCTCGACGGCGGCGAGTTCCGCGGCGTCCGCCGGCCGCGTTGGCGGCTGCCCGCCGTCGTCGGTGGTTCCGGATACGGTTCCGGCCAGCAGGTCCAGCAACCCGGTGATCTCGCCGCCCTTCCTGACGGGCACCTGCAGCGGCAGCACCGACTCGCCGAACGCGTCCCGGCAGGCCGCGACGGCGGCGTCGTAATCGGCGCGCGGGTGGTCCAGGCGGCTGATCGCCACGGCCCGCGGGGTCCCGGTCCGCTCGCACTCCTGCCACAGGGCCACCGTGGAGGCTTCGACGCGGTCGACCGCTGACACCACGAACAGGGCCGAATCCGCCGCGCGCAGGCCCGCCCGCAGGTCGCCTGTGAAGTCCGCGTACCCGGGGGTGTCGATCAGGTTCACCTTTACTCCGTCCAGGAGGAGCGGCACCACGGACAACCCCACGGAGCGTTGCTGGTGGACGGCGGCGGGGTCGGAGTCGCTGACCGTGGTGCCGTCCACGATCGAACCCATCCGGGAGATCACGCCGGTGGCAGCCAGGAGCGCTTCCACGAGCATGGTCTTGCCCGCCCCCGAGTGCCCCACGAGGGCGATGTTGCGGATCATGCCGGGCTGCTCGACGGCCAGGCCGGCCCCGCCTTCATTCCGCCGGGTCTCTTTGCTTTGTCCGCTTGCACTCTTTACCGACATGGGGACCTCCTGGAAAAAGCTGCCGCCGGGCGTTTACACCGATTCGACACCCGGCGGGCACCTTGCGGCAAGAGCATGTGGCGCACGATGTGCATGAGGTTCCGTTCGAGGGCTCCCCGGGCCGGGCACGGAAAAAGCTGCGGCCTGCGGGATCTCCGCCGGCCGCAGCCCTCTTGTTATCCGGGAAAGGTGGTCAGCCCGCGTTGTCCGGGAGCACGCGTTCCCCGACCTGCAGCTTCTCCCCGGCTGGGGCACCGCCCAGCTGCTGTTCGGGGGCAACCGCCACCGCGCCGTCGGCCGCGATGATCACGGAAACGAAGGTCGGCGAGCTGGTGCCCTCGAAGCTCAGGCGGCCGATGTAGGAGCCCGGCTCCAGGCCCGTCCAGGCCAGGGTGATCTGGCCCTTCTTGCCGTTCTTGAGCTTGATCGGGTTCGGCGTCACCGTGGCGTTGCCTTCGTTGCTGCCCAGGATGGCGGCATCGACGCTGGCCTTGGTGGGCCGGTTGTCCGGGCTCGCGAACAGGTTGGCCAGGACGGTGTAGGTGCCGGCTTCCGGGTTCTCGATCGAGAGGGATTCGCTGGCACTCGCGGTGGCGGCACTGAGCAGTTCGCCGGACGGCGTGAAGACGTACAGGTCGAAGTCCGCTTGAGCGTCGGCGGAGATCACGGAGAACTTCGCCAGCGCGGCGCCCTCGGCAACCTCAGCGTCCACGAGGACGTTGGAGTCGTCGTTGGCGAACGCTGCCGGGCCCGGCACCAGCTCGGTGGCCGTGGAGTTCGCCTTGGACAGGCCGTCCAGGGTGACGGCGGTGGCCGAATCCGTGCCGGAAAGGATGCTGATGGCGGCCGATCCGTCCGCCTGGTCCGAGGTGAAGGAGAGGTCCCTGCCGGCGATCACCGACTGGGGACGGACCGCCACCGGGGAAACCACCGACTTGCCGGCGCCCTCCCATTTCAGGGAACCCATCGCGAACTTGGCCAGGGCGACGTTCTTGTTCTCGAAGGTGACCTTGAAGGACTTCTTCTGCCCGGCGGCGTCGAAGCTCAGCACGGACGGCGTGATCTTGACGTTGATGCCCGGGACGCTGGCGCTGGCCCGGTACACGCCCGGGGTGAGCGCGGTCAGGGTGCGGGTGACGGTGATCTTGCCGGCCAGGTTGCCCAGGGCGAAGGACGGAACGTTCATGTTCCGCGCTTCGGTGCTCCCGAGGCCCGGGATGCCCAGGTCCACGCCGGTGCCCTGGATGAACTTCAGGTAATCCTCCGTGGAGGCGTCGTAGACCAGGCCCGGATCCAGGACCCGGGCAGCATCGATGTGGCCCGCGCCGGTGGCGAAGACATCGGTGTTCTTGCTGCCGTCGGCGTTGACCACGTCCGAGGCGGTGGTCATCATGGCCGATTTCACCGTGGCCGGGGACCACGTGGGGTTCTTGGCCAGGATGAGGGCGCCGAAGCCTGCGATGTGCGGGGAAGCCATCGAGGTGCCGGAGAGGAACCCGAAGCTGTCCCCGCCGGTGCCGATCGGCGAGACGCCGGCCAGTACGGCCACGCCCGGGGCGGCGACGTCCGGCTTCAGCAGGTCCGAATCGCTGGCGGCGAGCGGGCCGCGGGAGGAGAACCCGGCGATCTGCGGCTGCGCCTCAAGGGGCAGGCCGGTGGTGTCGTGGTCGATCAGGGAAACGGTGAGCGCGGGGTTCGCCGCCACCTTCTGCTTGATTTCGCCGGTGGCCGGCGGGTTCACGTGGACGGTGGGGACGGAGTGCTTGTCCGTGTCCAAGGAGGAGCTGGCGAGGTTCACCAGGATCATGCCCACGCCGCCGCCGCGCTTGACCTCGGCGCTCTTGGCCACGCGGTCCACCACGCCGCGGTCGCAGACCACCACCTTGCCGGCGATCGCCGCCGGATCCAGCGAACCGGGCGCGCAGATGGCTGCGTTGCCCGTGCCGGAGGCCGCGTTGGCGGAAAGGACCACGCCGGCGTCGTGCACTTCGGCGTTCATGATGCTGGCGCCGCGGTACTTGCTGCCGTCGGAGAACTCCACTGTCCCCTGCAGTTCCTGGGAGAAGCTGCTGGCGGCCACCGTGGTCAGCCAGGGTGCGCCGTGGTTGACGGTTCCGGCGGTGGGGCCGGAGTTGCCGGCGGACACGGCCACGAAGATGCCCGCGGAGGCGGCGGAGAGGAAGGCCAGGGACACCGGATCGGTGGTGGTGTCGGTGGAGCCGGAGATGGAGTAGTTCAGGACGTCCACGCCGTCGGCGATGGCCTGGTCGATCGCGTCCACGGAGGCTGATCCGTAGCAGCCGCCGGTGTTGGGGTCATCGTCTTCCCAGCACACCTTGTAGATGGAGAGCTTGGCCGCCGGAGCCACGCCGCTGGTGATGCCGAAGCTGCGCCCATCCACGGTGGCTTCGACGTCGGAGTTGCCGGCCGCGGTGCTGGCGGTGTGGGTGCCGTGGCTGTCCACGTCTACCGGGGAAATGCGCTCCTGTGGTGCGCGGTGCTCCTCAGGGACGGTTTCGAGGAAGGCATCGGCGAAGTAGTGGGCGCTGAGGACCTTGGAATTGCACGCGGTGCCGTCAAAGTCCTGGCCGGTCTGGCATTCGCCAACGAAGGTGTCGCCGTCGGCCTTCAGCATGGCGATCTTGCCGTCGGCAGTGCGGTACGGGACGCCCACCTGGGGGTTGCCGCTGAGGGGCTGGACCGGCTCACCGGTGAAGAAAGCGCTCGACGGCGTGTAGCCGGTATCGATCACACCCACCACGGTGCCGGCACCGGCGTTGGCCTTGCCGCCGAAGCGGGTCTCCCAGAGACCGCCCGGGCCACTGAGCTTCAGGAAGTCGGTAGTGGAGTAGTCCGGCGAACGCTGCGTGTCCGGGGCAACCAGGAGGACCTTCGGGTTCTTGGCGAGGTTGACGGCCTGCTCCGCCGTGAGGTTGGCGCTGAAGCCGTTGAGCGCCGCGGTGAAGTCCCGCTTGATGCTGACGTTCTCCCGGGCGGCCACTTCGCGCTGCTGCTGCTGGAGGTGGGACTGGTAGCGCTGGACTTCGTTCCTGCGCACATCCAGCTTCTTGCCCGCTTGCGGCTTGGTGGCCGCATAGCCCGGGGTGCCGCCGTCGTAGGTGGCCGCGGGCTTTTCCGCGAGCACCACAATGTAGCGTCCGTCTTTGTACGCCTGGGGATCAAGGGTCTTCTTGATCGCGGCGGTGGTACTCCCCTGTGCCGGGGCGGCCTGCGCCGGTGCCAGCGCCATGGACGACAGCAGCACCGGTACGCCCACGGCCAGTGCCGCAGCTCTTCGAAGGCCCCCGCTTCCGACGAAGCTCTTTCCTCTTGATTTCACGAGTGATTGCACCTTTCTACAGGCGATCCGCGCGGTCGCACCGGATCAATCAACTGGGAATGCTGCCAACTTGGAATGCCGCCGGGTTGACAGTTTTTGACAACCGCTCGGAAGCAATCGCTTCATACAGTACAGAGCGAGAGCTGAATATGACATAGGGCACAAAGTCTGATTTCACGCTTGTCACACGGCGGCCCGGCACATGGATCCGGAGCAAGGGATCCGGCACAGGAACCCAGGCACGGAAAAGGGCACGCTCCGAATGGAGCGTGCCCTTTTCCGGCTTTGTGGTGTGTCAGGCGTGTTCGTATGTGAGGCAGTCCGCCGCTTCGGCGCCCGGACCGACCCTCACGTCATGCGCCTCGCACATGAGGTGGTTGTTGTGGATGCATTCGCTGCGCTGACAGGCACCGACGTGGGCCAGAACCTTGGGAAGGCCGCCCATGGCCGTGGTGTCGATGAACGTGGCGCACGAGGCGTGGTCCGCCGTGCCGCCAATGGTGATTCCGTACGCGGTACAACCGTCATGGTTGAATCCGCAGCTGCCAACGCTGCAGGCGGAGACTTCGGCAACGTGTTCGGTCATGGTTCCTCCTGGCTCGGTCCTCGAAAATCCGGTTGTCGGTTCAGCGGGAAATGACCCGGCATGGAACCAAACTACGCCCGATTTCCGGACTTTAACCCGCAGGATTAGCGCATTTGTACGTTCGCTATTCAGCCACGGAGGCGGGCGGCTGGGCGGCTCCGCGCAGGGCCGCGCTGATCCTTGCCCGGGCGGCCGCATCGAGCACCGCAACGCTGTGGTTTTCACGCGCCGCTCGGTCCAGCTTGATCTTCTGGACCACCATCCTGCCGAGGCCTGCGAACACCGCCGCGGCCACCACCGGCAACACCATGGACTTCACGTTCCCTGCCATGCGGCCATGCTAACCCCTGGGTTCCCCGCGCGGCGGAGGTGCCCGGCCTCACGCAAATAGGGTATGGGCCTTCTGGCCGGTAGAATGGGCGTGCAAGCTCGCGGAGCGCCCCTTATCCGTAAGACGCTGCACCAAACACCGTCGCCGGACACCCCTCCTGGACGCTGTTTGTGCGCGGTTCGGCGTGAGACGGCACCACTCCGCGGCAGCCTTTGACAAGGTTAAACCAACGCTCACGCACAGGAGTTACCGGATGCCCCGGATCGTCGTCGACGTCATGCCCAAGCCCGAGATTCTGGACCCGCAGGGGAAGGCGATTGTGGGAGCACTGCCCCGCCTCGGCTTCACCGGCTTTAGCGCAGTCCGCCAGGGCAAGCGCTTCGAACTGACCGTCGATGGTGAGGTGACCGACGCCATCCTCGCCCAGGCGCGCGAGGCAGCGGAGACCCTGCTCTCCAACCCGGTCATCGAAGACGTTGTCAACGTCGAGGTCGTCGAGGCCTGACATGACTGAACTTCCCCTGATCGGCGAGGCCCCCGTGGCCGCCGATTCCCGGTTGGACGGCGCGAAAATCGGCGTCGTCACTTTCCCCGGCACCCTTGACGATCGCGACGCCGCCCGTGCCGTCCGCCTCGCAGGCGGCACCGCCGTCGCGCTGTGGCACGCGGACACGGAACTGGCCGACGTCGACGCCGTGGTGATCCCCGGCGGCTTCTCCTACGGCGACTACCTGCGCGCCGGCGCCATCTCGCGTTTCGCGCCGCTGATGTCCAAGATCATCGACGCCGCCAACTCGGACGCGAAGCTGCCGGTCCTGGGTATCTGCAACGGCTTCCAGATCCTCACCGAATCGCACCTGCTGCCCGGTTCGATGATCAAGAACGACCACCTGAAGTTCCTCTGCCGGGACCAGGTGCTGCGCGTGGAGAACAACACCACGGCCTGGACCGCCGACTACGAGGCAGGCCAGGAGATCCTGGTTCCGCTGAAGAACCAGGACGGCCAGTACATCGCCGACGAGAAGACCCTGGACGCCCTTGAGGCCGAGGGCCGCGTCGTGTTCCGCTACGTGGGCTTCAACCCGAACGGCTCCCGCCGCGACATCGCGGGCATCACCAACGCCGCCGGCAACGTGGTGGGCCTTATGCCGCACCCGGAGCACGCCGTGGAGCCCGGCTTCGGCCCGGAATCCAACGCCGGCACCGACGGCCTCGGTTTCTTCACCTCCGTTTTGAACAAGATTGTGGGAGGCGCCAAGTGACCACGGAGACCAACAAGAAGTTCAACATCGACACCGTCGAGAATGCTGCGAACACTCCGGACACTGAGCTCCCCTGGGCCGAGCTCGGCCTGAAGGAGAACGAGTTCGACGAGATCGTCAAGGTCCTGGGCCGCCGCCCCACCGGCGCCGAGCTGGCCATGTACTCCGTGATGTGGAGCGAGCACTGCTCCTACAAGTCCTCCAAGAACCACCTGCGCCAGTTCGGCCAGAAGGTCACCGAGGAGATGAAGAAGGACATGCTGGTGGGCATCGGCGAAAACGCCGGCGTCACCAACCTGGGGGACGGCTGGGCCGTGACCTTCAAGATCGAATCGCACAACTCGCCGTCGTTCGTTGAGCCCTACCAGGGTGCCGCGACCGGCATCGGCGGCATCGTCCGCGACATCATTTCCATGGGAGCCCGCCCCGTGGCCGTCATGGACCCGCTGCGCTTCGGCGAGATCGACCACCCGGACACCGCCCGCGTCATGCACGGCGCCGTGGCCGGCATCGGCGGCTACGGCAACTCCCTGGGCCTGCCGAACATCGGCGGCGAGATGGTGTTCGACGCCGTCTACCAGGGCAACCCGCTGGTCAACGCCCTCGCCGTGGGCGTCATGCGCCACGAGGACATCCGCCTGGCCAACGCGTCCGGCAAGGGCAATCGCGTTGTGCTTTTCGGCGCCCGTACCGGCGGCGACGGCATCGGCGGCGCCTCCGTGCTGGCCTCCGAGTCCTTCGACGACACCAAGCCGTCCAAGCGCCCCGCCGTCCAGGTGGGCGACCCCTTCGCCGAGAAGGTCCTCATCGAGTGCTGCCTGGAGCTTTTCAAGGGCTCCCTGGTCGAAGGCATCCAGGACCTCGGCGCGGCCGGTATCTCCTGCGCCACCTCGGAGCTCGCGTCCAACGGCGACGGCGGCATGCAGGTGGAGCTGACCTCCGTGCTCCTGCGCGACCCCACCCTGACCCCGGGCGAAATCCTGATGTCCGAGTCGCAGGAACGCATGATGGCCGTGGTGACCCCGGAGAACGTCGAGGCGTTCGAAGCCGTCATGGACAAGTGGGCGGTCGAATACGCCTGGCTGGGCGAGGTGACCGACACCGGCCGCCTCATCATCACCTGGGAAGGCGAGGTGATCGTCGACGTCGATCCGCGCACTGTCGCCCACGACGGTCCGGTCTACGACCGCCCCTACGCCCGCCCCTCCTGGCAGGACGCCTTGCAAGCGGACACCTTCACCGGTTCCGTGCAGGACGCCGGCCGTCCCTCCGCCCCGTCCGAACTGGCCGCCGCCGTCACCGAACTGGTCGCTTCGCCGAACATGTGCGACAAGTCCTGGATCACCAAGCAGTACGACCGCTACGTGGGCGGCAACACCGCCATGGCGTTCCCGGACGACGCCGGCGTGGTTCGCGTTGACGAGAAGACCGGCCTGGGCGTTGCCCTGGCCACCGACGCCAACGGCCGCTACACCTACCTGGACCCGTACAACGGCGCGCAGCTGGCGCTGGCCGAGGCCTACCGCAACGTGGCCACCTCCGGCGCCGTGCCGATGGCCGTCTCCGACTGCCTGAACTTCGGTTCCCCCGAGGACCCGGACGTCATGTGGCAGCTCGCCGAATCCATCCGCGGCCTCTCCGACGCCTGCATGGAGCTGGGTGTCCCGGTCACCGGCGGCAACGTTTCGCTGTACAACCAGACCGGCAGCACCCCGATCCACCCCTCCCCCGTGGTGGCGGTGCTCGGCAAGCTCGACGACGTCGCGCGCCGCACCCCGTCGGGCTGGCAGGAAGACGGCCAGGCCATCTACCTGCTGGGTACGACGGCGGCCGAACTGGACGGTTCGGAATGGGCCAAGCTGCGCGGCCACCTCGGCGGTCTGCCGCCCCGCGTGGACCTTGCCGCGGAGCGCCAGCTCGGCGAGATCCTGATCAACGCCAGCCGCGACGGCATGGTCGACTCCGCGCACGACCTCTCCGAAGGCGGCCTCGCGGCAGCCCTCGTGGAGTCCTCGCTGCGTTACGGCGTCGGCGCCCGGATCGCCCTCGAGGACCTGCTCGAGCGCGACGGCGTGGACCTGTTCACGGCGCTGTTCTCCGAGTCCCAGGCCCGGGCCATCGTGTCCGTGCCGCGCTCCGAGGAAGTCCGTTTCAAGGACATGTGCACCGCCCGCGGCTTCGCCCACCTGCGCATCGGCGTGGTGGATGCAGCGTCCAACGCACTGGAGATCAACGGCGTGGAGACCCTGTCCCTGGACGCCCTCCGCGAAGCCCACGAAGGCACCCTGCCGAAGTACTTCGGCTAATCCCCACCGCCGCCCTAGCCTCGCAAGCTCGGCCAGGGAACCCTGGCGGGGTGGGCCCAGTCATCGATTGCTCCGTAACTGTCGTTTTGACCGCTCAGAACGACAGTTACGGAGCAGTCGTTTTTAAGGGCGCCGTTCAGGCCGCCACCCTGCCTGGATGAGGGCTGTCCGTACCTTGGCCACCGCAGGCTTGGCGTCGTTCCCCATGTGCCGCTTCGAGATTCTGACCTCGGTCCAGCCCAGTTCCTGGTACCGCTCCGAGCGGGCAATGTCCCGGACGATCTGGGCCTCGTCACTGTGGCTCGCGCCCTCGTATTCGACGCCGATCTTGTATTTGCGGTAGGAAAGGTCCGGCTGAAGGCTCCGCCCACCATCACTGTATGCGACTGGCGCGTTGACTTCGGGTTCCGGCAGGCCCGAGCGCACGATTGCCAGGCGAAGCAGCGACTCACTGGGCGAGTCCGAACCGACCCTTATCAGGCGGATTGCTTCCTTCGCTTTCCGCAGGCCACGCTTCCCTTTGTGGCGGTCGATCATCCTCTGCAGATCGGCCACGGTGCATAGCGGTTTATCCCGCCCCTCGAATTCGGGCCGGGGTATTCTCACGCAATGGTCCCCCGCCACCACGAGTTCATCCACGGACAAAGTCTCAGCGAGGTCCAACCAGGTCCGTTCCGGGGTTGTGAGCCTGATCCCGTTCAGGGTGGTGATTTCGTCTTCATAGAGCTTCATCCGGTGGACCACGACGTGCGGCCTGTTCAGGTGCGCCGTGCCCTCGGGCCTGATGATGTGGAACATATGCGAGGGCTCCTTCCGCCTTCGGCTCGGCAGATCCAGGAGCGCCGCCGCTGTGAGGTGGGATGCGGCGCATCCCTTGTTGACTTCAATGAAGGGCCGCACGCTGACTTCCAGGGGAACATCCGCCGTCGGGATTCCAGAGCGGATGCCCCGGCCCAACGCCACCAGCGATCCATGGCGAAGCCGCCGGGGAGTGACCCCATGGCGCAGCGCCTCGGCGAGAGTGAAGGGCCTGCCCTGCAGTTCTACCGGTAGTTGGCGCGCGGTTTTCATGGGCACATCAGAACAGATTCAGCCCGATGACCGCAGAAGTTATCCACAACCGTCATCGATTGCTGAGTATTTGTCGTTCTGAGCGATCAAAACGACAAATACTCAGCAATCGACGGGGTAGGTGGTTAGTCTTCGCTGTGGACGTCGCGGCGGCGGGCGCTGAGCAGCTCGAGCTCCGGACGTCCGGCTACCAGGCGTTCGACGGCGTCGAGCACCTCCACGAGGTGCGCCCGGTCCGGGGCAACCACCGCAGCCCCGATCAGGGCCCGGCGGTGCTGGTCCATCAGGCCCGTCTCCGCCGCGGACACCTCGAAGCGGCGCTTGAGTTGGGCCACCACGGGCCGCACCAGTGAGCGTTTCTCCTTGAGGCTGTGCACGTCGCCCAGGAGGATGTCGAACTCGATCCAACCGATCCACATGGGGCCATTATGGGCCGGCCGGCCGGACGCCGGGCTAGGCGATGCTGAGCTCGCCCATCAAATCCCAGCCCTCGCCGTCGAGCTGGCGGCTGATGATCCGCGGGGTCTCCGCGAGGGCCTGCGGCATGTCCGCCATGGCCTTCTTGAAGTGTTCACTGTTGACGTGGTCGCCGGCGGCGTCGTCCTTGAAGGCTTCCACCAGCACGAACTCGTTGGGGTCCTCGACGCTGCGGGACCAGTCGAACCACAGGTTGCCCGGTTCCGCGCGGGTAGCCTCGGTGAAGCCGGCCACGAGGTCGAGCCAGCGCTCGGTCCATTCGGGCTTGGTCTTGAATTTGACCACGATGAAGATCATGGGCGCCTTTCCTTCGGGCGGGCCGGCGCGCGGCAGCGCGGACCGGCGTCCGCGCTGACAGTTCGCTCCCAATTCTGCCACCGGGGCGGCCAGGACCGCGCCGGGAAACGACGACGGCGGCCCGCACCGGAAGGTGTGGACCGCCGTCGGGCGCTGTGTGGGGAAGCCGGGCTAGCGGGAGGTGCCTTGCGACACCGAGCCCTGCAGCTGGCGCTGGAACAGGATGTAGGCGATCAGGACCGGGATCACGGTGACGGTGACAGCTGCGAACAGTGCCCCGAAGTCCACCGCGTAGCCCATCTGCTGGGCGAAGGCGAACAGTTCCTGGGAGAGGACCTTCGGGCCGCCGGCATTGATGGTGACCGGGATGAGGAACTGGTTCCACAGGCCCAGGAAGTTGAAAATCGCCACGGATGCCAGGCCGGGCCTGGCCATGGGCAGCATGATCTGGAAGAACGTCCGCCACTCCCCGGCGCCGTCGATCGCAGCGGCCTCGGCGATTTCACCCGGAAGGTTCTTGAAGAACGCGAACAGGAAGAACACAGTGAACGGCAACGCGAAGGCCACGTAGGTGATGATCAGGCCCGGCAGCTGGTTGAGCAGCCCCATTCCCTTGAGGACGCCGAAGAGCGGAACCATGGCCAGGAAGATTGGGAAGGTCAGGCCGGCCAGCATCAGGACGTAGATGATCCTGCTGCCCCTGAAGGTGAAGCGGGCCAGCACGTAGGCGCACATGGCCCCCAGCAACATGACCAGCACCAGCGAGACGCCAACCACAATCACCGAGTTGATGAAGGCCGCGCCAATGCCGGCCTCGCTCCACGCCTTGATGTAGTTGTCCAGCTTCCACGCACCGGGCAGTGCGAACGGCGACGCGAAGATCTCATTGGAGGTCTTGAAGGAGGACATGAAGGTCCACAGCAGCGGCAGGACCACGATGGCGGACCAAATCGCCAGGACGACATGCGATGTTGCCGCTACGGCCCGGTCACCCGGAGTGCTCTTGGCTTCTCGCTCGATGTGGCCCACGGGGACTGTCTTTTGTTTCAGAAGAGTCACAGCCGGCCTCCCTCGGAACCGCCGGTCAGCTTATTCACCAGGAACACGAGGCCGGAGAAGAGCAAGGTTGCCAGGGCCAGGATGACGCCCATTGCGGTCGCCATGCCGAACTGGCCGCGCTGGAAGGCGGTGAAGAACAATTGCTGGGACATGACCAAGGTGGAGTTCTCCGGGCCGCCTGCGTTCGGGAACAACGAAGCCATGTAGACGAAGGCGTCCAGGGCGAAGATGCCCAGATAGACGTAGGCCGTCTGGATGTTGTCGCGGATCATCGGGATGGTGACACTGACGGCAGTGCGAAAACGGCCTGCGCCGTCGATGCGGGCAGCCTCGAAGAGTTCCGCGGGAATGCCTTTGATGCCGGCGATGAAGAGCACCATGTAGAAGCCCACGAAGCCCCAGATGATCACGAAGATGGAGCACCACATGGCCGTATTGGTGTTGCCCAGCCAGGCATAATCCTTGAAGTTGAGCCCCAGCGCGTTCAGGGCGCCGTTCAGTAGGCCGCCGCTGGGGTCGTAGATCTGGCCCCACATGATGCCGATCGCAACGGCGGGAATGGTGTACGGGAAGAAGGAGACAACGCGGTAGAAGCTGGAGTTCCGCAGGCCCTTGACCTGGCCCTTGCTGCTGCCACCCACTGTGACGAGGGTGGCCAGGACGAGGCTCAGGACCACTGTGACCAGGGGAACGACGATCAGCAGGATGACGTTGTTGCTGAGCGCCTTCAGGAACTGGTCGTCCGTGAAGATGCGGGCATAGTTGTCCAGCCCGACGAATTTGTAGTTGGGGCTGAAGCCGGACCAGTCGGTCAATGAATAGACGAATGCCTGCAGGAACGGCCAAATCACAAAGACCAGGTAGATCGCCAGCGGTATCCCGAGGAACACGGCCATGAAGGAAACCTTGTCAAAGGTCAGGTTCTTGCGGCGACTCTGGATGGCGGCCTTGCGGCCGCCTTCCAGAACCGCAGTTGGTGGGGGCAAGCTCACTTGATTTCAACCTTCTTGATGGAGCTGTCGTTGCGGATCTTGTCCGACATCTTCTGCATGTCGTTGGCCAGATTGGCAGCGTTCGACTTGCCATCGAGGAAGGCATTCCAGACAACCAGGACGTCCTTGTTCATGCCGTAAAGGTCCAGGAACTGCCAGTTGAAGACATTCTTGCCGGCCGCATCGAGCATCTTGGTCTGCGAAACCAGGGCGGTCGAGCCGAAGCCGTCCGCGGGGACGGTGTCCTTGACCACGGTGGGAGCCAGCTTGGTCTTGGCGAAGTTGGCGGCCGCATCCTTGGACAGCATGATGCGGAGGATTTCCTTGCCGCCTGCCTTGTTCTTGGCCTGGGACGGAACAATGAAGGGCTCGCCGCCACCGGAGTGCAATGCCTCGTACGGCATCTTCGGGCTGCTGCTGGGGGTGGGCACGGGTGCGCCCGTCATCTTGAAGTCGGCCTTCGTCTGGTCCTTCATTTCGTTTTCGATCCACGAACCGGACGGGTAGAGCAGGGCCTCCTGGCCGTTGCTCCACTGAGCCTGCGCCGCGGTGAAGGCAGTGCCGGAGCCACCCGGTTTGAAGTGGCCGGCCTTGACGTGCTTGTCCAGGGCCTCGAAGACCTTGGTGAGCGCGGGGTGCTTCCAGCTGTCTTCCTTGAGGTTCTCCAGGGCCACGCGGACCTCATCGCCACCTTCCTTGATGGCGGAGGACAGGGCCAGCTCAAGGTAGTAGCTGGCGGCTTCCTTGCCCCAGAGGAACAGGTACTTGCCCTTGGCCTTGGCCTTCTCCCCGAGTTCGTAGGCCTCGTCCCAAGTCTTCGGAGGCGTCCAGCCATTGGCCTCGAAGAGTGACGCGGAATACCAGACGCCGAAGAGGGTGAGCACGTAGTTGATGGCGACCAGCTTGCCGTTGAAGGTACCCGGGGCCAGCACGCCTTCGTAGAGGGTGTCCTTGATCGGGGTGCCCTCAAGGTTCTTGGCATCCACTACGGGCTGGAGGTCTTCCAGCTGGTCCAGGATGGTGCTGATACCGATGGACTGGGCGCCGGAGTTGTCCACGAGGTCCGGCGGGTTGCCGCCGGCGAAGCGCGGCTGGAGTTCCGTGGAGATCGCGGTCGACGGGTTGATCTTGGCAGTGGAACCCTGATGGTTCTTGTTGAAGATGCTGCCGGCGAAATCGACATAGTCGATGCCGTAGCCACCCTTGAAAATCACGGCGTCAACCGTGGAGTTGTCCGGAACGCCGAACGGGTTGGTGTCCGAGACGGTGCCGGTGGGACCGGCAGTGGTGCCGCCGCCTGATGCGCAGGAGGCCAGGGCTCCACCCATCGGTGCCAGCACGGCGGTGGCGAGCGCACCGCGGAGGAAACCACGGCGTGCGAAGGACTGCTGAACGTTCATCCTAATACCCTCCAGGGACTCGTAGGGCCGATCCGGATGGCGCCCGTGCCAGGTGGTTTCGGATCGGCTGGAAGGCGCCCGAAGCAGCACCATCCTCGTGTGACATACTTCACCACAAGTGATCGGAAATCAATATTTCTTGCTAGTTTCAATCAACTTTTGTCAAAACGTGATCTAGTCCGAAAGCCCCGCCGGGACCTCCAGGCACGCTCCAAAAAGGAAGAAACCGCAGCTCAGGGCCGTCTGCTGAGCGACCTCTCGCACTCTTCGATGGCTTCGCGCGCCCACTGCTGCTGCTGCGGAGTCCCGACGCGTTCCGCCCATTGCTCAGCGAGTTGGAACTCCACCAGCGCTTCGGTGCGCCGGCCGTCGTCGTACAGCGCCCAGCCGAGGTTGTTGTGCAGCGAAACCATCCACCGCTTGGTACGGGGATCGTCGACGGCGGAGGCGTACTCAAGCGCGCTTCGCGTCCATGATTCCTGGTGGCCGGAGTCGGCGATCGCGAGCATGTGCAGCGCATCCACCGTAAGGAATTCCTCGCCGAGGTGGTCGCCGAGTTCCGCGGCCTGTTCAAGCAGTGGCACGGCCATGGCGGGATGCCCGGAGGAATTGAGCAGGCGGCCGCGCTCCAGGAGGACACGGATGGCGATGGTGGGTTCTTCTTCGGTGTCGATCGAATCCAGCAGGGCGTCGGCCTCTTCGTAGCGGCCCTGCAGCCCGATGGCGCGGCCCAACTGGGTGGCCAGTTCCAGCCGCTCGAAATCGTCAAAACGGGAGTCCTGCATGGCTTCCCGGAAACGGGCTTCGGATAAGGCCGGGTTGTCGAAGTTCCACAACCCGTCGAGTGTTCTCTGCTCCAGCATCTGGCCGCTCCCGATTGCGTCAAAGGCGTCGAATGGTGTTGCGCACTCTCAATCTATCCGACGCGCGCCGGGCCGCGGCCGCTCACTTTCCGGCGAGGCGCGCCCACCCGAGTTGTTCCTGCTGCCGCCTGCTGAGGCCTGCAACCACGAGGTCGTAGGAGTCCTCCACCATGTCGCGGACCATGGCGTCGGGCAGGGCACCGTCCAGCCGGACGCCGTTCCAATGGGTTTTGTTCATGTGCCAGGCGCCGGTGATTTCGGGATGCGCCGCGCGCAGCTGTACGGCCAAGGCTGGTTCGCATTTCAGGCTCACCGACAGCGGCTCGGCGTCCAGAGCGGAGAGCGCGAACATCTTCGCGTCCTGCTCCTGGCCCACGTCGGAACGCACTTTGAACACGGAGGCTTCCGGGCCGAAGGGGAAGTCTTCGAAGGCGCCGGGGAATCCGAGGCAGATCCGGCGGAGGGTGGCAGCGTCCATGGTTTGAGCCTAGCCCAGGCTACAGACCGTAGTGCCAGCCTTCCCGGGCCGGGCAGGTGTTGACCACCACGTCCAGGCCGGCGGCTTTCGCGCGCTCCACCGCTTCGTCGTCGTTGACACCGAGCTGAAGCCATATCGCCTTGGCGCCGGCAGCGATCGCCTGGTCGATCACCGCACCCACCCGGGTGGAATTGACGAAGCAATCCACGACGTCGACCGGCTGCTTTTCGGCGGGAATGTCCGCCAGGGTCTTGTATCCGGTTTCGCCATGGACGTCTTCCCCGCGCAGGTTCACCGGGATAATTTCCATACCCATGCGGTCGCGGACATAGAGCGCGACGTCGTAGGCGGACCGCCACTCGTTTTTGCTCAGCCCCACAATCGCCCAGCGGCCCTTGGTCCGCATCAGGCGTTCGACGACGGCCGGATCATTCGCGTGGGTCATTCCCCCAGCCTACGCCCGGCGCTGAAGGGACCATCGCAGGACGCCCCGCTCCGAAGGGCTTGGAACGGCTTCAAAAAGCGATGCCGAAAGGAACGATCCTCCGCAGGACGTTCACGACATCTTCCGGCCGCACAGTGGAAGGCCTCCCTACCGAGTTTCCGGGCGCCTTCTCTTCTGCCGCGGCGTTCTTGTTCGCGGCGTTCTTGTTCGCGGCGTCATTGTTGGCGGCCTTCTTTCCGGCGGCTTTCTCCTCGTCCGTCTTCTTCCCGCCCGGCTTCTCTTCGCTCGCCTTCTTTTCGGCGGCGGGCGCCCTGCCAGGGGGGGCCGGGACGGAGTCCTGGGCGGCCGGCAGCTCGGAGCCCGCGGGAGCACCGCCGGGGGACTGCGGAGATGCGTTCAGCGGGGCGCCCGTTCCGGGCTCGGCTGCTGGAGGGTCGGCAGGTCCCGGGACCGTGGTGACGGTGGGGGCGTCGGGGGCCGGCACAGGGGGCACCAGCGACGACGGGGCCGGGTTCCCGTGCGGCCCCCAGCCGGAGATCAGTGAGGTGACGAATTCCGGGGGGTTCTCCGGGAAGCCGCCGGACGCGGCAACGCTTCCGATGCCCAAGCCCATAGTCGCGACGACCGCACCGGCGAGGATGGCTGGCCGGCTTTTCAGGCGGCGGCGCTTGGCGAGCTCGTCGACGCGGGGGTGCGTGCCGCCGTCGGAAGCTGCGGACGGGACACCGAGCAGCAGGGCGAGGTCGCCGCGTGGGGCGGGAGCGGGCAGCGCCGCGAGGCCTGCGATGGATTCGAGGGCAGCCTTCAACAGCGGGTCACCGGGCGTGCCGGCGTCCAGCATGAGCTCGGAGACGATGTCTTCACGATCCGTGTGGGAACGCGTCATGGCGCCACATATTCCTTTACTGCCGAGTGTTCACGGAGGGTGTTCAAGGCCCTTCGCTGCAACTGCTTTACTGCACCTTGGCTTTTCCCCATGATTTCGGCAACTTGTTCCACCGTCAGGCCCGCAATGATGCGTAACGACAGGACTTCCCGTTGTTCCTCCGGCAGGAACCGGAGCAGTGCGAGCACCTCTCCGGGCGCCACCCGGTCCATCGCCTCGGCTTCGGCCGAAAGTACCTCCCGGGTGTCCCGTTCGGCTTCGAACTCCTGGTGCTCCGGCGCCCTGCCCTGCCTGCGGTGGTCATCCACCATGCGGGCGTGGGCAACGGAGAAGACAAAAGTACGGAGACCTTTGACCCCGCCCGAAATGGCGTCTATCCGCGACAGCACCGTGAGGAACACGTCCTGCGTGACGGCTTCGGGATCCTGCACACCCTTGGCGCTGAGGTAACCCAGCACCTGCCCGGCGAATGCCTGGTACACGGCGCTGAACAGTTCTGCGTCATTGCCCTGAAGGGCCTGCAACGCTTCATCGGTCAGGGCGTTGGTCACGTTTCAGGTGCTTTCGGTGGATGCGGGGGTCTGCGGCGATGGTGCGCGGTTGTCCCTTCGGGCAGCGCCGGGCACTCCCCCAGCCTAACCGCCCCCGCAGCAGCAGCCCAAGAACACGCCCCGGGCCGGCCCGCATCCTTTTGCAGGCAAAACGAAGGGCCGAGCTGGAACATGATGGGGGACAGATTCCAGCTCGGCCCGTTCACTGGAGTAATCGTTCCGGCCGCCCAAAGGGTTACGCGGAATTCGAAATTTTTTCCTGGAGTGGCGTTTTCCCGGTTCAGAGGCGGTTTCCTTCGGGCGTGGCGGCGCGTGCACCCCGGCCCGTCCTTGGCCGCGGCTTCATCCTGCAGATAACGCGGGATTGAGGCCGCACAGCTCACCTGATCTGCAGGATCAATCTCACGACGGCGGGCGCCATCCTCCCCGACGGAGCGCAGCTTCCACTTGGGGAACCACCCATTCGGCACCCAGCTCCAGGTCCCTGGCGTAGATCTTCACTTGGTTCCAGCCGCAGTCAACCATGAATCTGTCCCGGCCTTTGTCCGCCACCTGCCGCATGGGAGTGAGGTGATGGGCGCCCTCGTATTCGATGCACGTGCGGAATTCCGGACAAGCAAGATCCACCCATCTCGGAAACTCGTGGTCGTCCGAGGACACGGGATAGTCCACCCGGAACGGCGGCAGGTGTTGGGCAGCTTGCAGCATCAAACGAAGCCGGGTCTCCTGCGGGGAGTCCACGCCCACCCGGAGATGGGGCAGCGCGTTCCGCGCTTTGGCGAGGCCCGGGACACGGCGTTTCCTGGAAATATAGAGGTTCAGTTCTTCCAGCGAAACCAATGGAGGTCGGGATCTGCCGAAGCCTCGGTCTTCGTGGGTGCACACCAGGAAATCTCCGGCGATGACGAGGTCATCCAGGCAGAGCATCGACGCAAGGTCCAGCCAGGTCCTTGCCGGCGAGGTCACGGGCAGGCCGCTGAGCAGGATCACCTCCTCCGGTTCGAAACGCCGGCTATGCCCCACCACGTGTTTGCGTCGCGGCCCGGTCCTCGAGGATGAACTCAGATGCAGTCTGGATTCTCCCTCCAGTTCCTTCGGCAACGGCGCTCCAAGCAAGCGGGCAGCGGTGCTGTCGCTGGCTACAGTGCCGGAGGAAAGCTGCAGGTACGGCCTGACTCTTTCCGCAAGGCACTGCGCGGCTCCGACGGGAACCCTGATTCCCCGGCTGGGCGTCCTGAGATCCTTGGCCCTCAGACGGCTCAGCGATTGTCCCGCGGCCAGCCCCTCGCTCAATGTAAAGGAGCGCAACGCCAGGCTTACGGGAAGGGGGTCGGCCTTGCTCATTGAACAAGTCTGGCCGACCTGAGGCTGGGCACCGGGGTTATCCACAGGCCGGGCCGCCCTCGTGAGTTTGATCCTGCAGATCAGGCGGGGTTGCGGCGGCGCAGCCCGCCTGATCTGCAGGATCAACGCCAGGCGCCCCGAATGGAAACGGCGGGCCACCCGGAAGGTTCGCCTGGAACCAAAGGGTGACCCGCCGCCGTCGGGCGCCGTCGGGCGCTATGAGGGCTTAGTCCTCGATCAGGTCGTGCAGCACGATCGTCTGGTCGCGGTCCGGGCCGACGCCGATCGCGGAGAAGCGGGTGCCGGAGAGCTTTTCGAGCGCCAGCACGTAGTTGCGGGCGTTCTCCGGCAGGTCCTCCAGGGTCTTGGCGCCGGTGATGTCCTCGGTCCAGCCGTCGAAGTACTCGAAGATCGGCACCGCGTGGTGGAACTCGGTCTGGGTCATGGGCATTTCGTCGTGGCGGACGCCGTCCACGTCGTAGGCCACGCAGACCGGGATCTGCTCGATGCCGGTGAGCACGTCCAGCTTGGTGACGAAGTAGTCGGTGAAGCCGTTCACGCGGGAAGCGTGGCGGGCCAGGACGGCGTCGTACCAGCCGCAGCGGCGCGGGCGGCCGGTGTTCACGCCGAACTCACCGCCGGTCTTCTGCAGGTACAGGCCCATTTCGTCGAAGAGTTCGGTGGGGAACGGGCCGGCGCCGACGCGGGTGGTGTACGCCTTGATGATGCCGATGGAGCGCGAGATGCGGGTGGGACCGATGCCCGAGCCCACGGAGGCGCCGCCGGCGGTCGGGTTGGAGGAGGTCACGAACGGGTAGGTGCCGTGGTCGACGTCCAGGAACGTGGCCTGGCCGCCCTCCATGAGGACCACCTTGCCCTCGTCCAGCGCGTTGTTCAGGACCAGGGTGGAGTCGATGACCAGCGGGCGCAGGCGCTCGGCGAAAGAGAGGAAGTATTCGACGATCTCGTCCACCACGACGTCGCGGCGGTTGTAGACCTTGACCAGGAGTTCGTTCTTCTGGCGCAGCGAACCTTCCACCTTCTGGCGGAGGATCGACTCGTCGAAGACGTCCTGGACGCGGATGCCCAGGCGGGCCACCTTGTCCATGTAGGCCGGGCCGATTCCGCGGCCGGTGGTGCCGATGGCGCGGCTGCCGAGGAAGCGCTCGGTGACCTTGTCCAGCACCTGGTGGTACGGGGCCACGAGGTGGGCGTTGGCGGAAACCCGCAGGCGGGAGGTGTCGGCACCGCGGGCTTCGAGGCCGTCAATTTCCTGGAACAGGGCCTCGAGGTTCACCACGCAGCCGTTGCCGATGATCGGAATGGCGTTGGGGCTCAGGATGCCTGCGGGAAGGAGCTTGAGCTCATACTTCTCGCCGCCGACGACGACGGTGTGCCCGGCGTTGTTGCCGCCGTTGGGCTTGACCACGTAGTCCACGCGGCCGCCGAGCAGGTCGGTCGCTTTGCCTTTGCCTTCGTCGCCCCACTGGGCTCCGACGATCACGATAGCGGGCATGGGATCCTCCCCCATTCTTTTCGGGCAGGCGGCGGGGAACCGCGCCTGGCGCCGTACATGAGAACGCCCCGAAGCCAGGCCCTGTCCACGGTCTTCAACAAAGATTCATGGGCAGGAAGGGCAAGAGTTCCGGGGCTCTTACCAGCCAAGTTTAGCGGATCCAGCCCCCGAACACGGTGTCATGACCCCGCACAGGAGGCCGGCGCCGGCACGGGGCCCCGGCCGGGAAGACATAGCAGGGCCCGGGAACCGGCCAGCGACACGCGGCAAAGTGTCTGGGATGGGCGACACCAGGGCTCTTAATGGCATGGTTCAGGGGCCGGCCGTCCTGTGACATGGAACATGCACGTCAAGCATGAGGAGTAATCATGGCAGCAGCAAGCAGCGCCGTCGAGGCACGGTCGATCGAGATGATCCCGCCCGGCGAGCGCCACGGACACCCGAAATCCCAGTTCACCCTGTGGTTTGGCGCCAACGCCCAGATCACCGCGATCGTGGACGGCGCCCTCGCAGTGGTCTTTGGTGCCGACGCGTTCTGGGCCATCATCGGCCTGCTCGTTGGCAACGTGCTCGGCGGCATCGTCATGGCGCTGCACTCCGCCCAAGGCCCCAGGCTCGGCCTTCCGCAGATGATTTCCAGCCGCGCGCAGTTCGGCGTCTACGGCGCTGTCATCCCGCTGGTCCTGGTCATCCTGATGTACGTGGGCTTCGCCTCCACGGGCACCGTGCTCTCCGGGCAGGCCATCAACCTCATCCTGGGAGTCAACGTTCCCGCCGTCGGGATCCTGGTCTTCGGCGCCGCCACCGCCCTGCTGGCCATTCTGGGCTACAAGTACATCCACGCCCTGGGCCGCATCGCCACGGTGCTGGGCCTGGCCGGGTTCCTGTACCTGACGTTCGCCGTGCTGACGAGGTACGACATCGGTCAGATCATGTTCCTCAAGGGCTTCGAATGGCCCACCTTCCTCACGGCCATCGCCCTGGGCGCCGGCTGGCAGCTGACCTTCGGCCCCTACGTTGCCGACTACTCCCGGTACCTGCCCCAGGACACCAGCGAGCGCCGGACGTTCTGGTACACCTTCGCCGGTTCCGTGGGCGGCGCCCAGTGGGCCATGACCATCGGCGCCCTGGCCGGCGGCCTGTCCGCCGCGCACCTGGGCGGGGACTTCCTGAAGAACCAGGTGGGTTACATGGGCGACCTCGCCGGCGGCGGCCTGGTCGCCGTCTTCATCTACCTGGTGATCGTCAGCGGCAAGCTCACGGTGAACTGCCTGAACGCGTACGGGGCCTTCATGTGCTCGGTGACCATCGGCACCGCCGTCAACCGCCGCGACACGGTGTCGCGCACGGCCCGCATCGCGTTCATCCTGCTGGTCATCGCCGCGAGCGTGCTGATCGCCCTGTTCGCCAGCAAGGACTTCCTGAACCTGTTCAAGAACTTCGTGCTGATGCTGCTGATGGTGTTCACACCGTGGTCCGTCATCAACCTCGTGGACTACTACAAGATCTCCCGCGACCGTCTCGACATCCCGGCCCTCTACAACCCGGACGGCCGCTACGGGCGGTGGAACGCTGCTGCCCTGGTGTCCTACGGCATCGGCGTCGTCGTCCAGATCCCGTTCCTCGCCCAGGCCCTCTACACCGGCCCGGTGACGCATTGGCTCGGCGGCGCGGACATTTCCTGGATCGTGGGCATCGTGGTGACCATGGCGGTCTACTACCCGTGGGCAAAGGCCACCAACCGGGCGCCGCTGGAAACGATCTACCCCGACGAGGACGCGGCACCCGCCCGGGTGCCGGCGTCGTAACCGCCTGACGCTACTGGCGGGCGTTCGCGAGGGCGGCGTCCGCCAGGGCCGGCCACTCCCCCGCGGCAGCGAGCGGAACCTCCACCCAGTCCTTGAATGGCCGGCCCATGCCCGAGGGGTCGAAGAGCACGGCCCCGGGCAGCGCCAGCGCGCGTTCGTGCCCGGGATTATCCCGGCCGAGCTTGAAGGCGACGGTGTCCCCGTTCAGGCAGGCGATCGCCTTCTTGTCCAGCAGCAGCGAACGGGCGCCGAACATCTGGCCCGTCACCACTCCGGCGTCGAGCAAGTCAGTACCCAGGTCCTCGAAGGCGGCGACGGCGGCAGCGGATGACTCGCGTTTCTCCATGGCGGCATCATGCCCGACGGCGGGCCCGCCGTCGAGGTCCACTCACCTTTTCCTAAGGCACGACGGCGGCCCGGCACCTCAGTGAGGTACCGGGCCGTTCGCCTGTGGAACCGTTGCTAGCCGGCGGCACCGGCGGCGGCAAACACCACCGCGGCGATGCCGAAGCCCATGACGCCGATCAAGGTTTCCATGACAGTCCAGGTGGCCAGCGTGGTCTTCACGTCCATGCCCATGAAGCGGCCCACCATCCAGAATCCGGCGTCGTTGACGTGCGAGACCACCACGGAGCCGGCGGCGACGGCCACCACGAGCGCGGCGAGTTGGAGCCCGTCCAGCCCTACTTCGGCAACGGCCGGGGCGATCAGGCCCGCGGTGGTGGTCAAGGCCACGGTTGCCGAGCCCTGGGCGATGCGCAGGATCGAGGAGATCAGGAAGCCGGCCAGGATCAAGGGGATACCGGCGTCGCCCAGCACATCGGCCAGGGCCTTGCCAATTCCGGAAGTACGCAGCACGGCACCGAACATGCCACCCGCACCGGTGATGAGGATGACCGAGCAGACCGGTCCGAGGGAGGATTCAAGGAGCCCTTCGAGCCGGGCCCCGTGCAGGCCGCGGCGCATCCCGAGAACCAGTGCGGCCACGAACACGGAGATGAGCAGGGCAACAGGTGTGTCACCAAGCGCACGGATGATCTGGAACCACTGCTGTTCCTTCACGGAGTCAGGCAGGAGGTGGGACGTGGCCAAGGTGTTGAGGCCGGTGTTGAGGAAGATCAGCACGAGAGGCAGCAGCAGGATGCTGACGACAGTACGGAAACGGGGCGGGTGTGCCTCGGCGTCGGCGGAAGCATGGCCAAGGATCTCCGGAACAGGGAGAACCAGCTTGCGGCCCGTCCACAGACCGTACAAGTAGCACGTGAGGTACCACGTTGGCAGGGCAGCAATCAGGCCGACGATGACCACCAGGCCCACGTTCGCGCCGAGGATCGCGGAGGCGGACACCGGGCCCGGGTGCGGCGGCAGGAAGACGTGCATCACCGAGAAGGCGCCGACGGCGGGCAGGCCGAAGCGCAGGACACCGCCACCGAGCCGATGGGCAACGGCGAACACGACCGGCAGCATCACCACCAGGCCGGCGTCGAAGAAGATCGGGAAGCCGAAGATCAGTGAGGCGAGGCCGAGCGCGAAGGGGGCACGCTTCTCGCCGAACACGCCAATGAGATAGTCGGCCAGGACCTTGGCCCCGCCTGACGTCTCCACAATGCGGCCGAGCATGACGCCCAGGCCGACCAGCAAGGCTACGGTGCCCAGGGTGGTGCCGAAGCCGCCGACCAGGACGCCCACCACCTTGTCCGCGGGGATTCCGGTGGCGAAGGCCGTGGCCAGGCTGACCGTAATCAGGGCCAGCAGTGCGTGCATCTTGAAGCGGATGATCAGCACGAGCAGGACGGCAATGGCGGCGGCCGCGATGAGCAGCAGCGGGCCGGCGCCGAGGGTTTGGGTCCATCCTTCGATGGCGTTCATGGTGCCTCCTCAGGCAGGGTTCATCAGCCGTTTCGGGGCGCGCCGGACTGCGCCGGCGCGGCGTGCCCCGATGGACGGGCTGAGGTTGGGGAGTGTGAGGTGTTAGCGGTGGCGCGCTAATGGTGGCGCGCTGTTGGTGCCGTTCAGGCGCCCTGCAGTGCCAGCGAGCCGACGACGGCGGCCACCAGGGTGTCCGGGTCCCGTACGATGTCCAGCCGGACACTTCCCGCGGCGAGTTCTTCGGCGCTGAGCGGTTCGAGGGTGGCCAGCTGGCTGGGCAGCAGGGTGGTTGGCATGAAGTGGCCGGCCCGGGCGCCCATGCGTTCGGCGAGCAGTTCCGGGCTGCCGTCGAGGTGGACGAAGACCACGCGGCCTTCGGCCTCGGCCAGCAGGTTCCGGTAGCTGCGTTTGAGGGCGGAGCAGGTCAGCACGGTGCTGTTGCCTGCCGCGGCCTCGGACGACATCCAGTCGCGGATGCTCCGCAGCCACGGCCAGCGGTCCTCATCGGTCAGCGGAACACCGCCGGCCATTTTCGAGATGTTGGCCGCGGTGTGGAAACGGTCGGCCTCGGCCATGTCCCAGCCAAGGGCCGACGAGAGGGCCCCGGCGATCGTGGACTTGCCCGCGCCGGCAACGCCCATGACGACCACGTGGATTGCAGATGACTCCATTGCCCTACCTCCGCAGGAAGACGTCGTTGGCTTCCGAAGAAGCTCGGGGGTGGCGCGGATGCGCCGTGTTCCCGAAAAAGATAACACCATTAGAGAGTGATTGGTAGTACTTAATGTGCCTTTGGTCATACTTTTGCGACGCAGGCACTAAGCTGAGGCGTGGAATCGGCGCGGGAGGGGCGGGAAATGTCGACGGCGACACCGGAGGGCGGCCTCCACCAGCGCATGCTGGACACCCTGGGCGAATCGATCGCATCCGGCCGCCTCGCCCCCGGGTCCCGGCTCACCCTCGAGGACCTGCAGCAGGAATACGGCGTCTCCCGCACCGTCGCCCGCGACACCATGCGCGTGCTGGAATCGATGAACCTGGTCTACTCGCGCCGCCGGGTGGGCATCGTGGTCCAGGATCCCCGGCATTGGAACGTCTTCGACCCCAAGTTGGTGCATTGGCGGCTGCTCTCCGAACGCCGCGAAGCCCAGTACGCCTCCCTCACGGAGCTGCGCATCGCCGTCGAACCCATTGCCGCAGCAGCCGCGGCGCGCCGGGCGACGCACGCCCAGCGCGGAGAACTGGGCGCCCTGGCCGCCGAGCTGCGCCGGCTCGGCGAAGCCGGGGACCTGGAAGCCTTCCTCGCCGTGGACATCGCCTTCCACCGGCTGCTGCTGCACGCCAGCGGCAACGAGATGTTCGCCGCGATCGACGAAATGGTGGCCGAGGTCCTGACCAGCCGCACCCAGCAGGGCCTCATGCCGTTCCGGCCCGAGGAGGCGGCGCTCAAGGCACACGAGGACGTTGCCGCAGCCGTCTCGCGCGGCGACACGAACAAGGCCGAGGAAGCGATGCACCGCGTGGTGGTGGAAGTCCGGCAGGCCATGGGCCTGGACTGAGGATCCCCCTCGGTTGAAACCCGAACGTACAGTTGGGGCCCTTAAATCGGCGATTTAGGGGCCCCAACTGTACGTTCGCGGGAGGTCTTACTCGTCTTCCTCCCCGCCGTCGCGGGAGTTCTGGGTGGCGAGGCTGTCCCAGAAGGTGGTGTCGGCGTCGGCGATGGAACCGTCCGCAATGGCCGCCGCGGTGGAGGCCAGCGTGATGACCGTCTGCTTGATCAGGTATCCGTTGCTGCGCTGGCCCAGCGCATAGCCGCCGAGGTAGTGGTCGGACATGCCGCGCATCTCGAAGAGCAGGGTGGCGATCCCGTACTCCACGGCGATGCCGTTGCGGCTGATGGTCTCCGCGCTGCCGCCTTCGTACTTTCCGAGGTGGCCCCAGCCGGTGGAGTCGACGCTGCTGAACACCACCGAGCCGAGCTGCTTGGATTTCTGCACGACGGCGGGGTCTGCGTTCGGCGTGGTGGGGTACAGGATGGAGCCGGAGACCAGCTTCCCGTCGCGTTCGGCGCGGGTGCCCTGGTGGTGCAGATCGATCATGTAGTCGATGCGGTACTTGCGCATCACGTTGTTGTGCAGGGCCTGGGTTTCGGGCTGGATCTTGGCCACATGGTCGCGGTTCAGGTCCACGCCCTCGGCGTTGTAGCGGGTGAGGTGGCGGTCGCCCTTGGCCACATAATCGTCCAGCGGAAAGTTCACATCGCCCATGGCCCCGTCAGCGTTCAGCATGGGGACGATCAGGATGTTCACGCCGTCCAGGATGCCAGACGAGTTCGCTGTTCCCAGGTGCTTGATGAACTGCATGGCACCCTCGGTGGTGAGCTGCTCGTTGCCGTGCTGCTGGGTCAGGTAGAGGATGGTGGGCTTGGCCGGATCCGTGACGTATTTGACCAGGTGGAGGTCCCGGCCCTTGACCGTCTTGCCGATGACCTCCAGCTCCATGGCCGGCTGGCGGGCGTCCTGGTCCTTCAGGAAGGCGACCAGCTGGTCATAGGTGGTGAGCCTGGAGGTGGTGATCTGGCCGTTGTCGCCGTAGCCGGGGCCCTCGCCCACGGCGCTTGCCAGCGGGGCCGATCCCGCCACCACCGCCAGCGCGAGGGCGCCGGAAACGGCCAGGGTCCTGAAGGTTTTTCTCACGGTGCGTACCTCTTTCGAGTGCGTTGAAAGCGTGCAGCCGGCCACGTCCCCCATTGCCGCCTGTGACAAACACCCAAACAAGCTGAACAGATCCTGTCAATGAACTCGACAAAACTGAACAGAACCCGCAAAGCAGGAACGACGACGGCGTTAAGACGCGACGGCGCCCCTCACCATTGGTGAGGGGCGCCGTCGTCGTACTGGCTTTACGCCTCGATCGCTGCCTTCGCCGCGGGATCGGAGTCGTTGAGGAACTTCTCGATCCGCTCGGGTTCATCGGCTTCGCCGATGGCTGCCGAAGCGCGTCCCAGCGCGTAGAGGGCACGCAGGAAGCCGCGGTTCGGCTCGTGCTCCCACGGGATCGGCCCGACGCCGCGCCAGCCGTTGCGCCGCAGCGAGTCCAGTCCGCGGTGGTAGCCCACCCGGGCGTACGCGTAGGACTCGATGGTGCGGCCCCCGGCCCAGGCCTCCTCGGCCAGGATTGCCCAGAGGAGCGAGGACGTGGGGTGCTTGGCCACCAGGTCCACGGCTTCCTGGCCGAGCGCGAGGTGCTGGTACACCTCGGATTCGGCGGGCAGCAGCGTGGGTTCCGGACCCAGCAGGTTCTTGCGGAATTCGTCGGACATGACTTAGAAGGTCTTGCCTGCCGAGCCGAGCTGGCGGGCGGATTCGACGATGCGGGCAGCCATGCCGGCCTCGGCGGAAGCACCCCAGACGCGAGGGTCGTAGGTCTTCTTGTTGCCGATCTCGCCGTCGACCTTCAGCACGCCGTCGTAGTTGGAGAACATGTGCCCGGCCACCGGGCGCGTGAAGGCGTACTGGGTGTCCGTGTCCACGTTCATCTTGATCACACCGTAGGAGACGGCGTCGGCGATCTCCTGGTCGGAGGAACCGGAACCGCCGTGGAACACCAGGTCGAAGGGGTTGTCCTTGCCGATCTTCGCACCCACCTCGGACTGGATCTGCTTGAGCAGTTCCGGGCGCAGCTTCACGCCACCGGGCTTGTACACGCCGTGCACGTTGCCGAAGGTCAGGGCCGTGATGTAGCGGCCGTTCTCGCCGGCACCCAGGGCCTCGATGGTGGCCAAAGCGTCCTCGGTGGTGGTGTAGAGCTTTTCGTTGATCTCGTTCTCCACGCCGTCCTCTTCACCGCCGACGGTGCCGATCTCGACCTCGAGGATGATCTTCGCGGCCGCGGTGCGCTCCAGCAGCTCACGGGCGATGCGCAGGTTCTCGCCCAGCGCCTCGTGGGAACCATCCCACATGTGCGAGTTGAAGATCGGGTTACGGCCGGCCTTCACTTCGGCCTCGGAAGCGGCCAGCAGGGGCAGCACGAAATCGTCCAGCTTGTCCTTCGGGCAGTGGTCCGTGTGCAGGGCGATGTTGACGTTGTAGTTCTTAGCCACCTCACGGGCGAACGCCGCGAAACCCAGGGAACCGGCCACCATGTCCTTCACCGAGGCGCCGGACCAGTACGCCGCACCGCCGGTGGACACCTGGATGATGCCGTCCGACTCCGCCTCGGCGAAACCGCGGATCGCCGCGTTCAGGGTCTGCGACGACGTCACGTTCACCGCCGGGAAAGCGTAACCGCCGGCCTTCGCCCGGTCGATCATCTCGGAGTAAATCTCTGGGGTTGCAATGGGCATGGTGACTCCTATGCTGTGTTTTCGTCTATGGGTGTGCTGACCCTGAAACAGACCAGTTACGGCTAGGCACCATCCTAGCCAGATCCAACAACAGGGGGCGCTTCGGGTCAGGCCTCGGTAACACTGGCCCTGTTTAGCCCGGCGCTTCGCCGCCGGTTGTACCTACAGCCGGTAGATGCGGCGGGCGTTCCCCGAGCCGATCATCCCGGCTACCCGGATCGCGTCCGCCTCGGACCATTCACTGCGGCGCACCCAGTCGCCAAGGACCTGCGCCATCGAGCGGCGCCAGTGGATGGCGCCGAGGAGGTGCAGTTCCGGGACCGCGTAAGCGTCGGAGGAATAGAGCTGCTTGGCGAAGGGCGCCAGCTCGAGGGCTTCGCCGACGACGTCCGCGCTGCGGGAGCCCACATGGTTCAGGCCCAGTCCGACGTCGAAATGCACGTTGCTGAACGCCTGGGCCAGGTACCCGGACTCGCGGTGGTAGGGGTAGCAGTGCAGCAGCATCACGGGGGTGTCCCGGATCCCGGCCTGGCGGAGCAGCGGCAGGAGGAGCATGGGGTTGGAGCGGTGGAGGTCCAGGTCCCGGTCGCCGTACCCCACATGAATCTGGAGCGGCAGCCGGGACTCCGCGGCGGCGTGGACGATGAAGGAGATGATCTCCGGGTCCTGAAGCCTCAGAGCGGTCCCGGAAGCGGCGGTACGGGAAGCTGCGGTACTGGAGCGTGCCGTCCAGCGGGCCACGGCCCGCTCCAGGCTGCGCCCGCCGGGCGTGGACCAGTCGACGTCGAAGCCGCATCGGTAGGCGGCGATGGTCTTGAAGCCGACGACGCCGGGGACCGCCGCTGCGAGCGCCGCCCGGAAGTCCTCGGCGAAGTCAGCCGGGGAAGCGGTGCGGGCTGCAACCTTTTCGGCCAGAAGTTCGAGCCGGAGGATTTCGGAGACGGTGGCCCCGGAGTCCCGGGCCATCGTTTCCGGCGTGGTCACGGACGAAGCGCTGAGTCCGGTGTCGACGATCCAGTGCGCCACCCCGGCCGGGGCCAGGAACAGGCGGTTGAGCTCCGTGGGCGCCAGGGCGCTGCGGGCTTCCCAGTACTCCCCGGCGCCGGCATGCGGCGGGAGGCCGAGCAGCGGAGCGCACCAGCGCCGGATGGCGAATCCCAGTTGGGAATCGAACTGCGTCATGAAGTCCGGGATCGGTTCCGGGGACCCTTCATTGATCGCCTCTTCGAATTCCGCCCGGGTGAGGGGTTTGGTCAGGGAGCCGTGCACATGGTGGTCCACCAGCGGCATGGCGGATACGGCTTCGGCCAGTCCCCGGGGGACCCGGTCCTCCAGCCCCGCCAGGACGTCCATCCCGGCTGACATCAGGCTGACCAGGCGAAGCGAAGGGCCTGTGCGGCCTCGACGGGATCCTTGCCGGCGAATTTAGCGGCCTCGTGGCGGCGGACCGCCACCACGCCTTCCACGATGTCCGGCCCAAGAATCCTCCCGGCAAGTTGCGAAGCCTCCAGGGAGCTGAGGACGGTGGCCTGGTCCGGATCGATGGCGGTGGCGGGCCAGTCGTCGGCGTCGGCGGGATTGCCGGGCACCTCCGCCGGGAGCGGCAGTCCGGTTTCGATGCCGTGGAGTACCGAGCCCAGGAGGGCCGCCGCGGCGAGGTAGATGTTGACGCTGGGATCCACCACTTTCAGCTCCACGTTTGCGCCGTGCGGGTTGCCGGCGCTCGCGGCGACGAAACGCACAGCGGCCTCGCGGTTCTCCAGGCCCCAGCACGCCGCGGCCCCGGACCACCGTCCGGGTTGCAGCCGATGGGCGGACAGGACCGAGCCGGCGTAGATACCGAGGAAGTCGTCCAGGCCCGCGAGCATCCCGGCGATCGCGGATCCGCCTTCCCCGGTGATGCCGTAGGGACCTGTGCCGCCGCTGAACAAGGGTGCGTTGTCCCGGCCCAGCGAGAGGTGGAGGTGCGCCCCGTTGCCGGCCCCGTCCGCCCAGGGAAGGGGCGAGAATGAGACGGCCAGGCCGTGGCGCGAGGCGACAATCCCGATGAGGATGCGAGCCAGCACGGACGCGTCCGCCATCTCGACGGGCGTGGCGGGCGGCAGGGAAACCTCGAACTGGTCTTCGCCGTATTCGGCGTGGATCTGTTCGGGAGCCAGCCCTGCTGCTTCGAATGTTGCGGTGAGGTCCACGAGGAAGCCGCGCTGGTCCGAGAGGGCGCTCATGCCGTAGGCGGACCAGCCGGGCTTGGGCAGGTGCCCGCCGTCGCGGGTGGTGAGGACGAACTCAAGCTCGGCGCCCATGAGTGGCGACAGTCCCTGCACCACGAGTCTGTCCACGACGCCGGCCAGGCGGCCGCGGGAGCACAGCGGAGAGGGTCTTCCGTCCTGCTCGTGGAAGGAGGCCGGCCCCCAGGCCAGGCCGTCGTCGATCTTGCGGACCCGGGCCGTATCCAGCCGGAGGCGGAGATCCCCGGTGGCCCCGATGGAGGACGTGAAGGCGATGCCGTTGTCCGCGCAGAAGACGTTCCACGATGGCGAAGCCCCCATCCCGGCCCGCTGGAAGGCCGGAAGCCGCCGGATCGGGACCGCCTTGCAGTGGGTCCCGCCGGCGTAATCGACGGCCGTCCCCACCAGCAGCGCCACACCGTCGGATTCAAGCTGCGACATGATGCTTTCGGGGGCATCCTGCCCGGCCCCACTCGACACGGCTTCCACAACGGTTCCCCTCGACGGTGTGCATCTGTGGGTCCATCATGCCCCCCGCGGCATCGCCGAACATACAGGCGGGCAACAACCCGCGGGACGTCAGCCGGTGACGCGCTGGCCGAAGTTGTGCCGCCGGATCCAGGCGTGCATGGCGATCGCGGCGGCCGAGGCGGCGTTGATGGACCGGGTGGAGCCGTACTGTTCGATCGAGAGCGTGGCGACGGCGGCGTCGTGCACCTCGGGGGTCAGTCCCGGGCCCTCCTGGCCGAACACCAGCACACAGTTGCGGGGCAGGTCATAGCTTTCCAGCGGCACCGAGTCCGGGAAGATGTCGATCCCGATGATGGCCAGGCCCTCCCCCTGCGCCCACGCAACGAAGTCCTGCACGGTGGGGTGGTGGCGGACGTGCTGGTAGCGGTCGGTGACCATGGCCCCGCGCCGGTTCCACCGCCGTCGTCCAATGATGTGGACTTCCTTGGCGAGGAACGCGTTGGCGGTACGCACCACGGTGCCGATGTTGAGGTCGTGCTGCCAGTTTTCGATGGCGATGTGGAAGTCGTGCCGTTTCGAATCGAGGTCCGCGACGATCGCCTCGTGCTTCCAGTACCGGTACTTGTCCACCACGTTGCGGCGGTCGCCGTCGGCCAGCAGGTCCGGATCCCAGTGCTCACCTGCGGGCAAAGGACCTTCCCAGGGTCCGACGCCGACCTCCGCCGGGGCGGTTTTCCCGCCGTCGGGCTCTGCTGGGGCCTGGGCTTCGGAAGGTGCGTCGTCATTCACCCCTCAACCCTAGCGGGGGTGCGGGGAGCCGATGTCGCGTAACCCGGCGGCGCCCGGTGTTTCGGCGTATCGAAAGGTGAAAGACTTGGGGTCAGAACAGCCCCAACAGCGGAGGTAAAGAATGGCGAAGACAAGCGCGGCCCCCAAGTCCGGCGCGAGGTACCGCAACGGCCACGAAATCGAGTGCTGGCTGACAGACATGGACGGCGTCCTGGTCCACGAGAACCAGGCCATTCCGGGCGCGGCCGAACTGATCCAGCGCTGGGTGGACACCTCCAAGCGCTTCCTGGTGCTGACCAACAACTCGATCTTCACTCCGCGCGACCTCGCCGCCCGCCTCAGCTCCTCCGGCCTGGAGGTCCCCGAGGAAAACATCTGGACCTCGGCCCTGGCCACCGCCCAGTTCCTGAAGGACCAGGTGGAGGGTTCGGATTCCGGGAACCGTGCGTACACGATCGGCGAGGCGGGGCTGACGACGGCGCTCCACGAGGCCGGCTTCATCCTCACCGACCAGAACCCGGACTTCGTGGTGCTCGGCGAAACCCGCACCTATTCCTTCGAGGCGATCACCACGGCCGTGCGCCTGATCCTGGGCGGGGCGCGGTTCATCGCCACCAACCCGGACGCCACCGGGCCGTCCAAGGAGGGCCCGCTCCCGGCCACCGGCGCCATCGCCGCCATGATTTCCAAGGCGACGGGCCGCGAACCGTACATCGTGGGCAAGCCCAACCCCATGATGTTCCGCTCGGCCATGAACCGTATCGACGCCCACTCCGAAACCACCGCGATGATCGGCGACCGCATGGACACCGACATCGTCGCCGGCATGGAGGCGGGCCTGCACACCGTGCTGGTGCTCAGCGGCATCACCCAGCGGGAGGAAATCGGGGCTTTCCCGTTCCGGCCGAACCAGGTCCTGACCTCGGTGGCCGAACTCAAGGACCAGATCTAGGGGAGCAAGGCCATGGCGGTGCTGAATCTTCGGCCCCTCCTGGGCGGCCGGCTGGTGCGGGGCAGCCAGCCCTTTGGCCTGGACGCCACCACCACGGTGGAGTTCCTGTCCGGGCACGGCATCCGCACCGTGGTGGACCTGCGCAGCGGCCGGGAACGGGACCTGCTGCCGTGGCTGCTCGTGCCGGGCAACGGCGTCGACCTCCTGGAAAACCCCTTCGACCCCGCCCCGCAGGGCCTGCCTCCGGTGGGCACGGCCGAAGAGCTCGGCGAGCTGTACCTGGACTGGGTGCGCACCGGCCCGGCCTGGGTGGCCGCGTCCCTCCGGCCCGCGGCGCACGGCCCTGCCTTCGTCCACTGTTCGCTCGGCAAGGACAGGACCGGCGTTGTCTCGGCCCTGGCCCTGCTGGCGGTAGGCACCGATCCCGAGGTAGTGGTGGCGGACTACACCGCCACCACGGCCGCCCTCCCGGAACTGCTGGCCGTCATGGCCCAGACCTGGAGCGTGGCGGTCCCCGCCCTTCCGCCGCAGGCGTTCAACCCGGCGCTCATGCTGCTGCAGTCCCCGGAGGGGGCCATCCGGCATTTCCTGGCCGGCTTCGCACGGGAGTTCGGCGACGCCGCGGGTTACCTGCGCGACGCCGGCCTGAGCGCCGCCGAGCTCGACGCGCTGGGTACCCCTTTGGCAAGGAGTGACGCGGCCCAGTAGGGGTGATGCCTCAGTAGGGCGTGACCCGCCCGGCCGCGCCCGGCAACGGCAGCAGTTCATCCTCCAGGCCCTGGACCACCGGCCGGTAGACGAACGGGTTCCATTGCGGGCTGGCGTGGGCGGGCAGGGCGCCGTCGGTCCTCCGGTCCGAGGACGCCATGTTCCTGCTGAAGGTCCGCGCCCAGCCGGCCCGCGCCGTTTCGTAGTTCACGGTGCCGTCGCGCGGATTCCCGATGAACGCCATCTTCGTCTCCCCCAGCCGGTCCACGAAGCGGGTGGCGTCGAAGTGGTAAATGTAGGCCGACTCGCTCTGGATCAGCACGCTGGAGGGCGCGATCGGGGTCAGCTGCTCCAAGGTCTGGTCCCAGATCTGCCGCCAGCTGCGTTCGTTCTTGTGGACCACCCGCTCGCCAAGCTCGTAGCCGCCGCGCAGCACCGACGGAACGCGGAAGCCGCTCTCGTACAGGAACACCACGCCGTCGAACCAGCTCTGGTCCAGGACGTCGTACTTGCTGTACGGGGACGAGTCCAGCAGGATGAGCTCCACCTTGACCCCGTGCCACTCGCGCAGCCGGGTGGCCACCTCGGTGGCCACCATTCCGCCGAAGCTGTGGCCGTAGAAGTAGAGCTTGCGCAGCTTGCGTTCGCGGACATGCGCGACGACGGCGTCGGTCACCTCATCGACTTCCAGGCCGAGGTTCGAGTACCCAACGGCGGCCAGCTGGCCGCGCTGCCTCAGCGCCCCGCGCAGCGAGTTCAGGATCCACTGGGCCTCTTCCCAGCTGGTCTTGTATCCGGGGAAAAGGATCCACGCGGCGTCGGGAAAATACGCCTCGGCGACGTCGTCGCCCACGGGCAGAATCTTCGTCACGCGCCGCTCGGCCTGGATCTGGCGGGTGATGAACATGTCCGCCGCCAGCAGCCCCGAGGAACCGGCACCGATCAGGAAGCTGCGCCGGGAGAAATCCTTCAGCTCCGCCGCATGGCGGAGAATCCTTGCCGCGTGCTCGGGTGACTGCCGCTCCGGCGATTCCGCAGCGGCTGGCTCATCCCCCCTGCGGTAATGCTCCACACTGCCAGCTTATGACTTTGCGTGCGCAGGCCCGAAAGTGCCCGGCCAGGAACTGCTTCCAGCGGCAGGATGCCCTAGTGCCTGCAGTCGGTCAGGCGTACCGTCTTATGCAAGCAAACGCAGCCGGGGCGGGAGGCCGGACCACTGTCTTGGCGCGGTACCGCCCCAGGGTGGAGGAACCGACGATGGCTGGATGGAATGCAGACACGGCCGCAGGCCCCTTGGGGAGCGGCGCGGTGACGTTGGTGGAAGGATCCTCCTTCTGCATCTCGTTGGCAAACGGGGACATCCAGCCCGGACACCCGCACGGCCTTTTCGTTCAAGACACGCGGATTCTTTCCCGCTGGAGCCTGACCGTGAATGGACAGCCCCTGGAACCATTGGCCGCGGAAACCAAGGAACCCTTCAGGGCGTTGTTTGCCGGCAGGGTTCCCCGTTCCGACGGTTACGCTGACAGTCCGCTCATCGTGGAACGGCTGCGGGAAGTGGGAGCCGGGCTGCTGGAGAACATCACCATCCGGAACTTCTCCGTGAACCCGGTCGAGTGCGTTGTGCGCATAGGAATAGAGGCGGACTTCGCCGATCTGTTCGAGGTTAAGGAAGCGAGGCTGGAACGCCGATGGGATGAAACCCGGCACCCGGGCGACGTATCCCTGAACATCCGCGGAGTCTGGGAGGGCATTCGCAAGGAGGTCATCGTCACCGCACCCGGTGCCGACGTCGGGCCCGATGCGGTTACCTATCGGACGGTCGTGCCCCGGCAGGGCCACTGGACCACCTCGCTGACCGTCGTGCCCGCTTCGGAAGGCGAGGACACTCTGGCGCCCTTCCTGCACCCCGAGGCAGGCGGACTATCGCCCCGGGACATGCGCCGGCAGGAATGGGTGCGGAAGATCCCGGTGGTGCAGGTGGGCAACCACGTCATTGAACGGACCCTGCGGCGCAGCTATGACGACCTTGGCGCGCTGAGGATTGAGGATCCGGCACACCCCGAACACGTTGTCGTAGCGGCGGGGGCGCCGTGGTTCATGACCCTGTTCGGGCGGGACTCGCTGTGGGCGTCCGAGATGTCGCTTCCTGTGGACCCGTCGCTTGCCTTGGGCACCCTGCAAACCTTGGCGGACCACCAGGGCAAGGTGGTGGACGAGATGAGCGAGGAGGAGCCAGGCAAGATCCTGCACGAGGTCCGGCTGGACGTGTCCAGCGGCCTGGCTCTTGGCGGCAAGTCCACCTACTACGGCAGTGTTGATGCGACGCCGCTGTTTGTCAGCGTCCTTGGCTCAGTGAGCCGCTGGGGTTTCGCCTCGGAAACAATCGCCGCCCTCCTGCCGCACGCGGACCGGGCCTTGGCCTGGATCGAGGAGTACGGGGACAAGGACGGTGATGGCTTTGTTGAATACCAGCGCCTCAACGAGCGCGGCCTGATCAACCAAGGCTGGAAAGACTCCTGGGATGGCGTCAATTTCGCCGACGGCACGCTCGCCGAGCCCCCGATCGCTCTGTGCGAAGTGCAGGCGTACGTCTATGACGCCTACATGGCCCGGGCCTGGATGGCCTTCGACGCCGGTGACGCTGCGTTGGGAACCGAGCTGACGGAACGTGCCGAACGCCTTAAGGAGCAGTTCAACGAGCGGTTCTGGCTGCCGGACCGTGGCTACTATGCCATCGCGCTGGATGGCGGTAAGAAGCCCGTGGATGCGTGCGCCTCCAACATGGGGCAATGCCTGTGGTTCGGCATTGTGGACAAGGACAGGGCCCCGCTGGTGGCCGAACGCCTCATGTCCCCGGAAATGTTCAGCGGCTGGGGCGTGCGGACCCTCGCCAGCGACATGGCTGCCTACAATCCCGCGAGTTACCACAACGGATCCGTCTGGCCGCATGACAACGCGGTCATTGCCGCTGGCCTGATGCGCTATGGCTTCGTGGAGGAGGCCCAGCGGATCGCCACCGCGTTGCTGGAGGCAGCCGAGTACTCGGAGGGGCGCCTGCCCGAGCTGTTCTGTGGCTTCGACCGGGAACACTTCGCGGAGCCGGTTGCCTACCCCACAGCCTGTTCTCCGCAGGCCTGGGCGGCCACCGCGCCGATCATGCTCGTGACCAGCCTGCTGCGCTACGACGCCCACGTTTCCCGCGGCGGCCTCTGGATGGACCCGGTGCTTCCCGAGGCCTTTGGCGACCTGCACATCTCCAACGCCCCGGTGGGGCGTGGCCGCGTCACCATCGACGTCACCGACTCAACGGCGTCAGTCACCGGACTGCCCGACGGCGTGACCTTCCATCGCGGGCATCGGCCTTGGCTGACCGAACTGGTGGACCAATTCAAGCCGCACCAACAGGCACCGCAGGGGTGAATCAACTGCTCAGAATGTCCCGGCGTCGATGACGAAGCGATACCTCACATCACTGGCGACGACCCGGCCAAAGGCTTCGTTGATCTCGTGGGCGGGAATGACTTCCACTTCGGCCCCGAGTCCTTTAGCCGCACAAAAGTCCAACATTTCCTGGGTCTGCCGGATGCCCCCCATCTTGGAGCCGGCCAGGTTCCGGCGGAAACTCGCCAGGGACCATGCCCGCTGGCTCAGGGGTTCGGTAGGCAGTCCAACGAGCACCAGGGTCCCGCCGAGGGCGAGCAGGGAGAGGTACTGGTCGACGTCGATATTCGCAGAGACGGTATTGATGATCAGGTCGAAGTGCCCGTTAAGTGCGTCAAAGGTGGCCGGGTCGGACGTGGCGTAGTAATGCCCGGCGCCAAGGCGGCGCGCGTCCTCCTCTTTCTTCAGGGATTGGCTCAGCACGGTCACCTCGGCGCCCATGGCGGCCGCGATCTTGACACCCATGTGACCCAGGCCGCCCATGCCGATAATGGCCACGCGTTTCCCCGGACCGGCATCCCAGTTGCGCAGCGGCGAATACATCGTGATGCCGGCACACAGCAGCGGTGCCGCGGCCTCCAGCGAAATGCCTTCGGGAATCTTCAGGACGTAGTTCTCATCCACCACGATGCTGGTGCTGTAGCCGCCGGCCGTGGGCAGTCCGTCCCTGCCCACCGAGTTGTACGTGCTGACGGAACCGGCCAGGCAATACTGTTCCTCGCCTGCCAGGCAGTTGGCGCATTCCCGGCAGGAATCCACGAAGCAGCCCACTCCCACGCGATCCCCTACCACGTGCCGGGTAACCTTTGCCCCGACGGCTTCCACGACGCCGGCGATCTCATGTCCGACAACCACCGGGTACCTGGCGCTGGCCCAATCGCCGCGGGCGGTGTGAATATCCGAGTGGCAGATCCCCGTGAATCTGATGGCAATACGAACTTCGAAGTCGCCGGGTTCGCGTCGTTCGATGGTGCCGGGCCGGAGGGGTTCTGTGGGTGAATGGGCAACATAGGCTCGGGCAAGGGTGGACATGCTGATTCCTTAAGAAGCGGGGAGCCTGTCGAAGACCGGGCTCTGGGGCCGTGCAAGGTGTTCCGGCCTCAGGATCTCCTCGAGCTGCTCGGCCGTGAGCAGTTCCCGTTCGAGTACCAGCGAGGAAACACTCGCCCCGGTGGACAGGGCTTGCCGGGCGATTGACGTTGCCGCGTCGTAGCCGATGATCGGGTTGAGGATGGTGACGACGCCGATGCTCGCCTCCACCTGGGACCGAAGGTATTCCTTGTTGGCTGTGATTCCGTCGATGCAATGGTCCGCAAGCGTGGTGCAGGCCGCGGTGAGGTGGGCCAGGCTGGCGAACAGCGAGCGCGCGATGATGGGCTCGAAGGCGTTGAGCTGCAGCTGCCCTGCTTCGGCGGCGGCAGTAACGGTCAGGTCGTTGCCCATCACCTCGAAGGCCACCTGGTTAACTACTTCCGGAATGACCGGATTGACCTTGCCTGGCATGATGCTGGATCCCGCCTGGCGCGGGGGCAGGTTGATTTCGGCGAAGCCTGCCCGGGGACCGGAGGACAGCAGCCGCAGGTCGTTGCAGATCTTGGACAGCTTCACGGCAATCCGTTTCAGCATTCCGGAGAAGAGCACGAAAGCCCCGCAGTCCTGGGTGGCCTCTACGAGATTCCCGGCGGTCACCAACGGGAGCCCGGTTATTCCGCTGAGGTGGGTGCGGGCAATCGCGGCATATCTCGGATGGGTGTTGATGCCGGTTCCGATTGCCGTTGCCCCGAGGTTGATTTCATGGAGGTGGGCCAGTGCCTCGCGAAGCCGAAGCTCATCTTCTTCCACCATCACTTCGTACGTGCTGAACTCCTGTCCCAAGGTCATCGGGACGGCATCCTGCAGCTGGGTCCTGCCGACCTTGACGACGGCGTCGAACTGAACCGCTTTGCGGGCAAGGGCGCGTCGCAGGTGCTGCATGGCCTCCAGGAGCTCCAGGCCACCCTTGATCGTGGCGATCTTGATCGCCGTAGGGTAGACGTCATTGGTGGACTGGCCCATGTTGACGTCCCCATTGGGATGGATCGCGCTGTAGGCACCTTTGCCGAGCCCAAGGTGCTCAAGCGCCCGGTTGGCTATGACTTCATTGGCATTCATGTTGGTGGAGGTACCGGCGCCGCCTTGGATGACATCGACGACGAACTGGTCCAGCAGCCCGCCCTCTTCGATGTCCACACAGGCCTGGACAATGGCGTCCTTCTTCGCCTCGGCAATCAGACCCAGATCGGAATTTGCCAGCACCGCTGCATGCTTGACCTGGGCGAGGGCCTTGACCAGCTGGGGGTAGGCAGAGATCGCGGTACCGGTGATCGGAAAGTTTTCCACGGCCCGCAGGGTCTGAATACCCCAGTAGGCCGAGTCCGGAAGAGTCCGGGTTCCCAGGAAATCGGTCTCCGTCCGGCCTGCCGGGAAGTCCGGCTCGGTGCCGTCCAGAACGGATGCTGTTGTGCTGTGTGCCATGGCTCAGTTCGACTTCCGGAGGGGCTGGTTAGTTGGAGGGGAAGTTGTAGGAGGCGCCGGAGGCGTCCTTCGCTTCCGGCCAGCGGGAAGTGATGACCTTGCCGCGGGTGTAGAAGGACACGCCTTCGGGGCCGTAGATGTGCTTGTCGCCGAACAATGAGGCCTTCCAGCCGCCGAAGGAGTGGTAGGCCACCGGGACCGGGAGGGGGACGTTGATTCCGATCATGCCCACATCCACCGAGCGCTGGAACTTCCGCGCCGCCGCGCCGGAGGCGGTGAAGATCGCGGTGCCGTTGCCGTAGGGGTTGGCGTTGATCAGGCTGATGCCGTCCTCAAGCGTGTCGACCCGGACGACTACCAGGACGGGTCCGAAGATCTCCTCGGTGTAGGCTCTCATTCCGGTCGTCACGTGGTCGATCACGGTGGGGCCCACCCAGAAGCCTTCTTCGTGGCCGGGGACCACGAGCTCGCGGCCGTCCACCATCACCGCGGCGCCGGCAGCTTCGGCTTCGCTAACGATCTTGACGATGCGTTCCTTCGAGGCCGGGGTGATGACCGGACCCATGTCCGCGCCGGGTTCAGTGCCGTTGCTGACCTGGACGGCTTCGGCACGTTCCCGGACCTTGGCGACGAGGGCGTCGGCGGCGTCGCCAACGGCGACTGCGACGGAGATGGCCATGCACCGCTGCCCGGCGGAACCGAACGCGGCGGCGGCCAGATGGTCGGCGGCGTTGTCCAGATCGGCGTCGGGCAGGATCATGGCGTGGTTCTTCGCCCCGCCCAACGCCTGGACCCGCTTCCCGTGCTTGGTGGCTGTCTCGTGCACGTACTGCGCGATCGGGGTGGAGCCGACGAAGGAGATCCCATCCACGTCCGGGTGCGTCAGCAGCCCCTCCACGGTTTCCTTGCCGCCGTGCAGGACCTGGAAAACCCCGTCCGGCAGACCCGCTTCCTTCCAGAGCCTGGCCAGCAGCAGCGACGGGGACGGGTCGCGCTCGGAGGGCTTGAGGATGAACGCGTTGCCGGTGGCGATCGCCATGGGCGCCATCCACAACGGCACCATGACGGGGAAGTTGAACGGCGTGATGCCTGCGACGACGCCGAGGGGCTCGCGGAAGGAAAACACATCGATGCCGGTGGAGACCTGGTCCGAGTAGTCGCCCTTGAGAAGGGTGGGGACTCCGCAGGCGTATTCGATGACTTCCAAGCCACGGCCGATCTCGCCCTTGGCGTCGGAGAGGACCTTGCCGTGCTCGGCGGTGATCAGCGCTGCGAGGTCGTCCACGTGGGCTGCGACGAGCTCGCGGAACTTGAACAGCACCGCGGTGCGCCTGGCCAGGGAGATATTGCCCCATGTCTCCGCCGCCTTCCTGGCGGCGGAGACGGTGGCGTCCAGGTCTGCCCGGTTGGCCAGGCTCAATTCGCCCGTGACTTTGCCCGTCGCCGGGTTGTACACCGGGCGGGTGATGTCCCCGGAGCCGGCAGTCTCACCACCGTCGATGAAGTGATGGATCCGGGAGAGTGTCGTCGTCGTTGACCTGGTCATTCCGTTGTCCTTTTGGAAGTGATCGCTTTTTCGGTAATGAGGGGCTCAGAAGCCAGGGACGTATCCCAGGGACTTGTCCACGATGTTTTCCAATGGTTCGCCGTTGCAGTACCGCTCGAGGTTCGCCACGAAGAGCTTTCCGAGGTCATCGAGGTAGTCCACGGTGTCACCGCACATGTGCGGGGTGATGATGACGTTCTCCATCCCCCACAGCGCATGCCCTTCCGGCAGCGGCTCGGGGTCTACCACGTCCAGGGCAGCAGCGGCGATGGAGCCGGATTCGAGGGCGTCGATCAACGCGTCCGTCTCAACCAACTGCCCCCGGCCCACATTGATCAGGGCTGCAGTGGGCTTCATGGCTTCCAGGACCCTGGCATCGACCAAACCCCTGGTCTCCTGGGTCAACGGTGCGGCAAGAACCACGTAGTCGTAATAACGGACAATCTGGGCCAGCTCGCGGGAAGAGTAGATCAGGCCAAAGTCGGCGTCTCCGGACCGGCCCGTCCGGCCGGCGCCGTCGACCTCCATCCCCACAGCCCGGAAAAGCCGGCCAATCTCACGGCCGATGGAGCCTGTGCCCACCACCAGCGCGGACTGCCCCTGGATCTTGCGGGTCGTCCGGTGCTGCCAGCGTTTCTGTTGCTGCAGCCGGAACGAGCCCTGTGCGTCCTTGGCGACGTCGAGTACAAATCCGAGCGCGAACTCTGCAATTGCCCGGCTCAGAACACCACGGGAATTCGTGTAGGTGATGTCGCTTGCAACCAGCTCGTCAAACATCAACTGGCTTACCCCGGCTGCGGAGACATGTACCCACTTCACTGACGACGCGGCGTCCCAGTTCTCCTTGAGCGCGGGCGAGAAGGAGTGCCATTGATACAGCACGTCCGCGCCGTCCAGCGCCTTCGCGAGGCCGTCCGCCTTGGTCAGCCGGACCTCGGCGAGCTTTTCGATCTCCATTAGCCCCGGCGGCAGCGCTTCCCTGTACAGGACTGCAACTTTCGGGCGCCCGCTTCCCCCTACGGCAGTCACGGCGCCGATATCCCTGAAACGGCCGGCTGATCAGCGGCCAGTGCCTCGATGGCTGCGAGGACAGCGGCCGTGAATTCCGACGTCGACGATGTCCCCCCGACGTCGCGGGTTCCGTGGCCATCCCGCAGGGCGGACTCGAACGCCGCCTGGAGGTGTGCGGCCGCCTCGGAATGGCCGAGGTGTTCCAGCATCATCGCGCCGGACCAGATCTGGCCCACCGGGTTGGCAAGGCCCTTGCCGGCGATGTCGGGAGCCGAGCCATGCACCGGTTCGAAAAGGGACGGGTAGTACCCGTCCGGGTTCAGGTTGGCACTCGGGGCAAGCCCGATGGACCCGGTGACCGCGCTGCCCAAATCGGACAGGATGTCGCCGAGAAGGTTGGAGGCAACAACGACATCCAACGTCCAGGGCTTCAGGACCAGGTGCGCGGCCAAGGCATCCACCAGCTCGTGCGTAACCGCCACCCCCGGATAACCACCAACGGTTTCCTCCACCACTTCGTCCCAAAAAGGCATGGTGTGGATGATGCCGTTGCTCTTGGTGGCGGACGTCAGCCTTCCACTGCGGGCAGAGGCGAGGGAGGCGGCGAAATGGGCGACCCGGGAAACCCCCAGGCGGGTGAAGATGGTTTCCTGCACGGCGCTTTCCTGCGGCAGGCCCCGGTACATCCGTCCGCCGACCTCCGAATACTCGCCCTCGTTGTTTTCCCTGACGATCAGGAGGTCAATCGGGTTCTTCGCTGCCAGAGGCGAGGCGACGCCGTCGAGCGTCTTGACCGGACGGAGGTTGACGTACTGCTGGAACTCCCGGCGGATCGGGATCAGCAGGCCCCACAGCGACTCGGTGTCCGGGACCTCCGGATCGCCCACCGCGCCGAGGAAAATGGCGTCGTGCACCGCCAACTGGTCCAAGCCATCAGCCGGCATCATCCGTCCATGCCGCTTGTAGTGGTCGGACCCCCACTCGAGGTGGGTGAAGTTGAGGCCCAGCGAATGGATGGCTGCAATGCGCTCCAGGCACGCGATTGCTGCCGGGACAACTTCCTTGCCGATGCCATCGCCTGCGATGACCGCAATGTTGTGGGTGTTCATGGGCTCTCCGTAGGGCCGTCAGTTACCGCGGTGGTTCGCCGAGGTTGATGATCGTGTTCTTGGGTTCCGTCATTTCGCGGACGGCGTGCCGGACGCCTTCGCGCCCGACGCCGGACTTCTTGAAGCCCCCGAACGGCATCGAGTCAATCCGGAGGTCACTGGTCTCGTTGATGACGACGGCGCCGACGTGCAGTTTGTCCGCGATCGCCAAGGCCTGGTCAATGGACCGGGTGAACACCCCGGCCTGCAGGCCGTAGTCAGAGTTGTTGGCCGCGTAGATGGCGTCCTGCACCTCGATGAACGGCAGGATGCTCACCACAGGACCGAAGACTTCGTCCCGGATGACCCGGCACTTCGAGGGCACATCAGTCAGGACCGTCGGCTCGTAGTAGGCGCCCCGGCGCTTGCCGCCCGCATGCAGGGTGCCCCCTGCCGCCGTGGCTTCTGCGACCCATTCCTCAACGCGGCGGGCCTCGGCTTCGGAAATCATGGGTCCGACGTCGGTGGCGCGGTCAAGCTTGGGCCCGGTGGTCAGCGACTTGGTGCCGCGGACTACGTGGGCTAGCACGTCATTGAAGAGGGAGATGTGGGCGTACACCCGCTGGACTGACAGGCAGTTCTGCCCGGCCACTCCGAACGCGCCCGCCACAATCGATTCGGCCGCGGTTTCGGGATCGGCGTCAGCGCACACAATCGTGGCGTTGTTCCCCCCGAGTTCGGACAGGATCTTCTTGGCGCCCGCAGCGGCGGCGATGCGGTCGGCAGTGACCGGGCCGCCCGTGAAGGAGATCAGGTCCACCCGCTCATCGGTGATCAGCGCTTCGGACACGCCTCCGCCAGTGACGATCGCGGCAATCCGCCCCGACGGAACTCCGGCTTCCAACAACACCTGTACCAGCGCGAGCCCGCTCAACGGCGTCCGCCCGGACGGTTTGAGCACGACGCCGTTGCCGCCGATCAGGGCGGGTCCGAGTTTATGCGCCACCAGGTTGAGCGGGTCATTGAACGGCGTGATCGCCGCGACGATGCCCACTGGCTTCCGGCTGTACCAGCCGACCTTGTTCCCCGCGGCCAGACTGTCCTCGAAGGCCAGCGTTTCCCCCACCAGTTCTTCCGCGGCGGCAGCGGACAACCGCAGGGTTTCCCTGCAGCGGCGCACCTCGCGCTCGGCTTCGACGATTGTCTTGCTGCTCTCCGCCGCGATGATCGCAGCGAAGCGTTCAGCCTGTTCTCCAAGCATCCGGGAAGCCTTCTCCAGCGCCTCGCGCCTGGCCCGCAAAGGCCAGTCCGCGAACTGCAAGTGGCGGTGGATATGGCCGATGGCACGCTTCACGTCCTCCGCCGTGGAGACGCAGACGTGCCCCACCACCAAACCGTCCTGGGGATCCGCGACCTCAAGGGTCATCCCGGCGGTTTGCCACTGTCCTTCGAGGAAGGCACCTCCGGGAAGATTGGCAACGTCTACGCGGCTGTCCCCTGATTCAGGGCGCGCGTCATCGAGGATTGTTGATGGCAACATGTGATCCCTTGGCTAGGCGGTGTAAAGGATGATTGGAAAGCTGGCCAGCCGGTCCCGACTGGCCAGCTAGTCTAAGGAGCTACTTGATCCGGTCGATGATCTTCGCGGCCGCCCCGATGAAGGGCAGGAACCACGGCGGACCAAAGTGGCCGGGAACGGGCGGGTTCTTCAGGTCTTCCCACACATTGGCGCTCTTGTCTCCGCCCATGTAATGCGCCATCCGCTTGCCCATGTGGGCCGCCATCTGGACACCGTGGCCGCTGTAGTTGAGCGAGTAGAAGAGCCCGTCGTGCACGCCGGCGTGGACCATCTGGTCCATCGACAGGTCGACGAGACCGCCCCAGATGTAATCCACCTTGGCGTTGGACAGGTACGGGAAGAGCTCGAGCATCGCCTTGCGGAGGATCTCGGCGCTCTTGACGTCCGAGTCCGGGCTGGACAGCGCAAACCGCGCCCGCCCGCCGAAGAGAAGCCGGTTGTCGGGCGTGATGCGGAAGTAGTACGTCAGCATCTTGCTGTCCGAGGCCATCCGCCGGTTCGGCAGGATGCGGTTCACGACGTCCTCGGGCAGCGGCTCGGTGACGATGATGAAGCTGCCCACGGGGATCACGCGGCGCTGCATCCACGGGGTGATGCTGCCGGTGTAGCCGCTCGTGGCGACCAGGACCTGCTTGGCCCGGGTGATGCCGCGCGTGGTGTGTACGTCGTGCACGGTGCCGTTGACCCGCTTGAGCTCGGTCACTCCGGCGTTTTCGCAGATCAGTGCACCTGCGGTTGCGGCTGCCCCTGCGAGGCCGTGGGCGAACTTACCGACATGGAGTCCCGCTCCCATCGGGTCGAGCATCGCTCCCTTGTAGAAGTCGGTGCCGATCTCGCTGTGGATGTCGGCCTTCGGGATGACAGTGACGTAGTGGTCCACGTGCTTGGCCAGCAGTTCCTGGGACTTCTTGAAACCGTCATTGTGCGACTCGTGGTAGGCCAGCGAAAGCTTTCCGAAGCGGTTGAAGTCGCAGTCGATGGCGTGGTCATGGACCAGCTTCTCGATGCTGTCGATGGCGTCGTTGTACTCACGGAACATCTCCACGGCGCGGGGCACCCCGTACCGCTTGACCGCAGTGCTGAATCCAATGGCCAAGCCGGTGGTGGCCATGCCGCCATTGCGGCCTGACGCGCCCCAGCCCACGGTGTGGCGCTCAAAAACGGCAACGCTCGCGCCCTGCTGGGCAAACTCAAGCGCAGCCGAAAGGCCGGTGAACCCGGCACCGATAATCGCGACGTCGACGTTTTCCGGCACCGGGGTGCTGCGGTAATCGCCGGAAGGCTCGGCTGTGTCCAGCCAATAAGGGACAAGTTTCACGAAAATGGCCTTTCGCCTCGAAGTCGGTCTAGAGACCGAGGTGCTTGTTGATCTCGTCCAGGGACTTGGCAACATTGAGGTCGTAGCCCGGGCCAATGGGGTCATAGCCACGGTCCAGCAGCCAGAGGTTGCGGAAGCCCATGTCGTGCATCGGATGCACGTCGTAGCGGGTGTGGGAGGAGATGTGCAGGAAGTCCTCCGGCTTGGCGTTCAGGGTGTCCAGCATGTACTCGAAAGCCTGGTAGCGCGGCTTGTAGGCCTGTGCCTGCTCGGCGGTGAGCACGGCGTGGAAGTTTGCGCCGAGCTTGGGAATGCTGATGTCCAGGAAGCTGTCGTCTGCGTTGGACAGGGCCACCAGCTTGAAGTTGTCGCCCATGAGCTTCAGCGGAGCCGGCACGTCCTCGTGGGCAACCCAGCCGCGGACCGCCTCGGCGAACTGCGCGCCGGCATCCTCGTTCGACTCAATGCCCCAGTACTTGCACACACGGTCAAAGGAGTCCTGGAGGATCTGCTCGTAGGGCTTGTAGTCACCACAGACCTCGTCGAAGCGGTACCCGCGGAAGACCTTCTTGAACGCGGGCCACTCTTCTTCAGGCAGGCGGCCATCCAGCAGGCGACGCGTGGTGGGATCGATGTCGAAGTTGATCAAAGTGCCGTAGACATCGAAGGAGATGTACTTCGGCCGGTTGGTGGTTGCCATAATTCGTCCGTTCATTGATGACTTTTGCGGGACGCCCGGTGGTCCGCCGTCCCGCTTCAGCTCATGGGGGCGGGAGATTCCTGGACGTCGAGAACCAGATGCTTTGACTGTAGGTCCCAGAATTGTAGATTGTCAACAGTTTCTGTTGCGAAACCTTCTCATATAGTTCGGATCCCAAACCCGCGTCCAACTTTACTTATCGTCGATTGTTGACAATCTGCGATTTGAGGAGTTGCATAGGCAGTGGATGCAGAACGAGACCCGTATCACAGCACTTTGAACCCAACACCTCCCCGTTTTCCCCCTGGGACCGGCTTCCGAACTGACAAGGACGCCACTCGGAAGCCCTCCGAAAATACCCACTCGTTCGGCGAAACCAACTTCACCTGAAACCCATTCTTGAAGGGAAGCACCATGAAGACAATGAGCAAGATCCAGACTGCCGCTGCAGGCCTTGCAGTGCTGGTGGCCCTGAGCGCTTGCAGCGCCGCCGCGACGCAGGATTCGAACAGCCCGGGCACCGCTGATATCTCGGCAGGTATCCAGCCTGATGCCAAGGCTGTCAGCCTGCTTCCCCAGTCCTACAAGGACAAGGGCGAACTGACGGTTGCGATGGACCTGCACTACCCGCCGACGACCTTCCTCGCGGAGGACAACCAGACGCCGATCGGCCTGAACCCGGACATCGCCCGGTTGGTGGCCAAGAAGCTGGGACTGAAGCTGAAGTTCGAGGACACGAAGTTCGACACGATCGTCCCGGGCCTCGACGGCGGCCGCTACGACTTCACGGCAACGACCATGTCCAAGACCGAAGAACGGCTTGCGGTGCTCGACATGATTGACTACTTCAAGGCCGGCAGCTCCGTGGCCGTGGCCGCGGGCAACCCGCTGAACCTCAGCATGGAGACCCTGTGCGGCAAGAACATCGCCGTCACTGCCGGCTCGACCGGCCAGCTCAAGCGCCTCCCCGCCCTCTCCGAGCAGACCTGCACCTCCAAGGGACAGCCGGCGATCAACGCCGTCACGTTGCCCAACGTCCAGGAAGCCCTGACCCAGCTGCACTCCAAGCGGATCGACGGCATCCTCTACGACACCACCGCACTCGGGTGGGCCGCGAAGCAGCAGCCGGACTCCTTCACCCTCCTCGGCCGGGTCAATGTCGGCTCGAGCGACGTCACCGCTATTGGCGTAAAGAAGGGCTCGCCGCTGACACCCGCCCTGCAGGCCGCCATCCAGTCCGTCCTGGAGACCCCGGAGTACAAGAAGTCCCTCGAGACCTGGGGTCTTGAGTCCGGCGCCATCACCGACGCCAAGCTCAACTAGGGGGCGCCTCCATGGTCACAACTATCAGCAAAGGAAGTGAAACCACGATGGGTGGCATCGATGCAGCCCTCAAGCCGCGGCTCCGGCTTCGGACTCCCACCGAGTACGCCGGATGGGTGCTGAGTATTCTCGTTGGCCTCGGGATCCTCGCCTCGGTCCTGACTAACCCCAACTTCAAATGGGGCATCGTCGGAAAGTACTTCTTCGCCGAATCGATCCTGCGCGGCCTGGTGCTCACCGTCTTCCTCACGGTCGCGAGCATGGCACTGGGAACGTTGCTCGGCCTCGCCCTGGCGGTCATGCGCGCCTCGCATGTCAAGCCGGTTTCCATCGCCGCAGGACTCTACCTCACCCTGTTCCGCGGCACCCCGGTGCTGGTGCAGCTGATCTTCTGGTTCAACATCTCCGCGCTCTACCCTGACCTGAGGATCGGGATCCCGTTCACGGACATTGGCACGGCCGTGGACACTAATGCGATCATGGGCCCGATCACCGCAGCCCTGGTGGGCCTGACCCTCAACCAGGCCGCGTACATGGCCGAGATCATCCGCGGTGGCTTCTCCGCCGTCGGCAAGGGACAAATCGAGGCCGCCGACTCCCTGGGCATGAGCGCCGGAATGCGGATGCGCAAGGTCATCATCCCGCAGGCGATGCCCTCGATCATCCCGGCGACCGGCAACCAGTTCATCGGCATGTTCAAGGAGACCTCCCTCGTCAGCGTGCTCGGCGTCGCGGAATTGCTCCAAAGCGCCCAGCTGATCTATGCCCGTACCTACGAAACCATCCCGTTGCTGATTGTCGCCAGCCTCTGGTACCTGGTGATGACCCTGCTGTTGAGCTACCCGCAGGCCCAGCTCGAGAAACGATACTCCCGCGCAACCTCCACCTTGCCCCGCAAGGCCAAGCGGGTTGCCCAACCGGAAGGCGCTGCCCGATGAGCACCGACGGCACCATTCACGCCCGCGGAATCCGCAAATCCTTCGGACATAAGACGGTCCTGCAGAACATCGACCTGGACGTCGCCAGCGGCGAAGTCTGCTGCATCATCGGCCCGTCCGGCTCGGGCAAGTCCACCTTGCTGCGCTGTATCAACGGGCTGGAGACGGTGGACCTCGGAGTCCTGCAGGTCAACGGCGAAACCTTCGGCTACCACGAAACCGAAACCGCCTACCATGCCCTGAGCAAGAAGAAGCTGGCCGAGCAGCGCACCCGGGTCGGCATGGTCTTCCAGCAGTTCAACCTCTTCCCCAACATGACAGCCCAGGAAAACGTCATGTCCGGTCCCGTCCTGGTCAAAGGCCAGGACAAGAAGAAGGCTGCCGCCCGGGCTGACGAACTCCTTGCCAGCGTCGGACTCGACGGCCACGGATTCAAGTACCCCGCCCAGCTCTCCGGCGGACAGCAGCAACGCGTGGCCATCGCCCGTTCCCTGGCGATGGACCCCGAAATCATGCTCTTCGACGAACCCACCTCCGCCCTGGACCCCGAAAAGGTCGGCGAAGTCCTCGCCGTCATGAAGGACCTGGCTAAAAAGGGCATGACCATGGTCGTCGTCACCCACGAAATGGGCTTCGCCCGCGAAGTCTCCGACTCCCTGCTTTTCATGGACGAGGGCTTCGTGGTTGAACGCGGCGATGCGCGCGAAGTGCTTGGCAATCCGAAGGAAGCCCGCACTCGGTCCTTCCTGGAAAAGGTGCTCTAATGACCGACGGAAAACTCGCAGTCATCGGACTGGGCAGCATCGGAAGCATGGCCCTGTGGCAAGCATCCCGCCTGTCCGACTCCGTAGTCGGCTTCGAGGCCGCAACCCCCGCCCACGGCCGCAGCGCCGTGGGCGGGGACACCCGACTCTTCCGCATGATCTACCGCGGCAACCCCGACTACTACCCCATCCTGCAACGCTCCCAGCGGCTCTGGGCCGAACTCGAAGCCGAAACCGGCCAGGACATCCTCACCCGCTGCGGCGGCCTGTCCATCGGCACCGCCAACGGCCCCTACATCAACGCCGTCCTGGAAACCACCAAGGCCACCGGCGCCGAACACCAGCTCCTCAGCCACGCGGAACTGGCCGAACGGTACCCGCAGCACAACCTCCGCCCCGACGACGTCGCCGTCTACGACCCCAACGCCGGCGCCCTGCGCACCGACCGCGCGGTCACGGCGGCAGTCGCCGCCGCCGAAGCCAACGGTGCCACGGTCCACCGCAACACCCCCGTGGACAGCATCACCGAAACCAACGACGGCGTTGTCGTCACCGCCGGCGGCCGGTCCTGGACCTTCGAGAACGTCATCGTCGCCTCCGGCGGCTGGTCACGCAGGCTCATGCCCGACTACCTGAAGGCCGCAACGGAAACCAAGAGGATCTTCCTGTCCTGGTTCGTCGCCAACGATGCCAGCCAATTCACCCCGGAGAAATTCCCTATCTTCATCCGGATCTACGAAGACCGCTCCATGTACGGCGCACCCGCCGTCGACGGCGTCACCGTCAAGGCAACACTTGACGGCCGCGGAAAGCCGACGCCGGACCCTGACGCCGTCCCCCGGGAGCTCACCACCGCGGAAATCGAAGAAACCACGGACACCGTCAGCGAATTCTTCCCCGGCCTTATCCCGAACATCGTCCGTTCTGATGCCTTCCCCGACCTCTTCACCGAAGATGGCCAGCCCCTCCTTGGCCCGTTCAGCGAAGGCAGCAGGATCTACTGCGCCACCGGCTTCTCCGGTGCCGGCTTCAAGAACGCCACCGGCTTCGGCCACATCGCCGCACACGAAGCCCTCGGAAAGCAGACGTTCGACGGCCTGGGCTTCGTCCGCCCGGAACGATTCAAAACCAGCTAAACCATCCTGTCATCACAGCGATGCGCCTCACATCGCAAATTGTTGACAATCTACAGTTCATAAGAAAGCATGAAGCCATGGCAACTCTCAGTCCCATCCTCAAGCAGGCCACGCCCGTAATCGTCGACCACGCCCTCGGCAGCTGGATCTATGCCACCGACGGCAAGAAGTACCTCGATTTCACGACGGGCATCGGCGTCACCAGCACCGGTCATTGCCACCCCGACGTGGTTGCGGCAGCCCGCGAGCAGGTGGGGAAGATTGTCCATGCGCAGTACACCACCGTGATGCACAAGCCGCTGCTTGAGCTCACTGAGCGGCTGGGAGACTTCCTGCCCTCGGGGCTGGACAGTGTCTTTTACGCCACGTCCGGCTCCGAGGCTGTAGAGGCCTCGGTCCGCCTGGCCCGCATGGCCACCGGACGGCCGAACATCATCTCCTTCCACGGCGGCTTCCACGGCCGCACCGTCGGCGCCGCCTCCCTCACCACGGCCGGCACGAAGTTCCGCTCGGGCTTCTCGCCGCTGATGAGCGGCGTGCACATCGCGCCTTTCCCGCACGCCTACCGCTACGGCTGGGACGAGGAAACCGCCGTCGACTTCGCCCTGAAGGAACTGGACCAACTCCTGGCCAGCATCTCCAGCCCGGCCGACACAGCCGGCTTCATCATCGAACCGGTCCTCGGCGACGGCGGCTACATCCCCACTCCGGCGGGCTTCCTGCAGGGGCTGCGCGAACGCGCCGACAAGCACGGCATCGTGCTCATCGTCGATGAGGTACAGGCCGGCGTCGGACGAACCGGAAAGTTCTGGGGACACAACTGGGCAGGCATCACCCCGGACGTCATCATCACCGCCAAGGGCCTGGCCAGCGGATTCCCGATCTCGGCCATCGCAGCTTCAACGGAGCTGATGGGCAAAGCCTGGCCGGGCTCGCAGGGCGGCACCTACGGCGGAAACGCCGTCGCCGCCGCCGCGGGCGTGGCGACCCTCGCTGTCATCGAGCGCGAGAACATGGTCCAGAACGCCCTGGTCCGCGGCGACGAACTCCGCGCCGGGCTGGACAGCCTCAAGGGCCAGTTCGCCACGATCGGCGATGTGCGTGGGCGCGGCCTGATGCAGTCCGTGGAGTTCACCGCCGCAGATGGAACGCCGGACGCAGCAACCGCACTTGCCGTCCAGCAGGCGGCCATCCCGGAGGAACTCCTGCTCCTCACCTGCGGCCCGCACGGAAACGTCATCCGCATCATTCCGCCGCTCAACGTCAGCAGCGACGAGATCCAGGCCGGCCTGACCCGGTTCACCCAGGCGCTGAAGACAGCCGCCGTCTAATCTTCCCTCCGATCCATGAAAGCGTGACATGAGCACCTCATTCGACCCTTCAGGTCTTCACACTGAACTGTTCATCGATGGCGCCTGGCAGAAGGCTGCCAGCGGAGCCACTTTCGCCGTCGAAAACCCGGCCACGCACGAGGTCATTGCCCACGTGGCCGACGGCGGCCCGGAAGAGGCCCGTGCAGCCATCGAGGCTGCGGGCCGCGCCCAGGCGGAGTGGGCAAAGTCCACTCCGCGCCAGCGGGCGGACATCCTCCGGCGCGCCTTTGAGCTCGTCATCGCCAACACCGACCGGCTGGCTTCGATCATGACCGCCGAAATGGGCAAGCCCCTGGCCGAGGCCAAGGGCGAAGTGGCCTACGGCGCCGAAATGCTGCGCTGGTTCTCCGAGGAAGCCGTCCGCATCGGCGGCGACCAGGCCACCTCCGTGGACGGCA
>NZ_FNEI01000032.1 GCF_900099975.1 Arthrobacter cupressi
TACTGCACCCGGGAGGGTGTGGGAGAGTAGGACACCGCCGGACAACCATTCACGAAGGGCCCTGACCACGACGGTCAGGGCCCTTCGCATTTAACCGCAAGAACGCTCGCGGCCCTGCCTTGACCACCGGCCGGGACCCGGAGCCATAATCTTCGAATGACGAAGTTCCTGATCTCCTTCCCCGGTGAGGCCATGGTTGTCCCGGAGGAGGACTTTGAGTCGGTGGTTGAGGCCTCGCATGCCGTCATCGAGGAGGCCAAGGCGGCCGGTGTGTACGTGTTCGGCGGAGGGATCGACGAGACCGTAAACCCGGTCCTCGTGGCCGGTGACGGCACGGTTACCGAGGGAACCTACCCTGGTCACAAGGTGCCCAACGGTGGCTATACCGTGCTCGAGTTGCCTTCGCGGGAGGCGGCATTCGAGTGGGCCGCGAAGATCGCTACTGCGTGTCGCTGCCGGCAGGAGCTCCGGCAGTTCCACTACGACCCCGCCAGCTGACGCGGCCAGTCCCGGCCTCCGGGTGCTCACTCCAGGGCGCGGATTTTGGCTTCAAGGGCCGCGCGTTCGGCGCTGTTTCCGCACATCGCTGCGGCCTCCTGTAGCGCGGAACGCGCCTCCTCCCGGCGTCCGAGCCTGCTGAGCAGCTCACCCCGGACGGCCGGCAGCAGATGCGAAGCGCCAAGCCTTCCGTTGGCGCTAATCGCGTCCACCAGTTCGAGGCCCGCGGCGGGTCCGGACGCCATGGCCACCGCCACGGCATGGTTGAGCTCGACCACCGGGGACGGTGCCAAGCGACCGAGAGCCTCGTAGAGAACCACGATCCGGGGCCAGTCGGTGGCGGCCACTGATTCCGCCACGGCATGGCACTCCGCAATCGATGCCTGCAGTCCATAGGCACCGAGGCCGCGACCCGCCGCCGCTGCGCGTTCGAGGGCGGCCCGCCCCCTTCGGATCGCCGCACTGTCCCAGCGCCGGCGGTCCTGGTCCTCGAGCAGCACCGGACGCCCGGCGTCGTCGGTCCTTGCCGGGAAACGGGCGGCCGTGAGCTCCAGCAGGGCGAGGAGGCCGAACACCTCCGGCTCGGGCTTCAGCTTGACCATCATGCGGGCCAGCCGGCGCGCCTCGTCCGTGAGGCCGGTGCGGATCCAGTCGTCGCCGCCGGAAGCATAGGACCCCTCGGTGAAGACCAGGTAGATGACTTGGAGGACGGAGCCCAGCCGCTCGTCCAGTTCGTGCGACTCGGGTACCGCGAACGGAACGCGGGCAGCAGCCAGGGTCTTCTTGGCCCGCGTGATGCGTGCCTGGATGGTGGCGACCGGCACTAGGAACGCCTTGGCGATCTCGTCGCTGCCCAAACCGCCCACCACGCGCAGGGTCAGGGCGATCCGGGCCTCCCTGGACAACACAGGATGGCAGGCCGTGAACATCAAGGCGAGGACGTCGTCGTCGATCGCGTCATAGCTGAACAGTTCGTCCGCTCCCGGCTCGTCGGACAGCTCCCGCGCAAGGACGGCGTAGCGTTCATCGAGCGCGGACCTGCGGCGGAAGGTATCGATGGCGCGGCGCCGACCGGTGGTGAGCAGCCAGGCCGCCGGCTGCTCGGGGACGCCGTTGACCGACCAGGACACGAGCGCCTCGGCAAGGGCTTCCTGGGCGAGGTCTTCTGCGAGGGCAAAATCCCCCGTGTAGCGGGCCAGGGCGCCGACGATGCGTGCAGATTCCATCCGCCACACGGTCTCGACGGCGCCCCGCGCCCCGCTGTTGTTCACGACCGGATCAGAGCTGCCCGGTCTGCTCGCGCCAGGCGCGCTCCTTCTGGATCCACTTGTTGTCCTGCGGGAACTCATCGATGGTGGTCACCCTGCGGATCTCGGTTTTGCTGCCCGCGGTCATCGGCGCGCGCTTGGCCCATTCGACGGCTTCCTGCTTGGATGCGACGTCGAGGATGTAGTAGCCGGCGAACAGCTCCTTGGTCTCCCCGTACGGGCCGTCCGTCACCACCGGGGTGTCTCCGGTGAAGTCCACCACGACGCCTTCGTTTGCGTCGTCCAGGCCCTCTGCAGCGAGGAGCACTCCGGCGCGGATCAGTTCGTCGTTGAACTTCCCCATGGCATCCATGATTTCGTTGAAGTCGGTGTCCGCGAACGCCGCGAACGACTCGTCCGTGGGGCGCATGATGAGCATGTACTTGGCCATGATGTTCTCCTAGGTTCCGGAAGGTCGCCTTCCGACCTTCTCACCCATAGGTCGAACGGCACCAGAGCAGATCGACACAGGCTCGGGAAACTTTTTCCTGACGCCCGACGGCGGGTGGCCCGCTTGCCGCGAATGGCACCGGACCGACCGTGACCGGCCTCGCCCGGGGCTGCCTCCGGCAGCTCCGGAGCCTGATTTGCCTCTCCTCCCCGAACCGTGTAATGTTTTCTGAGTCGCCGCGAGAGGGACGGAAAAGCTGAAAGGCTTGGAGGTTCCGGAAGGCGGCAGAATCCCTTTCTTAGATGGCCACTTTCAGTGGCGCACTGTGGTGCGTCGTGTGGTCTGCGGTTTGCGGAACTGTTGTTTGAGAACTCAATAGTGTGCCAAGTTTGTTGATACCGATTTTTATTAATTGGTTATTTGC
>NZ_FNEI01000018.1 GCF_900099975.1 Arthrobacter cupressi
CCACCGCCGTCAGCGTGCTGCACCGCGCCGTTGCCTGGTTCGCCGAGCGCAACGTCACCATCGAGCGGGTGCTCTCCGATAACGGCTCGGCCTACTGTTCCCACGCCTGGAAAAACGCCTGCACCGAGCTCGGTATCACCCACAAACGGACCCGCCCCTACCGGCCACAGACCAACGGCAAAATCGAACGGTTCCACCGCACACTGGCTGACGGCTGGGCCTACGCAAAGTTCTACATCTCAGAAAGCCAACGCCGCGACGCGCTGCCAGGCTGGATCCACTTCTACAATCACCACAGGCACCACTCCGCAATCGGAGCCCCACCCATCAGCAGACTCAACAACCTGCCTGAACATCACACCTAGCCGGGAATTCCCCTTAAGGTTCCACGAGGATCCCGTCGGGGTCGCAATAGATCATGTTCCCCGGCTCGATGTGCACGCCGTCGATCACCACGGGAACGTCCACCTCGCCGCGGCCCGTCTTGGTGCTTTTCTTCGGGTTGCTGCCCAGCGCCTTGATGCCGAACGGCAGTTTCGCCAGCGCCAGCCGGTCCCGGATGGCCCCGTTGATGACGACGCCGGCCCAGCCGTTCGCCACCGCGCTTTCGGCGATCATGTCCCCCATGAGCGCCGTGCGCAGCGAGCCGTTGCCGTCTACCACCAGCACCGCGCCGTCGCCCGGCGTACCGAGCACGGTCTTCACCAGGGCGTTGTCCTCGTAGCACTTCACCGTGCGGACAGGGCCGCTGAAACTGCTGTGGCCGCCCAGGTCCTGGAACTGCAATGCGATGGAAGCGAGCTCATCGCCGCGCTCGTCATAGAGGTCGGCGGTGCTCAGGATTTCGTTCATGCTGCAACACTAACCCCGTTGTCCGGGTGGATGGCCCGCGCCGCCGGGGTTCCCTGGCCGAGGGACGGGGTCCGGGTGGCGGTAGGGAGTTACGCTGAGTTCACACGTTCACAATCCAGGGGGAGCCGCCATGAGTCCGAGTGATCTGACCGGATTGCCCGGTTCGCTGCCCGAGCGTCCGGTACCGGATTCCGCCGCTCCGGCGGGAGGCACGACGACGGCGCTCGCCGAGCCGGTGGACCGCGTCCGGGCGCTGTGGATCACCGGTGTGGTGCTGGTCAACCTGGGCATCAATGCCGCGTTCTTCGGACCGATCCAAGTGCTGCTCGGCCAGCAGGCGATCCATTTCGACGAAGGCCAGAAGGAAGCCATCCTCGCGCTGGTCACCGGCTGCGGTGCCGCGGTTTCCCTCGTGGCGAACCCGCTGTTCGGTGCCTTCAGTGACCGCACGGCCTCCCGCTTCGGGCGCCGTGTTCCCTGGGTCTTGGTCGGTGCAGTGCTGGGTGCCGCAGCGCTGGTTGGCCTTGCGGGTGCCCCGAATGTGGCGGTCATGGCGATCCTCTGGTGCCTGGTCCAGGCCGGGTGCAACGGCGCCTACGCCGCCGTCACCGCGGCCATCCCGGACCGTGTCCCGGTGCCGCAGCGTGGCACGGTGGGCGGCCTCGCCGCGATGGGGCAGACGGTCGGCATCCTGCTCGGCGCGGTGATCGCCTCGGTGGTCGCGGGGAACTTTGCCGCCGGATACCTGGTGTGCGCCGCGGCGCTGCTCGCCGGCGTCGTGCTTTATCTGTTCAAGAGCGACGACACCCCGCTGGCCCCCGCCGCCCGCCCGCCGTTCAGCCTGGCCGCGTTCGCGAAGGGCTTCTGGGTGTCGCCGGTGAAGTATCCGGACTTCGCGTGGGCGTGGCTGACCCGGCTGCTGGTCAACATCGGCAACCACATGGTCACCCTCTACCTGCTGTTCTTCCTCAAGGACGCGGTGCACCTCGAGGAGACGCAGGGCATCGCGCCCGAGTTCGGCGTGCTGATCCTCACCGGCCTGTACGCGGTGATGGTGATCATCACCAGTGTGGTCGGCGGGGCCCTCAGCGACCGCATGGGCAAGCGGAAGCCGCTGGTGATCGTGTCCTCGGCGGTGATCGCGGTGGCCAGCCTGATCCTTGGCTTCGCTCCCACCTGGGCCGGGGCCATCACCGGAGCGGTGGTGCTGGGTATCGGCTTCGGCGCGTACCTGGCCGTGGACTTCGCGCTCATCACCCAGGTCCTGCCCACCGCGCTGGACCGCGGCCGGGACCTTGGTGTGATCAACGTGGCCAACTCCCTGCCGCAGGTGATCGCGCCGCTGATCGCCTTCCCGTTCGTCACCTACCTGGGCGGCTATGTGTCCCTGTATGTGGCGGCGGCGGTGATCGGGCTGCTCGGGGCCGTGTTCGTGGTGAAGATCAGGGGCGTGGCGTAGGTTTGTGGGGCGGATCGGGCGCGGGCCCGGTCAGAACACGGCGGTGAACTGGTTCCAATTGCCGCCGACGACTCTGTGGCCTTTGTACCAGGCGGAGCCGTTTCCGTAACAAATGACGAATTCCCCGCTGGGCTTGATGCCGAAGAAGTCCGGGATCCAGTCGCCGTTGAAGTCGCCGGCCGAGCCAATGCGGGAGTAGATGTTCCAGCCGGCTCCCAGGCTCCAGTAGCCGGAAGAAAAGAGGAATCCACCATGGCCGTTCCCCGGAAGTATTCTCAGGTTGCCCCAAATGTCACGAGCCATGAGGTTGTTCACGTTTGAACCCGTGGACTTTCCAGCTCCGACGATCAGGTTGATATCGTTCCAGTCGTCGTGCCTGATGAGGCTCCGGGTGAGCCACCCTCCCCGGCCGTTCCCCGGGTACAGCCAGACGTTGTTGGAGTAGTCGCGGGCCATGATGTCGTTGTTGCCATCGCCGTTCCAGTCCCCCGGCGCGATGATGGCACGGAACGTCTGCCATCCACCGCCGACCTGCACCTTGGTGGGAATGCCGCCGCGCCCGTTCCCCGGATAGAGGAACAGCCGGCCCTCGCGGTCCCGGGCCATGACGTCGTTCTTGCCGTCCCCATTCCAGTCCCCGGGGGAGAGCAGGGCGTTGTAGATGTTCCATCCGCCGCCGATTCGTTGCCTGGGCAGCCAGGAACCCCTGCCGTTCGTGGGGTAGAGATAGAGGTTGCCTGCCTTGTCGCGGGCGAAAACATCCATGGTCCCGTCAGCGTTCATCCCCCGGCCGGGCGCTTTCTTGGCAACCCGCGGGCGCAACCAAATAGGGAGCATGTCAGATGAATTGCCGTCGTTAGTGGCCGTAGCGGCGACGGCTATGGATGCTCCCTGATCTGCAGCAGTGAGGACGTAGTCGCAGCGCGTCACGCCCGGGATAACCGCACCATTGCGCCGCCATCCGCACGTGATCTTGGTAGTTCCGCCTTGGGGTGTTACCCAGTACTGAAATCCTTCAACCCGGATCCGGCCGCCAACTGATACATCGCCTTCGATGCGTCCGTTGAGAAGTTCGACGCTCCGAGGTATCGGGCCTACAGACGGGGATACTGCTGAACTCGGAAGGAATCCCGGCGTGAGTGCTGTGACCCGCACCGAGATCCTGGTGCCGCCATCGATTTCGCCGTAGGCGTTATACCACTGTCCGGTTTGGCCCGGGATGGGCACCCCGTTCCGAAGCCATTGGTACTTGTAGCCGGACGGTACGTTGGTCCAGGCGCCGTTTCCGGCCTGCAGGTCGGACCTGGGAGACTCAAATTTCCCAATGATTCCGGGGAGTGCCGTAGCGGATTGGGTACTCAGCTGAACCGCAGGGTTGTTGACCGAGAACGTGCCTTTGCTGAAATCGATGAGGGGAACGGGGGACGGAGGTAGGGCGGCGGAGCGATGGGTGACGCCGTCCCTGCCGTAGACGAGCCTCGCCCTGTCGCCAAAATAGGCGATGTCGATGCTTTCAAGAATGTATTTGCCGTTGGGGTCAGCCGCCGTGATTGGAACGCTGGCTACGGCCGAAAACGGTCCTTTGGGGACTGAGCCTTTCCAAGTGAAATCCACGGACCTTGCCAGAGACGGGTCGACAAAGCTGAAACGGACCTGGCTCGCTGCCTGGGAGAGGGAGAAGTTCAACCGAACAGTTTGGCCGGGCGTCGCCGCTGCCGTGGCCATGGATAAGGAAGTGACGGCTGGTTCCTCGAGTACCAGGTTTGGATTGTCGACCTGAAAGTCCAGACGGCTCATGTCGCCGAGCGACCTAAAGCTCGGTTGGCGCAAATATGTGGTGTACCTGTAGTCCGCTGTGCTCACGGTTACCCACTCGGCCACGACGCTGCCGCTTGGCCAACTGTCTGGCTCAATAGGCAACTGGATGGTGCCGTCGATACTCGCGTTTCTGCTTTCCCAGTACCCAGAGCGGGTTCCGGTCTTGTCCTCTACATAGATCTCGACGCTCGTCACCGGCTCCGAAGCCTTGAACGCGAATGTCGCGTTGGTTCCCGCGGTGATGACCGCCGGCGAAGTCCGTTCCAAGGAAAGCAGTTGAGGCTTGGCCTCTACCGCCGCAACCGGCCCCGCCGGCACCAGGATCACGGCCGCAAGAACCGCCGAAACGAAGACGACCAGAACGCGGAAAAGCCGTCGAAAAAGTGCAGCGCTAAACGCCATGATTCCCCCAATAAGCGTGGGCCGGACGCGGCCCGATTCCCCGAGGATACTGCCGGGTACGGCCGCTGCCAACATCCGGGTCCGGAGCAGGCGCCAACCGGGGAATCCCGGCCTCCTCCCAGACAACTCCCACTTTCCTGCCGTAACATCTACTAGTCACGTAGGACGCCGCCCGGCCCGCCACACAGATCACCGGATATGCCCGAAGAAAACTACCTGGAACCGTATTCGCTGGACCTTGCAGCGGGGTTGCCGCGGATGGCCGCCGCCCCCACCACGCCAAGGCAGCAGCTGCGCTATACCCGGATCCTGAAGGCCGCCGCGGGATTCGCGCAGCGGCAGTACGACACCGTGAGCCTCTCCGACGTCGCTTTGCGGGCCCACGTCCCGCTGGGCACCCTCTTCCGGTACTTCCCGTCGCCCGCACACTTGATGCTCGCCGTCTACCGCCAGCAGCTGCGTGAACTCGGCAGCGGGCATGCCAAGCCCGTGCGGCTCGGGCGCGAAAAGCGCATCGACCAGATCCCACGCGACAGCCAGCCTCCGCTCGGTGTCCGGAACGCACTGACCGGCGTGCTCATGGAGATCTTCCACTTGAGGGTGATGCAGCCCGCCGTCGAACACTGCCTGACCCGCAGCTCGCACAGCTGGGATGGTGACATCCCCGAACTCCTGCGCGAGATCGACGCGCTGACCGAGTCGGTGGTCGTGTCGGTGATCAACGACGCCGGGCGGGCACGGATCCTGCTGCATACGGTCAGTGGTCTGGTCCAGTTGGTCCGCTGCCGCCGGCTCTCGCTGTTCGACGCCGAAAAGGACCTCAAGAACGCCTGCGCCCTGCTCGCCGAAAGCCCAACATCGCTGTAACCGGTCTAGACCAGTAAGGCCAAAAAGCTGCCGTTTTGCGTGATCTGAATCACAACATTTGGCGGGTAAACGTTTTATCACGGCGCATAGTCTCGCTGTCGGTCATCAGCACCCCTGCGGCTTGCCTACCATTGCAGAACCGAAGCGGCCAGCGGCCCACCTGCAGGAGATGTGCAGCCCGGTCCAGCCACCCTTGGCCCGAACCAACGCTCCTCGAACGCCCATATTTGTGCCGGATCCGCGCCCAGCGGGTCCCCGGCTAGCCTGAGGAGACAACGACGTGTCTATCGAAACCATTGACGCCGGCAAAGAAGCGGCGCTCGTCCTGAGCGAAGAAGAGATTTTCACTGCGCACGAGGGCGGCAAGCTCTCGGTGTCCAGCACCGTTCCCCTGAACGACAAGCGCGATCTGTCCATCGCGTACACCCCGGGTGTCGCCCAGGTCAGCCGGGCCATCCACGCCAAGCCGGAACTCGCCCGCACCCACACCTGGGCCGAGCGCCTTGTGGTGGTCGTCAGCGACGGCACCGCCGTCCTGGGCCTTGGCAACATCGGCCCGAGCGCTTCCCTGCCCGTCATGGAGGGCAAGTCCGCCCTGTTCAAGTCCTTCGGCGACCTCGACTCCATCCCATTGGTCCTCAACACCACGGACGTGGACGAGATCATCGAAACGCTCGTCCGGCTCCGCCCGAGCTTCGGCGCCGTGAACCTCGAAGACATCTCGGCCCCGCGCTGCTTCGAACTCGAAGAGCGCCTTATCGAGGCACTCGACTGCCCGGTGATGCACGACGACCAGCACGGCACCGCCGTCGTCGTCCTCGCTGCCCTGACGAACGCCGCCAAGGTGACCAAGCGCGAACTCAGCGGCCTCAAGGTGGTCGTCTCCGGCGCCGGGGCCGCAGGCATCGCCGTCGCCGAAATCCTGCTGACCGCCGGCGTCGAGGACGTCATCCTGCTCGACTCCAAGGGCGCCATCAACACCGGCCGCGCGGACATCGCCGCGGACCCCGCCAGCAAGAAGGCCCAGATGGCCCAGCGGACCAACCCGCGCGGCATCAGCGGCGGACCGGGCGAGGCCCTGCAGGGCGCCGACGTGTTCGTCGGCGTTTCCTCCTCCAAGCTGGACGAGGAGCACCTCAAGCTCATGGCCGAGGACGCCATCGTCTTCGCGCTGTCCAACCCGGACCCGGAGGTCCTGCCGGAGGTCGCGCAGAAGTACGCCGCCGTCGTGGCCACGGGCCGCAGCGACTTCCCGAACCAGATCAACAACGTCCTGGCCTTCCCGGGCATTTTCCGTGGAGCCCTCGACGCCGGCGCCCGCCGCATCACGCCGGCCATGAAGCTGGCCGCGGCCCGCGCCATCGCCGAACTGGCCGAGGAAGAGCTCTCCGCCGACTACATCGTGCCGAGCCCGCTGGATGCCCGCGTGGCCCCGGCAGTGACGGCTGCGGTCGCCGCGGCTGCCGAGTAAGCCAACGACGGCGGCGCTCCCGTGCTGGGGAGCGCCGCCGTCGTTATCTCGCTTCCGCATGCGTCGCGGCCCGATGGGCTTCCTGCGCCCGCGTAGGCTCAAGGCATGACCCCTGAAACCATCGTGACGATCCTCTGCGGGCTCGCCATCGCCGTCGGTGTCGCCGGCACCGTCATTCCTGTCCTGCCCGGAAGTATCCTGATCGGCGCAAGCCTTCTGGCCTGGGCGCTGTGGGGCGGCGCAGGAGCCACGGGCTGGGTGGTCTTCGGCATCGGCTTGACCCTCGTGGCCGCGGGCATGGCCGCCAGCGCCGTCCTCGCGGGCAGGAAACTGAAACAGCACAGCATCCCCAACCGCTCCGTGCTCATCGGGATTGTCCTCGGCCTTGCCGGCATGTTCGTGATTCCCGTAGTGGGCCTCGTCGTCGGTTTCGCGGTCGGGCTCCTGCTGAGCGAGCTGCTGCGCACGCGCGAGTTCAGGACGGCGGTGGCCTCCAGCCTAGCTGCGTTGAAGGCCATCGGCCTGGGCATCCTGGTGGAGTTCGGCCTGGCCTGCCTCGCGGCCAGCACCTGGGCGGTCGGCGTGTGGGTGGCCGCGCTGAGCTAGCTTGCCGCTGCCCGCTCCGCGATGCATGCGGACGCTAGCTGTCCGCATGCCCGTGGCCGGTGCCGCATCGAGTGCGGCATAGTCGGGCGCATGATTGGAAAATTCCACGCACTTGTCATCGACTGTGAAGATATCGAGCCCATGGCGCTCTTCTATCAGGAACTGCTGGGAATGCAGAGGGTGGAAGGCGACGCCGACTGGATCACGATCGGCGACGCCCCCGACCGTCCCGCGGTGGCCTTCCAACGGGTCGACAAACTGACGCCGCCGCAATGGCCGTCCGCCGAACATCCGCAGCAAATGCACGTGGACGTCAAGGTCGGCAACCTGGATGAGGCCGAGGAGAGGGTCCTTGCCATCGGCGCCACCAAGCAGGGATACGGGACGGAGACGTTCCGCGTTTACCTCGACCCTGCGGGCCACCCGTTCTGCCTGGTGACTTCGTAGCCCTCGGAGCTGGGCCCTTGCCGGTCAGCGCGCAGGACCCATCGACAGCGTCAGCCGCCATACATCACCATGGTGCTGGGAAATGTCCAAAGCGGTCCGGAAACCTTCGACGACGCCCTCTGCGTGGCAGCCTATGTAGTTGCTGTTTGTGTACACGAACCGGCAGGTCTTCTCAGCAACCACCAGCTTGTCCCGCCAGCCGCTTTCGAGGATGACTCGATCGAAGTCGTTGCGCGTCATTGCCATTCCTTCGGGAGCGGACCATTGCCGGTGAACATATGGGCAGGGAGCCGTATATGCCACGCACGGCATGAACGCTGTAGCCCGGACGATTCTTCCTCCCCGATGGTTTTCAGCCTTTCCAGGTTCAAAGGAGTCCGGGACAGCGACTTGCTTTGCCGCGTCCAAGATCTCGTTGGTTCTGGCGGTCTCGATCATTCCGTTGGCGAGCACCCAGGCCGTGATCAAGAGAGTTGAGGAGATCCCCGTGGCCAGGGCAGCGGTGCGGCTCCGATTACGCGCGAGGACCACGGTGACAACACCAAGGATTACACCCAAGGCGACCGCGGAAAGGACGGCAAGGGGGCTGACTGAAAAGCCCGAATAGTCCATGAGGCGTTCCTTCCTTCGCTCCGGGACGTGCGGGTTCACTAAGAATGACAGCCCTGCCGCGTAGCCCAAAGGATGAATCCGCTGCCTTTTGGGTGGAGATCGGCGCCGCTTGCCCCGGATCGGCGGGTTCGGGCCGATCCGCGTGGATATCGTGGCTGGCATGGAACAGACACTGAAAGTTGTGCGGCATTGGGGCGCCCCCGCGGCGGCCGTCATCTTCTTCACGCTGTGGAGTGGGCGGCATTGGGGGCTCTACGGGGAGTTTTTGGCCGAACAGGGGAGGTTGCCGATCATTTCTCTGATTTCGGTGGCCATCGCTCTTTCCGCGCGGTGGGGCCCGGCATCGCTTGCGACTACGGCATTGTTGCTGGCTTTGCAGTTCTTGCATGTCTTGGAGCCGATGCGGGCAACGCCTTGGCAGGTGTACATCGGCGCATTCGTAGCGCTGGCCTTTATAGCGTGGACCGCACCGAACCGGACAAGGCTTATGGCGGCTGGCCTCTATACAGCGTTTGCGGGTGTCATGGCGTTCATCGTGCTGTCGCGTTCATACGGCATGGGTGGAGTGTGGATGTGGGTCTTCGGGATGCCGCAGGAGACGATGATCAACTACTGGTGGCAATGTTTTGCCGTCCTGCTCCTTATCGCCGCCGGCTGCGCCGCCGTCGGGATTGCGCTGCGGCTGTACCAGGAACGCGGCACCCTCTTTCTGGCCCGCAACGAGGCACAGGCGAGCCTGAAGGAGGCCGAAATTGAACTGGTGATCGAGCAGGAGCGCACCCGTATCGCCCGGGACCTGCACGACGTCCTGGCCCATTCCCTTGCCGTCATCGCGGCCCAGGCCGACGGCACCCGCTACCTCAGCAAGGACCAGCCGAAGCCCGTCCTCGACGCCTTGGAGAACATCGCGGTCTCCGCACGGCACGCGCTGGTGGACGCCCAGCGCGTCATCGAAGGAGTCCGCGACGACGGCATGGTCACCCCGCAGCCCCGGCTCAGTGACCTCGCGCCCTTGGTGGAGAGGATGCGCCAGGGCAGCCTCCGGGTACAGCAAAGCGAAACGGGGCATCCCTTGGAACTCGGTGCGGGTCAGCAGCTCGCGGTCTTCCGCATCGTTCAGGAATGCCTCACCAACGCCCTCAAGCACGGCGGCCGCGGCACGGCGGCGCGCCTGCACTTGGACTGGAGCGGGCCCGGGCTCACCATCCACGCCGCTTCGAACCTGCCGTCGTCCGCTGTGAATGGGGGAGCGGACACTCCGGCCCGCGCAGGGCGCGGCATCCCGGGGATGCGGGAGCGCGCCCACCTTGCCGGCGGCTGGCTCACCGCCGGACCGGACGGGGAGCAGTTCCGGGTCACAGTCTTCATCCCCTATGGACCGCGTGCGCTGGCCGCGGCGCCGACGCCGGAACCCTCCGGTGCCGATGCCGGCGCGGACAACGGAGCCCCGCGGGCGCTAGCCGCAGCGCCGGAAAAGGAAAGCGCCGTCCATGGTTGAGAGGCCCATCACCGTTGCGTTGGTGGATGACCAGCCGCTTTTCCGCGCGGGGATCAGCATGCTCGTCCAGAGCCAGGCGGACATGGCGCTTGCCTGGGAGGCCGACGACGGCGGGCCGGCGGTAGAGCGTGCCGCCGAACAGCGCCCTGACGTCATGCTCATGGACCTCAGGATGCCGGTGATGGGCGGGGTGGAAGCCACCCGGCGGATCACGGAGGCGTCCGCAGCCGCCGGCGTGGACAGGCCGAAGATCATTGCCCTGACCACCTTCAACCGCGACCAGGCCGTCGTCGAAGCGGTCCAGGCCGGGGCAAGCGGGTACCTGCTCAAGAGCGCCGAGCCCGAATTCCTGCTGGCGGCCATCCGCACTGTCTACTCCGGGTACTCCGTGATTGCCCCTGGTTCGGTGCACGAGCTGTTCCAGCACGCTGCCCGCACGGTTCCGGCATCCGGGCCGGACCTGGGCGTCCTGGATGGGTTGTCGGCGCGGGAGCGCGAGGTCTTCCTGCTTGCGGCAAAGGGCTTGTCCAACGCGGACATGGCGCAGGGCCTCTTCGTTTCGGAAGCCACAGTGAAGACCCATCTGCGCAGCCTGTTGGTCAAGCTGGGCCTGCGGACCCGGCTGCAGCTGGTCGCCTTCGCCTACGAACACCGCCTGCTCGGCTGAGGCCCGGCCAGCGGTCCAAAGGCAAAGCGGCGGCCGTCCCGCGTAGGGGACGGCCGCCGTCGTCGTATTCGGTTGTGGTTTTGAAACGGAAGGCGCGCTACATGGCGCGGCCCTTCATCTCCTCTCTGGCGTCACGGCCCAGCCACAGGCCCAAAGCAACCATCACGACACCGAGTGCCAAGTGCAGCCAGTTGTCCGCGGTGTTGAACGGCACGAAGTTGGCCGCCGACATCGAGTCCCCACCGATCACGAGACCGTAGATCCACAGGACCAAGTAGACAATGCCGCCGCCTACCAGGAACCCGCGTGCCATCCGGGAGGTCCTGGCCATGTACAGGCCAGCGGCGCCGAAGAGCAAGTGGACGATGTTGTGCAGAATGGAGACTTGGAAGATTCCAAGAAGCATGGCGCCCGACTCATGCCCAGCAAAGGTCATGGCGCCGTAGTTGCTCGTGATGCCCGGGATGAATCCGAGGACACCAACGACCAGGAAAACCCAGCCCAAACCCAGCGCCGTGTTGTGCAGCGAGAGCCCCATTACATGGTGGTGCTGTGCGGGATGTGAAGCGGTGGTCATAACTCCTCCCAACCACATGTTGTTCCGGCCGGCCAAATGGCCGGCCGTTTTGCGGCAAGGAGCTGTCGGAACCCTGCCGACGTGCTTAGTTTACTCCCGATAACCCGGAATATAGAGGGGGAGGCCAGCCGCGCGGGCAGGCGCGGCGGACCAACCCACACACCCGATCCCCGCGATGGATAGCATGGACAGATGACTTCCGGGCACCTTGTTCCCCCGGACGGAGGCGCGTACTTCGATACCCGGGACCTCACGCCGTTCCGCCGCGCGCGCGTCCGAAACCCCGCGAGCGGCCTGGCCGACGGCGTGGGCGGTGCTGTGTCCGGCGTACTGCGCAGGCGCAGCACGCAGCGCTTGTCCGTGGCGGGGGACGTGCCTCCGCTCAAGCGTTTCGCCGGCCGCACCGCGAAGGCCATGCACGCGGCGGTCTTCACCGGCACCGAGCCCGAACGCCTCCTCCTGCTGGCCCGCGCTAACCCCGGTTGGGCCGGGCTCTGCCAGGTCCTGGCGGGCCTGCTCGCCTACAAGCACGGCAGCTACCTGCGCGCGGCCGAGCTCCTGCGGTTGGGCATTTCCACCAGGATCGACGACGCCGCCAGCCAGTTCTCCGCTGCGTACCTGGGCCGGGTGGTCAGCACCGTCGAGGTCGCCGAACGCGTCGAGGTGCAGGTGCTGTTCAGCGAGGAATCGGTATTCCTGGCGCTCTCGCATTGCCTCCGGGAGGCTGGCCAAACTGCCGCCGCGCTGGACGCGCTGGCCGGACAGCCGCCGTCGTTGCCTACCGCCCTGGCCCGCTGCACGGCGGCGTCGGCGCTCGGCTGGCACCGCGACGTGGTCGGCTGGACCGCCGGCCTGCACAACACGGACGACCTCTCCGCGGCCCTGCTGCTGCTCCGGGCGCGGTCCCTGCGCGCCCTGGGTGAATCCGGTGCCGCGCAGTCGGCGCTGTCCGAGGTGCTGCGGCGGCGGAAGACCAGCCTCTCCCTGCGCAACGACGCCCTCACCGACCGTGCGCTGCTGGCGCTCGATGCCGGCCGGCGGGCCTTGCTGCCCGGCTCGCGGCGCGGCGGGAACGCCATCACCGGGGGGCCTGCCGGCAGCGGCGCCATCAACCGGGACGGCCTCATCCGCAAGGACGCCGAGATGCGCCGGCTCTGGGAGCAGGACTGGAAGGACCTGGGCGGGGACTGACCCGTCGCGCGGACCCCTTGTGCGCGGGAACGGCCAGGTCTATCCTTGTAATCAACTAGTTGGTTGATCAACTAGATGGTTGAGTAAGAGGTAGGAAGTGCCACACCAGGACCCGCTCGACGCGGCTCTGCTTGACAGGGCCTTCATGGCGCTCGCGGATCCGGTCCGGCGGAACATCGTGGCCAGGCTGTCGCACGGCGACGCCACGGTCAACGAGCTCGCCGAACCGTTCGCCATCACCAAGCAGGCAGTGTCCAAACACATCCAGGTCCTGGAACAGGCCGGCCTGGTCACCCGCTCGCGCGACGCCCAGCGGCGCCCCGTCCATCTGGACGCGGCAGCGCTGGAGCGGCTCACGGCGTGGATCGACCAGTACCGGCTCCAAGCGGAAGGGCGTTACCGGAGGCTGGACGCCCTGCTGGAAAGCCAGGCCTCCGAGCGGATTCCAAAGTCCGCGCCGACTCCTAGGAGTGGAGAACAATGAGCAATCCGACCAACATCACTGCCGATCCCGGCGTTCCGTTCGTTGACACGGTCCGGGAATTCGACGCCCCGGTGGAGGCTGTCTACCGCGCCCACGTGGATCCCGAACTGATGGTCCAGTGGCTGGGCCCCAGGGAGGACAAGGTGGAGAACATCCAGTACGACACCCGGGTGGGTGGGCGCTGGAGCTTCGATGGAGCCAGCAGCGACGGCTACGAATTCACCTTCAGCGGCATCTTCCACACCGTGGAGCCCGCCAAGTGCCTCATCATGACCTTCGAATTTTCCGGCGCCCCCGGGGAGGTCGGGATCGGCACCACCAGGTTCGAGGACCTGGGCGGCGGCCGCAGCCGGATCTCCATCCATGACGTCTACCCCACGGTCGAAGCCCGCGACATGGCCGTAGGCAGCGGCATGAACTACGGCGTGATCGAAGGCTACGAACGGCTCGATGAGCTCTTCGCGAGCCAGGCGGCCACGCCCGGCGCCTGAGCGGCCGGGCCTATAGAATCCGGGCCGCCAGCGGAACAAGCTGCTCGGCCAGCAGCGCGACGCCGAGGCCCACCATGATGACGCCGCTCGCCAGCGTCACCACCCGGGCCGCGGCGGGCCGCGAATGCAGCAGCTTGCGGGACGCCAGCGCGACGGCGGTGTACACGAGGCCCGCCAGCAGCACGAAGGTCAGGCCCAGCAGCCCCGACTGCACCGGAACCGGCAGTGCGGCGTCCGGGCTGACGAACTGCGGCACCAGCGCCAGGAAGAACAGCAGGCCCTTGGGGTTGATGCCGCTGGTGCCCATGCCCAGCAGGAAGCTGCGGAGTTGGTTGGCGGACTGCCCGACGGCGTCATCCGCGCTGAAGCGCGCACCCCGCCAGGAGCGGAGCGTGCTGATGCCCAGCCACAGCAGGTACGCCGCGCCGGCCACCGTCAACCAGCCGAGGAGCCCCGGAACGCCGGCCAGCAGGGCTGCCAGGCCGAGCGCCATCAGGAGGGTGTGGACCACATAGCCGCTGCACAGCCCGGCCACCGCGGGGATGAAGCTGCGTTGCCGCAGCCCCGCCGAAATCGAGTACGCCCAGTCCACGCCCGGAGTGCAGGCCAGGGTGACCGCGACGATCGTGAAGGCAAGGAAGAGCTGGGGGTTCATGGTGGCTCCTGGGTTGTTCCGCCGGATTGATCCGGTAGGAAAACCTTAGGGAAAAACGGCCCATAAGTGTTCGCGTTTTTATCCGGCTAACCTGCCATTTGAGTAAGATATTTGCGTGATCGACGGAATCGACAGAACAATTTTGCGCCACCTTAAAGATGACGGCCGGATGACTGCCACGGCTCTCGCCTCGAAGGTGGGATTGACGGTGGCTCCGTGCCACCGCAGGCTGCGCGAGCTGGAGACCTCCGGGGTCATCCGCGGTTACCGGGCGGACATCGATCCGGCCGCGATCGGCCTCGGCTTCGAGGCGATCGTGTTCGTCACCCTGGCGAAGGTGGAGCGCAGCATCATGTCCGATTTCGAGGAACGCGTGGCGGCCCTGCCCAACATCGTCGAAGCCCAGCGGCTGTTCGGCTCGCCGGACTATCTGCTCCGCGTGATCGCGGCGGACCTGCCGGCGTACCAGCGGTTCTACGACGAACAGCTCACGGTGCTTCCCGCCGTCGAGCGCTTGACCTCAACGCTGGTGATGAAGAACCTCAAGAGCAACGCGGGTCCGCCGGTCTAAGTTGACCGGCCCCGGCTATTCGACGGGCCGGACGTGCACGATGATGACCTGCACGTCCTTGCCGCCGTCATAGCGAAGGTCGTAGTTCACCTCGAGTCCCATGCTGGTGCCGCTGGCCAGGGAGAAATCGCTCTTCATTCCGGGGTCGGCGCTCGCCGAGCTGATCCAGCCTTCGGCGGAATCGGCGTCGATCCCGTACTTCCGGACGCCGTCGCGGATCAGGGCGAAGAGCTCCTCCGGGGAGTCCGCCGTGAGGAAGTAGGTGACCTCGCTGAAGTCGGGCTGGATATTGGTGGTGTTGAAACGGATCCGGTCCGTCTGCCCGCCGATTTCCCCGGACGGTCCCACGATGGTGAGGTCGATCTTGCCTTCGTCCCGGGTGTTGATTTCCGGCCCGTAGCTGCTGTCCGAGACGCCGACGGCGGACTTCAGCAGCTTGCCGCTGCTCAGGTCCAGCCGGGCGCGGAGTTCGCTGCGGATCCTTTCGACGCCGGCGGTGTCCAGGGTGGAGAAGTCGGAGGTGTTCACGGTGCTCCCTTGCGAGGTTTGTGGCGTCTGGGCAGGTGTGGCGGATCCGGGGAGTTGGCAGGCGGCGAGGGTGAGGCAGGCGGCTGCGGTCAGGGCTGCTGCGGCGAGGCGCACTGTTGTGTTCACTGGTGCACCTCCACGTCGAAGCCGGAAAGGAAGCGCCCTGTGATGTCCGGGATGTTGTTCAGGGGGCGGTGCTCCTCGACGCGGCCGTTGAAGTCCGAGGCGATGATGTCCCGCGCCCGCTCCGGGTCTGTGGCGAGCAGGTCCTGATAGGCCGGCAGGGTGTCCTGGCTGATGAGCGCCCAGCGGGAATCGGCGTCGGCGATGTTCCCGTCCGGGAAACCGGTGGTGAAATCGGTGCGGAACTGAAGCGGGTTGTCCCAGCCTGTGACCGGCACTTTCTCCGGGCCGGGGCTTTCCACGCTGTAGGTGTAGGGGAACACCTCCGGGAAGCTCCTGGCGCCGGGGATGGAGGGCTCACCGGCCAGGGTGACCATGTACGTGACCGCCTCGCCGCCGGGGTGGTTCTTCATGTTGACGTAGTCGTCGGCGATGATCTCGTTCTGTTCGCGGTACAGGAGGGTAGTGTTGCCCTTCTGGATTTCGGCGGGGTCGCCGGAATCGATCTGCGCCCAGGCCTGGGCGGTGCCCGAATCGATCGCACCCGAATCCCGCAGCCGGTTGATCTCCTCGATGCCGCCGTTCATGTAGGCCTCGTGCTGGCGGGCCTGGTCGAGGAAGATCTCCTTGTTCATGTCCAGCATGGAGGTTTCGTAGAACTTGATCTCCTGGTCCGTCATCCCGGCGAGCTGCTCAAGCTGGTCCAGGACGGGCAGGGGAACGTCGGACACCGGATTGTTGGTGATTTGCTGCGCGAGATCCCGCATCAACGCCATGTCCTTGAACCCGCCGGCGAAGGACGGCCCGATCATGTTGGCCATCCCGGCCCACTGCAGGTCCGGATTCTCGAGGTAGGCCCGGCCGTAGTAGTCGTAGACCTTCTTGATGGTCTCCCAGTTGTACTCGGTGCCTTTGGAGGTGTCCCAGGTGGCCGGGTCAATGCCCATTTCGCGCATGGCCTGCTGGTTCCAGTAGTCGCTCAGGAAGTCGGCGTACTCCGGGGAGCGTTTGTCGATCAGGCCCGAATCGGCGGCGGCATCCATGGCCGCCTTCGCAGCCTCGGGATTCTCCAGCGCCCACTGCTTGAATTCGTCGCTGGCGAGGTAGGCCTTCCGTTCGGCCGGCGTCATGCCCTCGAGCTTGTTCGTCAGCTCGTCGGCCTGGCCGCCCGGCCCTCCCGGCCCGCCGCCTTGGTTGCCTGAACCACTGCTGCCGGTGCTTGCCTTGTCCTGTTCGTCCGCGTTCTTCAGCAGCGCCTTGCTCGCCGCCTCCATCTGGCCCGCGGCCTTCTTGAGCGCGGGAAGATGCGCGGAACTCCAGTCGCTGCGGAAGCGCTCGCCGTCCGTCCCGTGCCAGCCGGTGCCGGACAAAGTGCCACTCAGTTGCTGGCCCAGCACCGAGAGCTTGTGCGCACTGCCGGCCATGGTCTTGGCCAGCTGGCGCAGCTGCGAAACATCGGCGCCGTAGAAAGTTCCGGACATGATCCCCCCGAGTTAATGCTGCAAATTCCGCCAGCCGTTCCGGCTCTGCCGATCCTACGTGGCCGTGCACGTCCCGGCGATGGGGAGGACTGCCCGCTGGGGAGGAATCTCGACGCCGGAGCGCAGCCGGGATCAGCCCCGGAGCAGCCCGGTGGTGCGGTAGGGAATCACTTCACGCAGGAACATGCTGGTGGAGGTGCGCACGATGCCCGGGCAGAGCCGGATTTCCTCGGACACACGATAGAGATCGTCCGGGCTGGTGGCCACTACGCGGATGATGAGGTCGGTGTCGCCGGCTGGGGCATGGCACTCCAGGACCTCGGGAATGTCCCGCAGCGCCGCGATGGCTTCGTTCAGCCGGTGCTGGTCCAGCTCCGCGCTCACCGCCGCCGCCACCCCGCGGCCAAGCGCGGCGGGCAGCACCCGGCTGCTGTTGGGCCGCAGCGCGCCGGACTCGGACATCCGCTCCAGCCGCGACTGCACGGTGCCCCGGGCCAGGCCCAGGCGCTGGGCGAGCACCATGACCGGAAGCCGGGGATCGTCGTCGAGCGCGGCAAGGATCCGCTTGTCCGTGGCGTCCAATTTCTGCAAAGTGACCATCACCTGTCTGAGCCCTGCTGCCCGATTGGTCAGATTGACCAGTCGGCATTCGATCCGTTGCGCCAACTGTAGTCTCTCTGCTCGAATAGTGGCAGCAAAGGGAAGCGGCCACCGCCGCGGACCCACCCGGCAACGGCAACCCCGGCACACCACCCGGAACCCGCACCACCGTCCCGCAAGGACGCCGCCGCTGATTGACTCTTGTTCACACCAACGTCAGTCTCCACAAAGCCGGTCCGCCGGCACCACCATAAGAGCCCCTGAGCCACCGACCCTGCCGGTAGCTGAGGGGCTCTTGTGCTGCCGTGGCGAGTCCCGACGTCGAGCTTCTGTCGGTGCTGCAGATTACGCTGGGTCCATGACAGCAGCCGGCCGCTTCGCTCCCAGTCCTTCCGGTGAACTGCACGTCGGCAACCTCCGCACCGCTATCCTGGCGTGGCTGTTCGCGCGGTCCACCGGCCGGCGCTTCCTGCTGCGCGTCGAGGATTTGGACCGTGCCCGGGCGGGGGCCGAGGAAGTGCAATTGCGGGACCTCGAAGCCATCGGCATCGACTGGGACGGCGCAGTGGTGCGCCAGACGGAGCGCGCGCAGTTGTACGCGGAAGCCATCCGCCGCCTGGACGACGCCGGGCTCACCTATGAATGCTTCTGTACGCGCCGCGAAATCCAGGACGCCCCTTCTGCCCCGCACGCCCCGCAGGGTGCCTACCCTGGGACCTGCCGGCGGCTCACCCCCGAGGAGCGCGCGCTCCGGCGGGCCAGCCGTCCCGCCGCCACCCGGCTCCGCGCCGCCGTCAGTGAGTGGACGGTCGAGGACGAACTGCACGGCCGCTACTTGGGCACTGTGGACGATTTCGTCCTCCGACGCAACGACGGCGTCACCGCCTACAACCTGGCCGTGGTGGTGGACGACGCCGAACAGGGCATCGACCAAGTGGTCCGCGGTGACGACCTCCTGTCCTCCGCGCCCCGGCAGGCGTACCTCGCCTCGCTGCTCGGACTGCAGGTGCCGCAATACGCCCATGTTCCCCTGGTGGTGAACCACGACGGCGCCCGGCTGGCCAAGCGGGACGGTGCAGTCACGCTGGCGGACCTCGGCGCCGTCGGGATTTCCGCGGAAGAGGTGCGGGGGCTGATCATGGCCTCCCTCGGCCTGCCCGGTGACCTCAAGGAGGCGCTCGCAGTATTCGACCCCGCCGCGCTGCCACGGGAACCATGGGTCTGGGACACCGCGCTCGCCATGCCCGGCGTAGCGGGCGGGAATAGGCTGAACTGATGCAAGCACTGACAGTCGCCCCGGGATTCGAAGCCGTCGCGGAGGTTTTTGGCCGCTACCTCGACGAGGACGCGGAGTATTCAGCCCAGCTGGCCGCCTACCACCGCGGCGTGAAAGTCTTGGACCTCAGCGGCGGTCCGCACATCCGGCCCGGCTCCATGACCGGCGTGTTCTCCTGCTCCAAGGGCATGGCGGGCCTGGTCATCGCCTTGCTGGTGCAGGACGGTGTCCTCGATCTCGATGCCGAGGTGGTCAAGTACTGGCCCGAATTCGGTGCCCAGGGGAAATCCGGCATCACCGTGGTGCAGTTGCTTTCGCACCAGGCCGGGCTGCTGGGCGCCGAAGGCGGGCTCTCCCTCGAGGAATGCAACCACTCCGAACGGGCGGCGGCCAGGCTCGCCGCCCTCCCGCCGATCTGGAAACCGGGAGCGGCCTTCGGCTACCACGCCCTGACGATCGGCGTGTTCATGGAGGAACTCTGCCGCAGGATCACCGGGAGTACGCTGCAGGAAATCTTCGAGCAGCGGATCCGCGCGGTGGCGGACGCGGATTTCTTCCTCGGACTGCCTGACGCCGAGGAGCCGCGCTACGCCACGCTCCGCTGGATGGCCGATCCCCGCAGGCCGTGGATGGACCCGGCCAGCCACGCCGGCCTCGCCGCCAACGCCGGGACCGCGGAGATCCTGGACCTGCCCAATATCCGGGAGGTCCGCGCCGCCGGACTGAGCTCCGTGGCCGGCGTGGCCAGCGCGGAAGGCATGGCCCGGGTCTATGCAGCCGCTCTGACCGGGTTGGAAGCGGATGCCGGACTGGTGCCGGTCGGCGCCGCCGGCGGCGCGGGACCTCCCGCCGTCGCGCCCCTGCTCAGCGAGGAAACCATCCGGGCCGTCTCGGCCGAGCAGGTGTTCGGGATCGACCGGGTGTTCGGCGACACCGGCTGCTTCGCCACCGTCTTCATGAAGCCCCACGCCAGGATGCCGTTCGGCAGCTACCGGGCCTTCGGGCACGACGGCGCCGGCGGAGCCCTCGGGTACGCGGACCCGGTGTACGGGCTGGGCTTCGGCTACGTGCCGCAGCAGGCCGAGCCCGGCGGCATCGGCTGCAGGAACTTCGAGCTGAGCGCCGCGGTGCGGCAGGCGGTGTCGGAGCTGGGCTGACGCCCCTTGGCCACCGCCCGGTTCAGCCCTCCAGCAGGCGGCGCCGGTGCCGGAGTTCCTTGATCCAGTCCCTGGTCTGCATCGCGGCGAACGGCGAGGCGCCGCCGTCGAGGTCTTCAGCCAGCGGCCCGGAGGCTTTCAGCGCGAGGTCCAGCACCCTCAGTGCCGCGCGCTCCGGCAGGCCCAGGCGCTGGGCCCATGCCAGGAAATGCTTGCGCGAGATCCCACTCTTTTTGCCGCCGATGCCCAGGGCCAGAGTCTTGTCGCCGTAGACCACTGTGGAGGGGATGTCGTAGACGGGCGCGATGGTGTATTCACCGCGCACTGTCTGGACCATGGAGACGTTCTTGGCGTGCAGGTCGCCGTTGCCGGTGAGCCAGGCGAAAGCCAGCTGGAGGGCGAGGTTCCGCAGCGCGGGCAGCGGTGCGGCGCAGTGGGCGGCCAGTGCCGCGCACACCTCGCTATACGGAACGCTGTATTTGTCCGCCGGATACAGGCCGAGCACCTGGGCGCCGTCCTCGACGGCGAGCCGCACCGTTCCGCCGTCGCTCGTGGTGACCCGGTCGAAACGTTCCACGAGCAGCCCTGCCCGCCCCGCGACGTCGTGCACCAGCTGCACGCCGGCCGTCGGAATCCGCAGCCGCCGCGCGTAGCGGAACATCAGGAACTCGTTCTCCACCACGAAGGGGAACTCCGGGGCATTGAGCTTGAGGATGAACCGCTTGCCGGACTGGGCCACCGGAAGCGAAATCATGCCCGCCGACAACTTGTCCTGCACACCCGCCAGCGCCACCGGATCGATCAGTCCGGAGTCGCCCAGCAGGGCGTCGAAGTCCAGCGGCAGTTTCGGGTCCATCACGACGGCGGAGCCGCCTTCGGTGGGCGGCTCGCCGTGCGGGAGGGTCTGGACATCGCCCACGGCGTCGCCGCCGGCGGCCATGAGGAGCGCGAGTTCGTCGTCCGCGCTGGCTTTGACCGCGCGCCGGAGGGAGTTCAGGCGGCGGCCCTCGGGCAGCAGGCCGGTGAAGTAGGGCGGCACGGCGCCGCTGGGGGTGAAAACCGGCTCGGCGCTCAAAGGCAGGGTGGTCGCAACAGGCGGGCCGCCGGCGTCGAGATACTTCGGAAGGTAACTGAACAGCGTGCCGCCGGCATGCCGTTCGATGCGCCCGGCGAGGACGCCTTGCTTGTAGACGTCGGCGATCCGGTGGAAGGTCATTGCTGCCTGGCCTCTGGCGGCGGAGCGGTGGAAGTGGGGCCGGCGGTGGACACGTCCAGTTCCAGGCCAAGGGTACCCAGCACGGCCAGAAGCTGTTCAAGTTGAACGGTGGTCTTGCCCTGCTCGACGAAGCGGACGAAGCGTTCGGAGACTCCGGCGAGGTCGGCGACGTCGGCCTGGCTGAGGGACAGTGCGGCACGGCGGGAACGGACAGCGCTTCCCAGCGCCGTGCTGAAATCGCCGGGATCCATGGATGCTCCCTTCGCGGTTCCGGCACGTACGTGCCGATAGTGCCATCTTCGCCCCGGCATGCGGGGCGTGGCAAGGGGTTTTCCTGTGGAATCGGCACGTACGTGCCGGTGTCAGTCCTGCGCGGTGTCAATCCTCCGCGGAGGCCGTGGCCTCCGGCTTGGTCCGCTTGGGTTTGGCGCCTTGCTTCAGGAGGCCGCCGCTGGCCCAATGCCTCAGTTCCGCGACTTCCGACTCGTCGAACTCAAGGAGCGCCAGGCGGCAGACTTCCTCAACGTTCCGGGTCCACGCCTCCGCGAGGCTCATGGCAGTGGCTTCCTCCGTCAAAGCGTTTGCGTAGGTCAGGCCTTGGATGACGAAGTTCACCGCTGCCCGGGAGACGGCGTGGCCTGCGGCAACGCAGTGGTCACGGACCGCTCTGGTGAGTTCATTCCTGTTGGGCGGGTGCTGGCGCAGGACCGTCTCCATGGAGACGAACACCTGCCTGAACTGCGCCCTGGAAAGGGCGGGTACGTCGGTCACCCTAGTGACGTGCTCTTCGACGGCGGAACGTGCTTCTGCCTCCTGGGGAAGGTCCGCCTCGGAGAACCGCCGGGCGTCCCAGACCCAGCCGGGCGGCGGCGTCGGCGAATACTCGATCCCGTTCCCGAGCTGGGCGATCCACGCCCCGAACTTGCCGTGGCCGCCCCAGTCGGTCTTCAGCGAGGGTTCCGCCGTCAGGGCCCGGTGCGCTGCGACGGCTCCGGTGATTGGCCCCGCCGAGGAACGGACTAGGCTGGTGACCTCCTTGGCGGCGGCGCCCTTCCTCGGGGCCGGTGCGGGAACGCGGCCCTCGGCGCGGGGCAGGACACCGGCGCCGGCGTCAGCAGTTGATCCGGTGAGGATGGCGGCGAAATCGTTGGCCTCCACCACGTGGTCTGCCATTTCCCGGTAGGCAAAGGCCACAGGTCCGGCGGCGATCACGGTGGTGATGCGGTCGGCCGCACGGAACCGCGCGATCAATGACGTGAAGTCGGCATCGGCGGACGCGATCACGAACTCGTCGATGCCTACCGGCCCGGAAAGGACGTCCATGGCGTCCAGGACGAGGTTGATGTCGGTGCTGCTCTTGCCCCGTTGCGTCAGGGAAGGGCAGTCAATGACCCGGAAACCGGCCCTCGTCCAGTACACCCGGTACTTCGAGTAGATGACCGGATTCAGGTAGCAGTTGCGGATCAGGAACCGCCGGGAGGCATCGCGGCCGACTCCGTCCGCCAGGGCCGAGGTCCATTGTTTGGGGTCTTCGGCGAAGACCTTGGCGGCCGCCGGATCTACCGCTTGAAGGCCGGAATAGACGTTGTCGAAGTCAACGAACATCGCTGCGCGGATGCCCGGGCGCTGGATCTGGCTCGAAGGCACGATCATCCGCCCAGTTTTGCATTCCGGCGGTCAGGGGGCCAGAGGTTGGGAGGCAGGCGCCTGGGTCACCGGGTCGCCGGAGAGCTGCGGGGTCGCCGGAATTTTCCAGCGACCCGGCAGCGTTCCAGCGATTTCGCAGATGCGGGGTCAGCGCGCCGCTTCGGTGCCCAGCTTCTCGAGGGCCTTGGCCCGGCGCCGGTGGCCTGCCAGTTCGTCCTCGAGGATGGCCACGGCAGGGGCCAGCAGGATCACCAGCAGGCAGAAGGTCACCGGAACCCCGGCCGCGGCGAGGGCAACGGCGCCGGCAGCGGCAACCACCACCAGAGCCATGAGCAGGAGGTTGGTGCGGTTCAGGCCGAGCAGGCTGCCGTAGATCCAGGTGAGCGTGACTTTGAAGACCGCCACGGGGATGGCCACGCTCGCCACGGCGGCGGCCGCGCTGATGTGGGCTTCGTGGTCGATGTAGTAGGCCAGTACGTGCAGGCCGGCTCCGGTGGCGGCGATGGCAGCGAAGATGATCATGTGTCCGTAGCCGAAGGTGAAGGCCCGGTGGCGGCGGATGTGGAGGGCCCGGCCCGCCGGCAGGATGAAGTACACCCACCAGAGGGTGAAGGCGAGGCCGGTGCCGCCGAGGCCAACAAGGGCTGCATCCATGGTCCAGCCGTGGAGGGCGACAATCGAGCGAAGTGTCTCGATGGCACCGATCAGGCATTCGCCGAGGGCGATGATCGCCAGCAGCCCGTAGCGTTCGGCGATATGGTGCGCGTGCCACGGGGTCTTGGCTCTGCGCTCGGCGATCACCGGCACCAGCATCTCGGCCACGATCAGCGGCGCGTAAATCATCAATGTGGTGGGGAGGTCCGTCTTCACGAAGATCGCGGCCACCCAGCCCAGCTGGACCACGGCAAGGAGGCCGGCATACGTCAGGCAAATCTTGCGCCGCTGCGGATCCTGCCGGGCGGCCCGGAGCCACTGGACGATCAGGGCCACGCGCATCACCACGTAGCCGAGCACCAGGACCTCGTTGGTGACGTAGTCGCCCTCCAGCACCGAATGGAACATCGGCTCGATGCCCATGGCCAGGATGAGCACACCCACCATCTGCACCATGGTGACGATCCGGAAGATCCAGTCGTCGGTGTCGTAGGCGCTGGCGAACCAGGAGAAATTGATCCAGGCCCACAGCACGCCGAACATCGCGATGGCGAAGCCGATGATGCCCTCGACGGCGTGGTTCTCCGCCACGGCGTGCGCGAACTGGCCGCCGGCCACGCTGAAGGCGATGACGAAGGTCAGGTCAAAGAACAGTTCCAAAGGAGTGGCGGCGCGGTGTTGTTCATGCGGATCGCGGCCGCCCATCCGGGAGAGTGCATGGCGGAGGGGGTTGGACATGTCCAAAACAGTACCGACTGCAGCAACGCGGGGTCATTTACGGCCCATTCCGGGGCGGGACATGGGCCGTAACTGACCCCGCGTTGGGGCTTGGGCGTTGGGGTTAGACGCGGCCCAGTGCGTCGATGTCCTCAAGGAATTCCTCCTGGACTTCCTTGCTGACGGTGGTCTTGGTGTCCGCGATCGCGTCCAGGTAGTCCTGCGTGGTGGGTCCCTTCCGCCCGTTCGACGACGGCGCGTTCGACGACGGCCCGCTCGACGCCGGCCCGCTCGACGACGGCGCTGGGCTTGCCGACGACGCCGACCCGCCGCTGGCTGACCCGGCGCCGCTGGTGCCGCTCGCACCGGAGGCCGCGCCGCCGTCGTCGTACACTGCTTTCTCCAAGGCCCGCTGGGAGGCGCTGCGGGCAGCGAATTCGATGTCCGCGGGGGAGAAGCCCTCTGTGCGGTCCACCAGCAGGGCCACATCCACCGTGTCCACCACAGCGGCCGGGATGAAGCGCTGCCACATGGCCTCGCGGGCGTGGACATCCGGCAGGCCGATGGGGATGACGTAGTCGAAACGGCCGTGGCGCAGGAACGCCGAGTCCAGGGCCCGGATGAAGTTGGTCGCGCACACCAGTAGCCGGCCGGGCTGTTCCCGGAAGGCGGGGATGATCTTGAGGAGCTCGTTGGTGACGCCCTGCAGCGGCGACGGCGGGTCCCCGGCACGCTGGGCCGCGATCTCCTCCACCTCGTCGATGAACACCACGGCGTGCTCCAGCTCGGCGATCTCCAGGAACGTTTCGCGCAGGGCACCGGCCAGACCCTTGGGATCGGAAGCAAGGCGGGAGGGGAAGACCTCCACGAACGGCCATTCGAGCCGGGATGCGATGGCCTTGGCGAAGGTGGTCTTGCCGGTGCCGGGCGGGCCGAACAGCACCACCGCGCGCGGGGGCACCACGCCGAACTCATCGGCGAGGTCGGCCTCGGCCAGCGGCAGCACCAGGCGGCGCTCCAGCAATTCCTTCTCGCGGCGCATGCCTGCCACGTTTTCCCACAGGTCCCGGGCCAGGACCCGGCCGCCCAGCAGGCCCAGCGGCTCCAGTTCCTGTCGCTGCACCGGGATGGTCCGCTCGAAATAGCGCAGGTTCTTCTTCACCACGAAGCCGCGGCCCAGGAACGCCTCCACCCGGGTCTCGGATTCGGGCATCAGCGCGGAGAGCTTGTTGAGGCCGTGCGGTGCCATGCGGTTCTCGACGGCGGCCAGCAGCGAGGTGCCGATCCCGCGGCCGCGGAATTCGGGCAGGGTGGAGAGGAAGACGATCCAGCCCTGGTCATGTGCGGCGCGCCCGACGGCGGCTCCCACCAGCTGATCGCCCTGCACCGCCACCACGGCGTGGTCCTTCTGGCAGGAGGCGAGGACCTCGGAGAGCGCGTAGACGGGTTCGACACCGTCGGCCTTGAGTGATTCCCACAGGTGCAGGATGCCGTCGAGGTCGGACGAATGGAAGTCCCTGATGCGCCAGGTGGTCATGTGCTGCTCCTTGGTGGATCTCCGTTGATTACCTGGAACCGAGCATAGAGGGCGGCGGGGTTGCGGGGGCGTTGCGTTACGTCGGGCGCGCACGCCCTGCGCTCGCGGGGTCCATCCAGCGCTCGGTGTGCAAACTGCAAGCCGGGCACGAATCCGCGAGTGCGGCCAGGGGCCTTAGCCCACCGGGCGGAGCCGCAGCCCCTGCATGCCGCCGTCGATCGCCAGGGAGGTGCCCGACGTCGAACCCGACAGCGGGCTGGCGAGGTACGCGACGGCGCCGGCCACCTCCGCCGGATCCACCATCCGCCCGTGCGGCTGGCGGGCGTTGAGGGCGGCGCGTTCGGCGGCGGGGTCCGCGGCCGAATCCAGCAGCCGGCCCACCCACGGGGTGTCCACCGTGCCCGGGTTCACGCAGTTCACCCGGATGCCTTCGCGGATGTGGTCGGCAGCCATGGCGAGCGTCAAGGACAGGACCGCGCCCTTCGACGCCGAATACAGGGCACGCTGCGGCAGCCCCGCCGTCGCGGCGATGGAGCAGGTGTTCACTATGGCAGCAGCCGGGGATTCACGCAGGTAGGGCAGGGCGGCGCGGCTGACCCGCGCGATGCCCACCACATTGATGTCCAGCACCCGCAGCCATTCCTCGTCGGAATTCGCGGCAATATCCCCCTGCGCGCCGATGCCGGCGTTGTTGATTACCACGTCCAGGCGCCCGAACTCGCGGACCACGGCGTCGACGGCGGCGCGCACCGAGGCGTCGTCCGCAACATTGCATTCGACGCCGAAGTGCGGCGAGCCGGCAGGGTTGAGGTCCAGCACCGCCACCTTCGCTCCGCCCGCGGCGAGCCGGTCCGCGATGGCCGCGCCGATGCCGGAGGCGCCCCCCGTCACGAGCGCGGCCAGGCCCTCGAACTCGGTGCTCATTGACTTGTTCACCGGACTGCCGCGGGATCCCCCGCGGAGGTTGCAGTGATGGCGCCTGCTGCCCTGTAGAACTCCTGGCGCTGGCGGCCGAGCCCTTCGACCTCGAGTTCCACCACGTCGCCTGGCTGGATGAACTGGAAGCGGCCGGAGAGGGCCACGCCTTCGGGGGTGCCGGTGAGGATCACGTCGCCCGGCTCCAGCACCATGTACTGGCTGAGGTGGTGCACCACGGTAGCCGGATCGAAGATCATGTCCGAGGTGTTTGAATCCTGGCGGATCTCGCCGTTAACCCAGGTGCGCAGGTGGAGCTTGCCGGCATCCACCTGCTCGGCGGGGACCAGCCACGGGCCCAGGGGGCTGGACGCGGGCAGGGACTTGCCCTTGGTCCACTGGCCCGCGGCGCCGGGCAGCTGGTAGTCGCGTTCGGAAAGGTCGTTGGCCACCACGTAGCCGGCGATGTGCCCGGCTGCTTCCTCCACCGAGGAAAGGTAGGACGCTTCCTTGCCGATCACCACGCCCAGTTCAACTTCCCAGTCGTACTTTTCCGACGTCGGCGGGATGGGGGCGGCGTCGAAAGGCCCGGCAACGGTGTTGGACGGCTTCAGGAAAACCACCGGAACCTCGGGCGGGGTGGCGCCGGATTCCGCTGCGTGCGCGGTGTAGTTCAGTCCAATGCAGACCACTGATCCCGGTCGGGCGATGGGGGAGCCGATGCGCAGACCATCGGCGGGAACCTCGGGAAGTTCCCCGGATTCAAGGGCCTTCCGTGTGCGGGCAATGCCGTCTGCCGCGAGGAACGCCCCGTCGATGTCCCGGGTCAGGCCGGTGAGGCTGAAGTACTTCGCGGCGCCGTTGCCGTCTTCGACGATGACAGCCGGCTGCTCGTTTCCGGCTGCTCCCAGCCGGGCGAATTTCACGTTCATGTCTTCCTCCATGCTCAGCGTCATTGCTCCGAGCTTCAAGTGTGGTGTGTCCCCCATTCTTGCGGAAATGTGACCCATTGACAATGAAAACATCTGATGTTTAGGCTCGTCGTGGGTGGGCGGCCCCGCCAGCCTTCCGGGCCGTACGCGCCGCCTAAGCTAGGAGCACGATGAGCGTCATCACCGCCATGGAAATCCTCGACATCCGGTTCCCCACGTCCCGGGAACTGGACGGTTCGGACGCCATGAACCCGGACCCGGACTATTCGGCCGCGTACCTGATCCTGCGCACCGATGCGGAGGACGGCCACGAGGGTCACGGCTTCGTGTTCACCATCGGTCGCGGCAATGAGGTGGAGACCGCCGCCATTGCCGCCTTGCGCGAACACCTCCTCGGCCGGGACGCCGAGGAACTGCTGGCGGACATGGGCGCCGCCTGGAAACTGCTCGCCCACGATTCCCAGCTGCGCTGGCTCGGCCCGGAGAAGGGCGTCATGCACATGGCGATCGGCGCCGTCGTGAACGCACTTTGGGACCTGAAAGCCAAGCGCGCAGGCCTGCCGCTCTGGGAACTGCTGGCCAGCATGAGCCCGGAGGAAATCGTGTCCCTCGTGGACTTTCGCTACCTCAGCGACGCCCTCACCCCGGAGGACGCCCTCGGCATCCTGCGTGCCGCGGAGCCGGGCCGCACTGCGCGGCGCACAGAGCTCCTTGCCGAAGGCTATCCGGGATACACCACGACGCCGGGCTGGCTGGGCTATAGCGACAGCAAGCTTTCGCGCCTGGCCAAGGAAGCCGTGGCCGAGGGATTCACCCAGATCAAGCTCAAGGTGGGGGCGTCCCTGGAGGACGACATCCGACGAATCCGCACGGCGCGCGAAGCCGTGGGCCCGGACGTACGGATCGCCGTGGACGCGAACCAGCGCTGGGACGTCCAGGAAGCCATCGAGTGGATGCGCCACCTGGCCCCCTATGACGTGGCCTGGATCGAGGAACCCACCAGCCCGGACGACATCCTGGGCCATGCAGCCATCGCCCGGGGCGTGGCACCCATCCCGGTGGCCACCGGGGAACATGTCCAGAACCGGGTGGTGTTCAAGCAGATGCTGCAGGCCGGTTCGCTGCAGGTGCTCCAGCTCGATGCCGCCCGGGTGGCCGGCGTCAACGAGAACATCGCCATCCTGCTGCTGGCCGCGAAATTCGGCGTCCGGGTCTGCCCGCACGCCGGCGGGGTGGGACTGTGCGAAGCGGTCCAGCACCTGTCCATGTTCGACTTCGTGGCGGTGTCCGGAACCATGGAGGACCGCATGATCGAATTCGTCGACCACCTGCACGAACACTTCGTCACTCCCGTCGACGTCCACAGCGGCGCCTACTGGCCGCCGTCGGCTCCCGGCGCCGGAAACGAAATGCTCGCCGCCAGCCTGGCCGACTACCGTTACCCCGACGGACCGGTGTGGGCCGCCGAGGCAAATACAGCTGCCGCAAGCACCGCCGCCGTCGAGAGCTGAAGGAGAAGCCGTGATCCAGCACGCCCCGTGGTTCGAAGAGTCCCGCCTGGGCATGTTCGTGCACTGGGGGCTGTACTCCCTGGCGGCCCGGCACGAATGGGTGATGAACCGCGAAGAGATCACCGTGGAGGAGTACTCGAAGTACTTCCGCCGCTTCGACCCCGACCTCTACGATCCCCGCGAATGGGCCCTGGCCGCCCGGAACGCCGGGATGAAGTACGTCGTGCTGACCACCAAGCACCACGAAGGCTTCTGCCTCTGGGACTCGGCCCTCACCGACTACAAGGCCAGCAACACGCCGGCCGGCCGGGACCTCATTGCACCGTACGTGGACGCGCTGCGGGCCGAGGGCCTGAAGGTGGGCTTCTACTATTCGCTGATCGACTGGCACCACCCCGACTTCACCGTGGACTCCGTGCACCCGCAGCGGAACGCCGACGTCGGGACGCTGAACGAGGGCCGGGACATGGCCCGATACCGGGAATACCTGCACGGGCAGGTCCGCGAACTGCTGAGCAACTACGGCACCATCGACTACCTGTTCTTTGACTTCTCCTACCCTGACGGCATGGACGGCCACCCCGCCGGCGGCAAGGGCCGGGCCGACTGGGGCTCGGAAGAACTGCTGGCCATGGTTCGGGAACTGCAGCCCGGGATCGTGGTCAATGACCGCCTCGAGCTGCCGGGAGACTTCGTCACCCCGGAGCAGTACCAGCCGGCCGGTCCCATGATGTCCGACGGCGTCCCGCTCGCCTGGGAGGCGTGCCAGACACTCAACGGCAGCTGGGGCTACGACCGGGACAACCTCGACTACAAGAGCCCGGACCTCCTGGTCCGGATGCTGGTGGACGGGGTGTCCAAGGGCGGTAACCTGCTGCTGAACGTCGGCCCCACCGCCCGCGGCAGCTTGGACCCGCGGGCCGCCGAGTCCCTGGCGGGCATCGGCGAGTGGGTGCGGCTGCACGGCCGCTCCATCTACGGCGCCGGGCCGTCGTCCTGCGTTCCTCCCGCCGACGCCCGCTACACCCAGCGCGGCGACAGGCTGTACGTCCACCTGTTCGCCTGGCCGTTCGGCTTCGTGCACCTGCCCGGGCTGGCCGGCAAAGTGGAGTACGCCCAGCTGCTTAACGACGCCTCCGAACTCCGCCTCCAGGAGCCGGATCCGGAGCAGGAGGCCTATGCCACCACCCCCGGTGCCCAGCCCGCGGGGACACTGAGCGTCAAGCTGCCCGTCCAGCGGCCGCCGGTGGCCGTGCCCGTACTGGAACTGTTCCTCAAGGAGGACACTGATGCCTGAGACAATCGCCCTCCACACCCGGCTCAAGCCGGGCGCCGAGGACGCCTACGCCGACGCGCACGCCAACATCCCGCCGGAGTTGGTGACCGCCCTGAAGGACGCCGGTGTGCGGAACTGGCGGATCTGGCGCAGCTGCCTGGAACTGTTCCACCTCGTGGAGGTGGACGATTACCAGGCGATGCGCCGCGCGCTCGCCGACCATCCGGCCAATGTGCCGTGGCAGGCCCGGATGGCCAAGCTGCTCGCTGTGGAGGACGACTACTCCGGCACCGACTCCGGCATCCCGAAGGTCTGGGAACTGCCGTGAGCGCCGCCGTCACCGGAAAGCTCGGCAGGCTCGGCTTCGGCGGAGCCGGGATCGGCAACCTCTACAGCGCAATCCCCGACGGCGAAGCCCTCGCCACGGTCCTGGCCGCCTGGGACGCCGGCGTCCGCTATTTCGACACCGCTCCGCATTACGGCCTGGGCCTGTCCGAGCAGCGGCTGGGCGCCGTACTCCGGGATAAGCCACGGCAGGACTTTGTCATCTCCACCAAGGTGGGGCGGCGGCTCGAGCGGCAGGACGCCGCGGGGCACAAGGATCCCGAGGGCTTCGCCGTCCCTGCGGATGCCGTTCGCCGCTGGGACTTCAGTGAAAGAGGCATCCGGCAGAGCCTCGAGGATTCCCTCGAACGGCTGGGCCTCGACCGGGTGGACATTACCTACCTGCACGACCCCGATGCCTTCGACCTCGACGCCGGGATCCGGCAGGCCCTGCCAGTCCTGGAAAAGCTCCGCGGCGAGGGCCTCGTGGACGCGATCGGCGTCGGCACCAACTCTGCGGAGGCCGCGCTCGCCTGCGTCGAAGCGACGGACCTGGATCTCGTGATGCTGGCCGGCCGCTACACCCTGCTCGAGCAGCCCGGCGTTCCGCTGCTGGAGCGTTGCGTGGCGCGCGGCACCGGCGTCGTGGCCGTCGGCGCCTTCAACTCCGGACTCCTGGCCCGCCCCGAGGTCCCGGACGACGCGCACTACAACTACGGCCAGGCGCCGCGGGAAGTGTTGGACCGCGCCCGGGCGCTCGCGGCACTGTGCCGGGACTTCGGCGTCGAACTCCCGACGGCGGCCCTGCATTTTCCGCTGCGTCACCCCGCCGTGGTGAACGTGACGGTGGGGGCGCGCAGTGCCGGGCAGGTAGCCGCCAATGCGGAGCGGATGGACACCTCTGTGCCGGAGGAACTGTGGGCCGCCGTGGAGCGCTGGACGCCGGAGTCACCTTGACCGGCGGGGACACCGCGTGATCGATGCGCACCTCCATCTGTGGGAGCTCGACGGCGGCGGGTACGGCTGGCTCGGGCCGCAGCACGGTGCCCTCTTCCGCAGCTTCACGGCGGAGGAGGCCGGCCGGGAGTTGGCCGCCTCCGCCGTGCGCGGGGCCATCCTGGTGCAGGCCGACGACACCCTCGCGGACACGGAGGCGATGCTCGCGGCCGCTGACAGCCACGCCTGGGTGCTCGGCGTCGTCGGCTGGATCCCGCTGGACCGGCCAGCCGACGCCGCCACGCAACTGGTGCGTTTCGCCGCGCACCCGAAATTCCGCGGCGTGCGGCACCTGGTCCACAACGATCCCCGGGACGATTTCCTGGACCTCGCCCCGGTGCGCGATTCGTTGGGCCTGCTCGCCGCGCAAGGGCTCACCTTCGACGTCCCCGACGCCTTTCCGCGCCACCTCGGCGCCACCGTGCGGCTCGCCCGCGAGCTCCCGCAACTGACCGTGGTCCTGGATCACCTGGGCAAACCGCCGCTGGGTGCCGGCCCGGATTCGGAGCCGATGGCGCAATGGCGGGCGGACTTCCGGGCCCTGGCTGCCTTGCCGAACACGGTAGCGAAGCTTTCCGGGCTGCACCTGCCCACCGTTCCCTACATGGCCGCGGCCCTGCGACCGCTGTGGGAGGAGGCCCTGGACGCCTTCGGCCCGGAGCGGCTGATGATCGGCGGCGATTGGCCTGTCAGCACCCTCGGTGCGCCCTACGCGGAGACCATCGGCGTGCTGCTGGAACTCGTTAGTGAACTGTCCGACGTCGAACAGCAGCAGATCCTGGAAGACACCGCGGTGTGGATGTACGGCTGCAGCTAAAGCGCCTGCCGCAGCCAGTTCTCCACGCCGCTGATGTGCACGGTGACCAGTGCCCGCACCAGTTCTGCGTCGCCGCGCTCCAGCGCATCCGCGATGGCCTTGTGCTCGGCGAGGGTGTGGGCAACTGCCTTTTCCTGGGTGATGCCGCGCCAGATGCGTGCCCGGACAGTGTCCCCGGAGAGGGCCTCGAGGAGCCCGCTGAGGTAATCGTTTCCGGCGGCCGCGGCGATGATGCTGTGGAATTCGAGGTCGTGGGCCACGAGCTCCTCGATGTTCGTATCCTCGTCAATTCCGTCCATGGTGGCGCGCAGGGCGGCCACTTCCTCCGGCGTGATGCGGCCGGCTGCCATGTGGGCGGTCGCCGGCTCCAAGATCCGGCGCACTTCGAAGAGTTCCAGGATGGAGCGGTTTTGGTGCAGCTCCACCACGAAGCCCACGGCCTCGTTGAGCAGCTTCGCGTCCAGGCTGGTGACGTAGGTGCCGTCTCCGCGGCGCACATCCAGCACCCGGATGAGCTCCAATGCCTTCACCGCTTCCCGCAGTGAGCTGCGGGAGAGGCCCAGGCTCTCGCTGAGCTCCTTCTCCGGTGGAAGCCGGTCACCCGCCTTGAGTTCGCCGCGGATCAGCATGTCCTTGATCTTGCCGATCGCCTCGTCTGTCACAGCCATGGCTCCATCGTAGCGGCGAGTGGTCCGATGTCTGGTGAGGCGTTTCACCCGGTGGCGCAGTTGAAACTGTACCGTCTGGACGGTATAGTTTTTGGGGTCAGACTTCCACCCTTTTAAGAAAGCGAGCAACCATGACCACGTCCGTCACCAAGCGCGTACGCTTCGCCGAGAGCGAGGCGGTTTTCCGTCCCGATCCCGTCCGCGGCAAGCAGCAGGGTGCCGGACGGCGTTGGCTCGCCCTCGGCGCGCTGATGTTCCCGGTGCTGCTGATCGCCGTCGACAACACTGTGCTCAGCTTCGCGGTCCCGTCCCTGTCCTTGGCACTGAAGCCCAGCGGCAACGAACTGCTGTGGATCATCGACGTCTACGCCCTGGTGCTGGCCGGCCTGCTGGTCCCCATGGGCAGCATCGGCGACCGGATCGGCCGCCGCAAGCTCCTGCTGATCGGTGCCACCGGCTTCGCGCTCGTCTCGGTGCTGGCGTCCTTCGCCACCAACGCGGGCCAGCTCATCGGTGCCCGCGCCCTGCTGGGTGTCTTCGGCGCCATGCTGATGCCTGCAACGCTCTCCCTGATCCGGAACATCTTCACGGACGCCACCGAACGGCGCACCGCGATCGCCGTGTGGGCCGCGGGCTTCTCCGGCGGCGCTGCGCTCGGCCCGCTGGCCGGCGGCCTGCTCCTGGAGCACTTCGAATGGGGCGCCGTGTTCCTGCTGGCCGTGCCCATGCTGCTGCCGCTGCTGATCCTGGCGCCGATCGTGGTGCCCGAGTCCAAGGACCCGAAGCCCGGGCCGGTGGACCATGCCAGCATCCTGCTGGTCATGGGCGCGATGGTTCCGTTCGTGTACGGCATCAAGGAATTCGCGCACGACGGCGGCCTGGCCGCGCTGCTGCCGCTCGCCGTCGGACTGGTATCCGGTGCGCTGTTCGTCCGCAGGCAGCTGCGGCGCCAGCGCTCGGGCACGGCGCCGATGTTGGACATGTCCCTGTTCCGGCACAAGGCGTTCAGCGTCTCGCTGGCCGCGAACCTGCTGAGCATCTTCTCGCTGGTGGGCTTCATCTACTTCATGTCCCAGCACCTGCAGCTCGTGGCGGGCCGCACCCCGCTCGAGGCCGGGATGCTGATGCTCCCGGGCATGGCGCTGACCATTGTCGCGGGCCTGCTGACCGTTCCGGTGGTGCGCAGGATCAGCCCGGCGCACGTGGTTACCGCGGGGTTGCTGCTGAACATGAGCGGCTACGCCGTGGTGCTCCTGTTCGGCCAGGGCGGGGAACTTTGGGCGCTGCTGCTCGGCTTCGCGATAGTGGGTTCGGGCGTGGGTGCCGCGGAGACCATCTCCAACGACCTCATCCTCGCCAGTGTCCCGGCCCCGCAGGCCGGCGCGGCCTCGGCGATTTCCGAGACCGCCTATGAGGTGGGCTCCGTGCTGGGTACCGCTGTGCTGGGCAGCATCCTGACCGCCGCCTACCGCGGCCACGTCGAGGTGCCGGAAACATTGGCCGGGGACGCCGCCCGGCAGGCCTCCGAAACCCTCGGCGGGGCGATCGACGCCGCCCGGCTGCTCCCGGCGGAACAGGCCGAGGCGCTGCTGGAGTCCGCCCGCCACGCCTTCGACTCCGGCGTCGGAATGACTGCGGCGATCGGCATGGTGCTGATGCTGGCCGCCGCGGTGATGGTCGCCGTCGTGCTGCGCAAGCCGAAGGCGGCTTAAAAGCAGGAAGGGCAGCGAGCAAGATGCTCGCTGCCCTTCCCTTTTTAAGGCTCGCTTAGATGGAGTCTTCCGAGCCCGGTGCCGGGCGGTTGGCTACCACCGGGGACAGGCCGGTGAAGCCGTCGCGGGCCTCGGCGATCTCGTGGATCTGCTTGCGGCAGGCGTACCAGCCACCGATCATCAGGGCGATTGCCACCAGGGTGACCAGGAGGGTGAGCGGCGAATCGATGAACACCATCACCAGGACCGCCACGAGGAAGAGCAGTGTCAGGTAGCCGGTGAACGGGGCGCCCGGCATCCGGAACGCGGGCCGCTTGAGCCAGCCCTTGTCCGCCCAGCGCTTGAGCTGGATCTGGCACAGCACGATCGTGGCCCACGTGGAAATGATGCCCACGGAGGCGACGTTCAGCACGATCTCGAAGGCCTCGGACGGGACCAGGTAGTTCAGCGGAACACCCAGCAGGGACACGCCCGCGGTGATGGCGATGCCGCCGTAGGGCACACCGGCCTTGTTCATGCGCTGGGCGAACTTCGGAGCCGAACCGGCCACGGACATGGAGCGCAGGATGCGGCCGGTGGAGTACAGGCCGGCGTTCAGCGATGACAGCGAGGCCGTGAGGACCACCAGGTTCATGATGGTATCCACGCCCTGGACGCCGATCGAGCCGAAGAAGGTCACGAACGGGCTGACGCCCTTCTGGTACGAGGTGAACGGCAGCAGCAGCGAGAGCAGGATGACCGAGCCGACGTAGAACACGGCGATACGGAAGACCACGGAGTTGATGGCCTTGGGCATGATCTTTTCCGGGTTCTCGGTTTCGCCAGCAGCCGTACCGACCAGTTCAACGGAAGCGTAGGCGAACACGACGCCCTGCATGAGCAGGATCATCGGCATGATGCCGTTCGGGAAGACTCCGCCGTTGTCGGTGATCAGCGAGAACCCGGTGGGCGCACCGGTGGGGGTGCCAAAGATGACGAACCAGATGCCCAGGATGAGGAAGGCCACCAGGGCCGCGACCTTGATCAGCGCGAACCAGAATTCCATCTCGCCGAACACCTTCACCGAGACCAGGTTCAGCGCCAGCACCACCACCAGTGCGATGAGCGCCCAGGCCCACTGCGGCACGGCGCCGATCCAAGGGACGTAGCGGCCGAAGAAGTTCATGTAGATTGCCGCGGCGGTGATGTCCACGATGGTGGTCATGGCCCAGTTGATCCAGTAGAACCAGCCGGAGGCGAAGGCGGCCTTCTCACCGAAGAACTCACGGGCGTAGGACACGAAGGAACCCGATGACGGGCGGTGCAGGACGAGTTCGCCCAGGGCCCGCAGGATCAGGAACACGAACGCGCCGCAGATCGCGTAAGACAGGACCAGCGACGGGCCCGCGGCGTTGAGGCGGCCGCCAGCGCCGAGGAACAGGCCGGTGCCGATCGCGCCGCCGATCGCGATCATCTGGATCTGACGCGGCTTGAGGTTCTTGTGGTAGCCCTTGTCCTCGGCGTGCAGCAGCTTCTCAGTCGCGTGCGCCTGCGGCGGGACCGTGTGGTCGGTGATGGGTTGATTGCTCATGGGGATCCTTAGGGGTGTCCTGTGGGGAGGTTCCGGTTAGGGTACGACGGCGGAAAGCCGGCCGCCGTCGTCATGCTCGCTGCCGCTCCGGTTACGGACGCTTCCGGTAGGGACCCGGCGCGGCAGCGGAGTGTCAGCTGCTCAGGTTGGCGAGCCGTTCGGGGCGCAGCAGCTCGTTGAGCTGCTCGGCGGTCAGCATTCCGTGCTCCAGGACCAGCTCGGCCACACCGCGCCCGCTGGCCAGCGCCTCCTGGGCGATGGCCGTCGCGGAGGCGTAACCGATGTGCGGGTTCAGCGCCGTGACCAGGCCGATCGACTGCTCCACGGTGAGGCGCAGGCGTTCGGCGTTGGCGGTGATGCCACGCACGCACCGTTCGGTGAGGGTGTGGCAGGCTGCTTCCAGGTGGGAAATGCTTTTGTGGATGCTGTGGACGATGATGGGCTCGAAGGCGTTCAGCTGCAGCTGGCCCGCCTCGGCCGCCATGGTGACAGTGACGTCGTTGCCGATGACCTCGTAGGCCACCTGGCTGACCACTTCCGGGATCACCGGGTTGATCTTGCCTGGCATGATGGACGATCCCGACTGGACTGCCGGGAGGTTGATTTCGCCCAGTCCCGCGCGCGGTCCGGAGGACAGCAGGCGGAGGTCGTTGCAAATCTTGGAGAGCTTCACGGCCACGCGCTTGAGCACGCCGGACAGGTGCACGAAGGCGCCGACGTCCTGGGTGGCCTCGATCAGGTCGACGGCGGTGACCAGCGGCAGGCCGGTGATCTCGGCCAGGTGCCGGCAGGCAGCCTCGGCGTAGCCCTTGGGGGCGTTCAGGCCGGTGCCGATCGCGGTGGCGCCCAGGTTGATCTCGTGGATCAGCAGCTGGGACTCCGCCAGGCGGGCGCGGTCCTCGCCGATGGTCACGGCGTAGCCGCCGAACTCCTGGCCCAGGGTCATGGGCACGGCGTCCTGCAGCTGGGTGCGGCCCATCTTGACGACCGTACGGAATTCCCGGCCCTTCTCCGCGAAGGCTTCCTCGAGGATGGCGAGGGCCTTGAGGAGGCCCTGGACCGAGAAGATCGTGGCCAGGTTGACGGCCGTGGGGTACACGTCGTTGGTGGACTGGCTCAGGTTGACGTGGTCGTTGGGGTGCAGGCGGGCGTAGTCGCCCTTGGGGTGGCCGAGGATTTCGAGGGCGCGGTTGGCGATTACCTCGTTGGCGTTCATGTTGGAGCTGGTGCCGGCACCGCCCTGGATCACGTCCACCATGAACTGCTCGTGGAGCTTGCCGTCCAGGATGTCCTGGCAGGCCTGCTCGATGGCCGTGGCGCGCTCTTCGTCCAGGAGGCCGAGTTCACGGTTGGTGCGGGCGGCGGCCAGCTTCACGGCGGCCAGGCCGCGGACCAGGTCCGGGTTGCTTGAGAGCCGCTGGCCCGTGATGGGGAAGTTCTCGATCGCGCGGAGGGTGTGCACGCCCCAGTACGCGTCGGCGGGGACGTCGCGGTCGCCCAGGAGGTCGTGTTCCGATCGGAAGCGGTGATCGTCGTTGCTCATTGCTGTCCTTGTCAGTGGGTCTTGATGCGTCGGTGGTCCGCGGTTGCGTCTGTGGTCCGCGTCAGCGGGAGGCCTGCAGGCCGGCGTTTGCGGGCAGGAAACCGGCGGCGCGGAGGACGCCGACGGGCTTTCCGCCGCCCAGCACCGGTGGGATCTGGAGCTCCGCCAGGGTATCGGCGTCGACCCCCAGCTCGGCGAGGACCCGGAGGGTGACGGGCAGCCGGGCGCGGTCGCCGCCGTCGGAAATCTTGATCGCGACGCCGGTCCCGTCCGCCAGGCCGATCAGCTGCAGGCCCTCGAAACCGTCCTTGGCCAACAGGCCCGGCACAGCACGCATCATGGCAGTGACGTCGCGGCCCTCGCCGGCCACCATCTCCGGGAAGGCGCGCATGGCGTGGGCAACCTGGCCCTCGTGGCTTTCCGGGCTGGCGGAGGCGAGCCGGCCGTAGGCGCGGGCCATGCCGCGCAGGCTGTGCGCGAAGAGCGGGGTGCCGCAGCCGTCGGTGCTGACCGCGGCGGCGTCCTCGCCGGTGAGCTCGGTGATGGTGTCGCGGACGAGGCGCTGGAGCGGGTGTTCCGGGTTCAGGTAGCCCTCCACCGGCCAGCCGTTGATGGTGCAGACCGCGGCCATGGAGGCGTGCTTTCCCGAGCAGTTCTGGGCCAGCTGCGTGGGGCCGTGGCCGGCGCGGAGCCAGGCCTCGCGCTCGCTTACGCCGTAGGGAAGATCGGTGCTGTTGGCCAGGGCGCCTTCGTCCAGGCCGTGCAGTTCGAGGATCCGGCGGGCGCCGTCCTGGTGCATGGCCGCGCCCGAGTGGCTGGCGGCCGTGAGGGCGAGGAGGTCCTGCTCCAGTTTGAGGCCGGCACGGAGGAGCGCCACGGCCTGCAGCGGCTTGAGGGAGGAACGGGGGTAGATGGGCGCGTCGGGGTCGCCGGCGGCCAGCTTGGGTTCGCCGTTGGTACCGGCGTCTGTGCCGGTGCCGCCGGGGCCGAGGGCGATGAGCGAGCCGTAGTGGATGCTCTCGACAAGGCCGTCGCGGGTCTGCTCGGCCAGCGGGACGTGGTGCGGGGTTGGCATGGCGTCCTTAGGTAGGTGTTGCGTGGTGGTCAGTAGGGTTCGGGCGCATGGGCCCGTGCAGGGCGGGTCAGCCCTGTGAGGAGTTGAGGATGCTGTCCAAGGCTGCGCTGACCGCGGCGAGGTGGGCGGCCATGGCGGCCTCCGCGGCCTCGGCCTCCCCGGCGTCGATCGCTTCGATGATGTGGAGGTGTTCGTCGTCCGAGGCGTGGCGGCGGTCGGCAACCATGTTCAGGGTTTCGGACTGGTGCGCCAGGGCCTCGCGGATGTCGGCCACGACGCTTTCGAAGACCTTGTTGCCGCTGGCCCGGGCAATGATGGAATGGAACGCGGCGTCGAGGGCCACCCAGGCTTCGGGGTCGTTTTCGCCGAGCATCTCTTCCACGAGTCCGCGGAGTTGTTTGAGGTCCTCGTCGCTGCGGCGCTGTGCGGCCAGGCCCGCCGCGGGAACTTCGATGTGGGGCCGGGCCTCGTTGAGGTCCCGGGCGGAGTACTGGCCCAGCGTGAGGTCGTTGGCCACTTTGTCGGCGACCACGAAGGTTCCCTTGCCGGTTTTCGTGACTGTCAGGCCGAGGGCGTTGCAGGAGCGGAGAGCCTCGCGGATCACCGAGCGGCTCACGCCGTACTGGCCGGCGAGGGTGGCTTCGGAGCTGAGCTTCGCACCGAGCTCCACTGCGCCGGATTCGATGTCCTGCCGGATGGCGCTGAAAACCGCCTCGGCCGCGCTGAGGCGGGCGAGGGGAGCGGGGCGCGGAGCCGGGGCAGCGGCTGCTCGCATGGGGAGCTGGCCGCCGTCGGCCTGTCCGGCTGTCCGGCTGTCTGACAGGTTCACGGTTAAGAATATGGCACGGGTCACAAGGTGCTGTCAATTGGAGCTTTTTTGGTGTGGGCGGGGGCTCTCGCGCGCGCTGGTGGGCGGCACTCCCACGGGCGGCCAGCCGGACATTCTGCTGGATCACCTCTGCCGCTCCAGGGTTATGCCGCCGGAACGTCAGCTCTTCGGTTCGCGGCGCATAATCGAGATGGAATTGCCGGTGAAAGGCTGGCCCGCGGTCAAGGAGGTCCGGATGCTGCCACCGCCACGCGTCACCATCGAGGTCCCGCTGCTCAGCCTGGGCGACGGGCCGGCCGCCTTTGAGGCGCTGGGCAGCTACGTCGATGCGCTGCGCAGGCCGCGCGGGCTGCACATGACCTTGCTGCATGTGGGCATCCTGGAAGACTTTGCAGCCGATGTGGCCGCCTGGACCAAGGGGTTCACCAGCAAGGACTCCGCGCTCGAACGCACTGCCTCCTGGCTCCGTGGCCTGCCCGTCCTGGAGGGATTCACGGCCAGCGCGCAGCGCCTGCTCGTCCTGGGAGGCGGCAGGGTCTCGGGGTTGGAAGTCGAGGCCCCGCAGGCTGTGAGGGACTTCCAGCTTTCCCTCGTGGTGGCGCTCCACGGCCTTCTCGACGACCTTGCGGTGGACAACATCGACGACTTCATCCTCAGCTCGCCGGCCCTCGGCTACAGGTCCCCGCACTGGGTGCCGCATGTCGCCGTCGGCAGGCCGAAGACCAGACGCGATAGAACCATCGAGATCGAACCGCTGGCGCTGGAGTTCGGGGCATCGCGGATCAGGAATGAGTGGGCGCTGGACGGTGTTGAGCTGACCCCCTAGCATCCTTCGTCGCTTTCAGGGCAACCCCAGCCAGTCGGATTTTCGAGGCAGTTCTTGGCAACGAGGGACGTTTCGGTCCTCCTGACATGGATGGTCCTCGCCGGGCTGACGATGTTCAGGGTTCCGTTGATGGGCAATGCCGGCCCGCCATTGACGGAGTAGGTACCAGCGAAACTGGTGGTGACTGAAGCGGAGTAGACGCCTGTCGCCTGGTAGACGTGGCTGGTACGGGTCGGTTCGCCGAGCCATTCCTGCTCCGGGATGGAACCCCCGGTGAGCGTGGTGGGGCCAAAGTGTGATCCGTCGCCCCGTTTCACGAGGAGTCTGTGGAAATCGCTGAGGATCCTGGCGGCGATATCGGTGAGGACCTTTCGTGGTTCCTTTAGCCCGAAACAATTCCGTGGGCATTAATCCGCCACTGGCCGTCGACGAACGTGGTCAGAAGGACTTCCGTCTGCTTCGTTGCGGGTATTGATGCTTGCCAGGTTTTGGACGGAGCCGCGTAGTAACTGATCGCCTCCTCGTTGACTCTCACGAATACCTGCTGCGGCTCGACGGGCTGCTTGACCCACTTCACGTCAACGGCCTGAACCAAGGCACGGCCGCCGACCGTCCAGCGTCCCTTGGCGAAGTTTCGATCCATGGCCTTCTGGTAGTCGATGGCTTGATCCTTCGGGAGGTCCTGGCTTTCTAGCCAGAGCTTCAAATCGCCGGTCTGAACGGCGTAGGTATAGGTGGAGTACCAGTACTTGGTGAAGGCTTCGAGCCCCTGTTTCGAATTCTGTTTTGCGATGGGCGGCATCACCGGAACGGGAACGTTCAGTGCTTTGCCGTTGGCGCTTGCCTGCTTGTAGCTCGGACCGGTCGCCGCGGTTGGCGTCGGAGCGCTCACAGCCGTGACCGTTTGGACGGGCGTTGGCGCTTCGCCTCCTTGGCAGCCGCTCGCGAGCAGCGCGGTAAGCGCAGCGGAGGAGAAGAGCACGCTCCGTGCCCCGCGGCGGGACAGGTTGTGGCGGGTCGGCGACATCGAGCAGAAGCGGCTTGGTTTCATGTCTGGAGTGTAGGAGCTACACGAATGGCCCCGCCTGCCGAATTAGCCGGCCTGTGGATAACCCGCTAACCAACCAGCGGGATCCTCAGTGGACCCGAGGATCCCGAACGCTGAATACCCTTCACGTCACTCCAAGTAGACCCGGTTCTTTTCCCTGCACCTGCCTTGCCCGTGCACATTCTGCTGGATCACCCAAATGGGCCAGGCCGCGGCGCGCAGGATGGTGGGCCGCGCCCAGGCCAAGCAAGCTGGTGATCCAGCAGAATGGCATCGAATAGGCTCAGCGCGGCGGATTACGCGGCCCCATTCGGCGATTTCTCGGCCACCAGGCCCGGAATGACGGTCCCGGAACAGCTGGCCCGAACAGCCAGGCGCTGGGAATGATCGCGCGAAATTCGCCGCGCCGGGGCGTTGAGCCAAGGAGCTACCCTGAACGGTGATGGACACCGAGACCAACGCCCGCGAGGCGAGCGGAACAAGCCAGCACGAAGCCTTCGCCCACCCCGCGATCGCCGCCGCCCTCAAGGACCTCGAACACCAACTCGAGCAAAACAACAGGCTCATCCTCGGCATCACCGGTCCGCCCGGCGTCGGGAAATCCACCTTTGCTGCCTGCCTCGCCGCGCACTTCGGGCCGGACCGCAGCATCGTGGTCCCGATGGACGGCTTCCACCTGGGCGAAGCGGTCATCGCCGGCACCGAACTAAGACAGCGCAAGGGCGCCATCGACACCTTCGACGTCGGCGGCTACCTCTCGCTGCTCCAGCGGCTCAGGAGCCGGGACGAGGACGTCGTCTACGCCCCGCTGTACACACGGGAGATCGAGGAACCCATTGCCGCGTCGATCGCGGTGCCGGCCGGCATCCCGCTAGTCATCACCGAAGGCAACTACCTCCTGAGCCCGGAACCCGCCTGGCGGAAGGTCCGCGGACAGCTCGACGCCGTCTGGTACCTCGAGCTCGAACAGCACCTCCGGCTCGAACGGCTCATCCGCCGGCACGTCGAGTTTGGGAAGGAACCCGCCGCGGCCGAGGCCTGGGCGAAGGGCAGCGACGAAGCCAACGCCCGGCTGATCCAGGCCGACAGCCACCGCGCGGACCGCATCCTGCCCTGGAGCTAGGACTGGAGCTAGGGCTGGAACGAGCAGCTGGCACCCGGAATCAGCCGGTACGGTGGAGGTGACCCCGACGCCGACCCGAGGACCTCCATGTCTCCGCGCACCCTCTTCCGCACCCTGGCCTTCGCCGAGGCCGTCACCTGGACGTTGCTGCTGATCGGGCTGGTCCTGAAGTACGTCACCGGCACCACCGAACTGGGCGTGCGGATCGGCGGCGGCATCCACGGCTTTGTCTTCCTCTGCTACGCGTCCGTCGCCGCCTTCACGTGGACCAACCAGAAATGGCGCACCGGTACGGGCCTGTTGGCTATCGCCTCCGCGGTGATCCCCTACGCAACCGTCCCCGTCGAAAAGTCCCTCGACCGCCGCGGACTGCTCGACGGCGGCTGGCGGCTTGCCGAGGGCGGCGAGGCACCGAAGGGCGCCCTGGAGCGGGTGCAGGCCTGGGTGCTGCGCAAGCCGTGGCTTGCGCTCGGCCTCGCCCTCGCCGGCGTTGCCGCCGTCTTCAGCTTCCTGCTCTTCATGGGCCCGCCGGACACCTGGTTCGCCTGAGCCTCGGCAGCGCCGCGGCCCGCCCAGCGAAGAACCGCTAAAGGTGCTGGATCCCCGCCCGCTGCATCGCGTCGCGGTACGTCTCGATGGTCTTTTCCAACAGTTCCTGCTGCTTCGCCTCGGACAGGGCAAACGCCCGCCCGCCCAGGGCGCTCGCCTTGTAGACCTTGATGCCGTGCTCCTTGAGCGACGAGTGGTAGGTCTTTTCAAAAAGGGTCAGGAAGGACGCGGCTTCCGCTCCGTGCGCGACCACGGCGGAGACCCTGCTGTTGATCTTCAGGAACTGCCGGAAGGGCTTGAGCCCGTCCTGCTTTTCCTGGGCGCTCAGCGACGGCGGCAGGCCGGCCTCGCGGACCCAGGGGTAGCTGTGCCACGGCATCACGTAGCGCGGGTCCAGTTCCGCACCGGTGTAGATTTCCTGCGCGCGGCGGGCGGCGTCGTCGTCATTGAAGAACGACACGAAGCCGGACGCCGACCCGCGGCCCGGGCTCACCTGGAGGCTGACGATCCGGCACTCGTCCTCGTCGTGCACGGGGTCTATATAGGGGACCAATGAGCCCGGTTTCCGGGCCATCAGTTCTTCGCAGAGCCGTGTTACAGCGGCAATATTCGGTTCGCGGAGCAGGGCACGTTTGCCGTCCCAGTCAATGTCCACGTTCTCTCCTTCGGCAGCCCAGCCCCCAGAAATCGTCCGTCTCCTGACACTTTACGCGCCGCACCCGCGTGTCGTCGCCGGTAATTTTTCCGGGGACCGCAACAGGGCCGGTGCACTCTGGTGGGCGTCCTTCGTGGTCCCTAAACTGTCAGTACCATCGTGCGGAGTTCCCGCGGCGGGGGCAGGCTCCCACGGAATATCAGTCCCAGGGAGCATCCCCATGCGTGAAAACACCCACCAGTCTGCAAGACCGTTCCGCCGCGCGGCCCTCGCCTTCGCGGCCGCGCTCGCCCTCCTTCTCCCCGTGCCCGCAGCAGCGGCGCCCGCCCCGGAGAAGGCCCCGGCCGCCGCCAAGTCCATCGTCCTTCCCGGCGCCGGCGGGGCCGAAGGAATCGCCGCGGGCAAGGGCACCGTGTTCTACGCGGGCGACCTCGCCACCGGAGACATCTTCCGCGGCGACATCCGCAAAGGCAGCGCCGAACTCTTCATCGACGCCCCGGACGGCCGGATGGCTGTGGGCATGAAGTTTGACCGGCGGCATGAACTGCTCTTCGTCGCGGGCGGACCCGCCGGCACTGCTTACGTCTACGACACCAAAGCCGCCACCGCCAAGGCCACCATCCAGCTGACTGCCACCCGGCCGGCCTTCATCAACGACGTCGCCCTCACCCGTGAAGGTGCCTGGTTCACCAACTCCAACGCGGCGGAACTCTACTTCGTCCCGGTCGGCACGGACGGCACCCTTGGAACCGTCCGGACGCTCAAGCTCACCGGCCCGGCGTCGGACACGGACTCCCAGTTCAACCTCAACGGCATCGCGGCAGCGAACGGCGGCCGGACACTGATCGTGGCGCACTCGGGCAACGCGGCCCTTTACACGGTCAACCCGCAGACCGGCGCCAGCGCGGCGATCGCCGGCGTCAACGTGCCGAATGTGGACGGCATCCTCGTCCGCGGGCGCACGCTCTGGGCCGTGCAGAACTTCAGCAACCAGATCAGCCGCATCAAGTTGTCCGGTGACCTGTCGTCCGGCGTCGTGAAGGACGTCATCACCAGCCCGCTGTTCCAGATCCCGACGACGGCCGCCAACTTCGGCGGGAAGCTCGCCGTGGTGAACGCGAAGTTCGGGGTCCAGGATCCGGAGAACTTCGACGTCGTGGTGCTGCGGGGGAAGTCGCGTTAGCGGCCGCTGCGCAGCTTTTCCATGTCGCGGCGGTCCTTCTTGGTGGGACGGCCGGCGCCGCGGTCGCGTTGGGGCAGGCCGAGCGCCGCGGGCGCCGGCCGCTCCGGCGTGTGGTCGGTGAAGCAGTGCGAGGCGGCCTCGGCGCCGACGCGCTTGGCGATCAGCTGCCGCACTTCCAGGATCCGTTCGAAACCGGGCTGCCGGACCCGCACGGTGTCGCCGATAATCACCGTCTGCGAGGCCTTGACCGGGTTCCCGTTGATCCGCACGTGCCCGGCGCGGCAGGCAGCCGTGGCCGCGGAGCGGGTCTTGTAGGCGCGGATCGCCCATAGCCACGCGTCGATGCGGGTGGAGGAGGAAGTCGGCTGGCTGTTCATGACTGCGAACGAGTCTAGCGTTTGCTCCGGAGGCACCGCCTAGCGGCGGCGCAGTTCCGCGAACTCCAGGTGCGGAACCACGGTGCCGGCGTCGCGTTCCAGAAAGTTGGTGCCGGGCGCCACGATGTCGTCGATCGCATCCAGCAGGGCGTCGCTGAGGGTGGTGTCCGCTGCCTTGATGTAGTCGGTTAGGTGCTCCTCGGTGCGCGGGCCGATGATCACGCTGCTCACCGAGGGATGGTTCAGGGCAAAGGCCACGGCGAGCTGGATCAGGCTGAGCCCGTGCCGTTCGGCCAGGCGGGCCAGCGCATCCGCCGCGTGGAGCTTGTGCTGGTTGAACGGGGCCGCGACGTCGAAACGGCCGGGCAGGGCGTCGGCCCGCGAACTGGCCGGCTGGCGGGAGCCGAGCCGGTAGCGCCCGGACAGCCAGCCGCCGTCGAGCGGTCCATAACTGAGCACGCCGAGGTTGTACTGCTGCGTGATCGCGAAGACGTCGCGCTCGTTGGCGCGCACCAGCAGGGAGTAGGGCACCTGGTCCACCACCGGCGGGACGAGGTGGTTGGTGTTGGCGATCCACTGCGCCTCCACCAGTTGGGCCGGCGTGAACACGGACGTGCCGTAGTAGAGGATCTTGCCCTGCCGGATGAGGTCGTTCAGGGCCGTGATGGTTTCCAGGACATCGGTGTTGTAGTCCGGCCGGTGTGCCTGGTAGAGGTCAATCCGGTCCGTCTGCAGCCGGTTGAGGCTGGCCTCCACGGCCCGCATGATCCAGCGCCGCGAATTTCCCGAATGCGCCGGGTTGGACCCCATTTGGCCGTGGAATTTCGTGGACAGGAAAACGTCGTCCCGGCGGCCCTGCAGCGCACGGCCCACGACGGCCTCCGCCTCGCCCTGGGAGTAGATGTCCGCGGTGTCCACGCTGGTGATTCCGGCGTCGAGGGCAGTACGGATGATCCGGATGCTGTCCTCCGGGCCGGTGGGCGCGGAGCCGGTGCCAAAGTTGAGGGTGCCCAGGGTCAGGGGGCTGATCGGGACGCCCGTGCGCCCCAGGGTGCGAAGCTCGCTGAGGCTCACCTGCGGCTCCCTTCGTGGAGAAAATCGCTGCAAAGCAGGAGTGGACAATCGCTTGACACGACGCTACACATTTGCGCGAAACATCGCCCGAAAAGCGTAGGAGTTCTTAGCTTTTCGTATTCCGGGGTAATGAAAACAGCATCGTGACGAAGCGTGAACAGGGCCCAGGGACACGCAATTACACAAATATTGCCCTCTGCCGGATCCAGTGAATTAGTTGAAAAGGAAGGCGCAGAAACACGGAGAGAGGACCAACGGCATGACCCAGGCGACAGTGGACGGAACAGCTTCGATCAAGCAGGCGTTTGCGCAATTCCCCTCCGGGGTGGCCGCGTTCAGTGCCATGGTCGGTTTCGTTCCCGAGGTACTGGTGGCCTCCAGCTTCACGGTGGGTGTTTCCCTGGAGCCGCCGCTGGTGATGTTCGCCGTGCAGAACTCCTCCACCACCTGGCCGAAGCTCCGCCGGGCGCCGCGGCTGGGTGTCTCCGTGCTCGCCGCTGGGCAGGAGGCGGTGTGCCTGCAGCTTTCCTCCCGCAAGGCCGAACGGTTCGCCGGGGTCGCCACCTCAACCAGCGACGGCGGAGCGGTCACCATTGACGGTGCGGTGCTGTCCCTCGAGTGCGAAATTGTGTCCGAAACCCCTGCGGGCGACCACGCGATCGTGGTGCTCGAGGTGAAGTCCACCGAGATCAACCACGACGCCCAGCCCCTGATCTACCACGGCGCGTCCTTCCGCCGGCTCACCGAAGCCGCCTGACGGCCTACAACCTCCAACGTTGGGTTCTTAGCGGGACCCGGCGGACGACTTTTCGCGGGCCTCTTCCTGGGATTCCGCCCGGGCCTCTTCGCGGGCGTCGGCCTCGGCGACGGCGGCGGCCCACTCGGCGTTGAGCACCGGTGGTTCGGGCGTGGCGGCGAGCAACAGGGGGTGGTGCTTCTTTTGGTTCTCGACGGCGGCCGAGGTCCCCTCCGCGATCTTCGTCCGGAGCTGGCCAGGGGAAGGCCATTCCTTCGGCGAGAGCAGTTTCTTCCACGGAACGCTGCGCAGCGCGGTCCCCGCACCGGCGGCGAGTTGCCGCGCCGATTCGAAGAACCCGGGACGCCGGTCCGCCGTAGCGCCGGGCACCAAAGGAGCCGCCGCCGTCGCCGTTTCCGCAGGGGCCGCGTCGGGCACGGTCTCTCCGGGCACGGGCTCTTCGGGCGGGTTCTGTTCCTGCAGCGGATGGCTGTGCGGCAGGTGGACCACGGGGTCGGCGTCGTTCTTCGGGAAGATCCCCACCATCGCCAGCACAATGACCGACAGCAGGCGCGCAACTCCCGCCAGCACCAGCGTGACCATCATGCACACGGCCAGGCCGAGGAACATCAGGAACGCCAGGCCAAGTGTGCCGAAGAACGTCAGGTTGAGGGCCAGTGTTGTCGGATCTTCCACGTAACCTCCCCGCGTCGTGTCGAGCGTGCCGGTGCCTGGCAGCCTAAGGCCGGGCACCTTCACTAGCCTACGATTGAATTCGGCCGGAATCACCCGGCCGCCCGCGCTGCGCAGGGTTGTAGCAAAGCTGTTATCTCATCCGGGAGGACCCATGCCGATCGACCTGTCCGTCCTCCGCAACGGTGCCTGCCCCTGCCTGTCCGGCGAGCAGTATGCCCAGTGCTGCGGAGTGTTCCACCGCGGCGAGGCCGAGGCGCCCACGGCGGAACAGCTCATGCGCTCCCGCTACAGCGCCTTCGTGGTCCTGGACCCCGCTTACCTGCTGTGCACCTGGCACCCGGACACCCGCCCGGCCGGCCTGGACCTCGATCCGGACCTGTGGTGGCGCCGCCTGGACATCCTCGGAACCTCCCGCGGCGGGCCGCTGGACTCGGAGGGGACGGTCGAGTTCGCCGCCCATTACACGCACGACGGCGAACGCGGCGTCCAGCGCGAGAAGAGCCGCTTCCTGCGGGTGGACCGCCGCTGGTACTACGTGGACGGGACAGTCGGATAACGCACGCCTAAGCGTCGTCCCGAGGGCCCCGACGCGAGCTTGCGAGCGTTGGGAAGGGACCTACGCGCGGTACTTCCGGTGCAGGTTCTCCCGGACCGACGGTCCGGGCGTCGCCTCCGCGATCCAAGGGCCGGTGCCTTCCGAGGAATCCAGGATCCCGGCCTCCAGCCAGGCGTAATCCCCGGCGAGGACCTTCCGGGACACCGCGTGGTCGGCGTCGTCGGTGTTCTTCCAGAGCTGCTCGAAGGATGCGTCCACCCGCAGCCGGGCCTGATCGCAAAACGCGTCGGCGAGCTCGAATGCCCCGGCGCCGTGCCCCGGGTCACTGCGCAGCAGCGCCTCCGCCCGTGAACAACTGGCGGCCATGGCGAACAGTTCGGCGCCGATGTCCACGATCCTGCCCAGGAACGCCTGCTTGTGCTCCAGTCCGGCCTGCCAGCGGCCCATGCCGTAGAAGGTCTGGCGGGCCAGCTTCCGGGAGGCCCGTTCCACGTAGCGCAGGTGCCGGGCGAGCCGGCCGAACTCCCCGTACGAGCGCGGGTCCAGGCCCGCCCCGGCCACCAGCTTGGGCAGCCACCGTGCGTAGAAGCCGGTGGCGCCGACGGCGGCCCGCGCCTTGTCCTGCAGGCTCGCGTCCGCTGAGGCGAGGTCGCCCGCTGCCGCGAGGTGCGCGTCCACCGCTTCCCGGGCGATCAACAGGCGCATGATCTCCGAGGATCCTTCGAAGATCCGGTTGATGCGCAGGTCCCGGAAGAGCTGTTCGGCGGCGACGGCCCGTTCCCCGCGGGCCTCCAGGGAGTCGGCGGTTTCAAAGCCGCGGCCGCCGCGGATCTGCACCAGTTCATCGGCGATCTGGCAGCTCAGTTCCGTGGACCAGAGCTTGGCCAGCGCGGCTTCGATCCGGATGTCCTTCTGCCCGGCGTCGGCCATTTCCGCGCACAGCTCGAAGACCGCCTCCAGCGCGAAGGTGGTGGCGGCGATGAAAGCGATCTTCTTGCCCACGGCCTCGTGCTTGCCCACGGGGCGTCCCCACTGGGTGCGCGCGTTCGACCATTCGCGGGCGATCTTCAGCGACCATTTTCCGGCGGCCACGCACAGGCCGGGAATGGACAGCCGGCCGGTGTTGAGGGTGGTCAGCGCGATCTTGAGGCCCTGGCCCTCCTTGCCGAGCCGGTTTTCCGCCGGGACCCGGACCTGGTGGAAGCGGGTGACGCCGTTCTCGATCCCGTGCAGGCCCATGAAGGCGTTGCGGTTCTCCACCGTGATGCCGGGGGTATCCATGTCCACCACGAAGGCCGTGATGCCGCCCCGGTGTTCCGTGCCGTCAGCGCCGGTGTACGGCGGAACCTTGGCCATGACCACCACGAGTTCGGCGATCACCCCGTTGGTGGTCCAGAGTTTCACGCCGTCCAAAACGTAAGAACCGCCGTCGTCCGCCGGGACCGCGGTGCAGCCCATCCGGGCGGGGTCGCTGCCGACGTCGGGCTCGGTCAGCAGGAACGCCGTGATGGCTCCCGCGGCGCAGCGCGCCAGGTACTGCTGCTTTTGTTCCGCGGTGCCGAAGACCTTGACCGGCTCCGGCACCCCGATGGACTGGTGCGCCGAGATCAGGGCGCCCAGGCTGGGGTGGACCGAGCCAAGCAGGGCCAGTGCGCGTCCGTAGTACACGAGGGACAGGCCCAGGCCGCCGTACTCCCGCGGAATCTTCATCCCGAACACGCCCAGCTCCGCGAGCCCGGCCAAGTAGTGGTCGGGGATGCGGGAGTGGCGTTCGATGGTCCGCCCGTCCATGGTCTGGCAGTACTGGCGGAGGGACGCCATGAACGCTTCGCCGCGTTCGACGTCGTCCGCCCGGGCCTGCGGCCAGGGATGGATCAGTCCGAGGTCGAAGTCACCGAGGTAGAGGCCTTTTGCGAAGCTGGGCCGGGACCATTCTTGCTCCCTGGCAGCTTCCGCGACGGCGCGCGCTTCGGCTTCGGTGACGGTGGAACTGTGGGCGGTGGAGCTTCCGGCCGTGGGGTTTTCGGTGGCGGACGTCATGGGAGGACTCCTCTGGCCGCGTCTGCGGCGTAGGGCCCAGGGTTCGCCTCGGGTGGTGAACCCTTCAGCTGTCCCTCAATGCTACCCGTGGGTAGCTTCCGGTACCAGTGCCGGGAACGGCCTGGAAGTCGGCCGGCAGCTCCACCTGTCCGGCGTGGTGGACCAGCCGTTCCCAAGCGAAGTTGATCCCATCGACCAGGGCGCCCAGGGTGCTCCGGACCAGGAACCAGAGCAGCTGCCCGGTCCCCGCCAGCACCAGGGTGGCCAGCGCGGCCACGGCAATCACGGCCGCGAGGGCCAGGCCGAAGAGCAGCGTGCCGATGAAAACGTAAATGGACGTGTCCAGGGCCGTGAAATCCATGTTCATTGGTCCCCCTTCCGCATTGAAGCCGTGACCGGGCCGGGAACCGGCGCCGGTTGTACGAGAGTAGGATCGGCGCCCGGCATCGGGCGAGCATGCGGCACGCCCGACACGGAGTTGTTGCGGGATCGACACCATACCCGCAGGTAGGTCACGGACGGGTCGCGGAAGGCCCCTTTTGGGCGGCCGGCGGGCCGGCTACCGGGCCGGCTGCAGGGCTGACTGGTGGTAGACGATCCGGGCGCCCGCGGAGCTGTACACGATGCGCCCGCCCTGGAAGTTCTGGCTGACTGTTCCGCCCCCGGAGGCGTACTCATTCGAGGTGGGGTAGCCGAGCCTGCCGTTCTGGGCGCCGGCCTTCAGCCAGGCACTCCGGATGGCCCCGATCGACGCGAATGCGCCGGCCTGCGGGGAGTAGACAATCGCTCCGCGTTCGAACAGTTGCTGCACCCCGCCCCCGGCCAGTCCGCGGATCTCATCGCTGACCGGATAGCCGAAGTAGCCGGCCTGGGCGCCCCGGGCCAGGTAGAGGCTGCGGATGGCGCCGTTGCTGGCATGGGCCCCGGTGCCGGGGCTCCAGAAAATGGTCCCGCGTTCGAAATCCTGCCGGACCCCGCCGTTGCGCAGGCCGCGGATCTCGTCCGTCACCGGGTAGCCGAACGCGCCGTTCTCGTAGCCGAGCCTGGCCCACAGGCTCCGGACGGCGCCGAGCGTTACCCGGGCACCCGTCGTCGGGCTCCAATGAATGGAACCGCGCTGGAAGGTCTGGGCGGCTCCGCCGTTGCGCAGTCCCCGGATCTCGTCCGTGACGGGGTACCCGAGGGTGCCGTCCTGGCTTCCGTACCGGACCCAGCTCCCGCGGATGGCGCCGCCGGTGACGCGGATGCCGCTGGCCGGGCTCCACACCACGGTGCCGCGTTCGAAAGTCCGCTTCGCGCCGAAATCGCGCAGGCCGGTCTCCAGCGCCGCTTTGGGGGCCCCGAGTTTGGCCGCCGCGGCCTTCGCGTCGATGGCGTCCGCCGGCGGGATCAGTTCGGGCGGCGCGCTGACCGTGACGGTTGCCGAATCGGTGGTGACGGCGTCGATCCGCACCCGGCTCCCGGAATGGGTGGTGAAGGTGCTGCCGGCCTGCCACGCGTGGTTGGTGGCGTACCACCCCGGGAACGCCTTGGTGCTTGGCGGGAGGAGGAGGGACTCCGATTCGTTCAGGTCCGCTTTGAGGATCTGCACCCCGCGGTTTCCGTCCACGGCGGTGGCGGCGTCATACCCCACGCTGCTGCGGTACTGGAGGTAGTACACCTCCTTGCTGACCGGGTCCCGGAACTTGGCCGCGCGGCCTGCGGCCGTGCCGGCCCAGGGCTTCAGGGTCACGGTCTTCGCCGTGCCCGGTGTGCCGAGGTCCAGGATTTCGTTGCCGCGGCCGAAGCCGCCGTACTCGAAGAGGCGGGCGTTGATCTGGGGCATGGCGAACTGCGAGACACCCATGAGGTCGGTGCTGTCCCCGTAGCTCCGGGATACGCATTTCGGGTCCTTGAACACGCCGTTGCCGCGCGGCACATCGGCCCTGCCGTTGCTGCACTGCAGGCTGTTGGCATGTCCCAGGCCGAAGATATGGCCGAACTCGTGGGCCATGACCGGTCCCGTGAACCCGGAGGTGTAGGGCATGAGGATGCGGCCGCTGGTGGGGCCGGCCGACCAGCCCGCCCCCAGGTTGCCGGACGCGCCGTAGACGATGACGTCCTTGCGGGGGATGAAAATGACCAGCACGGTGTTGCTGCCGGCGGTCCAGCCGATCTCCTTGGCCACCGTGTCCATGATCACCGGGAAATTGTTGGAGGAGGACGCAGCGGTCTTGCGGTTTGCGATCGTCCTGGTGATCGTGAGGCTGAGCCGGCCGGCGGACATGCGGTTCCAGTACGTGCCGGCCTCGGATACCGCCGCGGCTGCTGCCTTCAGGTCCACCTTGGGCGCGTTCTTCGCCATGTCCTTGGTGAGCACACTGACCAGGGTGACCTTGACGTTCGCGGTGCGGGGGGTAAGTGCGGTGACGCTTCCGCCGGCGGCACTCCCGACGGCGGCGACGCTCCCGGCCGCGCTGGCGGCGGTGGCCGCGGGCAGCGTGACTGTCGCCGACATCAGCACGGCAAGTGCCAGCGCTGCGATGCCCCGGCGCACCGGCGGGCGGCGTGACGGAAGTAGGACCATGAGTATCCCCCTGCTCGATGCTCCGCGGGTGCTGCCCGGAACGGTGCTGTGGACCAGACAGCACGGGCGGCACCTGCGGGTGGCCTTCCGCCACTCAGTTGAGGTTACCGGCCGGCGACCCCCGTGGGGACGGTCCTGAGCAGGTCCTGCGGAAACCCTGCGTTAACCTTGTACGGGGCAGTTTCCGAAAAATCCCGCTGCCACGACGTACCGCGGCAGCTGAAGGAGAGTGTGTGTCCCGCTCAGCGATGTCCTCGGCTGACGCCATCGGTGCCCGGCTCCGGGACCTGGAACTCCTCACCAAAGGGCCGGCGTGGGCTTTGACCCGTTCGGCACCCTGGGTAATCGCGGTGCTCCAGGCGTCCTTTACCCGCACCCGTCCGCAGCTTCCGCTCGAAGAGTTCCACGCCGACGTCGACGCTTTCCTTGAGCAGCTCCGCCGCCAGGAGCCGGGGCTGGGAGGCTCGGCCAACGGCAAGGCATTCGGGGACGAGTGGACCCGCAAGCAGTTCCTCACGCGGCGGAACCAGTCCGGGCAGATCGTCTACGAAGTCACCGAGGCCGCGGCCCGCGTCCTGGCTTTCCTCGACAGCCTCTCCAGCGAACGCTCCACCTTGAACGGTTCCCGCCTCGGGACGCTGCTGGGCGACGTCGAGAAGCTCGCCAACGAAACGAACCCGGACCAGAGCGCCCGGCTGGAGGCCCTGGAAGAGGAAATCCAGGACCGCAAGCAGCTGATCGAGGACATCAGTTCCGGCGATTTCGACGGCCTGCTGGACGACGAGGAAGCCGTCGAGGCCGCCGGGAACATCCTGGACCTGGCCGCGGGCCTGCCCGCCGACTACAAGAAGATGCGCGACCGCATCGAGGAACTGGTGGGCGAGCTGCGCAACCAGATCATCGAAGAGTCGCTCAGCAAAGGCGCCACCATGGCCCAGGTCCTGGAAGCGGACAAGCGGCTGCGGCAGAGCCCTGAAGGCAGGACCTTCCGCTCCTTCACGGCATTCCTTGAGGATCCGCTGCAGCAGCTGCGTTTCCGTTCGGCGATCGGCGAGGTGCTGGGCCGGCAGTTCGCGGACGAGCTCAGCCACGAGGACCGCGAGACCCTCCGGAACCTCGTGGCCGAACTCCGCACCCAGCACAGCCAGATCCAGCGGATCTACGGCAAGCTCTCCGAAAGCCTCAACGCCTACATCCAGAGCGACGACATCCGCCAGTCCGTGCGGCTGCGGCACGTCCTGCGGGAGGCCGAGCAGGCCATCCGCTCCATGCCGTACGAACGCGACCGGCCCGGACTGGTCCGCGCCCCCGTGCTGTACAACGCGGCCTTCGAATCGCTCGCAATGGTCAAGCTCTTCGACCCGGACGAATTCGCCGCGCCGCCCAAACTCGCGGAACCGATCGCCTTCAGCGATGCGGACCGCGTGCGGTCCCTGCGGTCCGCGAAGGCGAGGCCCGACGTCGTCCGCGCGGCTACCGTGGGAGCCGCCACCTTGGCGGAGGCGTGGGAAAACCTGCCCGGGGACGAGCGGCACATCAACACCGTCCGCGCCCTGCTCTCCCACGCCCTGCACAGCGGCGCCGCCTTCGAGGCCGAAGGCTGGGAAAACATCGACTTCGAACAGATCGACGGCAGCACCCGCACCGCGTACCTGCCGCTCGTGACACTCACCGCCGACAAGGATTCCGATGACTGACGCCCCCACCACCGACGGACATGTCCACTCCGACCCGTTCCGGGTGGCCCCGCGCGACACCTTCGTGGACGGCGCCGCCCTGTTCCCGGGGGACACCGGCGTGCTGCCCATGAAGCTCCGCCAGGCGCTGGTGCGGCTGCTGAAGGGGCCGTACGTCGACGGCGGCCGCGACGAGAAGCTGTGGGCCACCCTGCTGGACAACCAGCAGATCCTGCGCAGCCGGCTCTCCGAACTGTTCCTGAGCCTGCAGTTGGACCACGAACGCAAGATCGCGGTGCTCCGCCCGGTGGACCCCGAGGTGATCGGCGGCGGCGCCCGCTCCAGCATCCTCCGCCAGCAGCGCGCCCTGAGCCGCGTGGAAACCATTGTGCTGCTGCGCCTGCGCCTGCTGCTGGACCGGCACGCCACGGCCCAGACCGAACCCACCATCACCCGCGAGGAAATCTCCGAACTCGTGGCCCACTACCAGCCCTCCGGCCAGCAGGACGCCCTCCGCGACGCCGACGTCGTCAACCGCACCATCACCAAGCTCCTGGCCCGCCAACTCCTCCTGGCCACCGGCATCGACGACACCTTCTCCATCTCCCAGGCCCTCCCGCTGGCCCTCCCCTTCGAAAACATTGGCGACATCCCCGCCCAAATCGAAGCCCTCATGGCCGCAGGAGCAGACGAAACCGGCACCGAGCCGCTGCTCGAACTGGCAGAAACAGACGACGACGGCGACGGCGACGCCCAAGGCGAGACGACTCCCGCCGGAGCGGTGGATGCCGGCCCGGGAGTGGCATCGGGCCTGTCGAAGCCGCGCGCTGAGCTGATCGAAGATCAGCTGCGCGGCGAAGGGGCGGGGCCGGCATCCACCGCGGAGGCAGAGCCAACCACGACTGACGAAACCAAGGAGGCAGCCAAGTGACCATTGCGAGCATGCTTCCGATCGGCGATCAGGTGAACCCCGGCCAGATGCGGCTGGCGCTGGTCCAGGTGGTCAACTGGGGCACCTTCCATGGGGCGCACACGATGCACGTGGACCGCAACGGCACCCTGTTGACGGGTAATTCGGGCGTGGGCAAGTCCACGTTGTTCGATGCCATGCTGCGGGTCTTCGATGCCCGTCCGCGCTCCAACGAGGCGGCGGCGCAGCGGGCCGGCGGGGCCGTGGAGGACAAGCGCACCACGTTCACGTACATGCGCGGCAAGGTCGGCGACAAGGCCGTGGGCGAGGGGTCGGCCAGTGCCTTCCAGCGGCCCGGTGCCACCTGGTCCGCCGTCGCGCTGACGTTCGACAACGCCGCCGGCACCCGGGTGACGGTGTCGGCGCTTTTCGACCTGCCGAAGAACGGCACGGAGTCCAGCGTCGGCCGCTTCTACCTGATCGACCACAAGCCGCTGGACCTGGCGGCGATCGAGGGCATCGCGGAGAAGCGCTTCACCAAGGGCGCCCTGGAGGGCATCTTCCCCGAGGCGCAGGTCTTCGACGTGCACAAGGCCTTCGCGGAGCGTTTCCGCCGGCTGCTCGGCATCAGCTCGGACCAGGCCCTGCCCCTGCTGCGCGTGATCCAGGCCGGCAAGGGCCTGGGCGGCAGCGTCAACACCTTCTTCCGGGACCAGGTGCTCGACCCGCCGGCCACACTCGCGGCGGCGGACGACGTCGTTGAGGAATTCAGCAACCTGATGTCCATCCGGCAGCGCTTGGAGGACGTGCGGCAGCAGCGCGACCAGTTGGCGCCGGTGCCCGGGCTTAACAAGGAGTACGCGCAGTCGCTGCTTGAGGCGAACCGGCTGCGGGAGCTCAGCGGCGAGGAATTCGATTCCTTCAAGCAGCAGCTCGCCGTCGAGGTTCATACGAAAACGCTGGCCCGCTTCAAGGAGCTCGCCCAGGAAAAGGCCAAGGAACTCAGCGCCGAACGGTCCGTCCGGGATGCCCTGGCCAAGGAACTGCGTCAGCTCGAATCGGACTACAACAACCAGGGCGGCAACGCGATCTCCGCGATCGAGCAGTCGCTGGAGAATGCCCGGCTGGGCCTGAAGCTGCGGCAGGACGTGGAGGCCGCGGCCCGGAAGGCGCTGGCCGACGCCGGCCTGGACCTGGAGTGGAGCGCCGAGGGCTGGAACCAGGCCCACGAGCAGGCGGCGGCGCGCTCGGCCGAGCTCCAGGACGATTCCGAATCCCTGCGCGAGCTGCGCTTCGAGGCCTTCGACGGGCACGCGACGAAGAAGCGCGAACTCGCCGCGGCTCAGCAGGAGCTCGCTTCCCTGCGGAGCAGCAAGTCCCTGCTGCCGCCGTCGAGCATAGAAAACCGGGCGGCAATCGCCGCGGCAACCGGCGTCCCGGAAGAGCGCATGCCGTTCGGCGGCGAGCTGATCGACCTCGCCGAGGGGGAGGAACAGTGGCGGCCCGCCGCCGAGCGCGCGCTGCGTAGCCTCGCCACCACGCTGCTGGTCCCGGGCGAGCATTTCGCCGCCGTCACGCGCTTCTTGAACGACAACAGCATCCGCGGCGCCCTCCGCGCGGTGGACGTGTCCAAGCCGCTCGCCGGCGGCGCGCTGGCTGTGGAGGACGCGTCCGACGGCGATCTGCTGGGCAAGCTGGACATCCTCACCTCGGGCGCGAACGCCGACGCCGGGGAGTGGGTCCGCGAGCGGATCGCCGTGGACTTCGCCTACCCGTGCGTGGAGGACCCGGACGAACTGGCCGGCCTGGACAAGGGCCTGAGCCTGGGCGGCGTGGTCAAGCGGAACCGGCACACCGTGGAAAAGGACGACCGCTTCACAGGACGCCAGGACTACGTGCTGGGCTTCGACAACGCCGCCAAGCAGGAACTGCTCGCCGCGAAGGTCGGGGAACTGGAGAACGAGCTGGCCAAGGCGGCCGAGCTGGCCCAGAGCCGTGAAGACTCGCACCAGGGGATGGCCCGCCAGCTTGAGGCCCTCCGCCGCGTGGCCGAGGACGAACGCGGCTGGGAACAGGTCTCGGCCGCGGTGGCCGAAGACGAACTGGCCCGGATCGAACAGCGCCTCAAGGACGCCCTGGCGGCGCAGGCGGACCTCGAACCCCTGCGCGCCAGCATCGAGGCCGTGCGCGAAAAGCACCAGTCCTCCACAGGTGCCGCGGCCGTGCTCCAGAGCGAATACAAGGCCCTGGACCAGCAGATGACCACGGCTGACTCGCTGCTGGACACCGCGCGTGCGCGCCTGGCCGAGGCGCCGCCGTCGGACGCCACCGTGGCCGCGCTGGAACCGCATTTCACCGGCTTCGGCGACATCACCGAACTGCATGAGCTGGACAACCTGGCCAACCGGGTCCGCACCTCCCTGCTCGCCGAACTGCACGCGGCCGAGTCCAGGGGACAAGCGCTGGCGGAACGGCTGAGCCGCATCTTCGAGGGGTTCGTGCGGGACTGGGGGACCGCGATCTCGGCGGACCACGGCACCTCCATCGGCGCCGCCGGCGAGTTCGAGTCCCGCTACCACCAGATCGTCAGCGAGGGCCTGCCGGCGCAGGAAGCCGAGTTCCGGCAGTTCTTCAACCAGCGCACGCACGAATCCTTCAGCACCCTGCTGCACCTGCTGGACGAGGAACGGCGCGCCATCACCAGCCGTATCCTGCCGCTGAACGGCATCCTGTCCGAGGTGAACTTCCACGAGGGCAGCTACCTCGAGCTGGACATCAAGCAGACCATGCCCGCCACCGCCAAGCAGTTCAAGGACGCCATCCAGAACGCGCTCAAGGCCCGGCACGGCCGCCGCACCGGTCCTGCGGGTGCGGGCGGCAGCGCGGCGGAGGACGACGTCGAGCTCGGCAACCGCTACAAGTCCCTCGAAACGCTGGTCAAGCGGCTCGGTTCGCAGGCCCCGGAAGACCGCCGCTGGCGGGCCGAGGTGCTGGACGTGCGCGGCCACCTGTTCATCCAGTGCAAGGAACACCGCGAGGTGCAGGGCCCGCGCGGTGGGGCGAAGACCGAGGTCTTCATGCACACGGACACCGGGTCCATGTCCGGTGGCGAGCGGCAGCGCTTCACCGCGTTCATCATGGCCGCCGCGTTGAGCTACCAACTGGGCATCGCCGAACAGGGCTTCACCACCTACGGCACGGTGATGATGGACGAGGCCTTCGTGCTCGCCTCCGAAGAGTTTGCCGGCGCGGGCATCAAGGCGCTGCACGAGTTTGGTTTCCAGCTGCTGCTGGCTGCCCCGGAAAACGTCATCGACCTCTCCCGGCACCTCGGCTCGGTCACGGAGATCCTGCGGGACAAGCGCACCAACCGTTCCGGCGTGCTCACGGCCCCCGTGATCAGCGGCCCCGCGGTGCCGGGCCAGTGGCGCTCCGAGGCCAACCCGGTGGACATCGTGTTCCGCTGACCCCGCGTTGCTGCTGGGCCTGGGGTGCGAACGCGCGCCGGCCGCGCTCGGTGCAATTAGGTGACGTAAGTGTTTCGTAATAACCCGAAGGGTAGGCTAGCCTTACTTGAGTTCGCATCACTGACTTAAGGATTTCCATGGCATCCCTCCTTCCGCGCCGTGCCCTGCTCAAGACCGCAGGCAGCGCGACTGCCGCGCTTGCCGCCGTCGCACTTTCCCTGACGGCCTGCTCCACCGGCCCGGCCTCCACCGGCACCCAAAGCGAGACGGCAGCGTCCAGCGCCGCACAGTTCCCGGTGACCATTAAGAACGTCTTCGGCGAGACCACCATCAAGGAACAGCCCAAGCGCGTCGTCACCATCTCCTGGGTGAACGACGACGTCGCCCTGGCCCTTGGCGTGGTTCCTGTTGGTGTCCCGAAGAACGAGTGGGGCAACAACAGCAAGGGCTCCACCCCGTGGAAGGACGCCGCCCTCGAAAAGCTCGGCGCCTCCTTCGGCAGCGACAAGGCCCCGGTCCAGTTCTCTGAGGCCGACGGCGTCAACTTCACCGAGATCGCCAAACTGAACCCGGACGTCATCCTGGCCGCCTACTCCGGCCTCGAAGCAGCCGACTACAAGAAGCTCACTGAAATCGCCCCCGTGGTGGCCCAGCCGGAGCTCGCCTTCGGCACGCCGTGGCAGGAAGCCACCACCGTCATCGGCAAGGCCCTCGGCAAGACCGCCGAAGCAGAGAAGCTCGTCGCCGACACCGAGGCCGCCATCAAGGAGAAGGCCGCCAAGTACCCGCAGATCGCGGGCAAGACCTTCATCTGGGGCAACCTCGACCCGGCCAGCGCCGAGAACACCGGCATCTACCTGGCCGCCGACAACCGTCCGCGCTTCCTCACCGAGATCGGCATGAAGGCTGCTCCCGTGGTGGAGGAGAAGTCCAAGGGCTCCAAGGAGTTCTTCGCCGCCTGGTCCGCCGAGAAGGCCAATGAGCTGGACTCCGACGTCTTCCTGACCTGGGTTGCGGATGCCAAGACCAAGGACCAGATCGTCAAGGACCCGCTGCTCAGCCAGATCCCGGCGGTGAAGAAGGGCGCCCTGGTGGCCGACCCGGACACCACCCTGACCCTGGCCACTTCCGCCGCCTCGCCGCTGAGCCTGCCATGGGCCCTGGACCAGTTCCTGCCCCAGCTCGCCGCCGCCGCCGACGCAGCCGGCAAGTAACCACCACCCATGACAAGCACGACGGCGGCCTCCTCCGGGAAGCGCGAACGTACAGTTACGGCCCCGAACGGGACCGAAACAGGGCCCCAACTGTACGTTCGCGCGGAGGTTCGCGCCCGGAAAGGCAAGCAGCCCGCCTGGCTGCTCGCCGCCGTCGTCGTGCTTGCCATTGCCTGCGGCGCCTCCCTCGCGGTGGGCGCCCGGGCCATCCCGCTCGAAACAGTCTGGGACGCCCTGGCCCATTTCGATCCGGCCGACGGCAACCACGCCGTGGTCCACGCCCGCATCCCGCGCACCGTGCTCGGCCTGCTGGCCGGCGGTGCACTGGGCCTGGCCGGCGCCGCGATGCAGGGCGTGGCCCGCAACCCCCTGGCCGACCCGGGCATCATGGGAGTCAACGCCGGGGCGGCGCTCGCCGTCGTCGGCGGCATCTACCTCTTCGGCATCACCGGCCTGACCGGCTACATCTGGTTCGCGTTCCTCGGCGCGGCGGTCGCCGCCACGGTCGTGTACCTGCTCGCGTCCACGGGCCGGGACGGCGCGACGCCGGTCAAGCTCGCCCTGGCGGGCGCGGCACTGAACGCCGGGCTCTACTCGCTGATGAACGTGGTGCTCGTCTCCAGCCAGGACACCCTGGACCGTTTCCGGTTCTGGCAAGTGGGCAGTGTGGCCGGGCGCGACTGGTCCGTCATCCTGCCCGGCCTGCCATTCCTGGCGGCGGGCGCCCTGCTGGTTCTCTGCAGCGGCCGGGTACTCAACACCCTGGCCCTCGGCGACGACCTCGCCCGCGGACTCGGCCAGCGGGTGGGTCTCTCCCGCGGCATCGTGGCGCTCGGCGTGGTCCTGCTGTGCGGCTCCGCCACCGCGCTCGCCGGCCCCATCGCGTTCCTCGGCTTGGTCATCCCGCACGCCGTGCGCTTCTTCACAGGCCCGGACTACCGCTGGATCCTGCCCTTCTCCCTCGCCCTGGCCCCGGCCCTGCTCCTCGGCGCGGACGTCGTGGGCCGCGTGGCGCTCCCGCCCGGCGAAGTCCCCGCCGGCATCATGACCGCCATCATCGGCGCCCCGGTCTTCGTGTGGCTGGTCCGCCGCGGCAAGGGGGCCTCCCTGTGAGCCGCACTGTTGAGCGCGCCATTGTTGAGCCCGAACGTACAGTTGGCGCCCTGAAAACCGCGAAAAAGGGGCCCCAACTGTACGTTCGCGCAGAGCGCGCAGCAAAGGGGTTTAACCGGACCTGGCTGCTCGCGGCCGCCGTCGTCATCCTGTTCGTGGCGAGCATCCTCCTCGGCAGCTACACGGTCACGGTGCCGGACTTCTTCACCATCGTCTGGGCACACCTCACCGGCGGCGAAAAGATCCCCGGAGCCAGCTTCATCGTCATGGAGAACAAATTGCCGCGGGCGATAGTCGGCCTGCTGACCGGCCTCGCCTTCGGCTTGTCCGGCGCGCTGTTCCAGACCATGCTCCGCAACCCGCTCGCCAGCCCGGACGTGATCGGCATCAGCCACGGCGCCAGCGCCTCCGCCGTCGTGGCGATCGTGGTCTTCGGCGCCTCCGGGGCCACGGTGTCCGCCGCGGCCCTGCTCGGAGCCCTCGCCGTCGCCCTGCTCATCTACCTGATCTCCCGCGGCGGAAACCTGCGCGGGAGCCGCGGCAATGCCGCCGGCAACCGGCTGGTCCTGGCCGGCGTCGGCATCGCGGCGGCCCTCGGCGCCGTGGTGAACTTCCTGATGACCCGGGCGGACATCCGCACTGCCGCAGAAGCCCTCATTTGGCTCAACGGCTCCCTCAACCCGGCCACGTGGGAACGCATCGGAACCCTCCTGCCCGCCCTGTGCGTCCTGCTGCCCCTGGCGGCAGGCCTCGCCAAGCCGCTGCGCCTGCTGGAACTCGGCGACGACACCGCCGCCGGCCTCGGCGTCCGCGTCGGTGCGGTGCGGCTCGGCCTGGTGCTCACCGCCGTCGCACTCGCAGCGGTCGCGACGGCGGCAGCCGGCCCTGTCTCCTTCGTCGCCTTCCTTGCCGGGCCCATCGCCCGCCGCGTCACCGGGAAGCCCAGCCTCCCGGCGTCGGCCCTCACCGGCGCCGTGATCGTCCTGGCCGCCGACTACTTCGCCTACAACCTGGCACCCCTGCTGCTGGACGGCACGGTGCTGCCGGTCGGCGTCGTCACCGGCGCCCTGGGTGCCCCGTTCCTGCTCTGGCTCCTGGCCACCTCCAACCGAAAGGACGCCTGACATGGCACGTCTCAGCGCCCGGGACCTGACACTGCAGTACGAGCAGCGCCGGGTCATCGAAGGTCTCCGCACGGAGATCCCCGAAGGCAAGGTGACCATGATCGTGGGCGCCAACGGCTGCGGCAAATCCACCCTGCTCAGGGGCCTGTCCCGGCTGCTGAGGCCCGCTGCCGGGGCCGTGACCCTGGACGGCAAGGACATCCACAGCCGCCCGGCGAAGGAACTCGCCCGCACCCTCGGCCTGCTGCCGCAGCAGCCCACCGCTCCGGACGGCATCACGGTGCGCGACCTCGTGGGCCGCGGCCGCTACCCCCACCAGGCCTTCTTCCGCAACTGGAGCCACGGCGATTCCTCACCCCACGACCTCGCTGTGCGGAACGCCCTCGACGCGACCGCCACCACGGAGCTGGCGGACCGCATCGTGGACGAACTGTCCGGTGGGCAGCGCCAGCGCGTGTGGATCGCCATGGCCTTGGCCCAGGAAACCGAGGTCCTGCTGCTCGACGAACCCACCACCTACCTCGACCTCGCCCACCAGGTGGAAGTCCTGGATCTCGTCACGGACCTCAACCGCCGCCGCGGCACCACGGTGGCGATCGTGCTCCACGACCTGAACCTCGCAGCACGCTACGCGGACCACGTCATCGCCATGAAGGACGGCGCCGTGGTGGCCGAAGGCACCGGCATCGACGTCATCACCGAAGAACTCGTCCGCACCGTATTCGGCCTCGAATCCCGCGTGGTCCCGGACCCCGTCTCCGGAACCCCGTTGATCGTGCCGATCGGCCGCCACCACTACCCGGCCCCGCAGGCCACCGAAACCACCAAACCCGCACTGGAGATCGCCTCATGAGCACGGAAACCGCACCGATGGCCAAAAGCTACGCCACCGAGCCCATGGTCCTGGCCTTCGACGTCACCGTCACCGCGGTCCAGGAAATCGGCCCCAACTTCCGCCGGGTCACCTTCGGGGGCTACTGCCTGCGCGATTTCGGCGTCTCCGGCCACACCCTGGACCTGCGCATCAAGCTGCTGATCCCCTCGCTCGACGCCGACGGCCGCACCATCCCGCTGCCCGCCTTCGAGATGGATAAGCTCGGCTGGTACCAGGAATGGCTCGCCATGGACCCCGCGGTACGCGGCGCCATGCGCACCTACACCGTCCGCCGCGAACGCCTCGACGCCGTCTACCCGGAGATCGACGTCGACTTCGTGATGCACTTCGACGACGACGGCAACGGCGGCCCCGCAGCCCAGTGGGCCCTGAACGCGAAGCCCGGGGATTCGCTGACAGTCATCGGCCCGAACAACCGCGCCGCCCACTGCGTCACCGCCGAGATCTACTCCGGCATCGAATGGCGCCCGGGCCTGGCCCAGCGCGTCCTCCTTGCCGGTGACGAAACCTCCGTCCCCGCCATCAGCGCCATCCTCGAAAGCCTGCCCGCCGGAATCAGCGGCCACGCCTTCCTCGAGGTCCCCGAGGCCGGCGACTTCCAGGACCTCCAGACAGCCGCCGACGTCGAAATCACCTGGCTGGCTCGCGGCGCCTCGATCGGCCGCTCCCGTCCGCACGGCCAGCTCCTCCAGGACGCCGTCCGGAGAGCCGTCCCCGTGCCCGGCTGGGTAGGCATCGCCTCCGAAAGCGCCGCGGGCCCCGAACCGGAAGACGTCAACGTGGACCAGGACATCCTCTGGGAAACCCCGCAGCGCATGGACACTGCCTCCATCAAGGCCACCCGCAACCCGGACCTGCCCGCCGGTGCTCTGCCCTTCTACGCCTGGATCGCCGGCGAGGCCGGCGTCATCAAGGACATGCGGCGGTACCTGGTGCGCGATGTCGGGATTGACAGGAAGCAGGTGGCCTTCATGGGGTACTGGCGCAAGGGGAAAGCGGAGCTGTAGTTCCGTTTCGTCCCAGATTCCGCCGCTTAGTGCGCGACGGCGGTCGGTTGGCTTTCGCCTTCGCCGCTACTTTGCAGTCGCTTAGACACCTCCCGTCGCTTCGCTTCGGTCGCTGGGCGACCTTCGCTCACCTCTGGTCGGCGATGCGCTCCCTGCAAAGCACCGGCTGCGGCTGGTGGGTTTGTCGCCTTTTGGTGCGGCTCCTTGCTCCTTTCACCTTTTGCCTTTGTGCCCGACGGCGGTAGTTCGGCCCCGCTGTTCCCTTGCGGTTTTCGTTGTGGTTGGGCGGGGTGCGGCTTACTTTGGGAGGACGGGGACCGGAGGTGCGGTGCCCGGGATGGCGGGGGCCATGCTTAACGTTCTTCGGTTGTTTGCCGCGGTCCAGGCCGCCGGCACTGCCGTCGGTCTTGGCCTGCTGGCGCCGTTGCCCGGCAGTCCGCACCTTGGTGCGGATCCCGCGTTCGTCGCCGTCGATAACTACGCGGCCGTCGACAACTACCTGCAGGACCAACTGGACTCGCTCGGGATCCCGGGCGCCGCCGTCGTGATCATCAGGGACGGCAAGCAGGTCCATCAGGGCGCCTTCGGCAGGGCGGACGATGCAGGCAGGCCCATGACGGCTCAGACCCCGGTGCTCCTGGCCTCCACAAGCAAGTCCCTGACGGCGATCGCCGTGCTCCAGCAGGTCGAGGCCGGCCGGCTTGCCCTGGACGAGCCGGTGCAGAGCTACCTGCCCTGGTTCAGCCTGAACGACAGCCGGGCCTCCCGGATCACCGTCCGGCACCTGCTCCACCAAGCGAGCGGGCTGTCCTCCGCCGACGGGACGGCCTGGGAAGCCTCCGACACCCAGGCCCCGGAAGCCCTCGAACAGGGGGTGCGGGATCTGGCCGGAGCCTCGCTCGAGGGCGAGCCCGGAGAAGCATTCGGGTACTCCAACGCGAACTTCAACATCCTGGGCCTCCTCGTGGAGGCCGTGAGCGGCCAGCCGTTCGGGGACTACATGCGGGACCACGTTTTCCGTCCCTTGGCCATGGACCACAGCCACACCAGCCGGGCCTCCGCGGAAGCCGACGGCCTGGCCCGAGGGTACTCGCTGTGGTTCGGTTCTCTCTGGCTCCAGACGGGGGTGCCTGCACCGACCACGGGCATGCCGTCCACCACCATGTATGCCTCGGCGGAAGACCTGGGCCACGAACTGGTCGCCCTGATCGGCGGAGGACGGTACGCCGACAAGCGGATCCTCAGCCCCGAAAGCGTCGAGGCGATGCTGACGCCCGCCGTCGGCGTGGACGAGGCCAAGAGGTACGCCATGGGGTGGTTCACCCGCCCGCTCAGCGAGGCCGCAAGTCCGACGGCGGACGGCAGCCGGCCGCCACTGCTCCTGGAACACCAGGGCGAGTGGGGCAACACCCACACCTACACCGCCGTGGTCCCGTCTTCCGGCCTCGGGGTCGCGCTGGTGATCAACGCCAACGACACCTCCGCGCCATCACGGCTCAAGGCGCTGGACAGCAACATCCTGCGCATCCTCCACGGTCAGGACCCGGCGCCTACGGTGGTCCAGGAGGACTGGCTGCAGCGCAACGGCTGGGTGGTCGCGGCGGCGCTCCTGCTCGCCGAACTGGTGAGCTTCGTGTTGGCCCTGGTCCTCCTCCTCCGAACGCGCCGGGCGGTCTCCCCAGGAAAGCGGTGGCGGATCTTCCTTCTGGCAGGGTCAGCGCTGACCCTGGACGCGTTCCTGCTGTGGCTCAGCTTCAGCTACGCCCCGGCGCACTTCGAAACCCACCTGCCGGTGATCGTCCGGCAGCTCCCGGACGTCGGGTTCGCCTTGGTTCCGGCGCTGGCCCTGGCCATTCTGCTGCCCATCCCGAGGACTCTGTGGCTCCTTTCCCGGATGCTTCGTGGGAGTACCGCGGTGCCCGACGCCGTCCGTTAAGCTCTCTGTTCCCTTGCGGTTGATTGCTGCGGGTAGGGTCGCGGCGTGGTTGGTTTTCTTTCTTCCGCTGACGGGCGACGGCGGTTTGTTGCCCTCGGGGACTCCTTCACCGAGGGGGTGGGGGACCGGAACAAGCACCTGCCCAATGGGGTCCGCGGGTGGGCGGACCGGGTGGCCGAGAAGCTCGCGAAGGCTGAACCGGGCTGGGAGTACGCAAACCTTGCCGTACGCAGCAAGCGGCTGCGGCAGATCGTGGACGAGCAGGTGGAGCACGCCCTCGCCCTGAAACCAAGCCTCATCACCTTGTACGCCGGAGGAAACGACATCCTCGACTTCGGCACGGACATGGAACAGCTCATGGGCGAATACGAGCAACTCGTGGCCCGCCTCGCCGGAACCGGCGCCACCCTGGTCCTCTTCACCGGCTACGACGTCAAGGTTTCCGCCGTGCTGGAACCCTTCAGAAAGCGCAACGCCCTCTACAACCAGCGGGTCCGCGAACTGGCCGCCGAACATGGTGCGGTGCTGGTGGACTACTGGTGCATGGACGCCTACCACGACCGACGGATGTGGGCCGCGGACCGGCTGCACATGTCCAAAGCCGGCCACAAGTACCTGGCCGCCCGGGTCCTGGACCAGCTGGGCGTACCGCACAAGATCTCCCCGAAGGACTGGGACCCGCCCCGGCGCCTGAAGCTGCGCGAATGGGAACGCCTGCAGCGCCGCTGGATCCACGATTGGGTGGTTCCGCTGTTTGCCCGCAAGCTGCGCGGGGTCACCCTGGGCGATTCCCTCAGCCCCCGCTGGCCCGACCCCGTGAAGGTCCCCCGCAAGGGCGGGCTCCGGAAACTGCAGGAGAAACGGCTCCTGCAAAACAAGGCAGCAAAGGAGCGGAAACCGGCATGAGCACAAACATCAGCCCGGATTTGGCAAGCACCGGACCGGTGCGATTCGTCGCCGTCGGCGATTCCTTTACCGAAGGCGTGGGCGACCGCGACCTCCGCATGCCCAACGACTGCCGCGGCTGGGCCGACAGGGTGGCCGAAGAGCTGACCCGGAACGATCCGCGCACCCGCTACGCCAACCTCGCCGTCCGCGGCCGCCGGCTCCGCCGGATCGTGGACGAACAACTCGACGCCGCACTCGCCATGGAGCCCACCCTCGTCAGCTTCCATGCCGGCGGCAATGACCTGCTCGCCGCGCGCCTGGACCTCGGGGCGCTCATCCGCCGTTTCGAGGCCGCCGTCGCCCGGATTGCCGGGACCGGGACGCGGGTGCTGCTGTTCACTGAATACAACGTTCCGTTGTCCCCGGTCCTGGAGCCACTCAAGCTGCGCACGGCCATCTTCAACAAGCACATCCGGCGCATCGCGCGCGAACACGGCACGCTGCTGGTGGACCACTGGTGCTTCGAACGCTTCCAGGACCGCCGGATGTGGGCGCCGGACCGGCTGCACATGTCCACTCCCGGCCACCAGTACATGGCGGTGAAGGTCCTTGAGGTGCTCGGGGCGGCGCACTCGCTGCCGGCGCCGGTTCTCGCCCCGCCGCTGCCGCGCAGCCGCACGGAAATAATCGCCGACGACGCCGCCTGGCTGGGGCGCGACGTCGCCCCGTGGTTCTCCCGGCGGCTCCGGGGCGTCTCAAGCGGCGACCACCTCGGCGCCCGCTGGCCGGCCCTGATGCCTGCGGTCCTCCCGGAACGCCTGGGCACCTCGAGGGCGAGGATGACTGAAGTGGCCCAGTTCTAGCCGGTTCTGGCCTGGAACCGGGCCAGTTATGCGGTGCCAGGAGGCAAAAGACGGGCTGCTTCAGCCACGCTATTCAGTCGAGCAGGTTCTCGTAGCCTTCGGCGGCCGAGGTCACGGAGAATTCGATGATTTCGAAGTCGGCCACGCCGTTGGAATAGAAGGGGTCGCGTGCCAGGGCTTCGTCCAGGGTGGCGCGGTCGACGCCGGACAGCAACACACCGCCGATCGCCGGAACGCGACGGCCGGACGCAAGGAAGATTCCGGCGTCGAAGGTCTCCTTCACCCAGGCCATATGGGCGGGCCGGTGGTAGTCGACGATTTCGTCGGGGACCTTGTACGTCAGCGACACAATGAACATGGCACCAGACTACCCAGCGGACCCCCGCCTAGGATGGTTCCATGACCGAACCCCGCTGGCTGAATGCCGAGGAACGCCGCGCCTGGCTGGCCCTCGTGAGCATCAACACCCTGCTGCCGGCGGCGTTGGACACCAAACTCCAGGCCGCGGGGAAGCTGTCCCTCTTCGACTACAACGTGTTGGCGATGCTGTCCGAATCCGAGGGCCGCTTCCTGCCCATGAGCGAACTCGCGGCCCGCACCAGCGCCTCCCTCTCCCGGCTGTCGCACGTGGTCACCAAGCTGCAGAAACGCGGGTGGGTGGAGCGCGAGGGACACCCCCGCGACGCCCGCGTCACCGTGGCGCACCTGACCGACGCCGGAATGGACACCATTGTCGGCCTCGCGCCGGGGCACGTGGAGTCAGTCCGGGAGCTGATGATGGACGCTATGACCGACGACGACGTCGCGGACCTCGCGCGCATCGGCGAGAAGATCGTGGCCCGCCTCAAGCCGGACCACTGGATCCTGCGCGAACGCTGAGCCTCGAAGAGTCACGGGGCCGCCGCACCCGGTGACTAGACTGTCGGCATGGATTTTTCGGCCCGTTATGTCGCACTGGGGGATTCCTTCACCGAAGGCGTCGGCGACCCCGACCCCGCCCGGCCCAACGGCGTCCGCGGCTGGGCGGACCGGGTGGCCGAACAGCTCGGCCGGGACAACGACTCCTTCGGCTACGCCAACCTCGCCATCCGTGGCAGGAAGCTCCGCCAGATCATCGCAGAACAGGTGGACGCCGCCGTCGCGCTCCAACCCACACTGGTGACCATCTACGCCGGGGCGAACGACATCTTCCGCCCCAAGGTGGACATAGATTCCCTGATGGAGGATTACGACGCCGGCCTGGCCGCCTTGCGCGCCACGGGCGCCGCCGTAGTGTTGTTCACCGGCTTCGACTCCCGGAGTTCGAAGGTTTTCGGCACCATGCGCGGACGCACCGCGATCTACAACGAACTGGTCCGGGAAATCGCGGACCGGCATGGCGCCAGCCTGGTGGATTACTGGCGCTTCGGCGAGTACCACGACTGGCGTATGTGGGACCGGGACCGGATGCACATGTCCACCGCCGGGCACATCAACATGGCGAACCGGGTGCTGGACGTGCTGGAGCACGAACGGCTGGTGCCCACGGAAACGGAGCCCGGCCTGGCGGGCGGAAGCACCGCCGTCGCGCGTGCCGGCCGGATCGCTGCCCTCCGCGAAAATGCCCAATGGGTGCGGGAGCACGCCGTTCCCTGGGTGGTTCGGCGGGTCAAGGGCACCTCGTCCGGTGACGGGCTGAGCCCGAGGTACCCGGAACTGACGCGCCTGTAGCGGGGACTTCCGTCGTTGGTGTCCCTGCTTGCCGGGCCGTGGGCGGCCTCACCTGAACTGGCTCCTATACACCGGATTGGTCTTAATTTCACGTAGCACCTAGACTTATTAGGCGCTAGGTGGCGCGGAGCGTGTGCAATTGCTCCGGTTGGCGGTGACTGTCGGGAACGGCGGAAGATCCGGTGGCCGGTAGTTAGGGGCTCAAGTTGCTTCGTTCCTCCATCCGCCCGGTATCCCGGAACCAGTTTCCGGACCCACTCCTTCGCCGCAGCGGCAAATCCTGTGCTGGTTTTCAGCCGGTCTTTGGTGCTGCGGGAACTACCGAAAACATAGTGGACCGGCGCCGGACGTCACTGACCGCACGGCAGGCAGGAATTCTGCGGGCCGTTATTCCAAAACTTTGAGGAGAGTCGACATGGCAGCACACTGCCAGGTGACCGGAGCCGAGCCGGGCTTTGGACACAGCATTTCGCACTCGCACCGCCGCAACAAGCGCCGGTTCGACCCGAACATCCAGAAGAAGCGCTACTGGGTTCCGTCCCTGCGCCGCAATGTCACGCTGACTGTGTCGGCTAAGGGCATCAAGACCATCGACGTTCGCGGCATCGACGCAGTCGTCGCCGAAATCCTTGCTCGTGGGGTGAAGCTCTAATGGCAAAGAAGGACAAGGACGTACGTCCGATCATCAAGCTGAAGTCCACTGCGGGCACCGGCTACACCTACGTGACCCGGAAGAACCGTCGTAACGACCCGGACCGCCTGGTCCTGAAGAAGTACGACCCGAAGATCCGCCAGCACGTCGAATTCCGAGAGGAGCGCTAAACATGGCTAAGAAGTCCAAGATTGCTCGCAACGAGCAGCGCAAGGTCATCGTTGAGCGCTACGCCGCCAAGCGCCTCGAACTGAAGAAGACCCTGGTTGACCCCAACGCGACTGACGAAGCACGCGAAGCTGCACGCCTCGGCCTGCAGAAGCTTCCCCGCAACGCTTCCCCGATCCGCGTCCGCAACCGCGACGTCATCGACGGCCGCCCGCGCGGTACCTTCCAGAAGTTCGGCATCTCCCGTGTCCGTTTCCGCGACATGGCACACAAGGGCGAACTCCCGGGCATCACCAAGTCTTCCTGGTAATCACGTCTTACTGTAATTCAGGAGAGCACTGATTTCAGCAGCTTGAGAAGGGGCCGGCAACCGTTTGGTTGCCGGCCCTTTTTGCGTTTCCGGGTGACTTTCTGGTTCGGTGCCTGGGTGTGGCACGGTTCCGCGTGGACATGTTCTTCCGTGGGGGTGCGGGCGGACGTATCGCTGCCCTGCGCACTCCTCGCCGCTCCGGGTGGACATGTCCGGTGGTGTGAGCGGCTTCACTTGGCTGGCTTGGGGCATCGTTGCACCGCCGGCGGCGCTTCATGGGCGGGTTTCGCCCGGGATTCCGGGGCTCCTGCGACCGCGCCAGGCTGATTTGCGCCGGCTCCGCGGCCCGTGTAATGTTTTCTGAGTCGCCGCGAGGGGGACAGCGAAGAGCTGGGACCCGGAGGCGGCCAAAACTCCCCCGAAGATAGCCGGATTTCCGGCTGGCCTTGATGCTTTCAAGGGACCTTTGTTCAGGAATTGACGGAAACGTTGATTTGCCTGAAGGAAGGGAATCGGGTAAGTTTGAAAAGTTGCTCCGGAGCGATCCTGAATGTTTGGTTTGGGTGGTGCCGGGTGTGTCTGTTGTTTGAGAACTCAATAGTGTGCCAAGTTTGTTGATACCGATTTTTATTAATTGGTTATTTGCGCTGGATTGTCCACCCCCGTGGATGGTTTGGTGTTTTTAGCTGGTTTCAAATTTTGTGCAGCCGGGTGTGGTGTTATTTCCATTGTGCCTGGTTGTGTCTGTTTTACTTCAACGGAGAGTTTGATCCTGGCTCAGGATGAACGCTGGCGGCGTGCTTAACACATGCAAGTCGAACGATGAAGCACCGCTTGCGGTGTGGATTAGTGGCGAACGGGTGAGTAACACGTG
>NZ_FNEI01000027.1 GCF_900099975.1 Arthrobacter cupressi
GCGTGCAGGAAGTCGCGGATTTGGTGGGTGAAGGTGTGTTCCCAGCCGATCACATGGCCTTGGGGCCACCAGGCGTCCATGTAGGGGTGGTCGGGTTCGTTGACGAGGATGCGGCGGAAGCCCTGTTCGCGGACCGGAACGGTGGCGTCCAGGAAGCCGAGCTCGTTCAGGGCCTCGAGGTCGAACAGGATGGTGCCTTTGTCGCCGTAGATTTCGAGTGTGAGGCTGTTCTTCCGCCCGGTGGCGACGCGGGAGGCTTCCACGGAGGCGATGGCTCCGGAGGCCAGGGTCAGGGTGGCCCAGGCGGCGTCGTCGACCGTGACCTCTTCCAGCCCGCTTGCCGGACCATCGGGGCCGGGGCGGGTGGTGACGAAGGTGTGGAGGCGGCCGGACACCTCGGTGACGGTGTCGCCGAGGAGGTAGAGGACCTGGTCGATGGCGTGGGAAGCGATGTCGCCCAGGGCCCCGGACCCGGCGGTGTCCTTGCGCAGGCGCCAGGTCATCGGGGATTGGGCGTCGGAGAGCCAGTCCTGCAGGTAGGCGGCGCGGATGTGCCGGACGGTGCCGAGCCGGCCCTCGTCGATGAGTTCGCGGGCGAGGGCCAGGGCCGGGACCCGGCGGTAGTTGAAGCCGATCATGGACTGCACCCCGCGGGCCCGGGCAGCAACAGCGGCGGCAACCATCGCTTCGGCTTCGGCCAGGGTGTTCGCCAGCGGCTTCTCCACGAGCACGTGCTTGCCCGCGGCGAGGGCGGCGACCGCGATCTCGGCGTGCATCCACCCCGGGGCGCAGATATCGATGATGTCGATGTCGTCCCGGCCGATCACCGAACGCCAGTCCGTGGCCGACTCGGCCCACCCGTACCTCGCTGCGGCCTCTGCCACCAGTTCCGCGTCCCGGCCCACGAGCACCTTCCGCTCAAAGGCCGGGACCCCGAAGAAAGCGCCCACGTTCCGCCACGCATTCGAATGCGCCTTCCCCATGAAGGCATAACCAATCACAGCCACCCCCAACGGGCGCTGCTGCGAACCGAGGCTCTGGTCAGTGTGGGCGGGAGTGGTCATGTTTCGATTCCTCAGGCTTCTTAGAGGGTGGCGGTTTGCGGCGCCCAGTCCTCGGGGACGGCGGCCGAAACGGGTGCGTTGCTGGTGACGTCCACGAATGATCCCGACTCCACGGACTCGGAGATCGAGACCATGGTGTCCAGCACGTGGTAGGCGAGATCGCCGGTGGCGCGGTGCGGCACGCCGGCGCGGATGGCACGGGCCATGTCCAGGGCTCCCATGCCGCGGCCGTTGGCCGGACCGGTGGCGGGGATGATCTCGGGTTCTTCCGCGCCGGGACGCCAGAGCTTGAGGTCGCCGTCGAAGTAGTTCGGGTCCGGCAAGGACAGGGTGGCCTCGGACCCGGTGATCTCCACAAAACCCATGCGCAGGCGCGGGGACTCGAAGCTGAAAACGCTGTGGGAGGACTGCCCGCCTTCGAACTGTGCCATCGCGGAGACGTGCGTGGGGACCTCGACGGCGAATTCCTCCCCTGCCTTGGGACCGGAACCGATGATGCGGGTCGCTTTCGCGGAGGAGCCGACGGCGGCCACCTTGCGGACCGAACCGAAGGTCTGGACCAGGGCCGTGAGGTAGTACGGGCCCATGTCGAACAGGGGACCCGCGCCATGCTGGAACAGGAAGGCCGGGTTCGGGTGCCAGGATTCCGGGCCGGGGGTCTGGAACGTGGTCATGCCGGTCAGCGGGGTACCGATGTCGCCGCGTTCGATGATCCGGCGCGCGGTCTGCAGGCCCGCACCGAGGAAGGTGTCCGGTGCGGTGCCGAGGCGGATGCCCGCGGCGTCGGCGGCCTTGAGCAGGCCGAGCCCGGACTCACGGTCGAGCGAGAACGGCTTTTCCGTCCAGACGTGCTTGCCGGCATGGACTGCGGCTGTGGCCACCTCGACGTGCGCTGCGGGGATGGTCAGGTTCACGATGAGCTCGACGTCGGGATGGTTCAGCGCCAGCTCCGGCGTGCCAAACTCGGGAATTCCGTACTCCTTGGCCCGTGCCTCGGCGGCCTCAACGAACAGGTCCGCGATCACGTGGACCTTCAGATCCGGGAACGTAGTGAGGTTGTCCAGGTACTGCTTGCTGATGTTGCCCGCGCCGATGACTGCGACGCCAACGGGACCTTTCTTGGTGGAAGGTGCAAAGCTCATGCCTTGGCTCCTTCCGATGCGGCGCCTGCTGCGGCGGCGTTCAGGTAGTCCAGGCTTTCCGTGATGCCCTGGAAGATGTCACCGGAGTAGTCATCGAATTCCACCACTCCGACCTCGAGGGACGTGGCAGCGGCGATGACGTCCAGTACCGGGATGGTGCCCTGGCCGGCGGGCTGCTGGGCCTTGGTGTCGGTGGTGGCGGGGCCGTCCTTGATGTGGATGAACTTCACGCGGCCGCCCAGACGGGCCAGCAGTTCCACGGGGTCCTGGCCGCCCACCGCAGCCCAGTAGGTGTCTACCTCCAGGACGAGTTCGGGGTCCAGGAGGGTCTCGAAGTACTCCAACGCGGTGGTGCCCTCGATGGTGGACTCGAGCTCCCACGCGTGGTTGTGGTAGCCCACGCGGATGCCGTATTCGGCGCCCTTCCTGGCCGCTGCGTTGAGCTTCGCGGCAGTGGCCTGGATGTCTTCGGGGGACTGCCAGTGTTCGGCCGGGAGATAGGGATCGATCACCGTGGTGATGCCCAGTTCCTTTGCGGCCGCGAAGATCTCGTCCTGGTCGGCCGAAAGCAGCGGTGCGTGGCCGGAGGGCGCGGTCAGTCCGTTTTCCTTAAGGGCCGCGCCGAGTTCCGGGGCCAACGCCACGAAGTTGTACGGCTCCACCTGCGTGAAGCCGATCTCTGCGACCTTCCTGATGGTTCCAGGCAGATCCTCCTGGATGGCGTTGCGGAGGGTGTACAGCTGGAGTGAGTACGACATGGGATTCCTTACTGGGTGGTTTTTTCTTGACGTTACGCTTCTGGTGCGGTGCTGGGGAGGCCTAGCGGCCGGCCAGGGAGCCACCGATGCCACCGACGCTGAAGTACTTGTTGAGGGTGGCGAAAACGATGATCGGCGGGAGCATCATCACGACGGCCAGTGCCATGACGGAGGTCCAGTCGGTGGCGTTCTGCTGGAAGAAGGACTGGACGCCCATGGGCAGGGTGAAGATCTCGTTGGAGCGCAGGAACACGATCGCCACGAGGTAGTCGTTCCAGGCCAGGAGGAAGGCGAAGATCGCGGTGGAGAGTACGCCCGGCAGGGAGTTGCGGAGGACCACCTTGGTGAAGGAACCGAAGACCGAGCAGCCATCAATCCACGAGGCTTCCTCAAGGCTGATCGGGATCGAGTCGAAATAGGCGGCCATCATCCAGGTCGCAACCGTCATGGTGGAGCCGACGTAGATGATGGTGATGCCCAGGAGGTTGTCCACGAGTCCCATGCCCGCGAACAGGATGAACAGCGGGACCACGGACGTGATGATGGGCAGGGACTGCATCACGAACAGCAACAGCGAGTAGCCGGAAACGGCTTTGCTGCGGCCGCGGGAGAGCACGTACCCAGCGGGAGCCGCGACGGCAACGGAGACCACTACGGTTGCGAGGGTTGTGATGAGGCTGTTCTGCAGCCAGGTGCCGGCGAGGGTCTTGGAGAAGACGTTGCTGATGTTTTCGAATGTCAGGCCGGAAGTGGTGCTGTTGGGACCCGGCGTGAACGCCAGGAGGACGGTGACCATGATGGGCACCAGGACGATGGCAGTGATGACGAGGATCAGGACGAACCGCCACCACCGTCCGCGCATGCCTGCTTCAGAGAGAACCTTGCGGGTCTTGCCGGTTTCGGCGATGCCGAGGGCCGGGCCCGATTCCGGGTGGGCGTGGAGAACTGCGCTCATTATTCGACGCTCGACTTTCGGATCTGGCGGTAGAGGATGACGGATATGACCACGAGGGTCATGGTCATGAGGAAGGCGATGGCGACGCCGGGGCCGGTGGCGAAGTCCTGGAAGACGGTGCGGTAGGCCAGGACCACCAGGGAGGTGGTGGCGTTGACCGGTCCGCCTCCGGTGAGCAGGTAGATGGTGGGGAAGTCATTGACGCAGAAGATCGTCATGAGAATCCACGAAATATAGGTGGAGCGGGCGATCAGCGGCAGGGTGATCTGGGTGAACTGCTGCCAGCGGCTGGCTCCGTCCATGCTCGCGGCCTCGTACACAGTGTTGTCCACGGAGGCCAGTGCTGCGGAGGTCATCATCATCATGAACGGGAAGGACACCCAGACCTTGAACATCATCACGGTGACTGCGGCGAGCGTCGGATCGGCCAGGAACAGCGGGGTGCCGAGTCCGAGGTTGCGGAAGATCGAAGGAATCAAGCTGTCCGGGGTAGCCACGAGCCAGTTCCAGGCGGTGGACGAGACCACGATCGGGACCACCCACGGCAGGAGCAGCAGGACCTTGAAGGTGTTGCCGGCCGGGATCTTGGTGCGGAGCAGGAGCGCCAGGCCCAGTCCCACCAGCCAGGAACCGAAGACGCCCACAATGGTGAACCACAGGGTGAACTGTGCAGCTTTCCAGAATGCGGCCGAGGACAACACGGTGGCGAAGTTCTCGCCGCCCACGAAGTTCCCGGTCTGCAGGAGGTTGCCGTCGTGGGTGGCCTGGATGGCGGCCTCGATCAAGGGATAGCCGTGGATCAATACCAGGAGGATCACGGAGGGAAGCAGAAGCCAGAAGAAGGTCCTGGTGGCCTGGGCTGACAGTTTGCTCTTGCGCTTGCCGGGGGCGGTCCCCGACCCGCCGGGGGCAACTCCCCGGCGGGCCCGGGCCAGGCCGGACTCTGCTGTGGTGCTGGACATGTCCGGTTCCCGTCCCTACTTCTTCAGGACGGACTCGAGGCCGGACTGGAAGGTTTGCAGCGCGGTCTTGGCGTCGGCCTTTCCGGTGATAATCGACTGGCTGAACTGGTTCAGCGCCTGGCCGCCGTCGAGTGCTGCGAGGTTTGCATTCAGGGTGTTGCCCTGGGAAGCGAAGGTCTTGGCGATGGGCTGCCAGTCCTTGACGATCTTGACGTTGTTGGGATCGTCCGCGAATTCGGGAATCTCGGTGATGGATTTGAAGACGGGGAGGGCGGACATCAGTTTCTTCTGCCACAGCTGCTTGAGCTGGCCCAGGTAGTACACCAGGAAGTCCTCGGAAGCCTCCTGGGACGGGGTGTTGGTGTACATCATGATGTTGTTGGGGAAGACGATGGTCGCCTTGTCGCCGTGCGGTCCCTTGATTGGGTCGGCAACGAGCAGGTCTCCGGACGTGTCACCCACCCGCTGCGGGACGTTGACCTGGAAGAGGCCGAACCCGGCCTTGCCGTCCTTCCATTGCGCGGACATGTTGTCAGTGGTGTAGCTGACAGCCGCGGGGTCCACGATGCCGTTGGAAACGAGTTCCAGGACAAACTCCATGGCCTCGACGTTGCGGTCGTTGAGCAGGTCCAGTTCGCCGTCCTTGTTGAAGACACCGCCCCCGTTGTTCACCATCATCATGATCATCGAGTGGTTGGCGTAGTTGTTGCCCGTCCCGGCGCCAGTGGCGAAGCCGACAGCGCCGATCTTCTTCAGGGCCTTGCCGGCTTCAAGGAGCGAGGGCCAGTCCGTGGGCAGCGCCACGTTTGCCTTCTCGAAGAGGGACTTGCGGTACCAGAACACGCGCATGTCCAGCTGCCACGGAACGGCGACGTAGCCTTTGTCCGACTTGAAGGGGTCGAGGACGCCCGGGAGGAAGTCGTCGAACTGCCCGTTGGACTTGAGCTTCTCGATGACCTTGTCCGCGTACGCGATCTGGCCCTGCTGTTCGAACTGGAATGCCTGGAAACCGCCACCGGTGGACACCGCGGGACCGGTCTTGGACGCAATGGCTGACGAGAACGTCTGGTAGAAGTTTGCCCACTGGATGATCTGGTAGCTGGCCTTGCCACCCTTGGCGCCGGAAAAGCCTTCCGCAATGCCCTTGGCGGCGTCGTTGTAGGCAGGGGTTGCCCACGGCATGTCCCAGAACTTGATGCTGCCGCCCGCACCGCCTCCGCCCTGGGATGCGGAACCGCCACCGCACGCGGCCAGAAGCGGAACTGAAGCGGCAGCGGCCGTCAGGCCGAGGAAGCCACGGCGGGAGAAGGAACGGTTTTCTGCGGACTGAACATTCATGATGATTCCTTTCGGGACCGGCTGCAGGCTTTCCTGCGCGGATGTGCCGGTCCAGCTCAGCGTTGAGTAGGGCAAATGCTGTGAATGACTGGTACTGCTGTGGATGGGGTTGGGATGGCGAATCAGGAGAGGGCGGACAGGGATGCCGTCAGCGCCGCGAAGCGATGCAAGTCGGAAGGTGAGGTGCCGGCGTCGAGGTGTTCCTTGAGCCGGCGCCAGGTGGCGCGGTGGGCGGATTCGTACAGCGTCGGAAGGAGGAGTTCGCCCTGCGGGCCCGTGGCCTTGACCGTTGCCGGCCACGCTGCCAAGGGGTCAGGAAGCGTGACGTTGACGCCGCCGTCGTCGGTCAACATGCTGATGCTGACGCCGGCGGGACGCGCGCTGCTGAGGACCCCCTGCAGCGCCGCCGGCGCGCCGTTGGCGAGCCGCCCGGACACGGTGTAGCCGTGCGCTCCGCTTGCCACGACGCGAAGATTCTCAAGGTGCCCGGTCAAGCGCACGACGGCGGCAAGGTGGTCGGCCAGCAACTCACCGGAGCCGGTGCCCGCCGGAGCCGTGGCGACCGAGTCGAGGACGGCGGCGCGGCCGGCCATGGCCCGGACTGCGTCCTCGGCGCCCGGGACAGCGGGGTTCGAGGCCCAGCGCTGGTCGAGGACGACGGCGCTGCCGTTGGTTTCCGCTGCCTCCAGGAGGTCGCTGACGCTTTCCGGTGCGGGATTCACCACGACGATGCCGCGGGCACCGCCGTCGATCGCCCTGGCTGCTTCGGCAGTCCACCCGGGTTGTCCCGGGAGGACTGCGACGTCCGCTGCGGACCCGGCCTCTGCGGGGCCGAACGACGCCGGAAGGGAGGCGACAGCTAAGTCGACGGCTCCGGCGTCCCGGGCCTCCGGCGTCGCGTGGACGGTGTACTGCGGGCTCATGCGTGCGCTCCTTCGCGGACGGGCTGCCCGACTTTGTGATCGGCGTCGACGGCGGCCGCGGTGGCTTCGGCGATGTCCAAGGCGAAGGTGAGGTCGTCGATCAGGTTCTGGGGGGACGGCGGCTGCTTTGCCCACGCAGCGAGGGCGGCCAGTTCCCGCCACTCGCCCTCGTAGCCGTTGTGGTCGAAGGGTCCGTGCACGGTTGTTTCCCCGGCGCGGCTGAATGTGGCGGTGGCCGATCCCGCCTGCACGTAGGAGGGGGTGAAGTCGATGCGGACGGCGGCGTCGTCGGAGAAGGCTTCGAAGCTCCATTCCGGCTTCCACGTGTTGTTCATGGCGGCGCGCAATTCGATGGTCCGGGTCGGCGTGCGCAGCGAGATGATGTAGCCGAACGGGCGGACGATGCGGGCTTCGAGCACTTCCACCAGGGCGAAGTCCGGGGTGAAGCGGCGGACCAGCGGGAGGTCATGAATGGCCAGGCCCATGATGCCTCCGCGCAGCATGCCCTTGATGACCTCGGCGTCGGTGTAGTCGGGCGTGCCGGACGCCGGGCGGGTGATGATCTCCGTGGCGAAGTCCTCAAAGCGGGCATTGGGTGGGAGGACGATCGAGGAGCGGATAGTGTGTGCTGTCTCGGGGAGGTCGCCCCAGTTGGCTTCGGCGGCCAGCCAGCCGGGATCGAAGGTGTGCATGGCGCCGACGATGATCGGCACGCGGGTTTCCTGGCTGACAGCCGAGATTTCCGCGGCTTCTTCCGCGTTCCAGGCGAACGGCTTCTCGCACAGAACGGCCTTCTTGCCGGCCCGGCAGGCGGCGATGACTTGTTCTGCGTGGAATTGGTGCGGGCTGCAAATGGCGACGACGTCCACCTCAGGGTCGCCCAGGAGTGCTTCGATGCTGGTGCTGTGGGTGGCGCCGACCCGGGCGGCGACGGACTCGGCAACGGCGGCGTCGACGTCCATGATGTGGCGGACGGTCAGCAGGTTGCGGAGCCGGGCGAGTGGTGGCAGGTGGATTGCCTGGGTAACGGGGCCGGCGCCGAGGATGCCGACTCCGAGGGTTCGTTCTACAGCGTGGTTGGCGGTCATGCTCCACCTCCTTGTGTGCGAAATCTATGCGCTTTAATCGCTGAGCAGTACCAATCAAAGCGCGTAGATGTGACCTTGGCAACACCTTTCGCCAAAAAAGTGTCAAAAGTTTGAACTTCGCTGGCATTAATCGGAAGAGAGACGGCCGGGCAGGGGTGAGCCAGGTCGTTTTTCGGCGGGCAGGGCTGAGCAGCCGAAGCGGCTGGGGAGGCGGCCGCCTGGCCGGCGGGCGCCGTCGTCGGGCTGTTAGCGGACCTGGTTTCCCGGCTGTGCCTGGCAGCCGCAGCTTTCGCGGATCATCAGCTTGACCGGAAGCTGGCGGGTCACTGCTCCCTTGCCCGGCTTGGCCACCTGGTCGATCAGGATCGAGGCGCCGGCGCGGCCAAGTTCCACCAGCGGCTGGCGCACGGTGGTGAGGGATGGTCGGTTCACCAAGCCGGCCACCAGGCCGTCGAAACCGGTGACCGCGATCTGCCCGGGCACATCGATGCCGGCAGCGGCCAGGGCGTCCATGTAGGCGAGGGCTTCTTCGTCGGTGGAGCAGACGAGCGCCTGGGGAAGTTTTCCGGCAGCCACGAACTCCGCGACGGTGGAGGCGGCGAAATCCGCGAGGTGGCCGATGGGGGCGGTGTCCACCGTGCGAAGGGGAAGGCCCGCCGCGACCATGGCGCCGGCGTACCCGCTGAAGCGGTGTTCCTTGTCCGGGAACCCCTTGGGGCCCACGAAAGCGATGTCCCGCAGGCCGTGGACCTCAACCAGGTGTCCGGTCAGCTCGGCCATTCCGCCTTCGTTGTCCACCGAGACGCCGTGCAGGCCGGTGTTGTTGATCGGAATGGACAGTTCCACCACGGGGATGCGCCGGGAAATCCGCATCAGGACATCGTCCGGCACGGTATTGGGGAACACGGCCAGGCCATCCACCCGGCCCGCGATTCCGGCGAGGTCGGCTTCGCCGGCAGCGCCCTTGGCGTCACCGACCATCAGGACATAGCCGCGCCGCCAGCACTCCACCTGGACGCCCCGCTGAACCTCGTCATGGTAGAGCGGAAACATGCGGAAGTCTTCGTTGGCCTCGTCCCCGAAAGGCGTCTGTGAATCCGGCTGCAAACCACGCTCGCGGGCGTAATAGGCGAAGGAAAACAACCCGATGGCACCGGTCTTGCCGCTGGCCAGCCCCCGGGCGCTGGCACTGGGAAGGTAGCCGAGCGCCCGCGCTGCCTCTTCGACGGCCTCCCGCGTGGCTGGCCGGACCTTGTGGGGCTGGCTGAACGTAAAGGACACCGTGGCGATCGAGACGCCCGCCCGTGCGGCGACGTCATAGACCGTGGGGCGCTTGGCCACGCTTGTTCCTTTCCCCTGAAAACCCGTGTGGTCCAAGCATTCCACGAATACCGGCCGGGCTTATTAGGGACCGCATCCGGCGGCGCGAACGTACAGTTGAGGCCCCGGAATCCTGGAAAACAGGGCCTCAACTGTACGTTCGCGCAGAGGGTTACTGCTGGAAGGCGGCGTCGAAGCTGGTTTGCGGGGCGGGGTAGTCGTATTTTTTGAGGTTGGCGAGGGCTTCGGGGGCGCCGTGGAGGCGGTCCATGCCGGGGTCTTCCCATTCGATGCTGATGGGGCCGGTGTAGCCGATGGCGGTGAGGGCGCGGAAGGAGGCTTCCCAGGGGACGTCGCCGCGGCCGGCGGAGACGAAGTCCCAGCCGCGGCGGGGGTCGCCCCAGGGCAGGTGGGAGCCGAGGACGGTGTTGCGGCCGGTTTGGCGGAGCTTGGTGTCTTTGCAGTCGACGTGGTAGATGCGGTCTTTGAAGTCCCAGATGAAGGAGACGGGGTCGATGCCTTGCCACATCATGTGGGAGGGGTCCCAGTTCAGGCCGAAGGCTTCGCGGTGGCCGATGGCTTCGAGGGTGCGGACGGTGGTCCAGTAGTCGTAGGCGATTTCGGAGGGGTGGACTTCGTGGGCGAAGCGGATGCCGTTCTCGTCGAAGACGTCCAGGATGGGGTTCCAGCGGTCGGCGAAGTCCTGGTAGCCGGCGTCGATGGTTTTTTCGGGGACGGGCGGGAACATGGCGAGGTATTGCCAGATGGAGGAGCCGGTGAACCCGACGACGGTGTCCACGCCGAGGGCGCGGGCGAGGCGGGCGGTGTGTTTCATTTCTTCGGCGGCGCGCTGGCGGACGCCTTCGGGGTTCCCGTCGCCCCAGACGCGGGTGCCGACGATGGCTTGGTGGCGGAAGTCGATGGGGTCATCGCAGACGGCTTGGCCTTTGAGGTGGTTGGAGATGGCCCAGACTTTGAGGTTGTATTTGTCCAGGAGTTCGAGTTTGGAGTCGATGTAGCCGGGTTCGTCCCAGCGCCAGGCGTCCAGGTGGTTGCCGGAGACGGCGATTTCCAGGCCGTCGTAGCCCCAGCCTGAGGCCAGCTTGGCGACGTCTTCGAGGGGCAGGTCGGCCCACTGGCCGGTGAAGAGGGTGTAGGGGCGGGCCATGGTCAGGCTCCTTCGC
>NZ_FNEI01000017.1 GCF_900099975.1 Arthrobacter cupressi
GCGTGCTGCACCGCGCCGTTGCCTGGTTCGCCGAGCGCAACGTCACCATCGAGCGGGTGCTCTCCGATAACGGCTCGGCCTACTGTTCCCACGCCTGGAAAAACGCCTGCACCGAGCTCGGTATCACCCACAAACGGACCCGCCCCTACCGGCCACAGACCAACGGCAAAATCGAACGGTTCCACCGCACACTGGCTGACGGCTGGGCCTACGCAAAGTTCTACATCTCAGAAAGCCAACGCCGCGACGCGCTGCCAGGCTGGATCCACTTCTACAATCACCACAGGCACCACTCCGCAATCGGAGCCCCACCCATCAGCAGACTCAACAACCTGCCTGAACATCACAGCTAGACGGTCCGCTGGACGCTGAACACTTTGCGGCGCATCCAGAAGCGTCGTCCGCCGCCCATGTAGAGCACGCTGCGTTCAAGTTCCCACTTGCCGTACTCGGAGTGTTCCACAAGACGGCGCCGGGCATCGGGCAAGGAATCGTCAGGCGCCACTGTCAGTACCAGGTACTCGTACTGCCGCGCATCGTCCCTTTGGCGTTCCACGGAACTGCCTAGAATTTGTTCCCTCATCCCTCTCCATTTTCGTCCTTTTCGGGCTAACGTGAAGTCATGAGCATCGATCCGCGTGTCGCGCTTCAGTCCCTGACTGCAGCTCTGGAGGAGCATCTCGTCGCCGCTTCCGCCCGCCGGGGTGAAGGCGATCCTACCGTGGAAGCGGCGTTTTTCGCCGTCGCCGACGCCTTTGAAGTGTACGAAGACGCGCTGTACGAGGCTTACGCGGAGGTCACGCCGCTGCAGGTCTTCGATGAAGAGGATGAGGGCGAAGACGAGGACGACGAACTGCTCGACGAGGACGAGCTCGAGATCCTCGACCAGTAGCTGAGGCCAGTAAGGCCTGGTAGGAAGACAGCAGGACCTTAATCCGCGCTAGCCGGAGACGTCCTCCAGCGCCCGTGAAATTTCCGCGGGAAGCGGGGCGGGCTTCGCATCCAACAGCTCTTTGAGCTGCACCGCGTTCCGCGGCCCCACCACGGCAGTTGCGACGGCCGGGCGGCTCAGCACCCATGCCAACGACACGTCCAGGGCTGTACGGCCCAGGCCCTTGGCCGCCATGTGCACGGCCTCGACCACCCGCGAGTCCCGGGCTTCGAGGTACTTGCCCACATAGCCCGCCAGACGGTCGCCGGCAGCACGCGAACCGGCCGGAATCTGCCCCCGGTACTTTCCGCTGAGGACGCCGCGCCCCAGCGGGGCCCACGCCACCAGGCCGAGCCCGGCATCTTCGACGGCGGGCAGCAGTTCCGCTTCCGGGCTGCGGTTCAACAGGGAGTACTCGGACTGGTTCGCCACAATCGGGAATCCAGCGATAGCCGCCGCCTTGGCACTTTGCCAGCCGTTGAAGTTCGAAATGCCCACGTAGCGTGCCCGGCCGCTACGCAACGCAAGGTCCAGTGCGGAGAGGGTTTCCTCGAGCGGCACGTTGCCGTCCCAGCACTGGACGAACCAGAGGTCCAGGTAGTCGGTTCCCAGCCGTGCGAGGCTGGCATCCAGTGCAGCGAGCATCGCCCCGCGCGAGGCGTCAATCCGCTGGCGGCCGTCCTTGCTCGAGGCGCCGGCCTTGCTGGAAATTACCAGTTCGGACCGGGCCACAACATCGCCCAGCATGGACCCGAGCATCGCCTCGGCTTCGCCGTCCGAATAGGACGCCGCGGTGTCCACCACAGTGCCGCCGGCGTCGACAAAAGTGTGGAGCAGTTCCATGGCGTCCTGCTCATCGGTCTCCTGCGCCCAAGACATGGTGCCGAGGGACAGGACCGAGGCCCTCAGGCCGCTGTTGCCGACATAACGCTGCTGCATGGTGCTAGCTTACGGGCAGTTCCCAGACATGATGACGTAGGGTCTATTCACGTGAACTGGATAGAAGCAGCCCTCCTCGGCCTGGTGCAGGGACTCACCGAATTCCTCCCGATTTCCTCGAGCGCGCATCTGCGGATTGTCGGCGCTTTCCTGCCCAACGCAGCCGACCCCGGCGCCGCTTTCACGGCGATCACCCAGCTCGGTACGGAGACCGCCGTCGTTGTCTTTTTCTGGCGCGACATCGTCAGGATCGTCCGGGCCTGGATCGCTTCCCTGCGCGGCAAGGTGGGCCGGAATGATCCAGACGCCCGGATGGGCTGGCTGGTGATCCTGGGCAGCTTGCCGATCGTCGTGCTGGGGCTTCTTTTCCAGGACCAGATCGAGTCGGTCTTCCGCAGCATGTGGATTGTGGCCACGATGCTGATCGTCTTCGGCATGATCCTCGCCGTGGCGGATGCGGTGGGCAAGCAGCAGCGCGACCTCACCCAGCTCAGCTACAGGCACGGTATTCTCTACGGTTTCGCGCAGGCACTGGCCCTGGTTCCCGGGGTTTCCCGCTCCGGCGGCACCATCACCGCCGGCCTGCTCATGGGGTACACCCGCGAAGCGGCGGCCCGCTATTCCTTCCTGCTTGCGATTCCCGCTGTCTTCGGCAGCGGGCTCTACCAGCTGTACAAAGTGCTCACCAAGGACGGAATCACCGGACCCTACGGTCTCCCGGAAACGGCGCTGGCCACCGTGATCGCGTTCGCCGTGGGCTATGTGATCATCGGCTGGTTCCTGAAGTTCGTCTCCACCCGCAGCTACCGGCTTTTCGTCTGGTACCGGATTCTGCTCGGCCTGGCCCTCTACCTCCTGCTCGGTTTCAATGTCATCAGCGCCTAGCACTATCGTTGAGGCTGTGAAATCGTGGACCTCCCGCCCTGTACCCGAGCTACCTGGGGCGATGCCCCCGCTGCGGCTGTTCGACACCGTCAAGGACGCCGTCGTCGACATCCCGGTCCGGGCGGAACAATCCCTTTATGTCTGCGGCATTACGCCCTATGACGCCACCCACATGGGCCACGCGGCCAGCTACGTCGCCTTCGACCTGCTGAACCGGGCCTGGCGCGACGGCGGCCAGCGCGTGGCTTACGTACAGAACGTCACCGACATCGACGATCCTTTGCTGGAGCGCGCGACCGCCACCGGCGTGGACTGGCGCGAACTCGCCGCCAGCCAGATCGAGCTGTTCCACACCGACATGGCAGCCCTGAATGTCCTCGCGCCGGACCACTACGTCGGTGCGGTCGAGTCCATTGAGCTGATCGTCCCCGCGGTCGAAAAGCTGCTCGCGGACGGGCTCGCCTACCGCGTGGACGGTGCGGACGGAGAGCCCGACGGCGATGTGTACTACGACGTCGACGAGGCAGGTAAGCGTTCGGACAGCGAGGAGGCGTGGCGGCTTGGCGACGTCTCCGGACTGAGCGAGGCGGACATGCTGCCACTGTTCGCCGAACGCGGCGGGGACCCGGCGCGGCCCGGCAAGCGCAACGCCCTGGACCCGCTCCTGTGGCGGGTAGCGCGCGAAGGCGAGCCGAGCTGGCCCGGCGCCAGCCTGGGGGAGGGCCGTCCCGGATGGCACATCGAATGTACGGTGATCGCCCGCGAATACCTTCCCGCGCCCTTCACGGTACAGGGCGGCGGTTCGGACCTGGTGTTCCCGCACCATGAGATGGGGGCAGGGCACGCGTGGTCGATCGGCGGGGTCCCGCTGGCCCGCCACTACGCCCATGCAGGCATGGTGGGGCTCGATGGCGAAAAGATGAGCAAGTCGCTCGGCAACCTCGTGCTGGTGTCCAGGCTGCGCGCCGCCGGTGAGGAAGCCCCGGCGATCCGGCTTGCGATCCTGGCCAACCATTACCGCTCCGACTGGTCCTGGACGGCGGAAGGCTTCGCCGCGGCAAAGGAACGGCTCGCCCTGTGGCGCGCCGCCCGCGACGCCGCACCGGCCGGAACTGTTGCAGCCTTGTTGGTCAGGATGCGCGGCGAACTCGCGGAGGACCTCAACGCGCCCGGTGCGCTGGCCGCCGTCGACGAATGGGCCGCCCTTGCCCTCGCAAGCGACCAGGAAGCGGCGCCTTCCGAAACGGACTCCGCCTTGTTCGCGGACGCGGTGGACGCCCTGCTCGGCGTCGAACTCTAGTTATCAGCAAACAGTCCCTGCCCGGAGTCCCGGGCAGGGACTGTTGCCGTTTAGGGCTTTCCCTTGCCCCGCCGCTTGAGGTACCGCTCGAACTCACGGGCGATGGATTCGCCCGTGGCCTCCGGCAGGTCGGCGGTGTCCTTGGCCTCTTCCAACTGCCGGACGTACGCGGCGATTTCCGGATCGTCGGTGGCGAGCTCGTTGACGCCCCGTTCCCAGGCCTCGGCGTCCTCCGCAAGCGCCTGGGTGTCCAACGGCAACTGCAGCAGGTCTTCCACCTTGTGAAGGATCGCGAGCTGGGCCTTCGGGGAGGGTGCCTGCGACACGTAGTGCGGAACCGCCGCCCAAAGGGACAACGTGGGAAGCCCCGCCAGCATGGCGAACTCGGCCAGTACTCCCACGATGCCTACAGGACCCTCGTACTGGCTGACCTCCAGGTTCAGGCGCTGCCGCAGGGCACTGTCTTCGGTGGTGGCGCTCACGGGTATCGGCCGGCTGTGCGGAACGTCCGCCAGCAGGGCGCCGAGGAGCACCACATAGTCCACCTTGAGGGCCTCGGCGTGCACCAGCAGTTCCGCCGTATAGGCGCGCCACCGGTACGAGGGTTCCGTGCCGAGCACCACCACCACGTCCACGTTGCTGTCAGGGACGCTCGCCCGGTAGAGGCGGGTGGAAGGCCACTTGACCCGGCGTTCCCCGGAGGCGGTGCGGCGCACCGTGGGCCGGGTGAACTGGAAGTCGTAGTAGTCATCGGCATCCACCGTGGCCACCTTCTTGCCCTGCCACAGCTTGTTCAGGTAGCGCAGTGCATCGCTGGCGGCTTCGCCGGCATCGTTCCAGCCTTCGAAGGCGGCAAGCATCACGGTGACGCGTTTGCCGTCCTGCGCCGGCTGCAGGAGGTGCTCTGCTTCCCGGGGGGTGTCCTGTCCGTCGCGGGCTCCGTCCAAACTGTTCATTCCCTCACCCTACGTCGAAGCAGCCCGGCTGTGCATGGCATCACACGCCGCTGCCGCGCCGCGTTTTTCACCCCGACGGCCGCCGCTGTGCCCGCGGCCCGGGTGGCGGGAGCGCGTTCGGGGGCCACGTAGACTGGACTATATGCATGCCAGCCTTTCCCAGCCCCGCCTGAAAGCCGCCCTCTGGGACATGGATGGAACCCTGGTGGATACCGAACCCTATTGGATCGCCGCCGAGCGTGCCCTCGTGGAAGCCCACGGCGGGCAGTGGTCCCATGAACAGGCCATGCAGCTCGTGGGCCAGTCGCTGATGCACTCAGCGGGCATCCTGCAGGACGCCGGGGTGCGCATGGAAAAGCGCGAGATCGTCGACACCCTCAGCGCCCAGGTCATCGAACGCATCAAACGGGAAGTGCCGTGGCGGCCCGGCGCCCGTGAACTGCTGGACGAACTGCACGGCGCCGGCGTACGTTGCGCCCTCGTGACGATGTCGGAGGGTCCCTTGGCCCGCGAGGTGGTGGCAAGCCTTCCCAAGCCGTACTTCGAATTCCTGATCACCGGGGACTCGGTCAGCCAAGGCAAGCCGCATCCCGAGGCGTACCTCACCGCCGTCGAACGCCTGCGCGACTCCGACCCGGAACTGACCATCGACCACTGCGTCGCCCTGGAGGATTCGGTCCCCGGCGTGACCGCTGCCCTTGCCTCCGGCGTCGTGACCGTAGGCATTCCGCACCAGGTGCCGCTTCCGGAAGATAGCCGCCGCACCACGTGGAGCACCCTCACAGGCCGCACTGTCGCCGAACTCGAGCAACTCGTCGCGGACCGGGCAGCCGGCACCGTTCCTGCAGCCTTGTTTTCCGGGGGAGCGTACTAGGTGGGCGGGCATGCCCCGGACCATAGCGCTCACGGCGGCAGGAAAGACGGCATCCCGCTTGGAAAAATCGCCGGCATCCCGGTGTACCTTGCCTATTCCTGGTTCGTGATCGCGCTCTTCATCGTGATCACCAACGGGCCGCCTTTGGCTGCCACATCGGGCCTGGGGATGGCTGGCTATCTGGTCGCTTTCGCCTACGCGGTGCTGCTGGCCGTGTCGGTGCTGGTGCATGAACTGGCCCACGCCTTCAGCGCCCGCATGTTCGGCTGGCCCACCGACAGGATCGTGCTGAACCTTTGGGGCGGCCACACCCAGTTCGAGAGCTTCACCGCATCCCCGGGCCGCTCAGTCATCGTGGCCCTTGCCGGACCCGCGGCCAACTTCGCGCTTGCCGGCGTCGCCTGGCCGCTGGTGGAGGCCCGTGTCTTCTCCGGGGCGGCAGACAGCCTGCTGAACAGCGCAATGTGGGTGAATTTCCTGATCGGCGTCTTCAACGTGCTGCCCGGTCTTCCGCTGGACGGGGGGCGCCTGGTGGAGTCCATCGTTTGGAAGGCCACCGGAAGCCAGGAGAAAGGCACCATCGCTGCGGGCTGGGCCGGTCGAGCCATCGTCGTCGCCCTGCTTGCATTGTTCATTGTGGTGCCCTGGCTGCGCGGCGACAGGTTGGACTTCGCCCGGACAGTCATTGCTCTCCTCGTCTGCGGCTTCCTCTGGCTGGGAGCCTCGGCCGCCATCAACCACGCCACCATGCGCGGGCGCTTGCGATTCGTCAACGCCCGTGACCTCGCAGAACCCGCCGTCGGCGTCCCGGACACCGCCAGCGTCGCAGACGCGCTGCGGCTTTCCCCGGAAGGCCGGCCAGCCGTCGTCGTGCAGGATGCGGACGGACGTCCGCGCGCCTGGGTGGTCCCTTCCTCGGCCCTGGCGGTGCCTCCGGAACAACAGGGGACGACGCCGGTCACTGCGGTCACAGCCGCCCTGGCACCGGGCGCCTACGTCCTATCGAGCGACGGCGGCCAGGAGCTCATCCAGTACCTGGCCCGCCTGGACTGCGGCGAATACGCAGTGGTGGACGACGCCGGCGTGGTGACCGGCCTGCTCCGCCAACAGGCCGTAGTGAGCGCCATTACAGGTAAAGACGCCCGCCGGAGCGGGCACGCCTAGCGCCTTCCCGGTAGAGTTGCCTGCCGGCGCTGAATTATTCCGGACAGCTGCCGCGCACCGCGGCGACGATCGACGGCCCAGCCTTACAAAAGCGAGGAACACATCCATGAGCAGGGAAACCGCCGCCAACAACCACATTGTGGAGACCGGCGCGCACATTTCGGCAGGCCAGGCGACGGGAGCGGCGCGCCGGCGCGGACCCTTCCGCGTCGGCGAGCGTGTCCAGCTCACGGATGAACGCGGCCGCATGAACACCATCACCCTCGAGGAGGGCGGCGCCTTCCACACCCACCGCGGTTTCCTGAACCATGACGAGATCATCGGCAAGGTGGACGGTTCGGTGGTGGCCAACAACATCGGCCAGCAGTACCAGACCCTGCGCCCCCTGCTCTCCGACTTCGTGCTCTCGATGCCGCGCGGGGCAGCCGTTGTCTACCCGAAAGACGCCGGCCAGATCGTGACCATGGCGGACATCTTCCCGGGCGCCCGCGTTGTCGAAGCCGGTGTCGGCTCCGGCGCCCTGTCCATCTCCCTGCTGCGCGCAGTGGGTGACGCCGGCTACCTGCACTCCTTCGAACGCCGCGAGGAATTCGCCGACATCGCCCGCGGCAACGTGGAGACCATCTTCGGCGGCCCGCACCCCGCGTGGAAGATCTCGCTGGGTGACTTCCAGGAGGAAGTGGTCCGCAGCGAGGAGCCTGGTTCGGTGGACCGCGTGGTGCTGGACATGCTCGCACCCTGGGAATGCCTCGACGCCGTCGCCACGGTCCTGGCCCCGGGCGGCGTGTGGATCAACTACGTTGCCACGGTCACCCAGCTCTCCCGCACAGCCGAGGCCATCAGGGCCGACGGGCGTTTCACCGAACCCGACGCCTGGGAATCCATGGTGCGCGGCTGGCACCTGGAAGGCCTCGCCGTACGGCCCGACCACAGGATGGTGGCACACACCGGCTTCCTGCTTGTCACCCGCCGGCTGGCCGAGGGCGTCACCGGCATTTCCACGAAGCGCCGCCCCTCGAAAACCGAATTCAGCGAGGAGGACCTGAACGCCTGGACGCCCGGAGCGGTAGGGGAGCGCGCCGTTTCGGACAAGAAGCTGCGCCGCGCCGCACGGGACGCCATCGCCGGCACCAACGTCAAGGACGAGCCCGGCCAGGAGGGCTAGGCGAAGATCACAAACTGGTCCGCATTCCGGATGTCAGAGCCTCCCCGGGCCTTTTGAGGGCTAAGGTCTATCTATAGACGCAGGAAGGGGCTGATGCTTCGTGGAGACCACGAACAACGATTTCGGACTGACACCGGAAGAGTCCTCCGCAAAGGCGGAAGGCACAGTGGAACGGGGCTTGTCCGCCGTCGGACCGAAGCAGGGTGAAGGCGAACTGACAGTCGCCGAACGGCAGATCAACATCCTTCGCGACAAGCTCCGGCACATCGACCGGCAACTTGCGGCAGCAACCCAGAACAACAGCAAGCTCGTCACCATGCTGGAAACGGCGAAGGCCGAAATCGTCCGGCTCAAGAGCGCCCTGGAACAGGACGGCCAGCCGCCGTACAGCTTCGGCACCATCCTGCAGATCAACCCGCGCCGCCAGGCAACGGCTGGCAATTCGGGCCAAGCGGCCACGGAGGAATCCGTGGACATCTTCAACGCCGGCCGGAAAATGCGGGTAGGCATCAGCCCCCTGGTCAACCTCAACCAGCTGGCCGTGGGCCAGGAAGTGCTCCTGAACGAAGCACTGCTGGTGGTCATGGCCCTCGGCTACGAACGGGCCGGTGAACTGGTGACGCTGAAGGAAATGCTGGGCCATGACCGGGCCCTCGTGGTTGGCCGGGCCGACGAGGAACGGGTAGTGCGGCTCTCCGGCGCCCTGCAACGGCAATCACTGCGGGTGGGCGACGCCCTGTCCCTGGATTCACGCACCGGCTATGTGCTGGAAAAGGTTCCCCGCGCGGAAGTCGAAAACCTGGTCCTGGAAGAAGTTCCGGACATCACCTACGAAGACATCGGCGGCCTGGGCCCGCAGATCGAACAGATCCGCGACGCCGTCGAACTTCCCTTCCTGCACCCCGATCTCTACCGCGAGCACGGGCTCAAGGCGCCCAAGGGCATCCTCCTGTACGGTCCTCCCGGCTGCGGCAAGACCCTGATCGCCAAGGCCGTGGCCAATTCCCTGGCCGAGCGGGCCGGCGAACGGGCGGGCAACATCGACCTGAAGAGCTACTTCCTCAACATCAAGGGCCCGGAGCTGCTGGACAAGTACGTGGGCGAGACCGAACGTCACATCCGCCTGATCTTCGCCAGGGCCCGCGAGAAGGCGTCGGACGGCAGCCCCGTCGTGGTCTTCTTCGACGAAATGGACTCGCTGTTCCGCACCCGCGGCACCGGCGTCTCCTCCGACGTCGAAACCACCATCGTGCCGCAGCTGCTGAGCGAGATCGACGGCGTGGAGCGGCTGGACAACGTGATCGTGATCGGCGCGTCAAACCGCGAAGACATGATCGACCCAGCGATCCTGCGGCCCGGCCGCCTGGACGTGAAGGTCAAGATCCAGCGCCCCGACGCCGAAGCCGCCGCGGACATCTTCGCCAAATACATCACCACGGACCTGCCGTTCCACCCGAACGACCTCGCCGAACACCAGGGCGATGTGCAGTCCACGGTGGACGCGATGATCCAGCGAACCGTGGAAGCGATGTACTCCACGGAGAAATCCAATGAATACCTTGAGGTGACCTACGCCAACGGGGACACCGAGATGCTGTACTTCAAGGACTTCAACTCCGGCGCCGTCATCCAGAACGTGGTGGACCGGGCCAAGAAGTACGCCATCAAGGACCTGCTCACCACCAAGCAGAAGGGCCTGCGGATCGACCACCTGCTGCGCGCCGTCGTGGACGAATTCCGCGAGCACGAAGACATGCCCAACACCACCAACCCGGATGACTGGGCACGGATTTCCGGGAAGAAGGGCGAACGCATCACGTACATCCGCACCATCGTCCAGGGCAAGGCCGGCCAGGAGCCCGGGAAGTCGATCGAGACGACTCCGAACACCGGCCAGTACCTGTGACGCCGGGGAGCGAGGCCCTGCCAGGCAGCGAGCTGCCGGCAGGCGGAGCGATGCGGGTCATGGGCTCCGAGACGGAATACGGTATCCATGCGCCGTCCGCCCCGGGCGCCAACGCGACCATGATGTCCGCGCGGGTCATCCAGGCCTACGCCCAGCTCACCCGGCAGAAGACCGCCGGCGGAGCGGAGACCCGCTGGGACTACACCGACGAGGAACCGCTGCATGATGCCCGCGGCTGGACCCTTGAGCGCAGCGCTGCCGACCCCAGCCAGCTGACCGACCAACCGCCGGTTCTCGACGCCGAAGCGGTGGCCCTCGCGTACGGGCGGCAGGAACTGGAAGCCGACGGTTCCGACGAGGCCGGATCGCTGCTCATGAACATGGTTCTGGGAAACGGGGCGCGTCTTTATGTGGACCACGCCCACCCGGAGTATTCGAGCCCGGAAGTGACGAACCCCCTCGCGGCCGTCACCTGGGACGCTGCCGGGGACCTTGTTGCCCTCGCAGCGGTCCGGAAGCTCGCGTCGGATCCGGAACTGCCGCCGATTAACCTCTACAAGAACAACACCGACAACAAATCCGTTTCCTACGGCTCTCACGAGAACTACCTCATGCCGCGCTCGGTTCCGTTCGGGGAGATCGTCAGGGGCCTCACCCCGTTCTTCGTCACCAGGCAGGTCATCTGCGGTGCCGGTCGCGTGGGGCTGGGCCAGGACGGTTCCCGGCCCGGGTACCAGATCAGCCAGCGGGCGGACTTCTTTGAGGCCGAGGTCGGCCTGGAGACCACCATCCGCCGGCCGATCATCAACACCCGCGACGAACCGCATGCCACGGCGGACAAGTACCGGCGCCTCCATGTCATCATCGGCGATGCCAACCTGAGCCAGGTGTCCAACTACCTCAAGTTCGGCACCACTTCCCTCGTGCTGAGCCTGATCGAGGCCGGGAAGGCGCCGCGGATCGAAGTCCACGAACCGGTGGCGGCCCTGCAGGAAGTCAGCCACGACACGTCCTTCACCTCCATGCTGCGCCTGCTGGACGGCCGCCGTGTCTCCGCGCTGGACATCCAGTGGATCTACTACGAAGCCGCCGCCAAGCTCGCCCAGGAAACCGGGGTGTCTGACGCGGTCACCGGCGACGGGCACACCAAGGGCGTCCTGGACCGCTGGGAGTCGGTGCTCAGCCTGCTCGGGTCCAACCCGCCCGCCGCCGCGTCCTCCGTGGAATGGCTGGCGAAGCTGGCCCTGCTTGAGGGCTACCGCCGGCGTGACGGGCTCGAATGGGGCGACGCACGGCTGGGCCTTGTGGACCTCCAATGGTCGGACATCCGGCCCGAGAAGGGGCTGTACTACCGGATGCTCGCACGGGACCGGATGCAGCGGCTGGTCGACGACGGCGCGATCACCCGGGCGGTGGTAGAACCGCCGTCGGACACCCGGGCGTTCTTCCGCGGAAAGTGCGTCTCGACGTTCGGCAAGCAGGTGGTCGGAGCAAGCTGGGACTCGGTCATTTTCGATGTTCCGGGCATCGGGAAACTCCAGCGGGTCCCCACCCGGGAACCGCTGCGCGGCACCGAATCCCTCACCGGCGAACTGTTCCGGAAGCACAGCACAGCCGAAGGATTCCTCGGCGAACTGCTCGGCCCGCCGCCCGTCCCGCGGGGCTGAACGGCAGCCCCGCGAAGCACAGCGAATCGCCCGCCGGAAAACAGCAGCACGGCCGCCCGCACCGTGGCAGTATGGCAGTACAGGGAGTCCCCACGGCGGTTCCATCCGGAACCGCCGCCCAGGGGCAAAGAGAATGGAGAGGGTCATGGCAGCCCAGGAACAACAACAGCCGCAGTCCCGGGACACGGAGATCGAGGACGAGGTACCCGAGGCACCCCCGGCCGCACCTGAGGCCCAGGCCTCGGCGGCAACCCAGGGCGTGGACGACCTGTTGGACGAAATCGACGGCGTCCTCGAATCCAACGCCGAAGAGTTCGTCCGCGCATTCGTGCAAAAGGGCGGTCAATAGCGGCAAGGCCCAACCACTGCCCGGCCGGCGCCGGGCCCCGGATGTCATCGTCGAAGGAGCGCAGCAGTGCACGAGCTAACGGCCGGCTTCCCGGCCACCCAGGCAACGTCGTCATTCACCGAGTACCTGCAGCGCTCAAGACCTGAACTCCTGCCCGGCAGCCAGTTGCTCCCCGCCGGGCAGCTTCCGCAGGCACCCCACGCCACCACGATCGTCGCACTCGCTTACCCGGGCGGGGTCCTGATGGCGGGGGACCGGCGGGCCACCATGGGCAACCTGATCGCCAGCCGGCACATCGAAAAAGTCTTCCCCGCGGACGGTTACTCCGTGCTCGGGATCGCCGGAACCGCCGGCCTGGCCATCGACATCACCAAGCTCTTCCAGGTGGAACTGGAGCACTACGAGAAGATCGAAGGCACCCTCCTCAGCCTGGACGGCAAGGCGAACCGCCTCGGTGCGATGATCCGCAGCAACTTGCCCATGGCAATGCAAGGCATGGCCGTCGTCCCGCTGTTCGCCGGTTTCGACCAGGTGGCCCAGGTAGGCCGCCTGTTCTCCTATGACGTCACCGGCGGCCGCTACGAGGAGCAGGAACACCACTCGGTGGGGTCTGGTTCGGTCTTCGCCCGGGGTGCGCTCAAGAAACTGTGGCGGCCCAACCTCTCCGAACCCGAAGCGGTCTCCGTCGCCGTCGAAGCCCTTTATGACGCGGCCGACGACGACTCCGCCACCGGCGGACCGGACCCGGTCAGGCAGCTCTGGCCCGTGGTGTACACGGTGAACCGTGCAGGCGCCCGCAGGGTGCCGGAGCGGGAACTGGCCGAGATCGCCGGCAAGATCGCCAGCTCGCGCACGATCGAAGGAAGGGAGGCCTGACATGACCCAGCAGTTCTACGTTTCGCCCGAGCAGTTGATGAAGGACCGCGCGGATTTCGCGCGGAAGGGAATTGCGCGTGGCCGCTCGGTGGTCGTGATCAGTTGCGCCGACGGGATCGCCCTCGTGGCCGAAAACCCGTCCCCTTCGCTGCACAAGATCGGCGAGATCTACGACAAGATCGCCTTCGCCGCGGTGGGCAAGTACAACGAATTCGAAAGCCTGCGCCAGGCGGGCGTGCGTTATGCGGACGTCCGCGGTTACTCCTACGACCGCGAAGACGTCACGGCGCGCGGCCTTGCGAGCGTCTATGCGCAAAGCCTGGGTGCGGTGTTCACCGCCGAGCAAAAGCCTTTCGAGGTTGAACTCGCGGTGGCAGAGGTGGGCCGCGACCAGCCCTCCGACCACCTCTACAGGCTGACTTTCGACGGTTCGATCGCCGACGTCAACGGCTTCGTGGCCATGGGCGGCCTCGCCGAGCAGGTGTCCGAAGTCCTCGAATCCGGCTGGAGCGCCGAGCTCAGCCTGTCCGGCACCCTGCAGCTCGCGGTGAAGGCACTGGCGGCGGACAAGGAAGCGGACGCCCTGCCCGGCACCGCGGTGGAGGCCGCCGTGCTGGACCGCGGATCCGAAAGCAGCCGCGGCTCCCGCCGCGCCTTCCGGCGGCTTTCCGCCGGGGAAATTGTCGGCTTGTTGGAAGGGGAGGCCTGAAATGGACAAGAGGATTTTCGGAATCGAAACCGAGTTCGGGATCTCCTATTCGAGCCCGGACTCCCGCCCGCTCGCCCCGGAGGAGGTGGCCCGCTACCTGTTCCGCAAGGTGGTCAGCTGGGGCCGTTCCTCGAATGTCTTCCTCACGAACGGCTCCCGGCTCTACCTCGACGTGGGCTCCCACCCCGAATACGCCACCGCTGAGTGCGACGATCTCGCCCAGCTGATCGCCCATGACCGGGCGGGGGAGCTGATCCTCGACGATCTGGTGGACGAAGCCCAGGGCAGACTGGCCGCCGAAGGTTTCAACGGTACGGTGTACCTGTTCAAGAACAACACCGACTCCGCCGGGAACTCCTACGGCAGCCACGAGAACTACCTCATCCCGCGGCGCGGCGAATTCTCCCGGCTGGCTGAAATCCTCATCCCCTTCCTGGTGACCCGCCAGCTCATCGCCGGGGCCGGGAAAGTCCTGAAGACCCCCCACGGGGCCACGTTCGCCTTCTCGCAGCGCGCGGACCACATCTGGGAAGGCGTTTCGTCCGCAACCACCCGCTCCCGGCCGATCATCAACACCCGGGACGAGCCGCACGCCGACGCCGAGTTCTTCCGCCGGCTCCACGTTATCGTGGGCGACTCCAACATGTCCGAAACCACGGCCTTGCTGAAGGTCGGCACTGTGGACCTGCTGCTCCGGATGATCGAAGCCGGGGTGATCATGCGGGACATGCGGATGGAGAACCCGATCCGCAGCATCCGGGAGATCTCCCATGACCTCACCGGCAAAGCCCTGATCCGGCTGGCCAACGGCCGGCAGCTGACCGCCCTGGAAATCCAGCGCGAATACCTGGCGAAGGTCACCGAATTCGTCGAAAGCAACGGCGCCCACAACGCCCACGTGCCGCTCATCCTCGATCTCTGGGAACGCACCCTTGATGCCATCGAAAGCGGCAACACCGGCGCCATCGACACCGAGGTGGACTGGGCCATCAAGAAGAAGCTCATGGACAGCTACATGGAGCGGCACGGACTGGGACTGGACTCGCCACGGATCGCCCAGCTGGACCTCACGTACCATGACATTTCCAGGCAGCGGGGCCTGTTCTACCTGCTCCAGTCCCGCGGCGCCGCGCGGCGCCTCCTGGCAGAAACGGACATCAAGGACGCCGTGGACATGCCCCCGCAGAGCACCCGTGCAAAGCTGCGGGGAGACTTCGTGCGGCGGGCACAGGAACTGGGCCGCGACTACACCGTGGACTGGGTGCACCTGAAGCTCAACGACCGAGCGCACCAGACGATCCTCTGCAAGGACCCGTTCCGCAGCGTCGACGAGCGGGTGGACGCACTGCTGGATTCGATGAGCTGACTCCCAGCTTTTGCCGTTACTCTGGAACTTGGCCATTTCCAGGTCAACTCATGCGTGCCCGGGCCCGGCCCCGGCATGTGTCCTTGAGCCCCGACGAAAGTTCAACTTGTGCGCCGACTCCTAGCAATACTGATCCCTGGCCTCCTGCTGCTCACCGCCTGCGGAGGGGGTGAGGCGGCGGCTCCGGAACCGAGCAGCCAGTCCGCCGGCGATGTGGCTAAGTTCGACACCCTGAAGATTTCCGACAACGGCGACCAGAAGGCCCCCGGCCTGGAGTTCCCCAAACCGCTGGAAGTCTCCGAGCCCACGGTGAAGGAAGTCACCGAAGGCAACGGCGACGTCATCCGCGCCGGCCAGGTCGTCGAGATGGCCTACGTGGCCGTGGATGGCAAGACCGGCAAGACCCTGGAAGACACCTACACCTCCGGTTCGCAGCCGATCGAACTCAACGACGACCTCAAGCAGGGCAGCGCCCTGATCTACAACGTCGTCGTCGGCGCGAAGGTCGGTTCCCAGATCGCCTTCGCCGCACCGGGCAAGGCCGCCAGCGAGGGCACCGCAGCAGGCTCCAGCCAGCTGGTCGTTTTCAAGCTGCTCTCCGCGAAGGACGCGCCGAAGGTCCTGGACAAGCCGGAAGGCGACGCTGTCACCCCGCCGGCCGGCCTGCCGACGGTCAAGGTCAACGACCAGGGCATCCCGGAAATCTCCGTGGCCGGCGTCAAAGCCCCCAAGGCCCTGATCTCCCAGGACCTCATCAAGGGCAAGGGTGCCGTGGTCAAAGCCAGCGACACGCTCACCGTCAACTACGTCGGCGTGACCCTCGCGGGCGGCAAGAAGTTCGACTCCAGCTACGAGGACAGCTTCGGCCACAAGGAGCCCGCCAGCTTCGCCCTGTCGGGCGTCATCAAGGGCTGGACCCAGGGCCTGGCCGGCAAGACCGTCGGCTCGCGCGTCCTCCTGGTCATCCCCAAGGAACTGGCCTACGGTGACGCCGGCCAGGGTGAGGCCAAGGGCGACCTCGTCTTCGTGGTCGACATCCTCGGCACCAAGTAGCCCACACCAAGCAAACCCGCATCACGCCAACAACACTGAGGAGCACCATGTCATTCGGACAGCGCGACTACGACCGCACCAAGCCTGAGATCGACTTCCCGGAAGGCGACGTCCCCACCGAACTGGTCATCACCGACATCGTGGTGGGCGACGGTGCCGAGGCCAAGCCCGGCGACACTGTGTCCACCCACTACGTCGGCGTAGCCTGGTCCACCGGCGAGGAATTCGACGCTTCCTGGAACCGCGGCGCCCCGCTCGACTTCCGCGTCGGCGTCGGCCAGGTCATCCAGGGCTGGGACCAGGGCCTGCTCGGCATGCGGGTCGGCGGCCGCCGCCGCCTGGAGATTCCCTCCGAACTCGCCTACGGCTCCCGCGGCGCCGGAGCCGCGATCAAGCCCAACGAGGCACTGATCTTCGTGGTGGACCTACTCGCAGTTCGCTAACACGCAACGCAAGCGAAGGCGCGTCACCTCCGGGCACCCCCGGAGGTGACGCGCCTTCCTCGTTAACACCGGGACTTTAGTAACGTTGCATCCGTGTCCGCTTCACGTACCGAACGCCTGCTCAACCTGCTTCTCGCGCTCCTGAACACGAAGTACGGCCTTTCGCGCGCCGTCCTGCGGGAGAAGGTCTATCACGACGACGGCGGCAGCGACGCCGCGTTCGGGCGGATGTTCGAGCGGGACAAGACGGAGCTGCGCAGCTTCGGTTTCGAGATCGAGACGATCACGGAGCCCGGCCTCACCGCAGAGGACCCTGCCACCACCCGCTACCGGATCGGCAAGGAGTCGAACAGGCTGCCCGATGTCCATCTGACGCCCGCCGAGGGAACTGTCCTGGTGCTTGCGGCAACACTGTGGGAGCGCGCCGCCCTGGGTGGTGCCGCGGCCAGCGCCTTGCGCAAACTGCAGGCGTCCGGGGACCTTGGCGAGGTGCAGCTTCCGGCAGGCGTCCAGCCCCGGATCAAGCCCGCGGGCCAAGCCTTCGAAGCTCTCGTGACTGCCCTGAACGCACGCCAGCCTGTCAGCTTCGGGTACCGGGCGGCGAGCACCGGACAAGAGGAACGACGGCTGGTGGAACCGTGGGGGCTCGGCAGCCGCTTCGGCCAGTGGTACCTGGTCGGCTTCGACAGGGTGCGCGGCGCGAAACGCTTCTTCCGGCTGTCCCGGATGACGAGCGCGGTACAGCCGGAGACGAAGGACAGCTACGAGCTGCCTGCCGGTTTCGACGCGAGGAAGGAACTGGACGGTCTCGCCGAACTGCCGCTGCAGGACGCCGTCCTGGAAGTCGCACCGGACCGGCTCCTTGGCCTGCGCAGGCGATCGGCAGGACTGCCGGGCCGCCCGCCCGCTGACGACGGCCGCGAACTGCTCACGGTGCCGTTCCGCGACAGCGAGCTTTTCGCCGAGGAGCTCGCCTCTTATGGACCCCACGTCAAGGTCCGGGAGCCCGCGGAGCTGCGTGCCGCCGTCGTGCGCCGCCTGGAAGCCGCGGAAGCGGCACTCTCCCGGCCGGCGCCCCCGGCCGGGTTCCCTGAGCCCGCCGCGCCCGGGCGGACGCGCAAACGGACGTCCGAGGACCAGCTGAGCCGGATGCTGGAACTCGTCCCCTTCCTGGTACACAACCAGGGCCTCCCCATACAGGATGTGGCCGACCGTTTCGGGATCAGCCGCAAGGAGCTCATCGCCGACCTCCAGATCCTCATCTGCTCCGGTTTGCCCGAGGGCTATCCCGACGACCTTTTCGACATCGACTGGGAAGACGAACACGTTTACATCCACGAACACTTGGAGCTGAACCGGCCGGTGCGTTTCAGCCCGGAGGAGGCATCCGCCCTGCTGACCGGCCTGGCCACGCTCGGTAACCTGCCGGCGCAGGCCGGCCTGTCCGGCGATGAGCAGGCCAGTGCCCTGGAATCCGTCACCGTCAAGCTCGCCGGTGCCGCGGGTGAAGCCGGACGGACGGCGGCCTCCCTCGCGGCCCCTCCGGTGCAGCCGGCAGAGGCAGGCTTCTTCGAAACGGTCACTGCGGCCATCAAGGACGGCAGGCAGCTCGCGCTGCGGTACTTCTCGCCGCAGCGCGACACGGTGTCCGAGCGCGATGTGGACCCGCTGCGGCTGTATTCGCAGGACGACACCTGGTATTTCGAGGCGTACTGCCACAGCAAGTCCGCGGTGCGGAATTTCCGGCTCGACCGTGTCGAGGAGCTTGCACCGAACGGCCGGCCGGTTTCCACCCCGGCAAGCGCCGATACCTCCGTGCCGCTGAAGCTTTACACGCCCAGTGATGACGACGTGGTGGTGCTCCTGCAGCTGAGCGGCCAGGGCGCCCACCTGGCGGACGACTACTACGCCGAACGCACCGCCGGGCTGCCCGACGGCGGCCTGCTCGCCGAAGTCCGTTTCGGAAGCGCCGATTGGCTGCCCATGTTCATCGCCCAGCACGGCGGCGCGGCACGCATCCTGGAACCGGCCGGGCTCGCCGAAGCTTCCGCGGCGTGGATCAGGGCCGCCCTGGAACAGTACGGCGCCTGAGGTCTGGCTAGACTCTTAAGATGCCTTGGTGGTCTTGGATCCTGCTCTGGGTGGCGCTGATTGCGGTCTCGCTGCTCTGTTACCTGCTCATTGGCATCCGCCTGTTCCGGAAAATCATGGCAACTTTGCGTGAACTTTCCGCGGCGGGAGCCAAGCTCGGACACCTTCCGGCGGGCCCGGATCCCGTGCAGGACGACGGCGGCGCCGGGCGTCCGGTGCCGGGTTCCGCGGTTTTTGCCTCGCCGGAACAGATGCGTCATGATTACTTCGCGGCCAAGGCCTCCCGCCAGGAGTTGCGTCGGCAGAGGCGTGTTAAGCGCAAAGCGGAACGGGGCCAACCCCAGTCTCTGCACGACATCGAATTCAGTTAGACGTAGGATGTATTCCAACGAAAGGACTTCCCCACATGAGGCTTGAAGGCTGGCATATTGTCATCATCGTCGTCCTGGCCCTGGTGCTCTTTGCAGCGCCCAAGCTGCCGTCCATGGCGCGCAGCATCGGCCAGTCGATGCGTATTTTCAAATCCGAGGTCCGCGAAATGAAGAAGGACGGAAGCTCCTCCGAGCCGGCCAGCGGAGAACCCCCGGTGGAAGGCAAAGTGGTCGGCCACCCGGAACAGAACGGCAAGAACGGCGGGGACACCGACCTCCCGCCGAGCAACCGCGTTTGACCAGTGGTGCAGGTGAAGGGTCGAAAGGCCAATCCTGAAGGGCGCATGGCCCTGCTTGACCACCTCAAGGAACTGAAGAACCGGCTTTTCAAGTCTGCCCTTGCGGTGATCGCCGGCACGGTGGTCGGCTTCATCGTGTACCAGCCACTCCTGGCTGCGCTCATCAAGCCGATCAAGGACCTGAACAACTCCGGAGGCCGGCTCGCGGCGCTGAACTTCGACGGCGTCGCGAGTTCCTTTGACCTGATGGTCCAGGTGTCGATCTTCCTGGGCGTCATCATCGCCAGTCCCGTCTGGATCTACCAGCTCTGGGCGTTCATCGTCCCGGGGCTGCACAAGAAGGAACGCCGGCTGGCGCTGTCCTTCGTGGCCGCTGCGGTTCCCTTGTTCGTTGCGGGTGTGCTGCTGGCCTGGTTTGTCCTTCCCAACGCCGTGCGCGTGCTGACGGAGTTCACGCCGGAAGGCGGCTCCAACTTCATCAGTGCGGACATCTACCTCGCCTTCGTGATCAGGCTGTTGCTGGCCTTCGGCATCGCTTTCCTGATTCCGGTGGTGCTGGTGGGATTGAACCTGGCCGGCATCATCAAGGGCCAGCAACTCGTGAAGAGCTGGCGGATCACCATCTTCCTGGTGTGCCTGTTCGCGGCCATGGCCGCTCCCGGCGCCGACGCCATGAGCATGTTCTACCTGGCGGTCCCCATGCTGCTGCTCTTCTTCGCCGCGATCGGGCTCTGCCTGCTGAACGACAAGCGGCGTGCCCGCCGGCAGGCGAAGGTTGCCGAAGAGACAGAGGCCACGGCGGACGTCGCAACCTCCTCGGCCGATCTGGACAAGCTGTAGGGTCCAAGCCCCGTCTTTCAAGGGACTACGCTTGAACCATGTCCAACCACCCTGAGGCCGCGTCTCCCTCAGAGCGATACAAGGCGGCTGCGCTGCGGTCGTCAGATGCCAAGAGCTACCTCGGCGCGTTCAGCCGCACATTCGACTTTGACCTCGATGATTTCCAGCGTGAAGCCTGCCGGTCGCTCCAGGAGGGCAGGGGAGTCCTTGTGGCTGCGCCAACAGGAGCGGGCAAGACCATCGTGGGCGAGTTCGCCATCTACCTGGCCTTGGAACGCGGGCTGAAGGCCTTCTACACCACGCCCATCAAGGCGCTGAGCAACCAGAAATTCTCGGAGCTGACCGCCAAGTACGGCGCGGCCAACGTCGGCCTGCTCACGGGAGACACCACCATCAACGGGGATGCGCCGGTGGTCGTGATGACCACCGAGGTTCTCCGGAACATGCTCTATGCGGACTCGGACACCTTGGTGGACCTCGGTTACGTGGTCATGGACGAGGTGCACTACTTGGCGGACCGTTTCCGCGGGGCAGTCTGGGAAGAAGTCATCATCCACCTGCCCAGCGAGGTCCAGCTGGCCTCCCTGAGCGCCACGGTCTCCAATGCCGAAGAGTTCGGCGCCTGGCTGGACACCGTCCGCGGCGACACCGACGTGATCGTCTCCGAACACCGGCCGGTGCCCTTGTGGCAGCACGTCATGGTGGGCCGGGAGATCGTGGACCTCTTCGCCGGTGACACCACTTTCGACGAAATCGCCGCGTCTCCGGACGGTCCTGCAGCGGAACCTGGCGAAAGGCGGGGCGCCGAACCCACGGCCGGTTTCGAGGTGAACCCCGAACTGCTCTCCATGGCCCGCGCCGAGAGCCAAATGAACTTCCGTGGCCGCTTCGGACACGGCGGACGCAGCCCGCGCCGCCAGGGCCGCCAGATGGATGGCCGGCAGCGCGAGGATCGGAGCAGCGACGAACAGCGCAGCGCCGTCCGCAAGGCCAGTCGCCCCCAAGTGATCGCCAGCCTCGACCGGCAGGACCTGCTGCCCGCGATCACGTTCATCTTCTCGCGTGCCGGGTGCGACGCCGCCGTGGCCCAGTGCGCTGCCGCGGGCCTGTGGCTCACCACGGAGCGGGAACAGCAGATCATTGCATCACGCGTGGACGAGGCCAGCCGGGACATCCCGCCCGAGGACCTCGACGTCCTCGGCTTCTGGGGCTGGCGTGACGGCCTGCTCCGCGGATTGGCCGCCCACCACGCGGGGCTGCTTCCCACCTTCAAGGAGGTGGTGGAGACGCTCTTCGCGGACGGTCTGGTGAAGGCCGTCTTCGCCACGGAAACGCTGGCCCTCGGCGTCAACATGCCCGCCCGCTGCGTGGTCCTGGAAAAGCTCGACAAGTTCAACGGCGAAGCCCACGTCAACATCACAGCAGGGGAGTACACCCAGCTGACCGGCCGCGCCGGACGGCGGGGGATCGACGTCGAGGGCCACGCGGTGGTGCTCTGGCAGCCGGGAACTGATCCCGCCGCCGTCGCCGGCCTCGCGTCCCGCCGGACCTACCCACTGAACTCAAGCTTCCGGCCGACCTACAACATGAGCATCAACCTGATTGCCCAGTTCGGCCGTGCCCGGGCCAGGGAGATCCTCGAGTCTTCCTTCGCGCAGTTCCAGGCGGACCGTTCGGTAGTGGGGCTGGCCCGGCAGGTGCGGGCACGGGAGGAATCGCTAGCCGGCTATGCCACGGCCATGACCTGCCACCTGGGGGACTTCACCGAGTACGCCACCCTGCGGCGCGAGCTGGGCGATGCCGAGAAGGCCGCCTCCCGCAGCAACGCGCGGGCACGCAAGTCATTGACGCAGGACTCCCTCACCCGCTTAATGCCCGGGGACGTCCTGAAGGTGACCGGCGGCAGGATCCCGGGCTACGCCGTCGTGCTCAGCGCTGACAGCCAGGCACGCGAGCCGAGGCCGTCCATCCTGACCGAAGACGGCCAGCTCCGCCGGATCAGCAGCTACGACGTCGACGGGCCGGTGAGCGCGGAATCGTGGGTCAAGATTCCGAAGTCCTTCAACGCCAAGGTGCCCAAGTCACGGCGCGACCTCGCCGCCGCACTGCGTGACGCCGTCCGGGACGGCAGGCCCCCGGCGCGGTCCGCACGCAACGAAGACTTCGGCCGGAACCGCAACGTGGCCGAGCAGGAGCGCAAAATCGCCGGACTGCGGAAAGCCCTGCGGGCACATCCCTGTCACGGCTGCAGCGAGCGGGAGGACCACGCCCGTTGGTCCGAACGGTGGTGGAAGCTCCGCCAGGAGACGGACGGCCTGGTCCGGCAGATCCAGGGCCGCACCAACACGATCGCCAAGACCTTCGACCGGGTCTGCGACCTGCTTTCGGCCTATGGCTACCTCGAGGCCAAAGGCGGGGGACACCTGGCAATCAGCACGGACGGCCAGCGACTGCGCCGGATCTACGGTGAAAAGGACCTGCTCATCTCGCAGGCGATCCGGCATGGCGCGATTTCCGATCTGGACGCGGCGGAACTGGCCGCCTTCGCGAGCACCCTTGTCTACCAGGCCAAGCGCGAAGACCGCGGACTCAGGCCCCGGATGCCGTCCGTTTCGCTTGAGGAGTCGGTGGACATCGTGGTCCGGGAATGGTCGCGCCTGGAAGACCTCGAAGAGGAGAACAAGCTTCCGCTCACCGGAGAACCGGAGCTCGGCCTGGTTTGGCCCATGTTCAAGTGGGCTAAGGGCCGCCACCTCCAGGACGTGCTGAACGGCACGGACCTGGCCGCCGGCGACTTTGTCCGCTGGGCGAAGCAGGTGGTCGATTTGCTCGACCAGCTGGCCAAGATCCCGGGGCTGGAACCCCGCCTCGCGCGGATCTGCCGGGAGGCCATAGACCTTGTCCGCCGCGGCGTCGTGGCGTACTCGAACGTCGCGTGAGCGCGGCCCCCGCCTCAGCTAGGAGACACCCATGAACAACTCCGGCATGTCCGGCGCCCGGCCCGACGGCAAGGTGACGATGTACCGCAACGGCTCCGTCTACTCGGCGGCGGATCCTTTCGCCAGTGCCATGGTGGTGGATGACGGCACGGTCGCGTGGATCGGCTCCGAGCAGGCGGCGACCTCGATCGCGGACTCTTCGATGGAGATCATCGACCTCCGCGGCGCGTTGCTGACGCCGGGCTTCGTTGATTCGCACGTCCACCTCACCGAGACCGGAATCGCTGCCGCCGGCCTGCGGCTCGACGTCGTGCGCTCCGCCGCAGGACTTCTCGACGCCGTAGCCAAGGCGGCAGGGGCGCTGGATTCCGGTGCACCGCTGCTGGGCCACGGCTGGGATGAATCCCGCTGGGACGTGCCGGGGCTTCCGACCGCCGCCGAGCTCGGACGCGCGGCCGGAGGACGCAAGGTCTACCTCTCCCGCGTCGACGTACACTCGGCCCTCGTGTCGGATGGACTCGCTGCATCTGCCGGCCTCTCCGGCAAGGACGGATGGGACGGCACGGCATACGTGCTGCGCGACGCCCACACCGCCGCTCGCCGCGCCGCCAGGCGCCTCCCGGAAGCCATCCGCAGGGATTACCAGGAGGCGGCGCTTCGAGAAGCGGCTGCCAACGGCTATGTTGCGCTGGCGGAGATGGCGGCGCCGCACATCTGCGACGCCGACGACCTGCGCAGTTCCGTCGCCTGGAACGGCTCAGGAACGGCCCTTCCCGAGGTCCTGCCGTACTGGGGCCAGCTGGCCGGCTCGGAGGACGAAGCGCGCGCAATCCTTGATGACCTGGGCGTTCCGGTGCTGGGACTGGCCGGGGACCTGAACATCGACGGTTCCATCGGTTCCAGGACCGCTGCGCTCCGTGAGCCCTATGCCGATTCGCCGGACCACCGAGGCAACCTCTACCTGTCCGTTGACGAGGCCGCACGCCACCTTGCGGCGTGCTCCCTGATGGGCCTGCAGGCCGGGTTCCATGTGATCGGCGACGCCGGCCTGGACGCCGCGCTCGAAGCCCTGGACATTGCTGCGGCTGAGGTGGGGGAGCAGCGGATCCGGGCGGGCGGGCACCGCTTCGAGCATGTGGAATTGGCCGATGCCTCCGCCATCGCCAGGCTTGCCCGCCACTCCGTCACCGTCAGCGCGCAGCCGGCTTTCGACGCCGCCTGGGGCGGGGACGGAGCCATGTACGAGCAGCGCCTCGGCAGCCGAAGCAAGGACATGAATCCTTTTGCCTCCTACTATTCGGCCGGTGTACCCGTGGCATTCGGCAGCGACAGCCCGGTGACCCCGTTGCGGCCGTGGGCCAGTGTCAGGGCGTGCCTGGAGCACAGCAACCCTGCAGAGCGGGTTTCGGCCCGGGCCGCGTTCCTCGGCCATACCCGCGCCGGCTGGCGCGCCAGCAAGCAGCGCAACCCGTTGCTGGGACAACTCGTCCCCGGGGCGCCGGCGAGCTTCGCCGTGTGGGAAGTCGACGAACTCATGGTCCAGGTCGCTGACAGCCGGATCCAGTCCTGGAGCACCGACCCCCGGGCCCGGACGCCGCTCCTTCCGGCCCTGGACACCGGCAGCGACCCCGTCTGCCTCCAGACGGTGCGCGAGGGGCGCGAGCTCTTCGCGGCGGAATCTTTGCGTGCCTGAAGTTACCGGAATATTCGCTGGCGAATGAGGGCCTGAACTGGGAAGACGTACGAATTCCCAGTTCAGGCGGTGCTTGACAGAATTTGTGTAGTCCGTAGCATTTATCGTCAACAGGGGGTCACGGTGACGGTGCGGGCTCCTTGGCTGCATCCAGATCCGGTGACCGCCCTCCTTGGGCATACGGACCGCGGCCGCAGCACTCATTAACGGGCAGGTCCACCGACGCGGAAAACAGTCCAGACGGCGCTTCATCAGCCCGGAAGGCACTGGTCCTGCAGGTGTGGACCTGCCCGCTGTCATTTGCCCTCTTGCGCCCGCCCTATAATGGAGAGTTGCGCCAGAACCCCAGCCATGCGGCTGCCCGGCACATCGACCGCTCCATTCAAGGAAAGGCCTCTTCTTGCGTGTCCTGACGATCATTCCCACATACAACGAGCTGGAATCGCTGCCCAAGACCCTCGGGCGCCTCCGGGCGGCCGTACCCGGGTCCGACGTCCTCGTCGTCGACGACAACAGCCCGGACGGTACGGGACAACTCGCCGACAGCATCGCAGCCGAAGACAAGCAGGTCCACGTCCTGCACCGCAAGGGCAAGGAAGGGCTGGGCGCCGCCTACATCGCGGGCTTCAAGTGGGGCATGGCAGCCGGTTACGACGTCCTGGTCGAAATGGACGCGGACGGCTCGCACAAGCCCGAGCAGCTGCCCCTGCTGCTGACGGCGGTCGAGGAAGGCGCAGACCTCGCCATGGGTTCACGCTGGGTGCCGGGCGGCAGCGTTGTCAACTGGCCGCTCTACCGCCAGGCGATCTCCCGGATCGGCAGCACGTACGCCCGCATCATGCTCGGTGTCAAGATCAAGGACGTCACCGGAGGCTACCGGGCCTTCCGCCGCAGCACCCTCGAAGCCCTGAAGCTGGACGAGGTCGAATCGGTCGGCTACGGCTTCCAGGTGGACCTCGCGTGGCGCGTGGCCAAGCTCGGACTGAAGATCGTCGAATGCCCCATCACCTTCGTGGAGCGCGAACTCGGCGCATCCAAGATGAGCGGCAACATTGTGGTCGAAGCCATGATCAACGTGACCAAATGGGGCCTTTCCTCCCGGTGGGCCAAGCTCACCGGCAAGAAGGACGCTGCCGCCAGCCGCGCCTAGCGTCCCGCGCAGAGAACAAAGGCAGGGCCCGCACCGTGTGGTGCGGGCCCTGCCTTTTTGCTGCTTGCGTGCGCGTTATGCGGAGCGTCGCTCGCCGCGGCGTTCGCGCAGGATGTTCAGGCGGTCCTCGAGGATCTGCTCGAGCTCCGGGATGGAGCGGCGTTCCAGCAGCATGTCCCAGTGCGTGCGGACAGCCTTCTCGTTGCTGTCCACGGGGCGTTCGCCATCCACCAGGAGAGCTTCCTTGCCGGTCTTGGAAACCCAGACGGGAGGGATTTCGGCCTCGGACGAGAACGTCACGAAGACCTGCTCGCCATCTGCACAGCGGTATTCAACCCGCTGGCGCGGTGCCGGCTCCACCCCGGATTCGGTTTCCATGCTCTGCGCGCCAAGGCGCATGCCGCGGAGGCTGCGATCGCTCATGTTTACTCCCTCTATCTGTTCGCGGAATTGCGTCCGCGCTAGCCGTCCGGCATTTCGACTCCGGCCGGGCTACTGTCTGCACACCGTGCACCACTAAATGCAACGCTTGACCAAGCTCAAATGTTCCACGCGGATTGAACCGCTCGGACAAATACACCATTATACGCTGAACGGGCAGCGGAAAGGGCCGGTCACCGCGTGACCGGCCCTTTCCCGAACTTTCCCTACAGTGGCGGGTCCTGTGGCCGCGGAGCCGCAGCCGGGGCCGCAGGGCTTTCGGCGTTCTTTCCAAACAGGCCTGCGACTCCCTCGGAATCGGACCCGCCCAGCGCGCCGCCAATGCCCTTCAGCGCCTCGCCGACCTCGCTCGGAATGATCCACAGCTTGTTGGACGTGCCTTCGGCGAGCTTCGGAAGCGTCTGAAGGTACTGGTACGCCAGCAGCTTCTGGTCCGGGTTACCCCTGTGGATCGCGTCAAACACCTTCTGGATCGCCTGTGCTTCGCCGTCCGCGCGGAGGATTGCAGCCTTCGCATCACCTTCTGCCTTCAGGATGGCGGACTGACGCTCACCTTCGGCCGTGAGGATCTGCGACTGCTTGGTGCCCTCGGCCGTGAGGATCGCGGCACGGCGGTCACGTTCGGCGCGCATCTGCTTTTCCATCGAGTCCTGGATGCTGTGCGGCGGATCGATCGCCTTGAGCTCCACGCGCGATACCCGAATGCCCCAGCGCCCCGTGGCTTCGTCCAGCACACCCCGCAGCTGGCCGTTGATCTGGTCGCGCGAGGTAAGCGCCTCTTCGAGGTTCAGGCCGCCGACGACGTTGCGCAGGGTGGTGGTGGTCAGCTGCTCCACCGCCTGGATGTAGTTGGCGATCTCGTACGTGGCCGCGCGCGGGTCCGTGACTTGGAAATAGACCACGGTGTCGATGGAGACCACCAGGTTGTCCTCGGTGATGACCGGTTGCGGCGGGAACGAGACCACCTGTTCGCGCAGGTCCAGCAGCGGCAGCAGCCGGTCCACAAACGGGATCAGGATGGTCAGGCCCGGATTGAGCGTGCGCTGGTATTTGCCCAGGCGCTCCACGACGCCGGCCCGCGCCTGCGGGATGATCCTGATCGAGCGGACCAGCACAATGATCACAAAGACTATGAGGACTATCAGCACGATCGCGGCTGCAGTCCCACCCAAGCTATCCATACATCTCCTTCATTCCCCAAACTATGCTTTGATGCAGTTCATTTGATGCGGTCTTTGTACCGGGTGCCACCCGGTCATTCAGGGGTGCCGGGCGAAACAACGGCCGTCGCGCCGTCGATCCGGGTGACCCTGACACTTTCCCCCGCGGCAATGGTGCCGCCCGTGCTGCGGGCGCTCCACACGTCGCCGCCGATCTTCACCAGGCCGCCCGCGGTGCTGACCGATTCCATGACCACGGCCGACTGTCCGATGAGGCGGTCGACATTGCTCAACTGGTCCGCGGGACCCTTGCGCAGGTGTTTCATGGCCACGGGGCGGACGAAGACGATCATCAGCAGCGACACAATGCAGAAGACGACGATCTGGAGCCAGAACTCGGCGCCGACGACGTGTGCAACCAGGGCGGCCAGGGCTCCGCCGCCCAGCATGATGAAGAAGAGATCGAGGGTGAGCATCTCGATCACCGCGAATGCGAGGAATACCGTGAGCCAGAGCGCCCACCAGTTCTCGCCGAGCCATTCAAACATCGTTCCCCCTGTTCCGGACCCACCCTGCACCGCAGCCGGTGGAACGGAGGGTGCAGCGGCGTGTCGCCCGCTGTTTTTCCATCCTAGCCGCCTGCCCGGCCGGGCGTCAGGAAGAGGCCGGAGGCGTGGTGAAAACCGTCAGCGCGAACTTCGCAGTGGTCTCCACGGTCCCCGTGCCGGCGAGCGACGCCACGAGTTCCTGCCGGTCGAGGTGGTGCCCGGCGGGGCCCATGAAGGCAAGATCGGCCGCTTCGGATTCGCCCAGTTGGAGGGGGATGTCCAAAGCCTCCTGCACCGCCATGGTGAAGTGGCCGCCCATGGACCCGGCCAGGCGTTCGTCCTTCCCCTCCTCGATGCGGAGCATCCCGGCAAGGCCTGCGACTTCGGCGAGATGCCCGGGCCGGGGAGTGACGACAATGACCCGCCCGCCCGGCCGGAGCACGCGGGCGAACTCGGGCGGGTTGCGAGGAGCAAAAACAACGGTGACGACGTCGATGCTTCCGCTCACCAGGGGCAGCGGCCGCCACACGTCCCACACGATGTTGACGGTGCCCGGATTCAGGCGGGCAGCGCGCCGCAGGGCGAACTTGGAAATGTCCAGGCCGATGGAAGCGGCGGGGGAACGTTTGAGGACCGCGTTGAGGTAGTTGCCCGTGCCCGTACCGGAATCCAGCACGACGGCCCCGTCACGGTCCAGGCCTGGGGCCGCCAACTCTGCAAGGGCGTCAGCCAGCGCCGCATAGTGCCCGGCGGAAAGGAAGTCATGGCGGGCCGCGGCCATGGCGGCGGAGTCTGCCTCGAAAGCAGTGCCCTTCCCGGTGAGCAGATTGAAGTAGCCCTGCTTGGCGGCGTCGAAACTGTGGCCGGCAGGGCACCGCAGTGCGCGGCGCGGTCTGGTTTCGACGTCCAGCGCGTCCTGGCAGACGGGGCAGCGCAGGGCGGACGCGGCGTCGGAAAGCATAGGGACAATCCTACGGCGGACGGAGTGGCAGGCCTGCCGGCGGGGCGGGTAGGCGTTAGGCTCACCAGCGTGAAACCCGACCAGTTGCCGCTGCTGAATTCCGTCTCCGCCCCCACTGTGCATCCCGACGCGAGCCGTGCCGTCGTTTCGGTCACCCGTCCCGATTTCGACGCTGACGCGTACGTGGGCCAGTTGTGGAGCGTCCCGTTCGATCCGTCCCAGCAGCCCCGGCGGGTCACCCGGGGCTTCCGCGACACTGCCCCGGCGTTCTCGCCGGATGGCAGGGTACTGGCGTTCCTGCGGGCGGAGCCGGACGGCAAGCCGCAGCTGCACATCGTGGAGGCTGGCGGCGGGGAACCGCAGGCCATCACGGACCAGAAGTTGGGCGTCACGGAATTTTCCTGGGCGCCGGACTCGGCACGGATCGTCTTCGCGTCCCGGGTCCCCGAGGAAGGCCGCTACGGCACGGTGGACGGCGTCGGCCCGGGAGCCGAGGACGCCCGCCTGGTCAGCAGCAACCAGTACCGGATGAACGGTGTCGGGTACACCTTGGACAAGGCTGCCCAGCTGTTCGTCGTGGACGTTCCGGAACTGGGCGGGGAACCCGCCGTCCCGGCTGCCGGGCGGGCGGCCAAGGACGCGAAGGAACAGGAGGGGCCGGGCACAAAAGGGATTCCCGCCGTCGTGCAGCTGACCTCCGGCGAAGTCGACCACACCGGCGCGGTTTTCAGCAGCGATGGGCGCAGCGTGTATTACCTGGCAGCGGGCCATGAAGGGCATGACGCGGACATTGCGTCGGGCATTTACAAGGTGCCCGCAGCCGGCGGGGAAGCTGTGCTGGTACCAAGCGGCGCGGAGCCGCAGTCGATCCACGCGGTCCGGGAGTCCCGGAATGGCCGGGAACTGTTTTTCACGGCCCAGGATCTCGGCGCCGACGGCCTGGATTTCGTTGCCCGGAACACGGCCCTGTACGTGGTGCCCGCCGCAGGCGGTGAGGCCCGTGTACTGAGCGATGTGGAGCAGCAGGACGTGTCCGGCACCCTGGAGCCCGCCGGGCCCGACGGGGTGCTGGTCCTGAATTCGCACCGCGGCAGCGTCGAACTGTTGAAGTGGACCGCCGACGGCGGCAGCGAGGTGCTGCTGCACGGCGAGCGGGCGGTGCTTGGCGCCGCCGCGGCCGGGGACGTGGTGGCCATCGCCTATGCAGATGCTGCAAGCCATGGCGACGTGGGGGTGCTGGAGCGCGGCGAGTTGCGGCTGCTGAGCGATTTCTCGGTCCGGCTCCGGAACGAAAGCACCGTCCGTGAACCCCGCGAGTTCATTGCCGAAGGGGCGGACGGCTACCCCGTGCACGGATGGCTGGTCCTGCCGGATGGTCCGGGCCCGCACCCGGTGCTGTTGAACATCCACGGCGGCCCGTTCGCCCAGTACGCCTGCGCGTTCTTCGACGAAGCGCAGGTCTACGCGGAGGCCGGGTATGCGGTGCTGATGTGCAATCCGCGGGGCTCGGCGGGTTACGGCCAGGCCCACGGAGCAGCCATCAAAGAGGCGATGGGAACCGTGGACATGGCGGATGTCCTGGCTTTCCTCGACGGCGCCCTGGCCGCGTTCCCGGCCCTGGATTCCGGTGCCCTGGGCATCATGGGCGGTTCCTACGGTGGCTACCTGACCGCATGGACCATCGCGCACGATCACCGCTTCAAGGCAGCGATCGTGGAGCGGGGCTTCCTTGATCCGATCAGTTTTACCGGGTCCTCGGACATCGGCTGGTTCTTCGGCGGTGAATACACCGGCGGAACGCTGGAGCAGATGCTGGCCCAGAGCCCGATGGCCGTGGTGTCGAACGTCCGGACGCCCACGCTGGTGATCCACAGCGAGAACGACCTCCGCTGCCCGGTGGAGCAGGGGCAGCGATACTTCGCAGCGCTTAAGGCCCAGGGGGTGGAGACGTCGCTGCTGCTCTTTCCCGGGGAAGACCACGAGCTGTCCCGTTCCGGTACGCCGCACCACCGGAAGCAGCGCTTCGAGCAGATCCTGGCCTGGTGGGCCGGGATGCTCCCGACGCCGGCCCGTTAGCCTGGCGGGAAGCCCAGTTCCGCTGCCGCCTGGCTGATTCCGGGCTGGGCCCAGCGGGCGGCGTACTCTTCGCTGCTGGCCAGGGAGCGGCTTTCCGCGCGGTCCAGGTAGAGGCCGCCGTGCAGGTGGTCCGTTTCATGCTGCACGATCCTCGCCTGCCAGCCGCTGAATTCGGCCTGCGCGGAACTGCCGTCGGGGCGCAGGTAGTCCAGTGATACGTGCCGGTGCCGGGTCACGACCGCCTGGTAGCCCCGGACGGAGAGGCAGCCTTCATAGAAGGACGCGGTCCCATCGCCGAGCGGGGCATACACGGGGTTGAGCATGGCAAAGAAGTCCAGCGGAGCCCGTTCCCGTGCCACGGCAGCCGCCGGATCGACGTCGAACTGGTCTTCGAGGACGGCCAACTGCAGGGGGATGCCGATCTGCGGGGCCGCGAGCCCCACGCCCGGCGCGTCGTGCATCGTCCGGCGCATCACCTCGATCAGCTGACCAAGAACGGCATCGTCCAATTGCCCGTCAAAGGGCGCCGCCCGCTGGCGGAGCACGGGGTGGCCGGCCTGGACGATGGGCGGCAAGGTGTCCAGGGCCAGGATTCCTTCCACAAGCTCGCGGATCTCCCGGGCGGCCAAGGGAGTCGGGGGAGCGGCGGTGAGGGAGCGGGGGCGGAAGTCCATGGCTCGAGCCTAGCGCGGGAGAGCCACGGCATGCCTTGGGTAAGCCCGGGCCGGGGATCCCGCGGGACATGCATTAGGCTCGAAAAATGACTGAACTGGCGCCCCTGGACTGTGTGTTGGGTTTCATTCGAGCGGTTGAAGGCGGGGGAGGCGCGGCGGAGCTGCATCCTTTCCTCACCGATGATTTCACCCTGACGGAGTGGCCTCACGTATTGTCGGTGAAGGGCGCGATCCGGGACCTTCAAGCCACTCTCGCCGGGGCCGACCAAAGCAAGGACGTGGTGGAGAACCAGCATTTCGAGATCGTGCGCACCACCTGCGAGGGGAATCGGGTGGTCCTCGAGATCAATTGGTCGGCCACCTTGCTGCTGGACCTGCCGCACTGGGACGCCGGGGACACGATCCGTGCCCGGACCACGGCTGTCTTCGAAGTGGAGAACGGCCGGATCCGCAGCCAGGACAGCTATGACTGCTATTTCACCTCGCCGGGGCAGTTGACCGTCTCTGTCTGACGGCAGGAGCCGCACTGCCTAGTGCATTGTGAAGCGCCGCGCCACGAATCCGGCGACTGCAGGCCGCCGGACCGCCCGGCCGACAACGGAGTTGCGCAACGCCAGGACGGCCGGGGGGAGCGGCCGGCCAAGCGCCATGTTGAGGCCCGCCTGGCGGCTGGCCTTCCGGGCCGCGCGCAGGCGTGCGTGTTCCACCGCCGCGAGGTCCCTGCCGAGCGCCGGATCCCGCCGGCCCCGGTCCGCGCGGACCATGCGCTCCAGCAACGGGGCCAGGGCGGCAGCGTCGAGCCAGCCAAGGTTCATCCCCTGCCCGCCGATCGGGCTGAGTTCATGGGCGGCGTCACCAACCAGGACGGTGCGCCCGTGGACCATGGCCGGAGCGAGCCTGGAACGGACGCCAAAGGCGCTGAGCATCGAATTGCTGGACGGCTCCACCACGGCACCGGTGCGTTCCCTGATCAGGTCCGCCAATACGCGGCCCGACGGTTCCGCGACGGGCCGGCTTGTCCGAACCACCCAGCGGCGGATGCCGCCCGGCAGGGGAAAGCACTCAACGATTCCCGGCGCTTCCAGGAAAAGCACGGCCTCGGCACCATAAGGGGTCCCGTCGTGGAAGTCGCCCATAAGGTAGTTGTCCGGGTAGGTCCGCACTTTGGGCGGGATGCCCAGGGCGGCCCTGAACGCGGAGTGCGCGCCGTCCGCGGCGACCAGGAAGCGGCACCGCGCCTCGAAAGGCTCCGCCGGGCCGGCAGCACCGGTGCGGCTGCCGCGCAGGACGAGGCCGCCGTCGTCGGGAACCGCCTCAAGCACGTCAACGCCCCGGTGCACCACCCCGGAACCGAGCGCCGCGACCCGTTCCTCCAGCACCTCCAACGTCCGCGGCTGCGGCACCGAAAGTATGAAAGGATACTCTGCACCGGGCAGCCCGAAATCCAGCGACCCCACCTTGCGCCCGGCGCTGTACGCCGTGCCGCCGCGGATAAGTACGCCGCTTCCGATGAGGGGCGCGGCCGCGCCGACGGTCTCGAGCACGGCGAGCGCCGGCGGATGGATGCCGATGGCCCGGCTTTGGGCGCCCGGGCTGCTGCGTTTTTCGAAGACAGCGACGTCGAGCCCGCGCCGGAGCAGCAGGGCGGCCATGCCCAGCCCCACCGGGCCGGCGCCGACGATCCCGACGTCAAGCACTGCCGCCGCCCGGCGGACGGTACACGAGCAGCAGGTGCCAGGCCCCGTTGCGCACCACCTGCCAGCCCGGGGGAACGATGGCCCGGAGCTCGGCCTGCGTGTAGCTGCGCCTGATGGATGCCAGCCCGTCGGTGTGGATGTACGAGCCGGGGCCGAGCGGCCAGAAGCCCGCCAGGAAAAGGAGGTAGGCGAGCCGGCTGCGGCGCAGGTCGTTGTGCAGCACGAGGCGCCGGGCGAGGCGTTCGGAATCGGAAAGCATGGCGGCCAGCTCGGCGGCGCTGAGGTGGTGCAGCACGTGGTTGGACACCACTACGTCGTACTGCCGGCCCCCGGTGAGCAACTCGGTGCTGTCGGCCCTGAGGTACGTGACGCCGTCGTGCGCGGGACGGGAAGTGGCGAAAGCGTGGGCCCGGGGGTCCGGATCGGCGCCGGTCGCCTCCAGCAGGAGCCCGTCCCGGGCTGCCCGCCGGACCAGGCGCCGCACGAGCTCCCCGCCGCCGCACCCCAGATCCAGCAGGGTCAGCGGCGTCGAACCGGACAGCAGGGGCCTGATCCGCCGCGTGTAGTTGCGCCCCCACGCGGCTACCAGGAAATTGACGAGCGGGAACCTCGCATAGCTCCTGCGCAGCCGGTCGGGATCGCAGTCCGGCCGGTCCATCTGTTCGGTGAGGCTGCCTTCCCGCTCCCGCAGGAAGGAGGCGAAGGTGGTCATGGCTTGGCGGGGGCAACCTTGGTGAACAGGCCGGTTTCCACCGTGAGCCCGGGGCCGAACGCCATGGAGCAGATCCGTTCCTCGTCCTGGCGGGACGGCTGGCCAAGGATGTGCTTGAGCACGAAGAGCACGGTGGCGCTGCTCATGTTCCCGAAGTCGCGCAGGATCTCGCGTGCCGGCCGGAGCTGTTCCTCAAGGAGCTCGAGTTTGGACTCGACCTTGTCCAGGATGCTGCGGCCGCCGGGGTGGATTGCCCAGTGCGGGATTTCCCGGTACGGGCGGCCGGCCAGCCCGTCCTCGCGGGCAAGCAGTGGTTCCAGCGCGCCGGTGATGTGGTCTTCGATGATGTGCGGAACGTAGCTGCCCAGGACCATCTCGAAACCCTGGTCGCCGATGTTCCACGCCATCGCCTCCTCACCGACAGGTGTCAGGACCGTTTCGAAGTGGTCCAGCCGCAGCGCCGCTTCCGGTCCCGACGGGGTCCGGGAACTGACGACGGCGGCCGCAGCGCCGTCGCCGAAAATCGCCGAGCCCATGATGGTGTCGGGGTCGTTGGACGTCCTCAGGTGCAGGGAGCACAGCTCCACGCAGATGACCAGGACCACCGCTTCGGGATCGGCCAGGCAGAATTGCCGGGCGGCCCGCAGCGCCGGGAAGGCCGCGTAGCAGCCCATGAATCCGAGGTGGTAGCGCTGCACGGCGGGGTTGAGTCCGAGTGCGCGCACCACTTTGTAGTCGGGTCCGGGATTGAAAAAGCCGGTGCAGGACACAGTGATCACGTGCGTGATGTCGGTAGGTTCCACGTCCGGGCAACGCCCGACGGCGGCTTTCCCCGCTTCGATGAACAGCTTGGTGGCCTCGGTCGAGAAGAGGTCGTTGCGCACTTTCGTGCTGGGGCTGAGGACTTCGCCGCTGTCCGGATCGTAGAAGTCGCGGCGGTCCGGTATCCCGTCCATGGTCAATTCGGCGACGGCGGTATGACGGGTGTCGATGGCGGCGGAGTCGAAGCAGGTCCGGACGAGTCTGGAACCGAGCCGGGTAAGGCCTGGTTGGGCGGAAAATACATCGCGTGCCTGGGGTTGCACCAGGATGGTTGGCGGTACGGCTGTCTCGAGGGAATTCACGTAGACCGGCATGCTTCATTGTTGGTGCCGGGGCGGCTTAAGACAATGGGCCGGGCCGGAGCACGATCAGAGAAGCCGCATTGCCCGGGACGGGGTTAGTGTGGTGCCCAGGAGCGCAAGACCGGGCTGCCGCAGGGCCCGGTGCGCTGATTCACGGACGGAGAAACGATGAGTACTGACACGGAAACCCAGGCCGGCTCCGCCCCGGTGCCGCTGGCCGACAGCCATGAGCTGATCAAGGTGCAGGGCGCCCGCGAGAACAACCTGAAGGACATCAGCCTGGAGATCCCGAAGCGCCGCCTCACGGCGTTCACCGGCGTTTCCGGCTCCGGCAAGAGTTCCCTCGTCTTCAGTACCATCGCCGCCGAGTCGCAGCGGATGATCAACGAAACCTACAGCACGTTCGTCCAGGGCTTCATGCCCTCACTCGCCCGCCCGGACGTGGATGTCCTGGAGGGCCTGACGACGGCGATCATCGTGGACCAAGAGCGCATGGGGGCCAACGCCCGGTCCACCGTGGGCACCGTCACCGACGCCAATGCGATGCTCCGGGTGCTCTTCAGCCGGCTCGGCACCCCGTACATCGGACCAGCGGTGGCTTTCTCGTTCAACATCCCGACCCGCAAGGCCAGCGGCGTCATTACCGATGCCAAGGGCGAGAAGACGATCGTGCGCGAGGCCGTGTACCACGGCGGCATGTGCCCTGAATGCGAAGGCCGCGGCACCGTTTCCGACCTGGACCTTGATGCGATCGTTGACAGGGACAAGTCCCTGCTCGATGGCGCCATCCTCGTCCCGGGCTACACGGCGGACGGCTGGATGGTGGCCACGTTCACGGAATCAGGCTTCGTTGACCCGAACAAGCCGCTCAAGGACTACACGAAGCAGGAACTGGACGACCTCCTCCACAAGGAGCCGGTGAAGATCAAGGCCAAGGGCATCAACGTCACCTATGAGGGGCTGATCCCGAAGATCCGCAAGTCCATGTTCAGCAAGGACCCGGATTCGCTGCAGCCGCACATCCGGGCTTTTGTCGAACGGGCAGCCGTCTTCGCGACCTGCCCGGCCTGCGACGGCACCCGGCTCAACGAAGGCGCCCGTTCCTCGCGGATCAAGGGCTTGAACATCGCCGAAGTCTGCGCCATGCAGATTACAGACCTTGCGGACTGGATCCGTGAGCTCGATGCGCCTTCCGTTGCGCCGTTGAAGGCCAACCTGCTGCATCTTTTCGATTCCTTCGTGGAGATCGGCCTGGGCTACCTGTCCCTCGAACGGCCGTCCGGCACCTTGTCCGGCGGCGAGGCGCAGCGCGTCAAGATGATCCGCCACCTCGGCTCCTCCCTGACCGATGTCACCTACGTCTTCGACGAACCGACCATCGGCCTGCACCCGCACGACATCCAGCGCATGAACAGGCTCCTGCTGCGCCTGCGCGACAAAGGCAACACCGTCCTGGTGGTCGAGCACAAACCGGAGGCGATCGCCGTCGCCGATCACGTCGTCGACCTCGGCCCGGGCGCCGGGACCGCCGGCGGAACCATCTGCTTCGAGGGCACCGTGGAGGGGCTGCGGGGTAGCGGCACCCTGACGGGCCGGCACCTCGACGACCGCGCAAAGCTCAAGGAGAAGCCTCGCAAAGGCAAGGGCAAGCTGGAGATCCGCGGAGCCACCGAGCACAACCTCAAGGACGTCGACGTCGACATCCCCCTTGGCGCGCTGGTGGTGGTTACCGGGGTAGCCGGTTCCGGGAAGAGTTCCCTGATCCACGGCTCGGTTGCCGGCGGCGAAGGCGTGGTGGCGATCGACCAGTCCGGCATCAAGGGTTCCCGCCGGAGCAACCCGGCGACGTACACCGGGCTCCTTGAACCGATCCGCAAGGCCTTCGCGAAAGCCAACGGCGTGAAGCCTGCGCTCTTCAGCGCCAACTCCGAGGGAGCATGCCCGGAGTGCAAGGGCGCCGGGGTCATCTACACAGAACTCGGATTCATGGACACCGTCTCCACGCCGTGCGAGGACTGCGAAGGCAAGGGCTTCCAGGCGGCCGTTCTCGAGTACACCTTCGGCGGTCGGAACATCAGCGAGGTGCTCGGCATGTCGGTGAGCGCAGCCGAGGAATTCTTCTCCGCCGGGCAGACCAAAATCCCGGCCGCCCATGCGATTCTCAAGCGGCTGGCCGACGTCGGGCTCGGCTACCTCGCGCTTGGGCAGCCGCTCACCACGCTCTCCGGCGGGGAGCGCCAGCGGCTCAAGCTGGCCTCGCAGATGGGGGAGAAGGGAGATGTCTACATCCTCGACGAGCCGACCTCGGGCCTGCACTTGGCCGACGTCGAACAGCTCCTCGCCCTGTTGGACCGCCTGGTGGAGTCGGGCAAGTCGGTCATCGTGATCGAACACCATCAGGCGGTGATGGCCCATGCGGACTGGATCATCGACCTTGGTCCCGGTGCAGGGCACGACGGCGGCAGGATCGTTTTCGAGGGAACCCCGGCAGAGCTCGTGGCGAGCCGTGCGGGACTGACCGGACGGCACCTCGCGGAGTATGTTGGGGCCTGAAGCCAGGCTTCCTAAGGCTTGCCGTTCGCCGCCTGGCTCAGTGACGCTTGGTGCCGGTTGCTGCTAGGCGGCGTGCGGGCCGCGGCCGGGAGGGGAGCACCAACCCTCTGGTTTGCCGCGGGCTGTTGGGCTTTACTGAGACTGTCCATGCAGCCCAGCCGAAAAGAGGGAAACTTCGATGGACACAACCGCAGTTGTTTGGATTGTCGTCGGGATCGTCGTCTTAGTTGTAGTTCTGGGATTGGTATTCTTCATCGCCCGCAGACGCAGGCAGGAACACGAACGTGCCGAGCGCGCCGAGGCTGAAAAGCGGGCGGCCGAGCTGCGGAAGAAGGCCGAGGAAGTGGAGTTCAATGCCCGCGAGTCCGAGGTCCAGGCGGCCAGGGCCAAAGCCGAGGCAGAGCAGGCCAAGCTGGACGCCGAACGGCTGCACAGGGAGGCCGAAAAGCGCCAGGCCGATGCCAGCGACCTTCGCCAGGATTCCGCGGACAAGGCCCGGCATGCCGATGCCATGGACCCGAACGTCGATACCAACACGGCGGAGGCCGGGCACCCCGAAGAACAGCGGCAGGCCGTTGATCCCCGCCGGGCGGGCGACGATTCCGTAGAAAGCCGCCCTGACAGCGACAGCAACCCACCGCAGGATCCCCACCGGCAAAACAACCCGTAGGCCTTTTCCTGGTCCTCGCGCTGCTTCTGCCCCCTGCCCGCGTGACTTGCCTCTTCCACGTGCCATGCCCCGGGCGTAAGTTGCTGGTATGACAAAGTCGGTCCCGCGGTGCCGCCGCGGGACGGCAGCGTCCCAGTGCACGAGTTCAAGGAGGAAGAGTCATGGGCGACTTCATGCGGAACCTGCCATTCGACGTTCCGGAGCCGGTGCGCCGTTTCCTGCAAGGGGAAGCCGGCGCGTGGCTGCGCGCAGAGGAATTCCGCGACGGGTCCGTCATGGTGGTCCGGGTCGAGGTTCCCGGCGTCGACCCGGACCGGGACATCGACATCTCGGTGTCAGGACGCACACTGACCATCGAGGCACGACGTGAGGAGGAATCCGTAAGCGAGGGCAGGAACGATTACCGCACGGAATTTCACTATGGCGCGTTGACACGCAGCTTCCAGCTCCCGGCCGGGGTCAAGGAGGACGACATTCAGGCTTCCTACAACAACGGCATTCTCGAGGTGCGCGTGCCCTCTATGGGACAGGAATCCACCCCCCGGCGCAAGGTGCGGGTGCAACGCACCGATGCGCCGGGAAGCGCGCCCTCCGGCAATGCGGATGCCGGCCAGGGCGGCATGGGCAGCAAGGTCGACCCGGACTTCATCCCTGCTGAAAGCGGTGAAAACCCGGACCAAAGGCGGGCCAGGGAGCACCCCGAAGAAACCGGAAGCTGATTCCGACGGGTCGCTCTGGGCTTATTGACATGCCCCGTCCGCGGGAGCACTCTGAAACCGCTGATCACGGTGTTGGCAGGCACGTCCGCGCCGGCCAACCGAATCTTCCCGGTGCGGACCCGCACTCCGGACGAAAATGCTGGACTCCACTTCCCACGAGGAGGACAAGATGTCGGTAACTGTCAATGCCCTTGAATCAAAGTCGTTCGACGACCCGGACGAGAAGCGCCGTCCGCCCAAGACCCAGGTCGATGTGGTCACTATCAACGACACGACATTGGGCAGGTTCACGTTCGAACCGGGCTGGCGCTGGTCCGAGACTGTAAAAACCGTCGTCCACACGGACAGCTGCCAGGTCAATCACCTGGGATTCTGCACGGCCGGAACCCTGACCGTCCAGATGGAGGACGGGACGCGCATCACCGTAACTCCCGGCAACGCCTACGCAATTCCGGCCGGCCACGACGCCTGGGTCGAAGGCGATGAGGCATTCGTGGCCTACGAACTCATGAGCGCGGCCACATACGCCAAGCCGGCCTGAGACCTACACCACCGGATTCCTTCCCAGCGCGAGCAGCAGGGTCACGCCGCCTTCGCGCGGCGTGACCCTGCTGCGCTTCTGAGGGTCGGTGGACGGGCTACGCGGGCCGGTCCCGGGTCAGGACCGAGGAGAGGTCGTAGCTGACGGGTTCCTCGAGCTGCTCATAGGTGCACGACGCTGGCAGGCGGTCTTCGCGCCATCGGACCCACTGCGCAGTGTGGCGGAACCGCTCGCCCTCCATGTGGTCGTACTTGACCTCGACGACGCGCTCCGGTCGCAGCGGGGTGAACGAGAGGTCCTTTTGTGCATTCCAGCGAGAATGCGCCGCCGCCGAGGGGGTGCGCGGTGCCGACTGGTCGCGGTTGTCCGGCAGCACCTCGGCGGGTTGCGCCCACGCCCAAGGGTGCCCGTCGAACGTGGTCACGAGCGGCTGCAGTTCCTCGAACAGCTCCTTGCGACGGGCCATAGGAAACGCGCCGATGACGCCCACTGAGTTGAGCCGGCCTTGGGCGTCGTACAGCCCAAGGAGCAGGGATCCGATGGCGTCGGGCTCGTCCTTGTAGAGCCGGTAGCCGGCGAGGACGCAGTCAGCCGTCCGCTCATGCTTGAGTTTGGACATGACCCGCTTGTCCTCGGCGTAGAGCTCTCCGAGGGGCTTGGCGATGACGCCGTCCAGGCCGGCACCCTCGAAGGTGCTGAACCACTCCAGCGCGAGGGCAGGGTCTTTGGTCGCCTGAGTGAGGTAGACGGGGTGCCTGGCGTTCTTGAATGCCTCTTCAAGGGCCGCGCGCCGCTCGCGGAACGGACGCTCCACGTAGTTGGTCTGGCCCAGGGCGAGCAGGTCGAAGGCCACGAAGCTCGCCGGCGTTGCGGCGCTCAGCTTTGCGATGCGCGAGGCCGCGGGGTGAATGCGCTGCTGGAGGGCATCGAAGTTGAGCCGGTTGCCGGTGTCCGGGTCCACGAGGACGATTTCGCCGTCGATGACCGAATGGTCGGGGACGCTTGCGACGATGGCCTCCACGAGCTCCGGGAAGTAGCGCGTCATGGGCAGGGCATTGCGCGATCCGATCTCCACGCGATCGCCGGAGCGCCATACGATCGAGCGGAAGCCATCCCACTTCGGCTCGTACAGGTAGTCGCCGACTGGGAGCTTCTTGACCGGCTTTGCCAGCATCGGCCCGTACGGGGGAGCGATCGCCGTTCCCCACTCGGCGTCGCGTTCCGCTTTGGGTACCGAATAGTCCTCATCGGCCCGGTCCGCCTTGCGCTTGCTCGGCGGCACCCGTGGCGGCTCGCCGGGCATCTTGGGGTAGTCCGGCGGGAAGTTGAGCTCGCCGAGCCCGCGCTCAAGATCCGCATCCCATAAGGCGAGTGCACCCGAAATGTCGCCCGGCGCGGCATCGATGTCAGCCCACGGGCAGTCACGGGCGGCCAGGAGTATGGGCACCGTCCGGACGGTGAAGTCGCGCGGGTCGGCGTCGGGCAGCTCGTCCCACGTCAGCGGGGTCGAGACGGGCGCGTGAGGCAAAGGCCGGGGCGAATAGGCGGCGGCGATCGTCCGGTCGCGGTTGGCCTGGTTGAAGTCGACGAACACCCGCTCGCCGCGTTCTTCCTTCCACCACGAGGTGGTTACGAGGTCCGGCATGCGGCGCTCGAGTTCGCGTGCAATCCCGATGACGGCGTGCCGCACATGAAGGAACTCGTGCGTGGGCCGGATGCGCGCGTAGACGTGGACGCCCCGGTTGCCCGAGGTCTTCGCGTAGGCCGTGAGCCCAGCCTCAGCCATGACCTCGCGAAGCGCGAGCGCGGCGGTGACGGCGTCCCGGAAATCGCGCCCAGGCTGCGGATCGAGGTCGATCCGCAACTCGTCCGGGTTGTCCAGATTGGCCGTGCGCACTGGCCACGGGTGGAAGGTAATCGTTCCCATCTGCGCCGCCCACGCGAGCGCGGCGGCCTCGTCGAACACGAGCTGTTCGTGGCGCCTGTGGGACGGGTAAGTGCACGTCACCGTCCTGAGGTAGGAAGGCGCGCCCCGCGGCGGCCGTTTCGAGAAGAACTCCTCGCCGTCGATCCCTTCGGGGAAGCGCTGCAGAGTCATGGGCCGGTCGCCGTTGAGCCGCAGGAACGGCGACGCCACCGAGATCAGGTAGCGGGCCAGATCGCGCTTGGTGAGGGGATCATGCCCCTCGGCGCCGGGCCACAGCACCTTGTCTGGGCTGCTCAGCTTGACCTCCCGCTCGCCGTCGGGGCCGTCGACCTGCAGGATCTCAGAATCCGCCATGCGCCCAACAGTAGCTGCCGCAACGCCGTTGGGGCAGGCCTTCGCATCAACCGGAATGTAACTGGCATGCGCGGGTATTCGTGGGCCCGGGGAGTATCTTGCCACAAGCCGCGGGTTCTCCGAGAAGGGGTGACAACTTCATCAATTGCGTGCACGCTGGTCGGATGGGGGAGTGGGGACGCGGGAAGGATGCCGGGCAGCGGGGTCTGGTTCGGCAAGAGCGGGCTGCCTTCATGCACGGGAGTGCTCGCAGCTTCATCCAGCTCCCTTACCTAATCACCGATAATCAACATTATGTCAACTTGAGTCCCGATTACTGCTTCGGATGCAAGTTCGCCCCTCCCTCTATCGCTGGGAGGCCGTCTTCTACCGCTCAGAAAAACTGGGCCACATATCTGCGCTGCCAGGGAGTCTCAACGGCCCGTGGGTCGTAGTGCTTGCGGACGTATGTCACTGCGTCACGGGCGGGCAAACCGTCGAGCACTGCGATGCACGCGAGTGCGGTGCCGGTCCTTCCGCGCCCGCCAGCACATGCAACCTCCACCCGCTCTGTGGCAGCACGGCGCCATGCTTCGTACAGCGCTTCTTGTGCGTCACCGCGGTCGACGGGCAACCAAAAGTCCGGCCATTGGACCCACCGAGCGCTCCATGGCATGGACTGCGGCTGCCTTGCGAGGAGGTAGATTCCAAAGTCCGGGATCTTGCCCTCTGGGGGCGAATGACGCAATCCTCGGCCGCGCACGAGCAAGCCTGACGGCAGGACAAGGACTCCGGCGTCCGAAACACTCCAGCCATTCACGATCAACAGACTATCGATGGCGGCGCGAAACGCCCCGGTTAGGTCCCGAAGACCGCCTCTCCCCGCGGCATAACCACCACCTGCACCTCGTCTTCGTAGAGCACTATCCCCGGGTCATCCGACCGGAGCACCTCATATCCAATCCCGTACCGACGAAGCAGGTCTTCATAGAAGCTCACATCGGCCAGGAGGTGGACCGCCGTGGTCTTGAACCATGACTGTGCCGTTGGATTGATACTGCGGTCGAAAACCGAGGTATCAACAGTCGCGGGATCGGTATAGGCGGCATCGGCCCGATCGTTCGCGTTTCGCCATGCAGCCCAGTCCGCGGAGGAAAGCCGTCCGCTTGCGGCCAGGCCGTTTGCCAGAGCGAATATGCCCGGATAGGTGCCGCGGCGATTCGGCAGCACTGCCTGATACCTGACATATTTGGGCTGCTCCACATTCACCATTGCCCAAGCCTTTCACGGGCAGGTGCAGCGGAGAGTGAGCGACTCCCCTACTCCCCCGGCTTATGGCGCCAAAGCCCGAGCACCGTCGGTTCTAACCACCAAATGAACGATCAACCAGCCCATTGTGCAAATCTTGAGCAAATGAAGCGGAAAAGAGCAGAATTTTTCAATGCCAGCTTTGTTAGCATACCCGGATGGTCCGAGGTCCTTTTCAGCGTTTGGTTGGCATGGTTATCGTGGTTGCTGCCGGCGGCGCGGCAGCGCTGCTCTGGTTTGCGGTTGCCTCAACAGACAACACCTTCGTCAATTCGCAAGCTGAGGAAATTGTCCTTGGCGTGTGGAACGTCCTCTACGACTCGGTGGCGCCGGAACCGCGCGTAATTCTTGAAGCCGCAGCCTTTGCGCTTCTGCTTTCCGCCGGCGTGGCGCTGTTGGAGCGGCGCATTGCCACCAGGTCACGCCGTTCCGCGCATCCCCGGACCCCGCTGGCCCCGAAAATTGTGATGGCGGAAACCCGTGGCGTGTATGCCGGTCCGGTGACCGTAACGGTCTTGGTTCCCGCGCACAACGAGGAAGTTTCGTTGCCGGGAACCATCGCCTCCCTGCTGGGCCAATCGCATCGCCCCGAGCGTGTGATCGTGGTGGCCGACAACTGCACGGATGCAACGGTCAGCGTTGCGCGAGCGGCCGGCGTAGAGGTCTTCGAATCGGCCGGCAATACGAAAAAGAAGGCCGGCGCACTCAATCAGGCACTGCAGTGGCTGCTCCCCTGCCAGGGTGACAACGACGTCGTCATGGTCATGGATGCCGACACCCGCCTTGATAACGGGTTCCTGGAAGCCGCGGTATCGCGGATGGAAAGTGACCGGGCGCTGATGGCCATCGGCGGCCTCTTCCACGGAGAAGAGGGACACGGGATCATCGGTCAGTTCCAGCGCAACGAATATATCCGGTACTCGCGTGAAATCGGACGACGGCGGGGCCGCGTCTTTGTGCTCACAGGCACGGCCTCCGTTTTCCGTCCCCGTGCATTGCGCACCGTGGCACACAACCGCGGCGACTCGCTCCCGGGCATTCACGGCGACGTTTACGACACAGCGTCGCTGACGGAAGACAACGAACTCACCATCGCCCTGAAATCCCTCGGCGGCCTCATGATTTCCCCGCCGCAATGCAGCGTAGTGACCGAATTGATGCCGAATTACCGCATGCTGTGGGCCCAGCGGCTTCGGTGGCAGCGGGGTGCGCTTGAGAACCTCGCCGCTTACGGTGCAACGCCGCAGACGTTCAGATATTGGGCGCAGCAGTTCGGCATTGGCTACGGTGTCATTGCACTCAGCGCCTATTTCCTGTTGCTTCTCCTGATGCTGCTGTCCTTGGATACTTGGGTCTGGTTCCCGTTTTGGCTGGGAATTGGCGTGATCTTTTCGGTCGAGCGGGTTGTCACCGTCTGGAACGGCGGATGGCGTGCCCGAGCCCTCGCAGCTGCGCTCTTCCCGGAGCTGTTCTTCGACATGTTCCTCAACGCGGTCTATGTCAAAGGAATCGTGGACATTTCTCTCGGCCGACAAGCCAAGTGGAAACATCTCAACCACTCCAGGACGCACCAATCCCCGACGGCGGCATAACCGTGGCTTTTCCCATTACCGTCCGGGCAGGGTTGCTGTTTCCCGAAGAAACCCTGCAGGCCGACTGGTTCGCCGTCCTGGCGACCTTCGTTGCCATCAACACCTTGATGTACGGAGCGCTGGCGATCGCCAAGATCCTGCCGAAACTGCACCCGGGCGATTGGCTGCGCACCCGCAACCAGCGCTCGGAAACCCGCAGCATTTGCCCGGCCGCCCCCGTCGTCGACGCCAGGGACTTCCGGGCCGCACATTCGGGACGGAGTCGCGGCTCGGGCTAGCCAAGGCCTGTACGGCTTCAGTCCGTCCCGCGCACCTTCAGTTACTCACTGGCGGGATCGGCCGTGTCGAGAAATCCCGTTACGATTTCGTGCACCAGTGCGGTCCGTGCGAGCCCGAAGAAATGCGTCGTGCCGGGGAAGACTGCGAGCTGGGAAGCAGGCACGCCTTCGAAGTCACCGTTCACGTCTCCCCCGCGCAACTGGAGGAATTTCACCGCGTGCTCAAGCTTGATCATGTCGCAGTCGCCGACGGTGATAAGGGTCGGGGCCGGGATACCGCGGATCTCGTCGTCGCTCCAGCCGGTCTCGCCTTCGCCGTAGCGCACGAGTTTGTCCAGGAGCCCCTGCAGATGTTCCCGGTCAGGATGCGGCGACACCGCGAGGTAGCGTTCCTCCATCGGGGTACCGGCGATCATGTCAACGGACATATCCGCCATCGCCTCGGCGTTTCCGCCCCGGTCCCCGTCCGGACGGAACGACACCGACGAAACGATGAGCTTGCGCACGAACTCCGGATGCCTGATGGCAAGGTGCAGTGCGACGGCACCTCCGATGCTGAATCCGAAGACATCAACTTCGTCAAGGCCGAGGTGCCCGAGCAATCCGACAACGTCAGAGGCCAAGGCGGCGGTGCCGAGGGCACGGTCGATATCATTGGTACGTCCGTGCCCCTGAAAGTCCGTGGCGATCACACGGCGCCCGGAGGCGAGCCCCGGAATCAGCGCACCGAATTGCTGCTCAATATCGAAGAGTCCGCCGTGCAGGAGCAGCAGCGGAATACCGCCGTCGTCATCCCGGCCGTGAACCTCGTAGTACATTTGCAGGCCGTTGACCGCCGCATATCCCGTTTCACTGGCAGTTGCTGTCAGGTTCTGCATGGTCAGTCCTCCGCGTCGTCTTCCGCAGCTAATTCAGCCTTGGGCTCTGCCGGGGCGGAGGCAGCACCTGCCTCCACCCCGCGGCTGCTACTCCCCTGACTGTTGGGCGCCTGCGATGTTCACCAGCCAGGCGATGCCGAACTTGTCGGTACACATTCCGAAAGTATCGCCCCAGGGAGCCGGCTCGAGCGGCATGGCGACGGTGCCGCCGTCGGACAGTTTCTCCCAGTACCCCCGCAACTCCGCCTCGTCGCTGCTCTCACCACTGAGGGATACAGAGATGTTGTCCCCCGGGTTGTAGGGCATGCCGTTGGGCGTGTCGGAGGCCATCAGCACCAGGCCGTTCCCCGAAACAAGCATGGCGTGCATGACCTTGTCAGCTTCGGCCGGATCCTGGCTGGCCTGGTAGTCGCCGAAGGTGCTGATGGTGAGCTCTCCGCCGAACACCGATTCATAGAAAGTGATCGCATCCCGGGCGTTGTCGCGGAAGGAAAGGTACGGGTTAAGACGTGTTGCCATTTTCTTTGCTTCTCCTCTGTCGCTGGTACTACTGGGTTGTTTCCTGGTGCGGTCAGTTGCCGTCGTACGCCTTCTGCAGGACGTCAAGGTCCAGTTTCTGCATCTTGAGCATCGCTTCCATGGCCCGCTGGGAACCTTCGGGATCAGGACCTGACAGCAGCCCGGGCAGCGCCGTCGGAACGACTTGCCAGGACACCCCGAACTTGTCCTTGAGCCAACCGCATTGGCTTTCCTCTCCCCCGGCCGTTAAGGCGTCCCAGTAGCGGTCCACCTCATCCTGGGAGTCGCAGTTGATGATGAAGGACACCGCTTCCGTGAAGTTGAACATCGGCCCGCCGTTGAGGCCGAGGAACTCGCGCCCTTCAAGGCTGAACTCGACCGTCATGGCCTTGCCGTCCGGGCCGGGCATGGTGGTGCCGATGGATGAATCGGGAAAGATCCCTGTGTAAAAGGCGGCGGCTTCTTCGGCCTGGCCGTCGAACCAAAGACAGGTGGAAATCTTCTGCATGACTGTGAGTCCGTCCCTCCCATATGCTGATGGCGCGTTGAGCCCCCGACTGAGGCTAGTCCGCCGGCACCTCCAGCACAACGGTCTGTCAGTCACCTGCGGCGGGGGTGCGGGAAACCAGCGCCACGGTGTTGCCCTCGCTGTCTTCGATGAACGCCATCCACTCCTCGGTTCCTGCCGGCCCAAGGGTCGAATCGGGGTGGGTGAAGACCAATTGCGGCCGCGCAACTACCTTCACGCCGCGCCCTTCGAGCCGGGTTAGTGCTGCATGGAGATCAGACTGCTCCAGGTAGATCAGCGCCGCCGGGGCGCCGCGTTCAAGGAGCAGCCTGACGCCGCCAAGGTCAAAGAAGAGCAATCCAGGCTGATCGAAGCGCGCTAGCGGCTGGGCGCCCAACAGGTCCGCGTAGAAGGCGGCGGCCCGGTCGAGGTCCACCGCACGTTGCGCAATCTGGATGATTTTCATGGGGGCCTCCCGCCGTTCACACTCCAGCCCCATCCTGCTCCGGCGGCGGCCGGGCTTCAAGATCGGGAGGGTTCGAAAGGGGGTGCCGGCCGGGATAGGGTCGGAACATGCCTTCAAGCCCCCGGCAATTCCTGCTGCCTGCCTCCGCTGCCCTCATCGACGCCGCCCTGGTCCTGCTGTTCGCGGCGATCGGGAGGGACACCCACCAGCGCGGGGAATCCGTGTTCGGCCTCTTCGACACCGCCTGGCCTTTCCTTGCTGGAGCCGCAGTGGGCTGGCTGCTCGCCCGCGCGTGGCGCGCCCCGCTCGCAGCGTGGCCGACCGGCGTCGTGATCTGGGTCTGCACTGTTGCGGGCGGCATGCTGCTCCGGCTGACGAGTGGGCACACCGCAGCGCTCGCGTTCATCGTGGTGGCCCTGATCACTCTCGCGGTTTTCCTGCTCGGGTACCGGCTGCTGTGGTCGCTGCTGCTGCGCCTGCGGCGTTCCGCCCGCCGCTCCTGACCCGGGAGAGGCGAGGGTCCCGGGGCGAGCGGAGCGAGACTTGGGAGCCGGCGGTGGGCCCACGTCGGCGAGGGTCCCGGGGCGAGCGGAGCGAGACTTGGGAGCCGGCGGTGGGCCCACGTCGGCGAGGGTCCCGGGGCGAGCGGAGCGAGACTTGGGAGCCGGCGGTGGGCCCACGTCGGCGAGGGTCCCGGGGCGAGCGGAGCGAGACTTGGGAGCCGGCGGGGACTAGGCTTGCATTCGTCCACCGACACCCAGTCGCTGCTGCATAGGAAAGGCCCCACAGTGATCACTGCTTTTGTCCTGATCAAGACCGACGCTTCCAGAATCCCGGAAACGGCCGAGGAGATTTCCGCGATCCAGGGCATCAGCGAGGTCTACTCGGTCACCGGGGAGTGGGACCTGATCGCGGTGGCCCGGGTGACGAAGCATGAAGAACTGGCCGACGTCATCGCCGACCGGCTGTCCAAGGTTCCCGCAGTGGTGCACACCACCACCCACATAGCCTTCCGCGCCTACTCACAGCACGACCTCGACGCCGCGTTCTCGCTCGGCTTCGAACAATAGGCGCCCCAGGACGGGCTCAGCCCCGGCTGAGCCCGATCCAGGTCTCCAGGACCTTCGCTGCGGCTCCGGTGTCGATCGACTCGGTGGCCCGCTTGTAGGCTGCATCCATCCGTTCCAGCAGGCTTCCGTCGGCGGACTCGGCAAAGGCCACCAGGCCTGCCGCCGCGTTCAGGAGCACGGCGTCGCGCACCGCACCGGGGGTTCCGTCCAGGACGCTGCGCACGACGGCGGCATTCGCCTTCGCGTCCCCGCCCTTCAGTTCGTCGATCGTTGAGGCAGCGATTCCCAACTCAAGCGGTGAGAAACGCTGTTCCCGGACCTCACCGTCACGGATTTCCCAGACGGTGGACGGGCCGGTTGTCGTCAGTTCGTCGAGGCCGTCTTCGCCGCGGAAAACCAGTCCCCTGCTCCCCCGCCGGGCGAGCACCCCGGCCACCAGGGGCGCCATGGCAGCGTTCGCGACGCCGACGGCGGACGCCTGCACATGGGCCGGGTTGGTCATGGGACCGAGGAAATTGAACGCAGTGGGAATTCCGAGTTCCTTGCGCGGCACGGCAGTGTGCCGGAACGAGGGATGGAACACCTGCGCGAAACAGAACGTGATGCCGGCTTCCTCGGCGTTCCGGGCAACGCGGTCGATCGGGAGGTCGAGCCGGACGCCCAGCGCCTCCAGCACATCGGCCGAACCCGACGAGGACGACGCCGCGCGGTTGCCGTGCTTGACCACTCTCGCCCCGGCACCGGCCGCCACCAGGGCGGCCATGGTGGAGATGTTGACGGTGTTGAGTTGGTCACCACCAGTGCCGACGATGTCGAGCTTTTCGCCAGGGATGGACACCGGGTTGGCGTTGGCGAGCATTGCCTCCACAAGGCCTGTGACTTCCTCCACCGTTTCGCCCTTGGAACGGAGTGCGACCAGGAACCCCGCGATCTGGGCAGGGGTTGCCTCCCCGGACATGATCGTGTTCATGGCCCACGCCGTGTTCTCAAGGGAGAGATCCTGTTTCCTGATCAAGGCGGCGATAAGGCCTGGCCAGGTGTTGCTTGCCTGCTGCTCGGATGCCGGTGAAGTCACCACTCGATGCTAGCGAGCGAGCCGGGCCCATGACCAATGTGAAAGACGACGGGAACTTTTCCGCGCGATTTCGCGTCTTTGTAGAAAAAGTCCTCCCAAAAGGCGGTTCGCGTTGGGAACTCAGGACTTTTACAGACATAATGTCCTTGTGACATCTGCGACCCATGCCCCCAGTACCCCGGCGCACCCGACGCTGAACCGCCCCAATCTGGTTTCTGTTGGAACCGTTGTTTGGCTGTCCAGTGAGTTGATGTTCTTCGCCGGCCTCTTTGCCATGTACTTCACCCTGCGCTCCACTTCCGGAGAGATGTGGGCTGAAGAGACCGCCAAGCTCAACTTCCCGTTTGCGCTCGTTAACACCATCGTCCTGGTAGCAAGCTCCTTCACCTGCCAGATGGGCGTTTTCGCCGCTGAACGCCTTGAGCCGCGTCGCCGGGGCGGTGTATTCCAGCTCACCCGCTGGGGCATGAACGAGTGGTTCATCCTCACGTTCCTCATGGGTGGTTTCTTCGTCGCCGGCCAGACCACGGAATACGCGATGCTCGTTTCCGAGCACGTCTCGCTGTCTTCCAACGCTTACGGCTCCGCCTTCTACATCACCACCGGCTTCCACGGCCTCCACGTCATCGGCGGCCTTATTGCGTTCCTCTTCATCATCGGCCGCGCATACGCCGCCAAGAAGTTCGGGCACTTCGAAGCCACGTCGGCAATTGTCACCTCTTACTACTGGCACTTCGTGGACGTTGTGTGGATCGGCCTCTTCCTGGTCATCTACGTCCTCAAGTAGCACGGCTTGGCTCTTGCCGTGCAAGGGCCTGAACAACAAAGAAGCGGCTCCCCGAGCCGACGCAGGATCGAATTAAGGAACCACCACGTGAAGGCACTCTCGCAGAAGCGACGTCACCCACTAGCAGCCATTGCGCTGCTGCTGATGGGACTCCTCCTCACTGGTGGGCTGTACGCCGTCGCCACGACGGTCAACCAGGCCAAGGCAGAAACCACTACCTTCAGTGCAAGCGACACTGAAGAGGGTAAGAAGCTGTTCGAGGCCAACTGCGCCACCTGCCACGGCATGGGCGCCAGCGGAACCAAGGACGGCCCTTCGCTGGTCGGTGTTGGTGCAGCTGCGGTTGACTTCCAGGTTGGCACCGGCCGCATGCCCATGCAGATGAACGGCCCCCAGGCCCAGAAGAAGCCGCTGCAGTTCAACGAAGACCAGACGCACCAGCTTTCGGCCTATGTCGCCTCCCTTGGCGCCGGACCGGCCATTCCCGAAGAACACCTGCTCGACGAAAAGGGCAACGCCGCCGAAGGTGGCGAGCTGTTCCGGGTCAACTGCGCCATGTGCCACAACGCTGCTGCAGCTGGCGGTGCCCTGACCCGCGGCAAGTTCGCCCCGGCACTGGCCGACGTCAGCGGCAAGCACATCTACGAAGCCATGGCCACCGGCCCGCAGAACATGCCGGTCTTCAACGACGCGAACATCTCCCCCGAGGGCAAGCGCGACATCGTCACCTTCCTGAAGAAGATCGAAGCCAACGGCTCCCCCGGTGGTGCCGATCTTGGATCGCTCGGCCCGGTGGCCGAAGGCCTGTTTGTCTGGGTCGCCGGCCTCGGCGTGATCATCGCGTTCACCATCTGGCTGACGTCCCGCACGTCCTAAGCGGCGCGCCAACGAACCTTCTGCCGTGTCCGCGCGGCAGCTTTGAATTGAAAATCCCCCCGGCATCTGCCGGGACAACGAGAGAAGGATGAGGCGAATTATGGGCAACCATAGTGACGGCAGTCCGAAACACTCGGGCACCGTAGCTACGGCTGGTCAGAATGAGGTGGAGAAGTTCCAGGATCCTGGACTTCCTCCGCATCGTTTGCGCCTGGCTGACACGGACCCGAAGGCCGCGAAGCGAGCCGAGCGTCAGGTAGCCATTCTGTTTGGCGTCTCCATTGTCGGTACCTTGATCTTCCTTGGCGCGTACTTCGCCATTGATCTCGGCGACGACTCGACGATTGCCACGATCCGCAACCAGAACCTGCTGCTGGGCCTGGGCACTGCCTTTGCGATGCTCGGCATCGGCACCGGTATCGTGCACTGGGCCAAGGCCCTCATGCCGGACCACGAGGTCTCCGAAGAGCGCCACGGGATCCGCACCGAGGAAGACCGCCAGGCTGCCGTGCGCATCGTGGACGACATCGTCGAAGAGACCGGCATCAAGCGCCGCCCGCTGATCCGCAACACCCTTCTGGGCGCGGTTGCACTGGCTCCCCTGCCGGCGATCGCCGTGTTCGGCGACCTTGGTCCCCGCCCCGACGACAAGCTCGCACACACGATGTGGGCCCCGCAGGACGGCAAGCTCAAGCGCCTCACCCGCGACCCCGACGGCACCCCGATCAAGGCATCGGATGTGACCATCGGCTCGGCGTTCCACGTGATCCCCGAAGGGCTCAACGAACTCCACGAAGGCAAGCTGAACGAGAAGGCCAAGGCCGTCGTCCTGCTCATGCGCCTCAACCCGGACTCGCTGAAGATCTCCCCCGGCCGCGAAGACTGGAGCTACAACGGCATCGTTGCCTACTCCAAGATCTGCACCCACGTCGGTTGCCCTGTTGCTCTCTACGAGCAGCAGACGCACCACCTGCTGTGCCCCTGCCACCAGTCGACCTTCGACCTGACCCAGGAATGCAAGGTCATCTTCGGTCCGGCCAGCCGCCCGCTCCCCCAACTGCCCATCGCAGTTGACGCTGAGGGCTACCTTGTCGCCACGAGCGACTTCAAAGAACCTGTAGGACCGAGTTACTGGGAGCGTGACGAGCATGAGCGCCTCATCAACAGCTGACGTCCCCTTCGAAGCCAAGACCAAGGTCGGCCGCTTCACGGACTTCGTTGACGAACGCGTCGGCGGATCCGGAATCCTCCGCGAATTCGGCCGGAAGGTCTTCCCCGACCACTGGTCGTTCATGTTCGGCGAAGTGGCACTGTACTCCTTCGTCATCCTTCTGATGTCGGGCACCTTCCTGACGTTCTTCTTCGACCCGTCCATGGCGGAAACGCACTACGACGGCTCGTACACTCCGCTGTACAACGTCGAGATGTCCGTGGCCTACAGCTCCTCGCTGAACATCTCCTTCGATGTCCGGGGCGGCCTGTTCATGCGTCAGGTGCACCACTGGGCCGCTCTGCTCTTCGTGGCCTCGCTCGGCGTGCACATGCTGCGTGTGTTCTTCACCGGCGCCTTCCGCAAGCCCCGTGAAATGAACTGGGTTGTCGGCGGCGTGCTCCTGATCCTGGCCATGGCTGCCGGCTTCACCGGCTACTCGCTCCCCGACGACCTGCTCTCCGGCAACGGCCTGCGCATCATCGACGGCGTCATCAAGTCCATCCCGGTCATCGGGACGTACATCTCGTTCTTCCTGTTCGGCGGCGAATTCCCGGGCACGGCCATCATTGGCCGCCTTTACGTGCTGCACATCCTGCTGGTTCCTGCGCTCATTCTCCTGATGATCGTGATCCACCTGTTCATGGTTGTGGTCCACAAGCACACCCAGTACCCGGGCCCGGGCCGCAACGACGGCAACGTGGTCGGCTACCCCCTCGGCCCGGTTTACGCGGCCAAGGCCGGCGGCTTCTTCTTCATCGTCTTCGGCGTGATCGCCCTGATGGCTGCAGCATTCACCATCAACCCGATCTGGAACTACGGACCGTACGATCCCTCCCCGGTGTCGGCCGGTACGCAGCCTGACTGGTACATCGGTTTCGTCGACGGCGCTCTCCGACTGATGCCCGGCGTGGTGAACGACTTCCACTTCGAGTACGTGATCTTCGGACAGACACTGACCCTGAACGTGCTGCTCCCGGCCCTCGTGCCGGCAGGCATCATCTTCACCGTTCTGTTCACCTACCCGTGGATCGAACGCTGGATCACCAAGGACAACCGCGAACACCACGTCCTGGACCGTCCGCGCAACGCTCCGACCCGCACGGCAATCGGCGTCGCCGGCTTCACCTGGTACTGCGTCATGTGGGCAGCCGCAGGCTCCGACCTCATCGCCACTCACTTCCACGTGTCGCTGAACGATGTGACCTACTGGCTCCGCGCACTGTTCTTTGTCGGCCCGATCATCGCCTTCATCGTGACCAAGCGCGTGGCTCTCGCCCTGCAGCGCAAGGACCGCGAGATCGCTCTGCACGGCCGCGAGACCGGACGCATCGTCCGTCTGCCGCACGGTGAGTTCATCGAGGTCCATGCTCCGCTTGACGACTACAAGCAGTACAAGCTGGTCGGCTTCGAGTCCCCGGCCCCGCTTCCGGCGCAGCCGAACGAGCACGGTGTGGTGACCCGCAAGGAGAAGCGCCGTGCGGCACTCTCCAAGTGGTTCTTCGAAGACCGCGTCGCCCCGGCAACGCCGGCTGAAGTGGAAGCCGCCCACGGCCACCACGAAGCCATCGAAGGCAGCGAGCAAAAGAGCCTGAGCCACTAATCCCGGCAGGCTAAAGAAGAAGGCCCCGCCCGATCTGCATTGCAGACAGGACGGGGCCTTCTTCGTATCCGGCGCCAGGGCGGGCGGGCCGGCCGCCTCGTCAGTAGCCCGTGCGCTGTCCCCTGGTGGGCCGCACGCCCGGACGCTGCAGGGGCACCCACAGCTTGTACCTGTCGGCGCGGTAGTAGGACACCGAATAGTCGACCATGGCCCTGGCCACGAAGGCGTGGCGCTGGATCTTGAGCAGGGGTGATCCGACGTCGACGTTGAGCAGGCGTGCGGTCGAGGGCGAGGCGGCCGTGGCCTCGATCATGTCTTCGCCCCACTCCATCACCAGTCCGTACCGCTCGCTGAGCACGTTGTAGAGCGAGGTGGGGGGTGCTTCGTCGAGGAAGCCAGGGACCCGGTGCGCCGGGATGAAGTTCTCGTCAACGCTCATGGGTTCGTTGTCCGCGAGCAGGAGACGCCTGAAGCGCACCACCGGGGTCCCCTCATCAAGCTGGAGTTCCCGGGCAAGGAAGGCGCTGGCTGCGATCTGCTCGAAGCTCAGGACCTTCGCCGCCGGAACCATGCCGCGGCGCTGCATTTCCTCACTGTAGGACGTCAGCTTCACCTGAAGGTCCAGCTTGGGCTTCCGCACGAAGGTTCCCAGGCCGACGACCCTCTCGATGATCTCCTCGCCCACCAGGGCGTCGATCGCCTGGCGCACCGTCATGCGTGCCAGCCCGAAGCGTTCCGAAAGGTCCCGTTCCGAGGGCAGGGCCGCACCGGGACGGCACGAGTCCGTGATGAAGGTGCGCAGGATTTCGCGCAACTGGACATAGATCGGCACGCCGCTGGTGCGGTCGATTTCCCCAATGATTTTTGAAGCGTCAACGGACACGGCAGACCACGGGTCCAAAGGCGGGCAATTCCATAGGACAAGCGTAGGCGAATCCCGCTTGGCTGCGCTCCGCACGGACGTGGAACAGACGCCGCTGCGTTAGGCTTTTAAGGATCATTTTCACCGGGCGGTCCTGTTCCGCCAGAGCAAAGGAGCCGGTTTGCCGGAGCACAAAGCCACTGTCGCCGCGGAGATCGGCCTTCACGCACGCGCAGCGGCCGTATTTGTCAGGGCTGTCACGGCCACCGGACTCCCGGTGACGATCCGCAAGCCGGGACATTCCGCCGTCGACGCCCGCTCGCTCCTGGAGGTCATGACGGAGGATTTCGCACACGGCTGCGAAGTGGTCCTCAACGTCACTGCGGACGCCCTGCCGGCCGGGAAGTCGCCCGCCGAGGTGGATGAGGCCTTGGCCGGGCTTGCGGCGCTCCTGGAGGCTCCTGAAGCCCGCTGAGCGGGCACTTCCCTTCCACCCCGGCTCCGGTCCGGCGGCCACGGCTCGAAGAACTGCAAACTGGTTAAACAACGACGGCGGGCCCCACCATCAAGGTGGGGCCCGCCGTCGTATGTGTGCTGCTAGTGGGCGTGGTCGCCGCGGCTGTATTCGAAGACCCAGCCGACCAGGGCCACGAGAGCCAGGCCAGCGGCTACGAACACGATCCAGAAACCGACCGCGAGGCCGAGGAAACCACCGGCGCAGGCGAGGCCGAGGACCAGCGGCCACCAGCTCCACGGGCTGAAGTGGCCCTGCTCGCCGGCACCCTCGTGGATCTCGGCATCGGGACGGTCCTCAGGACGCAGGCCGACGCGCTTACCGGTGAAGCCAAGGTACGCGCCGATCATGCCGGCAAGGCCACCGACCAGGAGGATGCCCAGGATGCCGACCCATTCGGACCAGTGGGTCAGGAAGCCGTAGGCAAGCGAGACCGGGACGAAGAAGAAGACTCCGGCTCCGAAGAGCCACGATTCGATTTTCACTTGCGGATGTCCTTCTGATCAGCGTTGCCCAGCAGGTCTGCAGCGGGCTCCGGGGACTGGACGGTGTGGGCCTGGGACAGCTCGGGGTGGTGCAGGTCGAGTGCCGGCCGCTCCGAGCGGATGCGCGGGAGCGAAGTGAAGTTGTGGCGCGGCGGCGGGCAGGAAGTCGCCCACTCGAGCGAGGCACCGAAGCCCCACGGGTCGTCCACTTCAACCTTCTTGTTGCTGCGCCAGGTGATGTACACGTTCCAGAAGAACGGCAGCAGGGAGGCACCCAGGACGAACGAGGAGATCGTGGAGAACTGGTTCATCCAGGTGAAGTTGTCTTCCACCAGGTAGTCGGCGTAACGGCGGGGCATGCCCTCGACGCCGAGCCAGTGCTGGATCAGGAAGGTGCCGTGGAAGCCGAGGAACAGGAGCCAGAAGTGGATCTTGCCGAGGCGCTCGTTGAGCATCTTGCCGGTCCACTTGGGCCACCAGAAGTAGAAGCCTGCGAACATCGCGAACACCACGGTGCCGAACACCACGTAGTGGAAGTGCGCCACCACGAAGTAGGAGTCCGAGACGTGGAAGTCCAGCGGCGGGGAGGACAGGATGATGCCGGTCAGGCCGCCGAAGAGGAAGGTCACCAGGAAGCCGATGCTCCAGAGCATGGGGGTTTCAAAGGTGATGGAACCCTGCCAGAGGGTACCGATCCAGTTGAAGAACTTCACGCCGGTGGGAACCGCGATCAGCATGGTCATGAAGGCGAAGAACGGCAGCAGGACCGAGCCGGTGACGTACATGTGGTGTGCCCACACGGTCACGGACAGGGCGGCAATGGCGATGGTCGCGTAGACCAGGCCCTTGTAGCCGAAGATCGGCTTGCGGCTGAAGACCGGGAAGATCTCGGAGACGATGCCGAAGAACGGCAGGGCGATGATGTACACCTCGGGGTGGCCGAAGAACCAGAACAGGTGCTGCCAGAGGACGGCACCGCCGTTTTCGGGATCAAAGATGTGTGCGCCGAACCGGCGGTCGGCACCAAGGGCGAACAGGGCTGCTGCCAGCGGCGGGAACGCCATCAGGACCAGGATGGCCGTGACGAGGGTGTTCCAGGTGAAGATCGGCATGCGCCACATGGTCATGCCCGGGGCACGCATGCAGATGATCGTGGTGATGAAGTTGACCGCACCGAGGATGGTGCCGAAACCGGACAGGGCCAGGCCGAAGACCCAGAGGTCACCGCCGACGCCGGGGCTGAACGTCGTGTTCGACAGCGGCGCGTACGCGAACCAACCGAACGACGCGGCGCCCTGCGGGGTGATGAAACCGGACACGGCGATGGTGGAGCCGAACAGGAAGAACCAGAAGGCCAGGGCGTTCAGTCGCGGGAAGGCGACGTCGGGCGCACCGATCTGGAGCGGCATGATGACGTTCGCGAAGCCGGCGAAAAGCGGCGTGGCGAACATCAGGAGCATCACCGTGCCGTGCATGGTGAAGAGCTGGTTGTACTGCTCCTTGGTCTGCAGGATCTGCATGCCCGGTTCGAAAAGCTCAGCGCGGATGAGCAGCGCCATGACGCCGCCGAGGCAGAAGAACACGAAGGAGGCGATCAGGTACATGTACCCGATGGTCTTGTGGTCCGTGGAGGTGATCCAGTTGACGACGATGCGTCCCTTGGATTTCGGAACGACGGGAGACTCGAGGACTCCGGCGGGTTGGGTGTAAGTAGACACGTCGCTTCCCTTACTTAATTTCGTTCAGGCTCGGGTTGCGGTCGTACTTCTCGTCGAGAAGGCCCGTGTTGCCCGCCTGGCGCAGTTCCTCCATGTGGGCCTGGAATTCGGCCTCGGAGACAACCTTGACGCGGAAAAGCATCTCGGAGTGGTATTCACCGCAGAGTTCGGCGCACTTGCCGTCGTAGGTGCCCTCCTTGGTGGGGGTCAGCCTGATGTAGTTGGTCTTGCCCGGGATCATGTCGCGCTTCTGCAGGAAGGCGGGAACCCAGAAGGAGTGGATGACGTCGCGGGAGTTCAGTTCCAGATCGACGGACTTGCCCACCGGCAGGTACAGGGTAGGCAGCTTGTCCTTGTCGATGGTGTTGCCCGTCAGGTGTGCCTGGACGCCGGCTTCGTGCAGGTCTTCACTGACCACGGAGCCCTTCTTGTAGTTGAAGTCCCAGGCCCACTGCTTGCCGCGGACGTCGACGACGACGTCTGCCGGCTTGGAGCGGTCATCGATGGCCTGCTGGTCGCGGTCGGTGAAGTAGAAGAACACCAGCACCATGAACAGCGGGATCGTCAGGTAGAAGACCTCCAGCGGGAGGTTGTAGCTGAGCTGACGCGGGAACCCGACGGTGCCCTTGCGGCGGCGGTAGGCAATGATGCACCAGACCAGAAGGCCCCAGGTGATGATGCCGACCGCGAGGGCCGCGATCCATGAGTTGACCCAGAGGTCCATGATGCGGTCGGTGTGGTTGGTGGTGCCCCGTTCAGTGGGGAGCCAACCCTTCTCAACCTCTGACGAACATCCGGTCAAAACCAACGCGCCGGCTAGTGCCAAGCCAGTGATCGTAGTGATCTTTGCGCGTCGGCTGCCGGTTCGGTTCTGCGAACTCACAGACGGCCCTTCCTCTTGTTGCTGCAGCCCGGCAGGCCAAAGGCGCGCCGGGCACACTAAAGTTTTACTACCCGATGTAGAGCTTACCGCTATGCAGGGGTTTTCGCTGACACGCCGCGGCAGTGCGTCGGAACAGCAGCGAAGCTGTCCGCCGCACTGGCCGCGGCGTGCCAGGTGTCCCGCTTAGTGGAACGAGTCGCCGCAGGCGCAGGAGCCGCCCGCGTTCGGGTTGTCGATCGTGAACCCCTGCTTCGAAATGGTGTCTTCGAAGTCAATGCTGGCGCCATCCAGGTACGGCACGCTCATCTTGTCCACGACGACTTCAACGCCGTCGTAGTCGCGGACGGCATCGCCGTCGAGCAGGCGCTCGTCGAAGTAGAGCTGGTAGATCAGGCCGGAGCAGCCGCCGGGCTGCACGGCGACGCGCAGGCGCAGGTCGGTGCGGCCCTCCTGCTCGAGGAGGCTCCGGACCTTGCCGGCAGCGACATCGGTGAGATTCACGCCGTGCACAGGAAGTTCCCCGCTGGTGGCGGTGGTGTTTTCGTTTGTTGCGGTGCTCATTGGCCTACCTAACTATGACGCTCGCGGCATGCGGCGTTCTCGCGCCGCAATGCCCTTACCCACTTGCTTTCGGGTTACAGCTCAATGCTACGTCGCACGGACGCATAGCTATAACTCCAACCGTAACCAGCGGGCGGCTTCGCTTGTTCCCGGCGCTACGCCAAGCCCGAAGCATCCAGCTGCGCGAGCATGAGCGCTTCGGCCAGCACGGCCCGCCGGAGATCCTCGATGTGGAGCGACTCGTTGGCGCTGTGGGCACGGGAATCGGGATCTTCAACGCCCGTGACCAGGATCTGCACCTCGGGGTACGCCTCCGTCAGATCGGCGATGAAAGGGATGGAACCGCCGATCCCCATCTCCACGGCAGGGACGCCCCAGGCCTCCCCCAGCGCCCACAGGGCAATCCGCGCGGCCGGTGAGGCGGTGTCCGTGGCGAAGGCGTTGCCGCGCTCCCCCGGCGTGAAGGTCAGCCGGGCCCCGAACGGAACATTGTCCGAGAGATGCTTTTCGACCGCTGCCATGGCGGCATCGGGGTCCTGGCCCGGGGCCAGGCGCAGGCTGAATTTCGCGCGCGCCGCAGGCAGCAGGGTGTTGGACGCGACGTCGACGGCGGGAGCGTCGATACCGATGATCGAGAGCGCCGGTTTGGTCCAGAGACGGGAGGCGATGGTTCCGGTGCCCGCCAGGCGGACGCCGTCGAGCACGGAGGCATCGGCACGGAACTGGGCCTCGTCAAGATCCACCGCCGCTTCGTCCTTGGCGAGCAGCCCCGGGACCGCCACGTTGCCGGCGTCGTCATGCAGGGTGGCAATCAGCCGGGCCAGGACAGTGGGAGCGTCCAGCACGGCACCGCCGAACATCCCCGAGTGCACGGCGTGCCCCAGGACACGGACTTCGAAAGTGCCGTCGACCAGGCCGCGCAGGCTGGTGGTCAAGGCGGGGACGCCGACCTTCCAGTTGCTGGAATCGGCCACCACGATCACGTCGGCACGCAGCAATTCCCGGTGGGTCTCCAGGAAAGTGCGGAACGTCGGCGAGCCTGCCTCCTCTTCGCCTTCGAAAAAGAGCGTGACGCCCAGCCCGAACCGGTCACCGAGCACTTCACTGACAGCCGAGAACGCCGCAAGGTGGGCCATGATCCCTGCTTTGTCGTCCGCGGCACCGCGGCCGTAGAGACGGCCGTCGCGCTCCTCGGCAACGAACGGTTCGGACTCCCACAGAGCGCGGTCCCCCGGAGGCTGGACGTCATGGTGCGCATAGAGCAGGATGGTTGCCTTGCCGGGAGCCGCCGGACGGCTGGCGACGACGGCGGGCCCGCCCGCGCTGCCGTCCTCCTTGTTGCAGCGCAGGATCTGCACGTCGCTGAAGCCCGATTCGCGGACCAGCCCGGCGACGGCTTCCGCGCTGCGGTCGAGCTCTGCGGGGTCGAAACTGCTCCAGGCGATACCGGGCACGGCAACAAGGTCCTTAAGCCGCGCAAGGGTCACGTCGAAGGAGGCATCGACGGCGGCCTTCAGGGCGGCGGCGTCAACGGCGCCGGGGGTCCCGGACTGGTTCTGCGGGGTCTCCGCGTGGGTGGAAGTCATGGCCAAAACACTACCGCCGAGTACAGGCCGCCGGAACCGGCCATTGCGCGCGGGCGGTGCCGGCCCAGTGTCGCCCGGGTCACGCCGCGGCGGGTATTCTGTATTGGTGTTTGGACGTAAAAAGGAAGAGCCCAGCGCTCAGGACTCAATAGACCAGCTTGCCGCCGACGCGGCGAAGGGCCCGGGCAAGGGTGCGCCCACACCCAAGCGCAAGGACCAGGAAGCGGCGCGCAAGCGGCCCCTGGTTCCCACCGACCGGAAGGCCTCGAAGGAGGCCGAACGGATTGCCATCCAGGACCAGCGCCAAAAAATGCGCCAGGCCCTGGACACCGGCGACGAGAAATACCTGCCGCTGCGCGACAAGGGCCCCCAGAAGCGCTTCGCCCGGGACTTCGTGGACGCCCGCTTCAACCTGGGCGAGTACCTGATGTTCGGCGCCCTCTTGTTCGTGGTGGTTTCCTTCGTGATCCCGCAGTCCAGCGATGCCCTGACCTATGTCCTGATCGGTTTCTGGGTCATGTTCCTCGCGGTGTTCGTGGACGTCTTCATTCTTTCCCGCAAGTTGCGCAAGGCGTTGACGCAAAAGTTCGGCGAAGTGGAGCGCGGTACCGTCTGGTACGGAAGCATGCGCTCCCTCCAGTTCCGCAAACTGCGCCTGCCAAAGCCGCTGGTGAACCGCGGCGAATACCCTTCATAGGCCCGTACAGGCCTCCAAAGAGCCGAAGCAGAAGGACCCCGGAACTTCCGTTCCGGGGTCCTTCTGCTGTGCGGGCCCTGGTTGAGGGCTGGCCTGTTAGGAGCGGCGGTTCCTGGCCAGGCCCTTGTTGATCCTCGAAGCCCAGAAGGGTCCTTCGTAGAGGAACGCGGTGTAGCCCTGAACGAGCGTGGCGCCCGCGTCCAGCCGCTCCTGCACATCCGCGGCCGTTTCAACCCCGCCCACGGCGATGAGCACCAGTTGGTCGCCGACGGCGGACTTCAGCCGCTTGAGCACGCCCAGGGAGCGCTGCTTCAACGGGGCCCCGGAGAGCCCGCCGGCGCCGCACGCCTCCACCTTCGCGGGGTCCGATGCCAGGCCGTCCCGGCCGATCGTGGTGTTCGTGGCGATGATGCCGTCGAGCCCGAGGTCGAGGGCCAGGCGGGCGACGTCGTCGATGTCGTCATCGCTGAGGTCCGGGGCGATCTTGACCAGCAGCGGAACGTGCCGCCCGGCGGCCTGGTCTGCGGTTTCCCCGACGGCGCTCAGCAGCGGGCGCAGCGTCTCAACGTTCTGCAGCAGCCGCAGGCCCGGTGTGTTGGGCGAACTTACGTTCACCACAAGGTAGTCGGCCGCCGGGGCAAGGGTCCGGGCGCTAACCAGGTAGTCCTCGACCGCGTCTTCCAGTTCCACCACCTTGGTCTTGCCGATGTTCACGCCGATGACGGGCCGGACCCCGGCATGCGCCTTCCGCAGGGCGGCACGGGCCGCCTTCAAGCGCGGCGCGACGGCGGAGGCGCCGTCGTTGTTGAATCCCATGCGGTTGATGACGGCACGGTCTTCGACAAGGCGGAACAGGCGGGGCTTTTCGTTGCCCGGCTGGGCCTGGCCGGTGATGGTTCCGACCTCAACATGCCCGAAACCGAGTTCACTCAGGGCCTCGATGCCGTGGCCTTCCTTGTCAAAGCCCGCCGCCAGCCCGAACGGCGACGGGAAGCTCAGGCCGAGGGCCTCGGTCCGGAGCGAAGCATGCGGCGCGGTCAGCTTTCCCAGCACCCGCCCGGCCCCGCAGGAGTGGGCGAGCCGGATGGCCCGGAAACCGATTTTGTGGGCCTTTTCGGCATCCATCCAGGAAAAGGCCAACTTGAAGAATGTGGGGTAGACACGCATACCCCTAGTTTTCCGTCTTCCGTGCCGGTCACCAAACCGGTGTCATTACCCGGGAGTAGCATGTTGGCATGGCTGCGACCACCGGAAAGCGCTCCCCCACCGACGGCGTGATCGAAAGCGATGTGCTGGTCATCGGCGCCGGACTTTCAGGGCTGGTTGCGGCCTCGGTGGCGTACGCCGCCGGACGGCGGGTTGCTGTCATCGACCAGGAGCCCGAAGCGTCCCTCGGCGGCCAGGCGCACTGGTCGTTCGGCGGCCTGTTCCTCGTGGACAGCCCCGAGCAGCGGCGCCTCGGGGTGCGGGATTCCGAGGAGCTCGCCCTGGGCGACTGGCTTTCCTCCGCGGCGTTCGACCGGCCCGAGGACGCCTGGGCCCGCCGCTGGGCCGAGGCCTACGTCCATTTCGCTGCCGCGGAGAAGCGCCGGTGGCTGCGCTCCCTGGGCGTGAAACTCTTCCCGCTGGTGCAGTGGGCGGAGCGGGGCGGATACGGCCCCACCGGCCATGGCAACTCGGTTCCCCGCTTCCATGTTGTCTGGGGTACGGGCCCGGGCCTGCTCGAACCTTTCCTGGCCAAGGTTGCCGAAGGGGTCTCCACGGGTCGGATCCGCCTGCATTTCCGGCATCGTGCCGCTACGCTAACGACGGCGGCGGGCCGGGTCACCGGGGTGGGCGGCGAGATCCTGGCGGAGTCCGCCGCCGCACGCGGCGCCGCCTCGTCCCGGACCGTCGTCGGGAACTTCCAGGCCACCGCCGGTGCCGTGATCGTGGCTAGCGGCGGAATCGGCGCCAACCACCCTATGGTCAGGAAGCTGTGGCCGCACGGTACGGCGCCCGAACAACTGCTCAGCGGCGTCCCCGCCTCGGTGGACGGCGAATTCCTCGCCGTGGCGCAGGAATCCGGCGCGGCCCTGATCAACGGCGACCGGATGTGGCACTACCCGGAAGGCATCCACAACCACTCCCCTGTGTGGCCGCTGCACGGGATCCGTATCCTTCCCGGGCCGTCGTCGCTATGGCTTGACGCCACCGGTACGCAACTGCCGCCGCCGCTCTACCCCGGCTTCGATTCGCAGGGCGCTCTCCGGCATATCGTCGGCTCAGGGCACGGTTATTCCTGGTTCGTCTGCAGCAGGACCGTCGCGTTGAAGGAGCTTGCACTGTCCGGCTCCGAACAGAACCCGGACCTGAGCAACCGGGACCTGCGGCTGCTCGCCGCCAGGCTCCAGAAAAACGCGCCGACGCCGTTGCGCGCCTTCCTGGAGCACGGCATCGACTTCCTGCAGGCGGCCACGCCGCGGGAACTCGCATCGCGGATGAATGGCCTCGCCGGGAATTCCCGGATCGACCCTGCTGGCCTCGAAGCCCTGATCCGGCAGCGGGATCTGCAGCTGGAGACGGGCCTGGGCAAGGACCTGCAATTGGCTGCTGTGCGGGCGGCCAGGCACTTCGCCAGCGACCGGCTGATGCGGGTGGCCGCGCCGCACCGTTTCGAAGACCCCGCGCACGGCCCCCTGGTGGCCGTCCGCCTGTCCGTGCTGACGCGCAAGACCCTCGGCGGACTGCAAACCGACCTGCAGTCCCGGGTGCTGGATGGTGCAGGAGTTCCGATTCCGGGGCTCTTCGCAGCCGGAGAAGCCGCCGGTTTCGGGGGCGGTGGCATCCACGGCTACCGGGCCCTGGAAGGGACGTTCCTTGGCGGCTGCCTGTTTTCCGGGCGGGCTGCCGGCCTCGAAGCGGCTGCTTCTGTCTAAGCTGGTCCCGTGGAGTGGCAGACCGACATCCTTGGCACCGACTTCGAAAGCTGCGGCTTTGAGGCCCGCGGCCGGGACGGCGTGGCGCGGCGCGCGACGCTGGTGCGGCACGTGCCCGGCTCCGCACGGCAGGTTGGGGCGCCGTCCCGCGGGGCGGTGCTGTTCCTGCACGGGTGGAGCGACTACTTCTTCAACGCGGCCCTGGCCGAATTCTGGACGCAGCAGGGTTTCCGCTTCTACGCCCTCGACATGCACAACCACGGCCGGAACCTGCACGAGGACAGCACAGGCGGCTACGTGGCACACCTTGACGACTACGACGCCGAGATCAGCGCCGCCATCGGCATGATCCGTTCCGGTGAGGGCGGTCCCAGCGAAGCGGGTTCCGGTGAAGGCGGGCTCGGGCACCCGGTGCCGCTGACCCTGATGGGCCATTCGACCGGCGGGCTCGTGGCGGCGCTCTGGGTCAGCAGGAACCCCGGAAGCGTGCAGTTCCTCGTCCTGAACAGCCCGTGGCTGGAAATGCACGGCAGCTCCCTGGTCCGCAAGGCCGCCCAAGTGGTGGTCAGCCCGATGGCCAGGCTCCGGCCCCTGACCGTGCTCCGGCTGCCTGAACGCGGCTTCTACTACCGAAGCATCAGCAGCAACGCCGAAGGAGAGTGGACGGTGGACGAAAAATACCGGCCGCCGCTGGCGTTTCCACTGCGGGCGGGCTGGTTGAGCGCCGTGCTCGGCGGCCATACCCGGGTGGCCCGCGGCCTGGACATCGAAGTCCCCATCCTGGTCCTGCTCTCGGGGGCCAGCGCCAACGGAATGATCTGGAGGGAATCCATGCGGCATTCGGACGCCGTCCTCGACGTGAACCTCATGGCATTGCGGGCCATGACCCTGGGCCGGAGCGTCACCTTGGAACGGGTGGACGGCGGCCTTCACGATGTCTTCCTCTCGGCCGCCCCGGTGCGTGATGACGCCTACGCGCGGCTGGCGCGCTGGATCCGCGGATTCATCGTGGACGGCGGGCCCCCGCCCACCCGGGATTCCAGCGCCGACGGCGACGGCGGCCGCCCGTGAGCGCCGGAACGGCCAGGGAGGCCTGGCGGGACGACTTCCTCGGAGCGAACTTCGAAGCCATGGAGCTGGAACTCGCCCCCGACGAGGAAGGCCCCGTCTGTGCCACGCTGGTGCGGTATACCGTGCCCCCGCCGGAAACCGCCCGCCCGCGCCGGCTCCGGGACGCCTTTGCCGAACTCACCCGCCATGCGATCCGGCGGGAAACACCCCGTCAAGAGAAGGTGCCGCGCGTTGTGCTCTACGTGCACGGCTGGGCGGACTATTTCCTGCAGAAGGAACTGGCCGAGAGCCTCGCCGGTTCGGGTTTCCATTTCTACGCCATTGACCTGCGGAAGTTCGGGCGCAGCCTGCGCAGATGGCAGACCCCCGGGTACATTACGGACCTCGCCGCCTACGACGAAGACCTGGAAGCAGCGCTCGAGGCGATCGGTGCCGACGTTGCCCGGCGCACCGGCACCGCAGGGCCGCCCACCGTGCACCTGATCGCCCACTCGCTGGGCGGGCTGATCGCCACCCTATGGGCCGACCGGCATCCCGGACGGCTCGCCACCCTTGTCCTGAATTCTCCCTGGCTCGAGCTTCAGGGAAGCAGCCTCACGCGCAGCATTGCGATGCACCTGGTGGAGCCCTTTGCCCGGACCGACCCGAAGCGGGCCTTCCGGCTGCCGGAGATGCCGGCCTACTGGGAAAGCGTCAGCGACGTGGCCCACGGCGAGTGGGCGCTCGATCCCCAGTGGCGTCCCCGTGCGTCTTTCCCGATCCGTGCCGGGTGGAGCAAGGCGGTCCTGGCCGGGCATGCCGCCGTTGGACGCAAGCTCGACATCGACGCACCGGTGCTGGTGATGCTTTCCGGCCGCACCCGGATCCAGGGTGAGTGGACCGCCGAACTCATGCGGGTGGACGCCGTGATCGACGTAGAGGAGACTGCGCGCAGGGCCCTGGGCCTGGGCCGCCGCACGGCGGTCTTCCGGTACCCGGGAGCCCTGCACGACGTGTTCCTGTCGCGCAGGATCGTCCGGCAGCAGGCGTACCGGGACCTCGCGATCTGGCTGGAGTCGTACCCGGGCTAACGTTTCAGCACGGCCGGGTTAAAAACAGCGTCAGGCCTGCACGGCGGCGTCCACGGCGCCGCCGTAGCGGCGGTCGCGCTTGGCGAAGATCTCGACGGCGTCCCACAGGGTGCGGCGGTCGACGTCGGGCCAGAGGGTGTCCATGAAGACGAACTCGGCATAGGCGGACTGCCACAGCAGGAAGTTGGAGAGTCGTTGCTCGCCGGAGCTGCGCAGGAACAGGTCCACGTCCGGCAGGTCCGGCTCGTCCAGGTATTTCTGGATGGTTTTTTCTGACACGGAGGAAGCCTTCAGCCTACCGTCCGCCACGTCCCGGGCGATGGCCGCGACGGCGTCGGCGATTTCGGCACGGCCGCCGTAATTAACACACATGGTTAGGGTGCAGGTGTCGTTGTTCCGGGTGTATTCCTCGGCTTCTTCGAGTTCCTTGATGACCGAGCCCCAGAGGCGGGGCCGGCGGCCAGCCCAGCGGATCCGCACCCCCCAGTCGTCCAGCTGGTTGCGCTGGCGCCGCAGCACATCCTTGTTAAATCCCATGAGGAAGCGGACTTCCTCCGGGGACCGGCGCCAGTTCTCGGTGGAAAAGGCATAAACGCTGACGTACTTGATCCCCAATTCGATCGCCCCGGCCATGACGTCGAGCAGGGCGGGTTCACCGGCCTTGTGGCCTTCGATCCGGGGCAGCCCGCGCTGGTTGGCCCAGCGGCCGTTGCCGTCCATCACGATGGCCACGTGCTGCGGCACAAGCGCGGAGGGAATAGCGGGAGGAACCGCGCCGGACGGGTGCGGGTACGGCGCCGTCACCGGCGTGCTCCGGCGGGCGGGTGAATTCTTCTTTGCCAATGCCACTGTCAGCTGCGCTCCACGTGTTTGAGGGATTTCAAGGACCGTTCAAGATGCCATTGCAGGTAACTGGCCACCAGGCCCGCCGCCTCGCGCCGGTGCACGCCGTCGGAGGCGTCGGCCGTCGTCCAGTCGCCGGTCAGCAGTGCTCCCAGTAGCCCTACCGTCTCCGGGGCCGGAGCCGGCGACCCGGGCGGCCGGCAGTCGCTGCAGACCATGCCGCCCAAGGGCGCGGAGAATGCATTGTGCGGTCCCGGGGTCCCGCACCGGGCACAGTCGGTGAAGCTCGGCGCCCAGCCGCCTGTGGCGAGGGCCCGCAGGAGGTAGGAATCCAGGATCAGCTCCGGCGGGTGGGCCGAACGGCTCAGCGACGCCAGGGCACCCACGAGGAGGTTGTACTGGGCGGTGCCGGAATCGGCGTCCGCGTCGCTGAGTTTCTCGGCCGTTTCCACCATGGCCGCCGCCGCCGTGTAGCACGTGTAGTCGGAGGCGATGGCCGTGCCGTAGGCGCCCTTGGCCACGGCCTGGGTGACGACGTCGAGAGTGCGCCCGGAGACGAGCTGCAGGTCCGCGACCATGAAGGGCTCAAGCCTGGCCCCGAAGCGGCTGCTCGTACGGCGCACGCCTTTGGCCACGGCACGGACCTGGCCATGGTGTTTGGTCAGGAGAATGATGATGCGGTCGGCTTCGCCCAGCTTGTGGGTGCGCAGCACCACGGCATCGTCCCGGTAGGAACGGGCTGCAAAGGATGGGTTGGCCACAGTTAATCTTCGCACCAGGCCGGATGCAATGGCGTCCGGCGCAGCCGTGCGGCGGAAGGTTGTTCCGCCGCACGGCTGTTTGCCATGTGCAGGCCGCTGCTAGGCGCGGACCGAACGGATGGCCCGGTTGACGGCGGAGATGACGGCTTTGAGGGCGGCCGTGCTGGTGTTCGGGTCAATGCCCACGCCCCACAGGACGCGCTCGCCGACGGCGCATTCGACGTAGGCCGCGGCGCTGGCGCTGCCGCCTTCGGACAGGGCGTGCTCGCTGTAGTCGAGCACGCGGACGTCGACGCCGTCTTCGCGCAGGATGCTCAGCAGTGCGGCGATGGGGCCGTTGCCGGTGCCGGTGCGCTCGACCTGCTTGCCGTCGATCCGGAGTGCGGCGTGCAGGGTCAGTTCACCGGACTCATCCGTTTCCGTGCGGCCGGCACCGAGCGAGTAGCGGCCCCACTGCCCCTCTTCGACGCTGGAGGGCAGGTACTCGTCCTGGAACATGGCCCACAGCTGGGCGCCGCTGACTTCGCCGCCCATGGTGTCCGTGCGGTGCTGGATGACCCCGGAGAATTCGATCTGCGCGCGGCGCGGCAGGTCCAGGCTGTGTTCGCTCTTGAGCAGGTATGCCACGCCGCCCTTGCCGGACTGCGAGTTCACGCGGATCACGGCTTCGTAGCTGCGGCCCAGGTCCTTGGGGTCGATCGGCAGGTACGGGACCTGCCAGGTGAAGTCGTCCACGGCCTTGCCGGCGGCAGCGGCGTCCTTCTCCAGCGCTTCGAAGCCCTTCTTGATGGCGTCCTGGTGGGAGCCGGAGAACGCGGTGAAGACCAGGTCGCCGCCGTAGGGTGCGCGCTCGGGGACGGGCAGTTGGTTGCAGTACTCCACGGTGCGGCGGATTTCGTCGATGTCCGAGAAGTCGATCATCGGGTCGATGCCCTGGACGAACATGTTCAGGCCCAGGGTGACCAGGTCCACGTTGCCGGTGCGTTCGCCGTTGCCGAAGAGGCAGCCTTCGATGCGGTCGGCGCCGGCCAGGTATCCCAGCTCGGCTGCGGCAACGCCGGTACCGCGGTCGTTGTGCGGGTGCAGCGAGATGATGATGCCCTCGCGCGGGTGCAGGTTGCGGCTCATCCACTCGATGGAGTCGGCGTAAACATTGGGGGTGGCCATTTCCACGGTGGCGGGGAGGTTGATGATGACCTGCTTGTCGGCGGACGCTTCGAAGATGTCGGCGATGGCGTTGCAGACCCGGGCCGCGTATTCGAGTTCGGTGCCCGTGAAGGACTCCGGTGAGTACTCGTAGGTGATGTGGGTGTCGGTGAGGGTTTCCTCATATTTCTTGCACAGGCGCGCACCCTGCAGGGCGATGTCCAGGATGCCGTCCTCGTCCTGGTTGAAGACCACCCGGCGCTGCAGCACGGAGGTGGAGTTGTACAGGTGGACGATGGCCTGCTTGGCGCCGACCAGGGATTCGTAGGTCCGTTCGATCAGGTGTTCACGGGCCTGGGTCAGCACCTGGATGGTGACGTCGTCCGGGATGTGGCCGCCTTCGATCAACTGGCGGACGAAGTCGAAGTCGGTCTGGGATGCCGAGGGGAAGCCGACCTCGATTTCCTTGTAGCCCATCTTCACCAACAGCTGGAACATCTTCAGCTTGCGGGCCGGGCTCATGGGGTCGATCAGCGCCTGGTTGCCGTCGCGCAGGTCCACCGCGCACCAACGGGGCGCCTTGGTGATGACTTTGTCCGGCCAGGTGCGGTCCGGCAATTCAACCGAGATCTGGTCCTGGAAGGGCAGGTAGCGGTGGATAGGCATACCGGAGGGCTTTTGTGCGTTGCGCATGACTTGGGGCCTTTTCTTTTTGATCTAGATGGAAAGATTGGCCGGGCATAGCAAACTCCGCAGCGAGGATTGGCCTTAGCGATTGTTCGCTTTTGAGGCCCCGCCGCGGCAGCTAAGGAGAAGCATTCCTGCACGCACCATTTCACAGTAGCACGGTGCGTATGATGACAGTGCAATACCTGAAGCAACGTCCACTATGCAGACGCGGCGACGGTGTCCTGCCGGCGGCGCGTCATCGAAGGAGCTTTCGTGCCACAGTCCGGGATCACCCTGTCCAACATCGACCAAAGCGTGCGCCCGCAGGACGACCTCTACCGGCACGTCAACGGGGCCTGGCTGAACTCAACGACCATTCCGGATGACAGACCGCTGGAGGGAACCTTCACGTCCCTGCGGGACAACGCGGAACTGGCCGTCCGGGCGATCATCGAGGAGGCGGCGGCCAAGGGCAGCGATGCCACGGGCATCGAGCGCAAGATCGGTGACCTCTACACCAGCTTCATGGATGAGGCCGCCGCGGAAGCCAAAGGTTTTGAGCCGATCCGTGACCGACTGGCGGAGGTCTTCGCCGTCCCCGACGCCGCCTCCCTGGTGGAACTTGCCGGCAGGCTTTTCCGTGCGGACGTCTCCGGCCTGTTCTCCATCTACCCGGCCCCGGACGCCGGCAACCCGGACCGTGTGCTCCTCTACGTGGGGCAGGGCGGGCTCGGACTGCCGGACGAGTCCTACTACCGCGAGGAAAAGTTCGAACCGATCGTGGAGGCCTACACCGGGTATGTCGCCACGGTGTTCGGGCTGGCCGGGATTCCCGACGCCGGCGGAGCGGCCGGGCGCGTCGTGGCACTGGAGAAGGCGCTCGCCTCGCATCACTGGGACAAGGTGACCCTGCGTGACCCCCAGAAGACCTACAACCTGAAAACGATCGACGAGGCCGCCGGGCTCTTCCCGTTGTTCGCTTCCTGGTTCGACGCCGCAGCCATCGAAGGCAGCAAGTATGCCGAACTGGTCCTGAGCACCCCGGATTTCTTCGAAGGCGCCGCCGGGCTGCTGGGCTCCGAGCCGCTCGACGTGTGGCGGGAGTGGCTGGCCCTGCGCGTCATCAACGCCGCGGCCCCCTACCTCTCGCCGGCGTTCGTGGACGCCAACTTCGCCTTCTACGGCACCACCTTGAGTGGCACCCCGCAGAACAAGGAACGCTGGAAGCGCGGCGTCGCCGTCGTCGAGGCCGCCTTGGGCGAGGCCGTGGGACAGATCTACGTGGAGCGGCACTTCCCGGAGGAACACAAGGCACGGATGCAGACGCTGGTGGCCCGCCTCACCGAGGCCTACCGGCAGAGCATCACCGGCCTGGCCTGGATGGGTGAGGAAACCAAGGCCGAGGCCCTGAAGAAGCTGGACGCGTTCCGACCGAAGATCGGATTCCCCGACAAGTGGATCGACTACTCCGCCGTCGAGGTCGACCCCGGGGATCTGCTGGGGAACGTCGAGCGGGCCCACAACGCCGACGTCGACCGCCACCTTGACGAGGTGGGCAAGCCAGTGGACCTGGACAAGTGGCTCATGACACCCCAGACCGTGAACGCCTACTACCACCCGCTCCTCAATGAGATCGTGTTCCCGGCCGCGATCCTGCAGCCGCCCTTCTTCACGGCCGAGGCCGACGACGCGGTGAACTACGGCGGGATCGGCGCCGTCATCGGCCACGAAATCGGCCACGGCTTCGATGACCAGGGCTCGCAGTTCGACGGCAGCGGGGCCCTGCGGAACTGGTGGACCGGCGAAGACCGCGAAGCCTTCGAGAAACTGACCGCCAGGCTCGTGGCACAGTTCGACGCCCTCGCCCCGCAGGAGGCGCCCGGCCACAACGTGAACGGCAAGCTCACGCTCGGCGAGAACATCGGCGACCTCGGCGGCCTGGGCATCGCGTACAAGGCCTATCTGCTCAGCCTGGACGGAACGGAAGCTCCTGTGCTCGACGGGCTCACGGGACGGCAGCGCTTCTTCATGTCCTGGGCCGCCGGCTGGCGCCAGGTGATCCGGCCGGAGGAGGCCATCCGCCGCGTGGCCACCGACCCCCACTCCCCCAATGAGTTCCGCACCAACGCCATCGCCAGCAACCTCACGGAGTTCCATGAGGCCTTCGGACTGGAGGAAGGCGACGGGATGTGGCTGGACCCGGAGGAGCGGGTTAGCATCTGGTAGCCGACGCAACGTCGAAGGGCCGGACCACTGTGGTCCGGCCCTTCGTCATGGGGCGCGCTCTTGCTGCCTGGTGCTGTGGTCAGGGAACCACGAGCGCCGGGTTCGCCGTCTGGCATTTGACGTCGCCGGCCGTCTGGTTCACGACGTCGGCCGGCACCGAAGCCGTGCCGTACTTCAGGCCCGAGGTGAAGTCCGAACCGAGGTAGATCTGCACTCCGTTCACTGCCGTGGAGGCCTCCGTCTGCGCGGCCGGGATGCCGAAGAGCTTGGCGACGTCTGCCGCCACATCCTCGAACCCGGCGGCGTAGTAGACCGTGGTCTTCGCAACCGGGTCGGCGGCGAATTGCGAACCTTGCGTGAAGCCGCCCTTGACGAGTGCCGTCACCAGTTCCTGGGCATGCTCCGGGACGCCGGAGCCGTCGGCGACCGTTACCGGCTGCACCGCCTTGTCGTACGGCGGGGCTGCCGGGCTCTTGGTCACCGGAGTGCTGCCGGCCGCCGTCGGGGTCGCCGACGGAGAGGCTGATGCGGTGGGCGTTGAGCTGGCGCCCGGTGTGGTCAGGTCGAGGTTCGCGCGCATGGCGGCAAACAACTGCGAGGCCTGGGGCTGCATCAGTTCGAGGCGGTTGGGGTCGACGGCGGCGGGCCGGTTGGGCACCGCCACGAACGCCACCTTCGACAGGTCGATGTCCTTCAGCCGCGAGGAGATGGTCAGGAGGGACTGCACGTTCGCCAGACCCTCATCGACGGTGAGGTTCTGGGTGATGACATCGGCGATCGTCAGCAGCTTCTGGGGGTTTCCGAGGGTGCCGTCGTCCTTGACCTTGCGTGCGAGCGACGAGAGGAAGCCCTGCTGGGCCTGGATGCGGCCGAGGTCGCTGCCGTCGCCGAATGCATGGCGGGTGCGCAGGAAGGACAGCGCCTGTTCACCCTTGACCTGGGAAGTTCCCTTGGGCAGGCGCAGGCCGGAATCCGGGTCGAAGACGGCGTCGCTGATGCACACGGAAACGCCGCCCACCGTATTGGACAGTTCCTTGACCGCGTTGAAGTCGGCCATCATGAAGTGGTCGATCTCCAGGCCCGTCAGCTTGTTCACCGTGTCCACGGCGCAGCCGATGCCGGCCTCGGCCATGGCCGCGTTGATCATTTCCCCGGAACGCGACGGGTAGGTCTTGTGGGTGGACTGGTCAGTGCATTCCGGAACGTCCACCAGAAGGTCACGGGGAAAACTGATGACGCTGACGTGCCGGTTGTCCGCCGAGATGTCCATCAGCATCATGACGTCCGAGTGGCCGTAGCCTGTGGAGTCATCCGCGGTGCCGTACTTGGAGTTCTTGCCGTCCCGGGTGTCCGAGCCAAGGATCAGGATCTGCAGGCGGTCCTTGGCGTCATTGGTGTCGCCTTCGGTCTTCTGCGCTCCGGCGTTGAGCGGGGCCTTGGTGATGTTCATCTGCAGGCGGATGAACCAGTACGCCGCGAAGGCCACACCCGCCAGGAGAAGGACGCTCACCGCCGCAGCACTGATCTTCAGCCAGAGCGGCTGCCTGCGGATCCGCATATGGCGGGGGGTGGTGCCGGGCGCGTCTGCGTGGCGTGCAGCCGCAGCCTTGCCGGTCCCGCTGCCATCCTGCACGCGCGCATCACGACGTCGCACTACTCGGTCAACCTTTCCTCGGAACATGGGATTCCGGCCATTCTAGGGCCCGAATCTGTGAACTTCCCCAGCGGCTAGAAGCCCAGCTTCACCAACTGCTTGGGGTCCCGCTGCCAGTCTTTGGCCACTTTGACATGCAAATCGAGGTAAATCCGGGTGCCGAGCAGGGCTTCGATCCCCTTGCGGGCGTTGGTTCCCACCTCCCGCAGGCGGCTTCCGCCCTTGCCGATGATGATGGCTTTCTGCGACGGACGCTCCACGTACAGGTTCACCCGGACGTCCAGGAGCGGGTTGTCTTCGGTGCGGCCCTCGCGCGGGACGATTTCTTCGACCACGACGGCGAGCGAGTGCGGAAGTTCGTCACGCACCCCTTCGAGGGCTGCTTCGCGGATCAGCTCCGCGACCATGACGGCTTCGGGTTCATCGGTGAGTTCGCCGTCGGGGTACAGCGGCGGGGAGGCCGGCATGTGGCTGATGAGGACGTCGGCCACGGTGTTGACCTGGAAGCCGTCGGCGGCCGACACCGGCACGATGTCCGCCCATCCTTCACCGCCCAGTGCTTCCTTGCCGAGGGCGGCCACCGCGAGCAGCTGTTCGGTGAGGGCCTGCTTGTCCACGAGGTCGGTTTTCGTCACGACGGCGATGACCGGCTTGCGCCCGACGCCGGCGAGCTGGGCCGCGATGAACTTGTCGCCGGGGCCAATCTTCTCGTTGGCCGGGATGCAGAAACCGATCGCGTCCACTTCCGCCAGGGTGTCCGCGACGAGTTCGTTGAGGCGCTTGCCCAGGAGCGTGCGCGGCCGGTGCAGGCCGGGGGTGTCCACGAGGATCAGCTGCGCGTCGTCGCGGTGGACGATACCGCGGATGGTGTGGCGGGTGGTCTGCGGCTTCGCCGAGGTGATGGCCACCTTCTGGCCCACGAGGGCGTTGGTCAGGGTGGACTTGCCGGCGTTCGGCCGGCCCACGAGGACCGAGAAACCTGCGTGGAAGCCGCCGAAGTCCTGGGTGCTGTCAAAGGTCTTACTGTGCTTGCTCACGTGGTACTCCCTGTTGCTTTGTGTCGGCCTCGGCGAGAAGCCCGTCAAGGTCAGTGTCTTCCTTCGGCACCGCGGCCGCAATGATGTGGCTGACCCGGTTGCGCCGGCCTTCCAGCCTATCTGCCCGCAGGGAGATCCCTGCTACTTCCACGGTGCTGCCGACGATCGGGACCCTGCCGAGGGCCTTGGCGAGCAGCCCGCCCACGGTGTCCACTTCGTCGTCGTCGAGGTCGATGTCGAACAGTTCCCCGAGGTCGTCGATGCTCATCCTGGAGCTGACCCGGTAGCTGCCGCCGCCGAGTTCGGTGGCGTCCTCGACGCCGGCGTCGTATTCGTCGACGATCTCCCCCACGATCTCCTCGATCAGGTCTTCGAGGGTGACAAGCCCGGCGGTGCCGCCATACTCGTCGATCACGACCGCCACGTGGGTGGACTCCTGCTGCAGTTCCTTAAGCAGTTCATCCACCGGCTTGGACTCGGGGACGAAACGCGCCTCGCGGGCGAGGGAATCGACGTCGTGGGCGTCCGCCTGGAAGTCGGGGCGGTGCATGGCGGCTGCCACGTCCTTGAGGTAGAGGATGCCGCGGATCTGGTCCGCATCCCCGGCGATCACGGGGATCCGCGAGTAGCCGGAGCGGAGGAAGAGCGCCATGGCGTCTTCCAGGCCGGAGCCGGATTCGATGCTGACGATGTCGGTGCGCGGCACCATCACGGCGCGCACCAGGGTGTCGCCGAGATCGAAGACCGACTGGATGAGCTCGGCTTCGTCGTCCTCGATGACGTCCGATTCCGTGGCACGATCGACGAGTTCGCGGAACTCTTCCTCGCTGAAGAAGAACTCGTCGCCGACCGGAGCTCCGGGCGCGACGGCGCTGCCGATCGAGACAAGCCAGCCGGGGACCGGCCCGAGGATCCAGCAGAGGAAGCGGATCAGGGGTGCCGTGAACCGGGCAACGCCGCCGGAGTGCGCCCGTCCGAGCTGCCGGGGCGAGACGCCTACCAGGACGAAGCCGATGACGGCCATGATTCCGGTGGCTGCGAGGCCGGCGAGCCAGACGTTGTCCAGCAGGCTGTGCAGGACGACGGCGACCGCCACCGCGGCGGCCATTTCGAACCAGACACGCCAGAACCGCAATGCCCGCATGTGGGCGACCGGCTTGGCGAGGATGTGCCGGAGGGCGGTGCCCTTGCCGCTGCTGGCGGCGAGTTCCGCCTCATGCCGGGGAAGGAAATTGAACGCGGCTTCCGCGGCCGTCAGCAGGGCGACGAAGCTGAGGAAGACGAGTGCCATCCCGACCAGGATGAGCGAGGTCACTGCATGGTCTCCAAGGGGGCGTCCTTGCCGAGGAAGGCAGAGAGCAGCTCACGCTGGAGCGAGAACATCTCTTCCTTCTCTTCGGGTTCGGCGTGGTCGTAGCCCAGCAGGTGCAGGATGCCGTGGGTGGTCAGCAGGAGCATCTCCTCCTGGGTGGTGTGCCCGGCATTGCGGGCCTGGACCTCGGCCACCTGCGGGCAGATCGCGATGTCGCCCAGTATGCCTTGCGGGGTGGGCTTGTCCGGGGTGCCCGGCGTGAGTTCGTCCATGGGCACCGAGAGGACGTCGGTGGCGCCCGGCTCATCCATGAGTTCGATGTGCAGTTTCTCCATGGTGGGCTCATCCACCAGCAGGATGGACAGCTCCGCCTGCGGATGGATGTACAACCGTTCGAAGATGAACCGCGACAGGGTGACCAGCTGGGCTTCGTCTACCTGCACGCCGGATTCGTTGTTGACCTCGATGCTCATTGCTGGTTTCCCCGCTTCCTTTGGCTGTCTGCTGTCCGCGCCGGCTGGCGGTGCTTGTCGTCCCAGATGCTGTACGCGGAGACGATGTCCGCCACGAGGCGGTGTCGGACGACGTCGCCCGCGTCGAGCACGGTGAAGTTCACGTCCTCAATGCCGTCCAGGATTTCCTGGACAACGCGCAGGCCGGAGCTCGCGCCGAAGGGCAGGTCCACCTGGGTGACGTCGCCGGTGACCACCATCTTCGATCCGAAGCCGAGCCGGGTCAGGAACATCTTCATTTGTTCCGGGGTGGTGTTCTGGGCCTCGTCGAGGATGATGAACGCGTCATTGAGGGTCCGGCCGCGCATGTAGGCCAGCGGAGCGACTTCGATGGTGCCGGCCGCCATGAGGCGCGGAATCGACTCGGGATCGATCATGTCGTGCAGGGCGTCGTAGAGCGGACGCAGGTAAGGGTCGATCTTGTCGTTCAGCGTTCCGGGCAGGAAGCCGAGCCGCTCGCCTGCCTCCACCGCGGGGCGGGTGAGGATGATGCGGGTGACTTCCTTCATCTGCAGCGCCTGCACGGCCTTCGCCATGGCCAGGTAGGTCTTGCCGGTGCCGGCGGGGCCGATGCCGAAGATGACGGTGTTGTCGTCAATGGCGTCGACGTAGTTCTTCTGGTTCAGCGTTTTGGGCCGGATGGTGCGGCCGCGGCTGGAAAGGATGTTGTGGGTGAGCACATCCACCGGGCTCTGCGCCGATTGGCTGCGCAGCAGCGAAACAAGCTGTTTCAGCGCCTCCGGGGTGATCACCGTGCCCTTGGCCACCAGGGCCCGGACTTCTTCGAGGAGGCGCATGATGCGGGGAACATCCGCCGGCGGGCCGCTGAAGGAGAGCTCGTTGCCGCGGACGTGGAAGTCAATGCCGGGAAACTGTTCTTCGATGTACCGCAGCGCCTCATCGTGGCTGCCCAGCGATTGCACCATCTGATCCGCGTTATCGAAGACGACCACCTCCGTCCTGACGCCCGGAACTGAATGCGGAAATTCGGCCTGAGCCGTTTCGGCGCTGCCAGCCCGTGGCCGCCCGTTCAAATCAGTCATGGTGTTGGCCGTGTGGCCTGTGCTCCTCCGCTGTGGATGGTGTGTGCCCTGAACTTCCAGGTCCGTTGCCCGCGGGCAGGACGGCGTCCCGGAATGAAACCAATCCTACGCCAGCGGGCCCGCGCCCCGGTGGTGGCCGGCCGGCCCGGCTCCGGGATGCCGGGACACTTTGGTATCAACTCGGCATCGGCCGCGTATCAATAGCGTTTCAGTTCCGCCAGGCGCTCCGGAAGCGGCTCCCCGGCACGCCGCCCTGTGCCAAGCTGGGTTAGGACAAACCGTCCGCCTGCCCGTTTCCGCGGGCAGCAATCCGTTCCTGCCCGCCGCGGCAGGAGAGCACGGGCAGGAATCCGGCATCAGAACAGCAGCAGGCATCCGTAGGGAGGGCAGGCGGAACCATTCCGTCCTGTTCGCTTCCGCGCTGGCCGCTGCGCTCCTGCTGAACGGCTGCATCGCCGATGGCGGAACGGTGGAGTCCGCGGGGGCACCGGAACCGGTCCGGCAACAGCAGGTGCAGAACACCCCGTCCAGCAACGCTCCGCTGGAAACCACGCAGGCCTCGAGCAAGGTGCCTGTCTACTGGATCGGCCGCAACGGGGACGGCGTGGCCCTGCACCGGGAATTCCGGGACAACGCCGGCACCGAAAACCCCATCACCACGGCGCTGCGCACCATGATGACCGCGAAGCCGCTGGACCACGATTTCTTCACCCCGTGGCAGGAGCCGAGCGCCCTGGCGACGTCGATTTCAGGCAAGAACGTCGTCACGGTGGACGTTTCCCGTGACGCCTTCAATTCAAACCTCGACAGCGGGATGGCACAACTCGCCGTGCAGCAACTGGTGTACACCGCCACCGCGGCCGCGGCGAGCTCCGGCCTGATCGACTCCGGGCAGCAGATCCAGGTGGTCATCCTGGTGGACGGCCACAAGGACTTCATGGCCTTCGGCCAGGTCAAGCTGGGCGAACCCATGGTCCGCGACGCCTCCATGGTGGCGCCGGTGTGGATCATTGACCCGCAGGAAGACCTCACCCTGGCCGGCGGCCGCGTGAAGTTCAACGGCCGTGCCACCCTTGAGGGAGCCAAGCTGAAGTGGCAATTGTTCCGTGAAGCGGCCAACGGCGAAAAAGCCCTCTACGTTGACGGGGAAACCACCGCATCCTCGGTACCGGGACAGGGCGGAACATTCACGTTCACAGTCAACCTCGGCGCCGGCCGCTACGAGCTGAGGGTTTCCCTTCCGGAGCAGGCGGGCGAAGCGGGGTCCTCGGACACCCGGTCCTTCAACGTCGGCTGACTTTCCCGGACCTCCGCTACCAGCGGCCCAGGATGTCGCTGGCCAGCACGATCGCCGCCGGGCCAGCGGTCGAGGAGCGCAGCACGTGGTTGCCAAGCAGGGCGGTCACGGCCCCCTCATCGGCCAGCCGCGTGACCTCACGTGGGGTGATGCCCCCTTCCGGTCCCACCAGGAGCAGGACCTCGCGCGGGCCGTCCGTGCCGCCGTCGGGCAGTGCCCCGAGCCAGTCCGCAAGGGCCGCACGCAGCGGACGCTTGGCGTCCTCGTGCAGGATGACCGCGAGATCGGCTGCCGCAACCGCCTTGGCCAGCCCGGCGCCGTCGACGACGGGACGCACCTCGGGGATCCAGGCCCGGCGGGCCTGCTTCGCAGCGGCAGCCACGACCGACTGCCACTTGGCGTGCGCCTTGGCCGCCCGCTCGCCCTTCCAGCGCACGATCGACCGCTCCGACTGCCACGGGATGACGGCGTCGACGCCAAGTTCCGTGGCCGTTTCGATGGCGAGTTCGTCCCGGTCGCCTTTGGCGAGGGCCTGCACGAGCACCAGCCGGACGGCGGGGCGGGGTTCCTCGCGGAGTTCCACCGCCTCGACCGTCAGCGTTCCCTGGCCCGCCTCGCGCACGGTGCCCACAAGGCGGAGGCCCGCGCCGTCGGCGATGTCCACAGCCTCTCCGGCCTCGAGCCGCTTGACGGTGACAGCGTGCCGGGCTTCGGCCCCGTCAAGGACGAAGGTGTCGCCGGGCGCCAGCCCGTCAAGGGCTCCGGCCGGAGCGAAGAAGACGGGGTTGCTCATGACTAAAGGCTACCCGGGGCTACAGGTTGCCGAACTTGTCCCGCAGCTTGGCGAACATGCCGCCGCTGGCAACGAGCTTGCCTTCGGTGAACTGTTCGCCGCGCAACTTGGCGAGCTGGCGCAGCAAATCTTCCTGGGCGGCGTCGAGCTTGCCCGGCGTCTCAACGTGCAGGTGCACCTTCAGGTCGCCGCGGCCGTAGCCGCGCAGGTGGGTGACGCCGAGCCCGCGGAGGGTGATGACCTCGCCGGACTGGGTGCCGGACTTCACGTCCACTTCCTGCGGACCGTCGAAGGTCTCGAAGGTGAGTTCGGTGCCAAGCGCGGCCGCCGTCATGGGCACGCTCAAGGTGGCGTGCAGGTCGTCGCCTTCGCGGGTGAAAGTGGGATCGGCGTTGACGCGGATCTCGACGTACAGGTCACCGGACGGGCCGCCGGCGGGACCGGCTTCGCCCTGGCCGGACAGCTGGATGCGGGTGCCCGTGCCGACGCCGGCCGGCACCTTGATGGTCAGCGAACGGCGGCTGCGGATGCGGCCCTGGCCGTTGCACTCGTTGCAGGGGTCCTTGATGACCGTGCCGAAACCTTCGCAGGACCCGCAGGGGGCCGCCGTCATGACCTGGCCGAGGATGGAGCGCACCGCGCGCTGGACCTGGCCGCTGCCGCCGCAGATGTCGCAGCGTTCCGGGTGGGTGCCCGGCCGGCAGCAGGAGCCGTCACAGCTGGGGCAGACGACGGCGGTATCCACCTCGAGCTTCTTGTTCACGCCGAAGACAGCGTCCCTGAGGTCCACGCGGACGCTGATGAGGGCGTCCTGGCCGCGGCGGGTCCGCGACGCAGGTCCCTGCATTCCGCCGCCGCCGCCGAAGAACGTGTCGAAGATGTCCTGGAAGGCGAAGCCCTGGCCGGCGTAGCCGCCGCCGAAGCCGTTGTCCGTGCCGTTCTCGTTGCCGGTGGCGTCATAGACGCGGCGCTTCTGCGGGTCGGAGAGGACCTCGTAGGCGTGGGTCACGGCTTTGAACTGCTCCGCGACGTCCTCCCCCGGGTTGACGTCGGGGTGCAGCTTTCGGGCGAGCTTGCGGTACGCCTTCTTGATCTCCTCGCCGGTAGCTTCCGGGGAGACGCCCAGGACGTCGTAGTGGCTGCTCAAAGTCGGTATCTCTTCCTTCTTGTCCTGCTGTTCTTGTTGCGGTGGATCCGGGACGGCTCAGTTGCCGAGGATCCGCGAAAGGTAACGGGCCACCGCGCGGACGGCGGCCATGCTGCTGGGATAATCCATGCGGGTGGGCCCGAGGATGCCGATCTTCGCCGCGGCGCCCGGCCCGTAACCCGTGGCGACCACGGAGGCCTCGGACAGGCCGTCGTAGGGGTTTTCCCGGCCGATGCTGACGGTCACGCCGCGCGGGTCTTCGGCCATTTCGGAGAGCAGGCGGAGCATGACCACCTGTTCTTCGAGTGCCTCCAGGACCGGGCCGATGCTCAGCGCGAAGTCCACGTTGGACCGGGCAAGGTTGGCGGTGCCGGCCATCATCATCCGCTCGTCCCGGGTGCTTTCCGCGAGCTTGTCCAGGCCGCGGGCGAGCACGGCGGCCGTGCCCTGCAACGACGGCGGGCACAGCGCAACCACGGGAGCGAGCAACTGCGGCAGATGCGCCAGCGGCGCACCGGAAATGCCGGACAGGAACCGTCCGCGCAACAGGGTGAGGTCTTCATCGCTGACGTCCGTGCCGGCGTCGACGACCCGCTGTTCGACCTTTCCGCTGTCCGCGATCAGCACCACAAGGACCTGCCGCGGAGCCAGGAGCACAAACTCGATGTGCCGCAGCTTGGCCCTGTTGGAATGCGGGTACTGGACGACGGCGACCTGGTTGGTCAGTTGCGAGAGCAGCCGCACGGTGCGCTCCAGGATGTCCTCGACGTCGTCGGATCCCTCCAGGAGAGAATGGATCGCCCGGCGTTCGGCAGCGGACAGCGGCTTCACCGCCGAGATGCGGTCCACGAAAAGCCGGTAGCCCTTGTCCGTGGGGATGCGCCCGGCGCTGGTGTGCGGCGCGGCAATGAGGCCTTCCTCTTCGAGGAGCGCCATGTCATTGCGGATGGTGGCGCTGGAAACGCCCAGATGGTGCCGTTCCACCAAGGCCTTGGAGCCGACGGGTTCGCGCGAGTGCACGTAGTCCTCGACGATGGCACGCAGCACTTCCAGCTTGCGTGGCTCGCTCATGCCTGCCTCCCCTCGGACGTCCTGCCCATGGTTTCCTTCGCGGCTGTTCCGTGTCCGCCGCCCAGGCGGATCCGCAATTCTTAGCACTCAACATGCCCAAGTGCTAACAAGTCTAGTATGCGCCGGGCCGTTGTTAGCATTGGTACCGCCCGCGGCGAACACGCTCCGTGCGGGCTCCGGCGGCTCCAGGCCGCCGGATGATCTCTGACAGCGAAATGGTGTGGCACTGTGTCCTACGAGAACTGGGGTCCCGGGGCGCTTTCCGCTCCCGGCAAAAGGGCGCTTCCCGAGGTTCCGGCCGAGCGGGGAATGGTCCTGGAGGACGTCCAGTCCGGCTGGGTGGGGGCGGTGGTCCGCATTGAAAAGTCCGGCGGCATGCACATCGTGGCGCTGGAAGACCGGCACGGCAGGACCAAGTCCTTCCGGCTCGGCTTCGGTTTCCTGCTGGACGGGCAGCCAGTCAAGCTCCTCCCGCCGGCTCCCCGCGCGGCTGCCGGCGGCGCTCCCGCCGGGCGCACCGCGTCCGGGTCCGTCAGGGTGTCCGGCCAGCGCGCCCAGGTGGCCAAGGCCAGCCGCATCTGGGTGGAAGGCAAGCACGACGCCGAGCTGGTCGAAAAGGTCTGGGGTGACGACCTCCGGGTGGAGGGCATCGTCGTCGAGCCCTTACACGGAGTGGACGACCTGAAGGCCGCCATCAAGGACTTCTCCCCCGGCCCCTCCCGCAGGCTGGGCATCCTGGTGGACCACCTGGTCCGGGACTCCAAGGAATCCCGGATCGCGGCCGAGGCCATGACAGTGCCGGGGGCCGCGGGGAACGTCCTCATCGTGGGCCACCCCTATGTGGACGTGTGGCAGGCGATCAGGCCGAAGACCCTGGGTATCGAGGCCTGGCCGGAGATCCCGCGCGGGACCGATTGGAAAACCGGCATCCTGAAAGCCTTCGGCTGGCCCCATGCCACTGCCGAGGACGTGGGCCTGGGCTGGCAGAAACTCCTCGGTGCGGTGCGCAGCTACTCGGACCTCGAGGCCTCGCTGCTGGGCCGGGTGGAGGAAGTCATCGACTTCCTGACGGCTCCCTGACGCCGATCCCTGCACACCGCCGCGCCGCAACCCCGGCCGCGCCATGCCGCGGAACTGGTCCCCGCAGCACCTTCGACCCAGTATTCTGGGACAGCAACACCGGAACCGAGCCCCTTAAGGAAGACACAGTGGCAGAGAACGCTCCCGACGGGATGGATGCTCCGCAGGGCCAGCCCCAGTACCACGGCGTCCCTGCCAACGCTCTGCCCCTGACCGCGGGCGAAGACCGGCAGTGGGCCACCCTGGCACACTTCGGCGGAATCCTCGGCTGCGTCCCGGCCCTGCTGATCTACCTGATTTTCCGGGACCGCGGCCCGTTCACCGCCCAAGAGTCCAAAGAGGCCCTCAACTTCACCCTGCCGCCCACCATCGCTGCGGTGCTCGCCAACATCCTGGTGATCCTGCCCGCGGTCGGCAACCTGTTCGCGGTCCTCGCCACCGCAATCTGGGTGGCGCTGACGTGCTTCGCCGTGTCCGCGGGCATCCGGGTCAACCACGGCCAGCCGCACCGCTACCGCTTCAACCTGCGCTGGATCAAGTAAGCGGCCAGGCCTAGAGGTTCCGGATCCAGGCGTCCGCGGACGGCAACACAAACGGAACCGAGTCGCCCTCCAGGACGGCGATGAGCAGCGCGAGCAGCACCCAGCCCACCCAGGCGCCGACCACATCGACCGCACGGTTCGCCAGGGTCTCCTTCTCACCGAATCCCGGCACGTACTTCTCAAAGAATTCCCAGCCGATGGTGATGGCCACGACCAGCATCAGCGGCACCGACCAGAAGCCCAGCATGGCACCGGCCGTTGTGTGGATCCACGACCACCGGTCAAACGGAACATGGTCGATGTCCTGCGGCCCGTTGCCCTGTTTCTGGACGATGTCCCGGTACCCCAGATAGGCCGCGAACGCCACCCAGACCACCGTGCCGGCGATCCTGATGACCCAGGCTGCGGGTCCGACTTTCGGGTCGAACGTCGTCAGCGACAGCAACAGGAAACCGGCCACCACGGCGAGGAAAAGAAGTGCGCTCCGCCAGGGAACGCCGAACGGGGACTGCGCTGAAACCGAAGACATGATCCCTCCCAGCATTGGTCTTCACACAGCGGGCGGAGCCGGCCAGCCGGGGCGGATCGCCGGGCGTCCACGCACATGATATTCCCGCCGGAATCGGCTGAACAGGTGGCCGCCTGCCCCTATTCCGGCAGCAGCCGGCGCACCACGGCATCGGCCAGGAGGCGGCCTTTCAGGGTCAGGACCAGCCTGCCCTTGAACGCGGGCGCGGGCTCCACGAGGCCGTCGGCGATCAAACCGGCGACAGCGTGCCGGCCCACCGCGTCGAGCGCATCCACCTCCAGCCCGCTCCCCAACCGGGCCTCAAGCATGATGCGCTCCACTTCGCGGGTACCGGCGTCGAGGGTCTCGCGCCCGGCCGCCGGGGACTCGCCCGCGGCAAGCCGGTTGGCGTACGCGGTGGGGTGCTTGACGTTCCACCAGCGGACCCCGCCCATGTGTGAATGCGAACCGGGTCCGACGCCCCACCAGTCGTCCCCGCGCCAGTAGGCCAGGTTGTGGCGGCAGGCGTGCCCGGGCGTCCTGGACCAGTTGCTGACCTCGTACCAGGACAGTCCGGCGGCGGAAATGAGCTCATCGGCGAGTTCGTACTTGGCGGCGTGGTCGTCGTCGTCGATTCCGGGGACTTCACCGCGGCGCATCTGCGCGGCGAGCTTGGTGCCTTCCTCGACGATCAGCGCGTAGGCGCTGATGTGGTCCGGCGCGTAGGACAGGGCCGTCTCCAGGGAGGTGCGCCAGTCGTTCATGGACTCACCAGGCGTGCCGTAGATCAGGTCCAGGCTGACGTCGAGGCCGGCGTCGCGGGCCCACTGCACCGCCTGCGGTACCCGTTCCGGGCTGTGCGTGCGGTCCAGGACCTTCAGCACGTGCGGCACGGCGGACTGCATGCCGAAGGAGACGCGCGTGAATCCTGCGTCTGCAAGGAGTTTGAGTGACTCAGGCGTGACAGAGTCCGGGTTCGCTTCCGTGGTGACCTCCGCGCCGGACTCCAGTCCCCAGTGCCCGACGGCGGCCGCGAGGATCCGTGCGAGGTCTTCGGCCGGGAGCAGGGTGGGGGTGCCGCCGCCAAAGAAAACGGTACTGATTTTGCGGGCCGGCAGCCCGGAGGCCTCCATCGCGCGGGCCGCGAAGTCGACTTCGGCCACGGCCGTGCCGGCGTAGGCGTCCTGGGAGGCCCCGCCCCCCAGTTCCTTGGCCGTGTAGGTGTTGAAGTCGCAGTAGCCGCAGCGCACGGCACAGAACGGGATGTGGACGTACAGGCCGAATGTCCGGTGCTCGACGCCGTCCAGCACCTGCGGGGGAAGCAGTCCGTCCGCAGGTGCCGGATCGCCAAGAGGGAGGGCGCTTGGCACTACTTCTTGGCCTTGTCCTTGGACTCGTCGGTGGTGAGGGCCGCGATGAAGGCTTCCTGGGGAACCTCCACGCGGCCCACCATCTTCATGCGCTTCTTGCCTTCCTTCTGCTTTTCGAGCAGCTTGCGCTTACGGGTAATGTCACCGCCGTAACACTTGGCAAGAACGTCCTTGCGGATGGCGCGGATGTTCTCGCGGGCGATGATCCGGGACCCGATGGCCGCCTGGATCGGCACCTCAAACTGCTGCCTCGGGATCAGCTCGCGCAGCTTGGAGGTCATCATCACGCCGTAGGCGTAGGCCTTGTCCCGGTGGGTGATGGCACTGAACGCGTCCACCTGTTCACCCTGGAGCAGGATATCCACCTTGACGAGGTCGGCCACCTGTTCGCCGTCGGCCTTCCAGTCCAGCGAGGCGTAGCCGCGGGTCTTGGACTTGAGCTGGTCGAAGAAGTCGAACACGATCTCGGCGAGCGGGATCCAGTAGCGCATCTCGACGCGGTCCTCGGAGAGGTAGTCCATGCCGCGCATCTGGCCGCGGCGGCCCTGGCACAGCTCCATGATGGCGCCGACGAATTCGTTCGGGGCCAGGATCGTGGCCGCGACCATCGGTTCACGGACCTCGTTGATCTTGCCCGAGGGGAATTCGGACGGGTTGGTGACCGTAGCGACCGACTTGTCTTCCAAGGTGACCTCGTAGACCACGTTCGGTGCGGTGGAGATGAGGTCCAGATTGAATTCGCGTTCCAGGCGTTCGCGCACGATTTCCAGGTGCAGCAGGCCGAGGAAGCCGACGCGGAAGCCGAAGCCCAGGGCGGCAGAGGTCTCGGGCTCGTACACCAGGGCGGCATCGTTGAGTTTGAGCTTGTCCAGTGCTTCGCGCAGGTTCGGGTAGTCGGTGCCGTCCAGCGGGTAAAGCCCGGAGAACACCATCGGCTTGGGGTCCTGGTAGCCGCCCAGGGATTCGGTGGCCGGCTTGGCCAGGTTGGTGACGGTGTCGCCCACCTTGGACTGGCGCACGTCCTTCACGCCGGTGATCAGGTACCCCACCTCGCCGACGCCCAGGCCCTTTGACGGCACCGGTTCCGGGGAGCTGACGCCGATTTCGAGGAGTTCGTGGCTGGCCTTGGTGGACATCATCTGGATCCGCTCGCGCGGGCTGAGGTGCCCGTCGACGACGCGGACGTAGGTGACAACGCCACGGTAAGTGTCGTAGACGGAGTCGAAGATCATGGCCCGGGCGGGCGCATCCGCATTGCCAACCGGGTTGGGAATGTCACGGACGATGCGGTCCAGCAGGGCTTCGACGCCGACGCCGGTCTTGCCGGAGACTTTCAGGACCTCTTCGGGGTCGCCGCCGATCAGGTTCGCCAGTTCTTCGGCGTACTTTTCGGGCTGGGCCGCCGGGAGGTCAATCTTGTTCAGCACCGGAATGATGGTGAGATCGTTCTCCATGGCCAGGTAGAGGTTGGCCAGGGTCTGGGCTTCGATGCCTTGGGCGGCGTCCACCAGCAGGACTGCGCCTTCACAGGCTGCCAGGGAGCGGGAGACCTCATAGGTGAAGTCAACGTGGCCCGGGGTGTCGATCATGTTCAGCGCATAGGCGGTGTTGTCGACCTCCCAGGGCATCCGGACGGCCTGGGACTTGATGGTGATGCCGCGTTCACGCTCGATGTCCATGCGGTCCAGGTACTGGGCCTTCATGTCGCGTGCCTGCACCACGCCGGTGAACTGGAGCATCCGGTCGGCCAGGGTCGACTTGCCGTGGTCGATGTGGGCAATGATGCAGAAGTTCCGGATGATGGCCGGATCTGTTGCGGCAGGCACCGGGGCGGTGCGGGCCATGGGAGACACGCAGGGGTCCTTACTGTCGACTCTCACGCGGAAAAGCTGCCCGGACAGTCCTGCCGTCCCGGCGTGCACCGCATATCTGAACTCATAGTCTCCCATGAACCCCGCCTCCGGCGCGCATCGGAAAAGGCTCCTGGCGTCACGACCGGCGGATACGGTGGTGGCATGGCATCCCTCTTCGGCACCCTCCTTACCGGATCACTGCGCTACCTGCGCCGGCTGGCGGGCGGGGGCGCTCCGCCGGCGCCCTCCCGCACCCGGCCGCCGGCGCCGCGCGCCACCCGGCGAACATCGACTCCGGGACCCGCAACGAAAGGCGCGCGGCCCGCACCGCCGCCTGCCGCCGTCGGGCATTACCCGGGCGACTTCCAGGGCCCGCTGGCGCCCCGCTACTCCCCTGCGCCGGACGGCCGGCCCGATCCGGGCGAAATTGTCTGGACCTGGGTGCCGTTCGAGGAGGACCACGCGAAAGGCAAGGACCGGCCGGTCCTCCTCGTGGGACACGACGGGCCCTGGCTGCTGGGACTGATGCTGACAAGCAAGGACCACGACAACGGGCGCCGGGAGGATGATTACGTAGACATTGGAACCGGACCGTGGGATCCGCAGCGGCGCGCCAGCGAAGTGAGGGTGGACCGCATTGTGCGGGTTGATCCGGAGCGGGTGCGCCGGGAAGGCGCTGTGCTGGACAACGCGAACTTCCGGGCGGTCGCGGACCGGCTGCGCAGGCGGTAGGCGCGCCGTGGAACCAGGACTCCGGGTCCGCTCGAAGTGTCTGCTAGGATTGATGGCTGTATGTCCGTGCAGGTCGACGGCCATGCATGGTTGGCTGCCATAGGCATCCCCACGCCGCTCAGTCGATGGCCAACCTGATAACCCTCTAGACCATTTCCGCATTAAAAAGAGAGTTCACACACGTGGCTAATATCAAGTCCCAGAAGAAGCGCATCCTCACCAACGAGAAGGCTCGCCTGCGTAACAACGCCGTCAAGTCCGAGCTGAAGACTGCCATCCGCGCCGTCAACACCGCCGTTGAGTCTGCTGACAAGGATGCTGCAACGACTGCTCTTGTAGCTGCCAGCCGTAAGCTGGACAAGGCTGTCAGCAAGGGCGTTATTCACAAGAACAACGCTGCGAACCGCAAGTCGGCGATCTCCAAGAAGGTCAACGCACTCTAAGGTTTTTCCAGTTCGACTGAGCTGAAATTGAGGCCGGCCCCGTTGGGGCCGGCCTCTTCGCATTTAAGGCAGGGGTTCCTTCCGGAATCCCGCGGCCGCCGCGGCTGGCAGCCGCGCACGGCCGCGCTTTACCGTCCGCGGGCGGATGTGGCGATGACCGTCACCGCGTGTTCCACGGCGTACACGGGATCGCGGGACAGGCCCTTGACCTGGGCGTCGGCTTCGGCAGTGACCTGGATGGAACGGATCAGCCCCTCCGGGGTCCAGCGGCGGACGTCCCGCTGCGCCTGTTCGACCAGCCAGGGCTGCATGCCCAGCAGCTTGGCAATCTGGGCAGACGAGCCCTGCGCACCGGCGACCCGGGCCAGCGTCCGCAGCTTGGCGGCCAGCGCCGCGACCAAGGGAACCGGATCGACGCCGGTGGCGAGGGCATGGCGGAGGCTGGAGAGTGCCAACGCGGCGTTGCCGGCCATCGCCGCATCCGCCACTTTGAAGGCCGTGGCTTCGACCCGTCCGCCGTAGTAACGCTCGACCATCGCGGCATCCACCGCGGTCGTGGCGTCGGCGATGAGCTGCCGGCACGACGCGGCCAGCTCGGATAGCGAGGTGCCCACGGCGTTGACCAAGGCGTGCACGGCCTCGGTTTCAATGCGGCGGCCGCCGGCCTTGAATTCGGCCACGACGAACGACACTTTGTCGGCGTCCTTTTTCAACGGCTGGCAGTCCACTACCGGCCACCCCGCAGCCTTGACCGCGTCCAGCAGTTTCTTTCCGCGTGTGCCGCCGCTGTGGCGCAGGACCAGCACGACGTCATCCTCCGGCTTGGCCACGTACGCAAGGGCGTCGCTGAGGAAGGCCTCGTTCATCGCCTCGAGCCCCTCGACCTCAAGCAGCTTCCCCTCGCCGAAAAGCGACGGGGTGACCGTCATGGCAAGGGCACCGGCCTCATAGGCGCCGGCGTTGAGCTTGCTGACTTCGACGTCGGGCATGGCTTCACGGACGAGCCCACGCAAGCGGTCCATCGCACGGATGCCCAGGTATTCCTCCGGCCCGGTGATCAGCACGACGGCGGCCGGGGCAACGTCGCGCCAGGTGGCCGCATTCGCCGACGGGGTCTTGGCCTTCGGGGCCTGGGCAGCAGCCAACTGTGCTTCCTTCCGGACGGGATTGTGCAGGGTTCCAGTCTCCCACGATCGCTGCGTTGTACGGAGCGGGTGGGCCGGGCGCATTTCCTGCGGATTCGGCCAGCGGCAATAATGGGGCTCATGTGCGGACGCTTTGTGATGAGTTACTCAGCCGCCGACATCCAGGACTTCTACCTTGTCAGCGAGGTGGTTGACCGGGATATGGCTGCAAGCTGGAACGTGGCCCCGACAGACCCGATCCCAGTCGTCCTGGACCGGCGCGGCAACGAGGACGAGGCGGTGACGCGGAAGCTTGTCACCGCGCGCTGGGGCCTCGTGCCGTCGTGGGCGAAGGACACCAAAGGCGCGGCCCGGCTGATCAACGCCCGCATGGAAACGGTCACGGAGAAGCCGTCGTTCCGGAAGGCCGCAGCCTCCAGGCGCGGACTCATTCCCGGCGACGGTTACTACGAATGGGAGAAGGCTCCCGGCGGGAAGATCCCGACCTACCTGTACGGAGCCGATGAACAGCCGCTGGCGTTCGCGGCCCTGTTCGAGAACTGGCCGGATCCGTCCCTGCCAGACGGGCACCCGGAAAAGTGGCTGCGGACGGCGACGATCATTACAACGGCGGCCACCGATGCACTCGGGCACATTCACGACCGGACACCCCTCATTGTCCCACCGGACATGTGGACGGACTGGCTCGACCCGGAAACCACGAAAGAAGCCGACGTGCGGGCGCTTCTGGACTCCATGCCCGAACCGCACTTGGTGCCACGCATTGTCAGCGACAAGGTGAACTACGTCCGGAACAACGGACCAGAACTCATCGAAGCAGCCGCTTAGTTCGGGGTGGCCGCATCCGCCGTCGGAAGACCCGACGGCGGCGTTCCAGCCAGGCCTCGAAGTCTTCAATCCGCTCCACAACAAATCCGTGGCAGTTAAGAGCGAACCGCATGCAACGGTCCGGGTGAATGACGAGCCACAGCACAGCCAGGTTGCCGGTGGAGCACGCGGCCATGGTGACCATGCCCCAGGCTCCTTCAGGCCATGGCAGCACTGCCTGCGGCAAGCCGGCGAGGGCCCTCGCGATTCCGGCAATCGCCCCGGCGCACACGGCGGCCGCCCCCATCAGAACCGTTGCTGCGCCCTCGTGAACCGCCAAGGCAGGCACCGCGAGGGTTCCAAGAACCGTCACGGGTGCGACGAACGGCGCCATGGCGACATTGGCCAGCAGGGAAAAGACAGTGAACTGCGGCTGCAGCCCCACAATCACCGGAGCGCAGAACACCTGCGCCGACAATGGCACCGCAAGCGCGGCCGCCACCGGACGGGGAAGCCAGGCCGGCGCGCGTTCCATGAGAGGGCGGGCCAGCAGGATGATCCCCAGGGTGGCGAGCACGGACAGCAGGAACCCGGGGCTGCCGGCCAGCGGCGGTTCGCAGGCCAGGAGCACAGCAACCGCAAGCCACAGGAACCCGAGGCCGCGGCCGGGACGCCCGCTGCTCAGGCCCAGCAAGCCGATCGCCCCCATCACCGCGGCACGGAGCACGCTCGGTTCGGGCCCGACCAGCCATACGAAAGCCGCCAGCCCGCACAGCGCCACGACGGCCGCGGCAGGCCGGCCGAGCCGGCAACTCCGGGCCAGGACAATGAGCAGCCCCAGGATAAGGCTGCAATTGGCACCACTAACCGCTGTCAGATGCACGGTGCCCGTGTCCCGCATGGCCGCGACGAGCCCCTCGTCCATGCCGTCGGTGTCGCCGATGACCATGCCGGGCAGCAGCCCGGCAGGGTCTCCTCCGAGTCCGGTGGCGGCGTCGCGGTAGCGTTCCCGCATCGTGGCCGCCCAGTCCCCCGACGTGCCGGCTCCTCCCCCGGGAGCGGAACCGTCCGTGACATCGGGGCGCCGCAGGCTACCTCCTGCCGGGAGTGGCCGGGTGCCCGCCGTGAAGACTGCCGCCTCGGCCTGGCCGGGGCGCGCCTGCGTGAGTTTTCCGCCGGCACGGATGCGCTGCCCGGGCTGCGGTTCGCTCCAGCCGTCACCGCCCACGACCAGGATCCGGGTGGCAGGCCGGTGGAGGCTGCCGTCGACGGCGAGTTCCAGCAGTTCGGCGCCAAGGATCCAGCGTTCGGCTCCCCCGGCCCCGGTACGCGCCTCCGCTGCCTCCCGGGTAACCAGCAGGAGCACCAGCGCGCCGCCGTCGTCACCGGGTACGGGCAGGTTCGATCGCGCTGTGGCGGCGGTGAGCGTGTGTGCCGCGGTGGCCGCACCGAGCAGGCAGGCCAACGCGAGTCCGGCGGCCATGCTGCGCCGCACCGGTTTGCGGTTCCTCCTGCGTCCCTTCCACGGCCGCACGCCGGGCCACCACCGGCGCCCGGCCACGAGCACCACGGCGGTGACAGCCAGTAGCACCGCGACGGCGGCGGTGCCGGCCGGGGGCAGATGGCTGCCGGCGAGGGCTGCAATCCAGGCCAGCAGCGCCGCGGGCACGAGGCGCAGATCCAGGCGCGGCGCCGGATCGTCATCGGCACGGACCTCCTCGAATGCGGAGCCACTGGCCGTCCTGCCCCCGGACATCAGACGGTCACCAGGGGAAGCAGGGTTTCGAGCATCTTTGGACCCACACCGTCCACCGCATCGAGCTCTTCGACGGCGGCGAACGGGCCGTGTTCCTCACGCCAGGCCACAATGCGCTCGGCAAGGACGGGGCCGACCCTTGGCAGTTCGTCCAGTTCTGCCGCCGAGGCGCTGTTGATGTTGATCTTGGCGTCCATGCCGGCGGCGCCGCCGGAACCAGGGCCGGCCGCACCCGCGCCTCCGTCTGCTCCGGTTCCGCTCCCCGGCGCCGGCGGTGGTGCCTCCCCTTGGCGGAGCACCTGGATTTTCGCGCCGTCCTGGAGGACGGCGGCCAGGTTGAGGCTGTCCAGAGAAGCGCCCGGGGACGCGCCGCCCGCCGCGGAGATTGCCTCGAAGACCCGGGCGCCTTCGGACAGGCTGACAATACCGGGCTTCTTCACGGCGCCGGCCACATGGACCACAATTCGCCGGCCCACGGGGTCCCCCGTTTCCGCGCTACCTCCTGCCGGGCCCGGGCTGGAAGCAACCGCCCCGTTGGCCTCCAGCGGCTCGACTGCTGGTTGTCCGGCCCATGCCTGCCAGCCAAGCCAGACAGCCAGCAGCAGGACCGGGACGAGGAGGAGGGCCGGGACCCGCCATGACACCCGCCAACGTACGCGGCCCGGCGGACCACTGTCCCGTCCGAATTCATGCACATCACGGTCCGGCCGCGGCAGC
>NZ_FNEI01000004.1 GCF_900099975.1 Arthrobacter cupressi
AACCTCGCCGGACTCTGCCGGCGCCACCACATGCTCAAGCACCACTCACGATGGAAACCCCGGCAAACCGGGGCCGGGGTCCTCGAATGGACCAGCCCCACCGGCCGAAAACACACCGACCACCCACCCATACCCGCGACCGACACTGCAGTCACCGCAAAGCCCCCTGTGCCGAGTTCGGCCACTGATCCGCCGTTCTAGGCAGTTTGGCGGAGGCCGCACCGAAGGTCACGCGCGTCGTCCGTGACCGCCCTATGGCCAACGTGTGTCTTGGATCTTCAGAGGTTCAGGTCCGCGGTTTCAGCTGCGCAGCTTCTTCAGTTGCGCAGGCTTCAACTCCGCGCGGCCCCGGCCGGAACCTCCGCCGCCGCATAAACCGGCGGGAAGAGTTCGGACGCATCCCGACGGCGGTAGTCGCGTTCGCCGTAGGCCGCCACCATCTGATCGAAGAGCCGCTGGCCTTCCGCCCGCAGCTCGTCCAGGTCGAGACCCGGGAGCCCGCCGTCGACCACGACAGGGCGGCCCGCGACGTAGGTGTCGGTGATGTTGCGTGCCGAGCCGTTGAGGATGAGGGTCCGCAGCGGGTCCTCCACCGCCCCGTCCCGGAAGTCCCCGAGGGAAGCCACCATGATGTCAGCCTGGGCGCCGGGACACAGCCTTCCAAGGTCTTCGCGGCCCAGGGCCTTGGCGCCGCCGAGGGTGGCGGCGTCGAAGAAGTCCGACACCTTGCCGGCGTCGCGCCTGCCCTCGGCGATCCGGGCGAGGTGGGTTCCGACGTCGATCCCCTTGACCAGGTCCGGCGGGAACGAATCCGTGCCCAGGCACATGTTGACCCCTGCAGCGGCGAAGGCGTCGAAGGAGCTGAGCATGCCGGAATAGTGGAACGAGGTCAGCGGGCAATGGATGATGCTGACGTCGTGGCGGGCAAGCAGGTCCAGCGGGCCGCCCTCCGCGCGGGAGGCGGGGTCGGTGCCGTCGATCACCACGCCGTGAGGAATCAGGAGCCGGGTTTCCAGTAGCCCCGTGTCCACGAGTTGTTCCAGGACCGTGCGTCCGGTGAGCTTGAGCAGGAAACCGTCCTCGTTTGGCTGCTGGAGGCAGTGCAGCCGGACCAGGGCGTCGCGATCGCGGGCCAAGGCAGCGGTGCCGCGCATCAGTTCATCCGAGAGCGTCTCGATGCGGCACGGGAGCAGGACGCCGGTGATCAGCGGGTGGTTAAGCTCCTCGGCATAGTCAAGGAAGCGTTCGGCGTCGGCGAGACCCTTGCGGCCTTCCTCCTCATCAAACAGGATCACGCGGTGGCCGCTGTTGTCCGTGACGTTGATGCCCGAACGGTAGGCCGGTCCAAGGAAGCCGCGCAGGCCCAGTCCGATGCTGGTCTGCGCCATGCCTTGGAGCTCTTCGAAGGTTTCGGCCCAGGAGCTGTGGATCTCCGAGGCGATCGGCATGTAGCTGGTCACCCCGTGCAGTGCCAGCTGGGCCAGGGCGAACTTGCGCACGTTCTGGCGCTGCTCCGGGGTGAAGACATCGCGGCGCCGGTTGAGGAAATAATCCTCGGACCATTGCATGCCCGGACCGGTTTCATCGGTGGGCCATGAATCGAAAATCATGTGGTCGATATCGGTCAGGGCATCCAGGTCGATCAACCCCGGGGCAATCAGGCTCTGCCCGAAGTCGCGGTGCTCGTCGACGGGCCCGTCATAGGCGGTGCCGACGTAGATCACCTCGCTGCCCTCCATCACCACGTGCCCATCACGGAACAGCACGTGACCCGTCCCGTCGAAGCCCAGGACGTAGCGGGCGGAAAGTTGAATAATCATGAACCCCTCCAAGTCGAAAAATCGATGTGCGGTATCCCAGATGAAAAACGGCCCACAATCAACACCGAGCGCCCGCATCCCAGTGATTCGCAGGAATACAGGGCGGACAGCGGGATGTGTGAGATACCTTGCATTGTGCCGTGATCCACCTTACCATTTTTGGTATACCAAATGGTGTGGGCAAATGATGCCACACCAACCCCGCACACGAAGGATGCACCCCAATGAAGCACCAGTCCACAACCACTCCGGAGGTGGATGAGCGCGCCGTCAAGGTCGACGGGCGCGCGAGCAGCCTCTTCACCCCGAGCGCATGGCAATGGATGTCGATGATCCTGCTGTCCACCGCGATCTGCGTGGTGGCCATCCTGCTCGGAACGCACAAGATTCCCCTGGGCAGCGCCGCAATCGTGCTCATGCCGGTCCTCTGGGCAGTGCTGATGGGCGCCGTGGCCGGCATCCAGAAGGCCCGCCCGATCTCCGGCCCCAGCCGCGCGGTTTCCTCGGTACTCCTGAACGTCAGCATCGTGATGTTCCTGGCGGCCCTCGGCACCCATGTGGGACCGTCCTTGTCCAAGCTGACCACCCTCGGCCCGGCCATCGTGCTCCAGGAAGTCGGCCACATTTTCGGAACCATCATCCTCGCGCTGCCGGTCGCCGTCGCCCTCGGCATGGGCCGCATGGCCATCGGCGCCACGTGGGCCATTGACCGCGAGTCCTACCTGGCTTACGCCCTGCAGCGCTTCGGCGTGAAGTCCCCGGTTTACCGCGGCGTATTCTCCGTGTGGCTGCTGGGCAGCGTTTTCGGCGCAGTATTCATCTCCCTGCTCGCCGGCGTGCTCGGCGGGATGGGCATCTTCGACCCCAAGGCCCTGGCCCTCGGCCTGGGCCTCGGCTCCGGATCCATGATGCTCGGCGGCGTCGCCGCGCTGTCGATCATCTACCCGGAGCAGGCTCCGGAGATCATGGCCCTCGCCGCCCTGTCCAACCTGGTGACCAACCTCGTCGGCTTCTACGCCGGTGCCTTCGTCTCGCTGCCGATGTCACTGCGCCTCTACAAGTTCTGGTCCCGGATCTTCCGCCGCGATGATGAAGGCCGCCGCCTCGACCGCTTCGGCAACGTCATCGCCAAGGCCAAGGCCCCGGCCGAAAAGGAACTGGACGTCACCGCAGTCATCCAGGACCCGGAGGTACGCATGAGCAAGAAGACCTGGCTCATCGCGTTCGGTGCAAGCATCGCCGTCGGCATCCTGCTCAACGCACTGGGAACCAAGGCGAGCAGCCTCAACGACGTCATCGGCGTCGTAGTCCTCGCCGGCCTCACGGCGTTGGCCTTCGTCCTCGCCAAGTACGTCCCGGCCGTACCCTCCAGCGTCTGGGTGCTGGGACTCGCCACCCTGGCAACGGCTCCGTTCATGCCGTTCAGTTCCACGATCGTTGCGTTGACCCACAATCTGGACGCCCTGTACGTGGGCCTGGGGTCCATCGCCCTGCTGGGCATGAACATCGGGCGCGATGTCAAAGCGCTGCGGTCGCTGAACTGGAAGACCGTGATCGTCGCATGCCTGACCTTCACGGCGAGCTTCGTGGCTGCTGCGGCCCTCGCCCAGTTCGTCATCCACGTCTAGGGCATTCACGTCCAGGGCATTCATGTCCAGGCACTGACGCCGCCAACAGGGCGGGCAGTCCGGGTTCTCTCCCGGGCCGCCCGCCCTGTCGCGTTGACGCCCGGCTCAGGGCGGCGCCTCGCGCGGTGGGAAGTTGTACACCACGATCGTCGTGCCGGGCACGATCGCCGCCCCGGTGGCCCGGTAGGTGGCCAGTGCGGCGTCGTTGTCGCTTTCGGTTCCGGTCCACATGCCGTAGCAGCCCAGCTCCCGGGCGATGTCCGCCAGGGCGCCGATCAGGCGCGATGCCACTCCCCGACGGCGCCACTCTTCGGCGACTCCGAGCTCATAGAGGAACATCTCGGTGCCCTTGTCCGGATGGGTCGTTTCCACACCGCTGATGAAGCCGACGGCGGCACCAGCGGCGTTCTCGGCCAGCAGCAGGTGGTGGCCGGCGAGCTGGAGGAAGAGCCGGGCCAGATCCGGCGTCACCGGCCCGTCGAAGAGCGGCGAAGCGGCCACGAGCCGCTCCTCGTCGGCTGCTGAGAGCCGGCGCAAGGTGATTTTCGACGCATCGTGTCCGCCCATGACCCGAGGCTACGCCTGAGACCCGGTCAAATGAACGCGGAAAGAACAGCAGACCACCCGAGGCTTGCTAAGATCTAAAAGCTCGACCGGCACCCCGGAGAGCCTCCCCATCAACTGGCCCGGAACGGACGTGCCCCCACGCGCCCGGAACCGGCCCCTGCCCGACCCGAGGAGACCCCCGCCCTCATGACCGCCCTGGCTGAACCGGACTATTTCGAGGATTACGACGAGGACTACCGCAGCGATATCGCATCGCGGTACGAAGAGGGCTTCGGGCAGGGTCCCGAGATCGACGACGACTACGACTCCGGCTACGACGAACTCGACAAACTCTTCGACGGCTTGTACGACGACGATGACGATGGCTTCGATGCCCCGGCCAAGGCGAAGACCCCGGCGAAGCAGGCAGCACCCAAGGCCGCCACGAAGACGGCCGCCAAGGCCAGCACGCCGAAGAAAGCCTCGTCCAAGTCGATGCCCAAGGCCGGCCCCGTGATCACCCGCCGGGTAGTCCCCGTCGCCGCTGTCGTCGAGGAAGCCACTCCTGTCGAAGCCGCCCCCGCGGAAGCCGTTGAAGCCGCCGCTGTTGAGGGGCCGGCGGTTGTCGCTGAGGCGCCCGCGGTCGCTGTTGAAGCGCCGGTCGCCGAGGCAACCGCTCCCGAAGCGCCCGTCGCCGCGCAGCCTGCCGCCGCTGAGCCCACGCCCGCGGCCACGGCGTCCGTGGCCGTCGTCGAGGCCAAGGCAGCTGAAGAACCCGAAGAAGCCCCCGCGCTGCCCGAGGACCCGTTCTTCCATCCGCACATCGCCCCGGTCAACGAGCACGTCGAATTCCTGCGCAAGCTCCGCCCCGGCTTCGAGGTGCCTTACGTGGACCCGATGCACTCGGTGGAGGACTGCCGGATCGTCACCCTGTTCTCCAACACCAGCGAAGCGTCCCCGCGCGGTACCGTCTGGGCCGGCGACGACGCCGCCGCCACCCGCCTGCTGGGCCTGCAGTTCCAGCTCGGCCTGCGTCCGGAGTGGATGATGCCGTGGAACACCCACCCCTGGTTCACCCCGGGTGAGGCCAACGGCAAGCTCACCCCCGAGCAGGTCAGTGCCGGCCTCAAGCCGCTGATCACCTTCCTGAAGCTCGTTCCTCGTGCCTCGGCGATCGTCGCCCACGGCACCGAAGCCAACCGCCTGGCGCAGATGCTCCTCAAGACGGACAACCAGCTGATCTGGCGCCGCGGCCTGAAGGTCTACAAGGCCCGTTCACTGCACGGCCGCGCCTTTGCCGGCTCCAAGGAGCGCCAGACCGAATGGCTGATCGAAATGGGCCGTTCGTACGCGGACGCCATGGCCCGCGCAGGCCTGCAGGCCGGACGGCGCTAAACCCTTCGGACGGTTCAGGACCAGACGAATCAGGCCCGGCCGGCAGGTGAATGACCGGCAGGTGAACGGTCGACGGCGGCAAGTGGCCGCCGTCGACCGTTTGCGTTTAAGCCCCCGCTCAAGGCTCCCCGGAACAAGGACAGGTAGACCGCCGCGACAGAGCCCGCCACCAGCGCGGCCACGAAGACCGCGGTGCCTGGGTCGGCGGCGAGCAGGCGGGGAATGGCGCGGCCCGGCACAGCGACGGCGAAGCCGAAGGCGATGGCCGTTCCGATGTAGCTGCCCACCATGTTGCCCCGGTGCGCCGGGATGTTCCGGCGGATGGCACTGACGAGGCCGAGCGTCACCGTCACCAGCGTGAACGCCGAAAGCCCGTGAAGCCACGAGAAGTGGCCGCCCGAAACGATCCAGAAACTGCTCAGGCAGACGTAGTACATCGCCGCGATCCACAGGTAACCCATGGTCCGGTGGATCCGGTCCCGCCGGCGGCGCAGGATCTGGGCCGGGCCGATCACCAGCACGAACAGGGCCGCCACCACATGACTGACAAGAAGGACATTCCAGTGCTCCATGGCTTTAGGATAGGAGCACTATCCCATTGTTGTACATCAAGATAGTCCGGGCCGGCTCCGCTATCCAATGGCCGGATCCGCTGGGAAGCCGGGCCCAAGGAATCATGCCGCAGGAGGAGCAGTGCAGCTGAACGAGCTCAGCGCCCGCAGCGGAATCAGCACGGCGAGCATCAAGTACTACCTGCGCGAGGGGCTCCTCCGGCCCGGCGAGGCGGTCACCGCCACCCGGGCGCGCTATGGCGAACACCACCTCCGGCGCCTGGAGCTGATCCAGGCCCTGCGGCAGATTGTGGGGCTGGGGATCGAGCAAATCCGCACCATCCTCTCAGCGGCCGACGGCGGTGCGCCGCGCCTTGAGGTGCTGGCCACCGTGCAGCGCGTGGTGCTGCAGCTCGAACCGCACGGCGCCGAAGCGCACGACGCTAAAGGAACCAGCGGCGAAGCTCCGCGCGGCGAAGGCGTGGCGTCCGCACGGCCGGGCGACGCCGTCGTGCGTTTGCGGGACTGGCCCGACGAGGAGAGCGACGCCCGGAGCGCCCTCGACGCCCAGCTGGCACATATGGAAGCGCTCGGCGTCCCGGTGTCTCCGGAGGTCCTGGACGCCTACAGCGCCGCCATGGACACGATCGCCGGCCTGGACCTGCAGCTCACGGCCGAGGCCGCCGACCTCGACCGGGCCATCCTGACGGCCGCCGTCGGGATGCACATGCATTCCCAGCTGCTGCTCAAGCTGCTGGCCCTCGCCCAGGCCAGCCACGCCATCCGCCGCTTCCACGGCGGCAGCGCTTAAAGCGCGAGGCGCTCCCCCGTGGCGACGGGAGAGCGCCTCGCGCTGAATCCTTAGCGTTCGATGTCGCCGCGGATGAAGGCTTCGACCTTCTCGCGGGCGAGGTCGTCGTTGAACTGCTCCGGCGGGGACTTCATGAAGTAGCTGGAGGCCGAGAGCAGCGGGCCGCCGATGCCGCGGTCCAGGCCGATCTTGGCCGCGCGGATGGCATCGATGATGACGCCGGCGGAGTTCGGGGAGTCCCAGACTTCGAGCTTGTATTCGAGGGAGACCGGAGCGTCGCCGAAGTTGCGGCCTTCGAGGCGGACGAAGGCCCACTTGCGGTCATCGAGCCAGGCCACGTAGTCGGACGGGCCGATGTGGACGTCGTCGGCGTGGATTTCGGCCTGGACGTTGGAGGTCACGGCCTGGGTCTTGGAGATCTTCTTGGATTCCAGGCGGTCGCGCTCGAGCATGTTCTTGAAGTCCATGTTGCCGCCAACGTTCAGCTGGTAGGTGCGGTCCAGCGTGACGCCGCGGTCTTCGAAGAGCTTGGCCATGACGCGGTGCGTGATGGTGGCACCGATCTGGCTCTTGATGTCGTCGCCCACGATCGGGACCCCCGCGGCAGTGAACTTGTCGGCCCATTCCTTGGTGCCGGCGATGAAGACGGGCAGGGCGTTGACGAAGGCCACGCCGGCGTCAATGGCGCACTGGGCGTAGAACTCGGCGGCTTCCTGGGAGCCGACCGGCAGGTAGCAGACCATGACGTCGACCTTGGCGTCCTTGAGGGCCTGCACAACGTCGACGGGTTCCTCGGTGGACTGCTCGATGGTCTCAAGGTAATAGCGGCCCAGGCCGTCCAGGGTGTGGCCGCGCTGCACGGTCACGCCGGTGGGCGGAACCTCGGCGATCTTGATGGTGTTGTTTTCGCTGGCACCGATGGCATCGGCCAGGTCGACGCCGACCTTCTTGCCATCGACGTCGAAGGCGGCAACGAACTCAACGTCGCCCACGTGGTACGGGCCGAACTCGACGTGCATCAGGCCGGGAATCGTGGCCTGGGGGTCGGCGTCGCGGTAATAGTGGACGCCCTGGACCAGGGAGGCGGCGCAGTTGCCGACACCGACGATGGCAACGCGAATCGGATGTGAAGACACGGGACTCCTTTGGAGAACTAAGCTCAGGTGCCGAACCCGGCCGGCCCAGTGCGGCGGCGGCCATCGACACGGCGCCATTCGGCGCAATTTGCATTATACGCAACAGGGGCGTGGCCGGTTTTGTTCCCGGCCACGCACGTTACATTGCGGGACTACTTCTGTGCCCAGAGGTTGATGTCGGATTCGACGGCGAACTCGTCGATGGCCGTCAGCTCCTCCTGGGTGAACGAGAGGTTGTGGATGGCGCTGAGGGTGTCCTCGAGCTGGGCAACGCTGGACGCGCCGATCAGCGCAGAAGTCACCGGCGAGCCCTTGGGCTGCTCGCGCAGGATCCAGGCGATAGCCATCTGCGCCAGGGTCTGTCCGCGGCCTTCGGCGATGGCGTTCAGGCCGCGGACGCGGCTGAGTTTCTCCTCGGTCAGGGCCTTTTCGGACAGGAAGCGTTCCTTGGCTGCGCGCGAATCCGCGGGAACACCGTGGAGGTAGCGGTCGGTCAGCATCCCCTGGGCGAGCGGCGAGAACGCGATGGAGCCTGCCCCCACCTGGTCCAGCGCCTCGTACAGGTTGGGTGAGCCGTTCTCGGTCCAGCGGTTCAGCATCGAATAGCTGGGCTGGTGGATCAGCAGCGGCGTACCCATTTCCTTCAGGATCCGGGCAGCCTCGAGGGTCTGTTCGGGGGTGTACGAGGAGATGCCGGCGTAGAGCGCCTTGCCGGAGCGGACGGCGTGGTCCAGCGCGCCCATGGTCTCTTCCAGCGGGGTTTCCGGGTCAGGGCGGTGGCTGTAGAAGATGTCCACATAGTCCAGGCCCATGCGCTGCAGGGACTGGTCCAGGCTGGAGAGCAGGTACTTGCGGGAACCCCACTCACCGTAGGGGCCCGGCCACATGTAGTAACCGGCCTTCGTGGAGATGACCAGCTCATCGCGGTACGCCTTGAAGTCGTCGCGCAGGTGGCGGCCGAAGTTGGTCTCGGCGGAGCCGTCCGGGGGACCGTAGTTGTTGGCGAGGTCGAAGTGGTTCACGCCCAGGTCGAAGGCACGGCGCAGGATGGCGCGCTGCTCTTCGAAGCGCTTGTCATCGCCGAAGTTGTGCCAGAGGCCCAACGAGATGGCGGGAAGCTTGAGACCGCTGCGTCCGACGCGGCGGTAGGGCATGGTGTCGTAGCGGGTGTCCGCGGCCACATAAGTCATGCGTACCATCCTGCCACCGGCGTCCGGAGCGGCGCCGTGGCGTCCGGCATGTGGTCAGGAGGTCCGAATGAGTCAGGTCCGTACGACGGCGGCCGTCTCACCCGGGAGGGTCAGCGTGCCGCCTTCCAACGCCACGGCGGGATCCGTGGCGAGCAGCAGGCCGCCGTCGAGGTCGGTGGACAACGGGTCCGCACCGAAGTTGCACACCACCCGCACGCTGCCACGCACCAGTTCAAGCCAGCGTTCGTCCTCGTTGAAGTCCACATCGGTGGCTTCGAAGCCGCCGTCGGTGAGTTCCGGCGTCGTGCGCCGCAGGGCCCCGAGGTCCCGGTACAGCGCGAGCAGCCGGGCATGGTCTCCCTGCCCGGTTTCCTCCCACTTGAGCTTGGAACGCAGGAAGGTTTCCGGGTCCTGCGGGTTCGGCACCAGGGCCGGGTCCCAGCCCATGCGCTCGAATTCCTTGAGGCGGCCTTCCGCCGTGGCCTTGCCCAGCCATTCTTCGGGGTGGGAGGTGAAGAACTGCCAGGGGGTCGAGGCGCCGAATTCCTCACCCATGAACAGCATGGGCGTGAATGGGGAAGTCATGGTCAGCACCGCGGCCAGGGCCAGGCGCCCGTAGGACAGCGACGCACTGAGCCGGTCGCCGGCGGCCCGGTTGCCGATCTGGTCGTGGTTCTGGTTGCAGACCACAAGCGCGGCCGGATGGGCGAGGTCCTGCCGGATGGGCCGTCCGTGGTGCCGGGCGCGGAAGCTGGAGTAGCTGCCGTCGTGGAAGAAGCCGTGCCGCAGCACCTTCGCCAGGACGGCCAGGGAGGCGAAATCGGCGTAGTAACCCGCGGTCTCGCCCGTCAGGTTCACGTGGACTGCATGGTGGAAGTCGTCGCTCCACTGGCCCGCGAGCCCGTAGCCGTTGGCCTGCCGCGGGTAGATGAGGCGCGGATTGTTGAGGTCCGATTCGGCGATCAGGGTCTTGGGAATGCCAGTGTCCGCCGCGATGCGGTCGGCCAGGACCGCCAGGTCCTCCAGGATGTGCACCGCGCGTTCGTCGCGGAGGGCGTGGACGGCGTCGAGCCGCAGCCCGTCCACGTGGTACTCCCGCAGCCACATCTCGGCGTTGTCCAGGATGTAGCGGCGCACCTCGTCTGAGTCCGGCCCGTCCAGGTTCACCGAGTCACCCCAGGTGTTGCCGGGACCGGACTTGAGGTAGGGACCGAACTTCGGCAGGTAATTGCCGCTGGGTCCCAGGTGGTTGTAGACGACGTCCTGGATGACGCCCAGCCCCGCGGCGTGGGCTGCGTCCACGAAGCGCTGGTAGCCGGCAGGACCGCCGTACAGTTCGTGGACCGCGTACCACAGCACGCCATCGTAGCCCCAGTTGTGGGTGCCGTTGAAGGCGTTGACCGGCAGCAACTCCACGAAGTCGACGCCGAGCTCCACCAGGTAGTCAAGCTTTCCGATGGCCGCGTCGAAGGTGCCCTCGGGGGTGAACGTGCCGATGTGCAGCTCGTAAATGAGCGAACCGCTCAGGCCGCGGCCTGCCCAGCCGCCGTCCTGCCAGCGGTGCGCCCCGGCGTCGAACCCTGCGGACAGGCTGTGCACGCCTTCGGGCTGCCTTCGGGAGCGCGGGTCGGCGAACGGCCCTTCCCCGTCCACGAGGTAGCCGTAAGGCACGCCGTCCCCGCCCTGGAACCCGGGCGCCCGCCACCAGCCGGCGGCCGGCTCGGGAAGTCTCTCCATCGGGTACTCCCCACCGCTGGACACCAGGGCCAGGGAACCCGCCGCCGGCGCCCAGACATCGTACGGGCTCGGTGCGGTGGCGTGGTCCGGCATGGTTTCCCCCTGTGGTGGATGTCCTGTTGTGAAGGTGGTTGGAAGGATCAGCGGGCGGGCACCAGCAGGGCCACGGGATAGTCGGCGAGCAACTGCCCGACGGCGGCCGCTCCGGCAGGATGGGCCCGTCCCGTGAGCTCGTCGGTGTACCCGGCCGGCAGCTCGATCACGGTATCCCGCCAGCCGCCGCCGAGCTCCAGCCGTTTCGGCAGGCGGGTCGCGACCGTGACGGCCCCGCCGCCGTCGGCGCCACGGTCGAAAGCGATGACATGGTCCGCCGCCGACCCGGCCGCGGCCAGGGGCCGGTAGCCGCCGAACAGCTCCGGCCGGTCGCGGCGCAGCCGCAGGGCACGGGAAACCACCAGCAGTTTCGTGTCCTCGTCAGTGAACGACGCCGGCCGCTCGCCGCCGTCGAGCCGTTCCAGGGCGGCGGCCCGCGCCGCGAAGTCGACCGGCCGCCGGTTGTCCGGGTCGGTAAGGGAGCCGTCCCGGAACTCCGTGCCCTGGTACACATCGGGCACGCCGGGCATGGTCAGCTGCACGAGTTTGGCCGAGAGCGAGTTGGACCAGCCGTATGGTTCGAGTTCCGCGACGAATCCGGCCAGGAGAGCGGCCACCTCCGGGACGTCGAAGGCGGCGTCGACGGCGGCGGCCACTTCCGCTTCGAAGGCGGTGTCCGGGTCGGTCCAGTTCGTGGAGTTGCCGGCTTCGCGGGCCGCCTTGAGCGCGAACGCCTGCAGCCGTTCGCGGCTGGCCGGCCAGGCGCCTGCGATGGCCTGCCACAGGAGCGCCGCGAACGGGCCGTCGGGAATGGGGGCCAGCTCCTGCACCCGGTCCAGGAAGGCGGCCCACTCCGGCACGGCCTCCGAGATGACGGAGATCCGCGCCCGGGTGTCTTCGCTGCGCTTGGTGTCGTGCGTGGTGAGGGTGGTCATGGACAGCGGAAGGCGGGACTGGCGGCGGGCCATGCGGGTGTGGAATTCCGCGGGCGCCACGGAGAATTCGGTGGGGTCGGCGCCCACTTCGGTGAGCGTGCCCAGCCGGGTGTACCGGAAGAAGGCGGTGTCCTCCACGCCCTTGGCCATGACCATGCCGGAGGTCTGCTGGAAGCGGCGGCCAGGTTCCTCCCCGGCATCCAGGAGGATGGGGAGCAGCTGCCGCAGCACCGGTTCGAGGTCCGGCCGGGCCCGTCCGGCGTCCTCCACCGCTTCCACGAGGATGTCCTTGCCGTGCGGCAGGTAGGTCCGGTACACGGGGAATGCGGCGATGGTTTCGGCGAGGGCATCGGCCACGGCGGACCGCGGGAGCTCCGGGGTGTCCGGGATGCGCCGGGCCAGCCGGAGGATCTCCGAGCGCAGGATGCCGTCCGTGATGCGCCGCTTGGTGCCGTGGATCATCTCCTGGTAGTCCGGCGGTGCGGCCTGGCCGCGCAGGCGGGCATCAAGGGCGTCCAGCTGCGGTCCGGCGTCGGGATCGATGAAAAGCCGGTCGACGTCGGCGAGCGCGTCGTACCCCGTGGTCCCCTCACAGTCGAACGTCTCCGGCAACTCCTCCCCCGGTTCCAGGATCTTCTCCACCAGCACGTAGGCGCCGCCAGCCGCTTGTTTGAGCCTCGCCAGGTAGCCGGCCGGGTCGGCGAGCCCGTCGGGGTGGTCCACCCGCAGCCCGTCGACGAGCCCATCCCGGAACCACCGGCTGATCTCGGCGTGCGTTTCCTCGAACACCCACGGAACCTCGACCCGCACACCGGCCAAGGTGCTGACGGCGAAGAAGCGGCGGTAGTTCAGTTCGGCGTCGGCCCGGCGCCAGCCCACCAGCTCGTAGTGCTGGCGCGCGTGGACCTCCCGGGGGCTGTCCCCGGGCGTGTGGCTGCCCTCGGCCAGAGGGAAGCGGTGCTCGTAGTAGCGCAGTTCGCCGTCGTCAATCTCCAACTGGTCCAGATCGTCGTCGCTGCCCAGCACGGGGATCCGGATCCTGCCGCCCGCGGCGTCCCAGTCGACGTCGAACGCCTCCGAGTACCGTGAGGCGCGGCCTTCCTTCAGCAGCGACCACCACCAAGCGTTCTGCGGCGGCGAGGCCACCCCCATGTGGTTCGGGACGATGTCCACCAGCACGCCCAGGCCGTTCTTCCGGGCCGCCGCGGCGAGCGCCGCCAGCCCTTCCGGGCCGCCGCGGGCCGCGTCAATGGAGGACAGGTCCGTGACGTCGTAGCCGTGCAGGGAGCCTTCCTCCGCCGTGAGGATCGGGGACACGTACACCCAGTCCACGCCGAGCGATCTGAGATAGCCGGTGAGCTCTGCGGCGTCCCCGAGGGTGAACCCGGGGCGGATCTGGAGCCGGTACGTGGAAACGGGTGTCTTCATGGTTACCCTTTCGTGGACTTCTTCCGCGGTTTGCTCGCCGGTGTGGAGACAATCGGTGCCGGTTTGCGTTCCTCGGCAACGGGCGGCGCCGTGGCCGGCGCCGTCAGGGATGCCGTCTCGGGGGTGGAAGTTTGCGAGAGTGCCGCCAGGGACGCGGCCACGGAGTGGTCCGGCTCGACATCCGGGGCGGTGTGGGCTCGCAGCACCACCAGGGCCTTGGCACCCACCGGGAGCTGTGATTCCGCTTCGACGGGCTTGGTGTCGGCGCTGCCGCCGGCGGTATCGATGATCACGTCCCATTTGGGCGCGTACTCGTCCGAGGGCACCTTGAATGACACCTCGTCGTCGTGGGCGTTGAAGTACAGGAGGAAGTTCACGTCCGTGATGCGGCGGCCCTGGTTGTCACGGCCGCGGATGCCGTCCCCGTTCAGGAACACGCCCACGGAGCGGCCGAAGCCGCTGTCCCAGTCCGAGGGCGTCATGGTGCTTCCATCGACGTCGAGCCAGACGATGTCCGGCAGCCGTTCGCCCTCGCCGCGCACCGCCGGACGGCCGTCAAAGAAGCGGCTGCGCCGGAAGGTGGGGTGCTTGGCGCGCAGGGCGCTGACGGCCGCCGTGAATTCGACGAGCGGCTGGTCCACGCTGTCCCAGTTGATCCAGGTCAGCTCGGAGTCCTGGCAGTAGCCGTTGTTGTTGCCGCGCTGCGTGCGCCCGAGTTCGTCGCCGTGCAGGAGCATGGGCACGCCCTGCGACAGCAGCAGCGTGGCGATGAAGTTGCGCTGCTGGCGGGCCCGCAGGGCCAGGACCTTCGGGTCCTCGGTGGGGCCCTCCACCCCGCAGTTCCAGGAACGGTTGTGCGATTCGCCGTCGTTGTTGTTCTCGCCGTTGGCCTCGTTGTGCTTCTCGTTGTAGGAGACGAGGTCGGCCATGGTGAAGCCGTCGTGGGCGGTCACGAAGTTGATGGACGCGACCGGCCGGCGGCCCGAGTGCTCGTAAAGGTCGGCGGACCCGGTGAGGCGCGAAGCGAATTCGCCCAGGGTGGCTGGTTCACCGCGCCAGAAGTCGCGCACCGTGTCGCGGTACTTGCCGTTCCATTCCGTCCATTGCGGTGGGAAGTTGCCCACCTGGTAACCGCCCGGCCCCACGTCCCAGGGTTCGGCGATGAGCTTGACCTGGGACACCACGGGGTCCTGCTGGATGAGTTCGAAGAAGGATGACAGCTTGTCGACGTCGTAGAACTCGCGCGCCAGCGTGGAGGCGAGGTCGAAGCGGAAACCGTCCACGTGCATCTCGGTCACCCAGTAGCGCAGCGAATCCATCAGCAGCTGCAGCGAATGCGGGTTGCGGACGTTTAGTGAGTTTCCGGTGCCGGTGTAGTCCATGTAGTGCTTCAAGTCGCCTTCAACCAGCCGGTAGTAGGCGGAGTTGTCGATGCCCTTGAAGGATAGGGTGGGCCCGAGGTGGTTGCCCTCGGCCGTGTGGTTGTACACCACGTCCAGGATCACTTCGATGCCGGCGTCATGGAGCGAACGCACCATGGCCTTGAAGTCCTGGACCTGCTGGCCGGTGTCGCCCTTGGAGCTGTAGCCGTTGTGCGGGGCAAAGAAGCCGATGGTGTTGTAGCCCCAGTAGTTGTTCAGGCCGCGGTCCTGGAGGATGCCGTCGTTGGTGAACTGGTGCACGGGCATGAGTTCGATCGCGGTGACGCCGAGCTTCTTCAGGTGGGAGATCACCGCGGGGTGCGCCACGCCGGCGTAGGTGCCGCGCTGCTCCTCGGGGACTTCCGGGTGCAGCTGGGTTAGGCCCTTGACGTGGGCTTCGTAGATGACGGACTTGTGGTACGGGATCCGCAGGAGTTGGTCCCCGGCCCAGTCGAAGAACGGGTTGATGACCACGCCCAGCATCATGTGGGGCGCCGAATCGGCGTCGTTGCGGGAGTCGGGGTCGCCCATGTTGTAGGAGAAGAGGGCGGGGTCCCAGTCGATCTGCCGGTGGACCGCCTTGGCGTAGGGGTCCAGGAGGAGTTTGTTGGGGTTGAAGCGGTGCCCGGCCGGAGGATCGTACGGACCGTGGACGCGGTAGCCGTATTTCTGGCCCGGCTGCACGGCGGGCAGGTAACAATGCCAAACGTAGCCGTCCACTTCCCTCAGCTCGACGCGTTGTTCCGTTCCGTCGTCGTCGATCAGGCAGAGCTCCACTTTCTCCGCGTTCTCGCTGAAAAGTGCGAAGTTGGTGCCGCTGCCGTCAAAGCTCGCGCCCAACGGATACGCCGATCCGGGCCATACTTCCATCGCTTCTCCTTCAGGTAGCGGACAAGGTTCCGCCGCCCGCGCGAGGCGGTGCGGCGATGTGCCAAAGTAACACGGCCGCATGACGGATTGGGTCGCGGCCCGTCATCGATACGCTACGTGACCTTGTCCCCGTTCCCCAGGCCGGCCAGCGTTCCGGGAGCTCCCGCAGGAGGGCACGGGCCGTCAGCGGCCCGCCGTCCGACGCCCGGCTACCGGCGCGTCCGTGCAGGCTGGCAGCCACAGCTGCTGCCGCGGCCCACCGGTCCTCCGGGGCGATTCCGAGCGCGGCGAAAGGCCCGTCGTCGTCCATGGCGGTTTCCGCGTATTGCGCTGCCAGCGAACCGAGCAGCCCGGCCAGCACATCACCGCTGCCGGCCGTCGCGAGCCACGGCGTGCCTTCGGACTGGCTGAAAACCGCCCCCGACGGCGAGGCGACAAGTGTGGTGGCGCCCTTGAGGAGCACGGTGGCGCCGCTGTCCGTCGCAGCCAGGCGGGCAAAGTGCAGCGGCCGGGACCCGACGTCGTCCCGCGTCACTGCCGCTTCCCCGCGGGCGGTGTGGCGCCTCGACAGGAACGCGGCCAGTTCGCCGGCGTGCGGGGTGAGGATCCAGTGGGCGGGGCAGCGGGCGGGGAGCACCCCGAGCGCTCCGGCGTCGACGACGACGGGCTGGCCGGCTGCCCGGGCCGCCTCCAGCGTGTCGCGGACGCGCCGGAGCTGTTCGTCGCCGTCGGGCTCGCCAGGTTCCGGGTCCGGGATTCCCGGACCAAGGAGCCAGGCCTGGACCCGGCCGGGGCTTCCCTCCTCCACGACCGCCTCGGGCGTGCGGGCCAGGACGTGCCGGGCCACGCTTCCCGGTCCGAGGTAGCGCACCATCCCGGCCCCGGTCGCAGAAGCGCTTTGGACCGAGAGCACCGCGGCCCCGGGGTAGCGTTCCGAGCCGGCCACCACGCCGAGCACTCCCCTGCTGTATTTGTGGTCCCGTCGGCCGGGCGACGGGACCAGGGCCGTGAGATCCGGGGCCTCCAAACGCAGCAGCGACGCCGCCGGAAGCCTGTGCTCAATGCCGATCCGGACCAGTTCAACGCGCCCGGCGTACTCCTCGCCGGGGTCGGCCAGCAGCCCGGCCTTGATCCCGCCGAAGGTGACCGTCACGTCGGCCGGCAGCACGGGCCAGTGCACCTCGCCGGTGTCCGCGTCCACGCCGCTTGGGATGTCGCAGGCCACCACCAGTGCTGGCCGGAGTTCCTGGAGCAGGGACACCAGTTCCGCCGCGGCGCCGCGCAGGCCGCCGCGCGCCCCGGTGCCCAGCACCGAGTCGATGATGGCGTCGTCGCCGGCGGTGAGCACGGCAAGCTCTTCGGCGTTCTCCGGAGCGAGCCGGTGCGCGCGTCCGCCGGCCGAGAGGAAAGCGGCCAGCGCCTCGGGGTGGGCCGCATCCGCGGTGAGGACCGCCGTCGTGCGCATCCCCCGGGACGCGAGTTTCGCTGCGGCGAAGAGACCGTCGCCGCCGTTGTTGCCTTTGCCGGCCAGCACGGTCACGGCGGAGCCGTAGATCCGGCGGCCGCGGCGCTGCAGTTCACGGACGACGGCGGCCGCCAGCCCGTGCGCTGCCCGTTGCATGAGAACAGCGCCCTCACCGGAGTCCAGGAGCGGTTGTTCCGCTTCCCTGACCTGTGTTCCGGTGAAGGCGCTGATCATCGTGGTGTGGTTTTGTCAGCCTTCGGCGACGACCATGGCCGTGGCGATGCCGCCGTCATGGCTCATGGACAGGTGCCAGGTCTTGACCCCCTTGGCGTCGGCCACGGCGAGGACCGTGCCCTGGACCTTGATGGTGGGGCCGTTCTCATCCAGGCCGATCCAGCAGTCCTGCCAGTTCATGCCGGCCGGAGCGCCGAGCACCTTGGCCACGGCCTCCTTCGCCGCAAAGCGCGCCGCGAGGGACCGCACGTGGAGCTCCCGCTCGGCGGGCACGAACAGGCGGTCCCGCAGTCCGGGGGTCCGTTCGAGCTGCCGTTCGAACCGCTCGATGTCTACGACGTCTACTCCGATGCCAACAATCATGCGGTTATTCTACGGTCACGCTCTTCGCGAGGTTGCGAGGCTGGTCCACGTCGTAGCCCTTGGCTCCTGCCAGTTCCGCGGCGAAGATCTGCAGCGGAACCGTGGTCAGCAGCGGCATGAGCAGCGTGGGCGTCTCCGGGACGTAGAACACGTGCTCGGCGTAGTCGCGCACGGCTTCGTCGCCCTCTTCGGCGATCACCAGGGTCCGGGCGCCACGGGCGCGGACTTCCTGGATGTTGCTGACCACCTTGGAGTGCAGGGAATCGCGGCCGCGCGGGGACGGCACCACCACGAAGACCGGCTGGCCTTCGTCGATCAGGGCGATCGGGCCGTGCTTGAGCTCGCCGGCGGCGAAGCCTTCTGCGTGGATGTAGGCGATTTCCTTCAGCTTCAGCGCACCCTCGAGTGCCACCGGGAAGCCGACGTGGCGGCCCAGGAACAGCACGGACTTTTCGTCCTTCATGCTGCGGGCGAGTTCGCGCAGCGGACCGGAGGCGTCCAGGATCTTCTGGATCTTGGCCGGGATCTTGGACAGGTCCGCGAGGACGTCCTTGATCTGGCCGGTAAAGATGTTGCCGCGCAGCTGGGCCAAGTAGAGGCCCAGCAGGTAGGCCGCGGTGATCTGGGCCAGGAAGGCCTTGGTGGAGGCCACGGCGATTTCCGGGCCGGCGTGCGTGTAGAGCACGGCGTCGGATTCACGCGGAATGGTGGAGCCGTTGGTGTTGCAGATGGAAATGGTCTTGGCGCCCTGTTCGCGGGCGTAACGGACGGCCATCAGGGTGTCCATGGTTTCGCCGGACTGGCTGATGGAGACCACCAGGGTGTTGGCGTCAACGATCGGGTCGCGGTAGCGGAACTCGTGGGCAAGCTCCACCTCGGTGGGGATGCGGCACCAGTTCTCGATGGCGTACTTGGCCACGAGGCCGGCGTAGGCGGCGGTGCCGCAGGCCAGGACGATGATCTTGTCGACCTGCTTCAGGAGCTCGGGATCGATGCGGAGTTCGTCAAGGGTCAGCTTGCCGTTGAGGTCCGAGCGGCCCAGCAGGGTCTGAGCCACGGCGTCAGGCTGGTCGTGGATTTCCTTCTCCATGAAGGAGTTGAAGCCGCCCTTTTCGGCAGATGCCGGGTCCCAGTCGACCGTGTATTCCTTGCCCTCGGCGGGGGCGCCGAAGAAGTCCGTGATGTCCACGGAGTCGGCGGTGATGGTGACGATCTGGTCCTGGCCCAGTTCGACGGCGCGGCGGGTGTAGTCGATGAAGCCCGAAACGTCGGAGCCGAGGAAGTTTTCGCCCTCGCCGAGGCCGACGACGAGCGGGGAGTTGCGGCGTGCCGCGACGACGACGCCGGGCTGGTCCGCGTGCACGGCCAGCAGGGTGAACGCGCCTTCGAGGCGCTGGCAGGCAAGCTGCATGGCTTCGGTCAGGGATCCCTTGGAGGAATCGCCGCCGAGCTGGTTGCGGAAGATGTCGCCGAGCAGCGCGGCGGCGACCTCGGTGTCCGTTTCGGAGGCGAATTCGACGCCCTTGGCCAGGAGCTGCTGCTTCAGTTCCGCGAAGTTTTCGATGATGCCGTTGTGGATCACGGCCAGGCGTCCGCCGTCGGCCAGGTGCGGGTGGGCGTTCCCGTCGGTGGGGCCGCCGTGGGTTGCCCAGCGGGTGTGACCGATGCCGGTCAGGGATTCAGGCAGGGGCTGTGCCTCAAGTTCACCGAGGAGGTTTCCGAGCTTGCCCGCCTTCTTCCGGGACGAAATGGCGCCGTCGGCGACAACCGCCACGCCTGCCGAGTCGTAGCCGCGGTACTCCAGACGGCGCAGGCCTTCGAGGACGACATCCAGGGCTCCGTGTCCGGCGCCTGCCGGACGGGACGAATTACCAACATAACCAACGATTCCACACATGGACACAAGCCTAACTGTTCTCGGAGACAACGGAGGTGGGATGTCAGGCGAATGTGACGCATCACCTGCAATGAACGCGCAACGGTGCGGCCCTCCCCGAACGGCCAGGTTCAGGGAGGGCCGCACCATCAAGGCGTGTAACGGATTGGCGCCTAGAGTTCCGCCTTCCGGTCCGTAACGAGGCGAAGCACTCCGGCGTACAGCGGGTGTTCCGGTGCAATGCCGGTGATCTTCTGCGTGGCTTCGGCGGCGTCCAGCGTGGCCAGGGTTTCAGCCAGTTCCTTTGCTTCGTCGTCCGCGGGGTCGTCGAAGCGGAGCGCGGCGGACATCGCCCCCAGCAGGGCCACGGGCGTCTCCCCGCGCTCGGCGAGTTCCGCGGCCGGGCCGACGAACCGTTCATGCCGGCTCAGCTTCCGCAAGGGCGCACGGCCCACGCGAACTACCGTGTCCGGCAGGTGCGGGTTCGTGAAGCGGGACAGGATCTTCTGCACGTACGCTTCCTGCTCGGCCTCGTCGAAACCATGCTTACCCACCAGCAGCGCCTTGGTTTCGTCAAGCACGGCCCGGACTTTCGCGGCTACGGCGGGGTCCGCCATGGCATCGGAGATCTTTTCCAGCCCTGCCGCGTAGCCGAAGTAGGCCGCCGAGGCGTGGCCGGTGTTGACCGTGAACAGCTTGCGCTCAATGTACGGGCCCAACTCGTCCACGAACGTCGCCCCCGGGATCACCGGAGCGTTGCCGCCGAACGGGGTACGGTCGATGACCCATTCATGGAATGTCTCCACCGTGACGTCCAGGCCCTGGCCCGGCGCCTGGTTGGGGACAATCCGGTCCACTGCGGTATTGGCAAAGACCGCGACGGCGTCCAGGTCACCCGCCGATTCGTCCCAGGCCGCCCGGACCTCCTCACGCAGGATGTCCGTGGCGTTGATGGCGTTTTCACACGCCATCACCTGCAGCGGCGGCAGCGAGGCCTTGCGGGCGGCGAGCCCGCGGGCAATCACCGGTGCCACGAACTTCAGGATGTGCGGGCCGACCGCCGTGGTGACCACGTCCGCCGTCGAGATTTCCTCGACGACGGCGGCTTCCTGGGTGCCGGAGTTCAGCGCGCGGAACCCGTCGACGGTCTTGGCCGCCGGGTTATCGCCGACCTCGTGCACCTCATAGCTGTCCGCGGCGGCGAGCTGGCTGATCAGCGCGTCCGCGACGTCTGCGAACACCACCTCATAGCCGGCCTCGTGCAGCAGCAGCCCCACGAATCCGCGCCCGATGTTGCCTGCCCCGAAATGGACTGCCCTCACTATGCGTTGACCTTTCCGAACAGCTCCAGGATTTCCTCGACCGTGCTGGCTTCCTCCAACTGGGCAACCTGTGCCTTGTTGGTGAAGATCTTCGCGATGGACGCGAGGATGTGGAGGTGTTCATTGTTGAGGCCGGCCACGCCGACCACGAACTTCACTTGCTTGCCGCCCCAGTCGATGCCCTCGGGATAGCGGACGATTGACACCGCCGAGTGCTTGATGTGCACCTTGGCGTCGTTGGTTCCGTGTGGGATCGCCAGGAAGCTGCCCATGTAGGTGGACACAGACTCCTCGCGTTCGTGCATGGCCTGGACGTACGTGGTGTCCACGGCGCCGCGGTCCAGCAGCAGCTTCCCCGCTTCGTCGATGGCCGCGTCGCGGTCACGCGCGGTGCCGTCCAGGATCACGCTTTCAGGCAGCAGCACGCCCTTGCCCCCGACGGCGGCAGCCGACTCGGCGGCATGCGCACCCTGGGTTTGGGGTACTTGGGTCTCGACCGCACTGTCAACGTGGGCAGCTGCGGGGCCTTCCGTGTTGCTGGTCTTCACGAGCTCCACGATTTCGTCGTACTTGGGGCTGTTCATGAAGTTGTCCACCGAATAGTGAACGGCGCTCGAGGTCTTCGTCTGGGCGCGCTCCGTGAGGTCCTGGTGCGTAACCACCACATCGAAGGTGTCGCTGAGGTTGGCGATGGCCGAGTTGGTGACCTTGACGTCCGGGAAGCCGGCCGCCTTGATCTTGTTGCGCAGGACCGTGGCCCCCATCGCACTGGAACCCATGCCGGCGTCGCAGGCGAACACGATGTTCTGGACCGGGCGGGTCAGGACGGCGACGTCGCTTCGCTCGCCGACCAGCGCGGAGGACACGGAGCTCTTCTTGCCCTTCATCGCTTCCATCCGGGCGGTTGCGGCGCTGAGGTCGTCCTCGCCTTTGTCCTTCGAGGTGCGGAGGATGAGGGAGGCGATCAGGAACGACACCGTTGCCGCCAGCACTACGGCGAGGATCACGCCGACGTAGCTGTCGCGCGACGTCTGGAAAAGGACCGCGAAAATCGATCCCGGAGCGGACGGAGCCACCAGCCCGGAGTTCGTGAGGGCGAGTGTTGCGATACCGGTCATGCCGCCCGCGATGGTGGCGAGGATCAAGATCGGCTTCATCAGCACGTACGGGAAGTAGATCTCGTGGATACCGCCGAGGAAGTGGATGATCGCGGCACCCGGAGCGGAAGCCTTGGCGGCGCCGCGGCCGAAGAACATGTAGGCCAGCAGCAAGCCAAGGCCCGGGCCGGGGTTCGCTTCGAGCAGGAACAGGATGGACTTGCCCTGCTCGAGGGACTGCTGGATGCCCAACGGCGTGAGCACTCCGTGGTTGATGGCGTTATTGAGGAAGAGGACCTTGGCCGGTTCGATGAAGATGCTGGTCAGCGGCAGCAAGTTGTTGCTGACCAGGAACTGGACAACGTTTCCGGCGCCCTGGCTGAACCAAGTGACCAGCGGGGAAATGCCATAGAAGCCGAGCAGGGCCAGCAATGCGCCCCAGATGCCGGCGGAGAAGTTGTTCACCAGCATTTCGAAGCCGGGGCGGATCTTGCCGTCCCAGAGGGAGTCAAGCTTCTTGATGGTCCAGCCACCCAGCGGACCCATAATCATGGCGCCGATGAACATCGGAATGCCGGCGCCGACGATGACGCCCATGGTGGCGATGGCGCCCACGACGCCACCGCGGACGTCGTAGACGATCTTGCCGCCCGTATACCCGATGAGCAGCGGGAGGAGGTACGTGATCATCGGGCCAACAAGGCCAACGTTGGGAACTCCTTCGGCGTTGGTGCCGAAGCCACCGAGCGCGGGCACGGGGATCCAGCCCTTTTCGATGAATAGGGCGGTGATGATGCCCCAGGCGATAAAGGCGCCGATGTTGGGCATGATCATGCCGGACAGGAATGTTCCGAATTTTTGGACGCGAACGCGCAGGCTGGTCCGGGGCTTTGCAACGGTCTCTGTTGCCATGTGAATTCCTAACGGTATCCCGCGACGGCGCGGGCTAGTCGATGCAGAGGCAGCCCTTAGGAGCTGCTGGAAATGCGGTGAAGCCACTCAAGGAAGAGCTTCAGTTCAGAGCTGGACAGTTGATCCGAATGCGAGGCCTGCAGTGCCGCATTCAGGGCGATTGCCGCAACAACCACGGAGGACTTGCCGGAGTCCTCCGCTGCGGCGCCACGGGCGGTTTCCGTGGAGACGGCGAAGATCATGGAATCCCGGGTCATCGTTGAGAGCTCGAGGTTCCGGTCTTCCACCGGTTCGGAGATGAGCATGAGCGTGACGCCCACGTTGGCCGCAAGGATGCTTCGTGCCGCTTCGCGGGGCTGCACGTTGAGCTGGCCGGCGATCGCGGCCTTGTTCAGCATTTCCTCCAGGAGCGCCTCGGCGTCTGCGACGACCGCCGGGCGGCTTTCCGGCCTGATGTTGCCGAACATCACCAAGTACAGGTGGGGCTGGGCTAGTCCGAACGCCACGTGGTTGTCCCACATGCGCCGGATGTCCTCCAGGGGTTCCCCGGACGGTGCGAAGTCACGCTCGCCCGCTACGTACTCCTCAAAGCCGGCCGAAACGACGGCGTCGAACAGGCCTTCCTTGTCGCCGAAGTGGTGGTAGAGCGTGGGTGCCGTGACCCCCGCCAGCTTGGTGATCTGGCGGGTTGAGACCGCTGACCCTTCTGAATTCGCCAGCAATTCGGCAGCCGCGCGGAGCAGCCGGACTTTGGGCGGAAGCTGGTCATCGGAACTCATAGCCGCTACCCTAGCACCTATAGCGCTGCTATATGAAGTGGCTCACAAGCAATTTTTCGCAGATCCGCGGTGCCGTCGCCGCCGGATCCCGTGCAACGAAGAGAAGCAGAGGATTCAGTGCAGAATTTCCAAGGGGTAGGAGTCAGCCCGGGCCGCATCGTCGGCCCCGTCCGCCGGATGCCGAAGGCGGTGACCGAACCGCCGTCGGGCGAACGCTTGGATCCGGCCATCACCGCGGAAGCCGCCGTCGCGGGCCTGAAGACCGCAGCGCAGTCCGTGCACGACGGCCTCAAGGCCCGTGCAGATATCGCCACCGGCGACGGAAAAGCCGTCCTGGAAGCCACCGCGCTCATGGCCAGGGACACCATGCTGCTGAAGCAGGCCGCCAAGCTCATCAACGCCGGCACCTCTGCGGAACGCGCCATCTGGGAAGCCGCGGCGTCCGTGGCCGAGATGCTGCACAACCTTGGCGGGTACATGGCCGAGCGCGCAACGGACGTGCTTGACGTCCGCGCCCGCATCGTCGCCGAACTGCGCGGCGTGCCCGCACCCGGCATCCCCTCCTCGGAAACACCATTCATCCTGGTGGCTGAGGACCTCGCCCCGGCCGACACCGCAACCCTGGACCCCGCCAAGGTCCTGGCACTGGTGACTTCCGGCGGCGGACCGCAGTCCCACACCGCCATCATCGCCCGCTCCCTGGGCCTGCCCGCCGTGGTTGCGGCACACGGCGTGGACGAGGTGGCGGACGGTTCGGAAATCTACGTGGACGGCGCGGCCGGCTTCGTTGCCGTCGCCCCCTCTTCTGAACAGCGCGCGGCCGCGGCAGCCTGGGCGGAAACCTCGGCCACGCTGGCCGGCTTTGACGGCAACGGCACGACGGCGGACGGCCACCCGGTGCCGCTGCTCGCCAACGTCGGAGGCGCCAAGGACGCGGTCGCCGCCGCCGGCCTCGGCGCCCAGGGCGTGGGCCTCTTCCGCACCGAGTTCTGCTTCCTCGAACGCGACACCGAGCCCTCCGTGGACGAACAGGCCGCCGCGTACAAGGCCGTGTTCGATGCGTTCCCCGGCAAAAAGGTGGTGCTGCGCACGCTCGACGCCGGCGCGGACAAGCCGCTGCCCTTCCTCACCGACGCCACCGAACCCAACCCTGCCCTCGGCGTTCGCGGCTACCGCACCGACCTCACCACGCCCGGCGTCCTCGAGCGCCAGCTTGAGGCGATTGCCCGCGCCGCGTCCGAATCCGAGGCCGACGTCTGGGTCATGGCGCCCATGATCTCCACGGCCGCCGAAGCCGCACGGTTCGCCTCCCTGTGCTCCGCAGCCGGGCTGAAGACGCCCGGGGTGATGGTGGAGGTTCCCTCCGCCGCACTGACTGCGGCCGCGGTGCTGCGCGAAGTCGGTTTCGCCTCGCTCGGCACCAACGACCTCACCCAGTACGCCATGGCGGCGGACCGCCAGCTTGGCCCCCTCGCCGAACTCAACACGCCCTGGCAGCCGGCCGTGCTGCGGCTCGTCCAACTGACGGTGGAGGGCTCGGCACAGGAAGGCGGCAACAAACCCGTGGGTGTCTGCGGCGAGGCCGCCGCGGACCCGGCCCTCGCCGTCGTCCTCGCGGGCCTGGGCGTCACCACACTGTCCATGACCGCCCGCTCGTTGGCCGCCGTCGGGACCGTCCTGAAGACCGTCACCCTCGAACAGGCGCAGGAACTGGCCCGGCTGGCCCTCTCGGCGCCCGGCGCCACCGAAGCCCGCGAGTGGGTACGCGCCAAACTTCCCGTGCTCGAAGAGCTCGGCCTCTAAATCCTTTCGACCAGCTACACCAAGGAGTAACCCATGCCCGAACGCACAGCCACCATCGCCAGCCGCTCCGGCCTGCACGCCCGCCCGGCCGCGCTCTTCGCGGAAGCCGCCGGCGAGCAGCCCGTGGAGGTCACCATCGCCATGCAGGGTGACCCCGCTGACGAAGCGCTCGACGCCGCGAGCATCCTTTCGCTCATGACGCTCGGCGCCGCGCAGGGCGACGTCGTGGTGCTCCGGGCGGAGGGCGACGGTGCCGAGCAGGCCCTCGATTACCTCGTCCAGGTCCTCGAAACGGACCACGACGCCGCGTAGCAGCACCCGCCGGGCAGCCCGCTTCCCGCCGGGCGCGGGCTGCCCGTTCATCCGCTGTTCAATCCCCCGTTCCTGACCGGGCTTGCACTGCCCGCATTTCGTGTTGGAGACCGGGAGGGGCAGAATCACTTAGGTGACATTGCAACGCAACGAGGCGAACGGCGACACTTCATCGCCATTCGTAGAGCTGGACAGGCAGACCTGGTCCCGACTGGCCGCGCAGATGGAGCAGCCTCTCAACGAAGAAGACATCATCAGGCTGCGGGGCCTGGGCGACCCCCTCGACATGAACGAAGTGCGCGAGGTTTACCTGCCCCTTTCGCGGCTCCTGCACCTCTACGTGGAGGCATCCCACCAGCTGCACGCGGCCACCACCACGTTCCTGGGCGAACAGACCCAGCGCACGCCCTTCGTGATCGGCGTGGCCGGTTCGGTCGCCGTCGGGAAGTCCACCATCGCCCGTGTGCTGCGCGAGATGCTGCGCCGCTGGCCCGGCACCCCGAACGTGGAGCTCATCACCACCGACGGTTTCCTTTATCCCCTCGCGGAGCTCAAGCGGCGGCACCTGCTCGAACGCAAGGGCTTCCCGGAATCGTACGACCGCCGCGCGCTCCTGCGTTTCGTCAGCGAGATCAAGGGCGGGGCCGAGGAAGTCCGCGCCCCCTGGTATTCGCACGTCACCTACGACATCGTGCCGGACAAGGAAGTGGTAGTCCGCCGCCCGGATGTGCTGATTGTGGAAGGGCTGAACGTCCTCGCCCCGGCACGTCCCCGCCACGACGGGCGCCAGGGCCTGGCCCTGAGCGACTTCTTCGACTTCTCCATCTATGTGGACGCGAAGACCTCGTACATCGAGGAATGGTACGTGGACCGTTTCAGGAAGCTGCGCGGCACCGCCTTCGCGCAGCCGGAATCCTACTTCCACCGTTACGCAACGCTCTCCGACGCCGAGGCGGAAGCGACGGCCCGCGGCATCTGGAAGCGCATCAACGAACCGAACCTCGAAGAGAACGTCCTGCCTACCCGGGGCCGCGCCCAGCTGGTCCTCACCAAGGAGGCCGACCACACCATCCGCAGGATGCTCCTGCGAAAGGTCTAGCACACGTGTGCCAGAAAAGCGGCCCTGGCCGCCGGTCATTCATGGGGCTCCTCGCCGTGGGCGCCGGCCTGGCGGCCCTGACGGCCTGCACGCCGGAGGTGAGCGGGCCGCCTTCCGGCACGTCGGCTTCTGCGGTTCCGTCTCCCACCGTGCCGTCCCCCACCGTTCCGTCCCCCACCGGCAGTCCCACTCCCACAGCTGCCAGGCACACGGCTCCGGCTCCCGCCACTGGCGCGCTGCCGCCGTCGGCGTCCCTCGCGAAGCAGCATTCGCTCAGCGATCCGCGCAGCCCCTGGGTGGTGGTCAATAAGCACCGGCCGCTCACGCCGCGGCAGTTTGTCCCGCCGGACCTGGTCCAGCCTGCCGTGCAGCTCGCCACGAGCGGTGAGTCCGCCCTGCTGAACAGCACGACGGCGGCAGCGGCCGCCAGGCTCTTCGCGGCCGCCGCAGCCGGCGGAGTCACCTTGACCCTCGCCTCGGGCTACCGTTCCTTCCAGAGCCAGACGGCCACGTACAGCGGTTACGTCAGCAGCCGCGGCCAGGCAGCGGCGGACACGGCCTCGGCCCGCCCCGGCTTCTCCGAACACCAGACGGGCTGGGCCTTCGACATCGGCGACGGCGGCGGGGCCTGCAGCTTCCAGCCTTGCTTTGCCGAGCAGCCGGCGGCCGTCTGGGTGAAGGCCAACGCCTACAAATACGGCTTCGTGGTCCGCTACCCGTGGATGCTCCATGAAACCACCGGCTACTACTACGAGCCTTGGCACCTGCGCTACATCGGTGCCGAGGCTGCGGGCGACATGGCGAAGCGCGGCATTCTGACGGTGGAAGAGTACTTCGGCCTGGAGCCGGCGCCGGGGTATTTCTAACTGCGACACGACCCCCGGATTTGTGCCGAAGGTAAGCGGCTATTAATCAGCCTGCGCTACCTTGGTGCCATGTTGAGCGGATTCAAGAAGTTTCTCATGCAGGGCAACGTTATCGATCTCGCCGTGGCCGTTGTCATCGGCGCCTCCTTCAACGCGGTTGTCGACGCGATCGTCAAAGGCCTCCTGACTCCCCTGATCGCGCGGCTTTTCAGCGCGAAGGACCTGGCTGGCATGTCCTGGGAAGGTTTCGCCTATGGCAGCGTTATCGCCGCCATCATCAATTTCGTCCTCGTGGCAGCCGCCATCTACTTCATCGTCATTGTGCCCATGAACCACCTGATCGAGCGCCGCAACGCGAAGCTCGGGATCAAGGAGCCGGAGGCGGAGGTCGATCCGCAGATCGCCCTGCTCACCGAAATCCGGGACAGCCTGGCGGCCCGCAAGTAGCCCAAACCAAAGACGGCTGCGGCCCGCCTCCATCGGGAAGCGGGCCGCAGCCATTTCTTGTCTATCCGTTTTGTCAGACCGGCAGTTCGCGCGGAATGGCGAGGCGGTCCTCCACCACTCCGGCTAGCTCGGTGCAGATCCGCCGGGCGGTGTCCATGTCCGCGGCTTCGACCATCACGCGCACCAGGGCCTCGGTACCGGAGGGGCGCAGCAGCACCCGGCCGGTATCACCCAGCTCAAGCTCAGCTGCAGCCACCGCGGCGGCCACGCCTTCATCGGTGGCGGCGCGGGACTTGTCCACGCCCTTGACGTTAATCATCAGCTGCGGGAGCTTGGTCATGCTCGTGGCGAGTTCCTTCAGGGAACGTCCGGTGAGCGCCACCTGGGCCGCCAGCTGGAGGCCCGTGAGCACGCCGTCGCCGGTGGTGGCGTAGTCGGAGAAGATCACGTGGCCGGACTGCTCGCCGCCCAGGCTGTATCCGCCGGCGCGCATTTCCTCGAGGACGTAGCGGTCCCCCACTGCGGTTTCGCGGATGGTGATGCCGGCCTTGCGCAGGGCGATCTTGAGGCCGAGGTTGCTCATTACGGTGGCCACAAGGACGTCGTCCCGGAGCTTTCCGGCGTCCTTGAGGGCCAGGGCGAGGATGGCCATGATCTGGTCCCCGTCCACCTCGGTGCCTTCGTGGTCCACGGCCAGGCAGCGGTCGGCGTCGCCGTCGTGGGCAATGCCCAGGTCCGCGCCGTACTTCAGCACTGCTTCCTTCAGCGGGCCCAGGTGGGTGGAGCCGACGCCGTCGTTGATGTTCAGGCCGTCCGGCTCGGCGCCGATGACGATGACGTCCGCGCCGGCATCCTTGAAGACCTGCGGGGAGCAGCCGCTCGCGGCGCCGTGCGCGCAGTCCAGGACCACGCGCAGCCCGTCCAGGCGGTGCGGCAGGGTGGTGAGCAGGTGGACGATGTAGCGGTCTTCGGCGTCGGAGAAGCGCTGGATGCGTCCGACGTCGCCTCCCAGCGGGCGGGAGGGCTCTTTGCCGAGTTGCGCCTCGATGGCGTCCTCGACGTCGTCGGGCAGCTTGTGTCCGCCGCGCGCGAAGAACTTGATCCCGTTGTCCGGTGCCGGGTTGTGCGAGGCGGAGATCATGACACCGAAATCGGCGTCGAGGTCCGCCACCAGGTAGGCGGCCGCAGGGGTGGGCAGCACTCCGGCGTCGAAGACGTCGACTCCCGAGCTGGCGAGGCCGGCTTCTACGGAAGCGGCGATGAACTCGCCGCTCGCCCGCGGGTCACGGGCAACGACGGCACGCGGCCGCTTTCCGTCCGGGGTACGGTCATGGCCAAGTACGACGGCGGCGGCTTGGGCAAGCTGCAATGCGAGCTCAGCGGTGAGGGCCCCGTTCGCGAGACCGCGCACGCCATCTGTTCCAAATAATCTAGACATCGGGACTCAGTCTAGTGGAAGGGCGGCCCTCCCCGATTCGACCGACTCGGCGGGTTGCCATGTTAACGGCAGAAGCCCGCCCCGCCGAAAACGGCGGAACGGGCTTCCTGGCTCCGGCCAAGGCCGGATAAGCGAATTAACGCTTCGAGTACTGCGGGGCGCGACGTGCCTTCTTGAGACCGGCCTTCTTACGCTCGATGACGCGGGCGTCACGAGTCAGGAAGCCAGCCTTCTTGAGGGTCGGGCGGTTGTTCTCGACGTCGATCTCGTTCAGCGAACGGGCAACACCGAGGCGCAGGGCGCCGGCCTGGCCGGAGGGGCCACCACCGTGGATGCGGGCGATGACGTCGTAGGCGCCTTCAAGTTCGAGGATCTTGAAGGGCTCGTTGACTTCCTGCTGGTGCAGCTTGTTCGGGAAGTAGTTGGCCAGTTCGCGGCCGTTGATGGTCCACTTGCCGGAGCCCGGCACAACGCGAACGCGTGCAACGGCTTCCTTGCGGCGGCCAACAGCTGCACCGGAAACGGTCAGCGCGGGGCGCTCCTTCTTCGGCGCAGCGTCAGCTGCTGCGCTTTCAGAGGTGTAGCTGGTCAGTTCCTCAGCCTCAACGGCTTCGTTGGTCAGTTCTTCGTTCTGAGCCACGATTCTCCTTGTATAAAAAGTTGTTTGGTGGCCAGGACTACTGGGCGACCTGGGTGATTTCGAAAGTCTTCGGCTGCTGGGCAGCGTGCGGGTGCTCAGCGCCACGGTAGACCTTGAGCTTGCTCAGCTGCTGAGCGGCGAGGGAGTTCTTGGGGAGCATGCCCTTGACTGCCTTTTCCACGGCGCGAACCGGGTTGGACTCGAGCAGTTCCGCGTAGTTGACGGAGGTCAGGCCGCCCGGGTAGCCGGAGTGGCGGTAAGCGCGCTTCTGCTCCAGCTTGGCGCCGGTCAGTGCGACCTTCTCGGCGTTGATGATGATGACGAAGTCGCCCATGTCCATGTGGGACGCAAAGGTCGGCTTGTGCTTTCCGCGCAGCAGTGTTGCGGTCTGGCTGGCAAGACGACCAAGGACAACATCGGTGGCGTCAATGACGTGCCACTGGCGGTTGATATCGCCGGGCTTCGGGGTGTACGTACGCACGGTTTTGCCTCGTTCTTGTTCTGGCGTTCATGTTTTAGGCCACACGCGCAAGCGCGGACCTACTAGGTATGCGCTACCGGAACAGAGGTGAGGGCTCTATGTAACCAGTCATCCCAAGGTCTCGAAATGCTCCCCGGGTTAGTGATCCTGCAACTGGATCCCCGGGCGGGCAGGTGTCATCGAGAAAGGACACGCACAACGACTATCAAGAATAGCCCGAAGGGACTTGCAGGGTCAAAATGACGGCTTCAGCGGCCCTGCGGGGCCAGAATGGGGGGAACTGCCCGCTGCCGCAAAGGAGGCGCCCGTGACCGCCGCTCCTGAGGTGCTTGTGCTTGCGGGTATCGCGGGCGCCGGGTTGAGCCTGCTGGCCGACCTAGCCATCGCACGCTGGCTGCCGCGGCTTGGCGGCATGCCGCCCTTTTGGGCAAGGCTTACGACGGCGGCAGTCACCGCGTTACTGTTCGTCCTGTTTGCGTGGCGTTTTGGCATTTCCCCCGAGCTGCCGGCCTTTCTCCTCCTGGCGATAATGGCGGCGCAACTGTCGCGCATTGATATCGCCTTGCATTTGCTGCCGAACCCCCTGGTGTTGGGACTTCTGACGGCCGGTTTGGCCCTCTTCGTGGCCTCAGCGGCACTCACTTCGGACTGGGGAGGGCTGCTCCGGGCAGCTGCCGGCGGGGCAGTACTCTTCGCCGGGTACCTGATTCTCGGATTAATTTCTCCCGCGGGCATCGGAATGGGCGATGTGAAGCTCGCGGCACCCCTCGGCGTGTACTTGGGCTACTTGGGTTGGAAGCAAGTGTTCTACGGCGGACTGCTGGGGTTCGTGGTAGGCGGCTTACTCACGGTACTGATGTTGCGCTTGGGGCGCGTAAACGCGCGGAAAGAGAGCCCGCACGGTCCTCCGATGTTCGCCGCCGCAATCGGCACCCTGCTCCTCCTCCCCTAGGTCCCCGCAGACGGTCCTGAGCACTTGACGAACGGCACACTGACGCTTCCAAGTAGTGCCCGGAAAAGAAACTGAGTACTCGGAGAAAAACCGTCAAGATGACCCGGAAAAAGACGAGTACCGCTATGCCTTGCCACCTTCCCACCCCCGGGTGAATTCTTTTGCTATCGAAATCCGAACCGCTGGATATGGGGGCGGCTTGGAATTCGTTTCAAACAAATCTCTTATCTGGGAAGGATTTTCCAATGTCATCTCTCATGCTTTCTGTGGTCTCTTACATTGCCGGCCTCAAGGACCGGCTCACCTCCGAAAAGGGCGCGACGGCGACTGAGTACTCGCTGCTCATTGCGTTCATCGCCTTCGCCATCATCGTCGGCGTCGGCCTCTTCGGAACCGAGCTGAACGCCTGGTTCACAGACTTGAGCACCACTGTCGATGGCTGGCAGAACGGCCAGCCGTAAGCCGCAGCGGTCTCGCTTGGTGCCGCGTCCGCTCAACGCGGGCGCGGCACCATCCTTTTCTGGGTATTTACCACACAAATCGGCCATCTGGGGGGTCACATGAAACACCAAAAAGACCGCGCCAGGGAAGAATCCCGGGGCGCTGTCGCCGTTGAATTTGCCCTTGTCGTTCCTTTCCTGCTCCTCCTGGTGGCCGGGATCATCGAGTTCTCCCACGCACTCGGCGTGCAGATCTCGGTAACCCAAGCCGCCAGGGAAGCGGCCCGGACGTACGCAATTACGGACGACTGGGGCAAGGCAACTGCGGCCGGCACGGCAGGGGCACCTAGCCTAAGTGGCCCCATTTCCTTTAGCCATGACATTGACTGCGAACCTGGAGACACCGTCAATGTAACCGCCCAATACACGGCGAATTCGCTCACTGGATTCGCTCTAAATGTCTCCGGAAATTTTGTTTCCTTCGCGGGGACATTCACCAGCACAGGAGTGGGGGCAATGCGATGCGGCGGCTAACAGTGAATTCGAAACCACGCCATCGTGCGGATAAAGTCCGCGCCAATGGCAGGGAACGGGGCGCCGCCGGAGTGACGGTCGCCCTGCTACTCCTGGTCCTCATTGGTGCCGGGGCCATGGCCGTTGATGTCGGGCAGATCTACGTCGAACGTACGGAACTGCAAAACGGCGCCGACGCCGGCGCCCTCGCCGTCGCGCAGATCTGTGCTTCGAGCGCAGGATGCACCCAAGCGCAGGCCGACGCCGCAGCCGCTTCCTTGGCGAATGGAAACGCCAGGGACGACGCCTCCACCGTCAAGTCGGTGGACCTCAGCGTCGCCAACCAGGTAACGGTTACTACAACGACCCTGAACGGCACCAGCGGAGCCGGCTTCCTCAGCAAGATGTTCGCCAGCGCACTGAACGCACCACCGGCTAGCGTCGGTGCGCAAGCAACGGCGGGACTGACCTTTCCGGGCGGCGGCGGGGCCTTTCCACTCGCGTTCTCGGACGAATGCTTTGACCTGAGCAATTCAGTTTCCACCGGGGAGATGCAAAAAATCTCTTGGAAGCCAGGGGTAACCTGCACCAATCCCTCCGGTCACACCATCCCCGGAGGCTGGGGTTGGCTGGAGGATCCCGATGCTGACTGCTACGCGGTAACAACCACCGGCAACGTTGTTGGAAGCGATCCCGGAAACAACAAGCCCACAGCGTGCGAAATCATCCTGCAGGGCTGGCTCAACGATCTCAGCGCTGGGGAGACGGTCGAAGTCACCTTCCCGGTCTTTGACAGCGCCTCTGGTTCCGGAAATACGGGAACCTTCCACATTATCGGCTACGCGACCTTCAGCGTCGTGGGCTGGAAGTTCGGCCAGGGCGCCCCGTACGAATACCACAACACCACTGCCGCTTTGGGCAACTCAAACCTTGCGTGCTCTGCGGGCAACGCCCGCTGCATCATCGGCCAATTCGTCAAGTACGTAACCCTCGAAGACGCCGAAGGCGGTGGGGCCGGGTCTGGGCAAAACCTCGGCACCGTCGTCGTCAAACTCATCAAATAGCGGGAGGGCACCGCCCGATTCGCGCAGTGACAAGGAGAAGGAAAAGTGAAAACACGCCTACTGGGAGGCATCGCTGCGCTTGTCGTGGCAGTTATTGGAACGGTGATGCTCCTTATCTACGTCCAGGGCGCCGACAGGCGTGCCCTGGCCAACACGGAGACCGAAGAGGTCTACGTCGTACAAAAGGAAATTCCGGCCGGCACTGCTGTCGCTAAGTTCGGGGACAGCGTGGTCAAAAAGGCCGTGCCGCGGTCCGCCATCGCGGAGGACAGCGTCAGGAACCTTGATGATCTGGGAAGCAAAGTCTCATCCATCGAATTCATGCCCGGCGAACAAGTGCTCACTTCCCGCATGGTGGATCCAGGCTCACAAGTCGGCCGTGGCCGGGTGGAAGTGCCGACAGGTCTCCAGGAAGTGACCGTCAAGCTCGATATCGAACGTGTCGTTGGCGGCAATATTCAAGCCGGGGACACCGTTGGAGTGCTGATGTCCTTCAAGCCCAAGGACGAGAAGGTCGGGGATATGACACAGTTGTCGCTCCACAAGGTCCTTGTCACCGCAGTCCAGGATGGTACCGGGACTCTCTCGGAAACCGCCTCGGAAACGTCCCAGTCCGATGACAGCAGCTCGCTCAAATCCAATAAAAAATCTTCTGGGCGAGGTACATATCTGGTGACCCTTGCCCGCCCGGCCACCGACGTTGAAAAGATCGTTTTCGCTGTCGAGTTCGGAGCGGTGTACCTGAGCAAGGAACCTACCGATGCCACCCAAGGCAACTCGGGCGTCATGACTCTCGGCAAGGTAATCCGATGAGCCGCTTCATTCTGATCACACCGGACACCGACTTCGAACGCAGGGTCCGCTCGGCTACAGCCGGAATGAGTGGCAGCCTGCAATGGTTCCAGGCGGACTACCTCCCGGAAGGCCCGCAGGACATCCTGAGCCAGCTCCTCGGCGAGCCGCCGGAAGTCCTCATCCTCGGCCCCGGGCTGGACGTCACCGATTCCCTCAAGCACGCTTCTCTGCTCGACCTGCAGTTCCCGGAAATCAGCGTAGTCCTCGCTGCCGAGCAGACGCCGGAACTGGTCCTGGCGGCAATGCGCGCCGGCGTCAGGGACATTCTGTCCCCGGCTGCCGAAGCCGATGGCATCCGGGTCATGGTGGAGCGCGCCAGCCTCGCGGCGGCAGGTCGCCGTCGGGGGCTCGCGCCAAGTGCTGCCGAGTCTCCGGACCAAGCGTCGGGCGGACGGATCATCGCCGTCATGTCCCCCAAGGGAGGCGTCGGCAAGACCACCGTGGCTACCAACCTCGCCGTGGGACTCGGCGCGATGGCCCCGATGGGCGTCGTCATCGTGGACCTGGACCTCCAGTTCGGCGATGTCGCAAGCGGTCTGCTCCTGGAACCCGAGCACACGATCACAGACGCCGTCCTCGGGCCGGCCAGCCAGGACTCCATGGTGCTCAAGACCTACCTAAGCGTCCACCCGGCGAGCATCTACGCGCTCTGCGCTCCCCGGAACCCCGTGGAGATGGACCGCATCAAGGCCGAGCATGTCACAAACCTCCTGGAACAGCTACGGCACGAATTCCAGTACGTCGTCATCGACACGGCTCCGGGTCTCGGCGAGCACGTCCTGGCGGCTTTGGAACAGGCCACCGACGCCGTGTGGGTCTGCGGCATGGATATCCCCAGTATCCGCGGTCTTCGCACCGGCCTCGGCGTTCTCGACGAACTGCAGTTGCTACCGCAGCACCGCCATGTCGTCTTGAACATGGCCGATCCGAAGAGTGGTCTGAGGCTTCCGGATGTGGAGGCGACCATCGGGGTTCCGGTGGATGTCGCCATTCCGCGTTCAAAAACTCTGCCGTTCTCCACTAATAAGGGCGTCCCCCTGCTGCAGGACAACAGGCGGGATTCTGCAACCAAGGGACTCCGTTCCCTAGTTGAACGCTTCAAGCCCAATTGGGACGAACGAACCCACAAGCAACTCCACAGAAGGGCGGTAGTCCGGTGAACCTCTCACGCAGGCTCGAAAGCCTTCACGGTGACGAACCCTCCGGCGGCGGAGCCACTGCTCCGGACGATGGGGTCTACGCGGCGTCAACCGAGTCTCCCACTCTCAGCCGTTTCCAGGAAGTCCGTGCGGCCGAGGCAGCTCAAGCCGTTTCGCAACGTGAAGTTGGAACGCAATCTACAGCCCTCGCCAGTGAGGCACTTGGGAGCCTCAAGGAGCGCGCCACCGCGGCCCTGTACGAACGCATGGGCTCGCGGCTGACAGACTCCAGCTTGGACGAGGCGGAACTGCACCAGTACGTCCGCGACGAGCTGAAGCTCGTGGTCGATGCCGAGCAGGTTCCCCTCACTGCCGCAGAACGTCATCGCCTGACCTCCGAAATCATCGATGATGTCCTGGGGCACGGACCGATCCAACGGTTCCTCGACGATCCGGAAATCACTGAAGTGATGGTCAATCGATACGACAGCGTCTATGTCGAGCGGTATGGCCGGCTATTCAAGACAGAAGCGAAATTCACTTCAGACGAAGCCCTTCGCAAAGTCATCGAACGGATCGTCTCCCGGGTCGGCCGCCGCATTGATGAATCGTCACCCCTGGTGGACGCACGCCTTGCCGACGGTTCCCGCGTGAACGCCATCATCCCGCCTCTGGCCGTAAACGGCCCATCCCTCACCATTCGAAAGTTTGGCCGGGAGGCACTGACGGTCAACAAACTCATCGAGTTCGGCAGCCTGACGCCGGAAATGGCAGAACTCCTCCGGGCCTGCGTGCTGGCCCGGATGAACATCATTGTTTCCGGTGGTACCGGTACCGGCAAGACCACCTTGCTGAACGTTCTCTCCTCCTTCATCCCTCCGGACGACAGGATCGTCACCATCGAGGACGCGGTGGAACTCCAGCTGCAGCAGGAACATGTCATCCGCCTGGAAAGTCGTCCGGCCAACATTGAAGGGCGCGGGGAAGTCACCATCCGCGACCTGGTGCGGAACTCCCTGCGCATGCGTCCCGACCGCATCGTGGTTGGCGAGGTCCGCGGCGGAGAATCCCTGGACATGCTCCAGGCCATGAACACCGGCCACGACGGCTCCATCTCGACCGTTCACGCCAACTCGCCGCGCGACGCAATCGCCCGCTTGGAAACCTTGGTCCTCATGGCGGGCATGGACCTACCACTGCGGGCCATCCGGGAGCAGGTCGCCTCCGCGGTGAACCTGATTGTGCACATCACCAGATTGCGTGACGGTACCCGCCGCATCACGCACCTGACCGAGGTCCAGGGCATGGAAGGCGACATCGTGACCCTTCAGGATGCCTTCGTTTTCGACTACTCGGCAGGGGTCGATGCCAACGGCCGGTTCCTCGGCAAGCCGATGCCCACGGGTGTACGCCCCCGGTTCACCGACCGCTTCGCGGAGCTCGGGATTCCGGTTTCACCGGCGGTGTTCGGTGCCTTTGCTCCGGGGGTACGGCGATGAACGCCGCTGCTGGCCAGTCCATCATGTTGGTGGCGGGGCTGGTCGGGGTATACCTGGCGTTGCTGCTCGTGGTGCTGTTGGTGCTCAAGCCCAGCCGGACCCTCGACCTCCAACGGCGCCAGCCTGGAATCCAAGCCCGACAATCAGCTTTGACGGTACTTACCGATAATGCAAAAGGGGCCATTGACTCAAGGATCCATAGTGGCTCGGGCGGGCTGCTCTCTCAGGCCCGGCTGGATGCGGCCGGGCTCAAGAAGCAGGCATCTGACTACATCCTAATTTCAAGCGTCGTAGTGCTACTCGCCGGCGTTGTCGGATTTCTCCTTGCAGGCCTCTTGTTCGCCATCCTGATGTGCCTTGTCGCCATGTTGGGTCTGTTCCTGACGTTGAAGCTCCTGACGTACCGGCGCCAGTCACGGTTCGATGAACAGGTCCCAGATACTCTCCAAATGCTGACTGGTGGTATGCGGGCCGGCCATAGCTTACTGCGGGCCGTCGACGCGGCGGCCAAGGAAAGCGAATCCCCGATGTCCGAGGAACTCACCCGGATTGTGAACGAAACCAGGATCGGCCGGGATCTCGGCGAGTCGATGAACGAAGTCGCCGCCAGGACCTCGAACGAGGACTTCACGTGGATTACTCAGGCCATTGAAATCCATCGCGAAGTCGGCGGCGATCTGGCGGAAGTCCTGGACCATGTGGGCGAAACCATCCGTGACAGGAACCAGATCCGCAGGCAGGTGAGTGCACTCAGCGCAGAAGGAAGGGTCTCGGCGTTGGTCCTCGTCGCGCTTCCGGTGGTCATGTTTGTGGTGCTGTGCTTCATCAATCCCCTGTACGCGCAGACGTTTACGTCTACGTTCCCCGGATTCGTCATGATTGCCGTGACGGTAGTCATGCTCACCCTGGGTTCTCTCTGGCTCAACCGTCTCATCAAGCCGAAGTACTAGGAGTCAGTCATGCAGATCTACGCATATGCCGCCATGCTGGCAATAGTTGCGCCAGTGTCCTGGATGGTGTGGCTCGCTCTAACCGGAGACCGCGCCGCCATGCGGAACATTCGGAGGAACCTCGGACAGAAAACAGCCGTCGCCGTCAGGCCGGCAAATGCCGGCCAATGGTTGTCAGGCATTTCCCGACAGATTGCACCAGCCGGGTACGTGGCTTGGCTTGACAAGCAATTGGCCGGAGCCGGGCGGCCCAAAGACTGGCCGCTGGAAAGAATCCTGATGGTCAAGCCGCTGATGGCCTTGGGCGGCGCGGTCCTCGGAGTCATGCTCTATCTCGGGGACCGCTCACCCGGCAAGGCGCTCCTTGGTCTCGCAGCAACTGCCCTCGCCTATTTCGTCCCGGACATCCTCATCCGTTCCAACGCCCAGAAGCGTCGGGAGGCAATGAAGCTGGCTCTTCCCAACGCCTTGGACCAGATGCTCATCTCGGTCCAGGCAGGCCTTGGGTTCGAAGCCGCCATGGCACGGGCTGCAGAGAACGGAAAAGGGCCCCTCGCCGACGAGTTCATCCGGACCCTCCAGGACATCCAGGTGGGTCGGAGCCGGAAGGAAGCCTACTTGGACCTTTCCGAGCGCGTGGATGTGAGGGACGTCCGCAGCTTCGTCCGGGCAGTCGTCCAAGCCGACGCCTACGGCATCGCTATTGCGAAGGTACTCAAGGCGCAAGCCGGTGAAATGCGGCTCAAGCGCCGGCAGCGTGCCGAGGAACATGCCATGAAGATCCCGGTCAAGATCCTCTTCCCCCTGATCACCTGCATTTTCCCGGCTTTGCTCGTGATCATCCTGGGTCCGGCGGTACTGTCCATCGCCGCGATGTTCGCGGGGTAGCGGCAATGTCAGGCCAGGAACGGGACGACAGCGTCCCCGCAGAGCATGCACCCGAGGACAAAGAGCGCGGAAGCATGGCCACCGAGTATTCGGTCCTGATGGCCTTCATGATCACGCTGATCATGGTAGGAGTCACCGCGTTCGGTTTGGCGTTGAGTGGGCACTACGACTACCTCAACGCCACGTTGAAAACGGCCCTAGGCCTCCCCTGACCCTCCAACCACCAAGCCGCCTGTCTGGGCAGGCATTGGAGTACCTCGACGCCACCACCGGCAGTTGCTGGACCTGTCGGAGGGAGGTACCCGATTTGGCACCCTTTGCGAGGGGGCGCCGCTAAACCGACCACCCGGTACCCAGAGCCGCAGTGGTCATCCCGACCCCCTTCCGGTACCCAGAGCCGGAAGGGGGTCATTCAACGTTCGGGATGTGGGCGCTCAGCGCCCCGCCGGCAGTTGGTAAACAGCCACGTAAACGGTCCCGGTCTTCGACGGCGGGATAACCGCCCGGAACGCAGGGCCGCGGCCGTAGTCCGAGTCCTTGGAACAGAGCGTTGAGCCCTCCTCGAGATGAACACCGCGGAGGAGCTTCGCGTCCTGCGCGACGATTCGGGCATCCGGAGCCACCATTGCACCCGCGGATTCGCAGGCGGCAGTCATCTCCGCACTGTCCGCCGTGAAAGTGGTTAGGGACGCGTTCTGAAACGGTTCCAGCGGGCTCCGGTCCACTGTGAAATCCCGGGCATCTGCCGGCAGTGCGAGCCCGAAAGGTTCGAAGAGGGAATCCACGACGGCGCGCGCATCGGCAGGTGCGTTGGATTCAGTTTCCATGTCTGTTCCTGTCGTCGTACTCCGTGTGCGGCCGGAATCCCCCGGAACCGCACATCCAGCCAGCAAGAGCCCGGCTATCGCGAGGCAAAGCATCGCACGCGCGCTCATTTCATGGTTCCCGAGCTCTGGCGCGTGGAAGACTCACCTGTCATGTTGTAGTTCTGCGCGATGCCCACCTCGTTGAGCCTTCCCAGCTGTTCGTCGGATACGTTCAAGGGTCCGATGTCCGTGGACTTGCCCCCGTCCCAGTTGTAACGGTCACGATAGCTCACGCTGGTCTCTGTCTTGTAAGTCCACTCCCCACCAGCCGTGCTTGGCGGGTACACCGTTACCTGCCCCTGGGTGCTGTAGCTGAGCCCGCCACTGGCGTAGAACCAGTCAGCACTCTCATCCTTACCGATGTAATAGCCCTTCCAGCCAGTGTTCACCGGATACGTCACCGGCCCGGTTGCGCCGGAATTCCTGGCGTCCTCGACGGCGCTCTTGGCAAGGTTCTCAACGTCGGCATCCGCCTGGCTGGAGAAGCCGGGGGCATCCTCAAGGATTTGGTCTACGTCCTGTTCGAGGGGTTCGCCGGAGTTCCCGAGGAAGTGGAGCAGGTTCCGCGAGGCGTTCGGAATCAGGGGCGCGGCGGCATTGGCCGCTGCTTCAACGCCCACCTTAGTGGCGTGCTCCCCCAGTCCGGCGTCGTCGGAACCATGTTCCTGCGAATCCGGGTCGGACTTCCACGGCGGCGTGTCGGGCTTCGGGACCGATTCGCCGGGCACCGGCTCGCCGAGCCCTCCAGGGAAGGGTTCCTGCCCTGGTGTCTCTCCGCCGTGATCACCGCCGTCGTCATCGCCGCGCCCGGTCCTCGATCCGGCGGAACCCCGGGACTCATCCCTGCGGTCACCGTTGCCGGATCCGCCGTCTGGAGGGCCGCCGCCCGCCCCGGCCGCTCCCTGGCTGGCTTTCTCCTGCTCGTCGGCGTTGGCCTGAAGCGCTTTGGCGGCCTGCAGGAGGCTCTGCACAACGAACTTTGAGCGCGGCATCAGCTCGCTCTGCCACGACTGGCGGAAGCCCTGCATGTCCGGTCCCAGCCACGCGGCGGGCGCATCCAGGAACGAGGAAAGGTTCCTGGTCAAGGCACCGATCTTGTCGGCGCTCTTCGCCATCTGCTTCGAGAGGGCCCGCAACTGGGCAGGGTCAGCACCAACAAACGAGGTCATCCCAGCATCCTGCCAAACCAAGTCGCAAAGTCCCATGGGCAGACCTTCCCATGGAAACTGCGGCTGAAAGCTACTCCCGCTTAGCCCTGGTCAGCTCCGCCCGGGCATGGAGTTCGTCGTCGGCGGGATACGCCACGTGTTCAAGGACCAGGGGATGCGGGGCTGCGAGCACCGATTTGGCATCGCGGACGCCGGCGAGCAAGCGCTCGTGCATCCATTGCGGTGTTTCCAGCCCCTCCCCCACCCGCAGGGCGGCGCCGACCAGCGCACGGACCATGTTGTGGCAGAAGGCGTCGGCTTGGACAGTGGCCACGAGAACGCCGTCGTCCCCGCGGTCGAACTCGAAGGCCTGGAGTTCCCGGATGGTGGTCGCGCCCTCCCGGGGCCGGCAATAGGCCCGGAAATCCTGCAGGCCCAGGAGCTCGGCCGCGCCGTGGTTCATCAGGGCCTCATCCAGCGGAACCTTGTGCCAAAGCGTCAGGCCCCTCAGCAGCGGATCCCACCGCTGCGGACCGTCGGCGATCCGGTAGCTGTAACGGCGCCACAGCGCGGAAAAGCGGGCGTCGAAGCCCGACGGCGCCAAGCCGGCGTCGTGGATTTCAATGGCACCGCGAATTCCACCAGCACCGTGGTGCCCCTCCAGGACCCTGCTGAGCGCCCCGCGCAGCTTGCGCTGCAGGGCAGCGGCCGGTTCGTACAGTCCCCCACGGGATAGGCGGGACCATTCCTCCGGCGAGAGGTCCACATGGACCACCTGGCCGCGGGCGTGCACGCCGGCGTCGGTGCGGCCCGCCACGGTGACCCGGACCGGACGGCGGATGACCAGTTCCAGCGCGGACTCCAGGCACCCCTGCACGGTGCGCAGTCCGGGCTGCACGGCCCAGCCGCTGAACGGCCCGCCGTCGTACGAAAGATCCATCCGGATACGCAAGAACCCGCCGCCTCCGGAAACGGGGGCAGCGGGTTCCTGTTCGTTCATAGACCCAAGTCTATCGGGAAGAATTCAGCGAATTACTTCTCGTCCTTGGCGGCCTCTTCGGCCGGAGCCTCGGCAGCTTCCTCAGCGGCGGGAGCCTCTTCGGCAGCGGCTTCGGGAGCCTCGGCGGCTTCGGTCTCAGCGACCTCTTCAGCCGGAGCTTCCTCAGCAACCGGAGCAGCCTTCTCGGCAGCCTTGGTGGCCTCGGCTACAACAGCCTGCTTCGGGGAAACCGGCTCGAGAACCAGCTCGATGACAGCCATGGGAGCGTTGTCGCCCTTGCGGTTGCCGATCTTGGTGATGCGGGTGTAGCCGCCTTCGCGGTTCTCCACTGCCTGCGCGATGTCGGTGAACAGCTCGTGGACAACGCCCTTGTTGCTGATCAGGCCGAGCACGCGGCGGCGGGAAGCGAGGTCGCCACGCTTGGCGAAGGTGACCAGGCGCTCTGCGTACGGCTTCAGGCGCTTGGCCTTGGTGACCGTGGTGGTGATGCGCTTGTGTTCGAACAGCGATGCTGCCAGGTTCGCGAGCATCAGGCGCTCGTGAGCCGGACCGCCTCCGAGGCGCGGACCCTTAGTGGGGGTAGGCATAGTAATTTCTCCTGTAATGAAGGCCGTACTGGTCCGTCCGGGACCCGATGGCCAAGATCTGTGTTAGAGCTCGTCGTCGCTGAACGCGGCGTCGTCCTCTTCGATGGCTGCGGCGCGGGCTGCAAGATCGAAACCGGGAGGCGAGTCCTTCAGGGACAGGCCCAGTTCCACCAGCTTTGCCTTGACCTCGTCGATGGACTTGGCACCGAAGTTGCGGATGTCCATCAGGTCAGCCTCGGAGCGGGCAACGAGTTCACCCACCGTGTGGATGCCCTCACGCTTGAGGCAGTTGTAGGAACGGACGGTGAGGTCCAGATCCTCGATCGGCAGTGCCATGTCGGCAGCCAGGGCTGCGTCGGTGGGCGACGGGCCGATCTCAATACCTTCAGCTGCGGTGTTCAGCTCGCGGGCCAGACCGAACAGTTCCACCAGGGTGGTGCCTGCGGAAGCGACGGCATCGCGCGGGGCGATGGCCGGCTTGGTCTCGACGTCGACAATCAGCTTGTCGAAGTCGGTGCGCTGCTCAACACGGGTGGCTTCCACGCGGAAGGTCACCTTCAGGACCGGCGAGTAGATCGAGTCGACCGGGATACGGCCGATCTCGGAGTCGCCGGACTTGTTCTGAGCTGCCGAAACGTAGCCGCGGCCGCGTTCGATGGTCAGTTCGAGTTCGAACTTGCCCTTCGAGTTCAGCGTGGCAATGTGCAGATCCGGGTTGTGGAATTCGACGCCGGCGGGCGGAGCGATGTCCGCTGCCGTGACGACTCCGGGACCCTGCTTGCGCAGGTACGCGACAACCGGCTCATCGTGCTCGGAGGACACGGAGAGGTTCTTGATGTTCAGGATGATCTCGGTGACATCTTCCTTGACACCCGGAACCGTCGTGAACTCGTGCAGCACACCATCGATCCGGATGCTGGTAACAGCGGCACCGGGGATGGAGGAGAGCAGGGTACGGCGGAGGGAGTTGCCGAGGGTGTAGCCGAAGCCCGGTTCCAGCGGTTCAATGATGAAACGCGAGCGGTTCTCGGAGACTACTTCTTCAGACAGAGTGGGGCGCTGTGCAATAAGCACTTAGGTTTCCTTTCGGCGAGCATCCGCTATATGACGCAACACAGGTAGTGGAAATCGGCTTGTTTCCGTCGCTGCCGGCCGCGCCGCCCGGACAAATGGATTGTCCGGGCGGCGTACGGCAGGCCGCAGCAGAGTCAATTAGACGCGGCGGCGCTTCGGCGGGCGGCAACCGTTGTGGGCGCTGGGGGTGACGTCCTGGATGGAGCCAACCTCGAGGCCAGCGGCCTGCAGCGAACGGATTGCGGTCTCGCGTCCGGATCCCGGGCCCTTGACGAAAACGTCAACCTTGCGCAGACCGTGCTCCTGGGCGCGCTTTGCAGCAGCCTCGGCAGCCATCTGGGCGGCAAACGGGGTGGACTTGCGGGAGCCCTTGAAGCCAACCTCACCGGCGGAAGCCCAGGAGATCACAGCACCGGTCGGGTCCGTGATGGACACGATGGTGTTGTTGAAGGTGCTCTTGATGTGCGCCTGGCCGAGCGCAATATTCTTCTTATCCTTGCGACGCGGCTTACGGACCGCTCCACGAGTCTTGGGGGGCATGTTTTCTCCTACAGAAAGTTATCGGGGAAGACAACCGCTATTTCTAGCGGCCAGCCTTCTTCTTGCCGGCGACGGTGCGCTTCGGGCCCTTGCGGGTACGAGCGTTGGTCTTCGTACGCTGACCGCGTACGGGCAGGCCCTTGCGGTGGCGCAGGCCTTCGTAGCTGCCGATCTCGACCTTGCGGCGGATGTCGGCGGCTACCTCGCGGCGAAGGTCACCCTCAACCTTGTAGTTGCCCTCGATGTAGTCACGCAGCTGAACCAGCTCGGCGTCAGTCAGGTCCTTGACGCGAACGTCAGCGCTGATGCCGGTGGCAGCCAGGGTTTCCTTTGCACGGGTCTTGCCCACGCCGTAGATGTAAGTAAGCGCAATTTCCAACCGCTTTTCGCGGGGAATGTCTACGCCAGCGAGACGAGCCATAGTGGCGGTACTCCTTGAATAAACCGGAGGTCGTAGGCAGTACACCCACACTTTCAGTGTGGCCCCAGCCTCCGACCGGGGGTTCGCTGTCCGGGCTCTGTGTTGCTCAATGTCCCAGCGCAGCTTGTGCTGCCTTTATTTACTTGCGTGGGCACAGCCCAGGTTTGCCCTTGCGGGCGCTGATTCCCTGGCGGGAATTAGCCCTGGCGCTGCTTGTGGCGCGGGTTCTCGCAGATCACCATGACCCGGCCATTACGGCGGATCACTTTGCACTTGTCGCAGATCTGCTTAACGCTCGGCTTGACCTTCATGGCGTTCCTTTGCGTGTTGCAGGTGGTCGGCTGGAACGGCGCGGGCTGATGCCCTGCCGCCCAGCAATTTACTTGTAGCGGTAGACGATGCGACCACGTGTGAGGTCGTAAGGGCTCAGTTCCACCACTACCCGGTCCTCAGGGAGAATCCTGATGTAGTGCTGGCGCATCTTCCCCGAGATGTGTGCAAGAACGATGTGCTTGTTGGTCAGCTCAACACGAAACATCGCGTTGGGCAGAGCCTCGGTCACAACGCCCTCGATCTCAATGACCCCGTCCTTCTTGGCCATATCCTCCGCTAACTGTTGTTTGCCGCAGTCCTTCCCAAGGGAATCCCTGCGGACGTTTTTGGGTTTTCGGTTGCCGCTTCCTGCCCACCGGAGGACCCGGAAATCCGGATCTGTAAATGGGCGTGGCTGTGCAGACAACCAACAGACAACACTACGGCAAAGCGGGCCGAATGTTAAATCCGCTCATGCTAGCGCAGGGGCATCCTGCTGTCACCCTTCCCGGCCACGTTCCCCGGCCGGAAATGCGCGGAACTCCCCCGCCGGCGTCGTGATGGTTTCGGCCGCGGCGATGCCGTCAAGGATGGCGAGGCGGACCGCTTCCGCGGCCGCGCTTTGCAGGGTGATCAAGGAAATCTGCCGCGCCTGTTCCGTGCTCCGGTCGAGCGCGACGGCGCCGGTCGCCAGCGCGAAGACCGTGTCGCCGTCGGCGAGGGTATGGGAGGGATCCAGCGCCCGGGCGAGACCGGCGTGTGCCGCCGCGGCGGTCCGCTTGCACTCCGCCGGGTCCAGGGCGGCATTGGTGGCGACGACGGCGAGCGTCGTGTTCAACTCCGGTTTCCCCGGCACCTCCGGTGCGTCCGCCCCGACCGGCAGGCCCAGCGCGTTCACCACGGCGATGGCGCCCACCACCACGGGCCCGTCCGGGGAGAGCCCGTCCAGGGTCAGGGAGGCCGTGCCCACCCCGCCTTTGAACGCGCCCCTGCCGAGCACTGCTCCGGTGCCGGCGCCGGCGTTCCCGCGTACGACGTCGGCCTGCTCGCCGGATGCGGCCGCGGCGGCTGCCGCGTCGTAGCCCATGTCCGGGCCGGGCCGGGCGGCAAAGTCGCCGCCGCGCCCCAGGTCGAAAATGGCTGCGGCGGGGACGATCGGCACCACGCCGCCGGCTACCGGGAACCCGCGGCCCTGCTCTTCGCACCAGCGCTGGGCGCCGTGCGCTGCGGCCAGGCCGTAAGCGCTGCCGCCGGTCAGCACCACGGCATCCACGGTGGGGACGAGGGTGGTGGGATCCAGGGCGTCGGTTTCGTGGGTACCGGGACCGCCGCCGCGCACATCCACCGAGCCCACGGTTCCCGGCGGCGGCAGCACCACCGTCACCCCGGAAAGCCAGCCGTCTCCGGTCTTCTGGACCTGCCCCACGCGGATTCCCGGAACGTCCGTGATCTTGGATGCCATGTGGCCATTGTGCTCCACGGCGGTCCGGATACGCGCGAACGTACAGTTGGGGCCCCTTTCCCGGCGAATTTAGGGCCGCAACTGTACGTTCGCGCTCATGGGTTTTAGCGGGCGTTGACGCCCTCCGCGATGCCGAGCCGGGCGAGGGAGGCACGAAGAGCCTGGGCAGATTCCTCGATGAAGCGGTCGCCGTCGTACGGGACGGCCCTCAGCTCCGTCAGTGGCAGGGCCTCACCGAGGTCCACGCGTGCCTGGTACGCGGCGGCCATCTCCCGGATCCGGGCGACCTCGGCCTGGTCCAGGTCCGGGTGCACGGCGAGCCAGGCGGGATCGTCCAGGCCGATGGGCAGGTGCAGGGTGGGTCCGGCGTTCTCGATGGAGAGCGGGAGCTCCGGGTTGGCCGCGTGCAGGATGCCCAGCACGGCATCCCAGTCGATGGACCCCTGCCCGATGGGGGCGAAGACGCGGCCGAACACGCCGTCCTGCTCCCCCAGCACGAAGTCCCTGAGGTGCGTGGCCCGGGTATAGGGGGCCACCCGGCGGGCCGCGGCCACCGGGTCCTCGCCGCGCACCACCACGTTGGCGGTGTCGAAGGTGACGCCCAGGACGTCCGGACCCACGGCCTCGACCAGGCGCACCACCTCGTAGCTGGTGATCTCCTCGTGGGTTTCAATGTTCAGGTGCACGCCGTGGTCCCGCGCCACCGGGGCCAGCAGCCGCAGGAACTTCTCGATCGCCACCAGCTGGTCCGGCCACGGGGCGTCCGTGCGGAAACGGTCAAAGACGTAGTAGCCGGGCATTCCGCGTTGGTAGTTGGCGCAGGCCACCCACAGCTCGGTGACCCCTGCGGCCTCGTGCGCCGCTTCGATCATCCTCACCATGCCGCGGGTGTAGTCGCCGTCGCCCAGCCGGCGGACCTGGGGCGCCTCGGCGGCCGCATAGGGGTTGACCTTGGCCAGGCCCATCTGCAGGTAGAGGCCCAGCTCGTCGGCGCAGGATCGGACTTCGGCGAGCAGCCCGCGGTCCAGGGTGGGCGAGACGTCCATGACGCTGCGGAAGTACACGCCTTCCAGTCCCATCGCGTGGGCGCGTTCGAGGATGCGGACCGCGGAGTCCCCGGCTTCGTGGGGGATCTTGCTTCCATCAACACCAATTCGCATTTTTCTTTGTCCTTACTGGTTTCGGAGGTCTTGGGGCCCGCCGGGGAGCGCGTGGAGCGGTCTCCGGCGGGCGGGGCGCGGCTAGCGTCCCCAGTTGTTGAAGGCGAACGTCGGCGAGTACTCGAAGTGCTTGACCGGGTCCGACAGCACGGCGGTGAACTGTGCGCGGTAGAGGATGATGGTGGGCGAGTTGGCCCGCCAGGCGTCCACCAGCGCGTTGATGTAGGGCAGCTGCGAGTCCAGGTCGGGGGCGGCGTTGAGCTTGTCCATGAGCTCCGTGGTTCCCGGAATGCAGATGTGCTGGTTGTTGAAGGTGCTGCCGCAGGTCATCTTCTTGCGCAGCTCGTACGCGGCCACGGCGCCGCCGCTTTCGAACAGCAGGGCCGACTGGTACTTGCCGGTGTTGAACCTGGTGGCGAAGGCCGTGGGGGTCTGGGAATCGATGTTCACGCGCACCCCGATGTCCTCCCAGGAGGACTTGAGGATGGTCGCGAGCGTGGACACACCGGGCGATGACGGGTTGATCATCAAGTCGATCTGCGGATCCGTGATGCCCGATTCCTTGACCAGGGCGCGCGCCCGGTCCTTGTCCAGCGGCCTGGGCGCCGAGCGCTGCGCGTCGAAGCCCGGGATGCCGGGGACGAAGGGACCGTAGTAGCTGTCCGCGTAGCCGTAGGCCACGCTGGCCTTGATCTGTTCATAGGGCACCGCATAGGTGAGCGCTTCCCGCAGTTTCGGATTGGCCGTGGTGCCCGAGGCGTTGTCCAGCGACACCGTCACCGGCGCGAAGGCCGGGGCGGTGGTGACGCGGCAGCAGTCCTCCTGGCTCAGCTGGTGCACCACGTAGGGCGGCAGGCCCAGGGTCACATCCGCTTCGCCGCGCCGGGCCTGCAGCATCAGCGTGGGGATGGAGGTGATGAAGTTGACCCGTACTTCAGCTTCCCTGGCCGGCGTGCCGTAGTAGTTCGGGTTCCGGGTGAGGACGGCGTAGTTGTTGGCCACGTATTCGTCCAGCACGTAGGGGCCGCTGCTGCTCGCGGTGTGCGAGGCCAGCCACTGGTTGGGCACGCCCTTCTTGTCTTCGCCGTGTTCCTTGATGACCTTCGGGTCGTAGATCGAGCCGCGGCTCTGGGCGAGCGTTACCAGGATCGCCGGGTACGCCCGGGACAGTTCCAGCCGCACGGTCTGCGGATCCACGACGACGACGTCGCTGATCAGGGGCGGGTCAGTCAGGCCGACCTGCAGGCCCAGGGCGCCGCAACCGCCGATGGTGAGGTTGCGCATGATCGAGTACCGCACGGCCTCGGCGTCGAGGGGGTTGCCGTTGGCGAACTTCGCCCCGGGGTGCAGGGAGAAGGTGTACGACTTCCCGTCCGGGGACACAGTCCAGGACGTGGCGAGGTCCCCTTTGACCCGTTCGGGTTCGTTGACCGCCACGAGGGTGCCGTCGGCCTGGGGTTCTTCGTCGAGCTTGACCAGGCGGGCGTAGAAGTTGCTGGCGAAACTGTTTTCGGCGCCCGCGCAGACGAACGCGGGGTCAATGTTGGTCAGGGACGCGGCCCAGTTCACGGTGAAGGGCCGGTCAGCCGCACGGGATGACGCCGCGGGCTGGGCACAACCGGCAAGCGCGAGCAGGCCCACGGCGGCGAGCGCCGCCGTCGTCCGCTTCAGGGCTGCCTTCCCGATGACCGCCGGCCATTTCAGGTGGGTCCTCATGTCACTTTCCTTCCAGGGCGTCGGCCATGCCGGCCGCGGCGAGCGCCGCCGTCGTTCCTTGCTGTGCTGTCCGTTGCTGTGCTGACCGCCGGTGGGCGCCGGGGACAGCATCCAGCAGCGCCCGGGTGTACGGGTGGGTGGTGTTCTCGAAGACGTCCGCGGAGGGTCCGGCCTCCACGATCTCCCCGGCGTTCATGACGGCGATGTGGTGGCTCATGAGCCGGGCCACCGCGAGGTCGTGGACGATGAAGAGGTAGGTCAGGCCCAGTTCGTCCTGCAGTTCGCTGAGCAGGTTCAGGACCTGCGCCTGGATGGAGACGTCCAGGGCGCTCACGGGTTCGTCCAGCACCACCAGGTCCGGGTTCAGGACCAAGGCACGGGCGATCGCGATGCGCTGGCGCTGGCCGCCGGAGAAGGCGAAGGGGTAGCGCTCAGCCTGCTTGACGCTGATGCCCACCCGGTCCAGCACCTCGGACACCCGGCGCGACCGTTCGGCCGGGTCTTTGACGCCGTGCACGATCAGGGGTTCCTCCACCAGGTCCGCCACGGTGAAGCGCGGGTCGAGGGAGCCGTTGGGGTCCTGGAAGACCATCTGGATCCGCCGGCGCATCCTGCGCATTTCGGGCTTGGAGAGGGTGGTGAGGTTCACGCCGTCGAACTCGATCAGACCGCTGTCTGCGTCCGTCAGGCCCATGACGCAGGCCGCTGTGGTGGACTTGCCGCTGCCGGACTCCCCCACGAGGCCCAGGGTCTGGCCGCGGCGCAGTTCGAAGGAGACATCGCGCAGGATCTGCGTGCGGTGCCTGTTGCCGATGCCCTTGGCGTAGGACTTGTTCAGCTTCTCCACCCGCAGGAGCGGGGTGGCATTTTCGATGTTCATGCTGTCTCTCCCTGGGTGTCGTAAGCGAAGTGGCAGCGGACGACGGCGCCGTTGGACAGGGTGCGCGGCTGCGGCCTTTCGACCGCGCAGCGTTCCTGGTCCCGGCCGATCGGGCAGCGCGGCGCGAACGGGCAGCCGGGTTCGTCCACCGAGAGGTCCGGCGGCGAGCCGGGGATGGCCGGCAGGGCGCCGCGCCGTGCGGTGGCGGGGTCGATGACACAGTCCAGCAGGGCCTTCGAGTACGGGTGGCCCGGCGAGGCGAACAACGCCTCCGTGCTGGTGCACTCGACGAAGCGCCCGGCGTACATGACGTTGACGCTGTCGCAGAGTTCTTCGACGATGCCCAGGTTGTGGGTGATCAGCACCAGCGCGTTGCCGCGTTCATCGCAGATCTTGGCCAACAGATCCAGGACCTGCGCCTGGGTGGTGACGTCCAGCGCGGTGGTGGGTTCGTCTGCGACCACCACGGAGGGATCGTTGGCGATGGCCATGGCGATCAGCACGCGTTGGCGCATGCCGCCGGAGTACTGGTGCGGGTAGTCGGAGAGCCGGCGGGCTGCATCGTTGACACCCACCTCGCCCAGCAGGTCGGCGGCCATCTTGCGGGCAGCCTTGACGGAGACGTCCTGGTGCACCCGGATGGTTTCGACGAACTGGCTTCCGATGGTCTTCAGCGGATCCAGCGCGGCCATGGGGTCCTGAAACACCAGGCCGATGTCCTTGCCGCGGACCTTGGAGATCCCGGCGTCGTCCAGGCCCACGATCTCGGTGCCGTTGAGCTTGACGCTGCCACCGGCCACGTGGCCGGGCGGGGGCACGAGCCCCATCAGGGACATGGCCATGGCGGACTTTCCGGAACCGGATTCGCCCACGATCGCCAGCCGCTGCCCCTTGCGGAGGTCGAAGGAGACATCGCGGACCGCGTGAACGGTCCCGACGGCGGTCACGAAGTCGGTGCGCAGTCCGCGGACGCTGAGCACGGGGTCATGGCGCTCGGCGTCCGGGCCGCCGTCGCCCGCCACTCGGGGAGCGGGAAGGGAAAGGGAGTTGCTTTGCATCAGCGTGCTCCTACTCGGGTGCGGGGATCGGCTGCGGTCATGAGGAGGTCGGCCAGCAGGCTGACCACCACGTAGAGGACGGCCGCCAGCAGGAGCACGGCCTGGACCACGGCGAAGTCCTTCTGGATGATGGCGTCTGCGGTCATGGAGCCGATGCCGGGCCAGCCGAACACCTTCTCCACCAGCAGGCTGCCGGCGAGGAGGTCGGCGAAGAGGAGGGAGGCGGCGGGAAGCAGGGACAGCAACCCGTGCGGTGCCACGTGCCGGTTGTACACGGGCAAGCGGCGCAGTCCGTGGCTCCGGGAGACGGCTACGAAAGTTTCCCTCAGGGTGCCGCGCAGCTGGTTGCGGTAGAGCCGGCTAAGGAAGGCGAAGGGGCCTAGGGTCACGATCGCTGCCGGCAGGATCAGGTGCCACGCCGCGTTGGCAAAAGTTCCCCATTGCCCGGCAAGGAGCGAGTCCACGGTGAACATCCCGGTAATGTTCGGCGGCTTGAGCATGCCCGGGGACAGTCGGCCTTCCGGTCCCGGGAAAATCCCGAGCTGGATGGAGAAGACCATCAGGGCCAGCAGCGCAATCCAGAACGGCGGCGAACCCATGGCCAGGGAGGAAGCCGCCCGGACCGCCTGGTCCGGCCACCGCCGTCGTGAATAGACCGCGAAGCTCGCGGCGAGGACGGCGGCGACGATCGCGATGATCACCGACAACAGGCCGAGTTCCAGGGTGGCCGGTAGCCGCTGGCCGAGGAGCGTGCCCACGCTGTTGCCCGTGCTGTATGAGAATCCGAAGTCGCCGCGGAGCAGGGAGCCCATGTAGTTGCCGTATTGGACGAACAGGTTGTCATCCAGGCCCATGGACTGGCGGAGCGCGGCGACGGTTTCCTCGGTGGCGGTGTCCCCGGCGATGGCCCGGGCCGGGTCGCCGGGGACCTTGCGGAGCAGGACGAAGGTGAAGATCGAGGCCCCGAAAATCGTGGCCAGGGCCACGCCGAGGCGCTTGAGAAGGGTGCTGGTCATCGCAAGCCTCACTTCGCCTGGGTGAATTCGCCGCGCGGGTCCAGGACCTCACGGGCCCGGTCCGCGATGACGGTGGTCAGGGTGACGGCGGTGAGCAGGCCGAGGCCCGGGAAGCCGGCGATCCACCATTGGCCGGTGAGGAAGAACTGCTGGCCTTCGGTGATCATTTCGCCCCATTCGGCGGTGGGCGGCTGGGCTCCGAGTCCGAGGTACCCGAGGGCGGCCAGGGACAGCACGGCGGCACCGAACACGGCCGCCATCTGCAGGATCATGATCGGCACCAGGTGCGGGAGCACATGCCGGAACAGGACCCGGCCGGGGTGGGCGCCGATCGCCATGGTGGAGCGGATGAAATCCTGGCCGTACAGGCGCATCACCTCGCCGCGGAGGGTCCGCATGTACCAGGGGAAGGAATGCAGGGACAGGCCGATGACAGCCGCCGTGACGCCCGGCTTGAGCGCCATTGCGATGGCCATGGCCAGCAGGAGGGCCGGGAAGCACAGGATCGAGTTGCTCAGCCAGGTGAAGAGGGTGTCCACCCAACCGCGCATGGAGCCGGCCAGAAGGGCGGTCACGCAGCCCACGATGGCCCCGATGAGGGCAATGGCCAGGCCGGCAAGGATGGACGTCTGCCCTCCGGCAAGGAAGCGGGACATCACGTCGCGGCCGGTGTCATCCGTGCCCATCGGGTGCGCGAAGCTGGGGCCCTGGAGGACCGCGCCGAGGTTGATGGCTTCGGGCGGGATCCGCCAGAACAGCGGGCCGAGCAGCGTCAGCACCACCAGGGCGGCCAGCAGGGACAGGGCGAGCGTGAGCCTCCTGTCCCGTTTGAGGAAGCTGGTGAAGGGCCGGCGCCTGGCCGGGACAACGGCCTGCGGGGCGGCTAATGCGGTCATGAGAGTCCTTCCTCTCCGGAAAGGATCGTGGCCGGGGCAGCTATCCGGGCACCGATCGAGTTGAGGATCCGCCGCAACGTTGCGGCGCTGTGGAGCAATTGCCGACGGCGTTCGGCAGGGGCGGGGTCATCGTCCCAGCCGGTGAGGGGCGGGATGTCCCCGCGCGCCACGCCGTCGTGCGTCAGGACCCCGAGCCGGGCCAGCTGGCCGAGTTCAGGGGCGTCAAGGTGGGGCTCGTGGCGGAACCACGACCGGTCGAAAACGGGCGTGTCGAACATTCCACGGTGCTGTTCGAGGGTGAAGTCGCGCACCCCGGCGGCCAGCAGGCCGCCGAGGAGAACGTCCCAGTCGAGGACGCCTTCGCCGACCGCGCGCAGCCGGCGCCGGTAGCCGTGGGGCACCGGGAAGAGCACCAGGTCCTCCAGGTGGGTCATGCGGACCATGGGGCCGAGTGTGTTCGCAACGGCGTGCGGGTCCTCGCCGCGGACCACGAGGTTGGCCACATCGAGTCCGATGCCGAAGACCGCGGGGTCCAGTCCCTGCACCAGGGCCAGCACCTCGGCCGAGGCGAGGTCCTCGTGGGTTTTGACGTTGATCCGGGCACCGTGCTCCAAGGCGTCCGCGGCGAGGGATTCGAGGTTGGCCCGGATGAGGCGCAGCTGCGCGGCGTGGTCCAGATAGCGCCCCTGCTCCACCAGGCCTTCCCGCTCGGAGCGGGTGTAGACAAAGAACTCCGTGATGCCGAGTTCCAGGCCCCGTACCAGAGCCCTGCGCAGATCCGCCCGGACCGTGGCCGGATCGCCGGCAGGACCCGCGCAGCCCAGTCCCAGCTGGAGTTCGACGCCGGCGCGCCGGGCTTCCGCTGCCACCTCGTCCAGGGTGTCCGCAACTCCGCCCGCGAGTTCCGCGGCGATGTTGTTGAGGACCACGAGCGTGAAGCCGTCGTCGACGGCCTGGCGGAGCGAATCGGGCAGCGGCAGCTGCTCCATTCCGGGGTAGCGGGTGAACTGGATGCCGAGGCGGACGGCGGGGATTTCCCCGTCTAGTGAAGACCTCGAGCCAGGAAGTGTTTCTGTGATCTGGGTCATGCCGATCAAGATACACTCGTAAGACGTCTTACGAAAGGGTGGATTTTCAAACAGCCATGTGAGACGCTTCGTGGACGTAAGAACCAGAGGGGGCACCATGGCGGTGAACGGACGGCGCAGCGTGGTCGATGAGGCAATCGACGACATCCGTCAACGGATTCGGCAGGGCGAATGGGGTCTGGGAGACCGCATCCCGCCCGAACCCGAACTGGGCAGGGCCCTGGGACTGAGCCGCGCCCCGTTGCGCGAAGCCCTGCGTGCGCTGGTGCACGCCGGCCTGCTCGTGACCCGCCAGGGCGACGGGACGTTCGTTGCCGCCGTCGATGAACAGGAGATCGCCCTCCGCAGGGGCTTCCAGGACGCAGACCCGTTCGAAGCGGTCGAGGTCCGGCGCAGCCTGGACGTGCCTGCGGCGGCCCTCGCCGCACAGCGCCGGGACCAGGCCGACCTGGACAGGCTCGAGGACGCGCTCCGCCGCCGTCGTGCCGCCGCGGATGCCCGGGATGACGACGGGTTCCGCGAGGCGGACATCGACTTCCACCGCGCCGTGGTGGATGCCGCTCACAACCAGCTCCTGGCCGGCATCTACGGTTCCCTGGCCGCCAACATCGACGGCTCCTGGACCTCCGCCGCCGGCCTCGACCGCGCCGCGCACGCCGGGCATGACAACCACGACGACCTTTTCGAGGCCATCCGGGACGGCTCCGTGCAGGACGCCATGCTGGTGGCCGGGGCCATCCTGGACCGCCAGGCTCACGACTTGGAGAACAAATGATCACCCGCATCAAGGCCGCCTTCGTGATCGGATACGCCGACGGCGACCACTGCATCCTGCCCGACGCCGAACTGGTCCACGAGGACGGGACCATCCTCTTTGTCGGCCGGGACTACTCCGGGGCGGTGGACACGGACATCGATGCCGGCCAGGCGATCGTCTCCCCCGGTTTCATCGACCTGAACGCGCTGGCCGACATCGACCACGCGATCTTCGACTCCTGGCACGGCCCGGATACGCGCCTGGGACTCGTCTGGTCCGAGGCCTATCTGAAGGACCACGGAGCCGTCTTCACGCGGGAACAGGCCCGCTTCCGCCGGGAATTCGCACTCTCCCAGCTGGTCCGCAACGGCATCACCACCCTCATGCCCATCGCCTCCGAGAGCTACCACGAATGGTGCGAGGACTATCAGGACATGGCGGACACAGCCGCGGCAGTCGAAGCCCTCGGTGTCCGCGCCTACCTCGGCCCCAGTTACCGCACAGCCGTGCCATATACGGACGGCACGGGCGTGCTTCTTCACGAGGACGAGCGGCGCGGCCTTGAGGGGCTGGAGGACGCCATCCGCTTTGCGCAGGACTACGAGGGCCGGGCCGGCGGGCTCATCCGCACCGCCCTGCTGCCCGCCCGGATCGAGACCCAGACCGAACAGACCCTCCGCCTGACCCGTAAGGCCGCCGACGACCTCGGCATTCCGGTGCGCCTGCACGCCGCCCAGGGGCTCTTCGAGATCGAAACCATGATCGCCCGGACCGGCAAGCGCTCCCTGCCGTACCTCGCCGACCTCGGCTTCCTGGGCGAACGGACCTTCATCCCGCACGCCTGGACAATCCCGGGGCACCCGCTCATGCCCGAGGCCTTCGGCAGTGGGGACGACCTCGCGCTGCTCGCCGGCTCCGGCACGAGCGTCCTGCTCTGCCCCATCCCGATGGCGCACTACGGCGGCATGTTGGACAACTACGATTCCTACCGCGACCGCGGCATCCGGATCGTGCTGGGCACGGACTCCGCCCCGCCGAACATGATCCGCGCCATGGACCTGGCCATGGGGATGACCAAGGCAGCCACCGGTAACCGCAGCAGCGCCCAGGCCGCCGACCTCTTCCGCTCCGCCACGCTGGACCCGGCCGAAGCGCTGGGCCGCCCGGACCTTGGCCGGCTCGCCCCCGGCGCGCAGGCCGACTACTTCGTCCTGGACCTGAGCGGCGACCACATCGGCCCCTACGCCGACCCCATCCGCACCATGGTGATGAACGCGGACGGCCGCGACATCACCCGCGTTGTCGTCGCCGGACGCACAGTGGTCGACGGCGGCGAGATCGTCACCGTTGACACAGGCGGGTACCGGGAACAGGCGCAGGAATTCCTGGACCTCTACATCGCTTCCCTGAGCATCTCGGACCACGCGCGGCGGCCGACCGAAGAGCTCCTGCCGGCGAGCTTCCCGCTCCGCTGAGGCCCTGCATCCGCTGACCATGAAAGGAAACTGTCTTGAACACCTCTGTTGAAATGCTCGGAGTCAACCGGCTCAACGGCCTCCCCCGTGACGAGTTCATCAAAGTGATGCCCGAATTGTGCCACCTGCCCGTGGAAGACTGGGCGATCGACGTTGACCGTCAACGGCCGTTCAGTGACTTTGACGACCTGATCGCAAAGGCGCGCTCAGCTGTCACAGCACTGAGCGACGCCAACGTGGTCGCCTCCCACGTCGGGTTGAGGCGGTTGGGATCCACGCACGACGGCTTCACCGGCCGGCGGCTGCGGTGGGCCAAGCAGGAATCCGCCCGCATGGACCGGGACGAGGAAGCCCTTCAGGCCCTGAACGAAGCCCAGGACGCCTACGAAGCAAAATTCGGCCACGTCTTCCTGATCTGTGCAACCGGACTGACGAACGACGAGATGCTGGCCGCGCTCCGCGCCCGCTTGGCGAACTCACCCGAAGCGGAGTGCGACGCCATACGGGAGGAACTGCGCAAACTGGTCGCCATCCGCCTCACGAAGCTCGTTGCCGAGCTGGACGATCCGGAAAACGCCCTCACCGAGGCATAGAACGACGACGGCGAGGCGCCCGTGTGGGCACCTCGCCTTTGTTGTCTATTCAGTGAGTCCGGCAGGCTCAGGCCGGGATCGGCACCGGGGTGACACCGAACGGCGCAAGTCGCTCCGCACCGCCGTCGGGCGCTGACAGGACCCAGATGCCCTTTTCGTGCACCGCGACGGAGTGCTCCCACTGGCAGGAACGCTGGCCGTCGGTGGTGACCACGGTCCAGTCGTCCTCGAGGGTGGCGGTTTCGATTCCGCCGCGGACCAGCATCGGTTCGATCGCCAGGCACAGCCCGGGGCGGATCTTCGGCCCCCGGTGGCCGGTGCGGTAGTTCAACACGTCCGGGGCCATGTGCATTTCGGAGCCGATGCCGTGGCCCACGTAGTCCTCCAGGATGCCCAGCGGCTTGCCTGGAACGGACGAAACGAAGTCGTCGATCGCGTTACCGATGTCGCCCACGAACTTGCCCTTGGCCAGGCCGGCGATGCCCCGCCACATCGCTTCCTCGGTGACATCAGAGAGGCGCTGGTCCTCCGGGTCCGCGGTGCCCACGATCACGGTGCGGGCGGAGTCGGAGTGCCAGCCGTCAACGATCGCGCCGCCGTCGATCGAGATGATGTCGCCGTCCTGCAGCACGCGGTCGCCCGGGATGCCGTGGACCACTTCCTCGTTGACCGAGGTGCATATGGTGGCCGGGAAGCCGTGGTAGCCGAGGAAGTTGGACTTCGCCCCGGCTTCATTGAGCACGGCGGCGAAAACTGCGTCCAGCTCGCGGGTGCTGACGCCCGGCTTCGCTGCGGCCACCGCGGCGTCCAGGGCGCGGCTGAGCACCAGCCCGGCCTCGTGCATCTTGCGCATCTGCTGGTTGGACTTGTATTCGATACGGGGCTGGCCGAACGCCATGGTCTCCTCGGGGGTTGCTCTCAACGGCTCATGCAGGGCGCACGTGCCTTGGCTCTGCCATCCATTTTCCCGCATCCGCGAGCGTGGTCGAAATCGGCTCAACTCCGAGCTCACCGCGGAGCCGGTCCAGGCGGTACGTCCGCTGCCTGCCGAGCTGGCTCACGGCGTAGCGGGTGAGCCGCGGGGGCCTGCCGGCGGCAAGCGCCACCGTCTCGGACACGCCGGCCAGGGCCATGGCCACAGGCCGCGGAATGTACTTCACGGCCACGTCGTCGTGACCCGTGGCGTCCAGCACCTCCCGCAGCACGGCGCCGAGCGGCACGGGGTTGGCGTCAGCGACGTTCACGGGGCCGCGCACGCCAGAGGTGCAGGCCGCGAGCGCCGCCGCCGTGAGGTTGCCGATGTGCGTGAGCTGGTGCAGCACGTCCGGCCGGCCGACGCTCAACAAGGCACCGCCACGGATGTTGGACAGCAGCCGGGGCAACAGGGTCCGGTCGCCCGGACCGTAGACGGCGTGCGGGCGCAGCACCAGGGAGTCGGGGTGGCGGCGGGCCTCGACGTCGGCGAGCGCCTTGCTGCGGCCGTAGGCGCCCAGGTGCCGCGCCGCGACTTCCTCCTCTGCCCGGTCGCTGCAGTCCTCCCACCAGGGGTAGACGCTGGAACTGGAAATGTGCACCAGCCGGGTTCCGGGGAAGGTTTCGGCGACGGCACGGGTGCCCAGGACGTTGACGCGGTGGAACGGCCTCGCCGGTCCCCAGTCCGCCACCAGGGCACCGGCATGTACGACGGCGTCCACCGCGGGCGGCCGGGCGGGCGGCAGTCCGGCGAGGTCCCAGGAGAGGATCCCGGGGCCCTGGCGGCGGCCGAAGCGGACCACCTCCCAGCCGCGGGCCTCCGCCGCAGCGGCGATGGCGCCGCCGATGAAACCGCCCGCTCCCGTGACCGCGATCCTCATGCCCGGGTTCCTGCCTGTTTCGAAGCGGCTGCGAGGGCGGCGAAATCCTCGCGCAGTTTCGCCCGGTCGGTCTTGCGGTGCCTGCCGCTCACGGGAAGTTCGTGCATGGTTTCGATCCGGTCCGGCAGCGCGGACTCGTCAATCAGCCGCGGCAGTTCACGGAGCAGCCGGGCCCTCACCTTGCCGGGGTCCTCCCGCGGGGAGGGAACGACGGCGAGCCACACCGCCTCGTCGCCGATTCCGTCCGGCACGCCCACCAGCACCGCCTCCGCCACGCCGCGGACCTTCCCGATCAAGGGTTCGTACAGCGCCGGGTAGATGTTGGTCTTGCCGCGGATGATCATGTCCTTCTTCCGGCCGATCATCACCAGCCTGACGCTGCCGTCCGGACCGCCGTGGTCCAGCCGGACGAGGTCTCCGGTGGCGTGTTCGAACATGTCCGGTTTGCCAAGGTAGCCGCGGCACATATTCGGTCCGCCGGCCAACAGCTCGTGGTCCTCAGCCACCCTGATGCGCACCGCCGGGAGGGGTGCGCCCAGGAAGTCGCCTTCCCCGCTGCCGTCCGGAGCCGTCAGCTCCGCCTCCGCGCCGGAGGCGAACGCGAGCTTTTCCGCGCCGTCGGCAATCGCGATGGGCAGCAGCTCGGTCATGCCGTAAATGAGTTTGAAATCCACGCCAGGCAGCAGCCGCATCGCCCGTTCCAGGAACGGGGCCAGCACGGGCGCCGCTCCGAGCATCACGGTCCGCAGGGTGCTCGGCAGCACCACCGTCCCGGCTTCGACGGCGTCCAGGATGGGCGCCAGCTGGGACGGCACCAGGAAAAGGTGCGTGGCGCCGTCGTACTTTCCGGGAAGGGGACCGAGTTCCGTGGCAAGCCGCAGCGGATCGATGTGGGCGGAGAAGCCGTAGGCGGGCATGGTCCAGTGTGCTCCGGCGATCAGGGCCGGCAGGCCCATCATGAGCTGTTCGGAATGGATCCTGTCCCCCGCGGCGAAGGTGCAGCGCCGGGTCAGCTGCCCGAAGCCCGCCCCGAGCGAACCGCGGGTGTGGACCACGCCCTTGGGATGGCCGGTGGTACCGGAGGTGAAGATGATGACTGCTTCCTGGTGCGGGGCGGGATCGGGCACCGGCAACGGTCCGCCATGGGTCCGGCCACCTCCGCGCACATGCCCCGACAGTTCCTTCACCGGACGGGCCCCGCGCGGCACTCCCGGCAGCCACGGTCCGGAGTAGAAGTGCCGCATATCCAAGGCGCCGTAGTCCGGGAGCAGCAGGCCCCGGCGCCGGGCCAGCGGGCGCAGGGGGCCCTTGCTGCTCAGCGCGTACAGCAGGGATTCCGAGGCGGCCCAGCGCGGGGCGGCGAGTTCCGCGCGGTCCCGGAACAGCGCCGGGCCGATCCCGGGATCGATGAAGACGATGGAGCCGCCGGCCCGGACGGCGCCGAGCGCCAGGACGAAGGCATCCGGCCCTGGCCGCACCGAGAACAGCATCCGCTCCCCCGCCCCGAAGCCTTCGGACCGCAGGGCGGTGGCCGTCGCCTCGATTCCCTCCACGAGCTGCGCGTAGCTGATGGTGCGCCCGGGTGCCTTCCGCCACGGTGTTTTCCTGCCCGGTGCCGTGATGGCGGGGCGCTGCGGCCAGCGCCGGGCGGCCGCGTAGACTCCGGCGATCAGGTCGGCGCTCAGGTCGGCGCCGGAGAAGTCATCATTCATTGGCGAGCTCCAGGGTCTCGTATCCGGGGATGAGCACGCGGTGCTTGACACGCCGGGACACGATCCGCCACGGCTGCCGGGCGTAGATATCCAGCAGGCTCTCCAGGGTGGAGTTGATCTGGGCCATCGCCAGGGGCATGCCGATGCAGAAGTGCGGGCCGGCACCGAACCAAAGCTGCCGTGCGTGCGGCGGGACGGTCCGTTCCGGGTCGAAGCCACCCAGGCTCTTGGCCGCGTGGATGGTGGACAGCAGCAGCCGGTCCCCCTCCCGGTACCGGACACCGCCCAGCGTTCCGGAGGCGACGGCGTCGCGCAGCATCATCGGTGAGGGTACGGTGAAGCGGAGGCCCTCGTTGACGGCGGCGGGCAGTCCGTTGCGGTCCGCGGCCAGCGCGGACAGCCGGCCGGCGTCTGCCAGCAGCGCCACGATCCTGGGGATGAAGGACACCAGGGTCTCGGTACCAACGATCACGAAAGCACTGACCACCCCCAGGGCTTCCTGTTCGCTCATGCCAAGTTCCCGCAGGCGCCCGGGGAAGGTGTCGGGGGCGCCGTCGCGGTAAGCCGCGCGGGCCGGTCCGGCCAGGCGTTCGACGGCGGAACGCGCCTTGGCGGCCTGCGGCGGGGTCAGTTCGTGGCGGCCCAGCCGGACCAGCGAGGTGATGGAGGTGCCGAGGTCGAACAGGTCCCGGTCCGGCAGGCGGCCCGGGGCGTCCGCGGGCAGGCCGAGGATCCCGGCAATCACGCCGCCGGAGAGCTCCTTCACTTCCCGGACGAGGTCCACGCCGCGCCCGGCCGGCAGTTCGCGTTCCAGCCGGTCGCGGAGCCTTGCCGCCGCCGGTTCGACCATGACTGCCACGGAGCGGGCGGTGAACACCCCGCCGAGCCGCCGGCGCATTTCCAGGTGCTCGGCCCCGTCCATGTTGAGCAGGGCCTTGGGTCCCACCACCGGCGTCCAGAGCCCGCCGGACGCGGACCGTCCGTGTTTGACGAAGCGTTCGTTGTCCATCAGGACCTGGCGCAGCAGCCCGGCGTCGCTGACCAGGATCCCGAGCCCGGGGATCCGCTGCACCGGGCGGCGGTACCCCAGCCCGCGGATCAGCGGGTACAGCACCGGGTGGGCGCCCAAGTGGAGCCGCCGCTCCCAGCGCTCCAGTTCCCGGCGCTTCACCGGATGTCCACCACCTCGGGCTTGTAGCGGTGGTCGGCGTACCAGGCGAGGGTGTTCTTCAGCCCCCAGGCCTTTACGCGCCGGGAGGAGCCGTAAACCACCACATCCCGGCGCAGTGCGTAGGCCCGGCTGAGTTTGCGGACCCGGTTGGACAGGGCCCGGTCCTCGTGGAGGTCCTCGATCCTGCTCCGCGGAAATCCGCCCGAGCGAAGGTACAGTTCCGCGGTGATTGCCATGTTGCAGCCCGGGAGCATCTGGTACGGCCCCAGGTAGTCTTTGCCCTTGTTCCCGGGCCGGATCCGGCCGAAGAGCGAGGCCACCTCGACGGCGAGCAGCATCATGCGCCGCTCGCCCGCCGTGATCCCTTCGTCCTCCCTGGGCAGCAGCTGCCCGGCCACCAGTTCCAGGCCCTCGCCGAACGCGGCGACAATCCGCTCGGTCCAGTCGGGGGCGGCCAAGCAATCAGCGTCGGTGCGGGCCAGCCAGGTGGCGCCGTGCCGGGCACCGAAGCGCATGCCGGTGTCCGCAGCGGCGCCGGTGCCTTTCTGGCTTTCGTGAAGCAGCCTGATGTCCATCCCCGGGTGCTCAGCGGCGAAGGCCGCCGCGATCTCGCAGCTGCGGTCGGTGGAACCGTTATCCACGACCACCACCGTGAAATCCTTGTATTGCTGGGCGGCCAGCGATTCGAGGGTCTGCCGGATCAGCTTTTCCTCGTTCAGGGCCGGCACCGCGATGCTCAACGGGCGGGTCGCCGTCGTACTTGAAAGACCGGTGCTTGAATTAACCGGGCCGGAAAGCCCGCCGCTCACAGCCGCACCACTGCCAGGCCCAGGCTGACGCCGCCTGCAAGGCCCACCAGGGCCACCAGGTCCCCCGGTCCGCAGCGCCCGCTGTCCAGAGCCAGCTTCAGCTGCAGCGGCAGGGTCACGGAGGCCAGGTTGCCGTAGTCCTCCACCGTGGGCACCAGCCTCGCCTCGGGTACCCCGGCGCCCCGGGCGAAGACCTCACGGTAGGGGGCGCTGACCTGGTGGACGCAGACCACCGCGAAATCCTCCCAGCCCAGGCCCAGCCGTTCGAGGGTTGAGTGCAGGATGCCGCTGCCAAGATCCAGGAAAGCGTCCTTGAGCTTTTCCCCGTCCATGGAGAAGTAGGTGGCGTCCGGATCCCGCGGGTAGGCCGAGCCCCCGGCGGCGAGGGTGCCCACGGACCAGTGCGTGCTTTTCGCGGAGAAGCCGAACCCCAGGACCCCTGCCGTGGAACCGTCCGCGGGCTCCACCAAGGCGGCATAACCACCGTCGCTCATGGTGTATCCGGGGAAGGACGCCGCAAAGGTATCGAAGTCCGGCACCTCCCAGCGGACGGCCCGCGACGGCGATTCCCCGCCCGCCACCAGGACCCGCCGGTAGCGCCCAGCGGCCACGAAGGAGTCGGCCACTTCGAGTCCATTCAGGAAACTGTTGCACGCGTTCTTGACGTCCATGACCGGACAGTGCAGGCCCAGCTTCGCCGCGACCATGTGCGCGGTGGCCGGTTCCACCATGTCCTGGCTCGCGGAGGCGAAGATGAGCAGATCGATGTCCTCGGGCTGCAGCCCGCGCTCGGCGAGGACCTTGGCGGCCGCGTTGACGGCGAGGTCTGAGGCCTGCTCCACTGCGGACATCACGCTGCGGGTGCGGATCCCGGTCACCCGGTGGATCAGGCCGGCGGGAACCTTGAAGCCGGGGCTCTCCCGCCTGAGGCGCTGTTCGACGCCGGACGTGTCCAGGCGCCCGGGCGGCAGGTAGACCTCCACGCCGGTGATCCGGCTCTGTCCCGGCGCCGCTCCAGCCATCCGCTCCCCCAAATATCCAGTCCGGAACGGGAAACACAAGAAAGGGTGCATCCCGCACTCATGGTACGGGACGCACCCTTTCAGGAAGCGTCAGTAGCGCCGTGTTCAGATGGCCTTGGCCGCTTCGATGGCGAGCAGCACGCGGTCGGTGACCTCGTCGACGCCGCCGATGCCGTCCACCTGGGTCAGGATGCCGCGTTCGGCATACTTCGCCACCACGGCTTCGGTCTGCTCGTGGTACAGGTCCAGGCGGTGGCGGATGACAGCTTCGTTGTCGTCCGAGCGGCCGGTTTCCTTGGCGCGGCCGAGCAGGCGGCTGACGAGTTCCTCGTCGTCGGCGGTCAGCTGAAGCACCACGTCGAGCTTCTGCTGTCCTTCGGCGAGGATCTGGTCGAGGTAGTCAACCTGTGCGGTGGTGCGCGGGTAGCCATCGAGCAGGAAGCCGTTCTCGACGTCGGACTCGCCGAGGCGGTCGCGGACCATCTTGTTGGTGACGGCGTCCGGAACGAAGTCGCCGGCGTCCATGTACTTCTTGGCTTCGATGCCCAAGGGCGTTTCTCCCTTGACGTTGGCACGGAAGATGTCGCCGGTGGAGATGGCGACTACACCCAGGCGTCCCGAAATCCGGTCGGCCTGGGTACCCTTGCCCGAACCCGGAGGTCCAATGATCAGCATTCTCGTCATCGCAAAAGCCCTTCGTAGTGACGTTGTTGTAGCTGCGCATCAATCTGCTTGACGGTTTCCAAGCCGACGCCCACCATGATCAGGATCGAGGTGCCACCGAACGGGAAGTTCTGGTTGGCGCCGATCAGGACCAGGGCGATCAGCGGGATCAGCGCAACGAAGCCGAGGTAGATGGCTCCGGGGAGGGTGATCCTGGAAAGCACGTACTGCAGGTAGTCCGCGGTCGGTTTACCCGCCCGGATGCCCGGAATAAACCCGCCGTACTTCTTCATGTTGTCCGACACTTCTTCAGGGTTGAAGGTGATGGCTACGTAGAAGTACGTGAAGAAAACGATCATGGCGAAGTAGAGCGCCATGTAAATGGGGTGGTCACCCTTGGTGAGGTTGTTGTTGATCCATTCCACCCACGGGGCCATCTGCTCCCCCGCTTTCGGCTGGTTGAACTGTGCAATCAGGCCAGGCAGGTAAAGCATCGAGGAAGCGAAGATAACGGGCACGACGCCGGCCATGTTCACCTTGATCGGGATATAAGTGCTGGTTCCGCCCACTGTCCGCCGGCCGACCATGCGCTTGGCGTATTGCACCGGGATGCGGCGCTGGGACTGCTCAACAAAGACCACCAGGGCAACTGTCACCAGGCCGATGGCCAGCACGGTGAAGAAGGTGCCCGGGCCCTTGGAGGTCCAGATGGCGCCGAGGGAGGTGGGGAACGTGGCCGCGATCGAGGTAAAGATAAGCAGGGACATGCCGTTGCCGACACCCTTCTCGGTCACCAGCTCACCCATCCACATGATGAGGCCGGTACCGGCCGTCAGGGTGATGATGATCAGGATGGTGGTGATGATGCTGCTGTCCGGGATGATGGGCAGCTGGCAGTTCGGCAGGAGCTGGCCGGAACGCGCGAGGGACACCAGGGTGGTGGCGTTCAGGAGGCCCAGGGCGATCGTCAGGTAACGGGTGTACTGGGTCAGCTTCCCCTGGCCCGAGGCGCCCTCTTCATACAGCTGCTGGAACCGTGGGATCACCACGCGGAGCAGCTGCACGATGATGCTTGCGGTGATGTAGGGCATGATGCCCAGCGCGAAGATGGACACCTGCAGCAGCGCGCCGCCGCTGAACAGGTTCACGAGCTGGTACAGGCTCCCTTGTGTCTGACCGCCCTGCAAGCACTGCTGCACATTCTGGTAGCTCACACCAGGCGAGGGAATGAATGCACCCAAGCGGAAGATTGTGATGATTCCCAGCGTGAACAACAGCTTGCGTCGCAAATCAGGCGTCCGAAACGCCCGGCCGAATGCGCTAAGCAAGCGTCCTCCTGAGTAGAAAAATCCAAAGGTAACGATGGGCCCTATGAAACCCAACACCCGAGTTTAGCTGTTGTATGCGCCATGCGAACAATCGGGAGGCCCCGAAACGAAAAAACTCCCGGTGCGCAGGGCCGAAGCCCCGCACACCGGGAGTTGATTCACAGCAGGATGGAACCCCCGCCGCTTCCCGGGACGGATCCCTTAGAGAGCGGTGGTGGTGCCGCCTGCTGCTGCGATCTTTTCCGCAGCGCTGGCGGAGAAAGCGTGGGCGGTGACGTCAACCTTGACGGTGATGTCGCCGGTGCCCAGCACCTTCACGGGCTGGTTCTTGCGAACAGCGCCCTTCTCGACCAGAGCCTCGACGGTCACAGCGCCGCCTTCCGGGAACAGCTCGTTGAGCTTGTCCAGGTTCACAACCTGGAACTCAACCCGGAACGGGTTCTTGAAGCCGCGCAGCTTCGGCAGGCGCATGTGCAGCGGCAGCTGGCCGCCGGCAAAGCCAGCCTTGACCTGGTAGCGGGCCTTCGTACCCTTGGTACCGCGACCGGCGGTCTTACCCTTGGAGCCTTCACCACGACCAACACGGGTCTTGGCAGTCTTGGCACCCGGGGCGGGACGCAGGTGGTGGACCTTCAGCGCGTGCTGCTTGTCAGCAGCCTCGGCGGTCTTGTTCTCGGCCATTACTTCGCCTCCTCAACATTCACGAGGTGCGGAACCGTGTTGAGCATGCCCACGGTCACGGCGTCGGCGGTACGGACAACGGTGTGTCCGATGCGCTTGAGGCCGAGGGAGCGCAGGGTCTCGCGCTGGTTCTGCTTGGCGCCGATGACGCCCTTGATCTGGGTGATCTCCAACTTGGCGTCGGAGGGAATCAGGTTCTTAGCCATGACTAGACACCTGCCTTCTGGTTCTGGATGGCGCGCACCAGAGCAGCCGGAGCAACCTCGTCCAGCGGCAGGCCACGGCGGGCCGCCACGGAAGCGGGCTCTTCCAGTCGCTTCAGGGCGTCAACAGTCGCGTGAACGATGTTGATGGCGTTGGAGGAACCGAGCGACTTGGAGAGAACGTCGTGGATACCGACGCACTCCAGTACTGCACGGACCGGACCGCCGGCGATAACACCGGTACCCGGGGAAGCAGGACGCAGCATGACGACGCCGGCTGCGGCCTCACCCTGCACGCGGTGCGGGATGCTGTTGCCGACGCGCGGGACGCGGAAGAAGGACTTCTTGGCCTCTTCGACACCCTTTGCGATGGCGGCGGGAACTTCCTTGGCCTTGCCGTAGCCGACGCCGACCAGACCGTTGCCGTCACCGACGACGACGAGGGCGGTGAAGCTGAAGCGACGACCACCCTTGACGACCTTGGCGACACGGTTGATGGTCACAACGCGCTCTACGAACTGGCTCTTCTCGGCCTCACGACCGCCGTCGCGGCCACCACGGCCACCACGGTCGCCGCGGCCCTGGCCACGGTCGCCCCGCTCGCCGCCGCGACGGCCGCCGCGGCGGTCGTCGGTGGCAGCAGCGGTCTCAGTTGCCTCAGCAGCTGCAGCTTCAGTCACCTGAATGTCCTTTTCGTTATTTTCAACGGTCACAGTGCCAGCCCACCTTCGCGTGCACCGTCAGCGACGGCGGCGATGCGGCCGTGGTACTTGTTACCACCGCGGTCGAAGACAACAGCTTCGATGCCGGCAGCCTTTGCGCGCTCTGCAACGAGCTCGCCAACGCGCTTGGCCTTGGCGGTCTTGTCACCGTCAAACGCGCGCAGGTCGGCTTCCAGGGTGGAAGCGTAGGCCACGGTGACACCCTTGCTGTCGTCGACAACCTGGACGAATACGTGACGTGCGGAGCGGTTGACCACCAGGCGGGGGCGGACAGCCGTACCGACGATACGCTTGCGGATACGAAGCTGGCGGCGGCTGCGGGCAGCTGCCTTGCTCTTGTTCGTGCGCTTCTTATTAATTGCGATGGCCATGGTTTACTTACCAGCCTTTCCGACCTTGCGGCGGATAACTTCGCCGGCGTAACGGACACCCTTGCCCTTGTAGGGGTCGGGCTTGCGCAGCTTGCGAATGTTGGCAGCAACCTCGCCGACCTGCTGCTTGGAGATACCGGCGACCGAGAACTTGGTCGGGCCCTCAACCGTGAAGGTGATGCCTTCCGGAGCGGCGACGTTGACCGGGTGGCTGAAACCGAGAGCGAACTCAAGGTCGGAGCCCTTGGCCTGGACGCGGTAACCGGTACCGACGATCTCAAGCTTCTTCTCGTAGCCCTTGGTAACGCCTTCGATCATGTTGGCGATGAGGGTACGGGTCAGGCCGTGCAGCGAGCGGGAGTTGCGCTCGTCGTTCGGGCGGGTGACCGTCAGGGTGCCTTCGTCCAGGGTGACCTCGATCGGGCTGGCCACAGTGTGGGTCAGCTCGCCCTTGGCGCCCTTGACGCTGATGACCGAGCCATCAACCTTGACGTCGACGCCGGCGGGAACGGTGATGGGGAGACGTCCAATACGTGACATTATTCTCTTCCTTTCCCGTTACCAGACGTACGCGAGGACTTCGCCGCCCACGCCCTTCTTGCCGGCCTGCTTGTCAGTCAGGAGGCCGGAAGAGGTGGACAGGATTGCGATACCCAGGCCACCCAGCACGTGAGGCAGGTTGGTGGACTTCGCGTAAACGCGCAGACCCGGCTTGGAGATACGGCGGACACCGGCAATCGAACGCTCGCGGTTCGGACCGAACTTGAGGTCGATGGTCAGCTTCTTGCCAACTTCAGCTTCCTCTTCCTTCCAGGCAGCGATGTAGCCTTCTGCCTTCAGGATCTCGGCAACGCGTGCCTTGAGCTTGCTGTACGGCATGGTCACGGAGTCGTGGTATGCCGAGTTGGCGTTGCGCAGACGCGTAAGCATGTCTGCGACAGGATCTGTCATAGTCATTTGGGCTCTTGCCCTTCCTCGTAGCGGTTTCCGCTGTGCGCCTCAGCGCGCAGCGGACCTGTTACGTAGTTAATTAGTCTTCGGATTTGAACGGGAAGCCGAGTGCCTTGAGCAGTGCACGGCCTTCGTCGTCGGTCTTGGCGGTGGTCACAACCGTGATGTCCATACCGCGGACGCGGTCGATGGAGTCCTGGTCGATCTCGTGGAACATAACCTGCTCGGTCAGACCGAAGGTGTAGTTGCCGTTGCCGTCGAACTGCTTGCCGTTGAGGCCGCGGAAGTCGCGGATACGGGGCAGGGCGAGGCTGACCAGACGGTCCACGAATTCCCACATGCGGTCGCCACGGAGGGTGGCGTGCGCACCGATCGGCATGCCTTCGCGCAGCTTGAACTGGGCGATGGACTTGCGGGCCTTGGTGACCTGCGGCTTCTGGCCGGTGATCAGGGTCAGGTCGCGGACAGCGCCGTCGATCAGCTTGGAGTCCTTGGCGGCATCTCCAACACCCATGTTCACAACGACCTTCACCAGGCGGGGAACCTGGTTCACGTTCTCGTACTTGAATTCCTCAAGCAGGGACTGCTTGATGGTTTCGGCGTACTTGGTCTTCAGACGCGGAACGATCTTTACCGGAGTCTCGAGAGTCTCAGTCATTAGATGTCCTTCCCGGTGGCCTTGGACACGCGGATGCGAACGGTCTTCTTCTTGCCGTCCTTCTCAACGGTCTCAACACGGAAACCGACGCGGGTCGGCTTCTTGGTCGAGGGGTCAACCAGAGCCACGTTCGAGATGTGGATCGGGGCCTCGACGATCTCGATGCCGCCGGTCTTGGTGCCGCGCTGCGACTGTCCGACCTTGGTGTGCTTGGTTACGCGGTTGATGCCTTCCACGAGCACGCGGTTGGCCTCAGGGAATACGCGCAGAACCTTGCCCTGCTTGCCACGGTCGCCGCCGCGGTCCTGCTTGGCGCCGGTGATGACCTGAACGAGGTCACCCTTCTTGATCTTTGCACCCATGGGTTACAGCACCTCCGGAGCCAGGGAGACGATCTTCATGAACTTCTTGTCGCGAAGCTCGCGGCCAACCGGGCCGAAGATACGGGTACCGCGGGGGTCGCCGTCGTTCTTCAGAATCACAGCTGCGTTCTCGTCAAACTTGATGTAGGAACCGTCCGCGCGGCGGCGTTCCTTCTTGGTGCGAACGATGACAGCCTTGACGACGTCACCCTTCTTTACGTTGCCGCCCGGGATAGCGTCCTTGACGGTTGCGACGATGACGTCGCCGATGCTTGCGTAGCGACGGCCGGAACCACCGAGAACGCGAATGGTAAGGATTTCCTTAGCACCCGTGTTGTCGGCGACCTTCAGTCGCGACTCCTGCTGAATCAATTTTTACTCCTTGCGTCGCGCCGGTTCTCAAGCCGAAAACGTGCATACGGAATGAGCCTTGCGGAACGGTTGATCGGGGTGTCTCTGGACCTGCCTGGATTTTGCCAGAGCAGGCCTAAACGCCCATGCCAGAAGCATCAGCTTCCCTTGCCGGGAAAACCGGCGCGGGGCAGTATGCCATGGCACGATTGTTTACGAGGTTGGTTGCAGACACACAAATGGCGCCATACAAACTCAATATCCTAGCATGCTTCGGCCGCGGGACCGAAACGCGGAAGGGCCCGCATCCCTTGCGGAATGCGGGCCCTTCCAGTGAATCCCTGCCGGCAGGCCGTCGTCGGATTTACTTGGCCTTTTCGAGGATCTCCACCAGGCGCCACCGCTTGGTAGCGGACAGCGGGCGGGTCTCGGCGATGAGGACGAGGTCGCCGATGCCGGCGGTGTTCTCTTCGTCGTGAGCCTTGATCTTCGAGGTGCGGCGAATAACCTTGCCGTACAGAGCGTGCTTCACGCGGTCTTCAACCTGGACAACGATGGTCTTTTCCATCTTGTCCGAGACAACGTAGCCGCGACGCGTCTTACGGTAACCGCGCTGTTCAGCGCTGGCTGCTGCTTCCGTCACAGTTTCCTTCTCGCTCACTTGGCGTCCTCTCCAGCTTCAGCCTCGACCTTTTCAGCCTTGGCAGCCTTCTTGGACTTCTTTTCTTCCTTGGCTTCCACAACCGGTGCGGCAACCTCGGCACGAATGCCCAGCTCGCGCTCACGGAGAACGGTGTAGATGCGTGCGATGTCCTTCTTTACCGCGCGCAGACGACCGTGGTTCTCCAGCTGGCCGGTGGCGGACTGGAAACGCAGGTTGAACAGCTCTTCCTTGGACTTGCGGAGTTCCTCAACGAGACGCTCGTTGTCGAAACCGTCCAGCTGTGCGGGTGCGAGATCCTTCGACCCTACTGCCATTTCTATTCACCACCTTCGCGACGCACAATGCGTGCCTTCAACGGCAGCTTGTGGATTGCCAGGCGCAGTGCCTCGCGAGCTACCTCTTCATTGACACCGGAGAGTTCGAAGAGAACCCGGCCCGGCTTGACGTTTGCGACCCACCACTCCGGGGAACCCTTACCGGAACCCATGCGGGTTTCGGCCGGCTTCTTGGTCAGCGGACGGTCCGGGTAGATGTTGATCCAGACCTTACCGCCACGCTTGATGTGGCGGGTCATCGCGATACGGGCGGATTCGATCTGGCGGTTGGTCACGTATGCCGGGCTCAGGGCCTGGATACCGAACTCACCGAAGTTGACCTTGGTGCCGCCCGTGGCAGCGCCGGAACGACCCGGGTGGTGCTGCTTACGGTGCTTGACTCGACGTGGGATAAGCATTTAAGCCTGTCCTCCTTCTGCTGCCGGAGCAGCAGCTTCAGCGGCCGGAGCTTCAGCGGCAGCGGGTGCTGCCTCAGCTGCCGGACGGTCGTTACGACGACGGCGGTCGCCACCCGGGCGGCCCGGGCGGTCGCCGGCACGGCCGCGGGACGGAGCAGCAGCTGCCTGCTGAGCCAGTTCCTTGGCGGTGACGTCGCCCTTGTAGATCCAGACCTTCACGCCGATGCGGCCGAAGGTGGTCTTGGCCTCGTAGAAGCCGTAGTCGATGTTCGCGCGCAGGGTGTGCAGCGGCACACGGCCTTCGCGGTAGAACTCGGAGCGGGACATTTCCGCGCCGCCCAGTCGACCGGAGCAGGCGATACGGATACCCTTGGCACCCGCACGCTGTGCGGACTGCATGGCCTTCTTCATCGCACGGCGGAATGCCACGCGGGAAGTCAGCTGCTCAGCAACGCCCTGGGCAACCAGCTGTGCTTCGATCTCCGGGTTCTTGACCTCGAGGATGTTCAGCTGGACCTGCTTGCCGGTCAGCTTCTCGAGCTCGCCGCGGATGCGGTCGGCTTCGGCGCCGCGGCGGCCGATGACGATGCCCGGACGTGCCGTGTGGATGTCCACGCGGACGCGGTCGCGGGTGCGCTCGATCTCGACCTTGGCGATGCCGGCGCGCTCCATGCCCGTGGACATGAGCTGGCGGATACGGATGTCTTCGCGAACGAAGTCCTTGTACCGCTGGCCGTTCTTGGTGCTGTCAGCGAACCAGTGCGAAACGTGATCGGTGGTGATACCGAGTCGGAACCCGTGCGGGTTTACTTTCTGTCCCACTTAGCGAGCCTCCTCTTTCTCCGGGGTAGCGACTACCACGGTGATGTGGCTCGTGCGCTTCTTGATCTGGTAGGCGCGACCCTGTGCACGCGGCTGGAACCGCTTCATGGTCGGGCCCTCGTCAACAAACGCTTCGCTGATGTAGAGGTCGCCCTCGTCAAAGGCAACGCCGTCGCGGTCCGCGAGGACCCGGGCGTTCGCCATTGCCGACTGAACTACCTTGAATACCGGCTCCGAAGCTGCCTGCTGGGCAAACTTCAGAATTGCCAGAGCCTCGTTCGCTTGCTTGCCACGAACAAGGTTGACGACGCGCCGGGCCTTCATAGGCGTTACGCGGATGTGACGCGCAATAGCCTTGGCTTCCATTGCTTTCCTTCTCTCGTCTTAGCCGTAGAACGAGCGCCTTAGCGGCGCTTGCCCTTACGGTCGTCCTTGACATGGCCGCGGAAAGTCCGCGTGGGAGCGAATTCGCCGAGCTTGTGCCCGACCATCGACTCAGTGACAAACACCGGGATGTGCTTGCGTCCGTCGTGAACGGCGATCGTGTGACCCAGCATGTCCGGGATGATCATCGAACGGCGGGACCAGGTCTTGATGACGTTCTTGGTGCCCTTTTCGTTTTCCTTGGCGACCTTCACAAAGAGGTGCTGGTCAACGAAAGGACCTTTTTTCAGGCTGCGTGGCATGTGTCCAGGCTCCTATCGCTTGTTCTTGCCAGTACGGCGGCGACGAACAATAAGCTTGTCGCTCTCTTTGTTGGGGCGGCGGGTACGGCCCTCGGGCTTGCCGTTGGGGTTGACCGGGTGACGGCCACCGGAGGTCTTGCCTTCACCACCACCGTGCGGGTGGTCAACCGGGTTCATGGCCACACCACGGACCGTCGGGCGGACGCCCTTCCAGCGCATACGGCCGGCCTTGCCCCAGTTGATGTTCGACTGCTCGGCGTTGCCGACCTCGCCGACGGTTGCGCGGCAGCGCACGTCAACGTTGCGGATTTCACCGGAGGGCAGACGCAGCTGGGCGAAACGGCCTTCCTTGGCAACGAGCTGCACCGAAGCACCGGCGGAGCGGGCCATCTTGGCGCCGCCACCCGGACGCAGTTCAACTGCGTGGATCACGGTACCGACGGGGATGTTGCGCAGGGGCAGGTTGTTGCCCGGCTTGATGTCAGCGTCGGGACCGGCCTCAACGAAGTCGCCCTGGGACAGCTTGTTGGGGGCGATGATGTAACGCTTGGTGCCATCAACGTAGTGCAGGAGCGCGATGCGAGCCGTACGGTTCGGGTCGTACTCGATTTCGGCAACGCGGGCGTTGACGCCGTCCTTGTCGTGGCGACGGAAGTCGATCAGACGGTACTGGCGCTTGTGTCCACCACCCTTGTGACGGGTGGTGATCTTACCGGTGTTGTTACGGCCGCCGGTCTTGTGCAGCGGACGCAGCAGCGACTTTTCCGGAGTCGATCGCGTGATTTCAGCGAAGTCGGCTACGCTCGAGCCACGGCGGCCCGGGGTAGTCGGCTTGTATTTACGGATTCCCATAATTCATTTCCTCGTTAAAGTGGTCTCCGCTACGCGAGCGGACCGCCGAAGATGTCGATAGTGCCTTCCTTCAGGGTGACAATCGCACGCTTGGTGCTCTTGCGCTGTCCCCATCCGAACTTGGTCCGCTTGCGCTTACCGGCACGGTTGATGGTGTTGATCGATTCGACCTTGACGGAGAAAATCTTCTCCACGGCCAGCTTGATCTCGGTCTTGTTCGAACGGGGGTCCACCAGGAAGGTGTACTTGCCCTCGTCGATCAGGCCGTAGCTCTTTTCCGAAACGACGGGTGCGATGACGACGTCGCGCGGGTCCTTGATGGTGGTGACGCTCACTTGGCGGCCTCCTCGTTCTTTGCCTTGTCAGCGACGAACGCTTCGAAAGCAGCCTTGGTGAAGACCACATCGTCGGAGACCAGAACGTCGTAGGTGTTCAGCTGGTCCACGTAGAGGGTGTGGACGTCGGCGAGGTTGCGCACGGACAGTGCAGCAACGTCGTTGGCGCGTTCGATCACGACGAGCAGGTTCTTGCGCTCGGTAACAGCCTTCAGCGTCGCCAGGGCGTCCTTGGTGGACGGCTTGGTGCCGGCAACCAGTTCAGCGACGACGTGGATGCGGCCGTTGCGGGCGCGGTCCGACAGGGCGCCACGGAGAGCAGCGGCCTTCATCTTCTTGGGGGTGCGCTGGGCGTAGTCACGCGGGGTCGGGCCGTGGACGATGCCACCACCGGTCATGTGCGGAGCGCGGATCGAGCCCTGGCGGGCGCGGCCCGTACCCTTCTGCTTGAACGGCTTGCGGCCGGCACCGGAAACTTCAGCGCGGGTCTTGGTCTTGTGGGTACCCTGGCGTGCGGCAGCGAGCTGGGCGACGACGACCTGGTGCAGCAGCGGCACGTTGGTCTGGACGTCGAAGATCTCTGCAGGCAGGTCTACCTTCACAGTGCTAGTCATTGAACTAGGCTCCCTTCACGGCGGAACGTACGAGTACGACCTGGCCGCGGGCACCGGGGACGGCACCCTTGATAAGGAGCAGCGACTTCTCAACGTCAACGGCGTGAACGGTGAGGTTCAGCGTGGTGTGACGTACGGCGCCCATGCGGCCGGCCATTTTCAGGCCCTTGAAGACGCGGCTCGGGGTGGATGCGCCACCGATGGAACCAGGCTTGCGGTGGTTCTTGTGCGCACCGTGGGAAGCACCGACACCGGAGAAGCCGTGACGCTTCATAACACCGGCGAAGCCCTTACCCTTGCTGGTGCCGACGACGTCGATCTTCTGGCCGGCTTCGAAGAGCTCAACAGAAAGCTCCTGGCCCAGCTCGTAAGAGGCGGCGTCTGCAGTGCGCAGTTCGACGACGTGGCGGCGGGGGGTCACGCCGGCCTTTTCAAAGTGACCAGCCAGCGGCTTGGTGACCTTGCGGGGATCGATCTGGCCATAGCCGATCTGAACGGCGACGTAGCCGTCGGCCTCTGCGTTGCGCAGCTGGGTGACGACGTTGGAGTCAGCCTGGACGACAGTTACCGGGATGAGCTTGTTGTTCTCGTCCCAGACCTGGGTCATGCCGAGCTTCGTGCCCAGCAGGCCCTTTACGTTACGGGTTGCGGTCATAGTCTCTCAGCACCTCCCTACAGCTTGATTTCGATGTTCACGTCGGCCGGCAGGTCGAGACGCATGAGCGAGTCGACAGCCTTGGGCGTGGGGTCGATGATGTCGATCAGACGCTTGTGAGTACGCATTTCGAAGTGCTCACGGCTGTCCTTGTACTTGTGGGGAGAGCGGATAACGCAGTACACGTTCTTCTCCGTCGGAAGCGGCACCGGGCCGACTACCGTTGCGCCTGCGCGCGTGACCGTCTCAACGATCTTCCGTGCTGAAACATCAATGACCTCGTGGTCATATGACTTCAGCCGGATGCGGATTTTTTGTCCCGCCATGTCGCCTGACTCTCTTTCAGTCTGTGCTTCCCTGGGTTAGGGCTGCCCTGTTTACTTGCGTTCCGTGGCTGCCGAAGCAATTGAGGTTCTACCACCACCCACCGCACGGCTTGAATCCGGAAAACCGGGTTCCTCAAGCCGCCGATGCTCCGACCCCCGCGGTCGGGCGTGTCGCGATTTTCACGCGAAGCAGTACGCATTTCCTTGGGGGATCCGGGTTATGTTTGGGCTCCAGCCTGGACCCTGCACCCGGCATTATCCGGATCGGGACGCGAAGGAGCGCTTGAACAACTCATCTAGTATGCCGGAATTCCGCGGCAGATGCGAATCGGGCGGCCGGGACCCGTTGCCATCGGCCCCGGCGGTGATCATGATGGGGGCATGACCGTCCAGGATGGACCCAACGTCGAGCAACTTGCACAGCAGCTTCCTGCCGGATTCATCCTCGGGGTGGCCACCGCCGCCTTCCAGATCGAAGGCTCCCTGGACGTGGACGGCCGGGGCCCGTCCAGCTGGGACGCGTTCGCGGAGAAACCAGGAGCGATCAGCGACGGCGGTTCGGCCGCCGTCGCCTGTGACCACTACAACCGCAGCGGCGAGGACATCGCCCTGATGCGTGAACTCGGCGTCGACTCCTATCGCTTTTCGCTGTCCTGGCCCCGCATCCAGCCCGACGGCAAGGGGGCCGTGAACGAACAGGGGCTGGACTTCTACGACCGCCTGGTCGACAAACTGCTCGCCGCCGGCATTTCGCCCATGGTGACCCTCTTCCACTGGGACACTCCCCTGGCCCTGGAGCACGACGGCGGCTGGCTCAGCCGTGCGACGGCCGAACGTTTCGGCGACTATGCTTCCCTCGTGGCAGCCCGCCTCGGCGACCGCGTGGCGCAGTGGGTCACGTTGAATGAGCCGGTCTCGGTCTCCCTGCAGGGGTACGGGCTCGGCGTCCATGCTCCGGGCCGGCAACTGCTCTTCGATGCGCTCCCCGCCGTGCACCACCAGTTGCTGGGGCACGGGCTCGCGGTCCAGGCGCTCCGTGCCGCGGGGGCCCTCGGCCGCATCGGCGTGGCCAACATGCATGCACCAGTCAGTCCAGCCGGCACCGGTTACCGCGACGGCCTGATGGCCGCCACTTTCGACCTGCTGGTGAACAGGATCTTCGCCGACCCGCTCCTCACCGGGAGTTATCCGACTCCCCCGCTGCTTGTGCGCCCTTGGTTCAAGGTTCTGGGCAATGCCTCCGACGAGGACATGCGGCTCATCCACCAACCGTTGGACTTCTACGGGGTCAACTACTACTACCCGGTGAGGATCGCAGCCGGCGGTGGCACCCACAGCACGCCCGCGGGGGACAGCGAAATGATGGCGAAGCTGCCCTTCCACCTGGTGCCGTTTCCCGAGTACGGAGTGACCGGCTTCGGCTGGCCGGTGGCCCCCGAGCACCTGGGCTTGATGCTTCGTGCGCTCAAGGACCGTTACGGGGAAGCCCTGCCGCCGGTGGTGATCACCGAAAGCGGCGCCAGTTTCCCGGAACCGGCCCGCGTTTCAGGCACCCTGCGCGACCAGGAACGGATCGACTACCTGGCCGGGCATCTGGGCCATGTGCTGGCTGCCACCGGGCCGGCCGGGATTGCCCGCGACGTGCAGCTGCTCGGTTTTTATGTCTGGACCCTGCTGGACAACTTCGAATGGGCTGCGGGGTATTCGCAGCGCTTCGGGCTGGTGCACGTGGACTTCGAAACCCTGCAGCGAACGCCCAAGGAATCCTTCCACTGGTATAGGTCGCTCAGCCGGGCACGGCGCAACCGGGGCCACGCCCAAGCAGGCTGACGGCCAGGTTACTGGTTCTTGTTGGCGCGGCGGATCCGCTTCGCCCGGTCGATTTCATGCCGGAAATACTTCCTGCCCCACAGGACGCCGCCGGCCGCCGCGGCAAGGATGGCCAGCACAATCAGGAACTCCACGGATGACTCCTCTCTCCACCGGCAACGTTATCAGGGCCGGGCAATGCCGGCCGCCGGTCCCCGGGGAACAATCCCCCCGGGAACAAAAAGAACCCCGCCGCAGAAGCGGCGGGGTTCTTTTCAGAATCTACAAGCAGGAACTACTTGATGATCTTGGTAACACGTCCCGAACCAACGGTGCGGCCACCTTCGCGGATTGCGAAGCCGAGGCCCTCTTCCATTGCGATCGGCTGGATGAGCTCAACGGTCATCTCAGTGTTGTCGCCCGGCATGACCATTTCGGTGCCCTCGGGGAGGGTGATGACGCCGGTCACGTCGGTGGTGCGGAAGTAGAACTGCGGGCGGTAGTTCGAGTAGAACGGGTTGTGGCGGCCGCCTTCGTCCTTGGAGAGGATGTAGACGTTTGCCTCGAAGTCGGTGTGCGGGGTGATGGAACCCGGCTTGACGACAACCTGGCCACGCTCGACATCGTCGCGCTTCAGACCACGGAGCAGGAGGCCACAGTTTTCGCCGGCCCATGCTTCGTCGAGCTGCTTGTGGAACATCTCGATACCGGTAACGGTGGTCTTCTGGATCGGGCGGATACCGACGATCTCAACTTCGGAGTTGATGGCGAGGGTGCCACGCTCGGCGCGGCCCGTAACAACGGTGCCACGGCCGGTGATGGTGAAGACGTCTTCGATCGGCATCAGGAACGGCTTGTCGCGGTCACGAACCGGGTCCGGAACGGACTCGTCGACAGCTTCCATCAGGTCCTCAACGGACTTGACCCATACCGGGTCGCCTTCCAGAGCCTTCAGGCCGGAAACGCGGATGACGGGAGCGTCGTCGCCGTCGAAGCCCTGGGAGCTGAGCAGCTCGCGAACTTCCATTTCGACGAGGTCGAGGAGTTCCTCGTCCTCAACCATGTCGGACTTGTTCAGCGCGACCAGCAGGTAGGGAACACCAACCTGGCGGGCGAGCAGAACGTGCTCGCGGGTCTGAGCCATCGGGCCGTCGGTGGCGGCAACCACGAGGATTGCGCCGTCCATCTGGGCAGCACCGGTGATCATGTTCTTGATGTAGTCAGCGTGACCCGGGGCGTCCACGTGTGCGTAGTGGCGCTTTTCGGTCTGGTACTCAACGTGGGAGATGTTGATGGTGATACCACGCTGGCGCTCTTCCGGAGCAGAGTCGATCGACGCGAAGTCGCGCTGCTCGTTGAGAGTCGGGTACTTGTCGTACAGCACCTTGGAAATGGCGGCAGTCAGCGTCGTCTTACCGTGGTCAACGTGACCGATGGTGCCGATGTTGACGTGCGGCTTAGTCCGCTCGAACTTTGCCTTTGCCACAGGTTCCTCCTAGAACGATTTCAAGTGACGTGCTCCTCAACCGCGCTTTTCGCGGCAGAACTTCAGCAAGTCTACTTGGGGGCTTTGGTTTTGGTGAAATTTTCGGATCCAGGGACCGGATTCGGTCCCGTGATCCGTTGATGCAGGGCCGGAGCGAAGCCTGGACTCCGGTCCGGCCACTGCATCGGATGCGCTCCCGGACGGCAGGCACCCTTGGATTTTCCGAAGCTGATTACTCGCCGCGGGTCTTCTGGATGATCTCGTCGGCAACAGCCTTCGGGACCTCCGCGTAGCTGTCGAAAGTCATCGAGTACACAGCGCGGCCCTGGGTCTTGGAACGCAGGTCACCGATGTAACCGAACATCTCGGACAGCGGAACGTTGGCACGGACAACCTTCACGCCCGCAGCATCTTCCATGGACTGGATCATGCCACGACGGGAGTTGAGGTCACCGATGACATCGCCCATGTACTCCTCGGGAGTACGGACCTCAACGGACATGAGCGGCTCGAGGAGCACCGGGTTGGCCTTGCGGGCACCTTCCTTGAACACCTGGGAACCGGCGATCTTGAACGCCATTTCCGAGGAGTCGACGTCGTGGTAAGCGCCGTCGATCAGGGTTGCACGCACGCCCACCATCGGGTAGCCGGCGAGGATACCGAACTGCATGGCGTCCTGGATACCGGCGTCGACCGAAGGGATGTATTCACGCGGAATACGGCCACCGGTGACGGCATTCTTGAACTCGTAGAATTCGCCATCGGTGGTGTCCATCGGCTCGAAGGAAACCTGCACCTTTGCGAACTGACCGGAACCACCGGTCTGCTTCTTGTGGGTGTAGTCGACCTTCTCGACAGCCTTCTTGATGGTTTCGCGGTAAGCAACCTGCGGCTTGCCCACGTTTGCCTCGACCTTGAACTCGCGGCGCATGCGGTCCACCAGGATGTCCAGGTGGAGCTCGCCCATGCCGGCGATAACGGTCTGGCCGGTCTCTTCGTTGAGGGAGACCTGGAAGGTCGGGTCCTCAGCGGAGAGCTTCTGGATGGCCGTGGAGAGCTTCTCCTGGTCACCCTTCGAGTTCGGTTCGATGGCCACCGAGATCACGGGCTCCGGGAAGCTCATGGACTCGAGGACGATCTGGTTCTGCGGGTCGCAGAGGGTGTCGCCCGTGGTGGTGTCCTTCAGGCCGATCGCTGCGTAGATGTGGCCTGCGGTAGCGCCGTCAACCGGCATTTCCTTGTTGGCGTGCATCTGGAACAGCTTGCCGATGCGCTCCTTCTTGCCCTTGGTGGAGTTGACCACCTGGGCGCCGGCTTCGACGTGACCGGAGTACACGCGGACGAAGGTCAGCTGGCCGAAGAACGGGTGCGCGGCAATCTTGAACGCGAGGGCCGAGAACGGCTCCTCGGCAGACGGCTTGCGGGTCAGTTCCTCTTCCTCGTTGCGCGGGTTGTGGCCCACCATGGCAGGAACGTCGAGCGGGTTCGGCAGGAAGTCCACGACGGCGTCCAGCATCGGCTGCACACCGCGGTTCTTGAAGGCAGAACCACAGAAGACCGGGTAGATCTCGGAGTTGACAGTCATCTTGCGGATGCCGGCCTTGAGCTCCTCGAGGGTGAGCTCTTCGCCCTCGAGGTACTTCTCCATGAGTTCTTCGGAAGCCTCGGCCACGGTCTCAACGAGCTGGGCGCGGTATTCCTCGGCCTTTTCCTTGAGATCGGCGGGGATGTCCTGGACCTCGTAGGACGCACCCATGGTGACGTCACCCTTGGCATCGCCGGGCCACACCAGGGCACGCATTTCGAGCAGGTCCACGACACCGATGAAGTCGTTCTCGGAACCGATCGGCAGCTGCATGACCAGCGGCTTGGCACCGAGGCGGCTGATGATGGTGTCCACGGTGAAGTAGAAGTCCGCACCGAGCTTGTCCATCTTGTTGACGAAGCAGATACGCGGAACGTTGTACTTGTCAGCCTGGCGCCACACGGTCTCGGACTGCGGCTCCACGCCTTCCTTGCCGTCGAAGACGGCAACAGCGCCGTCGAGGACGCGCAGGGAGCGCTCAACCTCAACGGTGAAGTCAACGTGGCCGGGGGTGTCGATGATGTTGATCTGGTTCTTGTTCCAGAAACAGGTCACGGCGGCAGACGTGATGGTGATGCCGCGTTCCTTTTCCTGTTCCATCCAGTCGGTCGTCGAAGCGCCGTCGTGCGTTTCGCCGATCTTGTGGTTCACACCCGTGTAGAACAGGATGCGCTCGGTAGTGGTGGTCTTGCCGGCATCGATGTGGGCCATGATGCCGATGTTGCGGACCTTGTTGAGGTCAGTAAGCACGTCCTGTGCCACGGGGTCTCCCTTTCGGATGAACTACACGCACGCCGCCGGCTCGGGGAGCCGGCGGCGAACGGAAGTTTTTACCAGCGGTAGTGGGCGAAGGCCTTGTTGGACTCGGCCATCTTGTGGGTGTCTTCGCGACGCTTCACAGCGGCACCGAGACCGTTGGAGGCATCCAGGATTTCGTTCTGGAGGCGCTCGGTCATGGTCTTCTCGCGGCGGGCCTTCGAGTAGCCCACGAGCCAGCGCAGAGCCAGGGCAGTGGAGCGGCCCGGCTTGACCTCGACGGGAACCTGGTAGGTGGCGCCACCGACACGGCGGGAGCGGACCTCGAGGGAAGGCTTGACGTTGTCCATGGCCTTCTTCAGAGCGGCAACGGGGTCGCCGCCGGTCTTCGCACGGGCACCTTCAAGAGCACCGTAAACGATGCGCTCTGCAGTGGACTTCTTGCCGTCGATCAGGACCTTGTTGATCAGCTGGGTGACCAACGGGGAGCCGTAAACGGGATCGGAAACGAGCGGCCGCTTGGGGGCCGGACCCTTGCGAGGCATATTACTTCTTCTCCATCTTTGCGCCGTAGCGGCTGCGGGCCTGCTTGCGGTTCTTCACACCCTGGGTGTCGAGTGCACCACGGACGATCTTGTAGCGGACACCCGGGAGGTCCTTAACACGACCACCGCGGACGAGCACGATGGAGTGCTCCTGCAGGTTGTGGCCAACACCGGGGATGTAGGCGGTAACTTCAACGCCACCGTTCAGGCGCACACGTGCGACCTTACGAAGGGCCGAGTTCGGCTTCTTCGGGGTGGTGGTGTAGACGCGGGTGCAAACACCGCGGCGCATCGGGCTGCCCTTCAGCGCGGGAGCCTTGGTCTTGGAGACCTTCGGCGTGCGGCCCTTGCGGACCAGCTGGTTAATCGTAGGCACTTTCGTGTTCTCCGTTGTTTTGATCTCTGCCCCCACCCCAGGCGCCAGCCTGGGTTGTGGAAGCTTTGGCGTTGCTCATGCAGCTGCCGGCCCCGAAGGTCCGGTGGGCGTGCAAAAGTGCGGCATTCGTTGCGCAAGTTGCCCGCAACCCGGAAACAGGCTCCACCCGCCGTCATGAGAACAAAACCAAAATGACGCCGTGGCGGCCTTCATCCACTGCCACACAGAACAATTACGAAAAGTCTAGCATGGCTTGCCGAGCCGCCTTAAAACGGTGTACGACGGCGGCAGCCGCCCGCCGCCGTCGCGCACCGTCCGCTGCCCCAGACGCAGGGAAGCCCCCGCGTCCTGGTGGACACGGGGGCTTCCTGACCGCTTGGTTCAGGCTTCCGCTTAGCGGAAGTCGTTGCCCAGGTCGTAGTCATCCAGCGGGATGGCGTGGAACTCGGGAGCTCCGTCGCCGCCCAAGGCGTCGTACGAGAAGTCGGTGAAGGCGCTGGGGCCTGTGAACAGGCTTGCCTTTGCTTCTTCAGTCGGCTCCACGGTGACCTCGGTGTAACGGGGCAGGCCCGTACCGGCCGGGATGAGCTTACCGATGATGACGTTCTCCTTGAGGCCAAGCAGCGGGTCGCTCTTGCCTTCCATGGCCGCCTGCGTCAGGACGCGGGTGGTCTCCTGGAAGGAAGCTGCCGACAGCCAGGACTCGGTAGCCAGGGACGCCTTGGTGATACCCATGAGTTCCGGACGACCGGAAGCCGGGGTAAGACCCTCGGACACCACGCGGCGGTTCTCGTCTTCGAAGCGGGCACGCTCGGCGAGCTCGCCCGGGAGCAGCTCGGAGTCGCCGGATTCGATGACGGTCACGCGGCGCAGCATCTGGCGGACGATGACTTCCACGTGCTTGTCGTGGATGCCGATGCCCTGGCTGCGGTACACGCCCTGGACCTCGTCCACCAGGAACTTCTGGGCGGCACGCGGACCCATGATGCGCAGAACCTGCTTCGGGTCCACCGGACCGTTGATCAGCTTCTGGCCGACGCTGACGTGCTCGCCGTCCTCGATGAGGAGGCGGGAACGGCGCAGCACCGGGTAGGCGATCTCCTCGGAACCGTCGTCCGGGGTGATGATCAGGCGCATCTGGCGCTCGGACTCTTCGATGGTGATACGGCCGGCCGCTTCGGCGATCGGCGCAACACCCTTCGGAGTACGGGCTTCGAAGAGCTCCTGGATACGGGGCAGACCCTGGGTGATGTCGTCGCCACCGCTTGCGGAGACGGCACCACCGGTGTGGAAAGTACGCATGGTCAGCTGGGTACCGGGTTCACCGATGGACTGTGCGGCGATGATGCCCACGGCCTCGCCGATGTCCACGGTCTTGCCAGTGGCCAGCGAACGGCCGTAGCAGAGCGCACAGGTGCCGACCTTGGACTCACAGGTGAGCACGGAGCGAACCTTGACCTGGGTGATGCCCGCAGCGAGCAGTTCGTCGATGACGACGTCGCCGCAGTCGGTTCCGGCCGGAGCCAGGACCGTTCCGTTGGAGTCGACGACGTCGACAGCCAGGGTACGTGCGTACGCGCTGTTCTCGACGTTCTCGTCCAGGATCAGCTCACCGTTGGAGTCCGGCACGGCGATCGCGACGTTCAGTCCGCGCTCGGTACCGCAGTCCTCTTCGCGGACGATGACGTCCTGCGAAACGTCCACCAGACGACGGGTCAGGTAACCCGAGTTGGCGGTACGCAGAGCGGTGTCGGCAAGACCCTTACGGGCACCGTGCGTGGCGATGAAGTATTCCAGCACCGACAGGCCCTCACGGTAGGAGGACTTGATCGGACGCGGGATGATCTCACCCTTCGGGTTGGCCACAAGACCACGGATACCCGCGATCTGGCGGACCTGCATCCAGTTACCACGGGCACCGGAGGACACCATGCGGTTGATGGTGTTCATCGGCGACAGACTGTCGCGCATGACCTGGGCGATCTCGTTGGTCGCCTTGTTCCAGATTTCGATCAGTTCCTGGCGACGTTCGTCGTCGTCGATCAGGCCCTTGTCGTACTGGCCCTGGATCTTGGCGGCCATGGTCTCGTACCCGGCAAGGATGCCCGGCTTGGCGTCCGGAACCTCGATGTCGGAGATGGCCACGGTGACGCCCGAGCGGGTTGCCCAGTAGAAACCGGCATCCTTCAGGTTGTCCAGGGTGGCAGCCGTGACGACCTTCGGGTAGCGCTCGGCAAGGTCGTTGACGATGCGGGAGAGCTCGCCCTTGTCCGCAACAGCCTCAACCCAGGGGTAGTCCTCGGGCAGGGTCTGGTTGAAGATGACCTGGCCCAGGGAGGTCTGGACGAGCGCGGGCTGGCCGGGCTCCCAGTCTTCCGGAGCTTCCCAGCCGGCGTACGGCACGAAGTTCTCCAGGCGGATCTTCACCTGGGAGTTCAGGTGCAGCTCGCGGGCGTCGTAGGCCATGATGGCTTCCGCGACCGAGGAGAACACGCGGCCTTCACCGGCCGAACCAACCCGCTTGGTGGTCAGGTGGTACAGGCCGATGATCATGTCCTGCGAAGGCAGGGTCACCGGACGTCCGTCGGACGGCTTCAGGATGTTGTTCGAGGACAGCATCAGGATGCGGGCCTCAGCCTGGGCCTCGGGGCTCAGCGGCAGGTGCACTGCCATCTGGTCGCCGTCGAAGTCGGCGTTGAAGGCGCCACAGACCAGCGGGTGCAGCTGGATGGCCTTGCCTTCAACAAGCTGCGGCTCGAACGCCTGGATACCGAGGCGGTGCAGGGTAGGTGCACGGTTGAGCAGCACCGGGTGTTCAGTGATGATCTCTTCCAGCACGTCCCAGACCTGCGGACGGTAACGCTCGACCATGCGCTTGGCCGACTTGATGTTCTGGGCGTGGTTGAGGTCAACCAGGCGCTTCATCACGAACGGCTTGAAGAGCTCCAGGGCCATCTGCTTGGGCAGGCCGCACTGGTGCAGCTTCAGCTGCGGGCCGACGACGATGACCGAACGGCCCGAGTAGTCGACGCGCTTGCCGAGCAGGTTCTGGCGGAAACGGCCCTGCTTGCCCTTGAGCATGTCGCTCAGGGACTTCAGCGGACGGTTGCCCGGACCAGTGACCGGACGGCCGCGGCGGCCGTTGTCGAAGAGGCTGTCAACAGCTTCCTGAAGCATGCGCTTCTCGTTGTTGACGATGATCTCCGGGGCACCGAGGTCCAGCAGTCGCTTGAGTCGGTTGTTGCGGTTGATCACGCGGCGGTAGAGGTCGTTGAGGTCGGAGGTCGCGAAGCGGCCACCGTCCAGCTGGACCATCGGGCGCAGTTCCGGCGGGATCACCGGGACGGCGTCCAGCACCATGCCGAGCGGGCTGTTGTTGGTGGTGAGGAACGCGTTGACGACCTTCAGGCGCTTCAGGGCGCGGGTCTTGCGCTGGCCCTTGCCGTTCTGGATGGTGTCGCGCAGTGCCTCGGCCTCTGCCTGCATGTCGAAGTTCTCAAGGCGCTTCTTGATCGCTTCGGCACCCATGGAGCCTTCGAAGTACATGCCGTAGCGGTCACGCAGTTCGCGGTACAGGGCCTCGTCGCCTTCGAGGTCGGCGACCTTCAGGTTCTTGAAGCGGTCCCAGACCTGCTCGAGGCGCTCGATCTCGGCGTCGGCACGCTTGCGCACGTTCGCCATCTGGCGGTCGGCGGAGTCGCGGGCCTTCTTCTTGTCGGCGGCCTTGGCGCCTTCGCCCTCGAGGCGGGCAAGCTCGTCCTCAAGGTCGCGGGCGATCGCGGCGATGTCGCTGTCGCGGTTGTCAACGAGCTGCTTCTTCTCGAGGTCGTGCTCCACCTGGAGGTTCGGCAGTTCGGCGTGGCGGCTCTCGGCGTCGACGCTGGTGATCATGTACGCGGCGAAGTAGATGACCTTTTCGAGGTCCTTCGGCGCGAGGTCAAGGAGGTAGCCCAGGCGGGAGGGAACACCCTTGAAGTACCAGATGTGGGTGACGGGGGCGGCCAGTTCGATGTGGCCCATGCGCTCACGGCGCACCTTGGCGCGGGTGACTTCGACGCCACAGCGCTCACAGATGATGCCCTTGAAGCGCACGCGCTTGTACTTGCCGCAGTAGCATTCCCAGTCGCGGGACGGGCCGAAGATCTTCTCGCAGAAGAGGCCGTCCTTCTCGGGCTTGAGCGTGCGGTAGTTGATGGTTTCCGGCTTCTTGACCTCACCGTAAGACCAGCCGCGGATGTCTTCCGCGGTGGCGAGGCCGATCTGCATGAGGCCGAAGGAGGATTCGCTGGACATGTGGTCCCTGTTCTCTCTTGTTCTCTAAGTTCTGGAGTCTTGGTTTACGGAAAGAGGAGGAGCGCGACGGCGGCGGGAGGCCGCCGTCGCCGGCTCACTAGACCTCTTCTACGGAGCTGGGCTCTGCACGAGACAGATCGATGCCCAGTTCTTCCGCAGCCGTAAAGACTGCGTCATCAGAGTCACGCATTTCGATCGTCGTACCGTCCGTGGAAAGGACTTCCACGTTCAGGCACAGCGACTGCATTTCCTTGATCAAGACCTTGAAGGATTCCGGAACGCCCGGCTCGGGGATGTTCTCGCCCTTGACGATGGCTTCGTAGACCTTCACGCGGCCGTGGATATCATCCGACTTGATCGTGAGCAGTTCCTGGAGCGTGTAGGCAGCGCCATAGGCCTCAAGGGCCCACACTTCCATTTCACCGAAGCGCTGGCCACCGAACTGTGCCTTACCACCCAGCGGCTGCTGCGTGATCATGGAGTACGGGCCGGTGGAGCGGGCGTGGATCTTGTCGTCCACCAGGTGGTGGAGCTTCAGGATGTACATGTAGCCGACGGAGATCGGGTCCGGGAACGGCTCGCCGGAGCGGCCGTCGAACAGGCGGGTCTTGCCGGAGGAGTCGATCAGGCGGTCGCCGTCGCGGGTGACGTTCGTCGAGTCCAGCAGGCCGGTGATTTCCTCTTCGCGGGCACCGTCGAACACCGGGGTGGCGAGGGTCTGGTTGGCAGAGGTCTCGCGCGGCAGGTTCGGCAGGTTCTTGACCCACTCCGGCTCGCCTTCGATCTTCCAACCGGTCTTGGCAACCCAGCCGAGGTGGGTTTCCAGGACCTGGCCGACGTTCATACGGCCCGGAACACCCAGCGGGTTCAGGACGATGTCCACCGGGGTACCGTCGGCGAGGAACGGCATGTCCTCGACCGGCAGGATCTTGGAGATGACACCCTTGTTGCCGTGGCGGCCGGCGAGCTTGTCGCCGTCGGTGATCTTGCGCTTGGCGGCGACGTAGACGCGGACCAGCTGGTTCACGCCCGGGGGCAGCTCGTCGTCGTTGTCGCGGTCGAAGACGCGAACGCCGATAACCGTACCGGACTCGCCGTGCGGCACCTTCAGGGAGGTGTCGCGGACTTCGCGGGACTTCTCACCGAAGATCGCGCGCAGCAGGCGCTCTTCCGGGGTCAGTTCGGTTTCACCCTTCGGGGTGACCTTGCCGACCAGGATGTCGCCGGCCTCGACCTCGGCACCGATGTGGATGATGCCGCGCTCGTCCAGGCCTGCCAGGACTTCCTCGGACACGTTGGGGATGTCACGGGTGATTTCCTCGGCACCGAGCTTGGTGTCGCGGGCATCGATCTCGTGTTCCTCGATGTGGATGGAGGACAGGACGTCCTCAGCGACGATGCGCTGGGACAGGATGATGGCGTCCTCGAAGTTGTGGCCTTCCCAGGACATGAATGCCACGAGGAGGTTCTTGCCAAGGGCGAGCTCGCCTTCGTCCGTTGCCGGGCCGTCGGCGATGATGCCGCCGACTTCCAGGCGCTGGCCTTCGTTCACCAGGACGCGGTGGTTGTAGCAGTTGCCCTGGTTGGAGCGGGCGAACTTGCTGATCCGGTAGCTGGACTCGGTGCCGTCGTCGTTGAGCATGACGACGAGGTCGGCGGAAACTTCGCTGACCACACCGGCCTTCTTGGCGATGACGACGTCGCCGGCGTCAACGGCTGCGGCGCGCTCCATGCCGGTGCCCACGAACGGGGCCTCGGAGCGGACCAGCGGCACGGCCTGGCGCTGCATGTTCGCACCCATGAGGGCGCGGTTGGCGTCGTCGTGCTCGAGGAACGGGATCAGGGCCGTAGCCACGGACACCATCTGGCGCGGGGAAACGTCCATGAACTGGACGTCCTCGGCGGGAACGAGCACGGGCTCGCCGCCACCACCACGGGCACGGACAAGCACGGTCTCTTCGGAGAACTTGTTGTTCGCGTCCAGGGGCGCGTTTGCCTGGGCGATCAGCACCTCGGCCTCGTCGTCGGCAGTCAGGTATTCGACGTCGTCGGACACCACACCGCCGGCAACCTTGCGGTACGGGGTCTCGATGAAGCCGAACGGGTTGATGCGGCCGTAGGACGCCAGCGAACCGATCAGACCGATGTTCGGGCCTTCAGGGGTTTCGATGGGGCACATACGTCCGTAGTGCGACGGGTGGACGTCTCGGACTTCCATGCCGGCGCGGTCACGGGACAGACCGCCGGGGCCCAGTGCCGAGAGACGGCGCTTGTGGGTCAGGCCCGAGAGCGGGTTGTTCTGGTCCATGAACTGGGACAGCTGGGACGTTCCGAAGAACTCCTTGATCGCTGCCACCACGGGACGGATGTTGATCAGGGTCTGCGGCGTGATGGCCTCAACGTCCTGCGTGGTCATGCGTTCGCGGACGACGCGCTCCATGCGGGACAGGCCGGTGCGGACCTGGTTTTCGATCAGTTCGCCGACGGCGCGGATGCGGCGGTTGCCGAAGTGGTCGATGTCATCGATCTCGACGCGGATCTCGTGGTCTTCGCCATCGCGCTTGCCCGTGATGGTCTTCTCGCCGGCGTGCAGCGCGACGAGGAACTTGATCATGGCGACGATGTCTTCGACGTGCAGGACCGAGGCTTCCTTGTCGCCAAGGGAGCGGTCGATGCCGAGCTTGCGGTTGATCTTGTACCGGCCGACCTTGGCGAGGTCGTAGCGCTTGGGCTCGAAGTAGAGGTTGCGCAGCAGGGCCTCGGCAGCTTCGACGGTGGGCGGCTCGCCCGGACGCAGCTTGCGGTAGATGTCCAGGAGCGCGTCTTCGCGGGTTTCGGTGGTGTCCTTCTCCAGCGTGGCGCGCATGGAGTCGTACTGGCCGAACTCTTCAAGGATCTGGCCGTCGGTCCAGCCGAGGGCCTTCAGCAGCACGGTGACGGACTGCTTGCGCTTGCGGTCGAGGCGGACGCCCACCTGGTCGCGCTTGTCGATTTCGAGCTCGAACCATGCACCGCGGGACGGGATGATGCGCGCGGTGAAGATGTCCTTGTCACTGGTCTTGTCCGCGGCGCGCTCGAAGTAGGCGCCCGGGGAACGGACCAGCTGGGAGACGACGACACGCTCGGTGCCATTGACGACGAAGGTGCCCTTCTCCGTCATGAGGGGGAAGTCGCCCATGAACACGGTCTGCTGCTTGATTTCGCCCGTGTTGTTGTTCATGAACTCGGCCTTGACGTACAGCGGCGCCGAGTAGGTGGCGTCACGGTCCTTGCACTCGGCCATGGTGTATTTGGGGTCAGCGAACTCCGGCTCGGAGAAGCTCAGGGACATGGTGCCCTGGAAATCTTCGATCGGGGAGATCTCTTCGAAGATGTCGGCAAGTCCGGACGTGGTGGCGACGCTCAGGTCACCTTCCTCGACGGCCTTCGCAACCCGCGCCTGCCAGCGTTCGTTTCCGACGAGCCAGTCAAAGCTGTCCGTCTGCAGTGCGAGGAGATTCGGAACATCAAGCGGTTCGTGAATCTTTGCGAATGAGAGCCGGCGAGTAGCACCGTCGGTGCTGTCGGCATTGATAGCGGTTCCTGCGTTATTTACATTAGAGGTGCTCGAGGCGACCAAGAGGGATCCTTCCACAGACCTTCAGGCGTTTTCAGATCTCCCCCGTTTTGTATCCCGCGGACGCAAAAGTCCGCAGGGCACCAATCCGGTTCCGCTATATGACCCGGGTCCCTGCCGGCCGTGATTTGCCCGGTGAAAGGCACGTCAATGGCGCAGCTGAGAGGTAAAGCCCACCGCTATATGAAGGCTGAAGGTTAACAGGGAAGACGCAAATATCCACACTACGGCAAATCGCGCTACGTGTCTACCCCACTTCCGCGCCGATTGCAAGCAAGGTTGCCGCAGGCACCTACCAGCACCCCGCGGAATGCCCTGCCCCGCCCCGACGTTGACATTGTGAGGCACACCATGCGTTGTAGCCTTGGCTCACCGGTTCCTGAACGGAAGAGAGAAAATGAGCAACCCACAGGACAACAACGACGTTGTCATCCTGGCCGCGGCACGCACCCCACAGGGGCGGCTGAACGGCCAGCTGGCTGGATTCACCGCCGTCGAACTCGGGGCGCACGCGATCTCGGCGGCCATCGCGGCCAGCGGAATCAGCGCCGGCGAGGTCGACGCCGTCATCATGGGACAGGTCCTGCAGGCAGGCGCCGGCCAGAACCCCGCCCGGCAAAGCGCCATCGCGGCGGGCGTCGGGTGGAACATCCCTGCCGTCACGATCAACAAAGTCTGCCTTTCCGGACTCACGGCCGTGATCGACGCGGCCCGGCTGATCCGCAGCGGCGACGCCACCGTGGTAGTCGCAGGCGGCCAGGAATCCATGTCCCGGGCCCCGCACCTGCTTCCCGGCTCCCGGCAGGGCTGGACCTACGGGGCCATCCAGGCCCTGGACGTCGCAGCCCACGACGGCCTCACCGATGCCTTCGACGGCCAGTCGATGGGCCTGTCCACCGAAACCCGGAACGTCACGCTCGGCATCGACCGCAAGGCCCAGGACGAAGTGGCGGCCGCCTCGCACCGCCGCGCCGGGGTCGCCGTCAAGGAAGGGGTGTTCGACGGCGAGATCGCCCCCATCAGCGTGAAGCGGCGCAAGGGCGAACCGGTGGTGGTGACCGAAGACGAGGGCATCCGCCCGGACACGACGCTGGACACCCTGGCGCCGCTCCGGCCGGCGTTTGCCAGCGACGGCACCATCACGGCGGGCAACTCCTCCCCCCTGTCCGACGGCGCCTCCGCGCTCCTGCTGTGCAGCCGCGCCTACGCCGAGGAGAAAGGCCTGGAGTACCTCGCGGTGGTCGGCAAACCCGGGCAGGTCGCCGGTCCGGACAACTCGCTGCACGCACAGCCGTCCAACGCCATCAAACGGGCCCTCGCGAATGCGGGCTGGGCAGTGGAGGACCTGGACTTCATCGAAATCAACGAAGCCTTCGGTTCAGTAGCCGTGCAGTCCCTCAAGGAACTGTCCTACCCTCTGGAGAAGTGCAACATCCACGGCGGCGCGATCGCGCTCGGCCATCCTATCGGGGCCTCGGGTGCGCGGCTGGCCCTACACGCGGCCCACGAGCTCAAGCGCCGGGGAACGGGCAGGGCGGCTGTGTCGCTCTGCGGAGGCGGCGGCCAGGGCGAGGCGCTCCTGCTCTACCGCGACTGAATCCTCGCCGGACGTGAGAGGCGGGCCGGGTGCGGGCCGCGAAAGGAAAGATACGTGAACGGTACCGAACGGTTCCTCGCCGACGCCCGCTCCCGCGGACTGGAGGTGCAGCTCGTGGAGCGGCAGGCTGCCCGAAGCCTGGAGGAGGCCGCTGAAATCCTCGGGATCAGGCCGGCGGACATCGTGAAGTCCCTGGTGGTCAAGCACCGGGACGGCAGCTTCCTGTTCGCACTCATTCCCGGCGACCGGCAGATTTCCTGGCCGAAGCTGCGGACCCTGCTGGGGGTCAACAAACTCTCGCTGCCACCCGCCGATGTCGCGCTGGAAGCGACCGGCTACGAACGCGGGACCATCACACCCCTCGGCAGCACCACCGCATGGCCTGTCTACGCGGACGCCAGCATTGCGGGCCGGCGGATCTCGATGGGCGCCGGGGCCCACGGCTACAGCGCCTTCGTGGACGCTGATTCCCTCACGACGGCGCTGGGTGCCACCATCGCGGACATCAGCGAACCCAACTGACTGAAAGTTGTGGCCGTCTTGAACGCTCAAAACGGCCACAACTACGAGTCAGTTGGGTTTAACGCAGGAAACCCCGCCCGGCGGACCGGACGGGGTTTCCTTGAGCAAACGAGTTACTTGAGGGTAACGGTTGCGCCAGCTTCTTCGAGCTGAGCCTTGGCCTTCTCGGCAGCTTCCTTGTTGGCGCCTTCGAGGACAGCCTTCGGAGCACCGTCAACCAGGTCCTTGGCTTCCTTGAGGCCGAGGGAGGTGATGGCGCGAACTTCCTTGATCACTGCGATCTTCTTGTCGCCAGCGGATTCGAGGATAACGTCGAATTCGCTCTTCTCTTCGGCTTCTTCAGCGCCTGCGCCGCCACCGGCCGGGCCGGCAACTGCAACAGCAGCAGCGGTAACTTCGAAGGTCTCTTCGAAGAGCTTGACGAACTCGGAGAGCTCGATGATGGTCAGTTCCTTGAAAGCTTCGATGAGCTCTTCGTTGCTGAGCTTCGCCATGATTGGCGTCCTTCCTTTAGGTGGTGCCTGCGCGGGCCATGCCCGCTGCCGCACCGGAGTTTGATTGGGGAGAGAACTTAGTTCTCTTCGCTTGCAGCTTCGGCTTCGGCCGGAGCGGCAGCTTCTTCTGCGGCCGGAGCTTCTTCGGCAGCCGGAGCTTCTTCAGCGGCCGGTGCCGGAGCGCCGCCCTCTTCTTCAAGCTTGATGCGCAGAGCGTCGATGATGCGTGCAGCAGCGGCAGCAGGAGCCTTGAGGACACCGGCAACCTTGGCGAGCTGCAGCTCACGGGACTCGAGAGCTGCCAGGGCGGCAACTTCGCTTGCGTTCAGAGCCTTGCCCTCGAAGTAGCCGGTCTTGATGATCAGCTGCTTGTTGGCCTTGGCAAAGTCCGTCAGGCTCTTGGCGGCGGCAACCGCGTCACCCTTGATGAACGCAATTGCGGTGGGGCCTGCAAGCTGGCCGTCGAATGCTTCGACACCGGCTTCCTTGGCTGCAATGGCGGTCAGGGTGTTCTTGACGACCGAGAACTTGGTGTCCTGGCCGAGAGAAACGCGCAGCTGCTTGAGCTGTGCAACAGAGAGCCCGCGGTATTCGGTCAGGACAGCGGCGGTCGATTCCTTGAAATCGTTCGTGATCTCAGCTACTGCGGAGACCTTGTTGGGCGTTGCCATAACCCTCCTTCCGGGGAATAGTGCCGGTCTTCCGGGTCCCCGCTCAAGAAAGAGAGCTACAACGAAAAACGCCCCGCGCAGATGCACGGGGCTTGGCTCGACGCGGTCCATGACCACGGAGACTTGCTTCGTTCACCTGCGCCGGCCGCCCTTTTGTCAGGGTCCTTCGTCCGGGAATCCGCTGGATCTTTCCGGGCGCAGCTCAGTGGTGAGCTTTGTTCCGGAAAGTGGATTCCCGTCAACCGACGGTCTTTGGTACTTCAAGGTTACGGGACGACGCCGCGCTATTCCAAATCGGCGCCCGCCGGGACCCGCCCGGTTCACTCGGAGGACGTGGTCCCGGCCCGTGCCGGCAGTTCCTTCTGCCAGAGTCCGGTGACGCCCGCCGTCGTGAATCCAAGCTGTTTGTTCACTGTCAGCAGGTAGCGGTTCTCCGGCGCGTTCCAGGTGTAGATCACCCGGGCGTCCGGGAACTGCTCGCTCAGGCGCTGCATGTTGGCGACCTTGATGAGCAGGCCGAGCTTGTTTCCGCGGTGCTCCTGCAGCACGGTGGTGTCGTCCTGGAACACTACGTCCTGGCGCTGCGCGAGCACGCCGATGGTGGTCAGTCCCACGATCCGGCCGCTGGCGAGGTGCTCGACGGCGGTGACAACCGTCCGGCGGCCCTGCGCGATGGCGGCGTCCTCCGCCTCACGCAACATCCCGGCGTCGAACACCAGTTGCTCCTCAACGCCCCCCGCCGCGTCGTCGTCGACCGCTTCGCCGGCAGCATTTTCCAGGGCGGCGACGGCGTCCAGCCACTCTTCGGGGCAGCGGTCCGTCCAGTGGTGGATGCGGTAGCGGCCGCCGTTCGCGGCGTCGGCCTCCGCTTCGAGTTCGGACACAAGCTTCGAATCGAGCGGAAGCGCGCAGGAGCTGAACTGCTCAATGTGCTGCAGGGTGTAACCGGCCCGCTGCGCGAAGTCCACCTCCCGGCTGGCCATGGGCACGGAGCCCAGGCCGCTGCCCGGGACCAGCTGGCCTCCGGCGTCGCCCTGCAGGGATGCTGCGGGATGGTTGGTGTCCACCATGGCCATGGTGCGGCCTTCGGCCCGGGCGAGCTGTTCGGCCGCTTCCAGCAGCCGCCGCCCGGCCCCGCGCCGCTGGAACTCGGGGAGAATGTCCAGGGTGAATTCGGCAAGGTCGAGATTGTCGGCGAGGGGCAGTGCAATGTCCACGGTGCCGATGATCCTGCCGTCGATCCGCGCGACCAGGATGATCTGGCGTTCGTAGGGATCCGCCATTTCGAGGAGTTTTTCGAGCGGGGTATAGGCGAGGTCGTCGCTGCCCCACAGTTGCATGCGGACCTTCCTGCTCACCTCGACCGCGTCAAGGAAGTCCTTGGCGTCGGCCGCCGCCAAGGAATCGGGGATCCACAGCTGTCCAATCTCCACGTCGTCCGTCATCCAGTCCTCTTCTGCCATTCGCCGTAGGCACCCGTGGGTGCGAAGCCAAGTGCCACGTTGATCGCCAACATGTAGCGGTTTTCCTCTGCGTTCATCGTGGTCACTCGTTCAACGCGGGGATATTCCAGTTTCAGGCGCCGCAGATTGGCGATTTTCAGCCTCATGCCGAGCCGGTGGCCACGGTGCCCTGCTGCCACAAGCGTATCGTCCTGCTCCCCCAGCCACGGCTTAAGCGGGTCCACATAAAGCGCCGTGTAGCCACCCAGCTCGCCGCTGGCACGGTGGCGGGCGGCGACGACCAGGCAGGTCTGGCCTTCGTCCGCCGTCTCCTGCTCCAGGGTGCGGACCCGGGCCCGGTCCCAGGCCTCCGCCTCGTACTCCAGTCCGCCGACGGGCGCGTCCGTGCTCATCCGGCCCATCAGGACGGCGAATTCGTCCACGAGTTCCTCGGGGCAGCTGTCCGTCCAGGCGAGGAGCTCGTAATCGGTGGATGCCGCCTCCGCTTCTGCCATGAGTGCCGCCCAATCGGGTGCGCCGTCCAGCACCAGGGTGCTGTACCGCGTGGCTTGGGCAAGCGAGTAGCCGTGGCGGAGCGCGAACGCCGTACCGGGGGCATTCCTGGGCACCGCTCCGGTGCCCACCGGGGACGCCAGGACTTCCGGCCCGTTTTCCGGCCGGTCGGGGTCGCCGGAACTGGCCATGAGGACGCTGCGGCCTTCCTCCCGCGCCACCGACTCGAGGTGCCGGAGCAGCTTGCCGCCCAGCCCACGGCGGCGGTAGGGCGCGGCGATGTCCACCCGCAGCCAGGCGCTGCTGAGGTTGTCTTTAAGGGAGAGTTCGACGAATCCCCGGCCGACAATCCGCCCGTCGGCGCGGAGGTAGAAGTTCCGGAGCCTGCGGTAGTCGTTGTCCGCCCAACTGGTGAGCCGTGCAGGCAGTGAGGCGGCGAGATCGAGGTGGCCCCAGTGCTCCAGCAGGATCCGGTCGAGGACCTCGCAATACTCGCGGAACTCCGCGGCTTCCGCGCCGTCCAAACTGGCCGGAAGGTGGAGTTCGTGGATGGTGGCTTCCGCAGCGTCGACCATGTGCCAAGCCTAACCCGCGAGGGGTCCCCTGCCGAGCGTGCGAGGCCGGGGAGCGGGTTGGGCGCTAACACGCGAGGGGTCCAAGGCCGAGGGCCCACTTAGGCGAGGGACCCGAAGCGAGCGAAGCGGGATTTGGGAGCCGATGGGAAACGCAAGAAGCCGCCCGGCTGGTGCCGGGCGGCTTCTTGAAGCGGAACTGGTGAAGCTTAGGCTTCGGTCAGGACCTTGGTGACGTTCGGGTCGACGGAGATGCCCGGACCGAACGTGGTGGTGACGGTGGCCTTCTGGATGTAGCGGCCCTTGGAAGCGGACGGCTTCAGGCGGAGGACCTCTTCGAGGGCTGCGGCGTAGTTCTCGGCCAGCTTGATGGCGTCGAAGGAAGCCTTGCCGATGATGAAGTGCAGGTTCGAGTGCTTGTCGACGCGGAAGTCGATCTTGCCGCCCTTGATGTCGTTGACAGCCTTCGCGACGTCCGGGGTTACCGTGCCGGTCTTCGGGTTCGGCATGAGGTTACGCGGGCCGAGGACCTTACCGAGGCGGCCGACCTTACCCATGAGGTCAGGGGTGGCAACGGCTGCGTCGAAGTCGGTCCAGCCGCCTGCGATCTTCTCGATCAGGTCGTCGGAACCAACGAAGTCGGCGCCGGCAGCGATTGCTGCTTCAGCCTTGTCACCGGTTGCGAACACCAGGACACGGGCGGTCTTGCCGGTGCCGTGGGGGAGGTTGACCGTGCCGCGGACCATCTGGTCGGCCTTGCGGGGGTCAACGCCGAGGCGGAAAGCGACCTCAACCGTTGCGTCGAACTTGGACGGGTTGATTTCCTTTGCCAGGCTGATTGCCTCGAACGGGGCGTAGACCTTGCCAGCCTCGATCTTGGCTACGGCTGCCTCATATGCTTTGCTGCGCTTTGCCATGCTGCTTGTTTCTCCTTGTGCAGTTGTGGTCTGCGGACCGCGCTCGGCCCTGCCACGGTTGGAAGTCCGGGGACTGCCAACATTTCAATGATTTCAAGTGCCGGTTGCCCGGCGGTTGAAGGCTGTGATTAGCCTTCGACGGTGATGCCCATGGAGCGGGCGGTGCCGGCGATGATCTTGGCAGCAGCCGCGATGTCGTTGGCGTTGAGGTCTTCCATCTTGGTGGAAGCGATTTCCTCGACCTGTGCCTGGGTGAGCTTGGCGACCTTCACGGTGTGCGGGGTCGACGAGCCCTTGGCAACGCCTGCAGCCTTCTTGATGAGCTCTGCAGCCGGCGGGGTCTTGGTGATGAAGGTGAAGGAGCGGTCTTCGTAGACCGTGATTTCAACCGGGATGACGTTTCCGCGCTGGGCTTCCGTCGCAGCGTTGTACGCCTTGCAGAATTCCATGATGTTGACACCGTGCTGGCCAAGCGCAGGACCGATCGGCGGGGCCGGGTTGGCGGCACCTGCCTGGATCTGCAGCTTGATGAGGCCGGTGACCTTCTTCTTGGGAGCCAATGTAGGGTCCTTCTCTAAATAGCGTCCTGGGACACGGGAGCGTGCCTCAGGTTGTTGGCCGCCATGGCGAGGCGGCCGGCCGTTCCACCACCGCTAAGCAGGCGGAAGCAGAACGAAATCTTGGGTGGGTCAGATCTTGGTGACCTGGTTGAATGCCAGGGTCACGGGGGTCTCGCGCTCGAAGATCGAAACCAGCACCACGAGGGTCTGGGATTCGGGCTTGATTTCCGAAATGGTCGCGGGGAGGGTCTCGAAGGGGCCTTCCTTGACGATGACCGACTCGCCGACCTCGAAGTCGACGGCGACCGGTGCGGCGCTCTGCTTGACCGGCTTGCCCTTCTCGGCCTGCTCTTCTTCGAAGACCGGGGCGAGCATGGAGAAGACCTCGTCGAGGCGCAGCGGCACGGGGTTGTGGGCGTTGCCCACGAAGCCGGTGACGCCGGGAGTGTGGCGGACGGCGCCCCAGGAAGCATCCGTCAGGTCCATGCGGACCAGGACGTAACCGGGGATGCGGACGCGGTTGATGACCTTGCGCTGGGCGTTCTTGATCTCAACGACTTCTTCCATGGGCACCTGGATTTCGAAGATGTAATCTTCCATGTCCAGGGTCTGGATGCGGGTCTCGAGGTTCGCCTTCACGCGGTTCTCGTAACCGGCGTAGGAGTGGATGACGTACCAGTCACCCTCCTGGCGGCGGAGCTTGGCCTTGAATTCTTCGGCCGGATCGACCGGTGCGGCTGCAGCGGCGGCGGCGAGGGCGTCGTCGCCGGTTTCTTCGGTTTCAGGCGCAGCAGATTCAGCCTCGGACGTTTCGGTGGCCTCCGCCGCCGCGTCCGTGCTTCCATCCAGCTCAGTCTCGTTTACCTCGAGCTCCTGCTCAGACACTTGGTCTCCTGCTTCCTCATTGCCTAACTTGCCTATTTAAATGGCTCAATTCCGCAAACCCTGCAAAATCCCTTGAATTTCCGGGGATTTCCGCACGGCTTGCGGAGTGATCCGTTTAGCGGTCCGTAGCGCCTGACCCGCCGAACACCCAGCTGACTCCGGTACCGAAGGCCAGGTCCAACAGAGTGACGATGAGCATCATGACGGCCACGAAAACCAGCACCACAAGGGTGTAGTTGATCAGTTCCTTGCGGGTCGGAGCGACGACCTTCTTGAGTTCGCCTATTACCTGGCGGACAAAGAGGGTGATTCGAGCGAAGAAGCCGGCGTCGGCCTTCCTGGCAGGTCGGCCCTTCGAGCTGCTTGCAGCTGTTTCGGTCACCCGGTCCTCACTCATCCATGCAACGTTGTTGACCCGGTTCTGATCAGAACCGTTACCGCGTCTGCCCCGGACTGAACCGGAACAGCCTGCGCAGGGCAGACAGGACTCGAACCTGCAACCTGCGGTTTTGGAGACCGCTGCGCTACCAATTGCGCCACTACCCTATGGAACGAATCCATGTATTTGGGCCACGCCAGAGGCGCGAACCATTGTGATGTTTTTCAACACCGGTGAACCAGTCTACGCAAGAACTTCGCGATAGTCGAACCGGGACAGTTCCGGTGTGTCCGGATATCCCGGCTGCCCGCTGCAGCCGTCACTTTCCCAAGCCGGCCCGCAGGGCGTCCGCAGAACAGCATAGAGTAGATCACGTCGTTTCCCATCATCCAGCTCACGCTGCCAGCGAAGAACGGTCCCACATGCCTGCCGGAACAGCTCCCGCCCGCGTTTCACAGAGAATTTCCGCCATTGCCGAATCCGCCACCCTTGCCGTTGATGCCAAGGCGAAGGCACTCAAGGCCGCCGGCCGTCCCGTCATCGGTTTCGGCGCGGGGGAACCTGATTTCCCCACCCCGGACTACATCGTCAAGGCCGCCATCGAGGCCGCCGGCGACCCCAAGAACCACCGGTACTCCCCCGCAGCCGGGCTGCCGGAACTGAAGAAGGCCATTGCGGAGAAGACCTTCCGCGATTCGGGCTACAAGGTCGAAGCGTCCCAGGTCCTGGTGACCAACGGCGGCAAGCAGGCCGTCTACAACGCGTTCGCCACCCTGCTCGACCCGGGCGATGAGGTCATCATCCCCACCCCGTTCTGGACCACCTACCCGGAGGCCATCCGCCTTGCCGGTGGTGTGCCGGTGGAAGTTTTCGCCGGTCCCGAGCAGGGTTACCTGGTCACCGTGGATCAGCTCGAAGCCGCCCTCACGGACCGGACGAAGATCCTGCTCTTCGTTTCCCCGTCCAACCCCACCGGTGCGGTGTACAGCCCGGAGCAGGTGGCCGAAATTGGCAAGTGGGCTGCTGCGAAGGGTCTTTGGGTGGTCACCGATGAAATCTACGAGCACCTGACCTACGACGGCGTGCCGTTCACCTCGATCGCCACCGCCGCTCCGGAACTCGGCGACAAGGTGGTCATCCTCAACGGTGTGGCCAAGACCTACGCCATGACCGGCTGGCGCGTCGGCTGGATGATCGGCCCGGCCGACGTCATCAAGGCCGCCACCAACCTGCAGTCGCACGCGACCTCCAACGTCTCGAACATCATGCAGATCGCCGCCCTCGCCGCGGTCTCGGGCCCGCTCACCGCCGTCGACGAAATGAAGGTTGCCTTCGACCGCCGCCGGAAAGCGATCGTGGCGGGACTGAACGCGATTGAGGGCGTTGACTGCCCGACGCCGACCGGCGCGTTCTACGTCTACGCCGACGTCCGCGCCCTGCTGGGCAAGGAATTCCCGACGGCGAACGGCCCGGTCCGCCCGTCCACTTCCGCCGAGCTTGCCTCGCTGATCCTGGATGAGGTGGAGGTGGCGATCGTTCCGGGCGAGGCCTTCGGCCCCTCCGGATACGTCCGGCTCTCCTACGCGCTGGGCGACGAGGACCTCGCCGAAGGCGTGCGCCGCCTCCAGGACTTCCTCGGCCAGGCCAAGTAATCAAACATGAAGAACGCCCCCTCCGCCGAGGGGGCGTTCTTCATGTCCCGGGCCAGTTTGCGCCTCACAGCAAGCGGCGTTCGGCCGCCCATTTGGTCAGTTCGTGCCGGCTGGAGAGCTGGAGCTTCCGCAGTACCGCAGAGACGTGCGTTTCCACTGTCTTGATGGAGATGAACAGCTCCTTGGCGACCTCCTTGTAGCTGTAGCCGCGAGCGATGAGCCGCATGACCTCCAATTCGCGGGCGGACAGCCGGTCCAGCTCGTCGTCGGCGATCTCCGCCGGTGACGTTCCGAAGGCGTCCAGCACGAAACCCGCCAGCCGAGGCGAAAACACCGCGTCGCCGTCCGCGACCCGGATCACGGCGTCGGATATCTCGGCCCCGGAAATGGTCTTGGTGACGTAACCGCGGGCGCCCGCCCGGATCACCGCCACCACATCCTCCGCGGCATCGGACACGCTCAGCGCAAGGAAGCTGGTGGTGCCCAGGAGTGGGGCGGACTTGGTGATCACCTCGCGCCCGCCGCCGCCCAGGCCGCCCGGCAGGTGGACATCCAGCAGGACCACCTCCGGCCGCTGTTCGGCGATGACCCGGACGGCGTCGTCCACCGTGCCCGCTTCGCCGACGACGTCGATCCGGGAATCGAGGTCCGCTTTCAGTCCGGAACGGAAAATGGTGTGGTCATCGACCACCACTACGCGGACGCTACGGAGCGCCGTTCCTGCCTCGTTCATGGTTTACCCTCTCCGTTGCGTTCGTCCGGTCCTGCCGCCGCCGGCAGGCTGAGCCGCACTTCGGTTCCGGACGGGCCACTGTCGATCACGGCCGTGCCGCCGTGCCTTTTCATCCGGCCGACAATCGATTCGCGCACGCCCAGGCGGTCCTGCGGGACGGCCGCGGGATCGAACCCCGGCCCCCGGTCCTTGACGAAGACGTCGCTTCCCGTGTCCGAGCTCTCCAGATAGACGGACACCGCGCCACCGCCGTGCCGTGCCGCGTTCAGCATTGCCTCGCGGGCGGCCTGGACCAAGGCTTCGTGCCGCTCCGTCATGGGCGCATCCCCCACGCTGACCACCTCGACCAGGTGCCCGTGGGTGTCTTCCACCTCGGCCGCGACGGCCTTGATCCGGTCCGCCAGGTGCCCGGCGTCGGCGGCCTGGTCCCGGTACAGCCAGCCGCGGAGTTCGCGCTCCTGGGCCCGGGCGAGGCGGATGACGTCCTGCTCCGATCCTGCGCGCCGCTGGATCAGGGCGAGCGTCTGCAGCACGGAATCATGCAGGTGGGCGGCGATCTCCGCCCGCTCGGTTTCCCTGACCCGGCCCGCCCGTTCGTTCTCCAGATCCTTCCAGAACTTGAGGCCCCATGGCAGGAGCACCAGGGCCACGCCGCCGAGCACCGCCACCGAGGCCAGCAGCGCCAGCCAGGTCTGCTCCCAGGAACCCGAGCCGGACACCATGACCAGCACTCCGGCCACGACGAGTGCAAGCCCCGCGGCAAGCCGGACCCAGCCTCCGGCCTGGTCCGCCTTGGTCTTGTCCCTCAGCCCTGCGCGGCGGCTCTCATCCAGTTGCATCCAGGCAATGGCGGCGCCGCCAAGGATGGCCGCCGCCGGAATCAGGGTGCCCAGCGGAAGGTCGACGCCCAGTTGCTGCGCGACGAGGATCCCGGCCACGAACAGGAGCCCGGCACCAAGCAGCAACTCCTTGCCGTACCTGATCCCCCGGCCGGTGAACCACGGTGCAGCCACCCGGACCGATGACAGCCCGCCGGGGGCGGACGCCGCCGCACCCGGGGCAGGCAAACTTACCGCCGGGGCAATGGGCGACGCCGGGCTGCGGGCCGCGCGCCGGGCGCCTTCGTCCGCCGTCGGGACCAGGATCCAGAGCCAGGCATAGAACACCAGCCCGGCACCGCCGGCGAAGGCGGCCAGGAGCATACCGATCCGCAGGTACTTCACTGGCCAGCCCAGGTGCGCCGCGAGGCCGCTGCACACGCCGGCAATCATGCGATCGCCGCTACGGACCAGCGGCGGGCGTGGGGCAGGGCTTGTCATGCTTCCATCCAAACACGGATCAGGGCTCCGCGGCCCTTGGAACCGGGGTATCCCAGGGGTCCCTCAGGGACGGTTCAGGGTATCCCCCAGTAGAGGACGCTGCCGTCCGGGCGGCAGGATCAAGGTATGAACGCGAACAGCACACCCGGAACCCCGGGACAGGGCGAAGCAACCGGCCACAGCGGTGAACCCGGAGCCCGGCCCCCACAAAACTTCTTCGACTGGATCCGCGGCCAGGGCATCGCCCGCGGTCAGGACCGGTGGATCGGCGGCGTTGCCAGCGGCGTCGCCCACCGCTTTGGCGTCGACCCGCTTATTGTCCGCGGCATTTTCGTGGTCCTGGCAATCTTTGCCGGGGTGGGCGTCCTGCTCTACGGCGTGGCCTGGGCCCTGCTGCCGGAACCGGACGGCCGCATCCACGCACAGGAAGCCGGCGCCGGCCGCTGGACCGCAGGCATGACAGGGGCGCTGATCACCACAATCATCGGCCTTCCCGGACTCGGCCGCGGCGTCTGGGGATGGGGCTGGGACGGCGCACCCGGACTCTTCTGGACGCTCTTCTGGGTGGGCGCGGTTGCCTGTCTGGTCTACTTCCTGGTCCAGCGGAACAGGAACCGGAACGGCATACCTACCGTGGGCGCCCCGTATGCTGGTGCACCGTACTACGCCGGACCTGAACCGGGAGCCCCGCAGGGCGGAACCGTCCCGGCGGTGCCGGACATGCATGGCGGCGCAAATGCTTTCGCTGCCCCCGCCACCTCGAACCTGCCGATCCCGGGCGAGGCACCGCCGTCGGGCATCCCGGCAGGGCCGGTCTACGCGGGGCCCGGATACCCGGGTGCCCCGACTCCTCCACAGACCCCGACGCAGCCGCAGTGGAAGGGCGGGCAGCCGCGCGGACCGCGCCGGCAGGGACCCGGGGCGGCGATCATCGCAATTACTGCGGGAGCGGCGCTCCTGGTGGGTGGCACCATCAAACTGCTCGACGCCGGCGGGACCATCCAGCTGGGCGACGCCGCCAATGCGGTGGTCTGGGCGAGCGGTGCCGCGGTGCTCGGTCTCGGGATCCTGGTTGCCGGTCTCCGCGGACGGACTTCCGGATTCCTGGGCTTCCTCGCGGTGATGGCGCTGGTGATCGGCGCGATCTTCAACCTGGTGCCCCGCGGCGACCGGTTCCCCATGGAAAACACCCAATGGATCCCGCTCACCCAGGCCGATGCCAGGGAGGGTTACAACATCACCGGAGCGAACGGGACCGTGGACCTCACCAGGCTGGAACTGGACGAACCGCTGGAATCCGGCCTGGTGGTGCCGCTGGACATCACCGCGAGCAACATCAAGGTGATCATCCCGGACACCGTGCCCGTTGAACTCAAGGCGGACATGACCTTCGCCAACCTCAAGGGCGCCGGAGGGAGCACCGGGAACGCACAGGACGACGAACTGCGGTACTTCAACACCGGCAAGCCCGGTGCCAGCCTGGTCATCGAACTGGACGGCACCTTCAGCAACGTCACTATCCAGGAAGGGAACTGACATGAGCACGCAGGAACCGGGACCGGTCTACGGCTCCAACGCAGGCGGCACCCAGCAGGAGCAGGGTCCCCGGGTCGGCACCGTGGTGTGGGGCTTGGTCGTCGTGGCCCTCGCAGCGTTGATCGTCATCTCCAAGCTCGGACTGGTGGTCCTGAACGCCAACTACGTCCTGATCGGGCTCATGATCGGTGCAGGCGCGGCGCTGATCGTCGGCGGCCTGATCTCGGCCCGTTCACGGAATTCCACGGCAAAGGACGCGGAACAAGACTCCGCGAACGGAAACCTCCCGGGGCAGTAAGCACTTTCGCTCTCCAGCGATTTCCCCTGACCCAGGCGGGTGCCGGTTCCGGCGCCCGCCTGGGGCGTGACAAAGCATCCCGAACAAGGAAGGCTCGAACCATGAACAAATTCTTCAGCATCATCCGAAGCATCGGCCTGAAGCGCGGGCCCCAGCGCTGGCTCGGCGGCGTCTGCGGAGGCATCGCGGCAAAACTGAACGTCGACGTCGCGTATGTCCGCGTCGCTTTCCTGCTCTTCTGCCTCCTGCCGGGGCCCGCTATCGTCGTCTACGTGCTGGCGTGGCTGCTGCTCCCCGCGCAGGACGGAAGCATCGCGCTGGAATCCTTCCTCCAGGAACGCGGCCGCAACCGCCCCTGATTCCGGGGCACGTTCCAGCCGTCCGCGGAGCGAATGTTGCGGCATTGTTTCCGGGAGCTCATCCCTGCCAGCCATCCTCGTTTGTGTCCTACCCCACATTGCCGCCTACAATCTAGGGGAGCTCAGCGTGGCGCTCTGCACGTATACCTCCTAGCCAGGATTTGAGCGCTCATGAAAATTGGAATCCTCACCAGCGGCGGCGACTGCCCCGGACTCAATGCCGTGATCCGCGGTGCTGTCCTGAAGGGCATCGCCATCCACGGACACGAGTTCGTCGGTTTCCGCGACGGCTGGCGTGGCGTGGTCGAGGGCGACATCATCGAAATCCCCCGCACCATGGTCCGCGGCATCGCCAAGCAGGGCGGCACCATCCTGGGCACCTCCCGCACCAACCCCTTCGAAAACGGCGGCGGCCCCGAGGTCATCAAGGGCCACATGGACCGACTCGGCATCGACGCCATGATCGCGATCGGCGGCGAAGGAACCCTGGCTGCGGCCAAGCGGCTGACCGACGCCGGGCTGAAGATCGTGGGCGTGCCCAAGACGGTCGACAACGACCTGGACGCCACCGACTACACCTTCGGCTTCGACACCGCCGTGCAGATCGCCACCGAAGCGATCGACCGGCTGCGCACCACCGGCGAATCCCACCACCGCTGCATGATCGCCGAGGTCATGGGCCGGCACGTCGGCTGGATCGCCCTGCACGCCGGCATGGCCTCCGGCGCCCACGCGATCCTCATCCCCGAACAGAAGGTCTCGATCGACCAGATCACCGAATGGGTCAAGGAAGCCCACGACCGTGGCCGCGCCCCCCTGGTGGTCGTCGCGGAAGGCTTCGTACCGGACCATATGGAGGCCCCGCACTCGGAACGCGGGCTGGACACCTTCGGCCGGCCCCGCCTGGGCGGCATCGCGGACCAGTTGGCCCCGGAAATCGAAGCCCGCACCGGCATCGAAACCCGCGCCACCATCCTTGGCCACATCCAGCGCGGCGGCGTCCCCTCCGCTTTCGACCGCGTCCTGGCCACCCGCCTGGGCATGGCAGCCATCGACTCCGTGGTGGAGGGCCGCTGGGGCACCATGGTGTCGCTCAACGGCACCGACATCGTGCACGTCGGCTTCGAAACGGCCCTGGGCAAGCTCAAGACCGTCCCGCAGCACCGCTACGACGAAGCCGCTGTGCTGTTCGGGTAAGGCTGTGCTGTTCGGGTAAGGCTGTGCTGCTCGGGTAAGGCTGTGCTGTTCGGGTAAGGCTGTGCTGCTCGGGTAAGGCTGTGCTGTTCGGCTAAAGCGAAACACGCCAAACGGGCCCGCACCTTCCGGTGCGGGCCCGTACCGTTCCGTTCCGCTCTGCAGAGGTTCCCGTGTTGCCTAGACTCAAGGCATGGGATTTGCTGAAGGATCTGCCGACATCGTCCTGCTGGCCTGGGCGCGGCATCTCGGATTCGACGACGCCGCGTTCGCGCACGTACGTTTCTCCCCCGAAGCGTCCGGCAGCGAGCGCTTGGTCCGGGAAGATGACGGCTCGGATTCCATCACCTTCGTCAGGCTCTTCGGGCATTCGGCGCTGCTCGGTCCGGCCTGGGCCACCGAAGCTGCCGCAAAGTACAGCGATGAAGAACTTAGCGAACACGCCACCTTGCTGCGCCTGAGCCGGGAGCACGGCGGCCATGGCCTGGGCACCTCGGCCCTGTTGTTCGCCGACGACCTGCCCCTCGCCCACCCCCGCGGCGAAGTGACGGTTTCGCACGGCCACCCCGAGGCCATCGAGCTGGAAGGCATGTGCCCGCCCGACGACGCCAACGAAGCCCGGCTGAACTCCATGACCCACTGCTTCACGGTGATGGATGACTCCGGCGGCAACGGAAGCCCGGTGGCCTGTGGCGCCTATGCGGAGTGGGAGGGCATCCTGGCGGACATGGGTGTCCTGGTCCGGCCGGAACTGCGCCGCCAGGGGCTCGGCACGCTCGCCGCCTCGATCGCTGCCCACGAGGCGCTCGCGTCCGGCCTGACCCTGCAGTGGTGCACCCCGCTCGACAACCGCGGTGCGCTCGGCCTGGCCCGGAGCCTGGGGTTCGCCGACGGCGGCACAGTCACTTCCGTGCTGCTGCGCTAGTGTCCTGTTCCGCGCCGGCCTGCGGGGCAGCGGCGCCCCAGTCCTGGACGGCTTTCGGCTTGCCGAACAGCAGCGCCGCCGCGGCTCCCAGCAGGATCGCGCAGGCGGGCAACAGCACGGACTGGGACATCGCCGTCGAGAACCCGGCGTGCAGGAACTCCGGAAGCTGCCCGCCCTGCGTTCCTTCCCCGGCCGGAGCCCCGCCCGGCAGGGCCGGGAGTTCGGCGGCGAGCCGGGCCTGGATCAACGAGGCGATCGCGGCAGATCCGAGCACCGCGCCGATCTGCCGGGTGGTGTTGAAGACGCCCGATCCGGCCCCTGCCTGGCGCGGCGGGAGGTTGCGCGTGGTGGCGTTGGAAACGGGTCCCCAGATGAAGCCGTTGGCCACGCCTTGCAGGGCGCTCGGAAGCAGGAACATCCAGATGGGGGTCTCGGGCTTGAGGAGGGCGCCGGTCCAGAACAACGCTGCGGACAGGCACACCAGTCCGAACGCGGCGAACCAGCGGGGGTTCACCCGGTCGATCAGCCGGCCGACGAAGGGCGCCAAGGCACCGGAGAGCACGGCCATCGGAATCATGAGGAGGGCCGACTGGGTGGGAGTCAGGCCGCGGACCACCTGATAGTAGAAGATGGTGGGCAGCGGGAACGCCGTGATAGTGAAGCCCACGGCCATGATGGTGGTGTTGCCCAGGGAGAAGTTGCGCTCTTTGAACAGCCCCAGCGGCAGCAGCGGCTCGCCGCCGCGGCGCTCCAGGATCCATTGCCATACCACGAACAGTGCCAGGACCACGAGGCCCGCGATAATAAGTCCCCAGACGGTGACCGGCCCGACCACGGTTCCCCAGCGGTATGTCTGGCCTTCCTGGATGCCGAACACGAGCAGGAACATCCCGACGGCGGAGAGCAGCACGCCCGGGATGTCGAAGCGGTGGCGGTGGGTGCCCAGGGCCGGCACGAAGCGGGTGACCGCGAGGAAGCCGATCAGGCCGATGGGCACGTTGACGAAGAAGATCCATTCCCAGCCCAGGCCGTCCACCAGCACGCCGCCCAGGATCGGGCCGACCAGGATGGCCATGCCGGCGGTGGCGCCCCACAGCCCCATGGCCGCACCACGGCGGTCCGGCGGGAAGATCCGGGTGATGACGGCCATGGTCTGCGGGGTCATCATGGCCGCGCCGAAGCCTTGGACGGCGCGGGCGGCGATCAGCGTGCCGACGTCACCGGAGAGGCCGCACCACAGGGAGGCCAGGGTGAAGACCACCAGGCCGGAGAGGTAGAGGTTTTTCGGACCGAAGCGGTCCCCGAGCCGCCCGGTGATGAGCAGCGGGACGGCGTAGGCGAGGAGGTATGCGCTCGTCACCCAGATGACGGCGTTGATGTCGGCGTTGAGTCCCTCCATGATCCGCGGGTTTGCCACGGAAACGATGGTTGAGTCGATCAGGATCATGAAGAAACCGATGACGAGGGACCATAGGGCAGGCCAGGGTTTGGCTACTTGTTCCATGGTTTTCCTTAGTCTTTTGTGCCTGCTGTTCCTCGAGCGCAGTGAGCCGCGTGTGCAGCTGTTCGAGGACGACGCCGGACGCCAGGTTGTGTGCCTCGGCGATCGCATGCGGGAACACCGGGCCGCCGCTATGGCCACCTAGCCCCGGCTGAAGGGCCGTCAGCCCAGAAGCTGCAGGATCTCGGCCCGGCCGAACATGCGGGCGGCTTCCCGCGCGGTCGGGGACCCGGCGTCGGGATCCGCCCCGGCATCGATCAGCACCCGGACTACATCCAGGTACCCCTTGAACACCGCCCCGGCGAGCGGCGTCTGGCCGCGTTCGTTGGGCGCGGAGGCATCCGCGCCGTGATGCAGCAGGAGCTGCACTGTTTCCGCATGGCCGTGGTACGCGGCGAGCATCAGCAGGGAATCCCCGGCAGGATTGCTGATCCCGGCCGGGGCTCCGGCGTCGAGGTAGCTGCGCAGCACGGGGTTGTCCCCCTCGCGGGCGGCGTGGAACAAAGCGTCCGCCAGGGCGGCGTCTTCGTCTTCGGCGCTCCGGTTTTCGGGTGTTTCGCTCATCGGTGTGGTCCCTTCAGGAATCCGCTCTGGCGCCCCACCACCTGGCCGGCGTCGGGTGCGACGATCACTTCCTGGGCCGCGGCATACTGTTCGCCGCCGTCCTGCACGGCCAGCACCTCGGCGGGGTCAACCGACCGTTTGATGAGCGCCAGCCCCACCGCGCCCATTTCATAGTGCTGGGCCACGGAAGTCAGGGTGCCCACCTTGCGCTCGCCGGCGAGCACGTCGCTTCCGGCCTCCGGCAGGGTGTGCTGGGAGCCGTCCAGCTGCAGGAAAACCAGGCGCCGCGGCGGGTGCCCGAGGTTGTGGACCCGTGCGATGGTTTCCTGGCCCTTGTAGCAGCCCTTGGCCAGATGCACCGAGGTGCGCAGGAGGTCCAGCTCATGCGGGATCACCCGGTCGTCGGTCTCCGCGCCAAGCCGTGGGCGCCAGGCCGCGATCCGGAGCGCTTCGGAGGCCATGGTCCCCGCCAGCGCCAGGCCCTCCACCGCGTCCTCGAGCTCGGTGGCCGGGATCAGGTATTCGAACCAGGGACGGTCCAGTCCGGGGTGTTCGCCCTCGGCGACCATGCTGTAGGAGTATCCGCCGGCGCCCACGTGCGGCCAGGGGTCTTCCCAGGCGATCCGGTCCGCCCAGGCGTCCACCGGCCTGGTGGAACCCACCGTGGCCCACTCGGCCGAGACATCCGCGATCTCCACGCGCAGCATGAATTTCATCTTGGTCAGCCATTCGGCCAGCGGACCCGCCTCGGCGGCCTCGACCAGCAGCCAGGCGGTGCCGCCGTCGTCCACGATCCGCGCGTCGAACTCGATCCTGCCCTGCACCGTCAACAGCAGCAGTTCGCTCGACACCCGCGGCGGCAGGTTCGTCACCTGCTGCGAGGAGAGGGTGTTGAGCCAGCTGAGCCGGTCCGGCCCGGTAACGGTCACAACGCCGCGGTGCGAGAGATCGACGACGGCGGTCCCGGCGGCCAGGGCGCGCTGCTCACGCAGCGGCTCGCCGTAGTGGGCGGCAACGCCGGAATCGGCGCCGCCGCCTTCGACGGCGCCGGGGCGCGACAACAGAGGGCTTTTGTAAGTCATATCCAGTAGAAGTCCTTTGGGCCTAGCGGTATTCCGGATTTTCAAAGTCAAAGCGGGTTCCGGCTTTCCACTCGGCCGGCAGGTTTCCGTACGCCGGGATGCCGCCGGCGTCCTTGAGCAGTCGGGCCAGGTGGAGCAGGTTCCAGGTCATGAAGGTGGTGTTCCTGTTGGTGAAGTCGCTTTCCGGGCCGCCGGAGCCTTCGTCCAGGTAGCTCGGCCCCGGGCCCACCGCGCCGATCCAGCCGGCGTCGGCCTGGGGCGGGATGGTGAATCCGACGTGCTGGAGGCTGTACAGCACGTTCATGGCACAGTGCTTGATGCCGTCCTCGTTGCCCGTGATGAGGCAGCCGCCGACCTTCGGGTAGTACGCCCACTGGCCCTTGTTGTTGAGCTGGCCGGAGTGCGCATAGAGGCGTTCGATGACCTTCTTGGTCTGGGAGGAGTTGTCGCCCAGCCAGATGGGGCCGGCGAGCACCACGATGTCCGCCTCCTGGACCGCGGGATACAGTTCGGGCCACTCATCGCTGGCCCAACCGTGTTCGCGCATGTCCGGATAGACGCCGGGGGCAATGTCGTGGTCCACAGTGCGGATAACCCGGGTGCTGACGCCCTGCTTTTCCATAATGCGGCGGCTGACCTCGATCAGTCCCCCGGTATTGCTGAGCTGAGGCGAAGGTTTCAGGGTGCCGTTGAAAAAGACAGCCTTGAGCCCGTTATGACCGCCCGGTTTCGTGTGTTCAACCATCGCTTCGTTCCCCTTGTAGCCGCGCGAGCCTGGATAGGAACCATAGTGCCCGGGAACGGCCGCACAGGAAACGCCGCCCGGCAACGCGCTTCAGGAACGCCCGGGCGCGAAACCTTGGGTTTAGGAGACCTTGTGGTTCAGGAGACCTTGTTCAGGAACGCCGAGGCGTGGGCTTCGAGGGACTTGCCCGGGGTGGAGACGTCCCAGCGCCACAGCAGGTTGCCGTCCACCAGGCCGAAAATCCTGGTGGCCGCCGTGTATTCCTTCGAATGACTGCCCCGCATCACCATGTCGGTGCTGAGCTGGATCTGCGGGCCCTTGATCTGGCCGTAGTAGAGCTCGGTGATACCGCCCGGGTGCGTGATAGTGACCGAAAGGTCAAAGCCGCCGTCGGCATTGCGGCGGGCTTCGACGTCGTCGGCGTTCTTCAGCACAGGGACCATTTCCGCGGGAACCAGCCCGGGGCCGCCGTCGGCCTCAACCAGTTCCCGCTCAAGCGCCCAGAACCCGGTTTCGACCGTCAGTGGCCGAAGCTTGGTGCCGTGCTCGTCACTGAGCCAGCTTTCGGCGCGGTATTGCAGGTACGGCAGGCCGTTGTGGGTGAAGGAGACGTGCTGGATGAAATGTTCGGAATCCTCTTCACCGCTGCCCAGCCGTCCGCGGCCTTCCCACTCACCAATGAGCCAGGACAGGGGAACGAGTTCGGGTGTCAGATCCGTGGGAATTTCGAAGGGCACGGCAGTTCTACCTCAGCGCGACAGGGAATCGGTTACTTCTGGCCCTTGAACAGGCGGTACACGACGAAGCCCGCGAACCAGGCCATGGAGATGCTGGCCAGGCCGAGCAGGACGAGGAAGAAGATTTCAAAGGCAACAACAGACATGATGCCATCCTAGCGGTTAGTAGATGAGTAGTTTGTCGATGAAGTAGCAAAGCGAGCCCACGGCCCACACCGGCGCCACGCCCATGCCCACGACGGCGGCCAGGTTCAGCCGGCCCGGCCGCAGCGTGACCATGCGCCGGAAACTCAGGAGCACTGAACCCATCACCACGCCCACCACGGCCGCGGCCGGCACGGAAATATTGGAGAACACCAAACCGGCGAGCGGGGCCACCAGCCCGGCGGCGGCGATTCCCAACGGGGCCACGATCCGGTCGGGCCAGCGGAGCAGCCCCGTCAGCAGGGCCACAGCCGCACTAAGCCCGGCCACCAGCACCATCTCCTGCACACCGTTGAATCGCACGCTGGCGATCCAGCCCGCCCCGAGGCAACTGAGCAGAACCCCGGCGCAGCTGCCGAGGGTCGATTCGAGGCGCTGGGCCTGGCCCGTTCCGCGGACCAACTGGACGATGAATACCGCGATGACGCCCGCCGCGATGAACGCGGGAACGTAATCAAGGAATCCCGGCGCGGGAGCGAAGGCGGCTGCGATCGCGGAGCCCATCCCGCTGAGCCCGATGACCGCCGCGAGGGTCTTCTTCGCCGGCACGGCCAGGAAATGCGGCCAGCCGATTCCGACGGCGGCCGCCGCCACGATCCCGACGCCCACCATGACGGCGCCAGTGGTGTACGAGCCGGCAACGATGACCGCGAGTATGGCGAGGCCAACCACGCCGATGCTCCAAGACTTCACTGCATTCCTGACTTCATTGCGGCCTGCGTTCTTCGGCGGCCCGGGGTTGAATATCCTTCGCCCATCCTGCCCTATGCGACAGAAATATGTCGCCGAAGTTGCGGCAGGCGGCCCCAATCCATGTTCTGGATTCGCCCGGCGGGTATACTCAACTGTCAACAGCGTTTGAGTTGCCGGGTCCTTCCGAAGGTCCCTCCTCCGGGGTAACCGGCTTCCACGACGCAGTCAGACGCCGGTGGAATTCCGGTCCAGACGCCCGATGATGCGCGGCCCGCCCCTTGGAGGAACTATGTCGCACATCCTGCTCCTGACGAACAGCCCCGGCTCGTCCGTGGACATCCTGCCGGCGCTGGAACTGTTGAACCACCGTGTGCACATCCTGCCTGCAGAACCCACGGCGCTGCTGGACACCGACCCCACCGACGTCGTCTTCCTGGATGCCCGCAAGGACCTCGTGGGCGCCCGCTCGCTGACTCAGCTGCTGAAAGCCACGGGCCTCAGCGCTCCCCTGATGCTGATCCTCACCGAGGGCGGCATGGCCGCCGTGTCCTCGGCCTGGTCAGTTGACGACATCGTGCTCGACTCCGCCGGCCCCGCCGAAGTCGAAGCACGCATCCGGCTGGCCATGGCCCGGGCGGTCCCGGAGGAAGAGGAAACCCAGAGCGAAATCCGGGCGGCCGGCGTCGTGATCGATGAAGCGAGCTATACCGCACGGGTCAGCGGACAGCCGCTGAACCTGACCTTCAAGGAATTCGAACTCCTTAAGTACCTCGCCCAGCATCCCGGCCGTGTATTCACCCGGCAGCAGCTCCTGACCGAAGTGTGGGGCTATGACTACTACGGCGGCACCCGCACGGTGGACGTCCACATCCGGCGCCTGCGCGCCAAGCTTGGCGCCGACCATGAGAACCTCATCAGCACGGTGCGCAACGTCGGCTACCGGCTGACCCTCGTCAGGCTGCCGGACGACGAGCTTTCCGACGCCTAAGGCTCGTTCCTTCCTTAAACCAAAAGGCCCGGACACAGTCCGGGCCTTCCTGTATTCGTAGTGGAGGACATACGGGTCGAACGTATCGAGGCCGCCCCACTGGCGGATCCCCCTCGTATTCCTGCTCCGAAGAGCCGGACGAGATATAGACCTTACAGGGCCGCCGCAGTTCCGGCAAAACGAACTACACCGATGTATTCCGCGGCAGGACGTATAGCCTTGCTGCATGAGTCTTGCGCATCCGGAAAAATGGCCGGTCCTCGCCCTCAACGGCGCAGCGGACCCGGAACTGCTCAGGGACATCAAAGCCCTGGCCGCAGCCGCCGAGGAGGCGGACGGCAACCCGCCGCTGTCCGAACAGACCCTGGTGCTGCTGCGGGGTGCCGGCTCCTCGGACCACCTGCTCACAACACTGGCCCTGTACGCCCCGGATGAGGACAGCGATCCCTCCAGCGGCGAGGATCTGGCGGGGGTCGCCGTCGTTGTCGGGGAGCCGGACGGCACCGGGGTCCTGGAAATGGCAGTGCATCCCAGCTATCGCAGCCAGGGCGTTGCCGGCCGCCTGCTCGGCTACCTGCAGGACACCCGCGGCCTGCGCGGACTGAGCGCCTGGTCCCACGGGGACCACGCCGCGGCCGCAAAACTGGCTGCGCGCTTTTCCTACAAGCCGGTCCGGGAGTTGTGGCGGATGCGCCTGATGGCGTCCGTGGCGGAAATGCCCGACGCCGGTCTCCCGGACGGAGTCACCCTCCGAGCCTTCGTGCCGGGCCAGGATGAAGGCGCCTGGCTGGCAGCCAACAAGGCGGCGTTCGCGCACCACCCCGAACAAGGCTCCATGACCCGGGCCGACCTCGAAGCAAGGATGGATGAAGACTGGTTCGACCCGGCAGGTTTCCTGCTGGCCGAAAACGAAGCCGGTGAACTGCTTGGCTTCCACTGGACAAAGGTTCACCCCGGACACGGCGGACACCCGCCGATCGGCGAGGTGTACGTGGTGGGCGTGACTCCCGCCGCCCAGGGCCTGGGCCTTGGCAAAGCACTGACCGTTGCCGGGATCCGGCACCTGGAGCAGCACGAGCTGCACGCGGTGATGCTGTACGTCGATGCGGACAACACCGCGGCCGTGACGCTTTACCAGAAACTCGGTTTTGTCCGCTGGGATGCGGATGTCATGTACGGGCCGTTAACAGAAAATTAACGTGCTGCGGACAAGCCGCTTCACGCACCGGTCATGGGGAATTCCGGAAGGCGGAGATACTTGTAGGGTTGAAGGAAACCCGCCCTGAATGAAGGAGAATCCGATGAACCCGGAACCGGCAGGAACAGCCAAGACCGAGGTCAAAGGCTCTACCTTGCCTCCCCGCTTCGGCTCCTCCGAGGTACCCGCATCCAGGGCCACGCAGGACCGCATCGACATCCCCGAGTTCGCCCCGTCCCTGGAACCGGAAGGCGACATTTCGCCGGACCGCTTCCTGGACCGTGAACTGAGCTGGCTGGCCTTCAACGCCCGCGTTCTGGAACTTGCCGAGGACCCGGATCTCTTCCTCCTGGAGCGGGTCAACTTCCTGTCGATCTTCGCGTCCAACCTGGACGAATTCTTCATGGTCCGGGTGGCGGGCCTGAAGCGCCGCATCGCCACCGGCCTGGCGGTGCCCTCCCCCGCCGGGCTGAGCCCCATCGAGGTCCTCGAGCAGATCGGCGAGGCCGCCCACAAGCTGCAGGAGCGCCACGCCCGCGTGTTCGCGGAGCAGATCCGCCCGGCCCTGGCCTACGAGCACATCCACCTCATGCATTGGGATGAGCTGGACGATGAAGCCCAGCACCGCCTGAGCACCATGTTCAGCGAGAAGGTCTTCCCGATCCTCACCCCTCTCGCCGTGGACCCCGCCCACCCGTTCCCGTACATTTCCGGACTGTCCCTGAACCTCGCGGTCATCGTCCGGAACCCCGTGAGCGACAAGGAACTGTTCGCCCGCGTGAAGGTGCCGGACCAGCTTCCCCGCCTGATCTCCATCGACGGCCCGCGCGCCGGCGCCATCCCGGGCCGCGTGGCCCGCTTCATCGCCCTCGAAGAAGTCATCGCCGTCCACCTGGACAAGCTCTTCCCGGGCATGGAAGTGGTGGAACACCACAGCTTCCGCGTCACCCGCAACGAGGACGTGGAGGTTGAAGAAGACGACGCCGAGAACCTCCTGCAGGCCCTAGAGAAGGAACTGCTGCGCCGCCGCTTTGGCCCGCCCGTCCGGCTCGAGGTCACCACGGACATCAACCCGAACATCCGGGCGCTCCTGATCCGCGAACTGGGCATCGAGGAGTCCGAGGTCTACTCGGTCCCGGCCCCGCTGGACCTGCGCGGCCTGTCCGTGATCGCCGGAATCGACCGTGCGGACCTGCACTACCCGAAGCACGTGCCGCACACCTCCCGGTACCTGAACGAGTCTGAAACGTCCAAGGCCGCCAATGTCTTCGCAGCCATGCGCCGCCGGGACATCCTGCTGCACCACCCCTACGACTCCTTCTCGACGTCGGTCCAGGCCTTCCTGGAGCAGGCCGCCTCGGACCCGAAGGTCCAGGCCATCAAGCAGACCCTCTACCGCACTTCCGGCGACTCGCCGATCGTGGACGCCCTGATCGACGCCGCCGAGGCAGGCAAGCAGGTCCTGGCCCTGGTGGAAATCAAGGCCCGCTTCGACGAACAGGCCAACATCTCCTGGGCGCGGAAGCTGGAGCAGGCAGGCGTGCACGTGGTGTACGGCATCGTGGGACTCAAGACCCACTGCAAGCTCTCCCTCGTGGTCCGCCAGGAGGTGGACGGCCTGCGCCGTTACTGCCACATCGGCACCGGCAACTACCACCCCCGCACGGCCCGCTACTACGAGGACCTCGGCCTGCTCACCTCCAACGACCAGGTGGGCGAAGACCTGTCCAAGCTCTTCAACCAGCTCTCCGGCTACGCGCCGAAGTCCACCTTCAAGCGGCTCCTGGTGGCTCCGCGGTCCGTCCGGTCCGGGCTGATCGACCGGATCGAAACCGAGATCAGCAACGCCCGCGCCGGGCTGCCTGCGCGGGTGCAGATCAAGGTCAACTCCATGGTGGACGAGGCCATCATCGACTCCCTGTACCGGGCATCGCAGGCGGGGGTGAAGGTGGACGTGCTGGTGCGCGGCATCTGCTCGCTCCGGCCGGGCGTTCCGGGCCTGAGCGAAAACATCACGGTCCGCTCCGTGCTGGGCCGCTTCCTGGAACACTCCCGCGTCTTCGCCTTCGCCAACGGCAACTCCCCCGTGGTCTACATCGGCTCGGCGGACATGATGCACCGCAACCTGGACCGCCGGGTGGAAGCCCTGGTGCAGTTGTCCAGCCGCGAAGACACCGCCGAGGTCCTGGACCTGCTGCGGCGCTACCTCGATCCCGGGACCTCCAGCTGGCACCTGGACAACGAAGGCCACTGGACCCGCCACCACCTGGCCGAGGATGGGACTCCCCTGCTGGACATCCAGTCCTGGCTTCTGGCATCCCGCTCCCGCCAGCGCGCAGTTTCCCGGCGGTAGGCAGCAGCAGTGAAGAGCGATACACCGATCGCGGACCAGACCGACCATCCCGGCGAGGAAGTCGCGGTTACCGCGGCGGGGGCGATCCCCTGGCGCTTGAACAAGGGCGCCCTTGAGGTGCTGCTGATCCATCGGCCCAAGTACGACGATTGGTCCTGGCCAAAGGGCAAGATCGACGCCGGGGAGACAATCCCCCAGTGCGCGGTGCGCGAGATCTCGGAAGAGATCGGCATCCAGGCAACCCTGGGCATCCCCCTGCCGCCCATCCACTACCACGTCACTGCCGGCCTGAAGGTGGTCCACTACTGGGCTGTGCACCTGAACGCTGCCCTGCTCAACGGCAACGGCATCAAGCCTGACGGCAAGGAAGTCGACGCGGTGATGTGGGCAGGTCCCGAGCGGGCGGCCCAGTACCTGAGCAATCCCAGCGACGTCGCGCCGCTCAAGGAACTTGCGAAGGCCCACGCCAACAATGAGCTGGATACCTGGCCCCTGATCCTGGTCCGGCATGCCAAGGCCAAGCCTCGGTCCTCGTGGACCAAGGCCGAAGGCAGCCGTCCGCTCGCCGCGACCGGACAGCGGCAGGCCCTTGCCGTGCAACGGCTGTTGGACGCGTGGAAACCGCCGCGGATCGTCACCAGCCCCTGGACCCGGTGCGTTGCGACGATTGCCCCCTACGCGAAGGCCGCCGGCGCCAAGGTCAAGCTGGTGGACGCGCTGACCGAGCACGCCCACGAACGCAAGCCCAAGAAGACGGGCGACACCGTCTCGGCCCTGTTCGACAAGCAGCAGCCGGTCGCCGTATGCACGCACCGGCCTGCACTGCCGACCATCCTCAAAACGCTGGCCGGGCACATGGGTCCCGAACTCCGCGCGCTTCTTCCGCGGGAGGATCCGTACCTCGCGCCGGGCGAAATGATCGTCTGCCATGTGTCGCGGGGCAACGGCGGGCGGGTTGTCGCCGTCGAGCAGTTCAAACCCTTCGACGACTAAGAGCCGGCCCGGTTGACTCCGGTTCCCGCGGCCCTGGCGACACGCCGACGGCGGACGTGCTGGCCGCCGTCGACCGCATGGCGGACGCGGCCCGCACGGCAGGACTCGACGCAGACGCCGTGATCGGGCTGCTCAACGGGCGGCTAAAGTAAGCTGGACCCGTGAGCATCCCCACCCCTTACGAAGACCTTCTCCGCGATGTCCTGGCCAACGGAACCCACAAGTCGGACCGCACCGGGACCGGCACACGGAGTGTTTTCGGACGCCAGCTGCGCTTCGACCTGAGCCAGGGCTTCCCGCTCATCACCACCAAGCGCGTGCATTTCAAGTCCCTCGCGCTGGAGCTGCTGTGGTTCCTTCGCGGGGAGTCGAACGTGAAGTGGCTCCAGGAGCAGGGCGTCACCATCTGGGACGAATGGGCGGACGCCGACGGCGAGCTCGGCCCCGTATACGGCGTGCAGTGGCGCAGTTGGCCCACCCCGGACGGCGGCCACGTGGACCAGATCGCCGGACTCATGAAGGGCCTGGCTGAGAACCCGGATTCGCGCCGCCACCTGGTGTCGGCCTGGAACGTGTCCGAAATCAAGGACATGGCCCTTCCGCCGTGCCACGCGTTCTTCCAGTTCTACGTGGCGGACGACAGACTCTCCTGTCAGCTTTACCAGCGCTCGGCCGACATGTTCCTGGGGGTGCCGTTCAACATCGCCTCCTACGCCCTCCTCACGATGATGGTGGCGCAGCAGCTCGGCCTGGAGCCCGGTGAGTTCGTCTGGACCGGCGGGGACGTGCACATCTACGACAACCACGTGGATCAGGTCACCGAGCAGCTCGGCCGCGAACCCTACGAGTACCCGCAGTTGCGCTTCACCCGGAAGCCCGAGTCGATCTTCGACTACCGCTTCGAGGACTTCGAGGTGGTCGGCTACCGGCACCACCCCGCCATCAAGGCACCGGTGGCCGTATGAGCGCCGCAGGATCCCCCGACGGCCGGGAGTTGGCATCCCAGATCGGCATGGTCTGGGCCCAGACTTCGCAGGGCGTCATCGGCCGGGACGGCACCATGCCCTGGCATGTGCCCGAAGACCTCAAGCACTTCAGCGCGCTGACCACCGGCCACCCCGTCATCATGGGCCGCAAAACCTGGGAGTCGTTCCCGGAAAAGTACCGGCCGCTGCCCGGGCGGACGAACATCGTGGTGACCCGGCAGGAAGGTTGGGCCGGCACACCCGAGGCGGAGGGCGCCGTCGTCGTGTCCTCGCTGGACGAGGCGCTGCTGGAGTCTCAGTTCGCTCCCGGCAACGCGATGGTCTGGATCGTGGGCGGCGGCGAAATCTACCGGCAGTCGATGGAGCTCGCCGACGTCGCCGTGGTCACCGTGATCGATTCCGACACCGACGGCGATACGTACGCGCCTGAGCTCGGGGAGCGCTGGGAACTTGCCTCCAGCGAACCGGACGAAGGCTGGCTCGAATCCAAGAGCGGCACCAACTACCGGATCACCACGTGGCGCCGGACGGAAGACTGAGAAATGCTGAAGAAACCTGAAACCCTGTTCGTGCTCGGCTACATGCTGCTGCCCCTGCTTGCCCTCGTGTCCGCGATCGTGGGGCTCACCATGATCCTGGGCGGCAACAAGATCGTGGGCATCATCGTGCTGGTGGTGGTCACCCAGGTGTTCACCTTCGGTGCTTTCTTCGCGGTGCGGGCACGCAAGGCGGCTCTGTTGCAGGAAAGCGACAGCTAGCATTAAGCCGCCGGCAGAGGACTTATCCACAGGGACAGAAGTCCCCATCGCGGCCACATCCCGGAAAACCCTACAGTCAAAGGGCCTTCCCAAGCCTCGTTATGGCGTTACCGACGATCAGGCACGGAGATGGTTCGAGCAGCACCCGGGAAGCATCACCATTACCCGGGAGAACTTCCCCAACAGCAGCCATCCGTTTCCGGATGGGCCAAGCTGAGCCCGGCTTACGCTCGTCCCTCCGCCGTCGTACACGCCCCGGGTGACGTAACCGACAGCGCCGAAATGGCCCAAATGTCTAAACTGGTCCAATGACTACAGCAGCTAATCCGTCCGTTGGACTGGTCGGTTGGCGTGGCATGGTCGGCTCCGTCCTGATGCAGCGCATGCAGGACGAGGGCGACTTCGCCAACATCAACCCGGTGTTCTTCTCCACCTCGAACGCAGGAGGTGCCGCGCCTTCCTTCGCTGAAGGCGCAGGCAAGCTCAAGGACGCGTTCGATATTGAGACGCTGGCGAAGCTGCCCATTATTGTCACCGCCCAGGGCGGCGACTACACCAAGCAGGTCCACGGCGAACTGCGCAGCCGCGGCTGGGACGGCCTCTGGATCGACGCCGCCTCCACCCTGCGCATGAACGATGACTCGATCATCGTGCTGGACCCCATCAACCGCGACGTCATCGACAAGGGCCTCGCCAACGGCACCAAGGACTTCATCGGCGGCAACTGCACCGTGTCCTGCATGCTGATGGGCCTCGGCGGGCTGTTCAAGAACGGCCTCGTCGAATGGGGTACCTCCATGACGTACCAGGCAGCTTCGGGCGGCGGCGCGCGCCACATGCGCGAACTGCTCAGCCAGTTCGGCACCCTCAACGCCGAAGTGAGCACCGAATTGGACGACCCCGCGTCGGCCATCCTGGACATCGACCGCAAGGTCCTCGCCCACCAGCGCACCGACATCGACGCCACCCAGTTCGGCGTCCCGCTGGCCGGCTCCCTGATCCCTTGGATCGACGCCGACCTCGGCAATGGCCGGTCCAAAGAGGAATGGAAGGCCGGGGTCGAGACCAACAAAATCCTGGGCACCTCCGATGAGAACCGCATCATCATGGACGGCCTGTGCGTCCGCATCGGTGCCATGCGTTCGCACTCCCAGGCACTGACCCTCAAGCTGCGCGAAGACCTGTCCGTGGCGGAAATCGAGAAGCTCCTGGCCGAGGACAACGAGTGGGCCAAGGTGGTTCCGAACTCCAAGGAAGCCTCCATGGCCGACCTGACGCCGGTTGCTGCCTCCGGCACCCTGGACATCCCGGTGGGCCGCATCCGCAAGCTCGAAATGGGCCCGGAATACATCAGCGCGTTCACTGTGGGCGACCAGCTCCTGTGGGGCGCGGCCGAGCCTCTGCGCCGCATGCTGAACATCGCCACCGGCACGCTCTAAGCTGCCAGCGAAGGCACCCAAGCCAGGCCCCGGCGGATTTTCCGCCGGGGCCTGCTTTTTCACCCTTGTCCACAGGGGCAGGAGTCCCCATCGCGGCGGAGATGCGGAGCGTATTAGGGTCGGCGCAGAACCTTGGCCCACTTCTATCGTTGGGGAATATTTGTGGCAGGAAACCTTTGGGGCGCCGACGTCGCCCAGCTTCGGCAGCTGGCTCAACAGTTCGGGGGCGCCTCTTCATTGGTCGCCCGCGGCTTCGCTACCGTCGAAGCCGGCGGCGAACTGAGTGTCAGCGGAGCCGTCGCAGCTGTAACCGCGGCGCTGACCTCTGCCACACGACGCATGGAAATCGCGTTGCTCACACCGGATTCGGCCGACAGCGTCTTGTCCATCGAATCCGGCGAGTACAAGATCCTGCTCCAGCCCCGCGCCTACCAGAGTTGGTTTGCCATGGCCCAGAACCCGGCGGTCTCCCCGCCGAGGGCAACTTCCATGTGATCCGCAAGCATCTGGAAGACAACCCTGCCGGTGGCGCAACGATCCGGAGGCGAGAAGTCCCCGCTGGCCGCATGCTCTTGCTCAAGCGCCAACGGTTCCTGGACCGTGGGAGACAAAGAAGCCGGAAGCGACTCCATCGACGAGATAGCTGGGCTAAACGACGACGATGTCCTGGCACGGACCAGGGACATCAGGCAGGACTGACGAGTGGCTTTTGATCCCGAACGCCAGGCGCGCGACGACAACATGACGGCCTGGCACCAGCAGGCCGTCGCGGCCGGCCAGAAGCGCACCCTGTCCCGGACGGCTAACGGGGACTTGTACAGTTACGCCCGCGACGAGCTCGGCTTCGCCCGGGCCGGTTCCGGAGCGATCGTCACCTCGTGGTGGGGCATGTGGGTCATGGCCGTGGTGTTCACCGGCATCGCCGTGTTTTCCGTCGTCCTGGTCTTCGCACCCACCGGCCAGGGACAGGGCCCACTGTGGGGTGCGCTGTTCCTGACGGTGTTGAGCATTGGCGGCGTAGCCTACTCCGCGAGTCTTGCCGTCCGTGAACGCTCGGCCAAGCGTGTACGCAGCGAACGCGGCATCCCGGAGCCAAGCCCCCGGCAGCTCAACTGACAGCTCACCCGGCCATGAACTTGAGGTATTTCGCCGCCTGCACCTCGAACGAGCGCGCAGCCGCCGGCGGGAGGCCACCCGGGTCGAACGGTTCGGCCACGACGGCGGCAGTGCGGCCCGTGCCGCTCCTCGCCCAGGTTCCGGTCACCGAGCCGCCGGCGACGATCATCCGTTTGAAGACCCCGTTGCCGCCCGGCACCACCCTCTGGGCGTGCTCCGGGGCGAGGACCAGGCTGCGGTCCTTGTAGCCGAGCAGGAATTCGTCGAACCCGGGCAAGGCGAGCAGCGTGCGGGAGCCGGGGACGCCGTCGTCGAGCAGGGCAGCGGCCTCGGGCGACAGCCAGTAGGAGGTTTCCTCGAACTCCAGCTCCACCACGCGGTCCTTGATCCGGCCCAACGCGGCCTTCACCTCGGTTTTGGGAATCTGGGTCCACCAGCTGAAATCATCCAGGGTGGCCGGGCCGTGGCTGCGCAGGTAGCGGTGCAGGAGTTCGGCGACGCCTTCCTCGCGTCCGAGCTTCCGCGGTTTGGGAATCCATTCCTCGAACGGCATGAACAGCTGCTGGCCTGCGGCTTTTCCCTCCGTGCCCGCCATCGGACCTTGCACCAGCCATGCGTCCAGGCATAGGGTCCCCAGCAGGTGGACCCCGCGCTGGGCCTTGGTGATCTGGCCGTTTTCCTCGAAGGCCTCGAAAAGCTGCTCCCGGGTGGCACCTGTTTGCTCAGCCAGCAGTTCCCCGGCGATGTCCCGGCAATGCGCAACATCCTCGGCCGTGATGCTGAGTTCCCGGTGCCGGCCGGCCATGGTCCGGACCATCCGCGCGCTGGTGATCTCCAGCATCCAGCGCAGATCCTTGGCCGGGACGAGGTGCAGGGTGCCACGGAACGGCCAGGAACGGACCACCACGCCGGAATCGAGGGCAGCCCGCACGTCCGATGCCTTGCTGCCGGGAACCCGCTGCCCCACGGCCCACAGGGCCGAGGCGAGGTCCTGGGCCTGCATCGCGGTCATGTGGCGCACGCAGGCCTCGACCGAGTCGAAGGCGCCGGACTCTCCGGGCGGCCCGCCCAGGAGGCCCTGGCTGGCGAGCCTGAGTCGGCCCATCACTTTGGCGGTGATACGGCTTGTCGCGGAACCCATGACCTCATCCTAGGGGCTGCCGCCCACCGGACTTCCAGCCTCCGCACAGTCGTGTTTCCTAGGCTGGAGGCATGCTTTTCGGTGAGAGCGGTGCGCTCCTGCGGCCCCTGAGCCGGCGCCTGGCGGCCTTCGCCTGGTGCCTGGCCGGCGTGGGCCTGGCCTGCGGGCTCGCCGTCGCCGTCGGCTCGGGGGTGCGGCTCAGCCCGTCCATGCAGGCAGTGCAGGCAACGGGCCTCGCCGGAACCGGGGCATCCGCCCTGTTCCTCGTCCTGGCCATCTGGACCCAGCCCGGCCGCGCCCGGCGGCCGGCGACGGAGCAGGGCGAAACGGACGGTCAGGCACGCAGTTTCCTGCTGGCCGCCGTCGTCATGCTGGTAGCTGTGGCGGGCTTCGCGGCAGCCGGCTGGGTCTCCCCCACCGGGCCGTCACCGCAGAGCATCGCCTTTAGCCAGATCTTCCTGCTGGGCGCCGTGGACTGCGGCCTGACCTTCCTGCTGCTCAACAAGGTGCGCACCCCGGAGGAACGCTAGAGTTCCAGGCCGATCAGCAGCGGTTCCGGGTGCAGTTCGATGCCGAAGTGTTCGACGACGCCCCGCCGCACCTCGCGGGCGACGGCGGCCATGTCTGCCGCACTGGCATTGCCCCGGTTGGTGATGGCCAGGGTGTGCTTGGTGGACAGCGAGGCCCGGCCGCCCGAGACGCTGCCGGCGTCCAGCCCGTAGCCCTTGGCGAAGCCCGAGTGCTCGATCAGCCAGGCCGCGGACAGCTTCACCAGGCCCTCGGCCCCTGCCGGATACTGCGGGGCACCCTCCGGCAGGGCCGTGGCGTCCGCGGCGGGAACCACCGGGTTGGTGAAGAACGAACCGGTGGAGTAGGTGTCCCGGTCCGCGGGGTCAAAGACCATTCCCTTGGACGCCCGCAGGCGCAGGACTTCGCGGCGGACGTCGTTCGCGTAGGCGCGTTTGCCCGGCTCCACCCCGAGCGCGCGGGCGAGCTCGGCATAGCGGACGGGGGCGCTCATGCGGCCCAGCGGCAGCTGGAATTCCACCGTGAGCACCACGTAGCGCGGGGAGCCTTCAACAGTGGTCTGCTTCAGGACGGAGTCACGGTAGCCGAACTTCAGTTCCGAGTTGCTGAAGGTCTTCACCGCGTTGGTCCCGCGGTCCCAGGTGCGCACGGACGCGATGGTGTGCGAGACGTCGGAGCCGTAGGCACCCACGTTCTGCACCGGCGTGGCGCCCGTTGCCCCGGGGATGCCGGAGAGCGCCTCGACGCCGGACCAGGCGTGCAGCACCGCGTGCTCCACGAAGGCATCCCAGTTGTGCCCGGCCTGCACCACCACGGACACACCGCCGCAGCTGTCCTCGGAGTTCACGGTGAAGCCTTCGGACGCGATTTTCAGCACGGTGCCCGGGTACCCGGCGTCCGCGACCAGAAGGTTGGAACCGCCGCCGACAATGAGCAGTTTCTCCCCCGCCGCGTCGGCGGAACGGACGGCGTCGATGATTTCCGCTTCGGTGTGCGCCTCGAGATATCGGGAGGCAGGTCCGCCCACGGCAGCGGTGGTCAGTTCGGAAAGCAGCGTCTGGGTCACCAATCGAGTCTAGCTGGCTATAGGTCGTGTCAAGGCTGTGTCCAGGGCGCGGCGGTTCACGCCTCGGGGAGGGGGCCGGGGGCGCGCGTAATCGGGTGTGGCGGCTGACGGTTTGTTGGCTGGACCGGCGATGGTTCGGGGTGCGCCCACGCTGACTTATCCGACCTCGGGCATTTCACCGGGTCATCTGGCGTCGTTCGGGCTGCACCCGGGGCGAAGGGCCGGGCGCCAAGCTAGAAGCGGCGTAACGCGTGAGCGTCCGCCATAGCCTGCGCGGCGTCTGATCCGGCCCTTCGTCGGTTCCAGCGTCTCACCGGCGTCCGGAGCTGTGAAGTGGTTGGGGGCGCACCTCCTATGAATACCGCAACTGACGCGCCTTCCGGCCGCCCTGAATGGTGCGCCGTCGGCTTGCCGCTGTCAACGTCGTTCGTCCTCGCTGCGCTGCGGGCGCTCCACGTTGACCGCTCCCTCGCGCCGGCGGCGCGATCGGCCAGCTATCCGAGGGCGGTCAGCCGGGATGGTCACGCCCAGCGGGCGGGGTCGTAGACGACCTCGTCCCGGACCATGGCATACGCGATCCTGGTGGCGCGGTGCGCCATCGCGCAGGCAATCACACCGCCTTTCTTCCCCCGGGCCTTGAGTCCATCGGCGTAGGCCCGGCCGGGCGCATCGTTGAACCACAGCCCCATGCCGAGATCAATCAGGGCCCGGCGTAACGCCACACTGCCTTCCCTGCTGATGGTCCCGTCGCGCCGTTTGCCTGCCGACTCATACTGGGTGGGAGATAGACCCGCAGCCCGGTAGATCTGCGATGGCCCGGGCCAGCGCTGCGGGTCACCCAGCGCCCCGGCATAGTTACCGGCCCTCACCACACCCCAGCCGGGAGTCGTGGTAAGCGTCGCGAACGGGCTCAGCGGCAGCAGCCGGGCGATCTCGGCCTCGGCCACTTCAATCTGCGCGCTGAGTTCGGTCAGCAGTGCCAGATCGGCGCCAAGAACCTGCCGAGCCACCGGAGCGTCCACGGTGGTCAGTGCGTCGCGCGCGACCTCAACCAGCCCATCAGCCAGCGGCCGGCGCACCTGGAGCCCGCGGGAGGCTGCGAACCGGATGAACCGGCCCGCACCCAGCGTGGCCAGCCGCTTCGGGTCCGCAAATTCCGCGGCGATGAGCTTTCCCACTTTCGTCCCGAGCACATCCGGCAGGACCAGAGTCAGCCCTGGGAAGGCCCGGTCCAACTGGCCCAGCAGTTGGTTCTTCGTCGCGGTCCGCGCCTGGACCCTGCGGGTCCGATGCGCGGCCCACGCGCCCAACTCACCGATCACGGCCTCACGGGCGGTGACGGGCAGACCCCGGCCAGCCAGCACCAACTCCGTGATCGCCTCCAAATCCAAGGCATCCGTCTTGACCCGCCGCCGTCCCTGGACCCTGCGCTGCTCGGCCACATGCGCCGGATTCAGCTCCAGCACCTGCCAGCCCGCAGGCCACACAGACGGTCCCAGCAGCGGCCGGTGATAATGCCCGGCCGCCTCGATCCCGACTTTCACCGGAACGTCCAACCCGGCCAGCTTGCTTCTGATAAGACCGAGGACCCAGTCCAGACCCCGGCCCGTCATCTCAAAATCCACAGGACCCAACAAGCGGTGCCGGCCGGCATCGGTGACCGATAACGCGACTACATTCTTGCCAACATCCACGGCAACAACCACCAGCGAACCAGCAGCCCCCAGGCTCTGAACAGACATAACAAACACCTCCGAAGGTGCGGGAGGGCCCACGGATAAGCCCCAGGTCCTCAACGGAATCTGATACATCCCGTCCTGACAGCTCCGGAGGTGCTTTGGAAGGACTAACTCAACTCATATCAGCCTGACTGAAGCAGCCCAGCTTTTGGACGCACCGGAGCATTTTGTGCCTCCCGTTCCGGGGTGCACCACCAACGCTGACCATGAAAGTTGGGCTGCTTCAGCCACCCCCAAGCTCAGCCCGGGGCAGAGTAAAAGCTCACACCACGCGCGCGATCGCGAAGCCGTCCCAGCCCTTGGTGCCCACGGTCTGGATGGCCGTGGCGTCCAGGCGGGGATCCTGGCCCAGCATGTCCAGGGCGGCCGTGATCCCGGGGGCGTTGACCTCGTCCATGGAGTTGTCCAGGATGGCGCCTTCCCAGATGACGTTGTCCAGGATGATCACGGTGCCGGGGCGGCCGAGCCGGATGGCCCAGTCCAGGTAGTTCGAGTCGTTCTGCTTGTCGGCGTCGATGAACACGAGGTCGAATGACTCCCCGCCCGCCAACAATGGCAGGGTGTCCAGGGCCGGGCCCACGCGGATGTCCACCTTGTGGCCCACCCCGGCCGCGTCCACGTTCTTCCGCGCCACCTCGGCGTGCAGCGGCAGGTACTCGCAGGTGATGAGCTGGCCGTCGTCGGGCAGCCCCTGGGCCATCCAGATGGTGCTGAACCCGGCCAGCGTGCCGATCTCCAGCACCCGGCGCGCGCCGCTCAGCTGCACCAGCAGCTTGAGCAGCTTCCCGGCGTTGGGCGCCACTTCGATGGCCGGCATCCCGGCGTCCACGGCCGAACGCAGCGCGCGGTCCAGTTCGGGACCGGGATGCACGACGGCGGCGGACAAGTATTCTTCGACCTCTGCCCAAGCGGGCTGGACCCTGTGTTCGAACATGGGCCCCAGTCTGGCACCCGGGCCGCGGGCTGGGAAGGCCGCCGGCATGGTGGGAGAGTAGATCCATGGGAAGTCCATTGCCGTACAAGACCCCGGAGTCCCTGCCCGTTTTCACGGTGGAGTCCGCATCCTTCGAGGACGGGCACACCCTGCCGCCCGCCCAGACCAGCGCCCGCCTGGGCGTCGCGGGCGGCAAGGACGAATCGCCCGGACTGGCCTGGCACGGCGCCCCGGAAGGTACCAAGGGCTATGCCGTCACCGTCTTCGACCCCGATGCGCGCTCGGGATATTGGCACTGGGCCGTCGTCGGAATTCCCGCCGCGACCATGTCACTGCCGGCCGGTGCGGGCACCGCGAACAGCGGTCTGCTTCCCGGCGGCGCGGTCCAGTTAAAGAACGACGCCGGCACGGCCGACTACCTGGGCGCCGCACCGCCCCGGGGGTCCGGACAGCACCGTTATGTGGTGGCCGTTCACGCTTTGGACGTGGCGGACCTACGGCTCACCCGCGGCATGCCAGCGCCTAGGCTCGGGCCGCTGCTGGACAAGCACACCTTGGCCCGCGCCACGATCACGGGCGTGTTCGAGCGGCGCTGACGCCGCTTCCGAGAGGCCGTTCAGGACTCCTGCGCCGAGAGGGCGTCTTCCAGACGCTCCACCTTGCCGGTGAGTTCACCGGAGTAGCCGGGCCGGATGTCGGCCTTAATGACCAGGGACACCCGGCTGCCGTATTTGCCCACGGCCTCGGTGGCGCGCTTGACGACGTCGAACACCTCGTCCCATTCGCCCTCGATGGTGGTGAACATGGAGTCGGTGCGGTTCGGCAGGCCGGAGTCCCGGACGATCTTCACGGCCTCGGCGACGGCGTCGTGCACGGAGCCGTCGGCTGCGGCGGCACTCCCATCGGCGGGCTGGCCGGACGGGGCTACGGAGAAGGCGAGCAACATGGGCCAAGTCTTTCACGGCATGCCCGTGTCATAAAAAAGCGACCACGGCCCCGATTCGGGGGTTGGCGGCGCCCGCGTTGCTAATCTGGGCAGCATGAGTCTGCCCCCAGAACGCAAGCCACTCCGGGCCGATGCCGCCCGGAACGTGGACAAGATCATCACCGCGGCGAGGCAATGTTTCCGCGAACTGGGTCCGGATGTTCCCCTGCAGACCATCGCATCCACCGCCGGCGTCGGGCCGGCCACCCTGTTCCGGAACTTCGCGGACAAACAGCAACTGGTTCTCGCCGCCCTGTCCCGCCAGCTGAGGCTGCATGTGGACCCGGTGGCCGAGGAGGCCCTCGCGGGAATGGACGCCGCGGAAGGGCTCATCAAGGTGATCGACGCCGTCGTGATGGTGGCGAGCGAAGACGCCAACCTGCTGGGCGCCGTCGCCGGAAGGCGCAACCTGCTGATGGGCATCACGGGCGGGCTTGTCGATTCCATGGCGGTCCTGCTGGCCCGCGGGCAGGGACAGGGTTCGCTGCGCAAGGACATCACCATCGAGGACATGATCCGGCTGGTGGCCATGCTGATCGGCTCCGTGGACACCATGGAGCCGGGTTCGAACGCCTGGGAGCGGCCGGTGGCGCTGGTGGAAGATGCCATCCGCACCGAGCGGCCCGGCCGCCCTTTGCCCGCACAAACGCCCATCCCGGGCGTCTTTCTCTAGCTATTTCCCTGGTGGGATCGGCGCCCGCCGCCAACCCGCTTCCTCTTTCCCGGCTGGGGTTCAGCTCGCCGCCCGCTCGTGCTCAAATGGGAGGGTTAGACCGGCTGCCCGAGTCCGACCTCGGCCTCGGCCATATGGAAGGAAGCACATGTCTGACCGCCAGGACTACCCGCCGGTTCCCTCCGACGGAAGCGCGCAGGGCGCGGACCGCAAGGCCCAGGACGGATACCCGGCCGCCCCCGCCGGCGTGACATCGCATGGTAGCGAGAGCGAGAACCCCGCGATCCCTTCGCCGCAGCCAAAGCGGCACAGGCCCCGGACGAATGCCGATTGGTGGCCGAACCAGCTCGACCTCTCGGTGCTCCACACCCACCACCCGGCAGGGAACCCGCTCGGGCCGGGGTTCAGCTACCCGGATGAGTTCAGGAACCTCGACGTCGAGGCGCTCAAGCAGGACATCGTCGATGTGCTGACGACCTCGCAGGAATGGTGGCCCGCGGACTTCGGCCACTACGGCGGGCTGATGATCCGGATGAGCTGGCACGCGGCCGGCACCTACCGCGTCCACGATGGCCGCGGCGGCGCCGGCGACGGCAGCCAGCGGTTCGCGCCGCTCAACAGCTGGCCCGACAACGCCAACCTCGACAAGGCCCGGCGGCTGCTGTGGCCAGTGAAGCAAAGGTACGGCCAGAAGATTTCCTGGGCGGACCTACTTGTTCTCGCGGGCAACGTGGCGCTTGAGTCCATGGGCTTCAAGACTTTCGGATTCGCCTTCGGCCGCGAGGACGTGTGGGAGCCCGAGGAGATCTTCTGGGGACCTGAAGACACGTGGCTGGGCGACGAGCGCTATATCGGTGAAGGGAAGATGGCGCCCGACGTCGGCGCCACTGAGATGGGCCTGATCTATGTCAACCCCGAAGGTCCCATGGGCAATCCCGACCCCGCCGCAGCCGCGGCGTTCATCCGGGAGACGTTCGGCCGCATGGCCATGAATGACGAGGAAACCGTCGCCTTGATCGCCGGCGGGCACACCTTCGGGAAGACCCATGGCGCGGGCGATGCCGACGAGCACGTCGGCCCGGAGCCGGAGGCAGCCGGCTTGGAGAACCAAGGCCTGGGCTGGCTCAGCAGCTACGGTTCCGGCAAGGGAGGCGACACGATCACCTCGGGGTTGGAGGTGACCTGGACGGACAGGCCAACCCAGTGGAGCAACCGCTTCTTCGAAATCCTCTTCGGGCACGAGTGGGAGCTCAGCAAGAGCCCGGCCGGCGCCAACCAATGGGTCGCGAAGGACGCCGACGCGATCATTCCGGACGCACACGACCCGCAGCGGAAGCACCGGCCCACCATGCTCACCACGGACCTTTCGCTCCGCATCGACCCGAGCTACGAGCAAATCTCCCGGCGCTTCCTGGAAAACCCCGACGACTTTGCGCTGGCCTTCGCCAAGGCCTGGTACAAGCTCCTGCACCGCGATATGGGGCCGGTGGGACCGCACCTACTCGGACCCTGGGTCCCCGAACCGCAACTATGGCAGGACCCGATCCCGGCGGTCGAGCACGAGCTGATCGACGAGCAGGACGCCGCCACCCTCAAGGCCCGGCTTCTGGACGCGGGGATCTCCATCCACGAGCTCATCAACACGGCATGGGCGGCCGCGTCCACGTTCCGCAAGACCGACAGGCGGGGCGGGGCCAACGGGGCCCGCATCCGGCTGGAGCCCCAGCGCAGCTGGGAGATCAACCGGGCCGGACAGCTCGATGCCACCCTGGCGGCGATCGAGTCGGTGCAACAGGAATTCAACGCCGCAATGAACGGGGGCAAGAAGGTTTCGCTGGCCGACCTGATCGTGCTCGGCGGCTGCGCGGCGCTGGAGAAAGCCGCAAAGGACGGCGGCGTCGACGTGACCGTGCCGTTCACCCCGGGCAGGGCCGACGCGTCCCAGGACCAGACCGACGTCGAGTCCTTCCAGTACCTCACGCCGCGGGCCGACGGGTTCCGCAACTACGTGCGTCCCGGCGAGAAGTTGCAGCCGGAAACATTGCTGGTCGACAAGGCTTACCTGCTCGACCTCTCCGCACCGGAAATGACGGTGCTCGTCGGCGGCATGCGGGCCCTCGGCGCCAACCTCGGCGGTTCACCGCACGGCGTCCTGACCGGGCGGCCGGGGGTCCTGACGAACGATTTCTTCGTAAACCTGCTCTCGCCGGGCACCCAGTGGAAGGCCTCGGAATCGGAGGAGGGCGTCTTCGAAATCCGGGATGTCTCCACCGGCGAAACGAGATGGACGGCCACCGCCGTCGACTTGATCTTCGGTTCCAACTCCCAGCTCCGGGCGCTTGCCGAGGTTTATGCCAGCAGCGATGCGCGGGAGAAGTTCGTCCGCGACTTCGTGGCGGCTTGGGCGAAAGTCATGGAACTGGACCGCTTCGACCTCCGCTGAGCGACCCTTCGGCCGGCCGCGGAAGCGGCCGGCCTGCTCAGCCCCAGCCCAGCAGGCGCAGTCCCGCAGCCGCCGCGGCGCCGGCGATGACCACCACCAGGAACGGCGCCCGGAGCCAGAGCGCGATTGCGGCCGCGGCCAGGGCGCCGATCCGGGCATCGAGGGCCAAGGACTGCCCGGAGGCAAAGGCGTTGACCACCGTGAGGGAGGCCAGCAGCCCGATGGTCATGGTGCCCGCGATGTGCATGGTGCGCGGATTCTTCAACAGGCTGCGCGGCACGAAATAGCCGGCCAGTTTGGTGGCGTACGCCAGGACGCAGGCGGCCAGGATCCAGGGCCAGAGGTTCATTCCGCCCCCTCCCCGGTGTCGCCGCGGGAATCGCCGCGGCGGTGCGGATACGGGTCGATGTCCGGCTCCAGGCCTTCGTCGCTGCGGGCATGGCTAAGCCAGCCGAAGACCCCTGCCACCGCGGCCGCCACGAGGATGGGGACGCCGGGCGGCACGAACGGGACCGCCACCAGCGTCGCGACGGCGCAGGCGACGGCAATCGCCCACGGCTCGCGGCCCTTCAGCCGGGGCCAGAGCAGCGCGAGGAAGGCGGCGACAGCAGCGCCGTCGAGCCCCCATTGCTTCGGGTCGCCCAGCGCGTTCCCGGCGAGCGCGCCGACGGCGGTGAACAGGTTCCAGAGGACGTAGATGCCGATCCCCGCGGTCCAGAATCCGCGGCGCTGCTCGCCGGGATCGGACTGGCCCGACGCCGTTGCCGTCGTTTCGTCGATGCTCAGCTGGGCCTGGAGGTACTTGAGTTTCCCTTTCGGCAGCAGCAGCGCGTTCATCTGCATGCCGTAGATGCCGTTCCGCAGGCCGAGCAGGGCCGAAGCCGTCATCGCCGCGACCCCGGAACCGCCGCCGGCCACCACCCCGATAAAGGCGAACTGCGAACCGCCGCTGAACAGGAGCAGGCTCAGCGCCATGGTCTGCCAGAAGTCGAAGCCGGACGCCGCGGAGAGGGCGCCGAAGGAAACGCCGTACAGTCCCGTGGCAACGCTGATGGAAAGGCCGACCTTCACGGCCGGGGAGTCGAGCAACTTCGGGGGCATGCCTTCATGCAATCACAGCCCCGCCCGGCACCCTAACTCCGCCCCGGACCAAGCCTCTCGTTCAGAATATTGAACTTAGTTCAGCATAGTGTTAGCTTGGCGGGACGAATTTCGAGGAGGAACTCCATGCGCATTGCCCGTCTGCAGACCCCGTCCGGGCCGACCCACGCCGTGCTGCGCGGGGAACGGTGGGAGCACATCGAGGACCCGTTCGCCGACGAGCCTTCCTTTAGCGGCACCTCCACACCGGCCAGCGACGCCGAACTCCTCGCTCCCGTGCGTCCGTCGGTACTCCTGGGCATCGCGCAGAACCTCGGGAACAACAACCACCCGCTCCCCATCCAGGCCTGGCACAAGTCCGTGCACACTGTCGCGGCACCCGGCGTGGACATCGTGGCCGTGCGCGGGGCCGGCACGGTGAACATCGAAGGCGAACTGGCCGCCGTCCTCGGCAAACGCGCGGAGAACCTCACGCTGGAGAACGCGCTGGACCACGTCCTGGGCTACACGGTGGTCAACGACGTCACCAATGTGGAGCAGAACCAGGCCGACGAGAAAATGTTCCAAGGCAAGGCCGGAACCAACTACACGCCGCTGGGCCCGTGGATCGAAACCGAACTCGAAGACCCGGACAACGTGGCCACCACCGTGACCATCAACGGCGAAACCAAAGCGAAGTCCGGCTCCTTCAACCTCTCCTCCTCGGTGGCAGCCTGCCTGGTGTACGTCACGCGCTGGCTCACCCTGGAGCCCGGGGACGTCGTCATGACCGGCGCGCCCAACACCTTCGTGGCCGTGCAGCCGGGCGACCGCGTGGACATCACCCTGGATGGGATCGGCACCCTGAGCAACCGGGTGGTCTAGGACGGCGACGCCGGCGTGTACACGATCAACTTCAGCGACGGGGCATCGGCGAGCGTCAGCTGGTGGTGCTCGTAGACCTCAGTGCCGCCGTCGGGCCGGTTGAAGGAGCGGGTGCGGGGCGTGAAGCCGCGGACGCCATGGGCCTCCCACTGGGTCCGGAACTCGGGGCTGGACTGCAGCAGTCCGGCCACGAGGCTGGCCTTGCGCGCGTCCTGGATGCGGGACCCGGTCTCCGCCCGGAACTCGGCCAGGAACTGGGCGCTGGTCTGGTCCCAGTCGGGCAGGAGGGCGCGGACAGCCTGGTCCGTGAAGACAAGTTTCAGCAGGTTCCGCTCAGCCCCGGAAACTTCCAGCACCCGCGGAAACAGCTCACTGTAGGCCTGGTTCCACGCCACGATGTCCCAGTTGCCCTCCAGCGCCAGCGCCGGGTTGGGGTCGATGGCGTCCAGGAGCCGCTGCACATGCCCGGTGGTCTCCGCCGTGCCCGGACCGGGGGCCGGCGCCGCATAGCCGAACGGTGTAAACAGGTACCGTTCGCCGGCCGCATCCAGGCGCAGCACGGCGGCCAGCGAGGCCAGCACCTCACGGGAGGGGTTCACTTTGCGGCCCTGCTCCAGCCACGTGTACCAGGTGACCGAGATGGCGGCGAGGAACGCCACCTCCTCCCGGCGCAGCCCCACGTCCTTGCCTCGGGCCAGCGGCAGGCCGTAGGCGCTGCGCACCGCCTCACGACGACGGGCGGCCAGGAAGTTGCCCAGTTCCTTGCGCCACGCTTCGGGTTCCACTGTTCCTGCCGCCTTCCGTTGACCACGAACAACTCTAGTACTGCCACTACCAGTATTGACGCCGTCTTGGTGCCCGGGTTATTCGCGCGAGAGACTGGGGAACATGCCTGCATACCGCTCACGCACTGTCACCCACGGCCGCAACATGGCCGGAGCCCGCGCACTGCTGCGCGCCTCCGGCGTCGCCAACTCGGACATCGGCAAGCCGATCATCGCCGTGGCCAACTCCTTCACCGAATTCGTCCCCGGCCACACGCACCTGGCACCGGTGGGCCGGATCGTCTCCGACGCGATCCTCGCCGCGGGCGCAGTGCCCCGCGAATTCAACACCATCGCCGTGGACGACGGCATCGCGATGGGCCACGGCGGCATGCTCTACTCGCTGCCGTCCCGCGACCTGATCGCCGACTCCGTGGAGTACATGGTCAACGCACACTGCGCCGACGCCCTGGTCTGCATCTCCAACTGCGACAAGATCACCCCCGGCATGCTCATGGCCGCGCTCCGCCTGAACATCCCCGTGGTGTTCGTCTCCGGCGGTCCCATGGAGGCCGGGCGCGTGACCCTGACCGACGGCTCCGTCCGTTCGCTGGACCTGGTCAACGCGATCGCCGACGCCGTGGACGAGTCCATCTCCGACGAGGACATCAACCTCATCGAAGAGAACGCCTGCCCCACCTGCGGTTCCTGCTCCGGCATGTTCACCGCCAACTCGATGAACTGCCTCACCGAGGCGATCGGCCTCTCGCTGCCCGGCAACGGTTCCGTGCTGGCGACGCACACCGCGCGCAAGGCGCTGTACGAGAAGGCCGGTTCCACCGTCGTCGAGCTGGTCAAGCGCTACTACGACGGCGACGACGCCTCCGTGCTGCCCCGCTCCATCGCCACAGCGAAGGCCTTCGACAACGCCATGGCCCTGGACATTTCCATGGGCGGCTCCACCAACACCATCCTGCACCTGCTGGCCGCGGCCCAGGAGGCAGGCGTGGACTACGGCCTGGCCGAGATGGACGCCAAGTCCCGCCAAGTGCCCTGCCTGGCCAAGGTGGCCCCGAACGTCGCCAAGGACAAGACCTACTACATGGAAGACGTGCACCGCGCCGGCGGCATCCCCGCGCTGCTGGGCGAGCTGAACCGCGGCGGCCTCCTGCACAAGGATGTCCACTCCGTGCACTCAGCGGACCTGGACGGCTGGCTGGACGACTGGGACATCCGCGGCGGCAAGGCCACCGAGGAAGCCAAGGCCCTGTGGCACGCGGCCCCCGGCGGCGTCCGTTCCTCCACCGCCTTCTCGCAGTCGAACGAGTGGACCTCGCTGGACACCGACGCCGAGGGCGGCTGCATCCGCTCCGTGGAGCACGCCTACTCCAAGGACGGCGGCCTGGCCGTGCTGCGCGGCAACATCGCCATCGATGGCGCCGTGGTGAAGACCGCCGGCGTGGACGAGTCCATCTGGACCTTCGAGGGTCCGGCCGTGGTCTGCGAATCCCAGGACGAGGCCGTGGAGAAGATCCTGAACAAGACCGTCAAGGAAGGCGACGTGGTGGTCATCCGCTACGAAGGCCCCAAGGGCGGTCCGGGCATGCAGGAAATGCTCTACCCGACGTCGTTCCTCAAGGGCCGGGGCCTGGGCAAGAAGTGCGCCCTGATTACGGACGGCCGCTTCTCCGGCGGAACCTCCGGCCTGTCGATCGGCCACATCTCCCCCGAGGCGGCCTCGGGTGGAACGATCGCCCTCGTGGAAGACGGCGACATCATCCGCATCGACATCCCCACCCGCTCCCTGGAGCTCCTGGTGGACGCCGCTGAACTGGATGCCCGCCGCGAACGCCTCGAGGCGACCACCGGCTACCACCCGGTGGGCCGCGAGCGCGAAGTCTCCGCGGCCCTGCGCGCCTACGCGGCCATGGCCACTTCGGCGGACAAGGGAGCAGTGCGCGACGTCGACTCCCTCTACCGCCTGACCTCGCCGCAGCCGGTGGCCTAGCAAGCCCCTGCCGCGGTAACCGGTCATCTGGCTGGCAGTTGTTGTCGTTTTGAAGGCTCAGAACGACAACAACTGCCAGCCAGTTGGGTTTAATCGACCCTGAGCTGCGCCAGCACCTGGGCCGGCTTGTTCGTGGTGATTTCGTGGATGCCCAGGCCCTGGCACAGTGCCACGTCCCGCTCCGAATCCACGGTCCACACCCGGAAGCGGCGGCCGGAGTCGAGCCAGCGCTGCACGGCGCGGGCATGCTTGCGGACGTAGTCGATCCCGGGGCCGGCCAGCCCCACCTCGCAGTCGTCCAGGATCCGTTCGCCTTCCAACTGGGCCGCCTTCATCACGTTGGCCACCGCGCCTCCCGTGATCCGGCCCAGGCCCAGCTCCTCGCGCACTTCCTCCACGCTCACGTCATCCACCAGTTGGCAGATGTGCCGGGCCGGAACGTAACGCAGCAGGTGCTTCACCGAGTCCGGACTGAAACTCATGAACGACACCAGGATGTTGTCCAACCGGGAGCTTTCCGCATCCCAGCCTTCGCGGAGCAAAAGCTCCAGCAGCCGGTCTTCGAGCTTGAGCTGGTAGGGGCTGGGGTGCTTGAGTTCGATCGCGAGCCCGATTTCCCGGCCGGCGCCGCGCAGGATGTCCAGCAGCTCGGGCAGCGTGAGGAACTGCTCGGAAATCCCGCCGTACTCCTCGGGAATCCTGGCACCCTTCCAGGAGGAGAAGTCCAGGGCGCGCAGTTCGGCCAGGTCCTTCTCGGCCACCGGCCCGGTGCCGTCGGAGGTGCGGTCCAGGTTCGCGTCGTGCAGGAGCACCAGGTGCTGGTCCCGGCTCAGGTGCACATCGCACTCCACTCCGTCCGCGCCGTCGGCGATCGCCTTTAGGTACGCGGCGCGCGTGTGCTCGGCAAAAACAGCGCTCGCCCCGCGGTGCGCATAGACCAGCGGCCGCCGCACCAGGCGGGCGCTTTCCGGGGAGTCGCTCCCGGGTGCCTCGATAGTCATGCTGACACGGTAGCCCACCCGCCCGGCGGACACGGGGCTACGCTGGGCACATGCAGGTGAACTCTGAACAAATCCCGACGCCGGCGCACACCCATGCGGACGGCGCACCGGAAACGCCGCGCCCCGGCGGGGTGTCCGCCGTCGCGCATTCCACTGCGGTGTCCGAGAACGACGCCGCCAAAGCCGCGGCGCTGCGCCGGATGAAGAGTGTGGCGCTGGCCCTGCTGATCGGCATGGCCGTGGTGTTCACCGTGGCGTTCGCCCTGCAGAAGCAGTACCCGTGGCTGGAATATGTGCGGGCCGCGGCCGAAGGGGGCATGGTGGGCGCCTTGGCGGACTGGTTCGCCGTGACCGCCCTGTTCAAGTACCCGATGGGCCTGAAGATCCCGCACACGGCGATCATCCCGCGGCGCAAGGACCAGATCGGCGCCTCCCTGTCCGACTTCGTGGAGAACAACTTCCTCTCCGAGCACGTGGTGCAGGACAAGCTGGCGAGCGTGGACATCGCGCGCAAGGCCGGCGAATGGCTGCGCTCCCCCGGCGGTCCCGAGCGGGTGGCCAAGGAAGGGTCCGCGGTGATCCGCGGCGCGTTCACTGTGTTGAACGACGACGACGTGCAGGCCGTGATCGAGGGAATGTTCCGCAAGCACGTGCTGACTCCGCCGTGGGGACCGCCCGTGGGCCGCATGGCCGAGCGGCTCTTCGCCGAGGGTCACCACCACACCCTGGTGGACCTGCTGGTGGACCGGGCCGTGGACTGGATGGCGACCAACCACGACACCGTGAACCGCCTGGTCTCGGACCGTTCGCCGCTCTGGGTGCCGCCTTTCCTGGACCACATGGTGGGCGACAAGGTCCACACCGAGCTGTCCAAGTTCGTCCGCGCCGTGCAGGAGGACCCGGACCACCAGGTGCGCCGCTCAATCGACACCTACCTGACCGAGCTCGCCCACGACCTGCAGCACGATCCGGCAATGATCGCCCGGGCCGAGGGAATCAAGGCGCAGATCCTCGGCGACCCCGAGGTGCGCGAACTGGCCTCCCGCACATGGGGCACCATCAAGAATGCGCTGCTGACCGCCGTCGACGATCCCGGCTCGGAGCTCAGCCTGCGCTTCAAGGCCGCGGTCCGTGACTTCGGCACCCGGCTTGTGGAGGACACCGAACTTGCCGGGAAGGTCAACACCTGGATCGGCGACGCCGCCGGGTACCTCGTGAACACCTACCGCTCGGACATTGCCGGCGTCATCTCGGACACCGTGGCCCGCTGGGACGCCGAAGAGACCTCGCAGAAGATCGAGCTCCAGGTGGGCAAGGACCTGCAGTACATCCGCATCAACGGCACGGTGGTGGGTGCGCTGGCCGGGCTGGCGATCTTCACGGTGGCGCACCTGGTGTTCGGCTAGGGCGTGTCTCCCAACGCTGTCAGGTCCGAAACAGCCGCATTTTCGCCGGCGCTCACACTAAGGCACAGGCTCCAGGGAACCGAGGGGAGGGCGATTCTTCGTTCAGCCTGATGGTGGGAGGAGAGGATTACACCGACAAGGCTGGCGGTGTTGGTGGCGATAACGACTTCGTTTTGATCCACGATGCACGTGTTTGGCGGCAAGGGCCGAAGGAGTGGGTCGAATTCGGTCTGGAGGCGGCTGACGAGGACGTCTACGGCAGCGACGCCGGCCATCTTGCCCGCCTTGGTCACACGTTTGGTGAAGGTGATGACGTGCTGGTTGGTTCCCAGGGCGTCGATGTAGGCGTAGCTGGCGTGGACCGTGTCATCGGCGTCGGACGCCGGCCACCATGGTGCCGTCGAGTAGTCGTAGAACTCCGGATCCATTTCGAATCGCTGCGGCGACTCCGGGCCCGACGGAAGGTAGCACCAGATGGAGCCGGGTTCGCCGAAGTAGCCTTTTTCGGCGATGAACCCGGTCCCGTACAGCGCAGGCATGGCTTTCAGATTCTCGCGCGCTACGTCGTAGACGTCCTCCAGCTCATCCAGCCGGCCTTTCTTTGCGTGGTCGAGGCCCGCCTGGGCGGCTTCTTCGACGCTCGTGATCGATGCAGCCGCTGCCCCTTCGAGCCTTGATGCGAACGATTCGACGGCGGAAATGGCGTTGTCGATGCCTTCATCGGCAGGCAGCGAGCCTGGCGGCGGGGAGTCCAGGGACAATCGCAGGTCGATGAGGCGGTTCATGTCCCGGCGAACATGCTCCTCGGCGAGGAGCCGGGCTCGAGCGGCGTCCGCGGCCCGTATTGCGTCCACGATCATCGCGTGCTCTTTGGCCGCAGCGCGTCGGCGGTCGGAAGCCCCGGCCCACACCAACGCCCCGACCTCGGCTTGCATTGCCATCTCCTGACGGGTGAACAGGACGGATCCTGACGTGGCCGCAAGCTCTACGTGGAACTGACTATCCGCCCGCATCATTTCAGCTGGTGTCTTCGCCGTCCCGATCATCGCCGCCATCGAAGCGAGTCGTCCGATAGGGACCTGCTGCGACCGGCCGGCCGCCACCGCCGCGGCTGAACCGGCCAGAACGGCACGGTATTCGCGGATGTCGCGTAGATCCTCGAGGGAGTACGCGGCAAGAGTGTCCCGCTGGGCTTTGGCGATGTCTCCGGTGTTCGCCCGCACGAAGCTGCCGCCGCCCTTGCCGCGTCGTGTTTCCACAAGTCCCAAGTGACGAAGCTCGGCGAGGGCGGTTCGCAGGGTCATCGTGGAGACCCGCATCCTTGCCGCGAGTTCGCTTTCGCTGGGGAGCTGGGCGCCATCTTCGAGTACGCCCAGCTCGATCGAATGACGGAGTCGAAGTGCGATCTCCTCACCACGCTCGGCTGTCTCCAACGGCGCGAACGCTAGTCGCTCTCTCCAACTGGACATGGCCACCCCCTTGAAACGATCCAGCAGCGTTCAAAACTTTGACATCTAACCTTGTATGTCTATTGACATCTAAAATTAGAGTTCTAAGGTTAAGTGTATCAGAAGGCGGGTTCGGGGGCCCGTACCACCTCGATAGCCAGCAAGGAGTCACGGTCATGCTGGAAAGCACGGAACTCGTCCACATATGGCGTCAAGCAGGCAATACCACCCCGGTGGACCGCCTCAGCCTCTATGCGCAGGCGCTTACGGCAGCCTGCCCGGTCGGCGCCTACCGGACACTGAACGATGCGCAGGAAGACAGGGCGCTCCTCGCCTTGTTCCGGGTTGACCATCCCTATGCGACCCTTCCTTCCTTCCATCAGGTGCCTCCCCTGGCGCTGTCGGGCTACCACCAGTTGCTCTACGACCTCGCGCGCGAGGGACTCGGCCCAAGCGATGGGTTCCCCGCCCGGGAGCCGAGGTTTGGACATGGATCCGACGCGGCCCCGCGCCACCGTGTGGACGCCCTGGCTTTCAATGGTGGCGAACTAGCGTGAAACGCCGCAGCCCCAGGCCTTTCACCGCCCAGCTGCCCCTCGGGGGTCTACGCTTCCAGACAGTCTTCCCCCAGTGGCCGGCACCCGCGCAGCTCCGGGCGAACACCCCGGAAGCATGGGATGCGCTCATGCGGGACCTCGACGCCGGCTTCGCCGCGGCGCGACTCCACAGAAGGTAAGCCGAGGATTACTGACTCCTAGGCGAACGGCGCGATCTCCACACCGGCATCTTCAAGTCCCTTGCGAACGGCGGCCGCGAGTTCCACAGCACCCGGGGTGTCGCCGTGAATACACAGGGAATCGGCCCTGACACGGACCACGGAACCGTCCACAGCCTCCAGTTCGCCGCGGGTCGCCAGGCGCACTGCCCGCTCAACCACCGCGCCGGCGTCGTGCACCACGGCACCGTCCTGTGAGCGCGGCACCAAGGTGCCGTCCGGCAGGTAGCCGCGGTCCACGAAGGCCTCGTGGAACACGGGGTGGCCCACCTCGCCGGCGAGCCGCAGGAACGCCGAGCCCGGCAGGCCGAGCACGGGCAGGCCGGGATCGTAGGCCTGGATGGCGGCCACCACGGCTTCGGCCTGGTCGGTGTCGTGCACGATCCGGTTGTAGAGCGCACCGTGCGGCTTCACATAGTCCACCGAGGCGCCCACGGCGTGGGCGATCCCGTCGAGCGCTCCCAGCTGGTAGAGCACATCGCCGTAGAGCTCGTCGAAAGACATCTCCATGCTGCGCCGGCCGAAGCCGTGCAGGTCCCGGTAACCCACGTGGGCGCCCACCCGGACATCCAGTTCGAACGCCGCGCGGCAGCTGTCCAGCATGGTCACCGGGTCCCCGGCGTGGAAGCCGCACGCCACGTTGGCGCTGCTGACGAGCCGGAACATCGCGGCGTCGTCGCCCATGGTCCAGGAGCCGAGGCCCTCCCCGAGGTCAGCGTTCAGGTCCATGGTTTCCTTCCGTCAGGGCGTTGTTGCCCGGTGGTGTGTCTGCGAGCAGTTCTCCGGGAATCGTATCCGGCAGCGGCCCGAAGGCGTGCTTGGCCGAAGCCACCACGGCCCGGCCCATCATCAGGTTCCCGCCGCCGCCCACCACGGCACCCACCCCAAAGGGCAATGCCCGGCCCAGGAACGCGGTGCCCTGGCGCTTGAGGAGGTTGCGGAGGAAGGCACGCTGGATGGCGTCCTTGACCAGGCCGAAGCTGCTGCCGGGAATCTTCTTGCCGAGCGTTTTCCCCCAGGCCTGGGTGACGCCCTTGCCGCGGCCCCGGCTTTGTCCGCTGAGCGCGCCGAGCAGGGCCGTTCCTTCTTCGCCGAGCATGATCGCCATGACCATGGTGCGGGCGCGGTCCGGATCGGTCAGGTGGATGCCGTGCAGCTCGGCGAGCGACGCCGCATACAGGGCCGTCGCCTCCAGGAAACCGACGGTGGCCAGCCCGGACAGCCCCAGCGAGGCCGCCGTTCCCAGCCCGGGCACGACGGCGGTGGCACCCACCGCGGCTCCCCCGCCGGTGACGGCGAGCAGGTAGTCGCGCTCCAGTTTGGCGGCCAGCTGCGCGGCCGAGGCGTGCGGGTGGCGGCGGCGCAGGCGCCGGAGATTGGCAAGGACCAGCGGCCGCTGCACCTCCACCGCGCGCAGGAGCACGCTGTGGACGCCGGGCTTGGGATTGCCGTGCTCGTCGAACATCGCGTTGTGGACCGTCTCCTGCGCAATCTTCGCTGCCGGGTTGGGGCGCTTTGCCATGCTCACCTCCGCCTTGGAAAGGATTCGTGCGTTCCGCCTAAGCGTATCCCTCCGGCGTAGACTGGGAACCGTTCACAGGGACCGGTCCAAGCCAGGACAGGAAGTATCCGGAATGAAGAAGAACAGCAATCTGAACGACGTCAGGCACCACAGCGACGCACCCGCCGAAGGCGAAACCGAGGGTTGGGTTCCGCACGACACCGGGCTCCACAGCCAGGATCCCGCCGAAGGTCCGGACGAAGACGAGGCCGCCGGCCAATAGCCCAAATTCCCCCGGAATCCTAAAATGTAAGCGTGGCTCCACGCTTGGCTGCTGGGGCTCCGGGGGACGCCAGACCGGGGCATCTTTTGGAGCGTGTACTCGACGAAGTGCACGCGTTGGAGAAGGCCGATGCCCACAGCCTCCGTGCCCTTCGGCGCAGGTTTTCAGCCCAGATCGCGACGGCGGACTCCGCCGTCGTCTTCGAGCTCGCCGACGGTCTCCGGGCGGCAGGCTATGACTGGCTGGGCTGGGAATTGATCAACGCGCACGACTCCGCGTTCCACTCCTTGACCGCTAATCGTTTGCAGGAACTCGGGTCCGAGATCGCGTCCTGGGGCCAGGCCGACGCCTTCGGCACCATCCTCGCCGGCCCGGCCTGGCGTGAAGGGCTCATCAGCGACGCCGACATTGCCGACTGGGCGCGGAGCGGCAACCGCTGGTGGCGGCGCCTGGCGCTCGTCTCAACCACTGTCCTCAACACCCGCTCCCGCTGGGGAACCGGCGACCGCGACCGGACGCTCGCCGTCGTCGTACTCCTCATGCACGACCGGGACGACACCGTGGTTAAGGGGCTCAGCTGGGCGCTGCGTTCCCTGGTGCCGTGGGATCCGGGCGCTGTGCGCACCTTCATCGAAGCGCACGACGCCGATCTCGCCTCGCGCGTGAAACGCGAGGTCCGCAGCAAACTGGAGACCGGGCTGAAGTCCCCGCGCCGGCACTAGTTCCCATCGAAACGGCGGGCCGTCGAAACGGGGCGGGTCCGGCGGTAGGCTGGGCTGATGGCTGCCCCGCGAGCCCTCCGACCCTTTGCACACCGCGAATACCGCGTGCTGATCACTGCCCTGGCCATATCCATCTTCGGCTCCGGCATGTGGGCCGTGGCCATGGTGTACCAGGTGATCCAGCTCGGCGGCGGGCCGCTGGAGCTGTCCCTGGTAGCGACAGCCGCAGCGGTCGGGCTGGTGGCCTTCGTCCTGGCCGGCGGGATCGCCGCGGACCGGGTGCCGCAGCGGTTGCTCATCATCGCCGTCGAAGGCGCCAACCTCCTGGTAATCGGCACAATCAGCCTGCTCTCAATGACCGGGCTGCTTCAGCTGTGGCATCTCACGGCCGGCGCGTTCGTGCTGGGCGTGGGCGCGGCATTCTTCTTCCCGGCGTATTCGGCGATCCTGCCGCGGATCCTCCCCGCCGAGGACCTGCTCGCCGCCAACGGCATGGAGGGAACCATGCGGCCCATCCTGCAGCAGGCGGCCGGTCCCGCGGTGGCCGGCGTGCTGGTGGCCTCGTTCTCGCCGCCGTGGGCCGTGACCGGAGTGTCCCTGTGCCACTTGTCGGCGTTCATCGTGCTGAACTTCCTGGGCCGGCATGCCCTGGACGTGCCGGCCAACGGGACTGGGGATTCGTCGCCTGCTACGCAGCGTGGACCCGGCGGCGCCGTCCGGTCCTTCCTGCTCGACCTGCGCGAGGGCGTCAGCTACACCCTCCGGACTCCCTGGCTGCTCTGGACCCTGATCTGGGCCTGCCTGTCGGTGCTGTTCATCATCGGCCCGATCGAGGTATTGATCCCGTTCGTGGTGCGCGACCAGCTCCACGGCGATTCGCGGATGTTCGGGTTCCTGCTGGCCGTGATGGGGGTGGGCGGCGCGATCGCCTCGCTGGCGACGGCCTCGTTCAAGCTGCCCCGGCGCTACCTCACGGTGATGCTCGCCTCCTGGGGGCTCGGCAGCCTGCCGCTGGCCGCCGTCGGGATCATGGACAACTTCTGGGTACTGGCCGCCGCGCTGTTCATCTTCGGCGCCACCGGCAGCGTGGGCATGGTCATCTGGGGCACGCTGCTGCAGCGCCGGGTCCCGCCGCACCTGCTGGGGCGCGTCTCGAGCCTCGACTTCTTCGTATCGCTGGCGCTGATGCCGGTGTCCATGGCCCTCTCCGGACCCCTCGCGCAGGTGGTGCCGATCTGGCTGATCTTCCTGGCCGCCGGGGTGGTGTGCCCGCTGATGTCGGTCGTGGCCCTGTTCGCGGCGCGCATGCTGACGGACGAGATCGAACACCCACTGGACGCGGAGCCAGCTGCCTTTCCTGCCGCGGACGCTGATCTGCCCCGTCCATTGCTGCGTAACTGTCGTTCTGAACCTGCAAAACGACAGTTACGCAGCAATCGATGAACGGAGACCTAGCCTTCCAGCGTTCCGACCACCGGTACGCCCGCGGTCGGGAACATGCTCGGGAAGATCGACGGCGCCGGAACGGGAACCGCGTTGAGCGGCACCGTGACCGTTTCCGGCCCGACGACGACGCGCTGGCCGCGGATGCTCACCTCAAGGCCGGTGCCACTGGCGGAGAGGGCGATGCTTCCCGGCCGCAGTTCGACTTCCAGCACCTGGCCGCGGAGCCGCAGGCGGAAGGACAGGCTCTCCCATTCGCCGGGCAGGCGGGGATCGAAGTGCAGGGTCTCCCCTTGGTCCCGCATGCCGGCGAAACCGGACACGAGGGAACTCCAGATGCCGCCCGTCGAGGCGATGTGCACGCCGTCCACCGTGTTGGCGTGGGTGTTGTCCAAGTCGATGAACAGCGCCTCGGTGAAGTGCTTCAACGCCACATCGGAGTAGCCCACCTCGGCCGCCATGATGCCCTGCACACAGGCGGACAGCGTGGAGTCGCCGGTGGTGATGGGGTCGTAGAAGTCGAAGGCGCGCTGCTTCTCCACGGCACTGAAGTCCTGCCACTGCAGGAACATGGCGAGCACCGTGTCCGCCTGCTTGAGCACCTGGTGGCGGTAGATCACCAGCGGGTGGAAGTTCAGCAGCAGCGGGTACTTCGAGCGCGGCGTGTTCCAGTCCCACGGCTCCAGCGTCATGAAGTCGTTGTCCTGGGAGTGGACCTCCATGTGCGGGTCGTAGGGCAAGGCCATCCGCTCGGCGGCCTGCCGCCAGATGATCTGCTCGCTCTGCGGCGCGGCCGGGTGGTCCAGTTCAGACGCGGCCCGCAGGTTAAAGCGGGCCATGACGTTGGTGTAGAGGTTGTCGTTGACCACGGCCGTGTACTCGTCCGGGCCCGTAACGCCGTGGATATGGAACATGCCGTCCTTGCCGAAGAAGCCCAACGACGCCCACATCCGGGCCGTTTCGATCAGCAGTTCGGCACCGATCTCATTGTTGAAAGCGGCGTCCGCACTGGCCCATTGGTACCGGTTGGCGGCGAAGGCGATGGCCGCGGCGATGTGGAACTGGGCCGTGCCGGCGGCGTAGTAGGCGCTGGCTTCGAGGCCGTTGATGGTACGCCACGGGAACAGCGCGCCTTCCACGCTGAGCTCCTTCGCCCGGACCCGGGCGTCGGGCAGCATGGCGTGCCGTGACTCGAGGACCTGGCGGGCCGCGCCGGGGTTCGTGTACGTGAGGTAGGGCAGCAGGTAGATTTCCTGGTCCCAGAAGTAGTGCCCTTCGTAGCCCGAACCGCTCACCCCCTTCGCCGGGATGCCCGCGACGCCGGCCCGTGCGGTGGCTTGGGCCAGCTGGAACAGGTTCCAGCGCACAGCCTGCTGCATTTCGGTCTGCCCGCCGATCACGATGTCCGCCGTGGCCCAGTAGTCGCGGTAGTGCGCGGCGCTTTCGGCCAACAGGGCGTCGAACGCAACCAGGCGCAGTTCAGCCTCTGCGGCGAGCGCTTCGCCGGGGTCATCCACAGTGTCCTCCACTGCACTGACCACGTAACTGACGGTCTTCTCGAGACGGAAGGTCTCGCCGTCGTTCACTGCCATGACGTAACGGACGGTCGACTCGTCCTCCCCCACAACGGTCTCAAAGGGCTGGCCTTCGAGGGAGATCCAGTGGTCCACGGCGACGCCGATGCGCTGCCGGGACTCCGCGGTTTCCCAGGCGAGGCGGAGCGAGCCGTCGGCGCCCTGAAGGTGCAGCGGACGGAGCACCCGGCCGGCGTGCCGGCCCGAGCGCCGGGGGTCGTGGGCCGAGTGGTCCTCCACCGGCTGGTCCTGCCGGTTGAGCACCGAGGAGGTGATGTCCACCGAGGCGTGACGGTCAGAGCTTAGGCTGAACTCGATGCCCAGGCAGCCGCGGGAGTCAAAGCCCACCACGCGCCGTTCGACGGTGGTGACAATGGCGCCGGAGCGGCATTCCCAGGTGACGGCGCATTCGTACACGCCGGTGGCGAAGTCCAGGCTGCGGCGGTAGTCGCGGACGGCGGACTCGGCCAGGGACAGCTGCTCGCCGTCGACCATTACCGTGAAGTTGTTGGCATCCGGAACGTACACGATCCGCTGCCCGGTACGGGCAAATCCGTAGGCGTTTTCGGCGTGCTTGATGTCCCAGATTTCGTGGAAGCCGTTGATGAAGGTGCCGGGGAGGTCGGTGTCCGAGGGCGCCCAGTGCCCGCCGCGGATGCCGAGGTGGCCGTTGCCGAGGCTGAACAGGGTTTCAAGGGTGCCGGCGTCGCCGGGAACGTGGACAGATTCCACGAGCTTCCACGGCTCGCAGGGGAAGCGCAGCCGGTCGGAGCTGATGAGTGCCATGGCAGTGTGCCTTTTCGAAAAAGAAGTTGGGGTTTGGGGAGTTCGGAGTTTCTTGGGGGAATCAGAGGAGGTCGCCGAGGTCGTCCACCACAAGGGTGGCCCCGGCGTCGAGGAGGGTCTGGCGGCCCGCACCGCGGTCCACGCCGATCACCGCCTTGAAGTTGCCGGCGCTGCCGGCCTGCACGCCGGACACCGCGTCCTCCACCACGACGCATTCGGCCGCCGGTACCTCCAGCAGCTGTGCGGCGTAGTCGAAGGTGGCCGGATCGGGCTTGCCGGGGAGCCCGACGGCGGCCGCCACCTGGCCGTCGACCACCACCGGGAAGTAGCCGTCCAGCCCGGCAGCCTTGAGTACCGCGGGCGCGTTCCGGGAGGAGGAGACGACGGCGAGCTTCAGTCCGCGCTCCAGCGCGGCGTGGATGAAACGGACGGAGCCGGCGTATGGCTCCACCCCGCGTGTGGACACAATTTCATTGAAGATCAGGTTCTTGCGGTTGCCAAGGCCCTGCACGGTGGGGCTGTCCGGGGCGTCGTCCGTGGGGCCTTCGGGGAGGGTGATTCCGCGGGAGGCCAGGAAGTCCCGGACGCCGTTGAAGCGCGGCTTTCCGTCGATGAAGTCGAAGTAGTCGCTCTCCCGGTAGCCATCCGGGTGGCCGGCCGCGGTGAGGTACCCGTCGAAGAGTTCCTGCCAGGCCTGTTCGTGCACTACGGCGGTGGGCGTCAGCACGCCGTCAAGGTCGAACAGCAGGGCAGAGGCACCCGTCCAGGCGGAGCTCAGGGCGGCGCGGGGTTCAGTCATGGTTTCTCCGTTCGGCGGTTGCGGCGGGTGGTCTTGCGTTCGATGAGTTTCGTGTCGAGGAAATGGCTGGTGGGCAGGTGGTCCTGCTCCGGGTTCTGCAGGCGTTCGCAGAGCAGGTTCGCCGCGAAGGCGCCCTGGTCCGCCACGGGCTGCGCTACCGTGCTCAGGCCGAGGAACCAGCTCATGGGGTGGTCATCGATCCCGATCACGGACACGTCCTTCGGGGCGCCCAGGCCGTGCTCGCGCAGGGCCTTCAGTGCTCCGAAGGCGGTTTCGTCGCAGTCGGCGAAAAGGGCTGTCGGCAGCCCGCGGTGCGCGATGAGTTCGGTCATGGCCCGCCGTCCGCCTTCGATGGAGGAGCCGGCGTTGACGACGAGGTCCGGGTGGACGGTGAGGTCGTGTTCGGCCAGGGCACGGCTGAACCCGTCCAAGCGGTTGTTGCTGGTGCGGACCGAATGCCCGCCCAGTTCCCGGCCTGAAAGGACCGCCAGGTCCCAGTGGCCGAGCTCCAGCAGGTGGGAGGTGGCCTGCCAGGCGGCGTGTTCGTCGTCGATTCCCACGTTATCCCAAGGGACCCCGGTCATTCCAACGCTCGCGACCGCGAGGCCGGATCCGGCCAGGGCGTCGATCTCATCAGCATCGAGGTCGACGTTCAGCAGCAGCACCCCGTCCACCCGCTGGCGCAGGGCGGCGAGGTCGGCGAACACGCGGTTCCGGACCTCCGCGCTGTTGCGGAGGCTGAGCAGCACGGTGTCGTGCCCGCCGTCGGCGAATACTTCCTCGGCGGATTCCACTGCCTGGGCGAAGAACCAGGCCGTGGCCGTGGGGGCGATGATGGCAACCGAGCCCGTGCTTCCGCCGGCCAGCCGTGCGGCGGCGGACGATGCTTTGTAGCCAAGTTTTTCGGCCGCCTCGGCAACTTTGCGGTGGGCCCGTTCGGACACATTGGGCAGATTGCGCAGGGCCCGGGAAACGGTGCAAATGGACAACCCCGAGAGGACAGCAACGTCCTGGATGGTGGCGCGCTGGGCACTAACCATGCAACACGGCCTCAACCCTTTCCATGCTTGTTCGACGCTTGTTCAACGGTGCGGCGACTCACCGCACCGAGCGATTGTAAGCGCTTACAATTTTGTCCATCAAGGGCAGCACAAACGCGTCGCCAGTGTTACGCGGGGCTCACCTCAGCGCAGGCGGCAGCTCCGGTCAGCGCAGGACATAGTGGCGCAGGAAGGTGCCCACATCGGCCAGTTCCATGGCCTCGATCCGGTGGCCCATTCCGGGATACGTGCGGGCGGTGAGGGCGGTGTGCCGCTCCAGCCAGTCTGCGGTGTATTCCACGGCATCCTCGTTGATTACGGGGTCCGCTTTGTCCCGGCCCCAGAAGAAGGGCGGCCGGGTTTCGAAGGATTCGCTGAGTGACAGGAGCTCGTTGTCCAGCACGAAACCGGACAGTCCCACCGTCGCTTTGAAGCCGCCCGGCCGCAGCCGCAACAGCGTGCTGGCCATGGCCATGCCCTGCGAGTAGCCCAGGAGGCTCACGCTGCTGTGGTTGCCCTTCACCGAGTCGATCCAGGCGAACACCTTGTTGGCGGCCGTGATGACGTCGGCGAAGTCGTTGGCCAGGAAGTAGTCCAGCAGGAACCAGCCGTAGTCGTCGCCGATCACCATGGGACCGCGCAGCGCGGCGCAAGTGAACTCCTCCGGCAGCTCCGGGAAGAGCTTGGCCATGCGGTGCTCGTCCGTGCCGTAGCCGTGCATCATCACCAACAGGGGCGTTCCCGCCCGCTCGTTCTCAGGCTTGGACCAGAGGACCGTATCCATGGGGAAAAGCCTAGCGGGGCACGCAACGCGGCAGGCCGCCGTCGGGAGTCAATTTCCGACGGCGGCCTGAGGCCTGTTGCTGTTCCTCACCCGAGCGCCGGGCTGCGGGTGGCGCCGGGAAGGCGGGCGTCCTGCAGCGCGAGCAGGGCGTCGCGGGCGTCGGGGTTGGTGACGGTGTCGATCGTGGTCCAGGCCATGCCGAGCGCGCCGTCAAGGGCGGCCTGCTCGCCCGCGGGGGATCCGGCGTCGGCGGCGAATTCGGCGGTGTGCGGAACGCCGTTGGCGCCCAGCACGGAGATCATCGGGTGGATGGACGGCACGGCGTGGGACACGTTGCCCATGTCCGTGGAGCCGCCGCCCAGGCGGCTGGTCTGCACAACCGTCCGGCCCAGGGCGGTCAGGTTCCGGTCCCAAGCCTCGGCGAGCAGGGTGTTCTGGACGAGGTTCTCGTAGCGCGGCTCGGTGGGGGCGAGGTCCCAGGTGCAGCCGCTCGCCAGGGCGCCGCCGGCGAAGCAGTTGAGCATGCGTTCCTTGACGTCCTCGAGGGTCTTCAGGTCGTGAGCGCGGACCTCGGCGCTGACCACCGTGCGGGCCGGGATGATGTTGGTGACCTCGCCGCCGCGCTCCACGAAGGCGTTCAGGCGGATACCGTCGGCGAGCTGCTGACGGAGCAGGCCGATCGCGACGAGGGAGATGGTGGCGGCGTCGCCGGCGTTGATGGCCTTGTCCGGAGCCGCAGCCGCATGGGCGGCGCGGCCAATGAAGGTGACGGCGAAGCGGTCCACGGCCTGGGTACGGGTGACCGAACAGCTGAGGTCCTCGCCGGTGGCGCCGTGCACCATCATGGACACGGTTGCCTGCTCCCAGGCGCCGGCCTCGAGCAGCAGCGCCTTGCCGCCGCCGTGCTCCTCCGCCGGGGTGCCCAGGAGGACCACGCGCAGGCCTAGCTCGTCGGCGACGTCGCCGAGCGCGAGCGCGGCGCCGAGTCCCGCCGTCGCGATGATGTTGTGGCCGCAGGCGTGGCCGATCTCCGGCAGGGCGTCGTACTCGGCACAGATCACCACGGTGAACTCGCCGCTGCCGCGCACCGCCTCGAAGCAGGTCTCCATGCCGTAGGCGTTGCGTTCGACGGCGAAGCCGGCTTCCTCGGCGACTGTCGCAAGGGTTTCCGCGGCGAGCCGCTCCTCGAAGGCCAGTTCCGGGTTGCCGTGGATGATGCGGCTGACTTCGCGGAGCCGGTCTTCCCAGGCGGCGATGGTGCCGGAGGCTGCCTTCTTGAGGGTGTCGACGTCGACGGCGGTGGCTTGGCTGGGCATGGTGGCCTTTCGGTTTGGTTTTGGTGGCTGTGGCGGTGGCTGCGTCAGTGCGCGCCGAGGCCGAGCGTGAACTGGGCGATAACCACTGAGAAGAGGTACGAGGAGGCGATGGCGACCAGGCCCACCGGAACGATCCGCCAGCCGATGCGGCGCAGCAGCGGGATGTCCTTGCCGAGGCTCAGGCCGGCCACGGTGAGCACCACGGTGCAGATGGACAGGAAGTTGACGCTGGTGACCATGGTGATCAGGGCCTTGGCGAACGGCGAGACGGGGCTGGAGGCCAGCGCGCCCAGGGTGATGATGAAGACCATGCTGGGCACCTTGCCGCGGCACAGCCGGGACAGGCCCAGGCCCGCCAGCAGCAGCGCATCGATAATGAGATAGCCGCCCAGGATATTCCACGAGAAACCGCCGGCTGCGATCGAGGCGATGAAGATGCCGATCACCGTGAGGACCGGCATCGCGATGTACAGCGGGACCCGGACTGGCCCGCGATTCCCGGTGGCGTCGTCGGAGGCGTCTTCGGCAGCCGCGGATTCAGCGGCCGCAGATTCGAGCTCGGCAGTGGACGCGGCACTTGCGGCGGGAACGGCAGCTGCGGCGGTGGTGGTCGTGGCACCTGCGGCGGTCGCGGCAGCTGCGGCGGTCGCGGCACCCGCGGCGGGAACGGCGTCGGAAGCGGTCGCCAGGTGCGGGAAGCGGCGGATGAGGCTGTTGTAGATCTTGTCCGCGAGGGGAAGGGCGATCCAGATGCCCACGTAGACGCCCAGCAGGCTGGTGATGATGTTCGAGGTGCCGGCGACGGCGAAAATCTGGTCCTTCAGTTCCGGGAACTGTGCCGCGACGCTCGCGGCACCGGCGGCCATCATGGAGCCGGAGCCGACACCGGCGCCCATGGCCAGGGCGAGCGGGTCGAAGAGGCCGAGGGAGGCGGTCACGGAGGCCAGCAGGGAGATGAAGACCGCGCCGAAAATGGTGCCGAAGACGTACATCGACAGCACGCCGCGGTACGGGTGGGAGTCGGTGCCGTACTTCTCGCTGACCATGGCGAAGGAACCCTCGCGGTCAATGGAGAAGGTGGCGCCGATGGTGGCGGGACCCATCTTCAGGAGCACGGCCAGCGGCAGCGCAAGGATGAGGGTGCCCAGCAGATGGCCGGCTTCCTGGAGCAGCAGGGCGGGTCCGGCGCGGAAGAGCAGCGGGATGTTCGGGCCGATGGTGAAGGCCAGGCTCCCCACCAGGATGAGGACTGAAACGCCCATCAGCGCCCCGGCCGCAGACTGGAACCTCCTGGGCAGCGGGCGGATCTTCTGCGATGACACGATGCCGCCGGCCAGGATGCCCCACACCATCGGCAGGATGGTGATTGCTGCGAAACCCACGGGAATGACCAGCGGACCGACAAGCTGGCTCAGCGTCGCCAGGAGCAGCGCGAGCCCGCCGATCGGCCACAGCCATGCCAGGGAACCTCTGGTGCGCTGGGGTGCGGCGAGGAGGGTTGATGAAGTCATTGGGATTCCTTGCTGGGGAGTGATGGAACCGAACGGGCTTCAAAGCTATATAACGCTCATCACACGGCCTTAGAATTGCAGGGAATTAAGGAAAGTTGGCCGAAGAATGCAGGATCTTGTTTTCGATGAGCGCGATCTGCGGCTTCTTCACGCACTGCAGGTCAGGCCCCGCGCACCGTGGACTGCGCTGGCTCCAGTGGTTGGCGCGGACCCGGTCACGCTCGCCCGGCGGTGGGAGCAACTGCAGGCGCAGGGGCTGGCGTGGATGGGTTGCTACACGGGGCGAGGCACCGACGTCGTCACGGCAATCCTGGAGATCGAATGCTCGCCCGCCAGTATGTCCCCGGTGGCCGAGCAATTGGCGGGCGATCCGGAAGTCTTGACTATCGACCTGACAGCCGGCGGCCGGGACATGATCGTCACCCTGATGTGCTCCGACGACGCCGAACTTTCCCGCTACGTGCTGGACCGGCTCTCTGCCGTGGAAGGCATCCGCAGCATGCGTACGCACCGGTCCATCCAGGTAGTGGCGGACGCCCAGGTCTGGCGGCTGCGCTCACTCAGCCAGGGCGAGGTACGGACGCTGGAACGGGACGTACCGGCGCCGAAGGAGGTCCTGTCCCGGGTTCCTGCGGACGTCGAGGGTGCCCTGCTCCGGATAATGCGTGAGGACGCCCGCGCCTCCATGTCCAGGATTTCCGGCGAACTAGGCATCAGCCAGGCGCGGACCCGGAGCGCTCTCAGCACCGTGCTTGCCCAGCAGCGCGTGGTTATCCGCCTGGAGGTGGCCCGGCCGTATTCGGGTTGGCCGGTGTACGTGTGGTTCTTCATGCGGGTCCCGGCAACCCACGTGGGTTCCGTGGCCGGGAAGCTGGTGGGCCTGGACGAGGTCCGTCTGGTCACCACCACGGTGGGCAACTATTCGCTGGTGGTGGCGGTATGGCTGCGCCGCATCGAAGACATCACCCTCCTGGAGCGGCATCTCGGCGAGCGCCTGCCGTTCGCCGAGATCGTGGACCGCTCGATCGTGCTGCGCACCCCGAAGCACCTTGGCATTCGCTTGGACGCCTCGGGGCGGCGGATTGTGGTTTAAGGCGCGACGACGGCGGCTCGCTTGGCCTGCGTCCGGAGGCGGGCGGCACCGGCCTGCGTCCGGAGGCGGCGGCACCGGCGTCGAACGCTCGCCCAGCCCGAGCATCAACGCCCGCTAAAAATGTCAGAGCCTGGTGATGTGATGGATTCATGGAGGTCACCACCAGTCCGGACGGAAGGGCACCGCAAACCGATGCGGTGACCGATCCCTTGCTGGTGCTTGATGGACTGGTCTCTACCTTGCAGTCCGTGGAGTCGGCGATCGCCGGGTTGCAGGCCTTGCGGGAGTACACACTTGCCCTCGCGTCCCGCGTCGCGGACGTGCTGGCCGATGAGGACATCCACGACGACGGCGTGCGGCCGGGTCTCAACGCCGCCGCTCGGTGGGACGCGGCGGAGCTGGCACAGCGTGCTGTGGCGGCCGAGATCGCCACGGCGACCCGCACCAACGACCGCACCATCCAACGGCAGCTGGGCCAGGCCGTCGAACTCCTGGACCGTTTCCCTTTGACGTTCGGAGCCCTCGCGCACGGCCGGATCAGCCTGGCCCACGCCCGGGTGATCCAGGACGCCGGAAGCGCTCTGGAAGACCCTGCTGCCTTGTCCTCGTACGAGGCCGTCGTGGTGGCCTGCGCCGAACGGCAGGCTCCCGGGCGGGTGCGGCGCCTGGCCGTCCGCGAAGCCGAGAAAGCCCAGCCCGAACCCTTGAACATCCGGCATGAACGCGCCCGAGAGGAACGCCGTGTGTGGATCACACCGCTGCCGGACGGCATGGCTGAACTTGCCGCCGTCCTGCCCGCAGCCGTGGCCTACGGCATCCACGACCGCCTCACCCAAATGGCCAAGACCCACGCGGACCTGGCGCGAGAACAGGCAACAGCAGCATCCGGCCGGCCCACCGGAGCTGCCGGCAGCTTGGACCAGCGCAGCACCGATCAACGCACCGCCGATCAACGCAGCACCGACCAGCCCACCACCGATCAGCTCACCATAGACCAGCTCCGCGCCGACCTCCTCGCGGATCTGCTGCTCCGCGGCGCTCCCGCCGGCCACGACACCCCGGACAGTCTCCTCGCAGCCATCACCGCCCGGGTGGACGTCACCGTCCCCGTGCTGACCCTGATCGGCCAGGAAGGCGCCGCGACGTCCAATGGCTCAGCTGGCAGAGCTTTCGGGACCGACACATCAGGCAACACCGCCAGGGCCGCAGCCCCCGGCACCGCGACCTCACAGGTCCCCGCCGAGCTGGACGGGCGCCACCCCATCGACCCCGCCACCGCAAGCATTCTCGCCGGCCAGGCCGCCGCCTGGACCAGGGTCCTCACGGATCCCATTAGCGGCGCCGTCCTAGCTGTCGACAGGTACCGGCCCGGCGAAGACCTCAAACGCCTCCTCACCGCCCGCGACACCAGATGCCGCTTCCCCGGCTGCGGAATCAAAGCCCGGGATCTTGACCTGGACCACACCCACGACGCCGCACTGGGCGGACCCACCGAAACCGGAAACCTCGCCGGACTCTGCCGGCGCCACCACATGCTCAAGCACCACTCACGATGGAAACTCCGGCAAACCGGAGCCGGGGTCCTCGAATGGACCAGCCCCACCGGCCGAAAACACACCGACCACCCACCCATACCCGCGACCGACACCGCGCCGGGTGCCCCGGGCCAAGGACTGACGGGCCGCCAAAGGTGGTCGCCGGGTCATGACTCCGGCCCGCCACCCTTCTGACCGCCGTCTCTTACGGGCTACGGCTTCTCTACTCCTGGCGTGGTGCTGTCCCGTCCAACCACGTCTCCGTTCCCGCCGGTTGAATCAGGGAGCCGAAAGGCGAACCTATCCTCCGGAGACCACACATGCTGGTCATCGCACCGGTAGCCGCGCAGCCACAACCGCCCATCCACAACACGAAGGTAGAAGCCCTTCGGATACTCGTCATCGTCGCTCAGGGGCAGCGAAGCAACCGTCACAGCTCCCCGGGGTGCCCGCCCCGAGGACATTAAAGAGTCGAGCGCAGCCGTCTGGGTTTGCAGAGCAAGGCGCAGGTACGGACCCATGTCAGGCGGGCAAAGCAGGAGCCCCTGCTTCAGCGCGGCCGAGAAGATCTCAGACAGCACCGCACCACCGGACAAACCCAGGTCAGCTACCGTTCGTTCGACGATGACAACGTCCTGCCCCGTCCTGTCGTCAAAAGCCGCGTTCTCGAACAGGACCTCAGCGTGGGCATTGCGCAGGACGTCAGCCGAGTCGAGTGCGCTCAGGAGTTCTTCACGGGAGAGTCCGCCGACCCGCAAGGACAAAGAATCTCCGTTGCCTGTGTCTTCCATAGCTCCTCAGCCTAACCCTCACCCCACCGGCGGCGTCAGCGCCAGCCACTCCTGGCCTTGGGCGTCGAGCGGGGTACCGTTCGCCACGCGCATCTCCCGCTTGCGGTTCTCCATGGTGATGGTGGCGAGCGTGGCCCAGCGCCTGCCGAACTCGGCGTCGGGCGCCGGGATGCAGCAGAGGCCCGGCTCGCCGGGACCGGAGTACAGGAACGGCACAATCTCCTCCACGCTGTCCGGCAAGGGGCGCCCGTCAAGCAGAGCCAGCCGGGACTGCACCAGGGCAAGACGCTGCTGGGAATCGGGGTCGTAGAGCCCGGGTTTCTCCCCCGCCGCCAGCCCCGGGTCCAGGAAGTGGTTGGTGTGCGCCAGTGTGCCGTTCTCCGGCTGGATGAGCACGGCCGCGCCCGGGCCGATCTCGGCCGTCACCGCGGAGGACTCATCCATGAGGGTCAGCGCGGTTGAAGTGGTGGCGCCGGCGGAGCACACAATGTCCACGGCGTCGGCCACGGACGAAGCGTTGGCCAGGACCTCGGCTGCGATGAGGTGGACCGGAACGCCGGCGGGCCGGTCGTCGCGGTGGCCGAGGATGTTCAAGAACACCGACACCCCGGCGTCGTTCATGCCGATCTTGCCCAGCATGCCGTGCTCGGTGAGTCCCACGAAGGACCGCGCCGGGCCGGCCACGGACTGCAGGTGCCAGTACGGGTCCAGTTCCTCGTGCCAGTCCCAGGTCTGCACGCCAAACACGTGGCTGCCCGCACGCCCGATCGTGGAGCACTCGCCGGGCCTGGCGCCAAGCGCCTGGGAAAGGATTTCGGTACGTCCGTTCAGCGCCGCGATCTGCCAGGTTTCGACGCCGGCGCCGTCTGCCGTGCCGCTCATCTCCGCGGCGAGCCGCGGCGACCAGGAGGCGACGACGTCGAGCAGCCGCTCAGCGTTGGACCTCACCGTGGCCTCCCGGAGTCCGACCGTGCGGAACAAGCGGAAATAGGTGTCGAGGCCGCCGAGCAGTTCCGCGCCCAGCGCGGCACCGCGCTGCTTTCCGCGCTCGTAAGGATCCGGGCTGTCGAGGGCGATGACGGTGCGGATGGTTGGATTCTTCATAAGGCTTCGTCTAGCTCGCAATCTCTGAGTTAAGGTGGTCAATCACGCCGCGCCGGGGCTTCCAGCCCGGCTTCGGCGCGCACTCCAGCAGGAGTTTCGTATAGGGGGAACGCGGACGGTCCAGGACATCGCCCACGGAACCGCGTTCGAGGACCTGGCCGTGGCGCATCACCAGTACATCGTCGGCGATGGTGCGGACCACGGAGAGGTCGTGGGTGATGAAGAGGTAGCTCAGCCCCTTGTCCCGCCGCAGCTCGTGGAGCAGGTCCAGGACCTGGGCCTGCACCGAGACGTCCAGTGCGGACACCGCTTCGTCCAGGACAATCACCTGGGGTTCGGCGGCGAAGGCCCGCGCGATGGCCACGCGCTGCTTCTGCCCGCCGGACAGGTTCGCCGGCAGGGACTGGGCATGCGCGTCCGTGAGCCCCACGCTCCGGAAAAGCTCCGAAACCCGCGCCCTCCGCTCGGCAGCGCTGAGCCGGAAATGCGCCCGGAGCACCTCGTCGACGGCGGCGCCCACCGGCAGCCGACGGTTGAGGGAGCCGTTGGGGTCCTGGAAGACCATCTGCACTGCGCGGGCCCGCCGCCGCTGTTCGCGCCGCCGGAGCGAAGCCGTCACCGGGGATCCGGCGATCCTCACCTCGCCGGAATCCTTCGTTTCCAGACCCACCAGCACGCGGGCCAGGGTGGTCTTGCCGGATCCGGACTCACCCACAACGGCCAGGCAACTGCCTTCACGGACGGTGACGGACACGTCGTCGAGCGCCCGCACGGGTTCGTGCTTTCCGCCCACGCGGAAGGTCTTGTTGAGTCCGGAGATCTCGATGATGTTGCTGCTCACAGGGTGCTTCCGATCTCTGGTTGCGTCGCGGGAACCGCTTGAACACCGTCCAGCGTGGGCCGGATGCTCATGAGCATCCGGGTGTAGGGGTGCTGCGGGTTGTCGCGGATCTGTTCCGGCGTGCCGATTTCCACAATCTCCCCGTACCGCATCACCGCGAGCCGGTCCGTGACGGCGGCGGCGAGGTCCAGGTCGTGGGTCACGAAGATCATGGACATGCCCAGGTCCCGCCGCTTCTCGTCGAGGATGGCCGCCACCTCGGCCTGGGTGGTGACATCCAGGGCGGTGGTGGGTTCGTCCGCGAGCAGGAGGTCCGGTTTGCCGGAAATCGCCCCGGCGATCACCACGCGCTGCAGCATGCCGCCGGAGAGCTGGTGCGGGAAGGACTTCAGCACGCGGTCCACGCTGCGGATGCCCACCTGCTCCAGCAGCTCCCCTGCCCGCAACCGCGCGGCACGGGCATCGCGGAGCTCCGGCATGCCCTCCAGGAGGTACGTCTCGATCGGCAGCACCGGGTTGAGCGCCGCATGCGGGTTCTGCGAGATCAGGGCGATCCGGCCGGCCCGTACCCGGCGCATCTTGTCCGTGGGCAGCGAACGGAGGTTCTCGCCGTCGAACATGATCCGGCCGCCGACCACCGCGTTGCGCGGCCCGATCCCGAGGATGCAGCGCAGCGTCATGGACTTTCCGCTGCCGGATTCGCCCACCAGGCCGATCGCCTCGCCGCGGCCGAGCTCCAGGGAAACCCCCTTCAGCACCGGCTTCAGCGCACCCGAATCCGGGTCCTTGATGCCGAGTTCCAAGTTCTCGATGGCAATCATGACTTGCTCCTTCCCGCCGCAGCGCGACCGCCCAGCCGTTCGCCGATGTAGGCCATGGCCGCCACCGTGACCACGATGCACAGACCCGCGTACAGGCTCTGCTCCGGGAAACCCTGCTGCAGGGACTCCTGGCCGTTCGAAATCATCAGGCCCCAGTCGGCTTCCGGCGGTTGAATGCCCAGGCCCAGGAAGGACAGCGCCGCCAGGTCCACGATCGCGTAGCCGAAGTTGATGGTGGAACCCGTGAGGATCTGGGTCCAGACGTTGGGCAGGATGTGCCGCACCGTGATGGTGAAGCCGTTGATTCCCTGCAGTTCCGCGGCCTTCACGTACGGCAGGCTCCGTTCGCGCAGGGCCACGCTGCGGATCACCCGTGCGCTGTACGGGATGTAGGCGATCGCCAACGCGATGGAGGCCGTGACCAGCCCGGGGCCGAAGATCGCCACGGCGAGGATCGCCAGCAGCAGGCTCGGGAACGCGAACAGGACATCCAGCACCCGGCCCAGGAAGGCGTCCACCTTGCCGCCGAACCAGACGGCGGTGAGCGCCAGCGCGGAGCCGGCCACCGCCGTCGCGCCCACCACGATCAGCGGGCCCAGCAGGCTGGTGCGGGCCCCGGCGAGCAGCCGGGAGAAGATGTCGCGCCCGGCCTGGTCGGTGCCGAGCAGGTGCTCGGCACTCGAGCCGAGGTGCCGCTGGGTGACCGAACCCACTGTGGGGTCGTAGGGTGCCAGGAACTGCCCGACGACGGCGGCCAGCACCACGGCGCCGACCACGCCGACGCAGGCCATGCCTGTCCAGCCAAGACGGCGGCGGGCGGCTGCCAGCCGGTTGCTAGGGGCGGCGGGGGCGGCCAAAGCTGCCGCGGGCGCCTTTTCCTTGATAGCCATGTCTCTCACGCTCCTTTCTTCAGGCGGACGCGGGGATCGATCACGGTGTAGAGCAGGTCCACGAGCAGGTTCACCACGCCGAACGCGATCACCATGATCAGCGCGATGGCCTGCACCACGGCGAAGTCCTTGCGCTGCACGGAGTTGACCAGCAGAGCGCCGGTGCCGTCCAGGGTGAAGGCGTACTCCACCACGAACGCGCCCGCGACGAGGCCCGCGATGTGCATGCCCACCGCTGTCGTGACCGGCAGCAGCGAGTTGCGGACCGTGTGCCGCCACAGGATGACGCGCCTGGGCAGCCCGCGGGCGACGGCGATCAGAACGTGTTCGGATTCGCTCTCCTCCACGATCGCCGTCCGGGTGATCCGGGCGATGACCGCGATGGAGGGCAGGGACAGTGCCAGGGCGGGCAGGGTCAGGTGCCAGACCCGGTCCACGGCGCCCTCCCCGGCGCCGAAGACCGGGAACCAGCCCAGGCCCACGCTGAAGACGGACATCAGGACAAGCGCGGCGAAGAACGTGGGCACAGCGATGCCCAGGTTGGACGCGAAGATCACGATCCGCTCGGCCACGCCGCCGCGGGTGCCGGCCACGATGCCCAGCCCGATGCCGCAGATGATGATCAGCGCAGCGGCGTATGCGGCCAGGGACAGGGTGGTGGGGATGCGGCTGGCGAGCAGGGCACCGACGTCCTGCTGGGTCAGCAGTGAACGGCCCATGTCCCCGGTGAACACCCCGCTGAGCCAGTTCCAGTAGCGCACCGGAAGGGGATCGTCGAGGGAGTACTGGGCCCGAATGGCGTCCAGCACCTCGGGGCTGACGGTGCGGCCCTGGACCAGGAACTGCTCCGGGCTTCCCGGGGCCAGGTAGAGGGCGCAGAACACGATCATGCTGGAGGCGATCAGCACCCCGCCAAGCGCCAGGAAGCGGCGTATCAGGAATCTCACGGCTATTCGCCGGTGCCGCCGAGCTCGGCAGCCCAGGGGTAGTAGAGGTAGACGAAGGACGCGGGGGCACCCGTGACGCGCTTGTTCATGTAGAGGCGCGTGGCGCTGTCCACCACGGGCAGCCAGGGTTCCTTGTCCATGATCAGGGCTTCTGCTTCGACCGTGAGCTTGGCGCGTTCGGCGTCGCCGCTGGTGGCGCGGGCCTTGTCCAGCAGCTCGGTGATCTTCGGGTCCGAGAAGCCGGAGTAATTCTGCATGCCGCCCGGACCGGCGATCGCCGCCAGGTGGATCAGCGGATCGGCCACGTTCATGTAGTTGGTGGTCACGAAGGCGTCGGCCCCGGCGCGGGCCTTGGGGTCGGAGAAGAAGGCGCCGAACTGGGCACCGGGAACGCCGCTGGGTTCGACCTTCAGGCCGAGCTTGGCGCCGGCGTTGGCGAACTCGGAAATGATGTCCGCGTAGAACGTGCGGTCGATCGGGTAGACGATCTTGATGGGTTTGGACAGGTCCACCTTGGCGTCCTTGATGGCCTTCTTGGCTTCCTCAAGGTTGGGCGTGACGGCGGGCAGGTTCTTCCGCGCCGCTTCGAACACGTCGGCACCGTAGGCCCAGCCGCCGGCCGGCACCAGGGATTGGGCCGCCGTCGAGGTTCCTTCATAGACGGTCCTGGCGATCGCTTCGCGGTCGGTGGCCAGGGTGAGCGCTTTGCGCACGGCGGGGTCGCCCAGGGTGCCGGTTCCGGTGCTGATGATGGCCATGTTCTGCATGGACTTGCCGTGGAAGAGCTGGCCGGTGGAGGACTTGGAGAGCTGGCCCACGGCGCTCAGCGGAACGTCGTAGCTGCCGTCCACGGCGCCGGTGGCCAGGGCGTTGGTGATGGAGGCGGGGTCGGTGATGAACTGGATTTCGACCTGCTTGGTCTTGGCCTTCTTATCCGCCTTCCAGTAGCCGTCGTAGCGCTCCAGGGTGATCGAGGCGCCCTGCTTCCAGTTGCCCACCGAGTACGGTCCGGTGCACATGACTCCGGTTCCGGGGTTGCCGTAGTCCACGCCCGCCTTTTCGCGCTGGGCCTTCTCCACCACGGCGCCCACCGGGGTGGCGAGCTGGTTGTTGAAGGTGGCGTCCGGCGTTTTGAGCTTCACGGTGACCTGGCTGGGCCCTGTCTTCTCCACGGAGGCGATGTTGGCAGTGACGCTGGAGGCCCAGTAGCTGATTTCCTTCGGGTCCAGGTGCCGCTTGAGGCTGAACACGACGTCGTCCGCGGTCATGGGCTTTCCGTCCCAGAAAGTGACGCCGTCCTGGAGTTCGTACACGTAGCTGGTGTTGCCGGTGTTCGTGACGCTCTTGGCCAGGTGCGGCTTGATGGAAAAGTCCGGCTGGATCTGGAACAGGCTTTCGCAGAGGTTGGACACCACGCCGCTGGCAGGATAGTCGGCGGCCTTGATGGGATCGATCGACGGCGGTTCGCCGAAGTTGTTGTTCCAGACGATCCTGTCCAACTCCGCCGTCGGTGCCGGAGTAGTGACGAGCAGGTCCTTCGAATCGAGGGTTTCCGGTGCCTTGGCGTTGCCGCCGTTCGAGCATCCGGCAAGCAGCAGCAGGAGCCCTGCAGCCCCTGCGCCGATGAGTTTCTTATTCACTGAGTCTCCCGAGATGGTTGTGCGCCGCCCCAATCGGCTGGATGTGGAATGTGACGCTAGTTACCCAAAACGGTTTGGGCAAGAGATTGCAGAAGATTTCCCAAATCGTTTTCAGTCCAGTGTTCATGGGCTTACTCTGGTTTCCATGACCACGCGGACCCGGCCATGAGCCCACGGAGCACCAGGACCACCATCCGGGACGTCGCACGCGAAGCGGGCGTCTCGGTGACCACGGTGTCCCATGCCCTCAATGGCAAGGGAATCGTGGCCGGCCCCACCCGGAACCGGATCGCCGAAATCGCCCGCCGGATGCATTACCGGCCGCACGCCGTCGCAAGCGGGCTGCGGAACAACCGGCTGGGCGTCCTCGCGCTGGTGTTGCGCCCGCTGGACACCCTGGAGTCTTTCCTGCCCGACGGCGTGGACTACTTCGTGCGCTTCGCCGGCGCCGCGTCGCTGAGCGCACTGGAGCACGGGTACGGGCTGATGCTGCTGAGCGATCCCACACTGCCGGAAACCCCCAGCGTGTCCTTGGCCGCCGACGGCTTCATCATCACCGAACCGGTGGAGAACGATCCCGTCATCGACCTGCTGCTGGCCGAAGAAATCCCCTTCCTCACGGTCGGCCGGGATCCCGCGCGCGACTCCTACAGCAGCTTCATCGAACCCGACACCGCCCGCACCACCACCCAGGTGCTCGACCACCTCGTGGAGAACGGGGCACGGAAAGTGGCGATCGCCGTCGGGACCGACCGCAACCACTGGAACATCATCACCGAGAAGCGCTACCGGGAATGGTGCGCCGGGCGGGGGCAGGAACCGGTGGTCCTAGTGCAGGGCGAAACCAGCGGCCTGGCCGGCGGCAGGGTCCTCGGCGAGCAGATTCTGGCCATGGACGACCGGCCGGACGCCGCGTACTGCCTCACTGGCCGCCACGCCGCGGGCCTGCAGGCGCGGCTGGCCGAAGCCGGGATCTCCACGCCGGGCAACTTCCTGCTGGTGGCCGGCTCGGATTCGGAGCAGACCCGCAACAGCACCCCGCCCATCACCGCGATGGACCTTGCGCCCGAAGCCACTGCCCGCGCCGCGATCGCCGCCCTCGTGGAGCAACTCGGTGGCACCCCCAAGGGGGACGGCCACGGCATCGACGGCCGCTTCATCGTCCGGGAATCCAGCACGCGCTAAGCGTCGCGCACCGGGACTCCCGGGCGCATACGACATTCCCCCCCAGTTGCTCATGGACCCACCCCGACGAGACCCCGGAAATCCGCGGAAGTTGCGCGCGCCGGGCCGGGAAATGGGAAGCAACTGGGAGGGAACGTCGTCGGCGGGGTCCACCCGCCGACGCCCGCCAACATCACGGGCGCGTTACGCCTCCTTCACCAGCCGCGCCTGGTGATCTTTGTTTGTGTTGTTTTTTATTGACATACCCACACGAACAAAGATAGAGTCAAGCAATTCCACATCATGTGATCGTGGTCACCAGCCGGGAACCTGCTAGTACGCAATGGAGGGTATGTGTTCGCTGAGGAGCGCCAGCAACTGATCTCCGGACTCGTCGCCGAGCTCGGCCGGGTCAGCGTCACCGACCTCGCCGAACGCTTCAGCATCACCACCGAAACCGTCCGCCGGGACCTCGCCGCCCTCGAATCCGCCGGCAGCCTGCGCCGGGTGCACGGCGGCGCCGTCCCCACGGACCGGCTCAGCACCCGCGAGGAAAGCGTGGGCGAGCGTGCCATCCAGCGCCCGTCGGAGAAGCTCCGCATCGCCCAGGCCGCCCTGGCCCTCATCCCGGAGGATTCGTCCGGAAGCATCCTCCTGGACGCAGGCTCCACCACCGAGACCCTCGCCGGCCTGCTCGCTGCACAGCGCGGCAACGGCGGAAATGCCGGGGAACTGGTGGTCATCACGCACGCCATCCCGATCGCCGCCAAGCTCTCCGGCAACCCGGGCATCGCCCTGCAGATCCTGGGCGGGCGCGTCCGCGGACTCACCCAGGCCGCCGTCGGGCAGTCCACCGTGGACTCCGCTTCCCGACTCCGGCCAGACATCGCCTTCGTGGGCGCCAACGGCATCCACGCAACGTTCGGGTTCAGCACCCCGGATCCCGAAGAGGCCGCCGTGAAGGCAGCCTTCGTCACCTCCGCACGCCGAGTCGTCGTCGTGGCGGACTCTTCCAAGCTGGACGCGGAAACCCTCGTCCAATTCGCCGCCCTGAAAGATGTGGACACCGTGATTACTGACCGCGAACCCTCTGAAGAGCTTTCGGCCGCCCTGGCCGAAGCCGGTGTGGACGTCGTGCTCGCATGATCGTCACACTGACCGCCAACCCCAGCCTCGACCGCACGGTCGAGCTCCCCGCCGCCCTGGCCCGCGGCGAAGTGCAGCGCGCCGTCGCCGTCCACCAGCATTCGGGCGGCAAGGGCGTCAACGTCTCCCGCGCCCTGGTGGCGTCGGGCCTGGACACCGTCGCTGTCCTGCCGGGCGGCGAATCCGACCCCGTGCTCAGCGGCCTCCGCGAGGACAAGGTGCCCTTCGCGGCCCTGCCGATCGCTGAACCGCTGCGCAGCAACGTCACCCTCACCGAACCGGACGGTGTCACCACCAAGATCAACGAACCCGGTCCGGAACTGAGCGCGGAACAGCAGGAAGCCCTGATCGGGCTGCTGCTGGAGCGTTCGCAGGGCGCCAGCTGGGTGGTCCTGGCAGGCTCCCTTCCGCCGGGGGTACCGGCCGACTTCTACGCCACGGTGGCCGCCCGCCTCCGCAGCACGGACGACGGCGCGGCCCCCTTCATCGCGATCGATTCCTCCGGCACCCCGCTGGCGGCGGCGATCAGCGGCCGCGGGGACGGCAGGCCGGACCTGCTGAAGCCGAACGCGGAAGAACTGGCCGAACTGGCCGCCGCGGCCGGCTTCACGGACCACCACACCGCCGAGGAACTGGAAGCGGATCCGGGCCTTGCCGCCCGGGCCGCTGCCGCCGTCGTCGGCTCCGGTGTGGGAACGGTCCTTGCAACACTCGGTTCCAAGGGCGCCGTCCTGGTAACCGCCGACGGCGCGTGGCTGGCCACGCATCCGCCGATCCGGGCCGTCAGCACCGTGGGTGCCGGCGATTCCTCCCTTGCCGGCTACCTGCTGGCCGCCACCCAGGGCGGCACCCCGCAGGACTGCCTCCGTCAAGCTGTGGCCCACGGTGCCGCCGCTGCTTCGCTGCCGGGCTCCACTGTCCCGGCAGTCCACCAAACAACTCCCGACGCCGTAACCATCACGGCCCTTCCGAAGGACTAACAGTGACAGAGCTCATCACCCCCCAGTTGGTCGCCCTCGACCAGAACCTCGGCGAGGCTCCCGCCGACGTCATCCGTTTCCTCGCAGGCAAAGTGACCGACGCCGGCCGCGCCACCGAGGTGGAAGGCCTGTTCACTGACGCCTTCGCCCGCGAGTCCAAGACCGCCACCGGCGTGCCCGGCGGCATCGCCATCCCGCACTGCCGCTCCGCGGCCGTGACCGTGCCGTCGCTGGCCATGGCCCGCCTGTCCCAGAAGGTGGACTTCGGCGCCAAGGACGGCCCGGCCGACCTCATCTTCTTCATCGCCGCCCCCGACGGCGCCGATCAGGAGCACCTGAAGCTGCTCTCGAAGCTGGCCCGCTCGCTCATCAAGAAGGACTTCACGGCAGCCCTGCGCGCAGCTTCCACGCCGCAGGAGATCGTGGAACTGGTGGACGGCGCCCTCGCCGACAAGCCCGCCGCCCACGTGGCCGAAGCAGTGACCGTTCCCGCGGCTGCCGCTGCGGGCGCGGAATCGGCAGGATTCGCCGCCCCCGGCGCGGCCCCGGCGCCGATCGGCGGCGCGGAGGGCGCCACCGGCCCGAAGCGCCTCGTGGCCGTCACGGCCTGCCCCACGGGCATCGCGCACACCTACATGGCCGCAGACTCGCTGGTGGCTGCGGCCCAGGAAATCGGCGTGGACCTGCAGGTGGAGACCCAGGGATCCTCCGGCGCCAAGCCGCTGGACCCCGCCGTGATCGCGGCAGCAGACGCCGTGATCTTCGCCGTCGACGTCGACGTCCGCGGCAAGGAGCGCTTCGCCGGCAAGCCGGTCATCAGCGCCCCGGTCAAGCGCGGCATCGACGAGCCGGGCAAGATGGTGCAGGAAGCCCTCGCAGCCATTGACGACCCCCGCGCCCACCGCGTCCCGCACGCCGGCGCCGAGGACATGGCCGAGCGTGAAGCCGCGGAGAAGAGCGAGCACATCGGCCAGAAGCTGAAGAGGGCGCTGCTCACCGGTGTCTCCTACATGATTCCGTTCGTGGCCGGCGGCGGTCTGCTGATCGCCCTTGGCTTCCTGCTGGGCGGCTACGACATCACCGGCTTCGCCGACAAGATGCTCGCCGAGAACAATCTCTTCAACCTGCCCACCGAATACCCGGCCCTGGCCTGGGGTCCACTGGGCGCCTACCTCGGCGCAGTGCTGTTCAAGATCGGCGCCCTGTCCCTCGGCTTCCTGGTGCCGGCCCTGGCAGGCTACATTGCCTACGCCATCGCGGACCGGCCAGGCATCGCCCCCGGCTTCGTGGCCGGTGCGGTCTCCGGCTTCATGGGCGCCGGCTTCCTGGGCGGCATCGTGGGCGGCCTGCTGGCCGGCTACATCGCCCACCAGCTCGGCAAGCTCAACGTGGCCCGCTGGTTGCGCGGCCTGATGCCCGTGGTCATCATCCCGCTGCTCGCCTCCCTCGTCGCTTCCGGCCTGATGTTCCTGATCCTCGGCGCACCGATCGTCGCCCTGACCAAGGCCCTGAACGAAGGCCTCTCCGGCCTCACCGGCGCCGGCGCCATCCTGCTCGGCGTGATCCTGGGCCTCATGATGTGCTTCGACCTCGGCGGCCCGGTCAACAAGGTGGCCTACTCCTTCGCTGTCGCCGGCCTGGGTGCGGCGTCCGTCTCCAACCAGGCCCCGTGGCAGATCATGGCCGCCGTCATGGCTGCCGGCATGGTTCCGCCGCTGGCCATGGCCCTCGCCTCCACCGTCCTGGACAAGAAGGGCTTCTCCCTGGCGGAGCGTGAAAACGGCAAGGCAGCCTGGCTGCTGGGTGCGTCCTTCATCTCCGAAGGCGCCATCCCGTTCGCCGCGGCCGACCCGCTGCGTGTCATCCCGGCCAGCATGGTGGGCGGTGCCGTGACCGGCGCCCTGTCCATGGCCTTCGCGGTCGGTTCCAAGGCACCGCACGGCGGCATCTTCGTCTTCTTCGCCATCGATAGCTTCCTCCTGTGGGTGCTGTCGATCCTGGTGGGCACGGTGATCACCGCGCTCCTGCTCATCGCCCTCAAGCGCTGGGCAGTGAAGAAGACCGTTGATACTGTTGCGGCAGCAGCCTGACAACGCCGTTAGAAAGCAACCAGAGGACTAATCCATGCAGACCTTTTCAGGTGTTGGCGTCGCTCCCGGGCGTGTTCTGGGACCGGTGCGGCAGATGCCCAAACCGATCCAGGAACCACACGCGAACGTGAACATCCCCGCGGATGTAACAGTGGAGTCGCAGGCACAGCGCATCAAGGATGCGTCCAAGGCTGTGCAGGCGGAACTGCGTGAGCGGGCCGCCAACGCCAACGGCGAAGGCAAGGAAGTCCTCGAAGCGACGGCCCTGATGGCGGCGGACCCCATGCTGGTCAAGTCCGCGATCAAGCTGCTCAAGCACGAAACCCCGGGCGGCGCGCGCACCGCGGAGCGCGCCGTCTGGGAGGCCGCCGCCACGGTGGCCGAAACCCTGAAGGCCCTCGGCGGTTACATGGCCGAGCGGGTCGCCGACGTGCTGGACGTCCGGGCCCGGATCGTGTCCGAACTGCGCGGCCTGCCGGCCCCGGGCATCCCGGCCTCCGAGGTGCCGTTCATCCTGGCCGCCGAGGACCTGGCTCCCGCGGACACCGCCACCCTGGACCCGGCCAAGGTCATCGCCCTGATCACTTCAGGGGGCGGGCCCCAGTCCCACACGGCCATTTTGGCCCGGGCGCTGGGCCTGCCCGCCGTCGTCGCCGCTGCCGGCGTGGACGGGATCGACGACGGCACGGAGGTTTACGTCGACGGCGCCGCCGGGACCATCACCGCCGAACCCGGCGAGGAGCTGCGGGTGGCGGCGAAGGTCTGGGCCAACCAGGCGAGCACCCTGGCCGCGTTCACCGGAGACAACACCCTGGCCGACGGTGTCCGCGTGCCGCTGCTGGCCAACGTGGGCACCGGCGCCGACGCCGTCAAGGCCGCCGGTGCCGGGGCCGAAGGCGTCGGCCTGCTCCGGACCGAGTTCTGCTTCCTGGACCGCGACACCGAACCCACCGTGGAAGAACAAATCGCCGCGTACGGGGCCGTGTTCGCCGCGTTCCCGGCGAAGAAGGTGGTGGTCCGCACCCTCGACGCCGGCGCCGACAAGCCGCTGCCGTTCCTGACCAATGCGGACGAACCCAACCCTGCGCTCGGCGTGCGCGGCTACCGTACCGACCTCACCTCCCCCGGCGTCCTGGAACGCCAGCTCGAGGCGATCGCCGCCGCCGAGGCCGCACACGAGGCCGAGGTCTGGGTCATGGCCCCCATGATCTCCACCGCCGAGGAAGCAGCCCGCTTCGCGGACCTCTGCCACGCCGCCGGGCTCAAGACCCCGGGCGTGATGGTGGAAGTGCCGTCCGCGGCGCTGACGGCCGAGACCGTGCTCGGCCAGGTGTCTTTTGCCTCCCTCGGCACCAACGACCTCACCCAGTACGCCATGGCCGCCGACCGGCAGCTCGGCCCCCTGGCCACCCTGAACGACCCCTGGCAGCCCGCGGTGTTGCGGCTCATCAAGCTCACCGCCGACGGCGCCGCCACGGCGAGCAGCGCCAGCGGCCAGGCCAAACCCGTGGGAGTCTGCGGTGAGGCAGCGGCCGACCCCGCCCTCGCCGTCGTACTCATCGGATTGGGCGTCGCGACGCTTTCCATGAGCCCACGGGCCCTGGCCGGCGTGGCCGCGGTCCTGAAAACCGTCACCGTGGACCAGGCCCGGGAGCTGGCCGGCATCGCCCTGGCCGCCCCCAGCGCCGCCGCCGCGCGCGCCGCGGTCCGCGAACACTTGCCCGTCCTCAACGACCTCGGCCTTTAAGAACACGGCCTGTAACCGCAGGCCACCGAACCAGCAAGGAGAACCCACCATGAGCGAACGCACCGCCACCATCGCCAGCCGCGTCGGCCTGCATGCCCGTCCCGCCGCGATCTTCGCCGAAGCTGCCGGCGAACTCGACCTCGAGGTCACCATTGCCCGCCAGGGCGAACCCGCCGATGAGGCCATGGACGCCGCGTCCATCCTGTCCCTGATGAGCCTCGGCGCTTCCCAGGGCGACGTCGTCGTGCTGCGCGCCGAAGGCACCGGGGCCGACGAAGCCCTGGACAAGCTGGTCAAGATCCTCGAAACGGACCACGACGCCGAATAGCAGGTCCCGGCCGAAACAACGGAGCGTGCCTTCCCCTCGCGGGAAGGCACGCTCCTCTGGTTTGCGGCAGGGGTTAGTCTTGCGCGGGTTCGGAGACCGCGGTGCCGGCCGTCATGGTCTCGGCGTTGATCATCCACGCGAGTTGCTCAAGCCGGGAGATGATCGCGTGCAGCAGGTCCGCCGACGTCGGGTCTTCCTCGTCCACCTGGTCATGCACGTCGCGCATGGTCTTCACGGCGCGCTCCACCCGTGCCGTAATCAGCTTGACGGCATCCTTGGTAGCGGTGAGTCCCTCGGGGAAGGCTTCCAGCCTGGTCCCTCCCGCGATGGTGGCGCTGCGGCCGTCCGGCAGGGCGTGCAGGGCCCGCATGCGTTCGGCCGTTTCGTCGGCGAAGGCCCGGGTGGCCGCGACGAGTTCATCGAGCTGCAGGTGCAGGTCCCTGAAGTTTTGGCCCACGATGTTCCAGTGCGCCTGCTTGCCCTGGAGCTGGAGTTCGATCAGATCCGTCAGGACCATCTGCAGGTTTGTTGCCAGGGTTTGCGATGCCTTCATGTCTTCCTCTCACGATGCTGTTCCAGTGCCAGGCCGGCCCGGGGAGCGCGATCCCCGAAGCGGGCCACTTGCCCAGCTTACGTCCCGAACTCTAGTTTAGTAAGCATGCTTACTAGTATTATGAGGCATCTGGGCCGGCATGCGGGAAGGCTTTCGAAGCAGTGCCGAGAAGGTTCAGTCAACGGAAAGGAACCGGTCAATGTCGACGATTTCCCACCCGGCGTCTCCCAACGAGACGCCACAACCCAACGCGGAGCCCATCTGGTGCCGGACCTGCAACACCACCGAGCACCTCATCCTGGACAGCATAGAACCGCTCAAGCCCCCCACTGAAGGGCTCGTCGACATTTCCTACACCTGCGTTGAGTGCGACACCTTCTACGCACACACGGCCGTCTTCCTGGACGCAGCCGCCATCCTCAACGAACGCGGAAACACCATTGGGGTCCTGCAATTCGGCGGCGAGTACGTCCACTGCGGGCGCCCCATGGAGTTGGCCGGCTCGGCACACCGGAGCGTGCAGGCTCCCATCCGTACCGACGATCCGGGGCAAGATCCCGCCGTGGAACTGCTCGATGTCTACTTGAAGACCAAGGTGCTCCAGTGCGGCTGCGGATTCCGGATGGAACTGCCCGCCTAGCCGAACGGCCCGCCGTCCGGAGCGCCGGCCTAGCCGCGCTCCGGACCCGGCTGCGGCTCCGGCGGGGCCGCATCCGGGTCGCCGGGCACCGGGAAGGTGTCGGGCCCAGGCGGCACCGGGAACGGTCCCGGATCCGGTGGAACAGGCGGCTCGGTGGGCGGCGGCTGCGGCGGTTCAAAGGGCGGCGGCTGGGTGCCCGGATCCGGCGGCAGGGGCTCAGGCGGTAACGGCGACGGCGGCCCGAACGGCGACGGCGGGTCCCCGGCGTCGGGCGGCGTCTCCGGCGGGTTACCGCTTCCGGGAAGTTGCCCGCCCGGCTGGACCGGTGAAGGGAAAGTGCTGTCCATCGCTTCCTCCAATGTGAGTTGGCGTACTTCTCCAGCACTCCCGACGCTAACCGTCGGCGGGCACGGAGTCCAGCGTTCCGGCGAAATTAGTCAGCAGGCTTATCATCCCATTGAAATCCGCGCCGCCACGCCATAGCGTGAAGTTCAAAAGGCCCGGTGGAGGGTGCTTCATGGACGTATCTGAGAACCAAGACGACGATCGCGGCGAGTCCCGGAACCAGAAACTCGACCGCAACTGGATGGAACTCCTCCAGGAACTTAGGGTGCTGCAAACCGGCGTCCAAATCCTGGCGGGCTTCCTCCTGACGTTGCCGTTCCAAGCGAAATTCGACTCGCTGGATTCATTCCAGGTGGGCCTTTACCTGTTTAACGTGATGGCCGCGGCCCTGACGACGGCGGTGATCCTGCTGCCGGTCAGCGTGCACCGGCGGCTGTTCCGGAAGCGGCTCAAATCCGTGCTGGTGTCCAGCGCCGACAACATGGCCAAGACCGCCCTGTGCGGCGTGGCGGTGCTGATTGTGGGCACCGCTGTCCTGGTGTACGACGTCGTTGCGGGCCGCAATGCCGCGCTGATCGCCGGGATCTCGATCGTGGTGGTCCTGCTGTTCCTGCTCCTTGCCATTCCGTTGTGGCTCAGTTACCGATCACGCCGCCCTCCGGGGCACGGACAATAGGAGCATCATGCCCTCGTGGGTGAAGAACAATGGCCTGCTTCTGGTCAATGCCGGTCTCTTTGCCGCCTTCTTCGGCGGCATGGTGATTTCCGGTGTGGCCAGTTACAACGAAGACCAACTGGCGCACGGCGAGGAAGCGGTTAGCCTCCTCGCCTACGTGCAAAGCGGGCATTTCGCGGAAGCCGTCTTCGAAAACTGGGAATCGGAATTCCTGCAAATGGCCATGTATGTGGTGCTGACGGTCTTCCTCTTCCAGAAAGGTTCATCCGAATCCAAGCCGATAGGAAAGCAAGCGGAACAGGATGAAGATCCACGCCAGGCGAAAATCACCGCAAAGACGCCATGGCCGGTCCGGAAGGGCGGCTGGATCCTGGTGGTCTACGAGCACTCCTTGTCCGGCCTGCTGGTGATCCTGTTCCTTTTCTCGATCCTGATGCACGCTGTGGGCGGCACGGAAGCCTACAGCGAAGAACAACTGGCCCACGGACAGCCGGGGGTCTCCCTCTGGGAATTCATGGGAACCAGCCAATTTTGGTTCGAGTCCTTCCAGAACTGGCAGAGCGAATTCCTGGCGGTCGCAGTGCTTGTAGGCGCCTCGGTGTTCCTGCGTGAGCGCGGTTCGCCCGAGTCGAAGCCGGTGGCCGAACCCCACCGCGAAACCGGGGCCTAGCGTGCCTGGGGCCTCAGGCTTTCTTCTTCGCCCGGGCCCTGGGCTTGGCGGGGGCTTTCTCCTCCGCGTCGTCGGCCTTTGCCTTGGAACTGCTGGAAGCTTTGGTCCCGGCAGTCTTGGCGCCGGTTTTGGTTCCGCCGCGCTTCTTGTCCAGGCTCCGCTTCAGCGCCTCCATAAGGTCGATGACTTCGCCGCCTTCGCCTTCGCCTGGCTGCACCCCGAACGTCGCTTCGGTGTCCAGGGAGTCGCCGCGTTCGAGCTTCGCCTCGATGAGCTGGCGCAGCTGCACCTGGTAGTCATCCGTGTAGGCTTCGGGGTCGAAGTCGCGGGCCATGGAGTCCACCAGGGCCGAGGACATCTCCAGTTCCTTGTCCGAGATCCTGATGTCCGAATCCAGCGCCGGGAAGTCGGCCTCGCGGACCTCGTCGTCCCAGAGCAGCGACTGCAGCATCAGCACGTCCCCGCGCACCCGCAGGGCGCCCAGCCGGGTCTTCTGGCGCAGGGCGTACTGGACAATCGCCACCCGCTCGGTGTCCTGCAGGGTGCGCAGGAGCAGCATGTAGGCCTTGGGCGATTTGGAGTCCGGCTCCAGGTAGTAGGGGCGCTCGTACATGATGGGGTCCAGCTGCTCCGACGGGACGAATTCCACCACCTCGATTTCGCGGCTGTTCTCCTCCGGGAGGGACTTCAGTTCCGCCGGGGTGAGGACCACGGTGCGGCCTTCCTCTTCGTAGGCCTTGTCGATATCCTCGTAAGCCACAACTTCGCCGCACACTTCGCATTTGCGCTGGTAGCGGATGCGGCCGCCGTCCTTGTTGTGGACCTGGTGGAGGCTGACATCGTGGTCTTCGGTGGCGCTGTACAGCTTGACCGGCACGTTGACCAGCCCGAACGCGATAGAACCCTTCCAAATGGCCCTCATGCACTAAGTGAACATCACATCAAGGCGGAGGTGAAGAGATGGCAGGCCGCCAGAAGGAGCGGGTGAACGTCGAAGGACGCGCGCTGACGCTGACCAACCTGGGCAAGATCATCTACCCGGAAACCGGCACCACCAAGGCCGAAGTGCTCGACTACTACGCCGCCGTCGCGCCTTTCCTGATCCCCGCCGCGGCCGACCGGCCCGCCACCCGCAAGCGCTGGGTGAACGGGGTGGGCACCGCGGAGCACCCCGGGCAGATGTTCTTCCAGAAGAACCTGGATGCCTCCACGCCGTCGTGGGTTTCCCGGGTGACCATCCAGCACAGCGACCACACCAACGACTATCCGCTGGTGAACAACCTGGCCACGCTCACCTGGCTGGCGCAGATCGCCGCCCTGGAAATCCACGTGCCGCAGTGGAAGGTGGATGGCGACGGGACCATGCTGAACCCGGACCGCCTGGTCCTGGACCTCGACCCCGGGCCCGGCACCGGCTTACCCGAATGCGTTGAGGTGGCCAAGCTGGCCCGGTCCATCCTGAAGGACATCGGCCTGGACCCGGTTCCGGTGACCAGCGGCAGCAAGGGCATCCACCTGTACGCGGGCCTGGACGGCACCCAGAAATGGGAGCAGGTCTCGGCGTTCGCCCACGAGCTGGCCCGCTCCCTCGAGGCGGACCATCCGGAGCTGGTGGTTAGCGATATGAAGAAGTCCCTGCGCGGCGGCAAGGTCCTGGTTGACTGGAGCCAGAACAGCGGGAACAAGACCACGATCGTGCCGTACTCCCTGCGCGGCCGCGCGCACCCCATGGTGGCCGCGCCCCGCACGTGGCGGGAGCTCTCCTCCCCCAAACTCGAGCATTTGGATTTCACCGCCGTTATGAAGCGCGTGAAGGACGGCAAGGATCCCTTCGCCGCGGTGGCCGGGCATTCCGGCAAGGCGCCCGCGCACCTCGGCGGGGATGAAGAGGACGACGGCGGCGGACCGGCCGGCGTGCACCCGCGGCTCGCCGACTACGTGCGGAAGCGCGATCCGGGCCGAACTCCGGAACCCTTTCCCGCCGTCGGGCTGCCCGCCGCGGGAAAGCCATCCGGAAAGCAGGCGGACGCGGAAGAGAACCCGGCCGGCGGGATCTTCGTGATCCAGGAACACCACGCCCGGGCCTTCCATCTGGATTTCCGACTGGAACACCACGGCGTGCTGGTGTCCTGGGCCCTGCCGCGCGGCGTGCCGGAAACTCCCAACAAGAACCACCTGGCGGTGCACACGGAGGACCACCCGCTCGAGTACGCGCAGTTCCAGGGCATCATTCCCAAGGGCGAATACGGCGCCGGAACGGTGAGCATCTGGGACAGCGGCACGTACGAGTGCGAGAAGTGGCGCGAGGGCAAGGAGGTGATCGCCACCCTCACCGGCAAGCCAGGCGGCGGCCTGCACGGCGTGCGGCGCTTCGCGCTCATCCGCACCGGGGAATCGGACAAGCAGTGGCTCATCCACCTGATGAAGGAACAGCCCGGACAGCCCGGGGCGCTGCACCGCGATGCCACTGCTCCGGCGGCGGCCCCCGCCGCACGCGGCGCCGCCACGTCGCGCACCTCCAGCCCGCGCACCCTCGCCGCGCCACCGGACTACGCCCCGATGCTGGCCACCGCGGGCACGGCCGGGGACCTGGCCGGGAGCCGCTGGCTGTTCGAGCTGAAATGGGACGGCTTCCGGGTGCTGGTCTCACGCTCGCGCGGGAAGCTCCGGCTCGGCAGCCGCAGCGGCAAGGACATGACGCCCACGTACCCGGAGCTGAGCGACCCCGCCATCTGGCCTGAGCATGATTTCGTGGCCGACGGCGAGATCGTGGCCTTCGGCAAGGACGGCCGGCCGAGCTTCGAGCAGATGCAGAAACGGATGAACCTCACCAAGCCGCACGACGTAGAGCGTGCCCGCGCGGTGGCTCCGGTGCAGTTGATGCTTTTCGACCTGCTGTACGACGACGGCGAGGAGCTGGTTTCGCTGCCGTTGGAGGAACGGCGCAGGCGCCTGATGTCCTTCGTGAAGGAGGTCCGCAAGGGCGGCCCGGTACATATGTCGGAGGTGCTGGATCACGACCATGAGGACATCCTGGACAGCGCCGCCGAACTTGGCCTTGAGGGGATCATGGCCAAGCGCGCCGACAGCCGCTACCTGCCCGGGCGGCGGAGCCATTCCTGGCTCAAACTCAAACTTGAGCAGAGCCAGGAAGTGGTCCTTGGCGGCTGGCGGCCCGGTGCCGGCGCCCGCCGGGGCAGCATCGGTGCCCTCCTGGTGGGAATTCCCGACGGCGGCAAGCTGCGGTATGCGGGGCGGGTGGGCACAGGCTTCAAGGACTGGCAGCTGCGCGACATCCTGAAACGGGTGAAGGAACTGGAACAGCCGGAGTCGCCCTTTCTCGACATCCCGGCCGAAGACGCCCGCACGGCGCACTGGGTGTCCCCCGAGCTCGTCGGCGAGGTGACCTTCGGAGAGTGGACCGGAAGTGGGCGCATGCGGCACCCGGTGTGGCGAGGCTGGCGGCCGGACAAGTCGCCGTCGGACGTTGGCCGTCCCCACTAGCCGTTCCGTGAGTGAGCTAGCGAATGAAAAAATCGTTGACAATTTACACTTCGGCGATTTACATTCATAGTGAATCAAAACCCGCCTGCCCGGTCGGACCGAAGCCCGTTGGCTCACATCGACCGAGGCCCCCTCCCCACCCCTACGAACGGACGGAATCATGACAGACACCTCACGGCCGGAGTACATCTCTTTTGACATCTACGGCACCCTGATCAACTGGGACACGGATGCCACCACCCTCCGCCTGCTGGATGGCCGCCTGCCTGAAGAGCAGTGGCCTGCATTCAAGAAGGTTTTCCGCGGTTACCGCTTCGACGAGGTCCTTGAATACCGGCCGTACGAGGAAGTCCTTCAGCGCTCCTTTGACCGCGTCTGCAAGTACTTCGGCATTGGGCCGACCCCGGGTGCAGGCGCAGAATTCGCCGACGCGGTACGCAGCTTTGGCGCCCACGACGACGTGCCGGCTCCGCTGAAGCTCATGGGCGACAACTTCAAGCTGGTTGCCCTGTCCAACGCCGACGACAGCTTCCTGGAAATCAGCATCCCCAAGCTGGGCGCCCACTTCCACGCCGTGCTGACCGCCGAGCAAGCCCAGGCCTACAAGCCGCGCTACGAGGCCTTCGAGTACATGCTGGACACCCTGAACGCCAAGCCGGAGGACTTCCTGCACATCGCCTCGCACACCCGCTATGACATGCATCCGATGCACGACATGGGCTTCCGGAACCTCTGGGTGCTGGACCGTGGCTACGACCCCATTGGCCCGGGCTACGACTACAAAGTTGTCAAGTCCCTGGACGAGATCAACAAACACCTCGGCCTCTAGGGCCGGCTTCCTAAGACTCCCCGCTCACGGCAAGCGAACATGGCCGTGAGCCGTGGGCGGGGACACCCGCTTGTTCCGCAAGCAGCCCAGGCCAAGCGGGCTTTCCTAACTCCCTTTGAAAGGGTGGCATGAGTACGACCCCCAACTCCACGACGAGCGACCCTGACTTCATCGTCGCCGTCGCAGCAGAGAGCGGCCTGCTGGGCGGGAATTCACATATGCCGGACCTAACGGTCCTGGATCTCCTTGAGGAGTTCTATGGCCTGACAGGGAAGCTGGTTCGGATTCCCACCGAGAAGGATGACACGTTCAGGCTCCAGGACGGCGCGGATACTTATCTGGTCAAGGTGTCCCCGCCGGATGAGGATCCCATGATCGTCCACCTTCAGACAGCGTGCATGCAGCATCTGGAATGGACCGCCCCCGAGCTTCCGGTCCAGCGCCTCGTGAGTTGCGTTGACGGGAGACCCGAAGTCCACATCCCCGCACCGGACGGACCCTACGACCGGGTGCTTCGCGTGATGCGCTTCATGTCGGGAAACCTGCTGGCCAATCATGCAGCATCGGCGGAGCAGCTTCAATTGGTGGGCTCAAGCCTCGCCCGCCTGGGCCTGGCTTTGCGGGACTTCGATCACCCGCGGGCAGACCGCATGCTCCTGTGGGACCTGAAGCATTTCCACCGGATGCGGCCGCTGCTTGACCACGTAGGCGAAAAGTCCAAGCGCTCCCTGGCGGAGGACATTTTCAACCGCTTCGACGAGCAGGTGGTCCCGCTGCTTGGCAGCCTCACATCCCAAGTGGTGCACGGGGACTTCAGCCCCTTCAACCTTGTGGTCGATCCCGATGTAGCCGACTTCGTGACCGGGATCATCGACTTCGGAGACACGGTGCGGACCCCCCTGATCTTCGACATCAGCGTGACCATGGCCAATCTCCTGGGAAGAGACCCGGGCAGCCCCTGGGAGCAGGCCCTCAACGTGGTGGCGGGGTACCAGAAGGTTCGCCCCCTGCCTGTTCAGGAGCTCGCGGCCCTGACAGTGTCTGCGCCCGCCCGGCTACTGCTGCGCGCCCTGATAACGCAGTGGCGGGCAAGCCAGCTCCCCGAAAGACGCGAGTACCTCCTTTCCCACTCCAAACCGGACTGGGACCGGCTCGCAGCCACCGCCGCGGCCCCCGCACCGAAACCGCCTTTCACACCCTGAATTCCAGCACCAAGCTTCGAGGAAACAATGATGGAAACTTCGCAAATCCGTAAGCCATCCAGAGCCATGGTCAACGGCTTTGATCCCAATCGCCTCAGCGAACTCCCGGATCACATCCAGGAGAACATTCGACGCCGGGACAAGAGCCTCGGTCCGAGCTACCGGCTCTTCTACAACACCCCCGTGGAAGTGGTCCGCGCCCAGGGTGTCACGCTCTTTGACAGCCAAGGGAACGAATACCTGGACGTATACAACAACGTCCCCAGCGTGGGCCACGCACACCCGCGCGTCGTGGCCGCAGTGCACGAGCAGATGCAGAAGCTGAACACGAATACCCGCTACGTCCAGGAGTCCATCCTCGACTACTCGGAGCAGCTCCTCTCGACTTTTCCAGCCGAACTCGGGCACATCATGTTCACCTGCACCGGGTCCGAGGCCAACGACCTCGCCATGCGTGTGGCGAAGTATGTGACTGGCAACCAAGGCATCATCGTCACCGCCGGGGCCTACCACGGCCTGACGACTGAAGTGGCGTCATTCTCCCCATCCTTGGGCATCGGGGTGCCATTGGGCGCCAATGTGCGGGTCATCGACGCGCCTGACGCCCTGCGCTACGCCTCGGACGAAAAACCGCTCGCGGAGCACCTGCGGGACCAAGTGCGTGCGGCGATCGCCGACCTGCACCGCCACGGCGTGGGAGTAGCGGCGTTCATCGCCGACAGCATCTTCTCCTCCGACGGCGTCTTCGACGGCCCGGCCGGCTTCCTTCGCCCGATCGTTGAGGAAATCCACGCCGCAGGCGGCCTATACATCGCTGATGAAGTCCAGCCCGGCTTCGGCCGGACCGGCGAGGAATGGTGGGGCTTCCAGCGCCACGGAATCGTCCCTGACATTGTGACCATGGGCAAGCCAATGGGCAACGGCATACCCATCTCCGCGGCAGTGTTCAAGCCCGAGCTGCTCGTGGAATTCGGGAAGAACATCCGCTACTTCAACACCTTCGGCGGGAACACCGTCGCCATCGCCGCAGCACAGGCCGTCCTGGATGTCATCCGCGAGGAATCCCTCATGGAAAACGCCCTCAAGGTCGGTTCGAAGATCCAAAGCGAACTTCGACGGATCACCCAGGACCTGGACCAGGTGGCGGAGGTCCGCGGTAGCGGCCTGTTCATCGGAGTCGACCTCGTCACCGACCGCTCCAGCCTGACCCCGGACGGGAATCTCGCCGGCTTGATCGTAAACAGGCTCCGCGAAGAGCGGATCCTGATCTCTGCCTGCGGAGCCCAGGGCAACGTCCTGAAGCTCCGCCCGCCGCTGCCCTTCTCCATGACCGACGCTGACCGTCTCATCGAGGCCATGGACCGCGTACTCCAAGAACTGCGCTGACTCGGCACACGCATCGGCACCATACGTCGACGTTCCGCACCGCAAGGGCCTGGGCACGGTATCGCACCGTGCCCGGGCCCTTGGGCTATGTCGAGGCTCACTTCCAAGATCTCGCAGCAGGAAAAACCAGAAAATTGTTGACAAAGTTGCCATTTACATTCATGATGAAAATTAATCAGTGAGACGCCGGTCACACAGAGTCGGAGTCAAGCGCGAGAGGCCAGTAATCGCTCGCCCAGCGGGCGCCAAGGCAACAAATCCCCATGTACTGAACCAGCCGACCTCCCCAATGAATTACTCGGCGGTGAACCAATTGAAGGGAACACCATGAAGAGCATCACCAAGATCCATGCTGCCGCTGCGGGGCTTGCTGTCCTGCTGGCCGTGACGGCCTGTGGCGGCGCGGTAACGGGCGGCCAGCAGGCGGAAATCCCCAAGACGCAGAACACCCGTGACATTTCGGAAGGTGTCCAAGCGGATCCGGCTGCGGTGGCTCTGTTGCCCGCGTCCTACAAGGCCAAGGGCGAACTGACCGTGGCGATGGATCTGAGCTCGCCGCCGATGACGTTCCTTGCCGAGGACAACACAACCCCCATCGGCGTGAACCCGGACCTCGCCCGCCTGGTTGCCAAAAAGCTGGGGCTGAAGTTGAAGTTCGAAAACACGGCGTTCGACACGATCATCCCCGGCATCGACGGCGGCCGCTACGACTTCACCGCCACCACCATGTCCGCCACGGAAGAGCGGCTCAAGGTCATGGACATGATCAACTACCTCAAGGGCGGCTCAGCGGTGGCAGTACCCGACGGCAACCCGCAGAATCTGACCAACGAGTCACTCTGCGGCAAGAGCATCGCCGTCACCAAGGGCTCCACCCAGCAACTCAAGCACCTGCCGAACGTCTCGAAGTGGACCTGTGAGGAAAAGGGCAAGCCGGCCATCAACGCCGTGACGCTGCCCAACGTCCAGGAGGCCCTGACGCAGTTGGACTCCAAGCGGGTTGACGGTGTCTTCTACGACGCCAGCGGCCTGGCCTGGGCACAGGCCCAGCAGCCCGGCCACTTCACCGTCCTGGAGCCGCGGATGGATACCCGCACCAACACCAACGTCGCCATGGGGCTGAAGAAGGGATCACCGCTGACGCCTGCCCTCCAGAAGGCCATCCAGTCCGTCCTCGAGAGCCCCGAATACAAGGAGTCGCTGGAATACTGGGGCCTTGGAGAATCAGCCATCACTGAAGCCGCAATCCGCTAGTCCATCAGCCCCTATCAGAGCAAAGCCGGACAGGCCCGTCGCGTCCGGCTTTGCTCTGATATCGCATTAAGGTTGTGCAATGAACAGCAACGCCACGACAGGTGACTACAACAAGGCCTCGGTCCTTGATGCGGTCCTTTCCGAGGCGCCTTTGACGCGCAGCAGGCTGATCGAATTGACGCGTTTGAGCCAGGCGACCGTGTCCCGGAAGGTGGATGAGCTCCTTTTTGACGGCTTCGTCATCGAGCAGGGAGTCGATGCCGTTGTGCGCCGCGGCCGGCCCTCTACGTATCTCGATGTACCCGGCACGGCGGGGCACATCGTCGGCATCTCCCTCGGCGCGAGAACCACTTGTGTCCTGGTGACGGACCTCAGGGGTCGGGAGCTTGGACACACAACCGTGCCGAGCCTCGAGGGCGGTGACCTTGAAACCACTGGCGAGTGGCTGGTGGAGTTGATTGCGGAGACCGGTGATTCCACAGAGGGGCCGTTGCGCCAAATCGTCGCGGCCTTGCCCGGACGTATCAATGGCACTAGGGGGCCTGGGAAAGCAGAACCACTGAAGAATTTCAAGGATTCTCCTCTCCGGAATTGGCTTGAGGATCGGCTACACGCTCCCGTGACCCTTGAGAGCGATGCCAGTGTGTCTCTCCGCGGGATCCTGAGGGATGATGCGAGCATCGGGAATGCTGCTTTGTTCATGCTTAGTACCGTGCTGACGTTCGCTAGCTGTACTGATCATGAGATCGCCCAGGGGCGCACTCCGACTTTCGGTGATCTCGGCGGTGTACTCTTCTCCGGCGTGGGCAACGAGCCGCTCGACGGCCTGTTGAGCACCAAGGGACTCCTCCAATTTTCCAAGCGGCAGGGGCTGGAACTGGAGGGCATCGAGGCGCTCTGGTCCCAGCCGCAGGAAGAGGTGTCCCGCGCGAAAGTGATGGAGGCGTTCACGACGGCGATCGTCACCGCTGTCGGCGCCGTTGCAGTCACCCTGGACCCGGAGTCGGTGTACTTTGTGGGCCGGCTGAGCCCGCTCGTGGATGAAGTCCTGCCCGAGGCGCGCAGGCGACTGGCGAAAAGCCTCCCCGTCGTTCCGGAGACCAGGGTCGCGTCGCAAGAGGTCGGACTATCAGTGGCCCGCGGAGCGGCGTATGCAGGACTGGCCTTGGCCCAGTCCCGGCTCCGGGAATCGGTGCTGGAGGCCAGCCGCGAAAGCCTAAGCCAGTAGCAAGACCCCGCCAAACCCAGCGCCACTACTGCGGCCGCTGGACGTGGGACGGCCCAACTAACTGGCAGTTGTTGTCGTTATGACGCCTCAAAACGACGTTAAGTGCGAGCTAGTTGGGCCGGATTTCCAGTTGGCGGCCTGGGTCAGCCTGTTACGAGGAGTGCGGCATCTGGGGGCGGCTGGTGCGGTGCACTGCCGCCACGGCTGCGCTTTGGCCTGCGCGTCCGTGGCTCACGCCGCGTTCCTTGGGGTGCCGGCGCTTGCCGTTCCCGTCCGGCCAACTTCTTGTTTCCGCCGATCCGAAGGTGGTGGCTACAGCCGCGGGTTCGGGCATCGGCGCCGTGTCCATGGCTCCGGCCAGGTGCTCGGCGAGCTCCGGAGCGATCTTCTGGGATGCATCCTTGGCGGGCATTGTTCTTCCTTTCCACGGTGAAACGAAGGGATTATTCAGGGTACTTTGCGGTGCCGTGCGTAGCCAGTGGTGCCGGCTTACGGGCTGGCCGCCTTGGGGTTGGTTCATGGAATGTGCAGGCATACAGTGCTCTCCTTGGCTTCTGTGCCGTCGAAGGTGCCGGAGGTGCGGCGTTCAAAGGTGGAGAACCTTTTCCGGTGCCGAACTTGGAATGCCCCCAAAAAGGATTTCCGGTTCCGGGTACGCGAGAAAGGGAACGGCGCGGAGGCAGGGCCTCAACAGGCATGGATTTTTGCTTCGGCTGAAACACGGCGGCGCGGGGGAACCCCGGGCCGGCCGGTTACTCAAAAATCAGTGTTCCCATGCCCACTACCCTAGGCAGACGTAGGGCCGCCTGTGAACCCCCGAATTTATTGGCTAACATTGCAGCCCTGACGACCCACATTTCCCTTACCGCCCGGCTCCGCGCCGCCGGCTCCGTCTTTGCCGAAGAGGAGGCCGCCCTGCTCCTCGCCGAAGCGGGTTCGCCGGCGGAGCTGGAACGGATGGCCGAGCAGCGCATCGCCGGCTTGCCCCTGGAGCAGATCCTCGGCTGGGCCGGATTCCGGGGCCTCCGCATCGCCGTATTTCCCGGCGTCTTCGTCCCGCGCCGCCGCACGGAGTACCTCGTCGAACTGGGTGCGCGGTTCGCACGGCCGGGCTCCGCCGTCGTCGATCTCTGCTGCGGCACCGGTGCGGTGGGCACCGCCCTTGCGGCCGAGGTTCCAGGAATCGAACTGCATGCCGCGGACATCGATCCCGCCGCCGTCCGCTGCGCGCGCCGCAACATCGGGGCCGCCGGCGGGCAGGTCCACGAGGGCGATCTCTACGCGGCGCTGCCGCCCGCCCTCCGCCGCCGCGTGGACGTTCTGCTGGTCAACGCGCCATACGTGCCGTCGGACGACATCGGGACGATGCCCCAGGAGGCCCGCCTGCATGAGCCGCTGGTAGCGCTCGACGGCGGATCGGACGGTTTGGCGGTCCAGCGTCGGACGGTTGCCGAAGCTCCGTTGTGGCTGGCTCCGGGCGGCCGGCTGCTGATCGAGACGAGCGTCCGGCAGGCACCGCTGACGGCGGCCCTGTTCGGGGCCGCCGGCCTGCAATCCGAGGTGCTCCGCTCCGAAGAGCTCGATGCGACTGTGGTGCTCGGTTTCAGGCCCGAATCGACCGTCGAAGGTCACAATTAGGTAACGACGCCGCCGAAGTGTCGGAAATCCGCGGATTGGCGGGGTTTCCGGCGTGAAATCCGTTCCGCGATACGCAACAGATCGGCCCCGGAACAGTCCAGCCGGCACTGCGGCAGCCCACGGCGTGTCCGGAACCCGCGTAAAATTGAAACCCTGCCCGGAGCGGGGCAGCTGTACGTCGCAAGCAAATGACCTCCCTAGGAGGGGCCCAAATGCCCACAGACCAAAGCATTACCGACTCTCTGGATGGCGCCAGGAACGCCTCCGGACCTACTCCATCCACACCCCGCGGTTCCGCAAAACTGAAGTTTCCCGTCCGCCGCCGGCTCAAGGTTTCCGACGTCAATGTCGTCGACCAGCCGATGCTCAAGAAGGCCTTGGGCGGAACCATCGTCGGCAACACCATGGAATGGTACGACGTCGGAGTCTTTGGCTACCTGATCACCACCATGGGCCCGGTTTTCCTCCCCGAAGCCGACCCGGCGGTGCAGACCCTGTTCCTGCTCGGCACCTTTGCCGCCACCTTCATCGCACGCCCCCTCGGCGGCGTCTTCTTCGGCTGGCTGGGCGACAAGGTGGGGCGCCAGAAGGTCCTCGCAGCGACCCTGCTGCTGATGGCGGCAAGCACCTTCGCCGTCGGCATCCTGCCCGGCTACGCGCAGATCGGCATCTGGGCCGCAGCGCTCCTGGTGATCCTGAAGCTCGTCCAGGGCTTCTCCACCGGCGGTGAGTACGCCGGTGCCACCACCTTCGTGAGCGAGTACGCGCCGGACAAGCGCCGCGGCTTCTTCGCGAGCTTCCTGGACATGGGTTCCTACATCGGCTTCGCGCTCGGTGCCGCCCTGGTGTCCGTCCTGCAGCTGACGCTGGGCCAGGCGGCCATGGAGGAATGGGGCTGGCGCTTGCCGTTCCTGATTGCCGGTCCGCTGGGTGCGATCGCGATCTACTTCCGGAACAAGATCGAGGAGTCCCCGCAGTTCCAGGCCGCCCTGGACGCCCAGGAAGCGCACGCCGCCGAGGCCGCTGCCGGCGACGCCGCCGTGGCCAAGGGACCGATCGGGATCATCAAGGCCTACTGGCGCCAAATCCTGATCGCCATGATCCTCGCCGCCGCCGCCAACACAGTGGGCTACGCCCTGACCTCCTACATGCCCACGTACCTCACCACGGCCAAGGGCTACGATCCCGTCCACGGCACACTCCTGACCATCCCCGTGCTGGTCATCATGGCCCTATGTATTCCGCTCACCGGCAAGCTCTCGGATCGGATCGGCCGCCGCCCCGTGCTGTGGATCGGCGCAGGTAGCACCATCGTGTTCTCGATTCCCGCCTTCCTGCTGATCGGCATCGGCGAGATCTGGTCCACCCTGGCCGGCCTGGCCCTGATCGCCTTCCCGGTGACCTTCTACATCGCCAACCTGGCCTCGGCGCTCCCGGCCCTGTTCCCGACGTCGAGCCGTTACGGCGGAATGGGCATCGCCTACAACTTCTCCGTGGCGATCTTCGGCGGCACCACGCCGCTCATCGTCGATGCCCTCATCCAGGGCACCGGCAACGACATGATGCCCGCCTACTACCTCATAAGCACGTCCGTAGTCGGCGCAGTCACGATCTACTTCCTGAAGGAATCGGCACAACGCCCACTTCCTGGCTCCATGCCGAGCGTGGACACCGCCGCCGAGGCCCGCGAACTGGTGGCCACCCAGGACGAGAACCCGCTTATCGACCTGGACGAGCTGCCCTTCGACGACCTGGTGACCGCACCAGCCTCCGGCGAGGGCCGGCAGCCGGATGGCAAGAAGGTACCTGTAGCCGTCGCTTAGGGGCGTCCCGCTTCGCCCCGCCCGCCGGCGCCTCCTACCAGAAGCATCGGCCATCGCCTTAGACTCGGCAGATGGCCGATGCTTCTGTGGGTTCATCCGTGGGGTCCCTGCACCACTTGGAAATCTGGGTCCCGCACCTGGAACGCGCCCTGGTGGAATGGGGCTGGCTGCTGGCGGAACTCGGGTACGCGCCGTTTCAGCGGTGGGCCAAGGGCTGCAGCTGGAAACTCGGCTCCGCCTACATCGTGGTTGAACAATCCCCGGACCTCACCAGCACCATCCACCGGCGCACGGATGCCGGCATGAACCATGTAGCCTTCCATGGCGGCAGCCGGGACAACGTGGACCGGATCCGGGAGCTCGCCGTGGACTCCGACTGGTTCGAGCTCTACGCGGACAAATACCCGCACGCCGGCGGCCCGGAGCACTACGCGGCCTTCCTGATCAACTCCGACGGCTACGAAGTGGAGCTGGTGGCGGAGTAGCGTACCCGCTCGAGCGGTCCTTGGAGCAGCCCGACGAGAGCATCGCCATGGGTCAGTTGCGGATGGTGCCCGGCACCCGGCCTGCCGCATGCCCGCCCACATTTCCCCGGCAAACGGACTTTTCCCCGTGTAACCCGGAGGGGAAAAGACCGCAAGGCGGGGAAAACCCGCAGCTCCCCCTACCCGAGACCCTGCAGGTAGCTGTTCCGCTCCTCGATCAGGTGCTGCATATAGCGGCCCAGGAAGGCCTTCTCCACGAGGCGGCCCAATATCCCGAGCGGGGCAGTGAACTCGACGTGGTCGAGCATGAGGGTGCCGCCGCCGTCGGGCCCGGAGGAATCGGGCAGGGACCCGTCCGGCCCGGCAGGATCGGGCAGGAATTCGTGGACGTGCCGGAAGGCACGGAACGGGCCGCGCTGCTGTTCGTCAGTGAAGGATTCCGGGAAGCTGTACTGCGTGATCCGGCTGGTCATCCGGACGGGCAGTCCGAAATGCCTTGCCCGCCAGGTGACCGTGTCGCCGAGCGTCATCAGGCCGGCGGTCACTCCGGCCACCGCCCGTTCCCGGGACTTGGCCATGGAGCCAAGATGGACATCGACGCTGCGGGAGAGGTCGAAGGCCTGCTCCGGGGTCATGGCCAGCCGGGTCCGGCAGGTAAACGAGACCGTCATGGGAGGATCTTCCCACGCAACCCTGCCATGATGCTGCGCACACTGTGACCGGGTCGATAGCGGGGTGTCCGCACGGTTTGGTACTTTTCGGAAGGCCCGGTCACAGGAAGAACGGCGGTATCACCCGGTGCGCAAGCTCCTCTCCCACGCCCGGGACCTCCACCAGATCGGCCCCGCGAACAATGACCGCCTCTCCGCCGTCCGCGTCGCACTCAGCGTCGCCGCGCCCAGCCTGTTCCTGCTGGCGATCGGCCGGCCCGAGCTCACCCTGTACGCGGTGTTCGGCGGCCTCACCGCAATGTACGGCCGGAACGAAAGCCACCAGCTGAGGCTCAAGCACCAACTCCAGGCAGCCGTGGTCCTGCTGGGCGGCGTCACCGTGGGCACCCTCCTTGCCGTGAACCACATACATTCCTGGGGGCTGGTGCTGGTGGAGGCGCTGCTGGCCGGGGTGGGCTCCTTTTACTCCGACCGGGTGCGGCTCAAGCCCAACGGGCCGTTCTTCGGCATCCTCGCACTCGGCGCCTGCGCCTCGGTGCCCGTCGCGGTCCCCTTCGGTGTGGCCGTGCTGATCGCGGTGGCCTCGGCGTCGTTCTCGCTGCTCGTCGGATTTGCGGGCTGGCTCCGGGTCCGCGCCTGGAAATCCGGTGCCACGCGCCGCGCGCCGGCCCTGACCCCGCCACTCCGGCAGGCCGCCGTCGTGCATGCCGCGCGCTACGTGACGGCGGTGGGGGTGGCGGGAAGCATCGGCGTGCTGAGCGGCAGCGGCTATCCGCACTGGGCGATGGCCGCCGCGGCGGTCCCGCTCGCCGGCGCGGACATGCCCAGCGCCGTGCACCGCGGTATCCACCGGATCGTGGGCACGTTCCTGGGCCTGGGCGTCGTGGCGCTCGTGCTTTTCCCGGGGCCGCTCTCTCCCGTGCAGTATTTCCCGGCGACGACCCTGCTGGTGCTTTTGGTGATCGCCTGCCAGTTCTGCACCGAGCTGTTCATGGCCCGGCACTACGGCTGGGCCATGGTGTTCTTCACTCCGGTGATCCTGCTGATGACCGAGCTGGCCGCGCATACGGATCCGGGGCGCCTGATCACCGAACGCGCCGCCGAAACCCTCGTAGGCGCGCTGACCGGGATCGCGGTGGTGGTACTTATCCGTTCCCGGAAGCGCCGTCCGGGGAGGCCGGCCGGGGCCTCTTCGGCGGACCTGCCGTAAAGCGGGCGGGCAGCAGGCGGGAGACCGCGGTCACGAGCTTGTAGCGCTTGGTGGGAATCGAGATGGCCTTGCCGTTCGCGTTGTCCGCCAGCGCCTCGCTGACCACCCGCTCCGCCTTGAGCCACATCCACCGCGGGGCCACGGACTTGTCCATGCCCATCCGGTCGTGGAATTCGGTGTGGACGAAACCCGGGCAGAGTGCCGTCACCTTGACCCCGCGGGCGGCGTAGGCGAGGTTCGCCCAGCGGCTGAAGCTCACCTGCCAGGCCTTGGCGGCCGAGTAGCTGCCGCGGTTGGCGAACGCCGCCACGCTGGCCACGTTGATGATCCGGCCCGAGCCGCGCTGCAGCATTCCCTGTAGCGCGGCGTGGCATAGCTCCATGGGCGTCTGGACGTGGAGGCGGAGGTGCCGCTTTTCGTCGTCGGCGCTGTTCTTCTCGAAGGAGTGCAGCAGGCCGACGCCGGCGTTGTTGACCAGTACATCCACCGGCCGCGCGGCGTCCAGGAGGCGTTCGACGACGGCGGCCACCCCGGCGTCGTCGGCCAGGTCCGCGGGAAGCACCTCCGCGGTGATGCTGTAATCGCGTTCGAGGACTTCCGCCACGGAACGGAGGCGGCCGGCGTCGCGCGCCACCAGGATGAGGTGGTGGCCCTGCTCGGCGAGCTGCCGGGCGAACTCAGCACCCAGTCCGGCGGTGGCCCCGGTGACGAGTGCGGTGAGGGCGTTCGCGATGGCGGTCATACGCCAAGCGTAGTCCTGCCGTCGAGGGGAGCAGCGGTGCCTTGCCCTGCGGCGTCACGGACCTTCTTGCCGCGGATGTAGCCCACGATTCCCAGGGCGAGGATGCAGCCGAGGGTGCCGAGTGCGAAGGCTTCGAAGGTCAGCTGCGGGACGCCCCAGACCGCTTCGAAGTCGTACTCCAGGCCGAAAAGGGCATCCAGGGTTCCCGGGAAGACCGCCACCCAGGAGCCGATGAGAATCCAGAGGAAGCAGACGGCGCCGAAGAGGCGGAACACGGAGTCGGAGACGGGAACCCTGAAGGGCCGCACGGTGTCCGGGTACTTGCTCCGCAGCCTGACCGCGGCAGGAATCGCCAGGAGGTAGCTGAGCAGGAAGGTGGAGATGGCGATGGTCAGCACCACCCCGAACAGGGCACTGCTGGTGCCGCTGAGCTGCATGGCGGCCAGCATAAACAGCGTGGCCACGACGCCGGAAAGGGTGTTGACGCGGATCGGCGTGCCGAGCTTGGGATGGAAGCGGCCGAAGAAGCCGCCGAAGAAGGAACCGTCCGCGGCGGCCATGGCCTGCATGCGGTCGCTGATGATCATCCAGGCCGCGCCCTGCGAGACCAGCACGAAGCAGAAGATGACGGCCGAGACCGCGAGCATGGCCTCCCCTGCCGGGCCGAACACCGTGTAGACGGTCGCCACGGCGCCGAACAGCCCGCCGATACCGGTGATCTGGTCCAAGGGGACCACCAGGAGGATGGCCAGGATGGGCAGCAGGTAGCTGGCGGCGGCGATCATGGAGGAACGCGCCACGGAGATGGGAACGTCCTTGGCCGGGTTCTTCATCTCACCGGCGGCGCTGTTGCCTGATTCGAAGCCGAGGAAGGAGAACAGCAGCAGCGGGGTGACGCCGAGGAAGCCGGCGAGGGTGGGCGAGAAGAAGCCGAGGTCCAGCCCGTTGAAGCCGTGCTGCAGCCCGTAGACCAGGGTGACGATGATGAAGAAGGTCAGGAACACCACTTTGAGGATGGCCCCGAGGGAGGGCAGCCATTTGCCGTGCTTCAGGCTGATGATGGCCGAGGTCACCGTAATCCAGATGAACACCAGTTTGAAAAGGTAATCCCCCGGGCTGCCGGCCTCAACGTGGCCCACGTACTCGGACCAGGTCTCCACGGCCACGAACGCCATGGCGCCGCCCACCCAAACGGGCTGCGTGACCCAGGTGAACAGGGAGGTGATGGCGGCGACAACCCGGCCGAAGGCCATCTTGGTCCAGACGTACACTCCGCCTTCCTCGGTGAAGGCACCGCCGGTCTCAGCGAAGATCAGCCCGTACGGGACCATGAAAGTGACCGCCAGGATGAGGGTCCAGGTGAAGGTTTCGCCGCCGAAGCCCGAAACCTGGCCCAGGACCTCCACCGAGATGACGGCCGCGACCACCAGCAGGAGGATGTCGAAGCGGCCGAGGGATTTCTGCAGATGCTTGCTCTGCTCCCGGGCAAGGCTGGTTGAGGAGATTGGCTGATCCATGATCGGTCCTTTGCTACTGCTTAAGTTTGCTGCTGCGCAGACGGTTTGGGGAGGGATGAACTCAGCGTAGGAGCGTGAGCTGCATCACGTAAACAAGGGAATGGCGATGTGGATCATCACTTCTCCTGATGCAGTCAGCCGAACTGGATCCACGTGGTCTTCGGCGCGGTGTAGTTGTCGAACGCATGCAGCGACAGGTCCCGCCCGAAGCCGGACTGCTTGAAGCCGCCGAACGGAGTGGTGTTGCCCAGCGCGTCGACAGTGTTCACCGAGACCGTGCCGGCGAGCAGTTCCCCCGCCACCCGGTGCGCGCGAGAGAGGTTCGAGGTCCACACGGACGCGGCGAGGCCGTAGTCCGTGGCGTTGGCCAGCCGCACCGCCTCGGCTTCGGTGTCGAAGGGCTGGAGCACCGCCACGGGCCCGAAGATCTCCTCGCGGTGGACATCGTGGTCCGCGGGGAGGCCGCCCAGCAGCGTGGGCTCCAAGTACGCGTCGGAGCCGCGGATCTCCCGCCGCTCGCCACCGAAAAGCACCTCGCCGTCGGCGCGGCCGCGCACGATCCAGCGTTCGACGTCGTCGGCGTGCGTGCTGCTGATCAGCGCACCGTTGCCGCCCAGTCCGGCCAGCGGGTCCTCCGGGGCGTAGCCGGCCGCGGCGGTGGCGAGCAGGGCCGCGAACTCGTCGTGGACTTCCCGCTGGACCAGGATCCGGGAGTTCGCCGAGCACACCTGGCCCTGGTTGTAGTACGCCCCAAAGGCGGCCTTGGCGGCCGCGGCGGCGAGGTCCTCGGTGTCCGCGAAGACAATGTTGGAGCTCTTGCCGCCAGCTTCGAGGCTCAGCCGCTTGAGATTGCTGCGGCCGGACGCTTCGAGCAGCGTGCGGGACACGGCCGTGGAGCCGGTGAACGCCAGCGCATCGACGTCCATGTGGTGCGCCAGCGCGGCCCCCACCTCGCGGCCCGAGCCGGTGACGACGTTCAGCACGCCGTCCGGAAGCCCCGCTTCGGCGGCCAGTTCGGCCAGCCGCAGCACGCTCAGGGAGGTCTGCTCGGCAGGCTTGAGGACGAGGGTGTTGCCGGCCGCCAGCGCTGGGGCGAGTTTCCAGACGGCGATTTCCAGCGGGAAGTTCCACGGCACAATGGCAGCCACCACGCCCAGCGGTTCGCGGGTGACGAGCGCGGTGGCTCCCGGCGGCACTGCCGGCAGTTCACCGGCCTGCTTGTCGGCCGCTTCGGCGTACCAGCGCAGCGTGGAGATGGCTCCAGGAACGTCCACGGTGGTGGTCTGCAGGATCGGCTTGCCGCTGTCCAGGGTTTCCAGCAGCGCCAGCTCGTCCGCGTGGCGCTCCATGAGCGCGGCCAGCGCGAGCAGCACACCCTTTCGCGCCTCGGCCCCCACCCGGGACCACGCCGGGAAGGCGCGCCGGGCAGCGGCAACCGCAACGTCGACGTCGGCGCTGCCGCAGGCGGTCAGTTCGGCCAGGAACCGGCCGTCCACGGGGCTGACGGTGGGACGCGGCGGCTGTCCGCCGGCGGCAACCCGGCGTCCGTCAACGAAGGCCCGGCCGTCGATCACGAGGGAATCTGCCTGGCTGCGCCAGTCGAGGGAAAGCGTGGTGTTCATGGTTGCTCCTTGGTTGTGGAAAGGGTTCTACGGTGCAGGCGAAGCGCCACGGAGGCGCCCAACAGGCACGCCAGTTCAACCGCGATGACAGCGAGCATGGAACCCGCGTGGCCGGGCGCCGCCCTTGCGGCCGTTCCGTGATGGCCTCCCGCGCCGGACGATACGAGCAGCATCAGGTGGATGAGGATCATGACGGAGCTCATGGCGAGCAGGTGCCCGGCTGCGCGCCCCGCGCATCGTACCCGGAGGGTCAGCGGCGAAGCGCAGGCCAGGCAGGCCGCGCCCATCGCCGCCATCCACCAGGCCATGGCACCGGCGGGCACGGTCAAGGCGGCAGCAACGTGGGCCGCGGCGCCGGCCGTCACCGAGGTGCCGACGATACCCGCCGGGATCCGGGCGCGGATGAGGCTCCCGGGCTGCCGGGGAATCTGGTCCATGGTTTTTCCTGCCTGCCCGGCGGCGATCAGTCGGGGGACTTTACGCCGGGGCTGTGAGGTGGCTAATATCAATGCGTTGGTTGAACAGTTGTACCATCAAAATCAGACTTCAGGAAGTGCCATGACCCTTCAGACGACCCCCTTGCTCGCGGCGGCCCAGCCCACCGTTGCCCAGCACCCGTTGGAGCAGCTCTCGGCCCGGGAAATCCACGAGGCCCGCCGGATCCTGGCGGACGCCGGCCTGGTGGCCGACACCACCCGCTTCGCCTACCTCGGTCTGGTGGAGCCGCCCAAGTCCGCCCTGTACGCGGACGCCGCCGAAGATGACGCCGGGACCGATTCCCCGGACCGCACGGTCCGCGCGATGCTCTGGGACGCCGGCCTCTCCCGCTCTCTCGACGTCCGGCTGTCCCTGGCCGCCGGAGAAGTCCTGGAACAGCGCGAACTGGATCCCGCCGTCGACGGCCAACTGCCGGTGCTGATCGAAGAATTCGGGATCATCGAGGACATCCTGGCCGCGGACCCGCAGTGGAAGGCCGCCCTCGCGGACCGCGGGCTCACCCCGGAGCAGGTCCGGGTGGCGCCGCTCTCCGCGGGCGTCTTCGAATACGAAAACGAGGAAGGCAAGCGCCTGCTCCGCGGCCTGGGCTTCCGGCAGGACCACCCCGGCGACCACGCCTGGGCGCACCCGCTCGACGGCCTCGTGGCGTTCGTCGATGTGGAGAACCGCCGCGTGGACCACCTGATCGACGACGGCCCCGTGCCGGTCCCGGAGGTCAACGGAAACTACACCGATCCCGCCATCCACGGGGAACTCCGCACCGACCTGAAACCGATCGAGATCACCCAGCCCGAAGGCCCCAGCTTCACGCTGGAAGGCAATCTCCTGAGCTGGGCCGGCTGGGACCTGCGGGTCGGCTTCGACGCCCGCGAGGGCCTGGTGCTGCACCAGCTCCACCACACGCACGCCGGGCGCCGCCGCCCGCTGGTGCACCGCGCATCGATCTCCGAAATGGTGGTCCCCTACGGCGATCCGTCCCCGTACCGGAGCTGGCAGAACTATTTCGACTCCGGCGAATACCTGGTGGGCCGGGACGCGAACTCGCTCAAGCTCGGCTGCGACTGCCTGGGCGAGATCACCTACATGTCCCCCGTGGTGGCCGACGATTTCGGCAACCCGCGCACTATCGAGAACGGCATCTGCATCCACGAGGAGGACGCCGGCATCCTGTGGAAGCACACGGACGAGTGGGCCGGTTCCAACGAGGTGCGCCGCAACCGCCGCCTGGTGGTGTCCTTCTTCACCACGGTGGGCAACTACGATTACGGCTTCTACTGGTACCTCTACCTGGACGGCACCATCGAGTTCGAAGCCAAGGCCACGGGGATCGTGTTCACGGCGGCCCTGCCGGACAATTCCTACGCCTACGCCTCGGAGATCGCCCCCGGCCTGGGCGCACCCTTCCACCAGCACCTTTTCAGCGCCCGCCTGGACATGATGCTCGACGGCGACACGAACCGCGTGGAGGAACTCGACCTCGTGCGCCTCCCGAAGGGTCCCGGCAACCCGCACGGCAACGCCTTCGCCCAGAAGCGCACCCTGCTGGCCCGCGAATCCGAGGCCGTGCGCGACGCCGACGGCAGCAAGGGACGCGCCTGGCACATCAGCAATCCCGAATCGCTGAACCAGCTCGGCCACCCCGTGGGCTACACCCTGTACCCCGAGGGACAGCCCGCGCTGGCCATGGCGGACAACTCCTCCATAGCCTCGCGCGCCGCTTTCGCCCGGCACCACCTCTGGGTCACCCGGCACGCCGAGGACGAACTCTACGCCGCGGGCGACTTCGTCAACCAGCACCCGGGCGGCGCCGGCCTGCCCGCGTACGTGGCGCAGGACCGCGACATCGACGGGCAGGACCTGGTGGTGTGGCACTCCTTCGGCCTGACCCACTTCCCCCGCCCGGAGGACTGGCCCATCATGCCCGTGGACACTACCGGCTTCACGCTGAAGCCGCACGGCTTCTTCGACGCGAACCCCACACTGAACGTGCCACCGTCGTCCGCAGGGCACTGCGCGGCGCGGGATACGGACGCTGCGGCAGCGGCGGAGCCGGCGAAACACTGCCACTGATAAGGTGACGACGGCCGGGCGGTAACACGCATGACCAGGCGCCCGGCCGTCGTCGCACATCCGTCCCGAAAGGAGCAGCATGCCCCGCTTGGTCGACCACCAGGAACGGCGCCGCGCGATCATCGAGACCACGTGGCGGCTGATCGCCGGGCAGGGCATCGAGAACGCCAGCATGCGCGACATCGCCCGGGAATGCGGATACGCCGCCCCAGGCGTGCTGGCCCACTATTTCCCCAACAAGGACGCGCTGCTGCTGGCCTCCTACGAGCTGATCTGCGAGCGCACCAACGAGCGGATCGCCGCCGGCACCAAGGGACGCCGCGGGCTCGCGGCGCTGCGGAGCATGTGCCTGGAAATCATCCCGGCGGATCCGCTCACCGTTGTGGAAGCGCGCGTCGCCGTGTCCTTCTGGCAGCGGGCCCAGACGGAGGACGCACTGCGCGCCGTCGGCCGGGAAGCGCTGCTGCACTGGCGGGGCCTGGTGATGGACTTCCTCGCCCAAGCCGAGCACGACGGCGAATGCGCACCTTTGGCCGATCCGGATGCGGTTGCCGATGAGCTGCTGAACATCATGATGGGCCTGCACGTGACCTCCATGCTGGACCCGGATACGGTTACGGGCTCCCGGCAGCGGCACCTCGTGGAGCGTGCCTTGGCGCGGCTTTCCCTGCAGGCTGCGCGGTCGTCCGGCTAGGCGCGTGCCTCCTGTACCGGTTGTTGCCGGGGTTGTAGGCTCGGGCACTATGGCTCTGCGACTTGTTCAGGTGAATTTCAAGGCACGCGATGACGCGGCGCTTGGCCGGTTCTGGGCCGACGCGCTCGGCTGGGGTGTTTCCAGCGAAGGACCCGGTGTGACCAACGTTGAGCCGGTGGGTTTCGACTGGCCGGATCCCACCGCGCTCTGCATCGATGTGGTTGCTGTTCCCGATCCCGAAACCGTGAAGTACCGCGCCCACCTCGACCTCGCCACCACCTCCGCTGCCCACAAGGATGAGCTAGTGGCCCGCCTGCTGGAGCTCGGCGCCACGCACGCCGACATCGGCCAGGGCGACGTCCCGTGGACGGTCCTGGCCGATCCCGAAGGCAATGTGTTCTGTGTCCTGGAGCCCCGGGAGATCTACCGGGACACCGGCCCGATCGCCACCGTGGTGGTCAACTGCACCGATCCCCGGGCCATGGCCCGGTTCTGGAGCGAGGCCACCGACTGGACCCTGCACGAGGTGGACGACGATCACGCGCGGCTGCGTTCGGCCAGCGGGGTGGGTCCGTACCTGGAACTGCTCCGGACCGAGGGCCCGGAGACGGTGTGGAACCGCGTCCATCTCGACGTGAAACCGTACGCCGGCGACGATCTGGAGGCTGAGGTAGAGCGGTTGCGGGCCCTGGGAGCCAGCGACGCCGATGTCGGCCAGGGTGACGATGTGTCCTGGCGGGTCCTCGCCGACGTCGAGGGCAATGAGTTCTGCGTCCTCGCCCCGGACAAGGCAGGGGTTTCGGGCTGAGGCCCGGTTCCTACGAACGCGCCGCCTTCGCGGCGGCGATCTGGTGCCGGACCGCCTGCGCCACCGCACGCACCCGCGCCGTAGGGCGCTGCGTCCGCAGGTAGGCGACCACGGTCTTCAGTTCCGGCACGTCGTCCCGGATTTCCACCGTGGCCAGCTTGCCGCCGTCGTACGTCAAACCGTGCTGCGGGCGCTGGTGCAGGATCGAATAACCCAGCCCTCGCGCCACGAAGGTGCGCACGGTTTCGTAGCTCGCCGAGCGGAACCTGACGTCCGGTTCCTTGCCGCCCAGCCGGGCGATGGACAGCATGAGGTCGCGGCTGTGCGGCAGGTCCAGCAGCACGAAGGGCTCGTTCTTCAGGGCTGAGAGCTTCACGCTGGCCGCGTCCGCAACCTTGTGGTCCGGGGGTACCGCCAGGTAGGGCCGCGCAGTATCGACCACCGAGGTTGCGATCGCCTCGGGGAGGTCCAGGTCGTAGCAGAGGGCGAGGTCGGCCTGTCCGCTGAGCAGGGCCGCCACGCATCCCGAGGTGTCGGACTCGATGACGTCCACTTCCAGGGCCGGGTGGTCTTCGCGCAGCTTGCTCAGGATGCCCGGGAGCAGGAACGGCGCAAGGGTGCTGAAGCAGGCCACGCGGATGCGGCCGGCCACGCTTTGGGTTTCGCCGCGGGCGTGGTCGAGGCTTTCCTCCACGTGGGCCAGGATGGACTGCGCGTCGCGCAGGAACAGCTCCCCCGCCGGGGTGAGGACCAGTCCCTTGGACCGCTGCCGGATGAAGAACTGGGTGCCCACATGGCGCTCGAGCTGGGCGATCGCGGCCGAGACCGCGGACTGTGCGACGTTCAGCCGGACCGAAGCGCCGGTCATGGACAGCTGGGCCGCGGCTTCTACGAAATACCGCAGTTGGGTGAGCGTGACATCCATTCCACGAGGATACCCGCTTCATCAATTTTTTCGATACAACTGTTCGAAAAGGACTGTTGGACAGATTCGGTCGGCGGAGGGAAGCTGAGTCTCAAGCATCCACCCAGCGAGACGAAGAGGCAGCGGCCAAGTGAAGCATCAGCGCATCCGTACGTTCAACACCAAGGACACCTACCCGGAACAGAACCTCGACAACGACCTTTGCCAGGCCGTCGTGGCCAACGGCGTGGTGTACCTCCGGGGGCAGATCGGGCAGGACCTGGAAACGCGGGAGTCCGTGGGCATCGGGGACGTCGAGGCCCAGGCCGAAAAGGCCATGGCCAACATCGACATGCTGCTCAAGGAAGCCGGCAGCAGCCTCGAGGACATCGTCAAGGTGACTGTCTACATCATCGATCCGCGCTACCGAGAACCCGTGTACCGCACCATGGGCCGCTGGCTGAAGGGCGTGTTCCCGGTGTCCACCGGGATCGTCGTCTCCGCACTGGCCCGGCCCGAGTGGCTCGTGGAAATCGATGCCACCGCCGTGGTTTCCGCCCCGACTTCCACGGAGGGCGCGGCGTGACCTTCAGCATCGCCGCCACCGACGGCAACGGCCGCTTCGGCCTCGCGGTTTCCTCCTCCTCGCCGGCAGTCGCCGCCCGCTGCGCGCACCTGCGCGACGGCGTGGGGGCCGTCAGCTCGCAGAACATCACCGACCCCCGGCTGGGCACCGCCTTGCTTGACCGCCTCCAGGCGGGCTATTCCGCGCAGGAGGCAGTGGACGCCGTCGTGCAGGAATCCCCGGCGGCCGCTTACCGGCAGCTGGTGGTGCTGGACGCCCGCGGCGGATCCGCGGTGTTCAGCGGCGAATATTCGCTGGGCGTGATCGGCGAGGGCCGCGGCCCCAACAGCGTGGCGGCGGGCAACATGCTCGCCGGACCCGGCGTTGTCCAAGCCCTCTGCGATGAGTTCGAGGCCACCACCGGCGGGCTCGAGGTCCGCCTGATGGCTGCCCTGCGGGCCGCCGAGGCAGCCGGCGGTGAAGCGGGGCCCGTACGTTCGGCGGGCCTCTCGGTGGTCTCCGGCCATGGCTGGCGGGACACGGACCTGCGGGTCGACTGGCACGAGGACCCCATCGGTGAGCTCGGCCGGCTGCTAGAGGTCTGGCTTCCGCAGCGCAACGACTACGTGATGCGCGGCCTGGACCCTGCGGCGTCGGTTGGTTACGGGGTGCCGGGCGATGGGCGCTGAGGCAACTGCCCTCGCAGCCGGGACCCGCACGCGGGTCCTCACATCGGTAGCTGCGCAGCAAGCTGCGCTCATCGCGCTCTCCGAAACGCTGCACGCCAACCCGGAGCTCGGCTGGCAGGAGCACTGCGCCGCCGGTTGGACGGCCGCCTACTTGGCCAGCCACGGCTTCGCCGTCGAAGAAGGATACTTGGGCTTCCCGACGGCGGTGCGCGCCGTCGTCGGGAACGGTTCCCGGCGCGTCGGGCTGATGGCGGAGTACGACGCGCTTCCCGGCCTCGGCCACGCCTGCGGACACAACATCATCACCGCGATCTCCTGCGGTGCCGCCGTCGCCCTGGCGGAGTTCGCCGCCGAGCGGGACCTCACCGTGGAGGTCTACGGCACCCCGGCGGAAGAGGGTGGCGGCGGGAAGATCGAGCTGCTGAAGAAGGGCGCGTTCCGCGGCCTGGACCTGGCCATGATGGCCCATCCCAGCCCCGTCGATTCCGCCGAGGCCAAACCCTACGCCGTAGCCCACAACCACGTGGAGTACCGCGGGAAATCGGCCCACGCCGCCGCCTATCCGGAGCAGGGCGTCAACGCCAACGATGCCTTCGTGGTGGCGCAGGTCGCCCTGGGTCTGCTCCGGCAGCAGCTGCCGTCCGGGACCCGGGTCCACGGCATCCAGACCCGAGGCGGCGAGGCGCCCAATGCTATCCCCGAGAAGACCGAGGGCCGCTGGTACGTCCGCGCCGAGTCCCTCGCCCAACTGGGCGAACTGGAGCAACGGGTGCACCGCTGCTTCGAAGCAGGGGCCGTGGCGTCCGGCTGCGAGCTCTCCGTCACTCCGGAGTCCGAGCCGTATTCGGAGTTCCGCACGGACCAGCGGGCCCTGGAGCTGTACACCAAGCACGCGGAATCCCTGGGCCGGGACTTCAACGCACCGCCCGGGCAGGCCACCATGAACCGGGCGTCGACCGACATGGGCAATGTGTCCCAAGTGGTCCCGGCCATCCACCCCTACATCGGCCTGGGCTGCTTCCCCGCGGCCAACCACCAGCCCGAGTTCGCCGCGCATTGTGTCGGGGCGGCCGCCAACCAGGCAATCCACGACGGCGCCGCCGCCCTTGCGCTGACAGCTCTGGACTTCCTGGCGGACCAACCATGACAGATCGAACTTCTTCCCGGGAACCGGGAACCCGTCTGGAGCACGACAGCCTCGGGGAGCGCGCGGTCCCCGAGGGCGCATATTGGGGCATCAGCACCCTGCGGGCCGTCGAAAACTTCCCCGTCAGCGGGCGGACCATCGGCACAATGCGGTCCCTCGTGTGGGGTTTGGGGGCGGTGAAGTACGCGGCGGCACGCGCCAATGAAGGCCTCGGCCTCCTCGAACCCGGCGAGTCCGCGGCCATCCAACAGGCATCCCTGGAGGTGATGGACGGGCTCCTGGACGGCCAGTTCGTGGTGGACGCCATCCAGGGCGGCGCCGGAACCAGCACCAACATGAACGCCAACGAGGTCATCGCCAACCGGGCGCTGGAACTGATGGGCCGTGCCAAGGGCGACTACGCCGCGCTGCATCCGATTGACGACGTGAACCGCAGCCAGTCCACCAACGACGTCTACCCGACGGCCATCAAGATCGCCCTGCAGCGGGAAATCGCCGAGCTCTGCGCCGAACACGCCAGGCTGATCGGTTCCTTCGGGGCCAAGGCCACGGAGTTCTCGGGCATCCTCAAGGTGGGCCGCACCCAGTTGCAGGACGCCGTGCCGATGTCGCTCGGCCAGGAGTTCGGGGCCTTCGCCGAAACCCTTCGTGAAGACGGGAACCGGCTCGAGGAGCTGCTCCCCCACCTGCGCGAATCCAACCTCGGTGCCACGGCCATCGGCACCGGCATCACGGCCCCGCCGGGCTATCGGGACGCCGTCATCGCCGAGCTCAACTCGCTTGCGGGCCTCCGCCTGGTCTCCGCCGCCGATCTGGTGGAGGCCACCGGCGATACCGGCGTCTTCATGCTCGTCTCCGGCGTGTTGAAGCGGGCAGCCGTCAAACTCTCCAAGATCTGCAACGACCTCCGCCTGCTTTCGTCCGGACCGCAGGCCGGCTTCGCGGAGATCTTCCTGCCCGCGGTGCAGGCGGGCTCATCCATCATGCCTGGAAAGGTGAACCCGGTGATCCCGGAGATGGTCAACCAGGTGGCCTTCCGGGTGGTCGGCGCGGACGCTACCGTGACCATGGCCGTCGAGGCCGGCCAGCTTCAGCTCAACGCCTTCGAGCCCGTCATGGCCGACGCCCTCCTGGAATCGATCGCCTGGCTCACGGTCGCGTGCAGGCAACTCCGGACCCATTGTGTTGACGGCATCAGGGCGAACACCCGGATCCTGGAACAGCGCATGCTCTCCTCGGTCAGCGTGGTCACGGGCCTGGCCCCTCTCCTGGGCTACGCGGCCGCAGCGGAACTGGCGAAGGAAGCCCTCGCCACGGACCGGAGCATCGCAGAACTCGTCATCAGGCGCGGCCTGCTGGGTGCACAGGAGACGCAGGATGCCCTGTCGGCGAGGTCATTGGCCGGGCTGGGGTAGCCGGGCAGGATCGATTCCCAGGACCCCGGCTGCGGCGCGGGCCGCGAGGAGTTCGTCGTGCGGGGCCCTGTCCCGCTGGCGGGATGCACCCGTTCCCGCGTCCGGCGATGAGCCGCCGCGCCGTTCTGCGATGCCTGACGCCGACCACGGCCCGGATCAGCCGGGCGAGCATAATGGAGCACGGTGGTGACCATCCTGCGGCTGGGCTCGACCCTGCGTCCCACCAACGCAACGCTCGCTGAAAAAGTCCTCTGAAGGAGAGGTGCCGCCGTGGACGATCCGTCGTTTGTTGATCATGTGGCAGATCGCCTCGCCGCCCTGCCGGGAGTGCGCGCGGTGGCTCTTGGGGGATCGAGGGCAAGCGCCACGCACCGCCCCTCCAGCGACTGGGACTTCGCGCTCTACTACCCCGGTGTTTTCAACCCCGGCGACCTAGGGGCACTGGGCTGGCACGGGACGGTTTCCGAGCTCGGCGGCTGGGGCGGCGGGGTTTTTAACGGCGGGGCGTGGCTTGAGATCGATGGCCGCCGGGTCGACATCCACTATCGGGACCTCGACGTGGTTGAGCACGAACTGGCCGAGGCGCAGCACGGCAGGTTCCACATCGAACCGCTCCTGTTCCACTTGGCCGGAATCCCCAGCTATCTGGTGGTCGCCGAACTCGCCATCAACCGCGTGCTCCGCGGCAACTTGCCGCGCCCGGACTACCCCCGGGCCCTCCGAGAGAACGCCCCGAGGGTCTGGCGCGACAGGGCGGACATGACGCTCGGCTACGCGCGCAACGCCTACGCCGCCACCGGGCGGGTGACCGAGCTCGCCGGCGCCCTTGCAGTCTCCGCCGCGATGACCGCACACGCGGTGCTTGCCACCAGGGGTGAGTGGGTCACCAATGAAAAACGGCTCCTGGAGCGCGCCGGATTGCGCGACATGGACCGGCTCATCAGCGGCCTGCCAGCGGACCCGGCCGGGCTTGAGGATCGGGTTGACCAGGCCATCCGCCACTTCAACGAGGCTTTGACGGAAGCGAAGCCCTAACGCGGGAAAGGGAACTGCCCGCCACCGTTTACAGGTACTCTTCGGCCCGTTCGCGGGCGATCTCCAACAAGGTGGACTGGAACGCAACCTCCGCCGGGGCGTACACCTTGTCCTGGCGTTGGGCCAGCAAGACCCGCCGCCGGGGTGCATCCGGGCCAAGGCTGATGACGCGGACATCGGGGTGCTGGAGGGCAACGGCAGTCTTTGGCACCATGGCTACGCCCATACCGACGCTGACCATGGCCTGGGCCTCCTGGTAGTCGTTGGCCAGGAACCCGATGGCCGGTTCAAAACCGGCCGCATGGGCGGAGCGCTGCAGTACTTCGACCACCGGGTGGGCCTCAGCGCGGACGATCCATGATTCCTTGCGGAGTTCCTCCATCCGGATCTCCTCACGGTCGGCGAGAGGGTGATTGCCGGACACGAGGAGCACAGTGCTTTCCTGAAATACCTCGGTCAAGCGGATGGTGTCGTCGTGGAAGCGATTCCACGGATAGTCCCACAGCAAGCACAGGCCGGTGAGTCCGGACTGCAGATCATTGACGAGTTCATCGAAGCGCGCACTCCGCAGGGACAGGCCAATGGCGGGGTACCGCTTCTTGAAAGCCCTGATGACCAAGGGGAGGAACGATCCGGCAAGGGTCGGGAAGGTGCCCACGGCCAGCGAGCCCCGCTTCAGTCCCGCGATTTGCTCGAGGTCGGCTTGGGCGGCCTTCATTTGCCCCACGATCTTCCGGGCGTGGCCGGCCAGTACTTGGCCCGCTTCCGTGGGTACCACGCCGCGGGAGCGCCGGTTCAGCAGCGGCTGCCCCACCTCCTGCTCAAGCTTCCTGAGTTGCTGGGAAACCGCGGAGGGTGTGTACAGCATCAATTCGGCAGCAGCCGTGATGGACCCTTGCTCCACGACCTCAACCAGCAGTGCCAGGCGCCGGATGTCGAAAAGTCTTTCAGCGTCGTCGTTTAGCATTCCTTCACCCTCCAGTTGGAATGGTTAATTCTATGCATTCTTGCCGTAGGGCTTGCTTCTACCGGTGCCCTCTACGGCGCGGGGCCTTCCTTCGGCGAGGGATCTCTCGGCTTCCTTACAATGAATTAAGCAACCCTACATCCCCTGCTAGATATCCAACATTGTCTTCATTTGTGATCTGGCTCAATCTCGAAGTGTCCCCTTTTTCAGTGGGGCATCGAGAGCAAGGACGAGATCATGAAGATCGAAGCGGAATGGATGCGCGGTGGCACCAGCAAGTGCTGGGTGTTCGAAACGGCACATCTGGAACAGACCCAAACGAGCCCGGATGTGTTGCTTCCGCGGCTCTTTGGCAGTCCCGACCACCGGCAGATCGACGGCGTTGGCGGGGCAACCTCAACAACCAGCAAAGCCATGATCCTCAACCGGCCGTTTGGCGGGGAGGTCGACGTCGAGTTCACCTTCGCGCAAGTGGGCATCGAAGAAGCAGCGGTGGACTGGGGCAGCAACTGCGGCAACTGCTCGGCAGTGGTCGGCCTCTACGCCATCGAAAAAGGCTGGGTGGCGCCGGACGGCGATGTCACCCGAATCGTCACCCGCAACACCAATACCGGCCAGATCATCATCCAGAGGGTGGCCACTCCCTCAGGAGCGCTGCCGATCATGCCTCAAGCACACATGCCTGGTGTACCGTTTCCGGGCCACCAGGTGGGGCTGGGTTTCCAGGATCCCGCGGGCAAAACCACGGGCCGGCTCCTGCCCACCGGATCGGCCTCGGACACGATCACGGCCGGCGGAACCCGCTGGACCGTCTCCATGGTGGACGCCGGAGCACCGGTGGTCATCCTCCGGGCAGAGGAGCTGGGCCTTGACCCGGAGCGGCACGAAAGCTGGTTCGGCGGCGTCGAATTGCAGTTGGAGATCCTGGACCGCATCCGGCGTGAAGCCGCCGTCAGGATGGGCCTCGCAGCAACCGCCGGCGAGGCAGCCCGCGCCGTACCCAAGGTGGCGATCGTCGCTCCCCCCGCCCGCTCCGACAGGGACAGCGACGTCAACGTCATGATGCTCTCCATGGGCAAGCCGCACCCGGCCCTGGCCATCACCGGAAGCATCGCGCTGACCCTTGCCGCCCGGACTCCGGGCACCGTCCTGAACGACTTCATGGGCGGCAATATCCACCCCACCCTGCGCTTGCGCACGCCGGCCGGAGTGATCGAAACCTGGAGCGAGGAGCGGGACGGGTCCCAGTTCGTGGGTGTGGACCGAACAGCCCGCACCATCGCCTCCACCACCATCCACCTTCCCGAGGACGTCGACAGCACTGTCGGCGCCTCCTTCGCCGGCGCCACCAACTGAGCTCGGCTACCAACCGAACAGCGCTACTCAACGAAGAGAGAGCACCATGACCAAGACTGCAGAAAAAACTGCCCCAAGCACTGACCTGGACGACCGTTCCCGGCGGCCCAAGCGCCGCCGTCGTATGCTGCTGGTGACGGCAGCCGCCATCACTGTCCTGGGCCTGCTCGCCCTCCTGTTTGGCGGTGTCCTGGGCGATCCAACGGCTGCCTCGGAATCGGAGCCGACCATGACCGTCACGCAGATCATCCCGCTCGTCATACTGGTTGTGATGTTCGTGGTTGCCACAAAGTGGCCCTTGAACATCGGCGTGATGGGGCTGGTTGCTTCCTTTGGCGTGGGCTACTTCGTCCTCGGAATGAGCGACAAGCAGATTCTGGAAGACTTCCCGGCGAGCATCGTCCTGACGATCATCGGCGTCACCTACTTCTTCAGCATGGCCCAACGGAACGGGTCGATCGACATCATTGTGCAGAGCTGTGTCCGAATGGTCAGGGGCAAAACCATGCTCCTTCCGTGGGTCTTTTTCCTCATGGCTGCCGCCCTGACCGCACTTGGTACCTTCAGCCCGGCCGCCGTCGCTCTTCTGGCGCCTGCCGCCCTTGGACTTGCCTACGAGTCGCGCATCCACCCCGTCCTCATGGGTGCGTTCGTCATCAACGGCGCACACGCCGGCGGCTTCTCCCCGCTCTCCGTGGCCGGGGTGCTGGTCCACGACATCGCCCACAAGAACGAATTCCCCATTGACCAAGGGGCATTGTTCCTGGCCAGCTTCGCGCTCAACCTCATCCTGTCGGCGCTGACCATTGTGGTGTTCGCCCTAATGGGCAAGCTGCGCGACAAGCACGCCAACGAATATGCCGGCCTGGACACACCACGCATCGGACGTCCCAACGGACAGCAAATGCTTACGTTGGCATTGATCGTCGCAATCCTCGTGTGCACACTGGGCTTCCACATGCCCATCGGGTTCGTGGCTCTCTCCGCCGGGCTCATCCTGGCTTTCGTCAACATCAAGGAGCACAAGACCTTCATCGGCGGTATTTCCTGGTCCACGGTTCTGCTTGTGGCCGGAATGATCACCTACGTCTCCCTGCTCCAGCACGTCGGTGTCATTGACACCCTCGCCGAACAGGCCCTGGCACTCGGCGCACCGCTGCTGATCGCCCTCGTCCTCTGCTACGTCATCGGCGTTGGCTCCGCCTTCGCATCCTCCACCGCCCTGCTGACCGCGTTCATACCCCTGGCCGGTCCGCTGCTGGCAACCAGCTCGCTGAGCGCCTCGGGAACTGTCGCCGCCTTGTCTGTCGCCGCCACCGTGGTGGACGTTTCGCCGTTCTCGACGGACGGAGCGCTCGTGGTCGCCAACGCCCGCGACGCCGACCGGCAGCGTGTCTACCGGCAGCTCATGGCTTACGCAGGCGGCGTTGTCCTCGTCGCCCCGGCGCTGGCCTGGGCCTTGCTCGTGCCGACCGGGATTATGTAGCGGGCACTAATTTAGCCGGCACAGACCGCCGGACCCATGTCCGGTCAGCGCATGGGAACCTGCCCTCCGGCGCAACAGGAGACCCGAAAGACGGGCGCAGGAACACCCATACGCACCGAAGGCAGGGCGGCGATTCAGCCGCCCTGCCTTCGGCCTGTCCATGACTAGCCCGCCACCCCGGCCGGCACTCCGGCCGCTCCACCCGCTACAAGCGGATGCTCCTCGTTGTGGGCCCGGTAGCTGCGCTGGATGGAAATCTGGTCGGCAACGTACTTGGCGTCGTGCCATACGCCCCAGATGAAGCTCGAGCCGCGGCGGGACTGCCAGGGCAGGCCCAGGAAGTAGATTCCGGGCTCGGAGGAAACGCCGCGCTGCTGCCGCGGCTTGCCCTTTTCGTCGAACGCGTCCACCTGCAGCCAGCCGTAGTCGACGGCGAAGCCGGTGGCCCAGACGATCGAGCGGATGCCGGCGCCTGCGAGGTCGAGTTCGCGAATGGGGTCAGTGAGACTCTCCGGGTCCGGACGCCTCAGACGGGCTTCCGGCTCCTCAGGGAGATCCAGGCCGTTCCGCTCGACGTATGCGTCGGCCTCATCGAGCAGCCCCAGGTAGTGGGCGTCTCCCCTGGCGAGGTTGTCCCGCAGGTCCCCGGCGAAGTTCATGGTTCCGTTTTCGAACGCAACAGTGCGGCCTACAAGGGTAATGCCCTCCTCGGCGAGCGCCCGGAAGTCAACGGTGTGGCCGCCGTCGGCCCCGCTCACCGCGATGGTGACATGCTCCGCGCCCTGCGGAGGCGTGGAGGCGTCCCACATTCCGAGGACGCCGAGCCACCAGCAGAAGTCGCGTCCGCGGTAGCTCCGCGGCGGCCGGTCGTGCGGTCCCACCGAGAGGTGGACCTGGCGGCCCGAACGCTGGATCTCCGCGGCGATCTGCACGCCGGAGGAACCGGCCCCCACAACCAGGACGCCGCCGTCGGGCAGTTGCTCAGGGTTGCGGTACGAGCTCGAGTGGATCTGGACGAGCCCTGGGGATTGGGGCACGACGGCGGGGATCACCGGTTTCTGGAACGGTCCCGTAGCGGCCACGACGTAACGGGCCTCGAAATTCCCGTCGCTCGTCTCCACGTGGAAGCCGGGCGCGCCGGCCTTCCGGCGCACCGAGGTCACTTCGACGCCGCAGCGGACCGGCGCGGCGATCTTCTCCGCGTACGCCTCGAAGTAGTCCGCAACCTGGTCCTTCGAAGCGAAGGCGCCCGGCTCGATCCCGCTGAATTCCAGCCCGGGAAAGCGGTCGTGCCAGGCCGGCCCGTTCGCAACCAGGGAATCCCAGCGCATGGAGCGCCAGCGCTCGGCGATGCGGTCCCGTTCAAGGACGAGGTGCGCGATTCCACGCTCGCCCAGATGCTCGCTCATTGCGATCCCGGCTTGACCTGCGCCGACAACGAGGACTTCAACCTCTTGGCTAGCCATGTCATTACTCCTATGTGACTTGAGGCGCACGACATCAAAGATCGCGCCCTGTGTGACGGTTTACCCATCATCACGCGGCCACCTGCATCTGCATAGCGAATAAAACCGGTCAATGGGATCGGAAATACTGATGCACTTGCTAGCTCTGCCCGGGAAGTCGCACAGGCACGGCAGACCCCATGCGCCACTCCCGCTACTCTTGTGCCTATGCAGAACGGTGACTGGGAAGACCGCGTCGCGGCGCTCTGGGATTCGTTGGACGAGCACGGGCGCGACGACTTCCATACCGCGATGAAAAAGCTCTGCGCGGAACTACCCGAGGGCACGGCCGAAGCCGACTTCGAACTGGCGGCAGCCTACGACTCCACAGGCTATCCGGAACGCGCCGTCCCCTTGTACGGCAAGGCACTGGAAACGGGGCTGGAAGGTGAGCGCCGTCGTCGGGCGGTCATCCAGCTGGCGAGCTCACTGCGGAACCTGGGCCGCCCGGACATCAGCGTGACGATGCTGACGGACGAGCGCGCCCGCGGACACGACCGGCTTTCCGACGCCGTGGATGCCGTCCTGGCCCTGGCCCTCGCCGACACCGGGCGGGAACGCGAAGGCCTCTCGCTCGCGCTCACGGCGCTGGCGCCCCACCTTCCGCGGTACCAGCGCTCCATGAAAAACTACGCGCGCGCCCTGCTGGAGAAACCGGAGGGCACGGACGAAGGGTAGCGCCGGGTCATTTTCCCGGGCGCCGCGGGGTGTGGCGGACCGTCTTGGGAGGATGATGGATGACGCCGCGCATCAAGACGACGGCCAGCGCCGTGATCCATGCCGGCGGCATGAGGAACACGAGAACCCCACCCGCACCGCTGGCGAATCCGCCGGCGTTGACATAGCCCGTCAGCCCGATCCACCAGCAGAGCAGCGCCACGAACGCGCAGGTTCCCGCAAGTGACCCCCGCAGCTGATCGCGCCCGATCAGGACCCAATGGTCATCATTCCGCTCGGCCATGCCAACCACCTCGCCATCGGCCCGCAAGTTCCAAGGCCTGATGACTTCAGTGCAGCACAGTTCAGGGCGATTTACGAGGGGTGGCGCCCGGCCGGGGCGCCACCCCTCCGCTCAGGCGAACCTGGCGAGTGGGTTCTTCAGCCGGCCGGCCATCTGCAGCCCGCCCGACGGGTCGCTGAGATCCAGCATCTGCTGGTTGTTGCGCAGCTGCAGGCGATTCAGGCAGGACAGCTCGAAGTCCGGCGCAAAGAGATCGTGCATGGCGAACTGATCCGCCAGTTCCGGGTGCCGCTTCTGGTAGGAACGCACGACGTCGGCCGTCACCTTCCAGAACTCGTCCTCGGCGAGCGTTCCGTCCTCCGCGAGGATTGCGGCCAGGAAGCGGAAAATGCAGTCGAAGACGTCCGTGAAGATGGCGAGCACCATCTCCTCGGCAGGGATGTCGGCCTTGATGCGGGAGACTTCTTCCGGCAGCTCAAGCCGCTCCCCCATCACCACGATTTCCTCGGCGATGTCCTTCATGATGGCGCGGACCGGCACGCCGTCCTCGAGCACCAGGATGACGTTCTCGCCGTGGGGCATGAAGGCCAGCTCGTACTCGAAGAGGCAGTGGATCAGCGGAACCAGGTAGGCCTCGAGGTAGCGGCGGAGCCACTCGGCGGGCTCCAGCCCGGAGCGCTTGATGAGCGCCGAAGCCATGGACCCCCCGTCGGGGTCCACGTGCAGGAGCGACGCCATGGTGGTCAGCTGCTGCCCTTGGTCCAGCAGGGGCAGCGGACTTTCCCTCCACAGGGCCGAGAGCATCTTGCGGTACGCCGAACCCTTGGCCGAAGCGGCCTCGTAGTAGTGGTTGTGATAGCCGATCGCCGCGGACTCGCGGATGACCGCCAGGCCCCGTTCCTGTAGTTCGGCATCCCGGGAAATGAGCCCGTGCAGCCAGTCGTTGATGGCCGGGGTGGCCTTCATGTACTGCGGGGACAGCCCCCGCATGAAGCCCATGTTCAGCACGGACATGGCCGTCTTGACGTAGCACTTATTTGGCGCGGACGTGTTAAAAAAGGTGCGGATGGACTGCTGGGCCTGGTAGGTGTCCTCGCCGGTGCCCAGGTGGACGATGTGCCGCTGGGCGATCTCCGCGGCGAACGTCACGGTGAGCTTGTTCTCCCACTGCCAGGGGTGCACCGGCATGAGCAGGTAGTCCTGCGGGTCCAGGCCCCGGGCGGAGAGGTCCGCGTCGAAGCAGGCCAGCGTGTCCGCGCCGAGTTCGGCCTCGAAGTGGTGGCGGTAGCCCAGGCCTGCGCTGGAGGTGAACACTGCCTTGCTGCGGTGCACGGCGATCCACTGCAGTTGCACCTCCGCACCGCTTTCCGGGGCGAACGCGTGGTAGTCGGTGATCCCGAAGCCCAGGCGGCCGTTGTTGGCCACGAAGCACGGGTGCCCTTCGCTCATGGTGCGTTCGATCGCCTGGAAATCGGCCGCGACGTCCGCCCCGCCAGTGATGCCGGCGGCGAGTTCGGCCGAGCGCAGCGGGTTGCCCTGCTTGTAGGCGTGACCGGCCAGGGTGCTGCTGATTTCCTCGAGGTAGACCGGCAGCTGCTCCTCACGGATCGCAAGGGTGTCGCGGAATTCGGCGATGAAGTCCAGGGCATCGAGCGGGAGTTCGCGGTGCCCGCCTTCCTCGAACAGGGTCCGGGTGATCGATCCGGACGCGATGCTCCAGTGCTCGAGTTCCAGCACGCTGGCCCGGAAGCGGTACTCCACCGCGGCGTCGTCGCTCACCACGCGGTACAGCCCGACGCCGGCGCCCTCGCCACTGGCGGGCTCCAGCAGTTCCGGCACCAGGATGCGTTCGTGCGAGAACTCGGCGAGGGCCTTGCGCACCAGGTGCCGGTTGGCGGCCGCCCAGGTTTCGGGGTTGAGGTGCTCCACCGAGGCGGCGGACTGGGCGGATGCTTCGAGAATGGCGGTCATCGGCTCTCTCCTGCGGGGTCGGTTGCGCTGGCAAGCACGGGGGTCAGGGTGGCGAGGAAATCGGCCCGCGTGCAGAAGCTCAGGAGGGCTTCCTTGTGGGTTTCCATGGATTCGACGGCGGGAAGGGTCACCACCCGTTCGGGCCGGAAGCCCACGCGCTCGTTCAGGACGTGGATCTTGTGGTTCCGGGCATCGGGCTCGACGACGACCCGTTCGGTCTGCGGGTCCTCGAAGAGGTGCGTCATCACGGACTGCATGACGGCGGTGGTGAACCCGGGCTGCGGCTCGCCTGACGGCGGGGCCACGAGCAAATGCATGCCAGTGTCGCCGGGCTGCACCTCGTAGACGTCCGCCAGCGGCGACTCGCCCGGCTGGTACTGCTCCATCAGGAAGGCGGGTTCGCCGCCGTCGAGCCCCAGGAACGCCTGGTGGTGACCGCTCGAGGCGATCCGCGAGTATTCCTCCACAACGTCGTCGACGCTGGCGGACAGCATGCCCCAGAAGCGGGCGTACGGTCGGCTCACCCAGCTGTGGAGGAGTGGTGCGTCGGCCACCGGATCCACGGGGCGGAAGGTGAAGCTCATGCCTTCACCGCCACCGGTGCTTCCGGGGTGACCGGGGCGTCGGCCGCAACAGGTGCGCCGAACTGCTGGAAGGCGATGGAGCGCTCGATCGGGTAGACCTCGCGGCCGGTGATTTCGCGCAGGATCCAGGAGTTGCGGTAGGCGGCCATGCCAAGGTCCGGGGTGACGAAGCCGTGGGTGTGCAGCTCGGCGTTCTGGACGAAGATTTCGCCGGGTTCGACGCCGGTGCTGTAGTTCCGGGAGACGTCGAACCGTCCGCGGTAGTCGCGGCGGATGCGGTCCGCAATGCCGGCCAGGAAGCCTGGTTCCTGGTACTTGTAGCCGGTGGCGAAGACGACGGCCTCGGACTCGAGGGTGAAGTCGCGGCCGTGCTCCTCGTGGCGCAGTTCCAGGGTGTGGGCGCCCTGGGCGGCGTCCCAGGCGGCGGCGTTGAGCGAGGAGTGCGTGAAGAGCTGGGTGTCCACGATTCCGGAGAGGCTCTTGGTGTAGAGGAGATCGTAGATGTCGTCGATCAGGTCCGAGTTGATGCCCTTGTAGAGGTTCTTCTGGCTGTCGATCAGCGAGTCCCGCTGCTCCGCCGGGAGGGAGTGGAAATAGTCCACATACTCCGGGGAGGTCATTTCGAGGGTCAGCTTGGTGTATTCCAGCGGGAAGAAGCGGCCCGAACGGGTCACCCAGTTCAGCTGGTAGCCGTGGACGTCGATTTCGCTGAGCAGCTCGTAGTAGAGTTCCGCGGCGCTCTGGCCGCTTCCCACGATGGTGATGCTGCGCTTGGACTGCAGCTCACTCTTCCTCGACAGGTATTCGGCGTTGTGGAGGACAAGTCCGCCGGCGTTCTCGCCGGCCACTATCCCTGCACAGGCGGCCGGGATGTAAGGGCTGGTGCCGGTGCCGAGTACGAGCCGCCGCGCCCGCAGCACCTCGGCGCCGTCCGGGCCCTGCACGGAAAGGGTGTACACGCCGTCGTCGTAGCTTACGTCCAGCACATCCGTGCTAAAACGCACGGATTCCAGCTGGCCGGCCACCCACTGGCAGTACTGGTTGAATTCGGCGCGCAGCGGGTAGAAGTTTTCCCGGATGTAGAAGCGGTACAACCGCCCGGTCTGCTTGAGGAAGTTCAGGAAAGAGTACTTGGACGTCGGGTCGGCCAGGGTGACCAGGTCCGCCATGAACGGAACCTGCAGGTGCGCCGGTTCCAGCATCATGCCGGGGTGCCAGTCGAAGGATTCGCGGCGCTCCAGGAAGACTGCGTCCAGGCCGTCGATGGGCTCGCTCAGCGCGGCCAGGCCTAGGTTGAAGGGGCCGAGTCCGATGCCGGCGAGGTCGTAGATGCGGCCGGATTCCCGGACTTCTCCGTGGGCTGCGGTGTCCGTGGTGCTCATGCTGCGTTTTCCTTGTTGTTGGTGCTGGCGCTGGTGGTGCTGGCGAGCAGGCCGGCGCCGGTGCGGCGCAGCAGCTCGATGATTTCGCGGATGTCGTTCCGACTCGCCTCGGCGTTGAGGAGCGTGAACTTCAAATAGTGGTGGCCGTCCACCTTGGTGCCGGCCACCACGGCCTCGCCGGAGGCGAACACGGCGGCACGGATGGCGGGGTTGAGCCGGTCGGAAGCGGCCTCATCGAGCCGGAGGCCGTCCACAACCGGCCGGTAGCGGAAGACGAGGGTGCTCAGCTGGGGTTCGGCGGCGAGCTCGAAGTCCGGGTCTTCGGCCAGGAGCGTGCCGACGCGGCCGGCGAGGTCGATGGCCTCATCGAAGAGGGCGCCGATGGCTTCGGCCCCCATGGTGCGCAGAGTGAGCCACAGCTTGAGGGCATCGAAGCGGCGGGTGGTCTGGATGCTCTTGTCCACCTGGTTGGGGACCTGGGCCTTGGCGGCGCTTTCCGGGTTGAGGTAGTCCGCGTAGTACGTGACGTGGCGCAGCATGGCACCATTGCGGACCAGCACGGCGCTGGAACTCACGGGCTGGAAGTAGGTCTTGTGGTAGTCCACGGTGATGGAGTCGGCAAGGTGGGCGCCGTCGATCAGGTGGCGGTAGCGGTTGGAGACGAGCAGGCCTCCGCCGTAGGCGGCGTCGACATGCAGCCACGAGTCGTAGGCGCGGGCCAGGGCGGCGAGCTCGGCGAGCGGGTCGACCGAACCGAAGTCGGTGGTCCCGGCGGTGGCGACGACCGCCATCGGCACCAGGCCGGCGTCGTGCGTTTCCGCCAAAGCCGCGGCGAGGGCGGCCGGATCCATGCGGTGGTCCGCGGCGGTGGGGATGGCGGTGACGGCGTCGAAACCGAGGCCCAGCATGGAGGCGGACTTCTGGATGCTGAAGTGGCTGTCCTGGGAGGTGAAGATGCGCAGGCGGTCCAGCAGGTGCGGCAGGCGGGCTTCACTGCCCTCGGGGCCGGCGGCGCGGAGCTTGGCTACGGCGTGGTTGCGCGCGATGAGGAGGGCCTGGAAGTTGGACTGGCTGCCGCCGGAGGTGAACACGCCGTCCGCCTCCGGGCCGAAGCCGATGCGCTCGGCGGTCCAGTCGATGAGGCGCCGTTCGATCATGGTGGCGCCGGCGCTCTGGTCCCAGGTGTCCATGGAGGAGTTGACCGCGGAGAGCACGGCTTCGCCCACGAGTGCCGGGATCACCACCGGGCAGTTCAGGTGCGCGGCGTAGCGGGAGTCGTGGAAGTAGATGGCGTCCCTCAGGTAGAGCTCATCCAACTCTTCGAGGGCGGCGGCGGTGTCCGGGAGCGGGCGGCTGAGGTCGACGGCGTCCACTTTCGCCTTGAGCCCGGCATGCCCGACGCCGGTGAACGGCCGGGCAGTCCGCTGGACCTTCGTGGCGACGGCATTGACGCCCTGGAGGACCTGGGCCACGTAGCTGGGCGAATTGCGCGCATTGAAAAGCTGGTTGGTGGCCGCGAGGGCCAGTTCCACATTGGAACCAAAGTCCTCTTCCGAGGTGATACCGGCTTCGGCGCCGGGTTCAACCACACCGGGCTCAACGTCAACCGGTGCAACCTCACTGGGCCGGATTTCCATGCTGGGCGACGTCACGTCGGCCTCCTTCCGCTCGTTCGAACAAATGCCCAACAACACTTCCCGCGTTGTTAGGCAAGGCAAGCCTTACTTAGTCTTACCTTTTCGTCAAACTTTTGTGCCCTAATTCACGAGGTGTGACGGGGCGGGCCGCGTTGACTGGATTGGACGAACCGGCGTGCTGTAATTTGCCCGGCCGCATTTGCGCGGGTGGCGCACGGACGAGGTGGCAGCGCGTGGGCGGGGCTTCCGGGCGAGGGCGGCCATCGGCGGACATTCCGCTGGATCACTCGCGCGGGCCTGATTTCGTTGGCCCGGAGCACGCGGCTTCATAGTCTGTTGGAGCGGGGTGATCCAGCAAAAATGTACCAGCCTGGGTCGAGGCCCGTACGGCGTTGCAGCGTGTAGAGTCCACAGCAAATGCGTCCGGCGGGGGCCCGGCGCGGCACGGCATCCAAGGGGGAACGATGCACGAGACGAACAGCGCCAGTGCAAGCTTCAGGGAGATCGACGAAGGCGGAAATGCGCTTCCGCACGACCCGGCGAGCGCACCGGAGGGCACCAGGAGATTCCGCGTGAACCCGTTTATCCTGGCGCTGTGGGTTCTCAACGGCGCCCTCATGGTGGCTATGGGCTGGGTTTACAGTGAGACTATCGGGCCCGCGTACTATGGTGCCGTGCCAGAGTCCAGCGCCGGCCCGCTGCTCTACATACTCATGAACTCCGTCCCGCAAGTTCTGCTGCTCACTGCCTTGACCAGCGTCGCGCTGCTGTTCTGGCACGCGTGGCACTGGCAGAGGCGGCGGGCAAACCAGCCCGGGCGGCCCTACTCGTTGCCGGGCTCACCGACGGGCGGTTCGGCCGGCCAGTCGACGTCAAGTTCGTAGCCTTCGTGCTTGCGCAGGTAGGCGGCAATGTACGGGCAGTGCGGAATGATGCGCTTTCCGGAGGCCACCACATCGTCCAGGGCGAAGCGTGCCAGGACCCGTGCCAGGCCGCGGCCCTTGAACTTTTCCCGGGTCTCCGTGTGCATGAAATCGATGTGACCGGGACGGTCCATGAACTGCGAGATCACCGCAATCTCACCGTTCACGAGGAGTTCGTAACGGTGGAATTTGTCGTTCCGGACGGTGGTGACGTCACCGTGGAAGGACTCTGCCAGGGAATCCGTGAACTCGGTCATGACTCGACATTGGCACGTAATCCGGGCTCTGGCAATGGCATCGGACGCCCCGCGCCGGGCTTCGCCGGGGGACCAACCGCCGGCGTCTGCGCCGGTTCGACCACGCGCCCCAGCAGCAACACGGCCAGCATGAAGCATGCCGCTCCCCCGCCCAGGAGGGCGACGGACAGTCCGTTCAGCGCTGCGTCCAGCATGGGAATGAACACCACGACGCCGGCCGTCACCACGGCAGCGGGCGCGCGGCCCCGCGCGTGGACAGCCGCCGTGGGGCGTTCCTCAAGCCTGCCGCACAGCAGCAGGACGGGCACCAACAGCAGGACGACGGCGAGCAGCACCAGCGGCCGGGCCCACCACCACGCGGCCGTGCCCGCGGCCGGTTTGGGGAAGTCGCTGAGCAGCAGCAGGCCGGTCATCGCCACGAGAAGCGGCAGGTGCCAAAGATAGATGGTCATCGAGCGGCGGCCGGCCGCCGCAACCATCCACATCACCCAGCGGACGCGGGCCAGCCAGGCGACCCCCGGCCGGAGCAGCTGCAGGGTGGCTGCCTGCGACAGGCCCAGCAGCAGCATGCACAGGTTGGGCGGGTTCAGGTTCACGATCATGTTCCCCGAGTACACCCCGGCACCTGTGATGAGCCCGAGGAGCAGGTTGCTGCCGGCCACCAGCCCCACCAGCCATCCGCTGCTGCGCCCGGCGAGGAAACCGTCGGCGATAAAGAAGCCGAACTGCTGCACCGCGCACCAGACAAACACCATGTTGAGCGAGGCGATGAGGGGAAACGCCCCGCGCAGGCTGTCCACTGCGATCACCGCGGCCACCAGTGCGGAGACCGTCAGCCACGGCGCATGCCCGTGCAGCCGGGCCAGCAGCGGCACGCTCAGCTGCGCGGCGAGGTAGGCCGCGAGGAACCACAACGGCATTCCCGCACCGGTCGCCATCAATTGGACGACTTGCGGGTGGACGCCGAGCAGTTGCGCGGCGAACAGCCCCGGGAACATCACGGCAAGCAGGGCGGTGGCGGGCCTGATGAGGCGCAGCAGCCGCAGCTGGGCGTAGTCCACGCCGGTTCCGCCGCGGGCCTGCAGCCGCCGCCAGGATTCAAGCCCGGTGATCCCGCCCAGTACGAAGAACAGCGGCATGACCTGCAGGCACCAGAGCACCGGCTCGAACCAGCGCTGCTCCATGAGGGTGTTTTCCGTGGTCACGGTGCCGTCGGCGTGGAGCACCGGGCTGACCATCATGCAGTGCGAGAGGACCACCAGGGTGAGGCAAAAGAAGCGGGCGATATCGATGACCGGATCGCGCCGCGCTCCGGTGGCGGCCTGCCCGGCAACTGCCTTGGCCGGGTCCGTGGACCCGCCGTGCCTCAAGAATCCCATCGCGCCCCCTGCGGCTGATGCTCCCTGTTGGCTCCATTGTCCGCCGAGTTGGCAGATTAGGGCAGGGGGCTTGGCGGGACGGGCACCTGCGCGGCGAATCGGATTCCGTGGCGCGGGCAGGCAGCAACATCAAACGGACAACGCCACCTTGCCGGACACGTGCCCGTCTTCCAGGTATCGGAGCGCGTCCTCGGCCTCGGCCAGGGTGAAGCTCCTGTCGAGGGCCGGGGTTACTTCGCCGGCTTCGATAAGCCGGGAAACTTCCTGAAGGTCGGCAGTACCGACCAGGCCGAACAGCATGGTCAGCCGCTGGCCGATGAAGGGCGACAGCGCAACGGCGCCAAGCTGGCGGTGCAGTCCCCCGCCCAGCTTCCCGCCACCCTCACCGCCGATAATGACCGCCGTTCCGGTGGCTGTAAGGGCACGACGCAGGCGCGGAATCGGGGGGTTGCCCGCGATGTCGAGGAGGAGATCGAAGGGGCCGGCGTCTACGAAGTCTTCACGGGTGTAGTCGATGACCTGGTCGGCGCCAAGGCCGCGGACAAAGCCGACCTTTCCAGTGCTGCAGGCACCGGCGACGTGCGCGCCGTAGGCTTTCGCCAGCTGGACCGCGTAGCTTCCCACACCGCCGGATGCGCCGGTCACCAGCACTTTCTGTCCCGGCTGGATCTTTCCGGCGCGCAGGCCCTGGAAAGCGGTGACGGCGGAGACCGGCACGGCCGCGGCCTGCTCGAACGAAAGATTCCGGGGCTTTGCGGCCAGTTTGGTCTCCGGCGCAACGGCGTATTCGGCGAAGGAACCCCGGCCGCTGCCGTAGACCGCGTCGCCAACAGCGAACTGTGTGACCTCGGGCCCCACGGCCTCCACGATGCCGGCAAGGTCCATGCCCAAAGCCGGGTCTTTCGGCTTCCGGAGGCCAAATGCGAGGCGCGCAATGTACGGCCGGCCGGTCATTATGTGCCAGGCCCCGCGGTCGACGCCGGCCGCCCGGACCCGGACCAGCACATCCTTGCCTTTGACGGCCGGGCGGGCCACCCGCTCCAAATGCAGCACCTCCGGCCCGCCGTAGGTTTCCCGGAAGATAGCCCGCATGTCCGTTGTTTCGGTGCCCTGACGATGAGAGCGCTCTTGGGTTTTCACGGCAGTCCCTCCTATGAGCCAACAGCTTTCGTACACTGTACGAAAAAGCTACCGTACACTGTACGAAAGCGTAAGGGCGGAGAGGATCGGCAATGACAGGTGCAAGCGAAGGCGCAGCGGGCCGGCCTGAGCTCAGCCGCGGGAAGGTTCTGCAGAAGGCCCTCGAGCTAGCCGATGCCCGGGGCATCGCCGCCCTGTCGATACGGTCGCTCGCCCAGAGCATCGGCACCAAGCCGATGTCCCTCTACTACTACGTGGCCAACAAAGAGGAAATCCTGGATGGCTTAGTGGACCTCGTCTTTGCCGAGATCAGCACACCGCAGGCCGGCCGCGAGTGGAAGGAACAGATGCGCCGCCGCGCCCACTCGGCCCGGGAAGTGCTACGGCGCCATCCGTGGGCGATCGGACTGCTGGAGTCCCGCAAGGTTCCCGGCCCGGAGACCCTGAAGCACCACGAGGCAACCTTGGCCACATTGCGCGCGGGAGGCTTCACCGTGGAACAGACAGCCCGCGCCTACTCCCTGCTGGACAGTTACATCTACGGGTTCGCCCTCCAAGAGGCCGGGCTCCCTGTCTCAGGCGGCGAGCCGATGGCCCAGGTGGCAGCCCCCATCATGGAACGGTTTGCGACCGGGGAATACCCCTACCTGGTTGAGATCGCAACGCAGGTTGTCATGCAGCCCGACTACGACTACGGCAACGAATTCGGCTACGGGCTGGAGCTGATCCTCGAAGCGTTGAAACCTGCATCAGCCGGCTAGCCCCGCAGCTGCCAAAGGCCATCACCCCAGCGTGACCGCCAGGATGCCGAGCACGACGGCGAGCAGCGGCGTGGTGCCCTGCAGCACCGCAGGGCGGAGGTACTTCCGCCCGCTGGCCGCCAGGACAAGCGAGGCCAGCAGCATGGAGCCGCACGACGCGAAGACCAGGGTCCAGCCGATCTCAGGACGCCCGAAAACCACGAAGCTGATGCCGGCGAGCGCGCCCACGGCGAGGAACAGGTTGTAGAAGCCCTGGTTGAAGGCCATGGGCTTGGTGGTTTCGGCGTCGGCCTGGGATGCGAGCCCGAAGCGCTTCCAGGTTGCCGGGCGGGTCCACGTGATGGATTCCATCGTGAAGATGTATACGTGCAGGAGGCCGGCGAGCAGCGCGAATACCAGGGAAGCTACGGTCATGGACCGATCCTAGCCGCGCCGCCCGCCGTCAGGCCGCACGCCGCCCGCCAAAGCCGCGCCGCCCGCCGTCACAGCGCCGCTCCAACACAGCTCAGCCCAGCAGCCGCTCGCGTTCCGGCGGATCCACGGCGGCAGCCGCCGCTGCCATCGCCAGGCCGAACGCGGCGTCGAGCACCGCCCGGTCCGCCGAAGCGGTGGCGCCGTGTGCCGCAAACTCGGCGGTGTGATGCACCGCGCCGCCCACCTCGTAACCCACCAGCGGATGGATGCTCGGAACAAGCAGCGAAACGTTGCCCATGTCCGTGGACGCCACCGGCGCCGGATCGAAGGCAACGTCGCGGCCGCGGAGCACCATGGCTTTCCGGTAGGCCTCGGACAGGTAGCGGTCCTGCCGCAGTTCGGCGTAGGGGTGCCCGGACGGCGTCACGGTCAGCGACGCGCGGCTGGCCAGCGCCCCTCCGTCCAGGCAGCGGCGGACCCGGTCCTCGATGACCTGCAGCGTCGCGATGTCCGGCGCCCGCAGTTCCACGCTGGCACCGGCCCGTTCCGGAATCACGTTGACCGCGCTTCCGCCCTCGGTGACGATCACCGACACGATCGCTCCGGCAGGCAGCTGCTGCCTGGCCAGGGCCAGCGCGGTCTGCGCCACCACCAGGGCGTCCAGGGCGTTGATGCCCCCTTCCGGGGCGGCGGCCGCGTGCGCGGGCCGGCCCTCATACAGAACCTCCCAGTTGCACATCGCCAGCGAGGTCCCGCCCACCACGTCGGCCGCGGCGGCATGGGCCATCATGGCCAGGGAGACGTCGTCGAAGAAGCCTTCCTCGATCATCGCCACCTTGCCGCCATAACTTTCCTCCGCCGGGGTGCCCAGGACCTTGACGGTGATGCCGAGTTCGTCCGCGACGGCGGCCAGCGCCAAGGCGGCCCCCACGGCACTGGCGGCGTTGACGTTGTGCCCGCAGGCGTGGCCGATGTCCGGCAGGGCGTCGTACTCGACGCAGAGCCCCACCACCAGGCTCCCGCCGCCGTACCGCGCGCTGAACGCGGTGGGAAGCGAGGGCTGGACGGCGTCGAAGGCGAATCCCGCGGCGCCGAGCAGGGCACGGACGCGCTTGGCCGCCCGGTACTCCTCCCCGCTGAGCTCCGGGTCCGCGTGGATTGCGTGGCTCAGGCCGAGGATGTCGGCCTCCCAGCGGTCGAGGGCGGATTCCAGCTGCTGCTGCACTGCCGCAGCTGCCGTCACAGCGGCACTCATGCCGGCACCTCCGCCGTCACTCGCTTTGGGTACCGGGCCGAGGCCGCCGAGGCAATCAGCGCGGCCACCGCGAGAGCACCCCAGATCGCGAAGAGCCCGCCCTCGCTGATCCGGCCGCCGTCCGCGGTGCTGGAGGAAATCAACTTCACGACGGCGGCGCCCACCGCGATCCCGACGGACAGCGCCAGTTCATTCAGGCCGGCCGCCGTCGAGGTCTCCTCCAGCGGAACACCCTCGACGGACAGTGCACGGGTGCCCGCCTGGTACATGCCCAGGCTGAGGTTGAACAGGGCGAAGCCGGCGCAGTATCCGGACAGGGAACCGTGGGCCAGGGCCATGATGGCGAAGCCTGCGGCCAGCAGCACGCCGGCGGACACCAGGGTTGCCCGTTCCCCGAAGCTGCGCAGCACCCGTGCGGTCAGCAGCGAGGACACCAGGGACAGCACCGAGCCGAGGGCCAGGATGACCGCGATGTTGAAGGAACTCAGGGCGAAGCCGTAGCCGGCCTTCTCCGGGTTGGCGTGCAGGAAGATGCCGTTGGTGCCGAAGTAGCTGATGGAGGCGAAACCGAAGAAGAACGTGGCGAGCGAGACCGCACGGATCCGCGGCTTGGCGAGCATGCGCAGGTCCATGAAGCGCCTCGCGTTCCCAGCCGCACCGGGCAGCCGGGAGTCGATCCGGGCCCAGACTGCGAGCAGGCCAAGCCCGAGCACTCCGGCAAGCAGGGTGCGGGCATCGAGCCAGCCCCATTCCGGGCCCATGGACAGAGCCACCACGAAGCCGATCAGGCCCAGCGAGCAGGCCATGAGCGGCACCATGGCGAGGCCTTCGCGGGTGGGGGTTCCGGCGTCGGGCAGGACGAAGGAGGCAACAAGCGCGGCGACGGCGAACGGCACGGCGACCCAGAGGCCGACGGTCGGCTGGGACGCGCCGATGATCCCGGCCAGCAGACCGCCGGCACCGAAGGTGATCATGAGGACGCCGATCATTACGCTAACGCCGGTGCGGGTGTGGGCGGGGCTGCTGACGCGCAGGATGCCCATCATCAGCGGGATGAAGCCCACCACACAGGTGAGCAGCACGACGCCGACCGTCACCGTCCAGAGCGAGGGCCAGAACGCCATGGTGAACGCACCCAGCGCCACCACCGCGGTGGACCAGCGCAGCACCAGCCGGTAGCCGTAGCTGTCGCCGAGGCGGGAGATGATGGGGGTGAGGACGGCGAAGCTGACGTTGGAGATCAGGAAGATGCCGTTGATGGCGGGGTCGTCGATGGCGAAGACCGGGCCCAGGGCGGGCAGGATCGGATTCAGGTAGCCCTGGGTGACGCCGCTGAGGGATTCGACCAGGGCCATTGCCAGGATCATGCCGATGATGGTCCTGCGGGTGAGAGCAGCCGCGGCCGGTTGCATGGTCCGGGGCGGCATTGCCTTGCTTGCCATATGCTTCCTTGGGGTTCGGGGCGTTGGGGGCGCCGGGGGTGGCGCGAGTCACAACGTTATGCAGCCCGTCACGCACCGGTGGATTTTCGATGCAAACCGCCACAGAGGGCACAAATTTGAAAGAATCTGCCATGATCTCCGAGCTGGATCTAGAAATCGTCAACGCCCTCCAGATCAATCCGCGCGCCGAGTGGTCCCGCGTGGCGGACGTCCTGGAACTGTCCGGCCCCACCGTGGCCCGGCGCTGGAGCGCACTGGCCGGGCAGGGCCTGGCCTGGATCACGCCGTCCCCGGGTCCGCGCTACCTCAGCGCCGGCTGGTCCGCGTTCATCAACCTCTCCTCCACACCCGAGCGGCACGGGGCGTTGATCGAGCGGCTGTGCGCCGAGCCGGCCTTCGGCACGGTCTCCCTGGTGTCCGGCCCGCACGACTTGTTCGTGGACTGCTTCGCCTCCAGCCACGAGGAGCTGATGGCGATCGTCACCGGCGCCTTCGCGGACCTGCCCGGCGTCACCCGGCGCGAGGTGGTGTTCGTGACCCAGCTGTACCGGCAGGCCTCGGAATGGCGCAGCGGCACGCTCGAGCCGGCGCGCGCCCGGCTCATGGCCAAGGGGTCCATGGCTCCCCCGCCCGCGTATTCCCCGGACAAGCTGGACGCCGCCCTCTTGGAAGCCCTGGCCCGCGACGGCCGGGCGGGCTGGGCCGATCTCGGCACCGCGTGCGGGGTCTCCGCCCAGACGGCGCGCCGGCGCGTGGAGCGCTTCCTCGCCTCCGGCTACATCACCATGCGCTGCGACACCGCGGCCGTGGTGCAGCAGAACCTGCGCGAAGTGAGCCTGGCCCTCAACGTTCCGGCCACCCACGTGGACGAGGTGGGCCGCTACTTCGCCGCCCTGGCCAGCTGCCGGCTCAGCGCCCAGGTTCTGGGCGCCCAGAACCTGGTGGTCACCTTCTGGGTGCGCGATTACCTGGAGATCCAGGCGCACGAACGCGAGCTCGCGTCCCGTGCACCGGGCAGCACGGTGATCTCCCGGCAGGCGGTGGTGCGCACCTACAAACGGCTTGGGCATGTCCTGGACGAGAGCGGCCGCAGCACCGGCGTGGTGCCGCTGCCGCTCTGGCGGGAAGCGCAGTAGTCGGCCCATTCCGGAGTTCCAGACAGAAGCGCAGGTAATGCGGCCCGCGCCACAGGGCTTTCGTCGTTTAGTGGGAACAGCCGGCGGCAACGACGCCACCGGCACCAGCAGAACGAGACCCAGGATCCCCATGCCTCCCGCAGCGCCCCTCCGCCAGCCCCGTGCCGCAGCCGCCCCGCAAAGCGGACCGCACCTTTCAGACCCCCTGCCCGACGCCGGTACCCGCCTTCCCGGCAACGTCACCGGAGCCGGAACCCCAGCTGCCGGGACTCCCGGCAGCGAGGTGCCCAGCAGCGCCTGGCGGCTGCGCGTGGATGCGTGGGAATACGTGGGCTACGCCGTTAAGCAGGCGGCCGCCGTCGGGCATGGGTCCGGGCAGGTTTCCGGGAACGGGCGGCTGCCCGCCGAAGCGGCACGGCTGCTGCCCATGCTGGAAGCCGTGGAAATGTACTGGGCCACTCCAGGGCAGCCTTATGTGACGGAGCTGCGGCGCAGCCTGGACGACGGCGACTACGCCACCGCGCTGGCACTGATCGAGCCGGTGACCCGTCGGCTGTCCCGGCACGGGCAGGCGGCTCCCGACACAGCGGCGGACCCGGAACGTGAAACCGAGCAGCCCGACAGCCCGGCGGATACCCGCCGGCGCTTCGAGGTGCTGGTGATCGACGACATGTCCGAGGCCGAGCGCGAAGCCATGCGCGCCGAGCTGCTGGCCCAGCGGCGCCCGGCGGACGAGTTCGTCTACGAGCCGGTGTTCGTGCCCAGTTTCGAGGATGCCCTGGTGGCGGTGCTCCTCAACCCGGACATCCAGGCCTGCGTGCTGCGCCCCGGCTTCGTGGCCCGCAGCCGGCAGCGGCTCAGCCGGGACCTGCGCGGTTTCCTGGAAGGCTTCACCGGCGGCGGGGTGCCCGCCCGGCCCATGGACCGGATCCTGGTGCTCGCGGAAAAGCTCGGGGAACTCCGCCCTGAGCTGGACCTTTACCTGGTGGCCGGGGTGTCCATCGAGGAACTGGCCGGTTCCCTGACCCGGCGCTTCCGGCGGCTGTTCCGCCGCCAGGACAGCCTGGAACTGCATCTGTCCCTGCTGGGCGGCGCGGCCGCGCGTTACGAGGCGCCGTTCTTCCACGCCGTGCAGCAGTACAGCCGCAAGCCGGCCGGCGTCTTCCATGCGCTGCCCGTTTCGCGGGGCGGCTCGGTGGTCAATTCCAAGTGGATCGACGACCTGGGCGAGTTCTACGGGCTGAACCTGCTGCTCGCTGAAACCTCGGCGACCTCAGGCGGCCTCGACTCCCTGCTCGATCCGCACGGCTCGCTGAAGAAGGCACAGGCACTGGCGGCCCGGGCCTACGGCGCGCAGAAATCGCTCTTCGTCACCAACGGCACGTCCACGGCCAACAAGATCGTGCACCAGTCGATCGTGGCGCCCGGGGACGTGGTGCTGGTGGACCGGAACTGCCACAAGTCCCACCACTACGCCCTCATGCTGGCGGGTGCGCAGGTGGCCTACCTGGATGCCTATCCGCTGGACGAGTTCTCCTTCTATGGCGCTGTGCCCTTGGAGAGCATCAAGCGCATGCTCCTGGACTACCGGAAGGCCGGGCGGCTGCACGAGGTCAAGATGCTGGCCCTGACCAACTGCACCTTCGACGGGATCGTCTACGACGTGGAACGCGTTATGGAGGAGTGCCTGGCCATCAAGCCGGACCTGGTGTTCCTGTGGGACGAGGCCTGGTTCGCGTTCGCCGGTTTCCACCACATCTACCGGCGCCGCACGGCCATGGCGGCGGCGCAAAAGCTCGAGAAGCAGTTCCGCGATCCGGCGTACGCGCGCCGGTACGCCGAGCAGCAGCGGCGGCTGACCGGCACAGGTGGCGGCAGCGCCGCCGTCGGGCTGGACGGGGTGGGTGACGAGCAACTGCTGCAGACCCGGCTCATCCCGGACCCGGCGCAGGCGCGGCTGCGGGTCTACGCCACCCAGTCCACGCACAAGACCCTCACCTCGCTGCGGCAGGGCTCGATGATCCACATCCATGACCAGGACTTCGGGCAGCTCAACGCGGAGAGCTTCCACGAGGCGTACATGACGCACACCTCCACCTCGCCGAACTACCAGATCCTGGCGTCGCTGGACATGGGGCGTCGGCAGGTGGAATTCGAAGGCTACGAGCTGGTGCAGCGGCAGGCGGACCTGGCCGTGAGCATCGCCCAGGCCGTGGCGCGGCATCCGCTGCTGAAGAAGTACTTCCGGATCCTGGGCACCCGCGACCTCATCCCGGCGAAATACCGCGAAACGCAACGGCAGATGCCACTGCGCGACGGCCTGGCGGCGATGGCCGAGTCCTGGCAGCGGGACGAATTCGTGGTGGACCCGAGCCGGCTGACCCTGCACATCGGGCTCACCGGGGTGGACGGGGACACCTTCAAGCACGAGTACCTGATGGACAAGTACGGCATCCAGGTCAACAAGACCTCGCGGAACAGCGTGCTGTTCATGACCAACATCGGCACCTCGCGCAGCTCGGTGGCGTACCTCGTGGAGGTGCTGGTGAAGCTCGCCGAATCCTTCGAGGACGAGCAGGCGGCCATGAGCGGCCTGGGCCGGCGGGCGCATGAAGCCCGGGTGGCGGCGCTGACCGGTTCCCCGCCGCCGCTGCCGGACTTCAGCCGTTTCGCCGATCGCTTCCGGGTGGATGCCCTGACGCCGGACGGGAACATGCGGGACGCCTACTTCGAGACGTACAAGCCGGGGGCCACGGAATACCTCGACGCCGGCGAGCTCGCCCGCCGGGTGGCGGCGGGCGAGGAGCTGGTGTCCGCGGCGTTCGTCACCCCGTACCCGCCCGGCTTCCCGGTGCTGGTGCCGGGCCAGGTGATCACGGCCGAAACCTTGGCGTTCATGTCGGCCCTGGACACCCGGGAAATCCACGGCTTCAACGCGGAGCTGGGCTTCCGGGTGCTGACGGGGTCCTGACGGGAAGTGTAGGGAGCTACTCCCCCAGGGTCCGCAGCGTGGCTGCGGCGAACTCCCTGGCCGATGCGTTCCAGCGGCCCAGCAGGCCTTGGAGGTTCTCGCCGTCGGCCCGGTGCGCGGCGGTCTCGGCTTCCAGGGTGGCCAGGATGCCGCTGCGCAGTTCAGTGTTGAAGTTGACCTTGCCGACCCCCAGGGTGCGAGCCTTCAGCAGCTCGCCGGCGGGGATGCCGGAGGCGCCGTGGAGCACCAGCGGCACTGTGGCTTCCGAGGAGGTCGTTTCAGCGGAGATCCGCTCCAGGACGTCCCAGCGGACCTTCGGGGCGCCCTTGTACTTGCCGTGCACGTTGCCGATAGCCACGGCCAGCAGCTGCGCGCCGGAGCGCTCCGCAAAGTCGCGCACCTGGGTGGGGTCGGTGAGGCCGGCGGCCTGGACGTCGACGCCGAAGGCTTTGTCCTCGTCGCCGGCCAGCCCGCCAAGTTCCGCTTCGAGCACGACGGCGGTGCCGCCGTCGGCGTTCAGCACGGCCCGTACGCCGCGCACCAGGGCGATGTTCTCCTCGAAGCCGAGCGCGGAACCGTCCGCGAGGACGCAGTCCGCGCCGGAGCGCACGGATTCGCGAATCACCGCGAGGTCCGAGGCGTGGTCCAGCTGGACGCACACTGGAACCGCGGCGCCGTCGGCCAGGCTGCGGAGGGCCGTGATGAGCCGCTGCCCGGCGCGCGCGGCCGCGGTCTTGGGCGCCACGTTGAGGATCACCGGCAAGCCGGTTTCCTCTGCGGCCTCCACGACGGCGGTGGCGGTGGTGAAGTCGTAGCAGGTGAAGGCCGGAACGGCCGCCCCACGCTGCAGGGCGGCCGTTACCAGTTCGTCGAGTTTGGCTCGCATCAGTGGGCCAAGCCGCCGACCAGGATCCAGGCCACGTAGGTCAGCACGAAGCCGGCCAGGCCCAGGATGGTGGTGAGGACGGTCCAGGTGCGCAGGCCGTCGGACACAGTGAGGCCGTAGTAGCGGACCACGGTCCAGAAGCCGGCGTCGGTCACGTGGGAGAGGCCGAGGGAACCGAATCCGATGGCGATCACGATCACGGCGATCTGCGCCGGGGAGTATCCGCCTTCCATCACTGCGGAGGTGAGCAGGCCGGTGGTGGTCACAATGGCGACGGTGGCCGAACCCTGGGCGGCGCGCAGCGCCAGGGAGATGATGAAGCCGAGCACGATCACCGGCAGGCCGAGGCTGTCCAGGGTGTGGGACAGGGCGGCGCCGATGCCGGAGGTGCGCAGGACCTCGCCGAACACGCCGCCGGCGGCCACAACCATCAGGATCGAGGCGATGGGAGGCAGGGCGCCTTCGAAGATTTCACCGGTTTCCTTCAGGGACCAGTGGCGGCGGACGGCCAGCAGGAAGAAGGAGAGGGCCACGGCAACCAGGAGAGCGAAGAACGGGTTGCCGATGAACGCGGCCACGCCGTACCAGTAGTTGTCCTTGGCGATGGTCAGCGTGCCGAGGGTGCCGAGGAGGATCTGGACGATCGGGGCGGCGATCAGGAACATGATCAGGCCGGGACGGGGCGGAGCGATGGCGCGGGCGCCGGGGCCCTCGTGGCCGACGTGGACGAGGGACTCCGAGCCGAACTCGTCCACCTGGGCCTTGACGCCGGGCAGCAGCTCGTAGTCCTTGCGGTTCATGATGCTGGCAACCCAGTAGGACAGGAATCCAAGCGGCACACAGATGATCAGGGAGATGAGGGTGATGAGTCCGATGTCGGCGCCGAAGACGCCGGCGCCTGCAACGATGCCCGGGTGCGGCGGAACGGCCACGTGGATGGCGAGCATGATGCCGGCCATGGGCAGGCCGAACTTGATCGGGTGCACGTTCGCGATCTTGGCGAAGGCGTAGACGATCGGGACCAGGACGATGACGCCGACTTCGAAGAACACGGGAATCGCCACCAGGAAGCCCACCGCGGTCAGGGCGACCGCGACGCGCTTGGCGCCGAGCTTTTCGGTGAAGTGGGTGGCCAGCGACTGCACGCCGCCGGAGACCTCGATCATGCGGCCGAGGACGGCGCCGAGGGCAATCAGCAGCGCCACCTTGCCCATGGTGCCGCCGACGCCGGTGGACACCACGGTGAAGATGTCCTTGAGGGGGATCTGCGCCGCAACTCCCACCAGGATGCTGACGGCCAGCAGGGCCACGAAGGCCTGGATCTTGAAGCGGATGATCAGCACCAGCAGCAGGGCGATGCCGGCCGCGGCGATGGTCAGCAGAAGGGGTGTACCCAGCTCCACTGCGGGCTTGATGGCCGGCGCGTCGGCAGCGCTGACCGCCAACGAGTTGACGAGGGGATTCATTGGGGGTGTCTCCTTTGACATACCAGTCTAGAAGACCGGCGGGAGGGGGCGGCGACGGCGGAGGGGGACCGCCGTCGCCGCGGTTCTTGGTGGGGATGTACTGCTTGGGGACGAATTACTTGGAGCGCTTGGCGGGCGCGACGACCTTGATGACGGCGGAGTCGTCCGCGGCGGCGAGGCCCTGGGCCTGGCCGAGCAGGTAGAGCTGTTCGGCGGCGGCGGCGACCGGTGCGGCGAGGCCTGCGGCGCGGGTGGCCTTGCCCACGATGCCCATGTCCTTGACGAAGATGTCCAGGCGGGACAGCACCTCGGCGCCGTCTTCCGTGTAGGCCTCGAGGATGCGCGGGCCGCGGTTGGAGAGCATGAACGAACCGGCGGCACCGGCTTCGAGGGCGGCAAGGGTCTTCTCCTGGTCCAGGCCGAGGGCGTCGGCGAGGGCCAGGGCTTCGGCGGCGGCGGCGATGTGCACGCCGCACAGCAGCTGGTTGACAGTCTTCAGGGCCTGGCCGTCGCCGGGCTTGTCGCCCACGATGCTCAGGGTGGAGGCCAGCAGTTCCAAGGCCGGGCGGGCCTTTTCGAGGGCGGCCGGGGCGGCGCCGACCACGATCAGCAGATCGCCTTCGCCGGCGCGCTTGGGTCCGCCGGACAGTGGGGCGTCAACGAGTTCGACGCCGTACGCGGCGAGCTTTTCGACGGTCGCCGGAATCGCTTCGGTGCCCACGGTGCTGCCGAGGATGACGACGGCGCCCGGCTTGAGCACCGAGGCCACGCCGTTCTCGCCGAAGAGGACATCGTTGAGCTGTTCGCCGTTGCGCACGGCCAGCAGCAGGGCGTCTGCGTCCTGGGAGGCTTCGCGGGCGGAGGCGAAGGTCTTGATGCCGGCCGCTGCCGCGAGGTCCAGGCGGGGCTCGGCGATGTCGAAGCCGTGGACGGTGAGCTGGGAGGCCATGCGGGTGGCCATGGGCAGGCCCATGGCGCCAAGGCCAAGGACTGTGACGGTGTAGTTGCTGGTCATGGTGTTCTCCGTTGAATGTGGTGCGTCTAGAACTTGGTGCTGAGTTTGCGGGTGACCTGGGCGAGGGAGTCGTCGTTGCCCACGTTTCCGGCGAAGACGATGTACGGGATGCCCTTGGCGGGGCCGTCCACCGGTTCCCAGAGGGAGACGATGCCCGGGAGCATGGGGCCTCGGACGATCGCGTGGCGGATTTCCAGGCCGTGCGCCGCCACGTCCGAGGAGGTGATGCCGCCCTTGGCGATGACGAAGCGCGGCGGGAAGGTCTTCAGGGTGCGGTTTACCACGGCGACGACGGCGGCGGAGACGGTGCGGGCGATCTGCAGGCTCGCGGCGGCGTCGTCGCTCTTGATGAGCAGGCGGCTGGTGTGGACGATCACGTCGCCTTCGTGCAGGGCCTCGACGACGTCGGCCACGACGGCGCCGATGTAGGCGTCGCCTTCCGCGTCGTCCGCGAGGAGCTTCTCGACGTCGATCTCGATGATGCGGGCGGAGCTGTGCTCCGCGGTGAGGACGTTGAGCTGGCGGGTCGTGAGTCCTACGTGCGAGCCGACCACGATCAGGCCGCCGGCGGTGGAGGGGGTGTTGCCCTCGAAGGCTTCCTCGCCGCTGAGGGCGGCGCGGATTTCCTGGCCGACGCGGCCGCGGACGAACGGCGGGCCCACGCGGTAGAGCAGCTTCTTGCCACGGCGCTCGGCTTCCTCCAGGCCCAGGGCGAGCAGGCGGAAGTCGTTTTCGGTGACGATGTCGGCCACGATCGGGGTGGAGTCGGTGGCGGATTCAATCGCGTCAGCGATGGCCTTGGCAGAGATCGCGGGGTCGGCTGCGGCGGCACCGGCGCGGATGATGTTCAGGTCCAGCACGATCACGTCGCTGGCAGCGAAGCGGCCCTGGGACTTCTCCTCCACATACTTGGCCATCTCGGAGTTGGCGAAGCCGAAGGTGGCGTCCTTGGCGAATTCGGTCTCGGCCACCGGGGTAAGGGCGCCGGAGTCGCCGCGCATGTAGTGCACGCCGCCGATGGTGACACGGCCGGCGTCGGGGAAGGCCGGAACGATTACCACGCCGTCGGTGGCGTCGCCGGTTTCCGCCGCGACGGTGGCGGCGATGACGTCCGTTTCCAGGGGGTAGTGGCCGCGCAGGGTGGAGTCGGAGCGGCTGACGAAGCCCACGCGGACGCCGGCAGCCGGGGCTGCGGCGAGGGCGTTGCGGACGATTTCCTCGTTGCGGGCTGCGGCCTCGGCGGGGTCGAGGCTGCGGGTGTTGGTGAGGACGTAGACGGCGGGTTCCAGGCCGTTCCCGACCACGTGGGTGAACGCCCAGCCGAAGTCTTCGACGTCCCAGCGGGTCAGCACGGGCAGCTTGGCCACGGACTGGGTTCCGGTGGGGTCATCGTCCAGCACCACGAGAATGCGCGGCGACGGGGCGGCGGACGCGGCGACGGCGTCGGCCACGAGCTGGGCAGGAACCTGGACTTCGGCCGGGAAGGCGGCCAGGACGTCGGCTTCAAGGGCCACGGGGCACTCCATTGTGTGGAAAGGCTGTTCGGTTCGAAGAATGTAAGATGTCAGACATCTTGCATTTGCAATAGTGTGACACGGCCCGCCGCCCCACGCAAGTGACGCGCGTCGCCCTGCCATCACTAAGCTGGCGGAATGGCTGACACCTTGATCTGGACCGGTTCCTACACGGTGGATTCCGGCGGCAACGGCAAAGGAATCGGCGCCCTGCTGGCCCGGCCGGATGGCTCGCTGGAGCCGCTGGGTCTCGCGGTCGCCTGCGATTCCCCCTCATTCCTGGCCGTGCATCCGGCGCTTCCCGTTGTCTATGCGGTCCACGAACACGCCCAGACGGTCGGCGTCTACCGGCGGAGCGGATCCGGCGTCACCCTCGAGCCGCTCGGCGAGGCATGGACCGCCGGCGCGGCCGCCTGCCACGTCGCCGTCGATCCGCGGGGCCGCTTCCTGGTGGTGGCATGCTGGGGCGACGGCCAGGTGCTGCTGTATGAGCTGGATGCCGACGGCGCCATCGCCTCGCGCCGGGAGGTGGAACCTTCGCGGGACCCGTACGACGCCGGCCGGCCCAGCCGGGCGCACGCCACCCTCTTCCTGCAGGATGGCCGGATCATGACCACGGACCTTGGGCACGACCTGCTGCGGGTGTGGGATTACGTGCCGGGCAAGGGCTTAGAGGCCGCCGGGGAGTTGGCGTTGCCGAAGGATTCCGGGCCGCGGCACCTGGCGCAGCACAAGGACGGAACGGTCTTCGTCGTGACGGAGTATTCCATCGAGGTCGCGGCAGTGCGGGCCGGCACGGACGGCCGCTTCGAGCTCGTTTCCATTGGCCCGGCGGGCGCCTCGGAAGTATCCGACGGCGACGCTGCGGCGGAGATTGCCCTGTCGCCTGACGGGCGCCACGCCTACGTGGGGGTGCGCGGCTCCAGCCGGATCTGCACCCTGCGGATTACTGGTGGGCCGGCCGGCGACGACGGCACCGGGCTTGAGCCCGTGGCCGACACCCCGAGCAGCGGCGACTGGCCGCGCCACCACCTGGTCCATGAGGGCTGGCTGCACCTGGCGCACGAGCGCTCCAACGACGTCGTGACCTTCAGCCTGGATCCGGAGAGCGGGCTGCCCGCCGGGCCCGCCGCGCGGCTGGAAACCGGATCACCCACGGCACTTGTTGTCGGGGGCAGCGCCTAGATTCTGCCCACGGAGCCGGCCGAGTCTTCGCCGGCCCGCCTCCTTCGCCTCAATCACGGCCTTGGCTCGACATTCTGCTGGATCACCAGGCGCCCGACGCTGAGGAACCGTGAAATTCCGGCGCTTTCCGGCTGGCCCATCGGGGTGATCCAGCAGAATGTGCGCAAACGACCCCGCAGCCGGCGCTTCGGCATTCTGCTGGATCACCCGGCACCAGGCCCCCGAGGAACCGTGAAATTCCGGCACTTTCCGGCCCGCTCACGGGGGTGAGCCAGCAGAATGCAGCAGACTGGAAGCGTTTCCAGAATTTCCACCAAATTAGGTAAGCAAAGCTCGGAACTAGCCACCAAATCATGGATTAATAGTCCGCAAGCGCTTACAGTTGTGACTTGCCACACAGCATCCTCGTCTCGTGAAAGGCTCAATCACTTGTCATTCCCCAGAACCTCCAAGCGCACAGCCGCGCTCCGGGGCGGCCACCGTCGGCCGCTCGGCCGGGCAGCCGCCGTCGTCCTGGCCGCCGCATTGGCCTGTTCCGCAACCGCTGCTCCGGCGGCCGCCGCCGACACCGCCCGGAAGCCCTCCCCCGACGCCGGGCACTCCCTCCGCGACGGCGGCATCAGTAGGCAAAACTTCTACTTCGTGATGGCCGACCGCTTCAACAACGGCAGCACCGCCAACGACACCGGCGGCCTCGGCACCGACCCCCTGGTGTCCGGTTTCGACCCCACCCGCAAGGGCTATTACAACGGCGGCGACCTCAAGGGCCTGCAGGACCGCCTGGACTACATCAAGGGCCTGGGCACCAACGCCCTCTGGCTCACCCCGAGCTTCAAGAACAAGGCCGTCCAGGGTGGCGGGCAGCTGGACAACAGCTCGGCCGGCTACCACGGCTACTGGGTCACCGATTTCACCCAGATCGACCCGCACCTCGGCACGAACGCCGAACTGAAGTCGCTGATCGACGCCGCCCACTCGCGCGGCATGAAGGTCTACTTCGACATCATCGCCAACCACACCGCGGACGTCATCCAGTACCGGGAGACAGCCTCCGCGCCGTACATCCCCAAGGCCACCGAACCCTACCGCTCCGCGAGCGGCGAGGCCTTCGACGACCACGACTATGCAGGCACCCAGACGTTCCCCGCCCTCGACGCCGCAACGTCCTTCCCGTACACGCCCTTCGTTCCCGACGCGGAGAAGGACGTCAAGGTGCCGGCCTGGCTCAACGACCCCACGCTCTACCACAACCGCGGCAACACGAATTTCGCGGGCGAGGACTCCACCTACGGGGACTTCTTCGGCCTGGACGACCTCTTCACCGAGCACCCGCGGGTGGTCAACGGCATGGTGGACATCTACAACGGCTGGATCCGGGACTTCGGGATCGACGGGTTCCGGATCGACACCATGAAGCACGTCAACGACGAGTTCTGGCAGCAGTTCGGCCCGCAGGTCCTCAGCTACGCCAAGGCCCAGGGCAAGGATGAGTTCTTCATGTTCGGGGAAGTCTTCGACACCTCCAAGACCATCACCTCGAGGTACACCACCCGGAACCGCATGCAGGCCGTGCTGGACTTCGGCTTCCAGGGTGCGGCCCGCAGCTTCGCATCGCAAAGCAGCAACGCCGCCGGCCTGCAGGACTTCTACGCCGGGGACGACTGGTACACCGACGCCGACACCAACGTCTACCAGTTGCCCACGTTCCTGGGGAACCACGACATGGGCCGGATCGGCACGTTCATCGCCCAGGACAACGCCGGGGCCACCAACTCCGAGTTGGTGAAGCGGGACAGTCTTGCCCACGAGCTGATGTATTTCTCGCGCGGCAACCCGGTGATCTACTACGGCGACGAACAGGGCTTCACGGGGGCCGGCGGAGACCAGGATTCGCGCCAGCCGATGTTTGCCAGCCAGGTCAGCGAATACCTCGACGACGACCTGCTGGGGACCTCCGCCACGCATGCCACCGCCAACTTCAACACCGCGCACCCGCTGTACCGCAAGATCACGGAACTCGCCGCACTCACCAAGGACCACCCGGCCCTGCGCGACGGCGCCCAGCAGCACCGCTATGCGGCGGACGGCGCCGGCATCTACGCCTTCTCCCGCACCGGCGCCACCGAACAGCGCGAATACCTGGTGGCGCTGAACAACAGCGAAACCACGCAGACGGCGGCCGTGCCCACCTACCGGGCCAACGCCGGTTTCAAACGGATCTACGGCGACGCGGCGAAGGAACTCACCTCCGCCGCGGACTCCACCCTGACCGTCACCGTGCCGCCGCTCTCGGCCGTCGTCTACCGCGCAACGGATAAGCTCCCGGCCTCCCAGGCGGCACCCGCCGTCACCCTCGGCAAGCCAACCACCGCCGCGGCGGACAGCAGCCGCCTGAAGGTGAGTGCCGCCGTCGGGAGCACGTCGTTCAACGAGGTCAGCTTCGAGGCCCGGGTGCCCGGCGGCGACTGGCAGCGCATCGGCGTCGACGACAACGCCCCGTACCAGGTCTTCCACGATGTTTCCGGGCTGGCGGCGGGCACCAGTGTGGAATACCGTGCCGTCGTGCTGGACAACGCCGGCCACACCGCCGCGAGCGAGGTCCGCAGCGGCACCGTCGGCGAACCCACCCAGCCTGATTCGGTCACGGTCGCGGGCAGTCTCAACAGCGAACTGGGCTGCTCCGCGGACTGGCAGCCCGGCTGCGCCCAAGCCGGCATGAGCTACGACCCCACGCACCGGCTGTGGCTGCTGCGGGTGCCGGAACTGCCGGCCGGGCGCTACGAGTTCAAAGCCGCGCTCAATGGCAGCTGGGAGGAAAACTACGGTGCCGGCGGAGAGGCGAATGGGCCCAACATCGCCCTGGACCACCCGGGCGGCGCGGTCACGTTCATTTACGACCACAGCACCAACGTCATCCGTGCGGCCTACGCCGGCCAGCAGCCGGCGGCGGTGTCCGTCCCGGGCAGCCTGAATTCGGAGCTGGGTTGCGCCGGGGACTGGATGCCGGACTGCGCCCAGGCCCAGCTCGCCTATGATCCGGCCGACGGCGTGTGGCGGCTCGCCGTCGCGGACCTCCCGGCCGGCAGCTACGAGTTCAAGGCCGCCATCAACAATTCCTGGGCCGAGAACTACGGGCTGGGCGGCGCCGCCAACGGCAGCAACATCCTGCTCAACCACCCCGGGGGCCCGGTGACGTTCCGCTACGACCCGGCCAGCCACCTCATCACGGCAGGCTGAGCACCTCCTTCACGGAAGCGGGCCCGCGTTGCGTCGATTGCGCGCAACGCGGGCCCTTCTTGGTCCGCTTTGTGAAGCGAGCCTCCCCGGCCAGCGTAAGATGTCAGACATCTAGCGCAATGATTGCGCGGCAACAGAAACGGAGCACCATGGCACGCAAGTCGCTGGTCGGCGTCGTCGCTGATGAGTTGCTGGACCGCATCGTGGCGGGCGAGTTCCCGCCCGGAACGGTGGTCCCCGGCGAACTCGAGCTCAGCGCGAAGCACGAAGTCAGCCGGATGACGGTCCGCGAAGCCATGAAGACCCTGCAGGCCCAGCAGATCCTCAGCGTGGAACGCGGCCGCGGCACCTTCGTGAACCCGCTCAGCCGCTGGGCGTCCCTCGAGGCCGTGTTGCGGGCCGCCTCCGAAGGGGAAAACGACGCCGCGGCGGCAGTCCAGCTCATCGAACTGCGCCGCATGCTCGAAACGGGGGCCTGCGAGCTGGCGGCTTCGAAGGTCTCGGCCGAAGACCTCGCCCGGCTCGGCAAACATATTGACACGATGCAGGCAGCCCATGAGAAGAACGATGTCGCGTCCTTCGTGGAGGCGGACCTGGCGTTCCACGACGTGATCCTGCATGCCTCCGGCAATGTGTTCGTCGCCGTGCTTTTCGAGCCGCTCCACCGCGTCCTGGAAACCCGGCGCACGCAGACGTCCAAGGTCCCCGAAATCCAGGAGCACGCAATCGGGCACCACCGCAGCATCCTCGACGCCCTGGCCGCCGGGAACCCGGACCAAGCCCGCCAGGCGATGGACGCCCACATGCAGCAGACCCTGGACGACCTGAAAAACTACGTGCTCGGAGCCTGATTTCCGGACGCGAGGACGGTAGCCGCGCGCCCCCTCCTGGGTTAGTCTGCTCTCACCGCCTGCTTGTCAGGCCGCGCCTGCCCGCAGGACGCGCCCCGGCCGCCGGCATCAAGGACGATCGCGAGGAGCACAAAATGGCTGACCACACATACAGCATTTCCGAGATTGTTGGCACTTCTTCCGAAAGCATCGATACCGCCGTCAAGAACGCCATCGCCACGGCGAACCAGACCCTCAGGAACCTCGACTGGTTCGAGGTGAAGGAAATCCGCGGCCATCTCAGCGACGGACAGGTGGCCGACTGGCAGGTCACCATCAAGCTTGGCTTCCGGCTGGAGCGCTGAGCCGGCGCACTTTTCGTCCCTGCGCAACCCATCCCCGCGCAGGGATCCAGCCCAAGAAGGAAGCGGGGCCGCACCGGGAAGGTGCGGCCCCGCTTCTGTGCCCTGCGGTTTGGCCCGGAGGCTAGGCGGCCCAGACTTCGAGGGGATCGTTGCCGCAGATCAGGCGGCGGCCGCCCTGCTCCAGCACAATCCACAGCATGCGGTGGGTGCCTGACACCTCATCGACAATGCCGTTGTCGTAGCCCCACCCGTCTTCGTGGACCCAGACGGCGTCGCCCCGGTTGAACGTGGACCAGTCGGCCGGCGGGACCAGCGTGGCTTCGGGCGCCGGCTTGCTGGGAGCAACGGCTGCGGGCATCATGCCGAAACCGCCATCGCCGGACGCGGGCGCCACATGGTGGGAATACCGTTGTGGGCCGGGAAGACGTGGCCCTCGGCGAAGGTCTGCACGGCCTGCGGCTCGGCGTCGGGGCTCCACGGCCCGGAGGCGGGGACGTGTGAACCGGTGGGGCTGACGGGGGCGACGCGGTTGCCCAGGAGTGCGATGCGCTTCATCGTTGAACCTCATGCTTGGCGGTGGTGATCAGGAACTTCCTCCAGCCTAGAAAGTCGCGCAGCTCACACCAATGGGCATTTGGCCAGAGATCAGCAATCTTGATGTGCAGCCAAACAGTTGTCTCGATTCATCCCGATCGTTGACTTGTCTCGTGGACATAACCTAGCGTTCCCGGCATTGACAACGTTGTCTACGGGGAAGACACGCGCGATGAAGGGCGAATCCACACCAATGCACAAAAAACGAACCAGCCGCCTGCAGTCACTTTCAGCACTGACGCTCGCCGGACTCACACTCGCGGGAGCCCTCGCCGCAGCGGGTCCCGCTGCGGCAGGCAGGGCCGACGTCGGAAGCCACCGGGCGGGCCTTGAGGCTTCCGGCGACACCCTGGGGCAGGAGCAGTACCGGCCCGCGTTCCACTATTCGCCGGCAAAGAACTGGATGAACGATCCAAACGGGCTGGTCTTCCACAAGGGCGTCTACCACCTCTTCTACCAGCACAATCCACAGGGGAACACGTGGGGAAACATGTCCTGGGGCCATGCCACGTCCAAGGACCTGGTGAGCTGGAAGGAGCAGCCGCTGGCGATCTCCACCGACATGCAGGAGGACGTCTTTTCCGGAAGCGTCGTGGTCGACAAGGACAATTCTTCGGGCTTCGGCACAGCAGGGAACCCGCCGCTTGTGGCGATCTACACCAGCGCTTACAAGGAGGCCTCACCACACCGCGGCCTCCAGGCGCAGTCCCTTGCCTACAGCCTTGACGAGGGCCGGACCTGGACAAAGTACAGCGGCAATCCTGTGTTGAACCGCAACTCGGCGAACTTCCGGGACCCCAAAGTGTTCTGGTACAGCTCCCCAAGTGGCGGCGGCTACTGGGTAATGGCAGCCGTGGAGGCCCTTGACCACAAAGTGCTGCTCTACAAGTCGGACAACCTCAAGGACTGGACGGCCCTGAGCCAGTTCGGCCCCGCGAATGCCACCGGAGGCCTGTGGGAGTGCCCGGACTTGTTCCCCCTGGCCGTTGACGGCGACACCAACAACATCAAATGGGTCATGGTGGTGAACATCAACCCCGGCGGTGTCGCCGGCGGTTCGGCCGGTCAGTACTTCGTGGGTACCTTCGACGGAACCACGTTCACTTCCGAGACCACCAAGCCGGCGGACGCACTTCCCGCCGGCACCCCGATCGCGGGATTCAACGACGGCACATACAACGGCTGGACTGTGAACAACGAGCCCGGCAACTGGAAGGATGGTCCGTTTACAGGGAGCCCCGCGGCCGGATCCCTGCCCGGGCAGAATCCCGTCAGCGGCTTCGCGGGCGCGGGGCTGGTCAATTCCTTCAACGACGGCGACTGGCCACTTGGGTCCATGTCCTCCCCCGACTTCACGGTGGACAGCGACTACATCAACTTCCTGGTGGGCGGTGGCCAGCACCCGCGCGTTTCCGACAAACTGGACAACACCCCACCGCCAGGAGACCTGCTGTTCGCTGGCTTCGAGGTCCCGGACGGCAGCACCTTGGCGGAATCCGGCTGGACCGGCACCGGCGACCTCGCGCCGTCGTACCAGCCGGCCACTGCGGGCGGGGACTATTACCTCGGGGCCAAGCGCATCAACACTTTCGAGACCGGCGGCGCGCCGGGAGACGACAGGCAAGGCACGCTGACCTCACCCGAATTCACGGTCTCGCGGAACTTCATGAGCCTGCTGGTGGGCGGCGGGCATCGCGGCCCCGAAACGGGGCAGACCCTGGAGGCCCAGTTGCTGGTGGACGGCAACGTCGTGCGGAGGGTCGCCGGGGACGACGCCGGGCAGCTCAACTGGAAGGGCTGGGACGTGTCCGAATTCGCGGGCAGGCAGGCCCGGCTCCGGATCGTGGACCAGGCCACCGGCGGATGGGGGCACCTGACCCTGGACCATGTCATGCTGACGGACTCCGCCGCGGTGCCCCGCTCGGACGAAACCACCGTGAACCTCGTGGTCGACGGCCAGGTGGTCCGTTCCACCACAGGCAGCAACAGCGAAGTCCTGGATTGGGCCTCCTGGAACGTCTCGGAGTTCAAGGGCCGCAAGGCGAACATCCGGATCGTGGACAACAACCGCTTCGGCTGGGGCCACATCCTGGCGGACGAATTCATCGCTTCCGCCCAGCCCGCACGGCCGCGCATCATCGGCTACGACTGGCTGGACTACGGCCGCGATCTGTACGCCACCGTCTCCTTCGGCAACATGCCGCAGGACAAACGCGTCGTGCTTGGCTGGATGAACAACTGGGACTACGCCAACAGCATTCCCACCTCCCCCTGGCGCAGCGCCATGTCGTTGCCCCGCGAGGTGGCATTGACCCAGACGGCTGACGGGCCGCGACTCACCCAGAAAGCCGTCAAGCAGGTGGACTCCCTCGCCCTGAAACCCAACTATCAGGACAAGGCAGGCGGATCCATCCTTCCCGGCACGCACCCGCTGCCGCGCCAGGCCTCAGGCGACGTGCAAAGAATCGACGTCACCTTCAACCCGGGCACGGCGCTGAAGTCGGGGATCACGGTGCTTGGCAACGGCACGACGTCGACAGTCATCGGCTACGACGCCAGGACGAAAGAGCTCTACGTGGACCGTGGAAACTCCGGCAACACCGGATTCCATCCGCTTTTCACGTCCTTGGATTCCGCTCCCGTCTCCGTTGACGCGCAAGGCACCATCACCCTGCGCATCTACGTTGACCGCTCCTCCGTGGAGGTCTTCACCCAGGACGGCCTGCGAAGCATCACCGATCAGGTGTTCCCGGACGCCGGGGCCACGGATGTCGCGCTCTTCGCCGACGGCGGCACGGCGCACCTCAAGACCCTGACGGTCACGCCGTTGCGGCAGTCCATGTTCAAGTAGCACCGGCAGCCCAACTGACTCGCAATAGATGTCGTTATGAGCCATCAAAGCGACATTAACTGCGAGTCAGTTGGGCTTGGGGATGTTCAGGCGAGCGGTTGGAGCCAGGTCAGGACCGAGCCGTCTTCCTCGATGTGTTCCGCAAGTTCGGCGTTGAACACGGCCCCGTAATCCGCGGTGATGTGCTCACGGAAGGCTTCATCGTCGCGATACACCTCGAACACGAAGTACTCCCGCGGATTGGATTCGCGGGTATACGGCAGGAACAACTGGTTGCCGGGTTCCTCGCGCACGCGTTCCGTCAGCTCGCGCATCATCCCGGCGACCCTATCCTCGCTGCCGGGCTTGACGGTGAATTCGGCATACAGTGTCTTGGCCATGCGTGGCTCTCCTTGCTTTGCTGATGGTTTTTGGGACGGGCTTAGTACGACGGCGGCAACTCGCCGGAGCCGCGCACGATCAGTTCGGAGGGGACCACGTAAGTCCGCGGCGCGCCGTCGTCGCCGTCTATCCGGGCAAGCAGCCGTTCGGCCGCGAGCCTGCCGATCCGTTCAGGATGCTGGGCTATCACGGTGATTCCGGGGTCCATCATGTCGGCAAGGGCAAAGTCGTCGAAGCCCACCAAGGCCACGCGGCGGCTCGCGTCCAGTTCTTTCAACGCCCGCATGACACCGAAAGTGACCAGGTTCTGGCTGGAGAAGATGGCGGTTGGCGGTTCATCCGAGGCCAGGACAGCACGGGCCGCAAGCCTGGCTGATTCGACATCCCGCAGCCCTTCCCGGACGGAAACCGTGGAGGTGGGGATGCCGGCCTGGCCAAGTTGTTCGAGGAAGCCGCGGCGGCGTTCCCGTGCCGTCTGGATGTCCGGCGTGTCACCAAAGTAGGCCAGCCGGGTGTGGCCGTGGCCCAGCAGGTGGGCAGCCGCCCGGGCGGCTCCGGCAGCGTTGTCCGTGACCACGGCGTCTGCCTCAATGCCCACCGGTTCGCGGTCGATGAAAACCATTGGAAGGTCCCGTGAATGCTCCGGGATCACGTACGCCTGGCTCCTGGCGATCGGCGTAAGCACCATGCCATCAACCCGCCGGCCGAGGAAGGCTGCGACGAGTGCCTTTTCCCGCTCGGGGTTGTCGTCGAGGCTCGCCGCGAAGACCGCGATGCCGCGCTCGGACAACGTGTCCTCAAGCGCGCGGTGTATTTCGCTGCTGAAGGGGTTGGCCACGCTTGGCAGGAGCAGTCCGATGGACAGGGTCTGGCGTCCGGACCGGCGCAGGCTGCCGGCGGCCATGTCCAACTGGTAGTTCAATTGCTGGCTGGCCTGCAGGACACGCTGCCTGGTTGCTTCGGATACCCCCGGCTCGTCGTTCATGACGCGCGAGACGGTTTTGATACCGACGCCCGCGAGGGCAGCAACATGGCGCATGGTCGGGCGCCCGCTCTGGTTGGCTTGGTAACGATGAGACAACGTTGTCACGAAATATTCTCCCCCTCGAGGTGTCCCCGTTGACTATAGCGTGTGAGCTGGATTACACATGGGGATGACATCGTTGTCAGGCACGCCAGGTGCCCTGAGACAGGAGATTCAAAGATGAGTTCCATCGCCCCACGCTCCACCGCCCGCCGCCTCTTCGCCGCCGGCGCGGTCCTGACCCTCGGTGCACTGAGCCTGACGGCTTGCGGAGGCAGTTCAAGCGGGACAGGGTCCTCCACCGGCACCTCCTCCGAGAAGATCGGCGTCTCGCTGATCGTCAAGACCACCGCCAACCCGTTCTTCGTCTCCATGCAGGACGGTGCGAAAAAGGCCGCCGAAGCTGACGGCGTCGACCTCAAGCTCGCGGCAGGCAAGGCCGACGGCGACGAGGACACCCAGATCCAGGCCATCGAAAACGCCATCTCCAAGGGTGACAAGGGAATCCTCATCACCCCCAACGGCCCGTCCGTCGTCGACGCCCTGAAGAAGGCCAAGGATGCCGGCCTCTTTGTCATCGCTCTGGACACCCCGCCGGACCCGGCCGATGCCGCGGACATCACGTTCGCCACGGACAACTTCGCGGCCGGCGAGCTGATCGGAAAGTGGACCGCCGCGCAACTGGGAGGCAAGAAGGCCACCATCGCGCTGATCGACCTCTTCGATGACAAGGTGGTCTCCGTTGACTACAACCGCGACCAAGGGTTCCTGACGGGCCTCGGCATCGACACGGCGGACAAGAAGAAGAACGGCGACGAAGCCAAGGCCGGCAAGTACACCGGCGGCAAGGGCGGCGACTACGAGATTGTGGGCAACCAGGCTTCCCAAGGTGCCGAGGACGGCGGCCGCACGGCGATGGAGACCCTGCTGTCCAAGAACCCCAATATCAACGTCGTGTACACCATCAATGAACCTGCTGCCGCCGGAGCGTACGAGGCACTCAAGTCCGCCGGCAAGGAAAAGGACGTCCTCATCGTTTCGGTCGACGGCGGCTGCGCCGGCGTGAACAACGTCAAGGCCGGCGTCATCGGCGCCACCGCCCAGCAATACCCGGTCAAGATGGCAGAGCTCGGCGTCAAGGCAATCGTCGACCTCGCCAAGACCGGCAAGAAGCCGGAGAACTCGGCAGGACTGGACTTCTTCAACACCGGAGTCGAACTGGTCACCGACAAGGCGGCCGAGGGAGTCAAGAGCATCACGACGGCGGATGCTGCCCAGGTCTGCTGGGGCAAGTAGGACCGGCAGTTGACAGGAGCAAACATGACCCAGCAACAGCAGGCGGCCGGACCGCCGGCCGAGAAGTCCACCGACCCGGCCGAGGAATTTCTGGACCGAAGCACACCCCTCAGCCGCATCCGCAATGTGCTGCACCGCTACCCCGCCCTGAGCCCGGCCATCGTGCTCCTGGTAGCCGTTGTGGTGTTCGGGATCCTCAACGACCGCTTCCTGCGCGTTGAGAACCTCTCCCTCATTACGCAGCAGGTCTCCGTGGTGGGAACCCTTGCCATCGCACAGACCCTGATCATCCTCACCGCGGGCATCGACCTCTCAGTGGGCGCGGTGATGATTCTTACGTCCATGGTGGTCGCGCAGATAACAGTGAACAACGGCATGCCGGCACCGCTGGCACTCGTGGCGGGGCTCGTCGTCGGACTCGCCGCCGGGGCGCTCAACGGTTTCCTCGTGACAAGGTTCAAGCTTCCGCCGTTCATCGTAACCTTGGGAACGCTGAACATCTTCATCGCGCTGACCCTGCTGTACTCGGGCGGCTCCACGGTGCGCGGCTCGAGCATGCCGGCCCTGCTGACTTGGATGGGCAGCACCTTCCCCGTGGGCCCGGTACGGATCTCCACCGGTGTGGTCGCGATGCTGCTGCTCTACATCGGAGTGGCCTTCATCCTCGGCAAGACCGCCTGGGGACGCCACGTCTATGCGGTGGGCGACGACAAAGAGGCGGCCCGCCTGGCCGGTATCCCCGTCAACCGGGTCCTCATGAGCGTTTACCTGGCCGCAGGCGCGGTCCTGGCCGTCGGCGCGTGGATCCAGATCGGCCGCACCAACGCGGCCAGCCCCAACGCCGGTGTGGATCTGAACCTGGATTCGATCACAGCCGTCGTCATCGGCGGCACGAGCCTCTTCGGCGGCCGCGGCTCGGTCTGGGGTTCGTTGCTCGGGGCGCTGATCGTGGGCGTCTTCCGGAACGGCCTGTCCCTCGCGGGGCTGGACGTCCTGTTCCAGACCCTCGCCGTGGGCGTGCTCATCATTGTCGCTGTGTCGGTGGACCAGTGGATCCGAAAGGTTAAGTCATGACCGCCGTCGACGTTCCTACCCCGGCTACCGGGACCCGCCAACCGATCCTGCAGGCACGCAACCTGGTCAAGACTTTTGGCAAAGTTGTCGGGCTGGACGGGGTCAGCCTTGACCTCTACCCCGGCGAAGTGCTGGCCATCATCGGTGACAACGGGGCCGGCAAGTCCACCCTCATCAAATGCCTCACCGGGGCCGAGCTCCCGGATACCGGCGAACTGCTGGTGTCCGGCCAGCAGGTCCACTTCAAGCGGCCGCAGGACGCCCGGGCCCACGGCATCGAGACCGTTTACCAGAACCTGGCGGTTTCCCCCGCCCTGGATGTGGCATCGAACCTGTTCCTTGGCCGGGAAGAACGGCTCCCCGGGCCCCTGGGGTCGATCTTCCGGGTCCTGGATACCAAAGGCATGCGCCGCAAGGCCAAGGCGGAGCTGATCCGGCTGGGTATTTCCACACTTCAGGACGTCACGGTTCCGGTGGAAAACCTCTCCGGCGGACAGCGCCAGGCAGTTGCCGTGGCCCGGGCCGCTGCCTTCGGTTCCAAGGTGGTGGTGCTGGACGAGCCGACGGCAGCCCTGGGCGTGCGTGAATCGAACCAGGTCCTGCAGCTGGTCCGGGATCTCCGGGACCGCGGACTGCCGGTCATCCTGATCAGCCACAACATGCCTCACGTGTTCGACGTCGCCGACCGCATCCACATCCAGCGGCTCGGCAAGTGCGCGGCCACGATCACGCCACAGTCGCACTCCATGACGGATGCGGTGGCGATCATGACAGGTGCCGCAACAGCCTGAATCCTTCTGTCGTCCTGACGCTCTACCCACCTCCCGTCCGCGGACCCGGCGAAGCCCCACAACGCCGCGTCCGCGGACGGCCCTGCGAAAGACACCCCTCCATGGCCCACTCGTACCCAGACTCCGCTCCCCAGAGAGAATCCGCCGACGTCGTCGTGATCGGCGAGGCGCTCATCGACGTCGTCACCACCTCCCGCGGCACAGTTGAACATCCGGGCGGCTCGCCGGCCAACGTGGCTTACGGGCTGGGCCGGCTGGGGGTCAGGACCAGTTTGCTGACTTCGATCGGCGACGACGAACGCGGTGCCGCGATTGCCAACCATCTGGCCTCGGCCGGCGTGTCGCTGCTCCCGGGGTCCATCTCGGCGGGCCGGACGGCCTCGGCAACTGCCACCCTGGCATCCGACGGTTCTGCCAGCTACGCGTTCGATATCTCCTGGGAACTGGCGCCCGTGGCTCCCCCTTCCTTCCCCAGGATCCTGCACGCCGGATCGATCGCCAGCTTCCTCTCCCCTGGCGCCGGAGCCGTCAGGACCTTGCTCGAGCAGTCGTACCGCGAAACCCTGGTCACTTACGATCCCAACATCCGGCCTGCGCTGCTCGGCACGCATGCCGAAGCGCTGGCCATCTTCGAGGACCTCGTTCCGCTGACGGATGCTGTCAAGCTCAGCGACGAGGATGCGCGCTGGCTCTACCCTGGACTCGGTCTGGACGATGCCGCCGACCGCGTCCTGGGGCTTGGCGCCGACCTGGCCGTGGTTACGCGTGGCTCCGAAGGATCCCTGCTGGCAACACGGGCCAACCGCCTGCGGGTGCCGGCAGTGAAGACCGCTGTTGCCGATACCATCGGAGCCGGCGATTCCTACATGGCAGCATTGATCTATGGGCTGCTCAGCCGCAGCAGCGACGGCCTGGCACCTGCGGTGCTCGAAATCCTCGGGCGGTCCGCGTCGAAAGCGGCCGCGATCACGGTCAGCAGGCCCGGCGCGAACCCGCCCACGGCGGAAGAATTGGCGGCGGAACCGGAGCCTGCGCCTGCTTAGTTTCGCGGGCGGAGTGGACCCGGACGCTCAGGCAACCATCGAGGAGCCAGCAACCCTGCGCATCGAGAATCCGGAGATCACCAGCAGCAAACCGGCGACGGCGGTGAAGGACGCCAGCAGCCAGGCGAGCGAGACGATTCCGGCGCCGGGATTGACGAGAACCAGGATGCCGAACGCGATCAGGACCAGGCCCGTCAGCGCGGGGCTTCGCCAGGCCCGCACGGTCGACCTGCCCTCCAGCGCGATGAAGACCTGGGAGACTCCCAGGGCCAAAGCCCATATTCCCACCAGGAACGCCAGCGCCGACGCCACAATGCCCGGCCACGAAACAGCAACCAGGCCGGCCGCAACGGAGGCAATCCCGCCGATCATGCTCCAGCGGGAATGGCGTACGGGGTCGTAATAGTAATGCGCCAGGTTCGCGAGGCCATCGGCCATCGCGTAGATCCCGAACACATACGCGAGGGCGAACACCGTGGCAACGGGCAGGGCCGCTACGGCCAAAGCCAGCAGCAAGGCCAGAGCGCCGCGGACAATGAGCCCCGTGCCGGAATGCTTGAACAACTTGCGCGCTGCGATGGCGGCCATGGCGCCAGTTTAATCCACCGGGGAAGCGATGTCAGTGCCCTGCGGACTTCGCAGCCTTGGCCGCCGCTTTGGCTGCCTGCTTGGAGGCGCGCACCTTGCGCAGGGACTCCGGGTCAACGATGTCGGCCACGGACAGGAAGACGTCGGCCTGGCCGTAATTGCCTGCGGCCTCGCGCCAGCCCGGGGCCTGGAGCCCGCATTGCTTGCCCAGGAGCGCCAGGAAGATCTTTGCTTTCTGCTCGCCGAAGCCCGGCAGGGCCTTGAGCCGGTTCAGCACCTCCTTGCCGCCGGGATCGCCCTGGGTCCAGATGGCGGTGGCGTCCCCGCCCCAGTCATGCTCCACCGCTTCGGCGAGGGCCTGGACCCGCCCGGCCATCGAGCCGGGGAAGCGGTGAACCGCCGGGCTCTCCTTGAACATCTCCACAAAGCCCGCGGGGTCGTAGCCGGCCACGGTTGCCGGGGAGATCGAACCAATGCGCGTCCGGATCTTCTCCGGCCCGGCAAACGCCGATTCCATCGTCACCTGCTGGTCCAACAGCATGCCCGTCAGCAGCGCGAACGCATCGTCGCTGAGCAGTTTATCGGCGGCCGGGTCCCCTGTGATGTGCAGTTCCATGCGCCCTATCCTGCCACCCTGCCTGTGAGCACGTCAGCCCGTCCGCGCCAGTCCGCGGTTCCATGCACCGGGGCTGGGAAATGTGGCCGAGCCACGCCTGACGGGTCCCCGCACACTGGGGTACGTTGGCAGGGGCAAGGCGACCTGGAATGATGCCCGCGGACCGCGGGCACCCACCGGTAGGAGGAATCTATGCGGGAATTCAGTGCCAGCGACGGTTTTCTTGAATCGGACACCCTTGCGGGCGGGGAAGGAGAGGCCGTGCCGGCCGCCGCCGAAACCGCGGTCGACCCCGACATGAATTACGACGAACAGTTCTATCCTGCGCGGCCAAAGGCCCTGCGGCCGATTGCCCGGCGGCGGCAGTACCTCGCCACCAAGCCATCCTTCGAGTTCGACGGCCGCAACACCGCGTACGTCGAATGGCTGCGCAACCAGGCAATGCTCGGCGACGCCAACACCCTGTCCCGGCAGCTTTCGGGGCAGGCCAGCATGTGGCAGAACTCCTACGCCCACCCGAACCCGAGGGCCGCCGTCGAACGTGCGCCCGTGTGGTTCACCGCGTATCCCCTGTCCTTCATCACCCGGTCCGGCGAGTCCTTCCTGGGCGCCCTCGGCGACAAGAACATGTGGGACGCCTTCCGGGAGATCGGGATCCGAGCCATCCACACCGGTCCCGTCAAGCTGGCCGGCGGGATCAGCGGCTGGTCCCAGACACCCAGCGTGGACGGCCACTTCGACCGGATCAGCATGGCGATTGATCCTGTTTTCGGCACCGAGGACGAATTCCGCCGCATGTGCGAAGTGGCCGCCGACCACGACGGCACGATCATCGACGACATCGTTCCCGGCCACACCGGCAAGGGGGCCGATTTCCGCCTCGCCGAGATGAACTTCCGGGACTACCCCGGGATCTACCACATGGTGGACATCCCGGAGGAGGACTGGCACCTGCTGCCGGAGGTCCCGGCCGGGCAGGACTCGGTGAACCTCAGCCCGGACTCCGAACAGGCGCTGCAAAAGGCGGGCTACATCATCGGCCGGCTGCAGCGGGTGATCTTCTACGAGCCCGGGGTCAAGGAAACCAACTGGAGCGCCACGCGTCCGGTGGTGGATACCACCGGGAAAACCCGCCGCTGGGTGTACCTGCACTACTTCAAGGCCGGCCAACCGTCCATCAACTGGCTGGACCCCACGTTCGCCGGCATGCGCCTGGTGGTGGGCGACGCCCTGCATTCCCTGCTTGACCTCGGCACCGGAGCCCTGCGGCTGGACGCCAACGGCTTCCTGGGCGTGGAGAAGAGCGCCGAAGAGCAGCCCGGCTGGTCGGAGGGGCACCCGCTGTCGGAGGCCGCCAACCAGCTGATCGGTTCGATGATCCGTAAGGTGGGCGGGTTCTCCTTCCAGGAGCTCAACCTCACCATCGACGACATCAAGGCCACATCCGAGTCCGGGCCGGACCTGTCCTACGACTTCATCACCCGGCCCGCGTACCACTACGCGCTGGTCACCGCGGACACCGAACTGCTGCGGCTCATGCTCCGGCTGTCCATGGAGATCGGCGTTGACCAGGCGTCACTGGTGCACGCGCTGCAGAACCATGACGAGCTCACCTATGAGCTAATGCATTTCGCCTCGGGGCACCGGGAAGAGATCTTCGAGCTCGCGGGGGAGGAACTGAGCGGCGCCGAGCTGGCCGAGAAGGTCCAGCAGACCATGCGTGAGCGGCTGACCGGGGAGAGCGCGCCGTACAACGCCGTGTTCACCACCAACGGCATCGCCTGCACCACGGTGAGCTTCATCATGGCGGCCCTGGGCATCCGGGATCCGGAGACGATGACGCCGGAACAGGAGTCGCGGGTGCTGGACGCCCACATCCTCCTGGCCATGTACAACGCCCTGCAGCCCGGCGTTTTTGCCTTGTCCGGCTGGGACCTGACCGGCATCACGGCCCTTGACCGGCAGAGCGTCGCGGAACTCACCGCCCAGGGCGACACGCGCTGGATCAACCGCGGGGCGCATGACCTCATGGGCACCAGCCCGGACGCCAAGGCCTCGGCCTCCGGCATGCCCCGGGCCCGCAGCCTGTACGGTCCACTGCCGGAGCAGTTGCAGGATTCGAATTCCTTTGCCCGCCGCCTCCAGCGTGTCCTCGCTGTCCGAGAAGAGCACGGCATCGCCACCGGAACACTGCTGGACGTACCCGGCGTCTCGCACCGGGGCCTGCTGGTCCTGGTCAACCGGCTGGGAAGCGGCGCCCTGGAGGTCACCGTGCTGAACTTCTCGGACCAGGACGTGGCCGGAAGCATCCAGTCGAGCCACCTGCTTCCCGGTTCCACGGTGCAGGACCTGTTCAGCGGCAGCACGATCGGCCAGGTGGACGACCTCGGCAGCTTCTTCCTTGAACTGCCCGCGTTCCAGGGCACCGCCCTGCTGCTGCGGGAAGACGGGCTGTTGCGGGAGGACGGCGCGGTTCCCGGCGCCTGACGGCCCGGCGCCTGACGGGACCGGCGCGCGGAAAGTCAGGAGAGCTTGCCGCGCGCGGCCCGGCCGCGCAACACCGCGATGCCCCACACCACCAGGAGCAGGGCCACCAGCAGCAGGCCCGCCTCGCCCAGCTCGATCGATCCCAGCCAGGTGGTGACCGGATCCTGCAGGCCGAACGCCGCGTTGAGGAAACCTCCCAGAGTGATGCCGGAAATGAACAACGCGGAGACGGCGGAGACCCCTGTGACCACCGAGTTGAACCCCAGCTTCCGGCGCGGGTCCGCGAGCGCGGAGCGGTACATGCGCATCATGGCCACGCCGTTGGCTGAGTCGCAGAGCGTCATGGCCGCGGCGAACGCCAGCGGCAAGGACAGCAGCGCGAGCGGCGAGACCCCGGCGAGCGAGGCCGCCGTCGTCATGACCAGCAGGCCGATGGTGGTGGCGGTATCGAACCCCAGCCCGAACAGGAAACCGATCACGTAGATGTTCCGGGGCCGCCGCACCCGGGCCAGCGGTTTGGCCAGCAACTGCGCGACAAACCCCTTCACCTCGAGGTCTTCAGCGGACACAGTTCCGCCGGCTTTCATTTCCCTGTGCAGACGGGCCGCCCGGAGGAACGCTGAACCGTTGAAGACGCCCATTGCCAGCAGGAACAGGCCCGACACCCCGCTGCCGATCAGCCCCAGCACCAGGTTCCCGGTGGTGCCTTCCTCCATGAACTGCCCCACCACGGTGGCGCCGGCCAGCACCAGCGCCCCGGCCAGGACCACCACGGAGCTGTGCCCCAGGCTGAACGCGAAGCCCACACTGACGGGTTCCTTGCCCTGCGCCACGAACTTCCGGGTGGAGTTGTCGATCGCGGCGAGGTGGTCCCAGTCGTAGCTGTGCTTGATGCCGGCCAGGTAAGCGGTGAGCACGAGGCCGAGGGCGAGCGGCTGACCGCCCCCGAATGTCCCCGGGAGCAGCGTACCGGCGGCCAGGAGCCCGACGGCGGCAAGATGCAGGGCGGCCACCGCACCAAAGGTGAACAGCAGCCGGGTCCGCAGGGACAGTTTTTCGCGCTGCCGGTACAGGGCGGCGAAGCCGGTCAGAGCAGTCATCAGTACTTCCTCAGGTCCAGTGCTTCCTGACCGTACCAGTGCCTGCGCAGGTACGTGGAGCATCCGGCCAACAGCCGGTTCAGTTCCTCCGTGCTGTCCGAGAGTGCGCGCAGCATCAGCCCGGTGGTTCCGCCGACCGTCGCGGTCAGGGAGACCCCGCTCAGCGCCCCATGGGCCGCGGCGATGGCGCGCAGTTCTTCGGCCAGCGCCTGGTCCACGCGCTGATCGACCACCAGTAGCGATCCCAGGTGGCTGCGGCCTTCCATGAAGCCCAGGCCGGTGACGTCAGACGCACCAAGCCGCGGCCGGATCAGCACATTGTCCAGCGCCAGCAGGCCACCGCCCTTCGGAAGGCCGGTACTTTCCACCCGGACTTCGCTGCGCAGCCGCAGTTCCTCGTAGCTGAACGCGGTGCCCTCCGGGGACCAGCCGGGCGTGACGATTTCGCTCATGAGCAGGCTCGACGACGGGTGCATGCTGATGCGGGTGTCCTGCCGGTAGCTGGCCTCCCGGTAGGCGATGAGCTGGTCCGGTGCCAGTTCCAGCCTGGCCCCCTCCCCCAGCCGGATGGCCATGCGTTGTTCGGCGAACGAGCCCGGCGTGCGGTAGATCTTGGTGGCCGATTGCGTGGTCAGCAGCAACGACGCCCCCGCTTCCACCTCCACGTCCACCACATACAGGTCCGCGCCGAGGTAGGCCCCGCCCGGGTTGACCATCACGTAGCCGAGCTGCCCGGAGTCGTCCAGGTAGTGCGGCCGCAGCACCCGCAAGGCACCCTGGTGGAACTGGTGCACCGCCACCGAACGCCCGCCGCGCCGGGCCACCCGCAAGGCGAGCTCCCCCATCGGTGCCCCGACGGCGGCAGCCGGTGCCGCCGTCGTCGTGCTCATGAGATCCGCGCCAGTCACGGAACCAGGTCGAGCATCAGGACGTCGTGCCGGATCCATTGGATGACCGCGTCCAGGCCTTCGTCCGTCTTGAGGTTGGTGAAGCAGAAGGGCTTGTCGCCCCGGAACTCGCGGGAATCGCGCTCCATGACGGCCAGGTCCGCGCCCACGTGGGGTGCCAGGTCGGTCTTATTGATGATGAAGAGGTCGGACTTGATCATGCCCTGCCCGGCCTTGCGCGGGATCTTCTCGCCCTGGGCGACGTCGATGATGTAGATCGAGAAGTCCACCAGTTCGGGGCTGAAGGTGGCTGAGAGGTTGTCGCCGCCGGACTCGACGAAGATCACCTGCAGGTCGGGGTGCCGGGACTTGAGTTCCTCGATGGCCGCGGTGTTCATGGACGTGTCTTCGCGGATGGCGGTGTGCGGGCACCCGCCGGTTTCGACGCCGATGATCCGGTCCTCGGGCAGGATGCCGTTGGCGGCCAGGATCTTGGCGTCCTCGATCGTGTAGATGTCGTTGGTAATGGCGGCCATGGAGATGTCCCCGCTCATGTGCCGGGTGAGGCGTTCCACGAGCTGGGTCTTGCCGGCGCCGACGGGTCCGCCGATGCCGATCTTGACGGGTTCTGACATGGTGTCCTCCTACTAACTCATGAACATGCGGGCACGTTGCTTCTCGTGCCGCATCTGCGAAATTTCCAGGCCTGGGCTAATGGCCCCGAAGTCGTCCGGCGTGAGGGTGCCGGCCCGTTCGACGGCGGCAGCAACGCCGTCGTGCGCTGCACGCAGCAGCCGCTGCCCGGCGTTCTGGCCAAGCGGGATGGCGCGCACCGCGTTCTGCGTCAGCGAGGTGACCGCGGCGAAAAGGTACGCGGCGAGCGCCTCCTCCAGCGGGACCCCCAGGGAGCGCGCGACGACGGCGAACGCCAGCGGCTGGTGGCCGGCGGCCCGGCCTGTGGTCACCAAAGCCCGGTAGGCTTCCAGTTCCGGCGACGGAAACACCTCGGCGCCGATCCCGAGCAGCCGTCCGCCCATCTTGATGCTGGCCTCGCGCACCTGCCGGGGCAGCAACTGGGCGCTCAGCTGTTCGTCCAGTTCCGCCAGCGGGGCGCCATCGTAGACGAAGCGGATGGCCAGGGCGTCCGAGTACGTCAGTTGCTGGCCCAGGAACGCGGCCAGCCAGGTGCCGAAGCTTGCTTCGTCGTGAACCAGGCCGCGCTCCATGTAGGACTCGAAGCCAAAGGAGTGCGCGAACGCCCCGGTGGGCAGCGCGGAGTCCGTCAGCTGCTGCAGGGCCAGGCGGCGGCTAGTGGGTGTGTTCGGCATGGCGGAAGGGAACGGGCATCACGCGTTCCTGGCGGTCGTAGGGCACGCCGACGTGCTTGAGGTAGTCCTCCACGGTGTGGTCGTACTGGCAGACCATCACCTCGGCCGCATATTCGGAGGCGGCGTCGAAGAACTGGGCCTGCAGGTGCCGGTTGCCCAGGGAGTGCGCCACGACCCCCATTTCGTGGATGCTCCGCGGCGCGATCACCAGCACGTCCGAGGGCAGCACCGAGACAACGATCAGGTTCTTCTCCTCCACAGCCAGGATGTCGCCGTCGCGCAGGTCCGGGGAGCCTGCCGGCAGTCGGATGCCGAGTTCCTTGCCGTGGTCGGTGGTGACCCGCTGGATCCGTTTGACCAGCATGGCGCTGGGCAGCACCACCTTTTCCTTGTGGTGCCCGGCGTAGGGGTTTGGCGTCGCCAGTTCGTGGAGGTTGCCCTGGATTTTCTCGATGATCATGTGGTGCTCCGGTCCTTCGGTGGTGCCGCTCAAAAGAGGAAGTAGCGCTGCGCCATGGGCAACTCGGCGACGGGTTCGCAGGTGACGTCCTCGCCGTCCACGCTCACTTTGTACGTTTCGGGGTCGACGGCGATGTCCGGCGTCGCGTCGTTGAACTTCAGGTCCGCCTTGCTCAGGGAGCGGATGCCCGAGACCGGGCGGATCACCTTCTCCAGGCCGAGTTCCTCCGGGACGCCCGCCTCGATGGCGGCCTTGGACAGGAAGGTGATGGAGGACTTCTGCATGGCCTTGCCGAAGGTGGCGAACATCGGCCGCATGGTCCGCGGCTGCGGGGTGGGGATGGAGGCGTTGGCGTCGCCCATGATGGCGTACGCGATCTGCCCGCCCTTGAGCACGAGTTCCGGCTTCACGCCGAAGAACGCCGGGTCCCAGAGGACGAGGTCGGCGAATTTCCCCTCCTCCACAGAGCCGATGGAGTCCGCCATGCCCTGCGCGATCGCCGGGTTGATGGTGTACTTCGCCACGTAGCGCTTGAGGCGGAAGTTGTCGCTGCCCGCGGAACCGTGACTGCCGCCGTCGGGGTCCTCCCGGCTGGGGTCCTCCAAAACGCCGCGCTGCTTCTTCATCTTGTCCGCCAGCTGCCAGGTCCGGGTGATGACCTCCCCCACCCGGCCCATGGCCTGGGAATCGGAGGAGGTGATGGAGAAGATGCCGAGGTCCTGGAGCACGTCCTCGGCGGCGATGGTTTCGGCGCGGATGCGCGAATCGGCGAAGGCCACGTCCTCCGGGATGTCCGGGTTCAGATGATGGCAGACCATGAGCATGTCCAGGTGCTCTTCGATGGTGTTGCGTGTGTACGGCAGCGTGGGGTTGGTGGAGGCGGGCAGCACATTGGGCATGCCGGCGATCTTGATGATGTCCGGGGCGTGGCCGCCGCCGGCGCCTTCGGTGTGGAAGGTGTGGATGACGCGGCCGTCGATCGCCTTGATCGTGTCTTCCACGAAGCCGCACTCGTTGAGGGTGTCCGTGTGGATGGCCACCTGCACGTCGTATTCGTCCGCGGCTTTCAGGGAGTTGTCGATCGAGGCGGTGGTGGAGCCCCAGTCTTCGTGGACCTTCAGCCCCACGGCGCCAGCCCGGATCTGCTCCGCGAGGGGCTCGACGGCGGAGGCGTGGCCCTTGCCGAAGACGCCGATGTTCACGGGCAGCCCCTCGGCCGCCTGCAGCATGCGCTTGATGTGCCAGGCGCCGGGGGTGACGGTGGTGGCCTTGGTGCCTTCGGCCGGGCCGGTGCCGCCGCCCACCATGGTGGTGATGCCGCTGCTGATCGCGGCGGGCACCTGGTCTGGGGAGATGAAGTGGATGTGGGTGTCGATGCCGCCGGCGGTGAGGATCTTCCGTTCACCGGCGATGATCTCGGTGCCGGCGCCGATCACGATGTCCACGCCGCTGCTGATGTCCGGGTTGCCGGCCTTGCCGATTTTAAAAATGTGGCCGTCCCGGAGCGCGACGTCGGCCTTGTAGATGCCCGTGTAATCCAACACGATCACGTTGGTGATGACGGTGTCCGGCACGTCCTCCTCACGGGTGGCCTGCCCGTTCTGGCCCATGCCGTCGCGGATCACCTTGCCGCCGCCGAAGACCGCTTCTTCGCCGTAGACCGTGCAGTCCTTCTCGATCTCCAGGAACAGCTCCGTGTCCGCGAGGCGGATGGCGTCGCCCGTCGTCGGGCCGTACAGCTCGGCGTACTGCCTGCGCGGAAGGTCGAAGCTCACTTGGTGTCCCCCTCAAGGTGCGTGCCGCCGTCGAGCGGGCCGTTCACGGCGTTGGACAGACCGTGCACCTCACGCCGCCCGGCGAGTTCCACGAGCCGCACGGTGCGCCGGTCCCCCGGCTCGAAGCGCGCCGCGGTGCCGGCGGGGATATCCAGCCGGCGGCCGAACGCGGCCTCCCGGTCGAATTCGAGCGCCCGGTTCGCCTCGGCGAAGTGGTAGTGCGAGCCAACCTGGACGGGCCGGTCGCCCCGGTTGACGACGTCGACGGCGATCGCCTCGCGGCCGCTGTTGCAGTGGATCGGCTCGGGACGGAGCCGGTATTCGCCCGGGATCATGTGCGGCCTCCTAGCGGATGGGGTGGTGGACGGTGACGAGCTTGGTGCCGTCGGGGAAGGTGGCCTCGATCTGCACGTCGTGGATCATTTCCGGCACGCCTTCCATGACGTCGTCGCGGCCGAGGATGGTGGTGCCCCAGCTCATGAGATCGGCCACGGTGCGGCCGTCGCGTGCGCCTTCGATGAGCTCGTAGCTGATGATGGCCACCGCTTCCGGATGGTTCAGTTTGAGCCCCCGGGCCTGCCGCCGCCGGGCAAGGTCGGCCGCCACGACGATCATGAGCTTTTCCTGCTCACGGGGCATCAAATGCATCGCTTCTCCTCATCGCCGGGCACCGCTGACGCGGGTTTCGTGACAAGAGTAGGCGCGGGACGTTTCGGTGAGGTTTCCGGATTGCTACTGCTCCCACACAAAGATGCCGGTCCGGACTGTACTAGGCTGTGGGCAGCGTCGCGTGCCGATGGCGGACTCGCCGAACCGCCGGTGGCCATCCAGATGCAGCACTACGCGTTCCTGGTGGACGACGAACTGTTCGACCGCGCCTACGCACGGCTGCAGGGAAACGGGATCGAGCACTGGGCCGACCCGCAGATGCAGTTGGCCGGCACGATCAGTTCCGGGCACGGCGGCAGGGGCGTCTACTTCAAGGATCCCGCAGGCCATGCCCTGGAGATGATCACGCGCCCGTACCTGTAGGAGCTTCGAGGATTTCCCTGAGCCGCTTCAGGTCCTTGGTCATGGCGCTTTTCATCATCGGCGCCATGACCAGGGCTGCGAGCTTGGAGAAGCCCGCCGGCGTGCCTGTGTTCCTCAAGGTCATCCGGGTGCCGGCGCCGAGGTCTTCCCAGCGGTAGGTGGTTTGCATCGGGAACGGGCCCTGCGAAGTGCGCATCACCAGGAGCTCCCCGGGCACGAACTCCACGAACTCGTAGGTGTAATCCAGGGTCCGGCCGAGGAAATTCGCGGAGAACGCCAGCCTCGACCCCTGCCTCAGCGGCGGTTCGGTTTCCCAGCTCACCCGCTTGATGTTGGCGTACCACTCGGGCGCGTTGTCCGGATTGCCCGCGTAATCCGCCACGACGTTGCGCGGCCTGTTGATCACTGTTTCAACCTGGACATCGACCATAGTCCGCACCCCGCTCTCCACACGGGCGCCCCGCCAGGCGCTCCGATCAAGCCAAGTCTAGGCTTCGGGACGCCGCGGGTTTAGAGTGCCGTGAGTTTCTGCTGGATCACCCTTTTCCAGGCCGCGCCCTCGAGCCGGAATAATGCGGCAACCCCGGCTGTCCCTCAGGGTGATCCAGCAGAATCATCCGCCTGGACCGCAGGGAGGGAGGCACTCGCAGTACCCCTATCAACTGAGCCTCCCTCATTCGCGAGCGCGATGGTCCCATGGATTGTCGGGGCAACCCCCGCCCGCGGTCGAAAGAGGATTTTCATGTCACACGGCACGTCCATTGAGTCTGTAACCGCGACTCACGCAGCGCCGACGGAAGGACACCCTGCACACTGGCAGGGCGTCTTCGCGATGTCGCTCTGTGCCTTCGCCCTGATCTCCTCGGAGTTCATGCCCGTCAGCCTGCTGACCCCGATGGCAGCGGACCTGGGCGTGTCCGAGGGACTGGTGGGGCAGGGCATCGCAATCTCCGGACTGTTCGCCGTGCTGACCAGCCTCTCGGTCACCACTTTGGCCGGCGGAATGAACCGCAAGACGTTGCTGCTCGGCCTGACGGCACTGATGGGCGTCTCCGGCGCCGTGGTGGCGATGGCACCCGGCTACTTCGTGTACATGGCGGGCCGGGCGCTGATCGGCGTGGTGGTGGGCGGCTTCTGGTCGATGTCCGCGGCCACCGCCATGCACCTCGTTCCGGCGTCCCGCCTGCCACGCGCCCTGGCCATCTTCAACGGCGGCGGAGCCCTGGCCACCGTGCTGGGGGCGCCCCTGGGCAGCTACCTGGGCACGGTGGTGGGCTGGCGTGGAGCCTTCTTCTGCCTGGTCCCGATCTCACTGCTCTGCCTCGCCTGGCAGTGGTTCAGCCTGCCCTCGCTGGAAGCCGGGAGGTCCTCGGCGTCGGCGCGGCAGATCTTCGGCATCTTCGCCGCGCTCAAGAGCCGCCCGATTGCCCTGGGCATGGCGGCGTGCGGGGCCTTTTTCATGGGCCAGTTCATCCTGTTCACCTATGTGCGGCCGTTCCTGGAGACGGTCACCAAGGTGGATGTGACCACGGTGTCGCTGGCGCTGCTCATCGTCGGCGTAACGGGCTTCATCGGCACGCTGCTGATCGGCCGGTTCCTCGGCCCGGGCCTGTACCGGACCCTGGCGGTCATCCCGGCGCTGCTGGCCGCCGTCGCGCTGGCCCTGGTTCCTTTCGGCCCCTCACTCATCGCGGTGTTGGCACTCCTGGGTGTGTGGGGACTGCTCGCGACCTCGGCCCCCGTGGGCTGGTGGAGCTGGGTGGCCACGGCCATGCCGCACAACGCCGAGGCCGGCGGCGGACTCATGGTGGCCACGGTCCAGACCTGCATCGCCTTCGGTTCCACGCTCGGCGGCGTCCTGTTCGACGGCGGCGGGTACGGCAGCACCTTCATGGTCAGTGCCGCGGTGCTCGGGGCCGCCGCACTGCTGGCCGTGCTGACCGCCCGTGCAGTTGGCGGGGACACCGTTGGCTAAACCCCACGGCTGGGGACTAGTGCCGCTGCGTCCGCCCTTGCACAGGGCACAAATTGATTCTGCAGATCAGGCGGGTTTGCAAGCCTGTATGTCGCCTGATCTGCAGGACTGATCCTTTGATATCTGGCCTTTGTTTGGAACACATACCGGGCCTGCAGCTCAGCTTTGGGCCGGCAGCTCCATTCTCAGCGTTACAATGAGTCATTTCATGGATGCCGGGGCAGTACAAAAAGCGTGGCAGTTTGGCTAAATTGCTAGGAGAACGACATGAGCAGGCGACCGCGGAACTGGATGCCTGGACTGTTGTCAGGCCAGGTCGCCCCGGAACTCGGGACTGCAACAATCTTTACGCTGAACTTCGGGGAGATCTATCCCAGTGGATTCTTCGCTGAGATTAGCGTCCGTTTCCGCGGCCCGCTCTCGCTGGAGGAGCAGCGCATTATTTCATCGCAGGCGGAGTCTTACCTGAGAAACTTCTCACGATCTCCTTTTCCTGGCCGGAGCAGCAGATTAGCGCGGAATTCAAGTTCACGGCTTCTGAAATTTCAGCGGCGATAAGAGGGGCCGTTGAATTGTGGCAACCGGAGCAAAACGAACAGGTCGGGTTGTAAGAATCGGTTCCGCCGGCCGTTCCGGGCGCCTCACACCGTGAAGGTGACCGTGGCCAGGACCCGGGAGCGGTTGATCTGCTTCGGGATTTCCAGCGTGGCAGTGCAGCTGCCCGACGGCGGGTAGACGGCCTGCGTGGTGCCGGTACCGTCCGCGCCAATCACCACGGTGAGGGTGGTGGAGTAGTCCCCGCAGACGATCCGCACCGTGTAGTAGTCCCGGTTGTTGGCGCCCTGCACGGTGAAGCTGAAGCCGCCGTCGGGCAGGTAGTTTACGGTGAGCGGGCCATCTGAGGACGCCGCCGCGGGCGCCGGCTCAGTGGAGGCGGACTGGGTGGTGGAGCTGGAAGAAGTGCCAGGCGACGACATCGTGGTGGCGGCGGCACCGCCCGCGGCGGCACCGCCGGCCGGCGCGGCGTCGTCGTTGCTGATGGTCACCTGGCCGAAGCCGTCGGCGAGGTTGAAGTCCGGCCCGGCCAGGAGCTGGACCATGAACTGCTCGGCCGATTCAAACACAGCGTCCCCGTAGACCGTCACGGTGATGGTCGCCGTCGTGCTGTTGGCCGCGAAGGTCACCGTGCCGGACGCGGCGAGGAAGTCCGTTCCCGCCGTCGCGCTCCCGGCCACCGTCCGCCAACTGAGCGTCAGCGGGATGGCCTGGGCCTGGCTGAGCGTCAGGGTGAGGGCCACCGTCCTGGCCCCGCTGTTGCCCTCGACCACGGTGGCGTCGCCGATCCGCACCTCGCGCTGGATGACGGCGGGCGGGGTGAACTGGTCATCGTCGGTGCGGAAGCGGAAGCTGTTGAATGACGCCGGCTCCGCGTCCGATGCTGGCCTGCCCAGCAGGCCGGTGCGGCCGTCAGCGACGGCGGAGTTGAAGGAGCGGCTGGTGACCACCTGGCCGTTGAGCGTCACCGTGGCCACGGTGGCCTTGAGCACCAGGTTGAGGGTCTGTTCGCTGCCGGCGGCGATGGTCCGTGCGACGGCCTGGTCCACCACCCAGCCGCTGCGCGGGCTCACATGCCCGATCAGCACCCGCTGCGCGGGCACGTCCAGGACCACGAACTTGTAGTCGTTGGCGGCGTAGTAGTCGAAGACGATGCCGGTGACCCCGGCGGCCCGGAACGTTGCCTCGACCTCCACGTAGGACAGGGGGTCGATCCCGGTGCTGCCGAATTGGGCGGTTACTAGCGCCGTGCCGTTGCGTACCGTGCCGAGGTAGCGGCCGGTGTCGATGCTCCACGATCCGGCCGCCGGGGTGAACGCCTCGGCCGTGCCGTCGTCGAAGTATTCCGTGCGGTCCAGCGAGATTTCCGGGGAGATGACCGTCAGGGCGATGTTGTCGAACCAGCCCTGGGCCTGCTGCGAACCGAAGCCCACCAGCCCCTTGTTGAGCGCCACGGCGTCGCCGTCGACGTACCGCACCGGGAACTGATGGCTGAAGGCGTTCTTGCCGTCGGCCGTCACGGTGACCACCAAGCCGTTGACCACCACGTTCAGCTCGTAGAACCTGCCGGGGCTGACCGAACCGGGCACCGAGGCCTGGGCGTCGTACCACCAGCCGGAGGCGTTGCGGTGCCCGATCACCATCTTGTTGATCGAATCGTCGATGCCGGCGAACTTGAAGTCCTCCGGGCCGAAGTAGTCGAAGATGATGAACGCGTTGGCCTTCCAGCCGCCGGTTGCCTTGTCCATGGAGATCTTGGCCGCGATTTCGTAGTACACGGACTTGTAGGCGTCCGAGTACCAGACGGCGACGGCGTCCTGCGAGGGCCCTGCGGCCGTCACCTTGAGCAGGCCGTTCTGGACGGCGAATGCACCGGAGTCGGTGGCGAAGCCCTGCAGTGTGCCGTCGTTGAAGTCGGCGCCGCGGAGGGTGTCGCGGCGGCCGCCCGGGATGTTGCCGGCCTGCGGGTCCGTGGGTCCGCCGGTCTGCGTCTGCCATTGGCCGTGGTCGTGCTGGGTGATGAGGCCCAGTTCGCCGTCGGGCTCGCCGTTGCGGACGGGGTCGTTGCCCGTGTCCGTGGCCCGGGTGGGGTCCGCGCCCTGGCTGCGGGAGAGGGCGTACAGGAACATGGGCAGCTGCGGTTCCACCTGGCGGCTGACCGTGGCGATACCGAACGGTGCGAACGGCACGAGGTAGCTGTTGAATTCGCCCACCCAGTCGATCAACCGGTCGCCGCCGGTGTTGCCGATCAGGATGTCCAGGCCTGCACCGCCGAAGACGCGGTCCTGGTAGCTGGAGTTCACGCCGTCGGGGGCGTCGTTGAGGCCGTTGTTGGTGGTCAATAGATCGTCCGCGTTGGAGAGGTCGTTGCCCCAGCCGGCCCAGATGGTGTCCTGGCCGGTGCCGCCCACGGACCAGTCGTTGCCGAGGTCGCCGAAGATGGCGTCGTCGCCGTCGGAGGGCTGGTTGGTGATGGTTCCGGTGCAGTTGCCCTGGTTGTCGACGGCGATGCAGGCGGTCACCCAGTTGCCGGACGCGGCGTCGTTGTTCAGGAAGAACTGCCGGGTCCACGGCGGGGTGGTTCCCTTCCAGACGCTGCCGTCGGCGTTGAAGAGGATGGCGCGGCGCGGATCGTATTCGTCGTAGAGGAGGAATTCGCCCAGCCGGCCCATGTTGTGGTTGTTGCTGTGCCAGGCGTTGGTGTCGGCGCCGAAGTGCAGTACATCGCCCGGGTTGTACGGGTGCAGGAAGTCGATCAGTTCCAGGCCCACGGGGTTGCCGCCGGCGTCGAAGTGCTGGGCGTAGGAGGTGCCCAACGCCTCGGAGCCGGAGACTGCGTCGTCGCCCGCGCCGCCGTGGATGAAGTCGTTTCCCCAACCGCCGAAGATGACGTCGTCCGAGTTGTTGGCGTCGAAGAGCGGTTGGTTGGCCACGTGATGCTGGCTGGCGTTGACGTTGTCGCCCAGGTTGTACGGGGTGAGGTCCGCGGCCTTGGCCAGCTGCCCGGCAACGTTGATGGTAGCGGTCTGCACGCGGCCCGGGGTGTAGATGGCCTCGTTGAGGACATCCCCTTGGCTGGTGCGGGTGTCCGGGTCCACGGAGCGGAACTTGTAGACGCCGTAGAGCGGCTCGCCCAGCTGCGTGCACACGGCGCTGGAGGCGACCGAGCAACCGGTGTTGCGGCTGGTGAAGATCCGGCCGTCATCGCCCAGGATGCCGTCGGTGCCGGTGCCGCCGGAGATCCAGTCGTTGCCCCAGCCGCCGATCAGGTCGTCGTCCTGCGCGTCGCCGTAGAGCGCGTCGTGGTCGGCGCCGGCGTAGGCGGTGTCGTCGCCGGACTCGCCGTGGACCTCGTCGCGGCCGCCGATCTGCGTGTACTTCCAGGTGCCGGTGGCGGTGTCCAGGACGATCGAGCAGGTGGGCTGGGTGGGCGAGCCGTTGCAGTCCGAGCCGGCGCCCTGGCCGAAGTTGGCGGGGACGAAGTCCGGGCCGCCAGGGGTGTAGTCGAGCAGATGTACGCCGCGGACCACGATGCGCTGTGTTCCGTAGTTGTCGTAGTTGAAGGTGACGTAGTTGGCCGCGCCGGCGGTACCGGCCGGGTTGATGTCCGTGTGGTTGGTGCCCACGATCCGGATGATCCGGCCGTTGTCCGCAACGATGGTGTCGGCGTCGCGGGCATGCATGTTGGCGGGGAGCGTGTTGTCGGCCAGGATGCCGCCGGGCTGGCCCGGGGTGCCGGGCACGCCGCTCACCTGGTTGTTCATGGCGATCTGGGTTCCGGCACCGCCGAACAGCAGGTCCGCGCCGCGGTCATCGCCGGGCAGGTAGGCCAAGGCCGGGAAGGGCAGGCCGTCCGGGCGGAGCTCGGGGGTAACCAGCGAGAAGAAGTCGCTGCTGCCGCCCACGATGTCGTCCTGGCCGAGTCCGCCGAAGACCACGTCGTTGCCGGCGTTGCCCTCGGTGTAGTCCTCGCCGTCGGTGGCGGCTTCGAAGGAGGCGACGACGGCGAGCACGCCGGTGAAGTCGCAAACCACGTTGCCGGGTGCGCCGGTGCAGCCCAGCGGGGTGCGGGAGGCGCCGGCATGCAGGGTGATCGTGGGGTCGTCCACCATGCGCGCGAAGGCCTGCTCGATGCCGCCGTCGCCCTGGATGACGTCGTTGCCCAGCTGGCCGAGGATCACGTCGTGGCCCGCGCCGCCTGCAAGGTAGTCGTTTCCGAAGCTGCCGGCCCACTTGCTGCCTTCGTCCGAGGCGAAGTCGTGGAAGAGGTTCGTGACGTCGTACTCGGCCCACCAGGGGGCGCCGTCCGGATCGCGGTAGGCACGCGGGGTGCCGTCCACGAGGAGCAGGCCGCTGTTGTCCTCTGTGACTGTTCCGCCGCACGCGTTGGGCTGGTCGCTGCGGCTGTAGAGCAGGGTGCCGCAGAGGGTCTGGAAGTGGAAGCTCAGGAAGTCCGTCCGGAGCAGGGAGGCGTTGTCGCCGAGGACCATGTCGTCGGCGTCGTCGCCGTCGGCCATGTCGTGCCCGGCCCCGCCGATCAGCAGGTCCCGGCCCAGGCCGCCGAAGAGGATGTCGTCCGCGCCGCGCTGCAGGTTGCGGGACTCGACCGCCAGGACGGAGGCGAGCGCCGTCGTCTGGATCTTCTGCAGGCGGACGTCCGGTTCGTTCGGGTCCGCGACGTCCTGGATCACGGCGCCGTGGTCGCCGAAGACGATGTCGTCGTACGCACTTTCCGGCACGCTTCCGACGGTGCCGGCGCCTTCGCCGAAGAGCAGGTCCCGGCCCGCCGCCAGGAGGTCGTCGCGGACCGGTGACGGGTAGGGCTGGATGGTGGTGCCGTTGTTGAGGACGCCGGCGCCGGTGACGGACGGCAGCGGGCTGCGGTCGACGACGGCGATGTCCAGCGCCCGGGTGAAGACGTTTACGTTGACGCCGGAGTCGCCGTAAATGTGGTCGACGCCGCGCTGGCCGCGGATTTCGTCGTCGCCCGAGCCGCCGGCCAGGTGGTCGCCGGCCTGGCTGCCGATGATGAGGTCGTCGCCGAGTCCGCCGTAGGCCGTGAAGCCGACGGTGGGCAGCTGGCCTGCGGGCAAGTGGGCGAAGAGGCCGGAGGCGTCGATGATGTCGTTGCCGGCGTAGTCGTAGGGGTTGGCCAGGCCAAGCATCCATTCGTCGTCTTCGTTCCCGGCGTCGGGGATGTTGACGAAGGGGTCGAAGGGCTTGGGGCCGAATTCCATGCCGAGGACGTCGTACGGGTGGCCGGAGTACCAGACGCCGTCCTGGCTGGTGTCGCCGTAGACCACCAGCGGTGAGCCGGGACCCGCGGTCGCGTCGAGGTCGCAGGGGACGGCCGTGCCGTCGATGACCGGGGCTGCGAGCCTGCAGACGGTGATAGTGTCGCCGCCGATCAGGAGGCCGCCGTCGCGGTTCGGGTCGTTGCCGGCCACCGTGAAGACCGGCGCATCCCACACCGCAGCGCCGGCGGCGTTGAGGTGGACGGTGGGCCGCAGGGCCGCGTTCCAGAACGTCATGGTGGTGGCCGTCAGGGTCTTGATGGTGAAGGGCCCGGCCAGGCCGCTGATGCGCACCTGCATGCCCGCCTTGAAGCCGTCGGCCAGGAAGGACCCGCCGTCGGTCCGGACGAGGTAGTCAGTGTGCAGCTGCATGGTGCCGCTGGCAGTCAGCGCCAGGGGCTTGGCCGCGTGCACGTCCGTGGGGACTACCGCCTTCGGGCCGCCGTAGACGGGCCCGGAGAGGTACATGACCGAGCCTTCGCCGCAGTGCGGGAACGGATCGGCGAAGGGGCAGGCAGCATTGCCGAAGCCCAGAATGAGCCGGGTGAAGGACTCCCCCGCCAGCTGGATGTGCTGCGGGCCGTGGCCGTACGGATCCAGTGCGTAGTAGCCGGAGCCGGGCAGGAAGTCGGTGAGTGCCCACGGCAGCCCGTCCTGGCGGGTGAGGACCAGGCCCGTGCCCGCAGGGGCACCGGCGCCGGGGGCGGAGCGTTGCATGTCGAAGGCGTTCCGGATGAAGGAGTTGCCGCCGCCGTGCACGGTGGTGAGGCCGCCGTGCGGTCCGGGGACGAACACGGTGCGGTTGCCGTTCAGGGCGGGCAGCGGGTCTCCGCGGCCCAGGGTGAGGACGAGGTCTGTCACAGCGGTGAGCCGCCAGGCGCCCGTGACGCCCTGGATCATCACCAACTGGCCGGCCACGAAGCCGTCGGCGATCCAGCTGCCGGACGCCCGGGTGACCGTTCCGCCGTCGTTGGCTGCGTTCGGAACGGTGGTGACGGCGCCGGTGACGCTGACCGGCACGTCCGCGGCCACCAGGGTGCGCACAGCGGTGGAGGCGCCGACCACCGGGCCGGTGAGCTGGAGCAGGTACATCACGGTGTTGTCGGTGGTGTCCGCCGGGTCGTCGTCGCCGAAGCCGAGCACCTTCCACGTTCCGGCGAGGCCGCTGATGGTCACCGGCTGGCCGGTCAGGAAGCCTTGTGCCTTCCAGTCGAACGGGGCGGGCCGGCTGATGCGGTGGGTGGAGCCGTATTCGCCGACGGACGGTGCCAGCACCACGGTGCCGGTGAGCTTCACGGCGTCGTCCGGCTGCAGGGTGCCCTGGATGTCCAGGTGGTCGTTGCCGGTGCCGAGCATCAGGTTGAAGATCTCGATGGTCGACTTGGCGCCGCTTGTGACGAACTGGCCATCCACAAACTGAACGGTTCCGTAGCTGATGCCGCCCGGGAACACCTGCGGTTCGCCGAAGGTCTGGCCCTCGGCCCCGCCGTAGGCTGCCCCGAAGTCGAGGTCCTTGGCCATGCTGAAGCCGCGCAGCGAGGTGCTGTTCATGGCCCCGCGGCCATTGGCCTGCGAGGAGTCGTTGTAGATGTTCAGGATGTCAATCTGCTTGGACTCGGGTGCCTGCGTGGCGATCGCGAAGAGCGGGCCGTCCTGTTCGCCCGGGAGCTTCAGGCCCAGCTGGAGGGAGCGGTCGGCGCCGGTGACGCCGCCTTCCACGGCGAGCGGTCCGCGCAGCCGGGACACCAGGTGCTGGGCGGCCGGGAAGATCTTCACGCCCTGCCGCTGGAGCGGCTGTTCGTAGGCGACATCGGCCCGGAGTTCGATGAACTGTTCATGGAACCAGTTGGCGGCCGTGAAGTCCACGATGGCGGCAATCCGCACCACGGTGAAGGCGCCGGCCCCGAAGGCGGCCAGGGAGTCGCCGCTGAGGGCGAAGTTGCGCAGTTCCAGCTTCTCGTCGTGCCCGGCGTTGTCCCCGCGGATCACGGCGATCTTGGCCCGGATGCACGTGCCGGCCTGGCAGATCTGCACCCACTGGCCTTCGCTGAAGCCGTCGGCGAGCCAGCTGCCACCCGTCGGTCCAACAACAGGCCGGACCAGCCGCCAGGCGCCGTTCACGAATTCCGTGGTGGCCGTGCCGTCCCACGCGCCGGAGCGGGTGATCCGGTTGATGCTGATGCCCATGCCGCCGGCGCAGGCCGGGGCGGAGGACAGGACCATGGACTTGCCGTTGGCGCTGACGGACAGGACGGTGAAGATGGTCGCGCCGCAGCTGGAGATCGTGATCCGCTGGCCGGCGGCGAAGCCTTCGTCGAGGAAGCTGCCGAGGTCGCTGCCGTTGGCCCGGCTGATGGTGGCCCCGGCGATGGCCAGTGCGCCTTGGAAGGCGCGGGCCGGGATGTCCCCGCCCACCACCGCGTAGTCGGCCGGGGTGACGGCCACGCCGTCCACCGAAACCACGTCCACCAGGCCGTCCGGGATCAGCGCGATCCGGACGGTGCCGCCGGCGCCACCGGCGGGGGCCCTGGTGAGCCGGATGGTGTACCCGTCGGTGCCGCCGGGGATGGTGCAGGCGGTGTTGCCGCACTTGATGACCACGGTGTCCGTCCCGGTGGGGAGGCTGACCACGTTGGGGGTCTCGTCGTCGTACACCAGCACGTCGGTGCGCTGCGGGCCGCTGCGCAGGTTCGGGAACGGGTACGCGGCCGCCGCGGCAGGTGTGGTGATCAGGGTGTCGAGTTCGTAGTTGACGACGGCGGTCAGCGGGTCGCCGGCGTCGCTGTTGGACCGTGCCTTGACCACGATCCGCAGCGGGGTGCTCCAGTTGGTGGAGTCGAAGCTGACGGAGTAGTAGGTGCCGCCGTGTCCGTCGGAGAAGGCGATCCAGCGGCCGGCCGGGACCAGGCTGAAGTCGAGCTGGATGAGGCGCTGGCTGTCCGCGTCCATCCAGACCTTCACCCAGATGGTGTGGCCGGCGGGTGCCTTGGCGAGGCTGAGCAGGAGGTCGTCGGTGCGCTGCGTCAGGGCGCTGCCTTCGATGACCACGGTGCGGCCGTCGGTGGCGGTGCCGCCGGGTTCCACCTCGGTGACGTACACGCCCGGGGTGTCGTTGTCGTAGACCAGCGCGTTGACCTGGCGGACCGCGGCCCGGTGGAAGCGGGTGTCCTGGCTGATCACGCTGTGCTGCAGGACCACGGTGCGGTCGCCTTCGGCGCGCGGATCGTCCACGGCCCAGAGGTAGACGCGCTGCGGAGTGTTCCAGGTGCCCGGCGTGAAGGTCAGGGTCAGTGCCCGGCCTGCTTCGTCCACCACTACGCCGTTGACTACGTAGTGCCGCTGGAACTCGGAGAGCTCGTCGCACTGGGTGTCCGTGGTTCCCACGCACAGCCACACGGTGTCGCCCAGGCCGTTGGGCAGCGGGGCCGGGTTGGCGAGGCTGCCGTCCGCTTCCTGCGACGGCGGGAGGGCGGCGGAGACGGTCACGTACACGTTCGACGTCGGGACCACCGCGAGTTCCACCGTGTAGTAGGCGTAGCTCTTGATGGTTGCGGTGCCGGCGGCTCCTTCACGAACCCGGGTGCCGCCCGTGCCTTCGCGGATCACCACGATGCCGCGGTCCTGGGTGGCCAGGTTGTAGGGCACGCCGTCGGCGGTGAGGCCGTCGTAGCCGGGGTCGGTGGGCGAGGTGACGATGTGGTCCACGGCGCCGCTGAGGCCCTCGAGTTCGCGGGTGACGATGTCCGCGGTGACGTCGCCGGTCACGCTGATCATGTCCGAGCCGAGGCCGCCGATCACCCGGTACGCCACCCCGTAGGCGGTGGACTGGACGAAGAACTGGTCATCGCCCTCCAGGCCGTCCACTTCCACCACTTCGATGGTGGTGTACTTGACGTTCAGCCCGGCCCCGAAGATGCCCTTGTCCGTGATGGCGAAGTCGTCCGCGAACTCGGTGCCGAGGACCACCAACTTGTCGAAGCCGGTGCCGCCGTCCAAGTTGACCGGGGCGTTGACGTTGTACTGGACCTCGTCCTCGCCGCCGCCGGCCCGGATGTCCAGCGGCCGGGAGGTGGAGAAGCCCAGGCCGATCACGGGAACCGCCACGCCGTTCAGGTCCAGCGGGATGATGTCGTCTTCCCACATGGTGTTGTCGAGGTCGATGTTGCTTCCGGGCAGGTGGTTGAAGGTGGTGTGGGCGTCGGCATTGTTGCAGACGCCGTCGCCGTTGCGGTCGTAGCGGGTGTAGCCGGCGTTGATGACGCAGGACCCGAACGCCGCAGTGGTGGGGAAGGTTCCGCCGGCCGGAGCGAAGGACACATCGCTCAGGCCGCAGCCGGCGATGCTGTCCGCATCGGTGTCGCAGACGGCGGCCACCGCGAAGGCCCGCACGATGAAGATGTCGTTGTTGTCGTCGCCGTTGAGCTGGATTTCGGCCTGGTTGGAGTAGACGGTGAACTGGTCGTTGCCGGTGCCGCCGGTGGCCAGCAGCGGGGCGTGCGCTCCGGGGCTGAGCCAGCCGCGGGTGGTGGGCACCAGCGCCGGGAAGGTGTCGGCCGGGAGGAGGGCGCCGCCGTCGGGAACGTTCTGGGTGCCGCGGCGGGAGCCGAAGATCTGGCCGATTTGGAACACATCGTTGCCGGCGCCGCCGTCCAGGGTGATGGTGGCGGAGGTGTCGTCCACGTAGAAGGCGTCGTTGCCGCCCTCGCCCAAGACCGTAATGCGGCCGTTGAGCGCGGTGTCGTAGTTGATCCGCTGGACCAGGGCGCTGGGTTCGTTGCCGGCGATCCGGTCGCGGTAGGAGCCGATGCCGCCGTCCGCCGCGAGGCTGCCGGCGAGCAGGGCGATGAAGGCCGGGTGGTCCGCCGTCTCGGTCGGGCTCAGGCAGTTGCTCGGGACACCGGTGCCAAGGTCGAAGGGGCTCGCGTTGTCGATGCACTTCAGGGCCCGCAGGAGGAAGATGTCGTCCGTGGCGGCATTCCGGGTGGTGCCGGGTACGTAGCCGTTGTAGGCCGCGGCGGTGTTGTTGTAGCCGTGGATGGTGAGCTCGTCCACGCCTGCGTCCGGGGCGCCGGTGTCCAGGACGTTGATGACGTAGTTGCGGATGTTGCCGTGGCTGCCGTTGGTGTAGACGGCGTAGTGGTCGGACTCGCCCTGACCGTCGAGGGTGAGGGTGTGGCCGGCGCCGGTGCCCGTCAGGGCAGGATTAGCGAGGCCGGTGGGGCTGGTGACCACGTTCATGGACTGCAGGTACCAGACGGTGATGCGGTCCTCGCCGTCCGCAGTGTTCGAGGCGGTGGTGGCGTTGCCGTGGATGGTGGTCTTGGAGCCCAGGAAGATGTAGCCGGGGTCGCCCTGCTGTTCCTTGTTCAGGGCCGGGTTGGTGGTCTGCGCGAGGTCCAGTCCGGACGGGTCGCCGAGCTGGATGATGTCGACGTCGGAACCGCCCCAGACGTGCACCTGGCGGCCGGCCACCGGGTTGGCGGTGCTCGGCGCGCAGGCGCCCATCGGGTCGCCGGTGGAGTCGCCCGGAGTGACGGTGCAGTCCGCGATGATGCGGCCGCGCAGGATCATGCTGCTGCCGTACTCGGGATCCGGGACGGCGAGGGTGCCGCCGGTGTCCGCGTTGCCGAAGTCGCCGCGGATGTCGATTCCGAGCTTCGCGAGGATCTGGCTGTTCTGGTGGAGCGTCACGTCGTCGCCGACGCGGAGCTGCACGCCGCCGGTTTCGGCGAAGACGGTGCCGGCCGGGATGGTGCGCGGGTGGTCGGCGTCGTTGCCCGGGACGGTGGTGTTGTCCTCGGCGAAGTTGGCGCTGCCGTCGCGGATCAGGAACAGGTCCTCATCGAGTTCGGCGGTTTCGCGGACGGTGATGCGGATGTTGCCGGTGACGGCGTGGGCCAGGACCAGGCGCAGGTAGGAGTCCGTTTCCGTCAGGTAGATGCCGGTGCCGGCTTCCAGGGCGACGTCGTCCGCAACGGCGGCGAGGCCGGCGTCGGACGTCCCGTCGGAGACACCACCAGAGTTGTTGGCGCAGTTGGCGTTGGTGCACGCGAACGGCGAGCCGCGGAGCGAATCGATGTCCAGGTCCTTGGCAGCGGTACCGATCGAGCCGCCGTGCGCGTCGATGTCGATCGTCTGGCCGAGCACGTCGGCGGCCGCGTCCCCGGCACCGTTGGCGGCGCCGTCGATGATGGAGCCGGCCCGGCTGCGGAGGGACACGTTGCCCGTGCTCAGGCTGCTATCGCCCGCGGTTTCCACGACGCCGATCCGCAGGTCCCCGGCCACCTGGTCGAGGTAGATGCCCAGGGTCTTGTCGTCGTCTGCGGCGAGGTCGTGGGCGTTGAGCAGGCCCTTGGCCACGGACGGGAAGCCGCCCACGGCGTCCACCTGGATCTCCAGGAAGTTGTCCGGCAGGCCGATGCCGCCAATGCCGGAGACGCTGCCGGCCTCGCCCAGGCCGTTGTCGCCCGCGGTGAGGGTGATATTGCGGCCGGTGACGTCGATGCCGTTGGCGATGCCGCTGACGTCGAGGTCGTAGGCGTCCACCAGGGTGCCGTCGTCGTCGGTGTCCAGCACGCCGCTGTCCAGTTCGGCGTCGAGGATCCGGGCCGGCGAGTCGAGCCGGACGTCGGCCGGGATCGGGGTGGCGCACAGCGCGGCGGCGCCGGTGCAGAGGCCGGTGCCGTGGATGTGGCCCACCCGCAGGTCGCCCTTGCCGCTTTGCTCGATCACCCAAATGTTGCCGTTGTTCAGGACGTCGGTCTTGCCGGAGCCGTCGGTCACGCCGTGCGTGGCGCCTGTCTCGTCGTCGATCCACTGGGCGTCAACGTCGGTGAAGGCCTTGATGGTCATGGCCGTGGCCGCGGACGGGTGGAAGATAGCGATGTTGTGCCCGGCGCGGAGGTCGCTGAACGTGTAGTTGGCGTTGATCGGCGTGAGGTCGGAGCCGAAGGCGACCGCGACGACGGCGCCGCCCACCACCACGGGGGTGTCCGTGCCGCCGGTGCAGGACGCGCCGTCGGGCCGGAAGTAGCAGGTGGTGGGGACCGTTTCGAGGACGCTGCCCGTACCGTAGGGTGCCGGCTTGTTGTCCGGGGTGTAGATGTCCACGTTGATGTCGCCGATGCCGGGTCCGTTGACTCCTTCGGCGCTGTCGCGCAGGATCACGACGGCGTCGCGCCCGGCCTTGATGGGGCCGATGACGGGGTTGATGGGCGCCGGGTTGGCGGTGAGGGAATCACGCCGGAGGACGGTGAGGTCCAGGTAGAGGTCCTGGCCTGCTTCGGCGTCCAGGCCCACGGGCTTGAGGACCGCGGGGACGCCGGGCTCGCCGGTGTGGAAAATCTGGAGGAGGACCAGGATGAGCGGGTTCGGGACGGTGCCTGCAGAGACAGCGCCAAGCGAGCCGGACTCCGAGTCCAGGGTGATCGTGTTGCTGTAGAACGTCTCCGTGCCGGCGTCGTTGCCGCGCAGGATGGAGCCGCGCTGGTTGGTGAGGCGGGTGCTGCCGATGCGGTTGCGGATGTCACCGTCGATCGTGAGGTCGAAGCCGGTGGTGGCCGTGGGCCGGAGGCTTTCGATCACCACGCCGGTGGCCGGGAAGATGTGGTGCACGTGCCAGAACCATTGCGTGGCCGGGGGTGCGTGCGGGCCGTTGTCCACGGAGACGCTGATGACGGCTTCCGGCGTGCTGGTCAGGTGGGAATTGAGCGTGTTGATGGAGACGCTCTGCGGGTCCGTGGTGCCCTTCAGGAAGATGTTCTTGTCCGAGCTGTTGCGGATCAGCACCGAGTTCCAGGTTTCCTGCATGGAGAAGATGCCCAGGCTGCCGTGGATGAGGCCGTTGCAGTTGGCGTCGCATTCGCCGCCGGCGTTGTTGGCCTCGAAGAGCGCTGCGGGCAGTTCGTCGTAGAGGATCGGGTCGATCCAGATGGTGGGGCCGGAGACGGTGTCGCCGATGCCCAGGGCGGGGCCGAACTGGGTGGAGCGGACGGTCACGTTGTAGGTCTTGGCGATGATCTTGCCGCTGGCGTCCACGATCAGCACCGGGTTGGGTTCGCCTAGCAGGTACACCGTGGATTCCCACAGGATGTCGCGCTGGGGCTGGTAGTGGATGTCGCCGTCGGCGCTGCCGAAGTCGAAGAGCCCGCCGGACCGGTGTGCGTGGTAATACAGGCGGTCGAAGTACTGCAGGGCCGCCACGTGCAGTTCGGCGGTGCGGATCACGGATTCATCGAGGCCCTGGACCGCGGAGTTGCCGTTGAACGAGACGTAGGCGCGGGCGTCGGTGTCGCCACCGCCGCAGCCGCAGTTGGCGTTCGCGTCGGCCTGCAGGTTCAGGTGTTCATGGGCGGCGCGGATGAAGACGTATTCGCCTTCGATGTAGGAGCCGGTGTCCAGCTTGGTCAGCACGCTGTCCGTCAGGCTGACGTAGGCGCCGGCGTCGGAGTCCGCGCCGAGGGCGTAGGCGTCCGCGTCGGAGCGGGCCACGCCGCGGGCCTCGAGCGCCCGGCCGTCGATGCTGCCGTCGGTGAAGTCGATGCCGAAGGCCGAGCCGACGCCGGCGGAAATCTGGACCTGCGCGCCGCGCAGTTTCGCGGTCCCACTGAGGCTCGTGGCCACCTCGGCGGTGTAGTCGTGACCGATCTGCACGCCTTGGCCGCTGTCGTCATTCGCGTCCGCGTTGGTGCCCAGGCCGCCGGAGCCGGAGGAGGCCCGCGCGTTGGCGTTGAAGCCGGCGGCGGCGTCGATCAGCACGGAGCGGTTGGCGTAGAGCGTACCGGCCACCCCGGTCTTCACGGAGTACCCGAGTTCAAGATCGACGTCGGTGTCCGCTCCCAAGATCAGCCCGCCGGTGCGGTTGACGGCTTCGCCGTTGGCAGTGGTGATACCGAGCGCGGTGACCTGCAGGTCCGTGGAGGCAAAGATGTTGGCCGCGCTGCCGATCTTGACGAGGACAGTGTTGACGGCATCGGCGAAGGCGTTGGAGGCGCCGAAGCCGAGGAACCCGCCGCCCTTGCCCACGGAGCTCACGGCGACGTTGATGTAGGAGGTGCCGTCGATCAGGACGGCGTTGCCGCGCAGCGTGCCGGCCTGGACGTCCACAGTGAGGGAGGGCTTGGAGGTGACCTCGGAGAAGACGTCGCTGAAGCGGAAGAGACCGCCGCCGATGCCCGTGGACGTTGCGCTGGCCACGCCGTTGGTGGAGCCGGCAGGGTCCGCCAGGAGTGCGCCGGGGCCGCCGACGCCGATCATCACGTGCGGCGTGCCGGCCAGGGCGCCGGCGCCCAGGTCGATGTAGAGCTGCTGGGTGCCGGTGCCGCCGCTGACTGCGGCAATGCCTTCGTTGACCAGCCGGTGGGTGCCGAGCTTGCTGGTGTCCAGGCCGGTCATCAGGGTTCCGGCGGCGTTGCGCAGCTGGAAGTCGGTGCCGTTGACGACGTCGATGAAGTACATGTTGCCTTCGACGAGGCCGATGGATTCGTAGCCGACCCGGCGCAGCGAATGGTTGGCGCGCAGACCCGCGGGGCTGGTGTTCGGCACCAGGGCGATGACCTGCATGACCTCGGTGCAGGGATGGAGGTCGACGCCGGCGCCCGGGTCGGCGTCGTACTGTCCGATTCCGGCGTGGCAGGCCGAGTCGGCGAGCCGGATCATGTGGTTGCCGGCGGCGAACATGCTGCCGAGGCCGTCCAGGTCCTCGAGGACGATCCAGACGTGCTGGCCGTTGAACAGGCCGCCGATGGCCGGGCCGTCGGTCACGGTGTAGACGTACTCGGCGTTGTCGATGGCGCCGTGGGACGGGGCGTAGATGGTGTTCCAGGAGCCGTCGTGGTCGATGCCGTTGTTGTCGTTGTCCTGGAGCTGCCCGCTGCCGTTGGTGTTGACGTCCACCAGGCTGGACTTGAAGTCGATGGTGGCCGGGGCGTGGTAGACCACGGCGCGCCCGTCCAGGCCGGTGGTGTCGGCCACCTGGAAGGTTGAGCCGTCCGGCATGGCCGTGCTCGGGTTGAAGGTGACCACGTTGCTGCCCGTGGTGCCGAGCGGGGTGCTGGAGAGCCGGATGTCGAATTCGTCCACGGCGAAGACGTAGTAGGAGCTGCCGCAGGCGAGCCCGGCCACCGGGAGGGTGCCGAGGGCGCCGCCGCCGTTGCAGTTGTAGACCACCCGGTCGCCGGTGCGGAAGTTGTGGCCGCCGGCGAAGTGCAGGGTGCCGGTCTGGGCGTTCACTACGCCGGCGGCGTTGAATTCGACGCCGAGCCGGAGGGTATTGTTGTCCACCTTGATGACCCCGTAGGTGCGTCCGTCGCCGAGGCCCGGAATCGCGTTGGGGTTGGGGACGGTGCCTTCGGCGACGCCCGGCACCGAGGAGGCGGGGGCACTGTAGGTGACGGTCGTTCCGGTGCCGATGCCGTGCGGCAGGGTGAAGCAGATGGTGTCCGCGCCGTTGCAGTTGATGCCGGCCACCGTGCCGTCGGACAGCGGGGCCTGCGCTGCGCCGTGCAGGGCCGTGATGGAGAGCAAGCCGCCGGCCTGGACGAAGCCGCCGGTGACGATCGCGGAGACCTTGGGGCTGGCGAAGGACTTGGCGGTGAAGCCTGCCTGGATGTCGATCACGCCGCCGGAGGCCGCGTAGGCGTAGGAGTCGGCGTCGGTCACGGACTGGGCCAGGACGGTGACGCCCTGCGTGGCAGTGACCTTGCCGCCGCCCAGCTGGGCGCGGACTTCCGGTTCGGTACGGGCCTCGGCGGAGGACGCCGAGACGGCCACGAGCCCGATGCTCAGGCTGTCCACGCTGGCGTTGGTGGCGTCGTCGCCGATGGCCTTGACCTCGATGGTGAGGGCTCCGGCGTCGCCCACGGTGCCGACGGCGGGATCCACGTGGGTGGTGCCCACGTCGCCGTTGAGTTCGGCTTTGGTGATGGCCTTGTCCGTGGCGTTGGGGTACATGACGCCGATGCTGACGGCACCGATGCCCTTGCCGCCTGCAACTGCCGTGGCCCGGTTGACCGCGTGGGCGTAGACGAGGAGTTTCTGGGTCAGGCCGCTGATCTTCGCGGCGCTTCCGATGACCGCGTACGTGACGGTGGCGGTGGTGATGTCCGCGGGGGCCGAGGCGCCGGTGACGCCCACGATGCCGGTGGCCAGGACCTTCGCGGTGGAGTGGGCCGTGTTGGTGGCGTCGGCTTCCACCGTCATGTTGCGTCCGGCGGTGGCCTGGCCGTCCCATTGGGCTCCGGTGGGTGCCGAGATGTCCGCGACGGGGGCGCTGACGGCCACACCGCCCAGGAGGCCGCCGGTGATGACGTTGGAGTAGGCGGTAGCGGTGTTGACGCTGGTGGCCTTGATAGTGAGGTCGGCCCCGGCGGCGGCGATGCTGCCCGCCCCGGTGACGCGGGTTCCGGCGTCGATCTTTGAATCCGCCGCGCCGATCGCCAGGCTGACGAGCGCGACGGCGGCCGTCTTGACCCGTGCCTCGCTGCTGTTGTGCGCGTCCGCCAGGACGTCCAGCTTGCCGGCCGCGGTGACGGCGCCGTCCAGGGTGGCGCGGACCTCGTTCGATACGCGGGCCACGGCCACCATGGCCTTGAGGTCGATGAGTCCGCCGCTGGTGGAGTCCACGATGCCCTTGGCGTAGTTGCCGTCGCCCTGGGTTTGGGCCTTGACGGTGATGGTTCCAGTGGAGCCCAGGCTGGCCGTGCCGTCCACGATCGCCCGGATCCAGGCGTCCGAGGTGATCCGGGAGCTGGCCCAGGCCCCGCTCAGGCCGAGGAGCGAACCCGAAACCAGGACCGTTTCGGTGTCGGCCTTGTTGGCGGCCGTGGCCACGACGTCGATCGAGGAGGCGCCGGTGACGGTGCCGGTGGCCTTGGCGAGGGTGTGTCCGGACAGTTCTGCGAAAGAGACGGTGATGCCGATGGTGACGCCGCCGATCGAGACGCCCGGGGAGCGGACGGTTGCGGTGTTGCTGGCGGTGGCCGTGGATTCGACCGCGCCGCTGGTGGTGGCGCTGCCGCCCACGATGGACTCGAGGTGCCGGGCCGAGTCGGCGCGGACCACGGTGAGGCCGATCGCCACGCCGCCCACAGTGACGTTGAGGGTGGTGGCCTGCACGGTGCGGGTGCCGGTGGCAGTGGCGGCGACCCCGCCCGAGCCCACGGTACCGCTCGGCGAGGCCGAGGCCTTGGCCGTCCCTGCCAGGCTGACGAGGGTGACCACGCCACCAATGGCCCCGGCCCCGCCGGCGACGCTGACACCCAGTCCGTAGACGTTGATGTTGTCCACGGTGCTGGAGGTGAAGCTGGCCACGGTGCCGGTGCCGCCGACGGCCACTGTTCCGGTTTCGGCGGTGTTGTCGCCGGAGACGTTGACGACGGACACGGACACGCCCGCGCCGACCGCCCCGATGGCCAGGCCGATCGAGTAGTTCTCGAGGTGCCGGTCGGCGGTGGATCCCACAAGCACTCCGCCGCCGGCCCGCAGGATCTGCGCACCGCCGTCGATGTGGGCCCGCTGGGTGCCGCGGTCGTTGATGACCACCACCTGCCCGGCGATCCCGACGGCGCCCACGGCGCCGGAGAAGCCGAAGCCCACCGAGTGCTCGTCCATGCCGGCCTGGACGGACACTTCGCCGGTGCCGCCGGTGCCGGCGGTGATCTGCGCGGTGGAACCGATGCCGGCGTCGGTGTTGCTCTTGATGTTCAGGACCAGGACGGAGATGCCGACGCCGACTGCCCCCACCGCGCCGGCGCCGGCGACGCCGAGGATCCGCAGCTGGTCCTTGGCCCAGGCGCGCACGTGGCCGCCGGCCAGGACGATCGCGTTGATGGTGGCGGTAGTCCCGCCCGTGGGGACGGTGCCGAGCGCGTCATTACCGATGTTGCTGGCCGGGGCCGCCGCGGAGATGCGTCCCGACGCCACGCCCAGCTGGTCGGCGAGGCGCTGGTTGGTCTTGGTCTCCGAGCCGGAGACGAGCCGCCACTTGGCGCCGGCGGTTCCCGGTGCGAGGGCCACGCCGCTGGCGATGTCCTCGGTGGCCGACCAGGTCTGGCCGTTGTAGCTGGCAAGTGCGCCTTCGTCCCAGGCCTGGGCGCTGGTCCATGCGGTGGCCGCGCCGGCCGTGGTACCGGTGAGGGTGTTGTCCTTGTAGCCGCCGCTGCCGCCCTGGGCAGCCGTGCCGCCCTGCTGGATGCTGTTGAGCGAGCCGCCCTCGTCCCAGTTGCCGGAGTCCAGGCCCGGGCGGGTGGCGCTGTGTACGCCGTCGGCGGTTGCGGTGTAGTACTTGCCGTCCACGGTGTCGCGGACTTCGTCGCCCTTGTTGTAGTACTCGGCGGCGGACCAGTCGCCGCGGCCGAAGGCGCTGGACTCGCCCAGCCACTTGGCGGGGTTGTTCCTCGGCGAGGCGCCGCCCAGCACGCCGTCTTCCTTGGCGGAGTAGCGCTTGCCGTCGCCGGTGTCGGTGACGACGTCGCCGCGCCGGTAACTGGTGCCGGAGTTCCAGTTGCCGCGGTAGTCGCCGCCGGGGGCCGCGTGGTATCCGCCGGTGGCGGCGGTGCCCACGGTCCAGACCGACACGGCCGCCGCGACGCCGACGAACCCGCCCGAGACGCTGACGGCGAAAGTGCTCACATCCTTGGCCGACACCGCGTAGACCTGCACGTTTCCGGCGGCGTGGATGGTGGCGCCGGCGCCCAGAATGGCCTGAACAGAATTGTTGGCCACGCCGACATCCACACCGCCGGAAACACCTACGAAACCGCCAGCGATGCCGCCGGCGATTGTCAGCGACTTGAACCTGTCGGTCGCCGAGACGTTGACACCCTGGGCCGGGCTGGCCCCGGGCTGGGCGTTGACCGTGCTGTTGCCCCCGATGAAGGCCTTCACCAGCACCGTCAGGAGGGCCACGGACACACCGCCTGCCACGCCCACGAAGCCGCCGCCCACCGCGGCCACCAGCCCGAAGACGTCCTCCACCGAATCGGCCCGCACGATCACGCCCGAGAAGGACTGGCGGCCGAAGTCTGCGGCGGTCCCGGAACCGCTGAGCCCGGCGCCGTTGGATACACCGCCGATTCCGCTGCCGAGGGCCAGCGCGTCCACCGCGCCGCCGGCGCCCAGGTACGCCTGCACCTTCTTGTCCAGGACGGCGACGCCGACGGCGGCACCGACGCCCACGTAACCGCCGGCTGCGGCGAGGGTGAGCAGGAGCAATCGGGTGTCATCCTTGGCGGACACCAGCACGTTGTTGTCTGCCTTTAGGGTGGCCCCGGTGCCGAGGCATTCGAAGGCGAGGGTTCCCGTGGGGGTGCCGGTGCAGGCGAAGGTGTTCAGCTTCAGGACGGTGACGGCGACGGTACCCGCGACGCCGACCGTTCCGCCGCCGGCGCCGGCTGCCACGGAGACCACGGCATCCTTGGCGTTGGCGGTGACGGCGATGTTGTTGCGGGCGTTCACGGTGCTGCCGGTGCCGATGTAGGCGTACGTGTCGATGCTGACCACCCGGACATCGACGGGAACGGCCACGCCGGCGCTGCCGCCGATGCCCACCGCGGCGGCGATGCCCAGCTGGTAGTACTGGTTGGCCGCGGAGACCTGGACGGACTGCCCGGTGTTGGCACCAGCAACGTTGGAAGCGCACGTGACGCCGCAGTTGATGCGGGCGTTCGCGCCGATGTGCGCGGAGGTGCGGATGGTGTTCACGGCCACGGCGCCGGCGAGGGAGACGCCGGCCGTGCCGCCGATGCCCACCGCCACGCCGAAGGCGCCGATGTTGTCGGAGTTGTTGGCGGTGACGGCGACGCCGCCGAAGTCCGGGGTGCTGCCGGCCTGGATGACGCGTGGTCCCATGGCGCTGGCGTCGCCGCCAGGGGCAGTGCCGGACTTGGTGATGCTGTGCGCCTTGCCCGTGGTGCCGCTGAGGGACAGGGCAACCGGGGTACCGCCGTCGGTGCTCTTCTTGTTCAACAGCTGGAAGGTGTTCCCGCCCAGGCTCTTGTAGAAGTAGGTGCCGCCGTCGACGAGGCCGCCGATCACCGCGCCGCCGCCGGAACTGTAGACCACGGCGTCGTCGTTGGCGGCATTGACGGAGTACGGGGTGGTGATCTGGTTGCCGGACACCGCCGTCTGCGGGTTGAAGCGGAGGGTGTTGTCTTCCTGGACGTTGGCTTCGTCGGTGGCGAAGAAGCGCTGGTTTTCGGTGGTTCCCTGGCTCAGCAGGTCCACGGCCGCGCCGCCCTGCGTGGCGGAGACCTGGAAGGTGTTGGCCGTGGCGTTGACGATGTAGTAGATGCCGCGGTGGGTCAGGCCGGTGATGCCGCAGCCGCCGGTGTCGCAGCCGCGGTCGTACTGGACCTGCCGGCCGTTCTGGAAGCCGTGGCCGGCCAGGGTGATGGTGTTGCTGCCGGTGTTGACGTCCGCCGGGGCGAAGCGCATGTCCTTGGTGGTGACGCTGTAGCTGCCGGTGGCCACCGTGACGGCGTCGGCGCCTTTGGCGGAGACCCGGGCGTAATTGCCGATCCAGGCGTGGGTTTCCTTGGTGGTGACCGGCACGGACACTGCGGCGCCGACGCCGGCGCTGCCGCCCACGGCGATGTTGCCGCCGATCACGTTCAGGGTGAGGGATTCGTCGGCGTTGACCCGGACGCTGCCGTCCATGGCGACGACGGCGGCGTCCGAGGTGGAGGTGCCGTCGGCGATGAAGGCCTTGGTGGTGATGGACAGGACGGACACGGCGGCGTTGACGTTGACGGCGGCGGACCCGGCGAAGCTGCCGCCCACGGAGATGGAGGTGATCTTCTCGGCGGACTGGGCGTCCACGGTGAGGTTGCCGCTGCCGGTGACGGAGGTGTCCTTGGCGAGCCAGGCCTGGGTGTCCTTGGTGATGACCTCGACGTCCACGCCTGCGCCCACGCCCGCCGAGCCGCCCACGGTGAGCACGCCCGCGAGCGCAAGGACCGTCGTCGTGTCCTTGGCCAGCACCGTGGTGTGCGTTCCCGCCGAGGAGGCTCCGGCGTCGAGGTGGGCCTTGGTGGTATCGCTGCTGACGTTGACCACCACGGAGCCGGCCACGCCGGCGGAGTTGCCGCCGGCACCGCCTACGGCCAGGAACTTGAAATCGCCGGACTGGATGGCGCTCACTGTGAGGCCGGCGCCGCCGGCTTCGATGTCCGCGCCGGCGCCGACGTACGCTTCCACCACGCTGCTGCGGACGATCACGACGGCGGAGGCACCGACGCCGGCCGAGCCGCCGCCGATTGCCAGGTTGCCTGCGGAGAACGGCCCGCTGGCGGTCCGGCTCGCCAGGACCTTGACGGTTCCGAGGGCGTGGACCTCGGCGCCGGCTTCGATGGAGGCGACGACTGCCGGACTGCTGCCGCCCTGGTTGAACACGAACACCAGCACGGCGCCCGTGACGGCCGCACTGCTTCCGCTCACGCCACCGGCCACGGAGAGTTCGAACCAGTCCTCGCCGCCCTTGGCCTCGACCGTGACGCTGCCGCCGGCCCGGACCGCGGAGCCGGCGCCGATCCTGGCCCGGACGTTGGAGGTGATGACGTCCACGATCACGGTCAGGCCCACGGCGGCCGAGCTGGCGCTGAAGGACAGGGCGCCGGCCACGTTCACGATCTCCAGGCTGTCCTCTGCGGTGACGGACACGGACTGGCCGGCGCCGCCCACTGCGCCTTCCTGGTTCACGCGGGCACCGGTGCCGAGGGAGGCCTGGGTGTCGAAGGACATGATGTCGATGATGAAGGAGCCGCTCACGGCGGCGCCGCTGTTGCTGGCGCCGGCACCGACCGCGACGCTGGTGACGGAGGGCAGGGTGACCTTGCCTTGCAGCGGGGTTTCGGGTTCGAGCGGCACGAGGGTGGTCTTCGCGCTGATGGTCAGGGTGCCGGCGGCATCCACCGAGGTGACCTGCCCGGCCGCGGTGCCGGAGTCGATGAAGGCCCAGGTGGTCACCTCGAGGTAGTTGACCGCCACGGCGCCGCCCACTGCCGTGCCGCTGCCCGTGGAGAAGCCTCCGGAGAGCGCGATGAGCTGCAGGCCCATGGCTTCGGTGGCCCGGACTGTCACGCCTCCCGCCGCGGAGTCCAGCTGCGCGCCCTTGCCGACAGACGCCGTCGTGGTGATGAGGAGGATCTGCACGCCCGCGGAAGCGGCCACCCCGGCGCTGTTCTTGCCGCCGCCGGCGGCGATCCCCCAGACGATGAAGTCGTTGCGCTGGCCGGCCGGGGTGATCGCTTCCACGGTGATTCCGGCTTGTCCGCTGATGACCGCACCGGCGCCGATCGTGGCGATGCTGGTGAGGTCCTGGACGTTCAGGCCGATCGCGGCGCCCACTCCGGTGTCGTTCTGCAGGTCGATGGCCGAGCCCATGGCCCGGGCGTTGGCGTCCACGTGGCTGAGGGCGCGGACGGTGACGGCGCCGGCGGTGGCGGTGACGGTGCGGTTGGCGGTGATCCGTGCGGTGTTGACCATCACCACCCAGTTGACGGCGATGGCGCCGGCCACTCCGGTTCCGCCGCCCCCGCTGCCGGATTCGCTGCTGGCCTTGCCGTTGGCGTTGGTGGCGCCGTTGCTGCCGTTGGTGCCGCCGCTGGAGCTGGGGAGGGTTCCGGTGCCCTGGTCCTTGGTGTTCGGGTTGTCGCCGTTGACCTGGCTGTTGGCGTTCTGGTCGCCGCTCTTGGGATCGCTTTCGCTGCTGCCTTTGGCGCTGGCCACGGCCTTCGCTTCGCTCTTGATTTCGCTGGAGGCCACCACGTCCACGGAGGCGCCGGTGACGTTCCGGGCGATTTCCGCCGTCGTCTGCCAGCCGACCGCCACGTTGATGGAGATGTCGATCCCGACGGCGGTGTCCTTGCCGGCCGCTTCGGCGTTGCCTTCCGTGCGGATCCGGTTGAGGTGGGTGGCGGTGACCTTGACGGCGCCGGAGCTGGTCAGCGCGGAGCCGGTGCCGAGGCGGGCGATAACGTGGTCGTCCTTGCTGATGAGCAGGGCCACCACCGGGGTGACCGCGGTGCCGCCGGCCGTCCCGCCTTCGGCCGTGGTGACCAGCTCGCGGAAGCCGAAGGCGTCCACGGTCACGGAGGATCCGCCGGTGAGGGTGGCGCCGTTTTCGGCTTCCGCCCGGACGGTGGACGGCACCAGGACCTGGAGGGCGACGGAGGCGCCGACGCCCGTGGCACTGCCCACCTCGGCTTTGCCGCTGGCCTTGGCGTAGTCGTATTCGTTGCTGAGGGCGGAGATCACGACGGCGGAGCCGCCGAGCGTTGCCGAGGCACCGGCCTGCAGCACGGCTTCGGTGGTGTTGGTGACGATGTTCAGGGCCAGGGCGCCGGCGACTCCGACGCTGGAGGCCTTGCTGGCGCCGGCGCGGGCGGTGGCGGAAATCTCGTGCTCCCAGAGCCGGAAGAGCTGGTCCGCTGTGGGGCTGGCCGGGAAATGGTCACCGTCGCTCAGGGTCACGGACTGGGCCACCCACTGCTGGGAGCCGTTGCGCTTGTAGAAGCCGGGGGCGTTGCCGCCGTCCTGCGCCGTCAGCTGGAACCAGTCGTTCTCTTCGATGTCGTTCTTGGGCAGTTCTTCCTTCTGCCCGTAGGTGTCCGCGGTGACGAAGTCCCACTCGCTGCCGTCGTACTTGTAGACGCTGTTGCGCGGGTGGCCGTCGTGGGCGGTGGTGAGGAGGAAGTAGTCGCCGCTGGAGGGTGAACCGGGGAAGGCGGCGCCGCTGGTGATGGTGACGTCCTGGTCCATGGTCCAGTTGCTGCCGTTGAACTTGTAGATGCCGTCGTTGCCGCCGGTGCCGCCGTTGGTTTTGACGTAGGCGAGGTCGTCCTTGGACGGGCCGGGAAGTTCGGCCCCGCTTTCCACGGTCTTCCATTCGCTGCCGGTCCAGCGCCGCACCACGTCGTTGGTATCGCCGGCGGTCAGGGCCGCGGTGAGGACCAGGCCGGTGCCCGTGATGGTGGCGGTGCCCGTGACGGCCCGGTTGACGATGTCCACCTTGTTCACGGCCACGCCGGCGCCGATGCCCACGCTCGTGTCCGCGGCGCTGTCGCCCTTGGCGTTGGCGAGGGCGTCGGTGTTGGCCAGGCTCTTGAGGGTGACGATCCCGCCGGAGCTGATGGTGACGCCGTTGGCGAGCCAGGCCCGCGAGGTGGTTGCCACGACGTTGATGGCGATGGCACCGGCGATCGAGACCGAACTTCCGCCGTCCTCGTTGCTGGCGGCCTTCGGAGTGGAACTGGTGCTTGAGGTCTTGCCGGTTTCGGCAGACTGGGTGCTCTTGGCCTGGCCGAGGTTGTCGTCGGCCTTCTTGTTGACGTCCTTGCCGCCGCCGCTGCTGCCTTCGCTGGCCGAGGCGCCCTTCGCGGAGGCTTCGGCAGTGGTCTTGGTGTCCGAGGTTCCGGTGGCCTTGAAGCTGACGGCGCCGCCTGCCGTGATGCTGCGGGCACTGCCTGAATCGACGTCGTTGTCGATGATTGCCAGTGCGAGGGAAACGCCGATGCCGGCGGTGCCGCCCACCTTGGTGTCGCCCTTGGCGGTGGTGGTGGCCTTGACGGTCTGGGTGGCCTGGGCGTCCACGGCGCCGCTGGCGGTGAGGGCCGTGGTGCTGGCGCCAAGCGAGGCGCTGCTGAGAATGTTGGCGATGGTGATCGCGATTGCCGGGGTGATGCTGACTGTTCCGCCCGCTGATCCGCTTTCGGCTGTGGTGGTCAGGGTGTGCGCGGTGGTTCCTGCGATGGTGACGTTTCCGGCTCCGGTGAGCGGGGGTCCGCGCGTCGGATCTCCCACCTGGTCGATTCCCGAGTACACGGTGTCGTTGATGAGGTTCAGCGCGAAGGCCGCGCCGATCCCCACCGTTCCGCTGCCGGACTGGCTGGCCTTGGCCTTGGCGTTGGAGGTGGAGTTCGAGTTGGCGCTCATGGCCACGGCACCGCCGCCCACGATCGCCACGCCGGGTGCCGCCGGTGCCTGCGGTGCGGGGGTCGGGTCGGCGTGGACGGTGGCGAGGGTGTCCTGGTCCACGATGTTCAGCGCGAAGGCCCCGGCGATGCCCAGGTTGCCGCTGCTGCCCGAGGCCCCGGCCTTGGCGTCCGCTTCGAAGGCGTGCACGGTGTCCGAGCCCAGCGGCCGCGTGCCGGCGGTGAGGTTGAGGCCGCCTGCGGTGACTGCGGTCCCGACGCCGGTGCTTGCCTCGTTCCGCAGGATCACCTTGTTGATGGCCAGGCCGGCGCCGATGGTCACCGAGCTGCCGTTGCTCGCCGAGCCGTCGGCCACGGCCTTCGCGTCGGTGTTGTTGAGTGCCTTGAACGTGACGGCCCCGGCGGCGGTGACCACGATGGCAGGTTGGCCGGCCGCGGCGGCGGCGAGCGCCGTCGTCGTCGAGGTGACCAGGTTCAGGGCGATCGCGGCGGCGACGGTCACGGTGGTCCCGTCCTCGTTCTTGGCGGCCGGGGTGCTGGTGCCGTTGGAGTTGGTGGAGGTGGACTTGGAGTCGGCGAAGCCGAGCTGGGCGTCCGACTTTTGCTTGCTGTCCTTGTTGGAGGAGTCCTTGCCGCCCGCGCTCTGGCCGCCCTCGGCGCCGGCCGCGCTGGCCGTTGCCGCGGTGGCGGTGGTGGAGGTGCCGTCCGCCTCCATGCTGATCAGGCCGCCGGAGGTGGTGTTCCGGTTGAGCGAGGAGTCCACCAGGTGCTCGGCGGAAGTGAGCGCGAAGGAGATCGCGGCACCGAGGGTGGCTCCGGCTCCGGCGGTGGTGGCGCCGAGGGCCTTGCTGTCCACGGTGGCGGTCTGGTCGGCCTTGCCGGTGATGTTTCCGGTGGTGGTGAGGGCGCTGCCCCGCCGGACGGATGCGCTGGTGGAGACGTTCGAGATGGTGATGCCGACGACGCCGGTGAGGACTGCCGCGCTGCCGCCGGCCGCGCCGCCGCTGGCCTCGGTGGTGGTGGCGTCGGTGGTGGTGGCGTTCATCGCCAGCTTCTTCGCGGCGGTGAGGACGCCATTGACGGCAAGCCCGGCCGCCACGACGTTGTTGATGATATTGATGGCCACGGAGGCGCCGATGCCCACCGAGCCGCCGCCGGACTGCTTCGCCTTGGCCTTGGCCTTGTTTTCGTGGCTGGCCTTGGCCGTCTGGGTGAGGTCCGAGCCGTTGAGGTTGGCGCCGGCACCGCGGATGTTGGCCAGGGTGGTGGCGGTGATGATGTTCAGGGCCAGGGAGCCGGCCACGCCCACGGTGGCGTCCCCGCCGGCGCCGGAGGTGGAGTCCGCGGAGAAGGTGTTCTTCGCGGCGGCCGGGCCGAAGGCTTCGAGGACCACGCCCCCCGCGTTCAGGATGGCGCCGCCGGCCAGGTAGGCCTCGGTGAGCAGGGTGACCACGTTGATGCCGACCGCGACGCCGACGCCCAGTCCACTGCCGGAGGTGGTGCTGCCGTCCGCGGTGGCCGTGGCGCCGTTGCTGGAGCCGGAGTGGATCCGCTGCACTCCGGTGGTGGTGACCCGGGAGCCGGAGATGAATGCGGCGGTGTGGCTGTGCAGGACGTTCACGGAGAGTGCGCCGGCGATGCCGATGTTGCCGTCGGCGGTGTTGGCCTGGCCGTTGCCGCGGTCTGCCGAGTTGGGGTCCTTATCGTTCTGCGTCGAGCCTTCGACCCCGGCCTTCGTCGAGGAAGTGTTGGCGCCTTCCGAGTCCGCAGTGATGTTGAGCTTGGCGGCCGTGGTCGGGGTGGCGCTGGTGGAGGCGATGAAGGCGGTGGTGGTCTGGTCCAGGTTCGCGACGGCGATGCCGGCACCGGAGTTGGCGTCGCTCGCGTCGCCGGTGGCCGTGAGCGCCGCGTGGTTGATGGCGGCGAGGGCGAGGTCCCCGACTACCTCGAGGTGCGCCGTGCCGGTCACCTTGGTGATGGTCTTGGCCGTCACGGTGAGAATGGCGACGGCGGCGTCGAAGGTGCTGGTGCCGGAAGAGTCGGCTTCCCCTTCGTCCTTGCCGGCCGAACCCGGGGTGGCTCCGGCGTCGACCGTTGAGGTGGACGTCATGGTGACGTTCGAACCGGCGGTGACCACTGCGCTTCCGCCCACCGTGACCGCGGCGTCGGAGGAGATGATGGCGAGGTCGCCATAGTCCTTGTTCAGCGTCACCGGGCCAACCGTGGAGCTGGCCGACATGACCACGGCCCCGGTTGCTGCCAGATGCGCGTTGCCCGTGACGTTCACCGCGGCCTTGGAATCGACGTTGATGGCGTAGGCGGCGAAGTGGCTGGCGTCCGGGACGATGCTCGAGGCGGCGGTGAGGTTGAGGTTGTTGGCGCTGATGTTGCCGCCGTTGATGGTAACCGCGACCTCGGCACAATGCGTCGCCAGGGCCACGAGGCAGCCGAGGACCGGTCCGCCCGTCACCGAGTCGGCTGCCTCGAGGGTGACGTCGCCGGTGGTGGTGATGTCGGCGTCGTCGGCCACCTCGATGAGTTCCATCTGGATGAGCAGCCAGGCGGCCACGAGGGCGATGGTGCCGGAGATGGTGATCTTGTCCTTGCCGGCCCCGCCCTTGATGGTCAGCGAGGTGGTGGGGGCGGCGAAGGCCACGGTCTCGAAGGTGGCGCCGCTCAGTTCCAGCAGGCCGCCGCCGTTGAGCGTGAGAGTGGCGGTGTCGTCGCCGCCGGTTAGTTCGTAGACGGCGTTGCTCGCGTCGCCCGAGGCGATGGGTTCGATGTTGAGGTAGTTGACCACCGTGGAATCCAGCCACAAGGTGCCCGAGTGCGGATCGGCGGCGACGGAACGGCTGCTGGCGGTGATGCCGGCCGTGACCAGGGTGTCGAAGCCGGCGGCGCCGTCGAAGGTCACCATGATGCCCGGGTTGTTCGTGCCGCGGTCGACCGTGAAGGTGTCGTCGCCCGCGGTGCCGGTGACGTTGATTGCGCTGATGCCGGCCAGGCTGCGGGTTTCTCCGCCGAAGGTGGCCGTGCCGTCCGCGTTGAAGACCAGGGCCGCCGAGGGGCCGGTCATGGCCAGGACCCAGGTGGTGGCTGCTTCCGGGGCTGGTTCGGCAGCGGGTGCTGTGTCGGGGGCGCTTACGGGCGCCGGGGCGCTTGTGGGCGCCGGGGCGCTTGTGGGCGCCGGGGCGCTTGTGGGTGCGGGCTCGCTTCCGGGCGCCGGAGCCGGTTCCGAAAGCAACTCTGCCGTCACGGAGACTCCGGCCGCGGAAACCGGTGCAGGGGTGGGTTCGGTGGAGGCTTCGGCGGCCGGAGCGGTCTCCGGCTCGGTTGCGGGCGCCGGCTCGACGGCGGGTACGGTTGCCGGCTCGACGGCGGGTTCGGTTGCCGGTTCGACGGCGGGCGCCGGTTCGGGCGCGGGCTCAGCGGCCGGTGCCCGGTACATCCGCTCTGGGCCGTTGAAGCGCCGCTCCCCCGGGTTGAGGGTCCGGGTCATCAGATCGGCTCCGCCTTCGATGTCGGCGAATCCGGCGATGTGGCCGTACTCGTGCGCGAGGACAGTCAGCAGGTCCATGGTTCCCTGGGCCGGTGCACCGGTGGTGGCGGACCAGCCCCAGCCGGCCGCCGTCGGGTCAACCGCGATGCTGTTCCCGGAGGTGATGGCGAGTGCGTCGCCGGGCAGGTCCTGCAGGAAGACCGAGGCGCCGCCGACGTTCCAGCCAGGCCACTGGGCCGCCGCGGAACCCTGCACTGCGGCGAGGTCCGCGGCCGAGATTGTGGCGCCGGACTGGGCGCCAGCGGTGTACGCGGCGTCCTGGTGCTCGCCCTCGAACAGCACGAATTCTGCAGGGCCTGAAGCACGCGAAAGGCCCGCCGCGGAAGCGGCGGCGGCCGGAATGGCAGACGGAAGGTTGAAGGCAACCACCATGCAAAGCGTCACCGCAGCGGAGACTATCCGCCGCAGGGCCGGCCCCAGCACAGTCCATGTCATCGCGTGCATCCTCGCGGACGTAAACCCCCAGAATGCGCCTGCATCCAGGCAACAAGGCCTGGTGTCCGGCGCGCGCGGCCCCTCCCAGCGAGACCACGACAATTCACGCTCTCCGGAACGCCCCAGAGGCTCCGTCCGGACCGGATGCGGGCCGTTTTGATCGACCCAAGCGGGAGAGTATTCCTGTGCGGATTTTTAAGTCAATACCCTTTAGGAATTCCCTCGGCGCGTCGCAGCCGCGACACGCCGATGTTATTCGTTTCAAAAAATAAGACTTCATGCTCGAAAACCGGCCGCCGGTACGCTTGAAACTGGACCCGACGACAGGAGGCTGACGTGGCCGAGGCAACCCTCAACGGAACGATTGTTGCCGAAGTGATGGCCGAACTGGCCGCCCTCGAGGACCCCAAAGCCCGCGAGGTGAACGAACGGCACGGCGATGACCACGGCGTGAACCTCGGCAAGTTGCGCGCGGTCGCGAAGCGGTTGAAGATCCAGCAGGACCTCGCCCTGGAACTCTGGGCCACGGAAGACACCGCCGCCAGACTGCTGGCGCTGCTGATCTGCCGCCCTAAGGCGTTCGGCAGGGATGAGCTCGACGCCATGCTGCGCCAGGCCCGCACCCCGAAAGTGCAGGACTGGCTGGTGAACTACGTGGTGAAGAAAAGCCCGCATACCGAGGAACTGCGCCAGGCCTGGTTCGCCGATCCGGATCCGGTGGTCGCCAGCGCCGGCTGGGCCCTGACAAGCGAACGCGTCGTCAAGAAGCCGGAGGTCCTGGACCTTCCCGGGCTGCTGGACGTCATCGAGGCGCAGATGAAGGACGCTCCGGAGCGGCTGCAATGGGCCATGAACACCTGCCTGGCCCAGATCGGGATCGAGCACCCCGGCTACCGCGATCGCGCCATCGGGATCGGCGAGCGCCTGGAAGTGCTCAAGGATTATCCGACGCCGCCGAACTGCACCTCCCCGTTCGCGCCCGTCTGGATCAAGGAGATGGTGCGGCGCCAGGGCGTCTAAGCCGGGCCAGTTTACGGCGGCGCTCCGCCGGTACCTCACTAGGATGTGCGTCATGGGAACCATCGAATCCGTCACCATCGAGGTCGCCGACACCGCCGCGGCTGAAGCCTTCCATGCGGCCGCCTTCGGACTGGGCAACAGGGTGCGGGTCCGGGCATCGCAGGCCCCAACCATCGGATTCCGCGGGTTCACCATGTCCCTGGTCGTCTCCCAGCCGGCCAGCGTCAACGGCCTGATCGGGAGCGCGCTCGACGCCGGCGCAACTGTACTCAAACCGGCCGCGAAGTCGCTGTGGGGATACGGCGGCGTAGTCCAGGCCCCGGACGGCACCATCTGGACGGTCGCGTCGTCGTCGAAGAAGGACAGTGGTCCGGCCACCCGGCAGATCGACTCGGTCGTGCTCCAGCTGGGCGTTGCCGATGTGCCCGCCAGCAAGCAGTTCTATCTCGACCACGGCCTCGCCGTGGGGAAGAGCTTCGGAAGCAGATACGTCGAGTTCAACACCGGTCCCATCACCCTGACGCTCAACAAACGTGGCGCGGTTGCCAAGACCGCGGGCGTCTCACCGGACGGCACGGGATCGCACCGGCTGGTGATCAACGGGGACGCGGGCGCCTTCGCCGACCCGGACGGGTTCGCCTGGGAATAGTTTCAGCTTCTAGTCAGTGGGTCAGTTTTCCGGCGGCGTCGCGCGGCCGCACGGGGTGCCCGCTGAGGATTGAGATGCGGTTGAAGGCGTTGATCGTGACGGCCACCCACTCGGCGGCGACGAACACCTCCTCGCCCAGGACGTTGCGGGCTGCCGCCAGGTCCGCCTGGCTGTCCTCGGTCAGCGGCATTTTGGTGGCCGCTTCGGCGACCATGAGGACCGCCGCCTCTCGCTCGGAAAACACGTCGGTCTCCCGCCAGGCCTGCAGCAGGTCCAGTTTCTGCTGCGGTATGCCGGCATGCCGGGCTTGCCTGCAATGCAGGTCCAGGCAGAAGGCGCAGCCGTTGATCTGGGAGGCCCGCACCTTGATGAACTCGACCTCTTGGGCGGTGAGCCCGCGCTGCAGCACGGCCTTGCTGATCGAGGCCGCGTAGGCCTCCGCGGCGTCCCAGGCTTCGGGCATGACTTTGTCCAGAAAGGGGCGCGTATCCATATCCCGAGGATAGCCGGGAGCGCAGGGCGGCGCTGACCGCCGGGTTTGGAGAAGAAGGGGTGGGCCCTGTGGGGCTCGAACCCACGACCCACGGATTAAAAGTCCGATGCTCTACCAACTGAGCTAAAGGCCCCTGCCGGCAACGCCGGCCCAGTCCATTTCTGGACGATAAATACTCTACCGCACACCAAAGGAGGCCATGACACAGGGGCAAGCTCCGCCGTCGGGAGACCGAACCACAGGCACCCGACCGCACAAACCGGGGCGCCCGCCCCGAAACCGGCCATCCCATGAGTGCACGAGTGAAAGCACAGGAGTAGCGTTGGGGCATGAGCGATCCAGCAGCCTCCACCGGTTCCAGCGGAGCACCCAGGCATCACAAGCCGAAGCCCTTCGCGCCGATCGATTTTGAGCCGTTCGCGGGCGGCGCGGACCCGGCGAGGGTGTCGGAGGCTGCCCACCTCGCGGCGCAGGCCTTGGTACGGCGGGGCCGCGACAGCGACGATCCCAAGGTCACCAAACGGCTGGTCAAGCTGGCCGACGAACAGGGCCTGGACGCCATCGCCGAAATGTGGGCCGAGAGCCCGGCCCGCTCCCTCCCGGGTGCGCTGTGGCGGCTTTACGCCCTGCGCGCCGCCACCATGCAGAATTCCGAGCGGATTTCCGTGTACTTCAAGGCCGGCAGGGATACCGCGCAGGTTTCGCACGTCGTGGCGGGGGCCGCCGAGCCGCCGGGCGCGGACGAGATGAAGCAGATGGCGGACGCCATCCTTTCGGGCGCGTTCGACGGCGATTTCGACGTCGCGCTGGAACGTTCCGCCGCGTTTTGCCGCGTGGTGGCGTTGGGCCAGGCGACCATCGCCGACAGCGCCGAACACGCCAATGAAGGCCACGCCAGCAAGCTCACCAGGAGCTCGCACCAGCTCGTGAAAACGGCCGAGGACCTCGAGCACGCGGCCAACGCGTGGCGGCTGGGCGAACTGGACTAATCCTGCAGGTCCCGTCCGCCAGACGCACTCCGGAGCGGATCTGTCAAGGTTGACTTCATCTGGACGAGGTATAAAACTGAAACTGGTGTCGAACCGCGAAACCCCCGGGCTTCAACTTATAGCCGCTTCGAGCGGCCTACCGCCGAGAGGCGTATCCGGTTCGGCACCATTTTTATGCCCATCGTGCGGTTAGGCGGGGCCGACCCGGGCTGAGGGCAGGTCCGGGACGCAGGCAGCACTGCCGTAAAGTTGGTGTCTGTGAACGTTCCCGCGTCAAGTCATGCGATCCCCGTCGCCGCACATCCCGCCGGCTCCGCAGAACGGGCACCACAATGAAGCTCCGCCTCTTCCCGCAGGAATCCGCAGGCCTGAAGCTTCTTTCCCAAATGGCGCGCCAGATCCTTGAAGCCACCGGAACACTGTCGGAAATCCTGGGAGCCCCCGTCACGGAGCACGGCAGGCTCGTCGAGGAACTCCACGGGCACGAGTCGAAGTCCACGGACCTGCACTTCGCGCTGCTCACCCACATGCGCACCAGCTTCATCAACCCGCTCCCCCGCGAAGACATGTACGCCCTCTCCCGCTTCCTCAACGAGGCCATGGAGAAACTGGACGCCGCGGGCGAACTCGTCGCCTTGTACAAGCTGGACCGGCTGCCCAAGCGCGCCGCCGACCAGCTGGAAATCATCAGCCGCCAGGCCGAGCTCACGGTCGAGGCCATGGGCCGCCTGGACGACCTGGACGAGCTCGAAGACTACTGGATCGAAATCCTGCGCCTGGCCAAACGGGCCGAGCGCAGCCACCGGACCTGGGTGGCCGAGATGTACCGCGACATGAAGGCCGCGCAGTACGCCCGCCACCGGGACATCGCCAACCAGTTGGTGGACGTCACCAAGGACATGCGCAGGGTGGCCACCCAGGTAGGCAGCATCATCGTCAAGGAAGCCTGACGTGGCGATCGGCTTTTTCGCCCTGGTGGTGGCCCTGGCCTGTGGCTTCGCCTTCCTCAACGGCTTCCGCGACGTCTCCACCGCCGTCGCGCTCTCGGTCCGGACCCGGGCGCTGACCGCCTCGGTGGCGGTCCTGCTGGCCGCCGTCTTCAACTTTGCCGGCGCCATGCTCAGCGGCGGCTTCGCCCTGCTGTCCAGCCAGGCCCTGTTCGACCTGCCCGGCGGGGTCAGCGGGCTGGCCATCCTGGCCTCCGCCCTCGCCGCAGCCATCCTGTGGGGCATCTATGCGTGGTGGCGCGGCATCCCGCTGTCCTCAACGCACGCCTTGGTGGGCGGCTTCGCCGGTGCCGGTGCCGCCGGCATCCTGGTGGGCGGGCACGAGATCGGGGGCGTGGACAACGCGCTGCTGTTCCAGGTGGTCCTGCCGCTCGTGCTCTCCCCCGCCATCGCCTTCGGCGCTGCCTACCTGCTGGTCTGGCCTGCCACCTGGGCCGCCCGCTTCACCCAGCCGGACGTGGTGCACAGCCGCTTCCGGCGGGCCGAAGCGGTCTCCGCGGCCGCCGTCGCCTTCGGCCACGGCCTGCAGGACGGCCAGCGCACCATTTCGGTGCTGCTGCTGGCCGGTGTTGCGGCGGGACTGTACGACGGCGGCGAGTTGCCTTTGTGGCCCGTGGTGCTGACCGCGGTGCTGCTGACCGCCGGCACCCTGTTCGGCGGCTGGCGGATTTCGCACACCCTGGGCCACAAACTGATCCGCATCGACCCGCTGCGCGGTTTCGTGGCGCAGAGCCTGAGCTCGCTGATGCTTTTCATCGGGGCGATCGGCCTGCACCTGCCCCTGTCCACCACGCACACCCTCAGCTCCGCGGTGCTGGGCGCCGGGACCAACCAGAACTTCTCCGTCACCCACCGGCCCATGGTGCTGCGGATCCTGGGCTTCTGGCTGCTCACCCCGCTGGTCACGGCGGCGGTGGCTTTTGTCCTGGCGCTGGCGTTCTCGCCCCTGGCGAAACTTTAGCGCGCCAGTTCGGTTTCCGTCGCCACGCCGCCAAGCTTGTGCGGGTTGCGCATGGCGAAAATGCGCACGATCCGTCCGTCCTCGATCTCCAGGCTGACGAGGGTCGGACCGCCTACCTCGTCGTCGATCCGGACGCCGAGGCCGCCGTTGAGCCAGACCAGGGCGATCCGCGGGCCGACAGCGACCTGCGGGAAGGGCCGCAGCAGGTTGATGACCTTCTTCGCGCCGTTCACCGGCACCCGCACGGCATTGGCGAAGCCGCCGCCGTCGGCCACGAGGACCACGTCGGGAGCCAGGACGTCCATGAGGCCCTGCACATCCCCGGTGGTCACCGCGGCCACGAAGCGTTCGACGACGAGCTGCTGCTCGGTGCGTCCCACCTGCGTGCGGGGGCGGCGCGCGGCAACGTGGGAGCGGGCGCGGCTGCCGATCTGGCGTACGGCCGCCGATGACTTGCCCACCGCTTCCGCGATCTCGTCGTAGGGCGCATCGAAGACCTCGCGCAGCACGAAGACCGCCCGCTCCACCGGGGCAAGCGACTCGAGCACCGTGAGCATGGCGATCGAGACGCTCTCGGCCAGCTCCACATCCTCGGCCACGTCTGGCACGGTGAGCAGGGGTTCGGGCAGCCACTCCCCCACATACTCCTCCCGCCGCCGGCTCAGCGTGCGCAAGCGGTTGAGTGCCTGGCGGGTGACGATGCGGACGCAGTACGCCCGCGGATCGCGCACCTCCGCTTGGGCTTCGGCGCCCAAATCGGCCCACCGGAGCCAGGCTTCCTGCACGACGTCCTCGGCGTCGGCGGCGGAGCCGAGCATCTCGTAGGCGACGGTAAAAAGCAGGCTGCGGTGGGTGACGAAAAGGTCGGTGGCGCCGGAGCTGGTCATGCCGGCCACGCTACCGTGCGCCCGCCTGGGACCGCGAGACAGCGGGCCGCGGGAGACCGGATGCCGCGAGACCGGGCGCCGCGAGCGGCTTCAGCCCGCAGGCGTCCGCGAAACCCTCGGACTCGATGCCGAGGGCGACGTTGCCGCGGGTCGTGAGGTTGGCGTAGCCGATCACGCTGGTCAGCTCAACAAGCGCGGGCGCGCCAAGCTGGTCCAGCAGCCGGGCAACAAGTTCGTCGCTGACGGTAACCGGAGTGCTGCTCATGGCTTCGGCGTACTCCAGCACGTCCCGCTCCAACGGCGTGAAGACCCCTGAATCGCGCCAGCGCGGGATCTGCTGCGCCTTCTCCAGGTCCAGGCCGTGGTTGTGCGCCATGAAGTAGTTGAAGTCCAGGCACCAAGTGCAGCCGATCAACGAGGCCACCGCCATGTGCGCGTAGGACTTCAGCGACTCGTCACAGCTGTTCCATTTCTGCAGCTTCTGCCCCATGCCCATGGACGCCTTAAGCACGGCCGGGTTGTGCCACATAACGCCCAGGGACTCCGGCACCTTGCCGAACATCTTCGTGCTGAACTTCTTGATGAGGGCACCGTAAAGGCCAGTGATCTCTGCTGCGGGGATCCGGGTGGTCATGATTCCTCCTGCGGGTCGGTTTCTTTGCCTTGCGACATGAAGACACCGCCCGGGCGCGATCTGTGACAACCCGGAGCCGGGAGCTTAGCCCTGGCGTTTGTAACGGCGCTCCGGCCGGCCGATGCCGCCGTACCGCAGCTGCACCACGGCCCGGCCTTCCTCCACGAGGTATTCGAGGTAGCGGCGGGCGCTGACCCGGGAAGTGCCCAGCGCGTCCGCGGCCTCGGTGGCGGACAGGTCGGCGCCGGCGGAAGTGTCGGAGGTGCGGCGCAGCAGCTCCTCCACCAGCCGCAGGGTCTCCGTGCTGAAGCCCTTGGGCAGCGGCCGCGCCGTATCGCCCAGGCCGAACACCCGGTTTACATCGGCCTGCTCGGCCGTCCCGCTGGCCGAGCCCGGCGACAGCGCCTGGTAGCTCTGGCGGTAATGCTCGAGCCGTTCGTGCAGGTCGTCAGCGGAAAACGGCTTCATCAAGTAGTGCACGATCCCGCCACGCAGCGCCCGCCGCACGGTTTCTACCTCGCGGGCCGCGCTGATCACCAGCACGTCCAGTTCGGGCACCACGTCGCGCAGCTGCTGCAGAAGCTCGAGTCCGTTGATGTCCGGCAGGTGGATGTCCAGGAGCACCAGGTCCGGCTGCAGGCGCCGGGCCTCGGACACGGCCTGTGCGCCGGTATGGGCCGCGCCCACCACCTCGAAGCCCGGGACCTGCCGGACGAAGCCCGAATGCACCTTGGCCACCATGAAGTCGTCGTCGACCACCAGGACCCTGATCGTTTCCGTGGGGCTCATGCCGTGGGGCTTCCTTTCGCCGGATCCGCTTTCCGTAGCGTCGCGGTGAAGACCGCGCCGCCGTCGTTGTGTACTTCCACGTCGCCGCCACGGCGCAGGCACACCAGACGCGTCAGGGGTAGCCCGAAGCCGCGGCCGCCGGCGCCGTCGGACGCCTTGGTGCTGTAGCCGCGCCGAAAGATATCCTCCCGTTCCGCGGGCGCGACGCCGGGACCGGAGTCCCGCACGGTAACCGTCACCGTTCCTGCCTCCTCGCTAAGCTTGACGCTGACTTTGCCGTCAGCGGAGCCGCTGGCAGCAGTCACAGCGCCGCCGGCAGCATTCAGGCCGGCGGCGTCCATGGCATTGTCCACCAGGTTCCCGACGACGGTGGTCAGGTCGCGGGAGAATTCCTCGTCCACCCGGCCCAGGCGGGACGCGGCGTCCAGCTGCAGGGCTACGTTCCGTTCCCCGGCCAGGCTGCTCTTGGCGATCAGCAGGGCCGCGAGCGCGGGGTCGTGGATGCGGGAAGTGATGTCGTCCGAGAGCTTGTTGCGGCTGAGGCTCACGCCGTCCACGAAGCTGACCACCTCGTCGAACTCGCCCAGCTGGATGAGCCCGGAAATGGTGTGCAGTTGGTTGGCGAACTCGTGGGTTTGGGCGCGGAGGGTGTCCGTGGTGCTGCGCGTGCGGCCCAGTTCCTTCTCCAGCGAGGACAGCTCGGTGCGGTCACGCAGGGTGGTCACGGAGCCGATCACCCTGCCGCGGGCAGTGACCGGCTTGCGGTTAAGGACCACCAGCCGCTCCCCCACCAGGAGCAGGCGGTCCGGCTCGGGCTGCTCCGTGGTGAGGTCTTCCCGGAGCTGCCGCTGTACGCCCAGCTCGCCGAGGCTGCGGCCCACGCAGTCCTCCGGCAGGCCCAGGAACTCGCGGGCGCTCTCGTTGGCCACGGTGATCCGCTCCTGCGGGTCCAGGGCGATCACCCCTTCCTTGACGCCGTGCAGGATCGCCTCGCGGTGCTCCACCAGGCCGGCGATCTCCCCCGGTTCCAGGCCGAAGGTCTGCCGCTTGACGCGGCGGGACAGGAGCAGCGAACCGGCCGCGCCAAGCGCGAGGGAGACCCCCAGGTACACCAGCAGGTCCGGTACCGTCTCGCCGAAGCGTTCCAGCACTGAAGGATATTGGCGCCCGACGGCGACGATGCCCACCGTGTGTCCGGCGTCGTCGAGCACCGGGACGTGGGCCATCAGGGAAGGGCTGCCGCCGACGTCCATGGCCCCGGTCCAGGCCCGGCCCTGCAGGACCGTGCTGCCGCCCAGCGGCAACGGGGTCCCCACGGCGGCGGGGTCCTCGGGCGAGGTCAGGATGGTGCCGTCCGTCTTGGCCAGGATGACGATGCTGGCGCCGGATACCGTGCGCATGGACTCGGCAACCGACGGCAGGGCGGCCCCCTGCCGGGGTTCCGCCGTCGGAATCAGCGAACGGACGGTGGGGTTCGCGGCGAGGGATTCCGCCACCGCAAGCGCCCGGCGGCCCTCCACCCGCTCAAAGGCCGCGGCGGACTGCACCAGGGAAATCGCGACGACGCCCAGCAAGACCGCGAGGACGATCAGCAACTGCAAGGCCAGGTACTGGCCGGCGAGGGACAGGCGGTGCCTACGGCGGGGATGCGGGTTGCCGGGCTGCACGGGCTGCACGTCTTCGGGCACGGGGTTCCTTCGGCTGGGGTTTCCCCTTCATTATCCGGCCGCGGGACGCCAAGGGCCCATGACCACAATGAACAAAACAATCTTTGAGAACACAAGCGTGACCGGCGTCACGTCAAGTCATACGGTGAATGCAACTCCCACCAATGATGAGAAGAGGAACACAAGATGCGTCGATTGAACGCACTGCGCGCCATTGCCGTCGCTGCAGGACTTGCAATCGCGGCCACCGGCTGCGGCGTCACCAGCGGCGGTGGCTCCGCCGCCACCAGCGGAAGCGCTGCGGATTCGGGCCCGCTCACCGGGCTGCGAATCATGGTCCCCAACACCGCAGGCGGCGGCTATGACACCACCGCCCGCACCGCGGCCAAGGTCATGAACGACACCAAGACCGCCACCAACGTGGAGGTCTTCAACCTCGCCGGCGCCGGCGGCACGGTGGGCCTGGCCCGCCTCGTCAACGAAAAAGGCAACAAGGACCTCACCATGCTGATGGGCCTGGGTGTGGTGGGCGCGAGCTACACCAACAAGTCCGAAGCCAAGCTGACCGCCACCACTCCCCTGGCCCGCCTGATCCAGGAACCGGGCGCCATCATGGTCCCCAAGGATTCTCCGTACAAGACCATCGGCGAACTGGTTGACGCGTGGAAGAAGGATCCGTCCAAGCTGGCCGTCGGCGGCGGCTCCAGCCCGGGCGGCCCGGACCACCTGCTCCCCATGCAGCTGGCACAGGCCGTGGGCATCGATCCCAAGAAGGTCAACTTCGTCTCCTTCGACGGCGGTGGCGACCTCCTGCCCGCCATCCTCGGCAACAAGATCGGCTTCGCCGCGTCCGGCGCCGGGGAATACATCCAGCAGATCAAGACCGGTTCCGTACGCGTCCTGGCCACCAGCGGCGCAGAGCGGCTGGAAGGCGTCGACGCCCCCACCTTCAAGGAATCCGGCATCGACCTCGAATTCACCAACTGGCGCGGCATCGTGGCCCCTCCGGGTGTTAGCGACGCCGACCGTGACCGCATCGTGGCCGCCCTGACCAAGATGCACGGCACCGACGAATGGAAGGCCGCCCTGAAGGACCACGGCTGGACCGACGCCTTCATCACCGGCGAAGAATTCAGCACCTTCCTGAAGGAACAGGACACGCGGGTCGCCGACGTCCTCTCGAAGCTGGGGCTGGCGTGAGCCAAAAAACTGACGCCGGAACTCCGGCAAGCAAAGGCCGCTCCGAGCTTGGCATCGCTGCCCTGCTCGGGGCGGCCGGCGCCGTCGTCCTCGTGGACGCATCCCGCATTGCCGCACCGTACTCCCAGTCCGATCCAGTGGGTCCGCGCACCATGCCGCTCGTCATTGGAGTCCTGCTGCTGGTCTCCGCCGCGGCGCTGGCCGTCAATGTGCTGCGCGGCGGCCGGGGCCAGGCGGAGGAGGGCGAGGATGTGGACCTGACCCACCCCTCGGACTGGAAGACCGTCCTTCCCCTGGTGGGGGCCTTCGTGCTGAACATCCTGCTGATCGACGCCGCCGGCTGGGTCATTTCCGGCACGGTGCTTTTCTGGGGAAGCGTCTGGGCCCTGGGCAGCCGCCACTACATCCGGGACGGGCTCATCTCATTGGGCCTGGCGCTGGCCACTTTCTACGGTTTCTACTTCGGCCTGGGCATCAAGCTTCCCGCCGGAATCCTGGCAGGAGTTCTCTGACATGGATACCCTCGATCTCCTCATGCAGGGCTTCAGCACCGCGCTGACGCCCATGAACCTGCTGTACGCCTGCATCGGCGTGCTCCTGGGCACCGCCGTGGGCGTGCTGCCCGGCATCGGACCCGCGATGGCTGTGGCGCTGCTCCTGCCGGTGACGTACAACCTCGGCCCCACCAGTGCCCTCATCATGTTTGCCGGCATCTATTACGGCGGCATGTACGGCGGCTCCACCACCTCCATCCTGCTCAACACGCCGGGCGAATCCTCCACGGTCATCACCGCAATCGAAGGCCACAAGATGGCCAAAGCCGGCCGGGCCGCGCAGGCCCTCGCGACGGCGGCCATCGGCTCCTTCGTGGCCGGCACCATCGGCACGGCGCTATTGGCCGTCTGCGCACCGTTCGTGGTGAAGTTCGCGGTGAGCCTTGGCCCGTCCAGTTACCTGGCCATCATGGTGCTGGGCCTGCTGACGGTCACCGCGGTGCTCGGTTCGTCCAAGATCCGCGGCTTCGCCTCGCTGGGCCTTGGCCTGGCGATCGGGCTCGTGGGCCTGGACCCCGTGACCGGCCAGCAGCGCCTGGTGTTCGGCATCCCGCTGCTGTCTGACGGCATCGATATTGTGGTGGTGGCCGTGGCCATCTTCGCCGTCGGCGAGGCCCTCTGGATCGCCGCCCACCTGCGGCGGAACAAAATGGAGACCATCCCGGTGGGCCAGCCATGGATGGGCAAGAAGGACTGGCGCCGTTCCTGGAAACCGTGGCTGCGCGGCACCGCCTTCGGTTTCCCCTTTGGCGCCATGCCGGCGGGCGGCGCCGAGGTTCCCACCTTCCTGTCCTACGTGACAGAGAAGAAGCTCAGCAAGCACCCCGAGGAATTCGGGCACGGCGCCATCGAAGGCGTGGCCGGACCGGAAGCGGCGAACAACGCCTCGGCCGCGGGCACCCTGACCCCGCTGCTGGCCCTCGGCCTGCCCACCAACGCGACGGCGGCGGTGATGCTGGCGGCGCTGGTGCAGTTCGGCATCCAGCCCGGCCCCTTGCTGTTCGAGAACGAGCCGGTTCTCGTGTGGGGCCTGATCGCCAGCCTCTTCATCGGCAATACGCTGTTGCTGCTGATCAACCTGCCCATGGCACCGCTCTGGGCCAAGTTGCTGCAGATCCCGCGCCCGTACCTTTACGCGGGGATCCTGTTCTTCGCTACCCTGGGTGCCTTCTCGGTCAACATGCAGGCCTTCGACCTGGTCCTGCTGCTGGTGCTCGGCGCCCTCGGCTTTGCGATGCGCCGCTATGGCCTGCCGGTGCTTCCCCTGATCATCGGCCTCATCCTCGGCCCGCGGATCGAGGGCCAGCTGCGCAAGTCGCTGCAACTCAGCGGCGGGGACGTCTCCGGACTCTTCAACGAGCCGGTCGGCGTGGTGGTCTACATCCTCGTGGTCATCCTGCTGGCCCTGCCGCTTTTCATCCGGCTGTGGCGGAAGTTCAGGCCGCAGAAACCCGGTGCGATGCACGTGGAGGACCAGATCCACGCATAAGCGGCCTCCGGCTCCCGGTTAAGGAACGACGGCGGGCGGCACCCCCAAGGTGCCGCCCGCCGTCGGGCTTTAAGGGGCCCATCGACTGCTGAGCAGATGTCGTTATCAGGGACCAGAACGACGTCTACGCAGCAATCGATGGGAGGCGGTCACCCGAAGCGGCCGGAGACGTAGTCTTCCGTGGCTTTCTGGGCAGGGTTATTGAAGATCGTTGTGGTATCCGCGAACTCGATCAGCTTGCCGGGCTTGCCGGTGCCGGCGATGTTGAAGAACGCCGTCCTGTCCGAGACGCGGGCAGCCTGCTGCATGTTGTGGGTCACGATCACCACGGTGTACTGGTCCTTGAGCTCGTTGATGAGGTCCTCGACGGCCAAGGTGGAGATGGGGTCCAGCGCGGAGCAGGGCTCGTCCATCAGGATGACCTGCGGCTCCACGGCGATGGCGCGGGCGATGCAGAGGCGCTGCTGCTGGCCGCCGGACAGGCCGGAGCCGGGCTTCTCCAGCCGGTCCTTGACCTCGTTCCAGAGGTTGGCGCCGCGCAGGGACTTCTCCACCAGGGCGTCGGCCTCGCCCTTGGAGATCTTCTTGTTGTTCAGCTTCACGCCGGCCAGCACGTTGTCGCGGATGGACATGGTGGGGAACGGGTTGGGCCGCTGGAAGACCATGCCCACCTGGGTGCGCACGGTCACCGGGTCCACGCCCGGGCCGTAGAGGTTGTCGCCGTCGAGCAGCACCTCGCCCTCCACACGCGCCCCCGGAAGGACCTCGTGCATGCGGTTCAGGGTACGCAGGAAGGTGGACTTGCCGCAGCCGGACGGACCGATGAAAGCCGTCACCGACTTGGCCTCGATGTTAATGTTGACGCCCTCGACGGCCAGGAAATTGCCGTAGTAGACGTTCAGGTCCTTGACGTCGATCCGCTTAGACATGGTGTTCCTTCAATGCAGTGGTGGGAAGAATATGGCGGCGGCCGCTCATCGGCCGGCCTTGGGGGCGAAGATCCGTGCGATCAAGCGGGCTGCGAGGTTCAGCAGCATCACCAGGATGATCAGCACCAGAGCCGCGCCCCACGCCCGCTGGTCCGAGGGACCGGGGTTGGAGGGCGAGGTGGGGTTGAGGATCTGCGTATAAATGAACGTAGGCAGCGAGGCCATCCAGCCGCCGAAGACGTTGTTGTTGATGCTGGTGGCGAAACCGGCGGTGACCAGGATGGGAGCAGTTTCACCGATCACTCGGGCGATCGCAAGGGTGACGCCGGACGCGATGCCGGAGATCGCCGTCGGGATGACCACCTTCAGGATGGTCCGCCACTTCCGCACGCCCAGCGCGTAGGAGGCCTCGCGCAGTTCGTTCGGGACGATCTTGAGCATTTCCTCGCTGGAGCGCACCACCACCGGGATCATCAGGACGGAGAGCGCGACGGCGGCGACCGCACCGGTCTTGGTGCCCGGCCCGACGAGGGCGAAGAAGAACGCCGCGGCGAACAGGCCGGCCACGATCGACGGGATGCCTGTCATGACGTCCACGAAGAAGGTGATGGCACGGGCCAGGGGGCGGTCGTTGCCGTATTCCACCAGGTAGATCGCGGTGAGCAGGCCCACCGGTACCGAGATGACGGTGGCCAGCAGGGTGATCTGCACGGTGCCGAGCAGGGCGTGGTAGACGCCGCCAAGCACCCTGGTGCCCTCGTCGACGCTCTTGTTGTCGAGGGTGCCGGTGATGCCGTTCATGGAGGTGCCGAGGAAGCCGGGGGTGATGATGCCGGGGATGCCGTTGACCAGCACAGTCCAGATCACCGAAACCAGCGGCAGCAGCGCCACCAGGAACGCCCCGACCACCAGGCAGGTGGCCAGCTTGTCCTTGGCCTTGCGGGCGCCTTCCACTGCGCCGCTCCAGGACACGAGGCCCACGGTGAAGAGGATCGCGGAAACCACGCCCCAGCTGAGGACGTTGAAGCCGATGAGGGCGAGGATGGCGGCACCGAGCACCAGCGCGACGGCGAGCACCACGTACGGTGCGTACCCCGGCAGCTGGCCCTTGGTCAGCGCGGAGCGTTTGCGGGTTACGGGGGCTGTGAGGGTCATTAGTTCGCTCCCGAGAATTCTTTGTGCTTGGTGATGATCCAGCGCGCCACCATATTCACGCCCAGGGTGATGACGAACAACACCAGGCCGGCTGCGATCAGGGTGTTGACCTTCAGGCCGCTGGCCTCCGGGAAGTTGAGCGCGATTTCTGCGGCGATGGTCTGGTTGCCGCTCTGGATGAGGCTGGCGGTCAGGACGCCGGAGGAGAGCACCAGGGCCACGGCCATGGTTTCGCCGAGGGCGCGGCCCAGGCCGAGCATGACGGCACTGATGATGCCGGGCCGGCCGAACGGCAGCACGGCCATCTTGATCATTTCCCAGCGGGTGGCGCCGAGGGCGAGCGCGGCTTCCTCATGCAGCTTGGGGGTCTGCAGGAAGATTTCGCGGCTCAGGGAGGTGATGATCGGCAGCACCATGACGGACAGCACGATGCCGGCGGTCAGGATGGTCTTGCCGGTGGCGGAGGCCGGCCCCTGGAAGATCGGCAACCAGCCCAGGTTGTTCGCCAGCCAGTCGTAGGCCGGGGCGATTTCCTTGGCCAGGAAGGCGGCACCCCAGGCGCCGTACACCACGGAAGGGATGGCGGCGAGGAGGTCGATCACGTAGCCCAGGCCGGAGGCGAGGCGGCGCGGGGCATAGTGCGAGATGAACAGGGCCACCCCGATAGCCACGGGGGTGGCGATCACCAGGGCGATCAGGGCCGCGATGAGCGTGCCCAGGACGATCGGCCAGATGTAGGCGATGAAGCCCTGGCCGCCTTGGATGTCGGCCGCCGGGGCCACGAAGGCCGGGATGGCCTGGACAACCAGGAAAAGTGCGACGCCGAACAGGACGGCGAGGATGAGGCATCCCGCGGTCAGGGCGGCTCCGGAGAAGACCTTGTCCCCGGCGCGGCCGGCGCCCTGGGAAGTGGTCAAGGAGTTGGTGGTCACGTCTACCTTCAGCATCTGTGCGGAAAATGGCCAAGTTCCCTGCCCCGCCTCGGGCGGTATGCCGTCTGCGGCGGGACAGGGAACTGCGGTTTCCGGGCCGGCGGCACCGGGCTGGTGCCGCCGGCCCGAAGGGGTCCTTAGGACTTGGCCTTGATGGACTCGATGGCGGCCTTGGCCTTCTCCTGCAGCGCCGCGGACAGCGGAGCGGACTTGGCGGCGTCGGCGGCGGCCTTCTGGCCTTCCTCGGAGACAACGTAGCTCTCGAAGGCCTTCACGAGGTCCGCGGTTTCCTTCTTGTCGTAGGTGGTGCAGACGACGTGGTAGGAGACCAGGACAACCGGGTAGACGCCGGCCTCGGTGGTCTTGCGGTCCAGCTTGATGGCGAAGTCGGTGGCGGCGCGGCCGTCGGCCTGCTTGCTGATTTCGACGGCCTTGGCGGCGGCCTCGGCGGAGATCTTCACGAACTCGCTGCCGACCTTGATCTGGGCGGTGCCCAGCTTGCCGGAGACGGCGGAGTCGTCGGCGTAGGTCACGGCACCGGGGGTGTCGGTGACGGTCTTGACGACGCCGGAGGTGCCCTTGGCGTTCTCGCCCTTCAGGGAAGCCGGCCACACGCCGTCGGCCTTGTCGGTCCAGACGTCAGCGGCTGCGGCGGAGAGGTACTCGGTGAAATTCTTGGTGGTGCCCGAGTCGTCCGAGCGGTTCACCGGGGTGACCTTGAGGTCCGGGAGCTTGGCGTCCGGGTTCAGGGCGGCGATTGCCGGGTCGTTCCACTTGGCGATCTGGCCGCGGAAGATCTTGGCCACGGTGGCGGCGTCAAGCTTCAGCTCGGTGATGTCGGGCAGGTTGAAGGCCACGGCGATCGGGGAGATGTAGACCGGGATGTCGATGGCGCCGTCGGGGCCGCACTTGGCCTTGGAAGCGGCGAGTTCTTCGTCCTTGAGGTAGGCGTCGGAGCCGGCGAACTGTGCCGAGCCGTCGATGATGGCCTTGCGGCCCGCGCCGGAGCCGTCCGGGGAGTACTGCACGGTGGCGCCCGGGTTCGCGGAAGCGAAGTTGGTCTTCCAGGCATCCATGGCCGCGCCCTGCGAGGAGGCGCCGATGCCGGTCAGGGTGCCGGTGACCTTGGCGCCGGCGGCAGACGGGGCGGCGGTGTTGGCGCCGGCCGGGTTGTCGGAACCACAAGCGGTGAGCGCCAGGGCGCCAGCTGCGATGACCGCGATTGCCGCGTTGCGGCCGAAGCGAGTTGCCTTCACTTTGATGTACCCCTTCCAGGGATTCTCAGATGCGTGCCGATGGAGGGTCGGCTGTTGGGAGATTCGTACTCGTTTTGTACCTTGATCGACGGTAAGAGCCTCAGGTAACGGGATCGGCGGTCCAAGGTGAACGGAGGGTGAACGGAAGCGGACCATTCGCTTACATATGCGGCGCCGCCCTTGCGCCTTTGCTCCTGAATAGACTTGAGGCATGGATGCCCGGCCTGGACTCTCAGCCACTTCGAAATTTCTCCGGACAAGGCTGCGTACCGGCATCACGCGGAGCAGGAAATCCATGGTTCCCGCCGTCCAGATGACGGTCTGCGCCGTGGGCGCCTACGCCTTCGCCGAACACATCCTCGGCCACACCGGCCCGCTCTTCGCAGCCACGTCCTCCCTGATCGCCCTCGGCTTCTCCCGCGACCCCCGCCTGCGCCGGGTGATGGAGGTGGGCCTTGGCTGCACCCTGGGCATCGTGGTGGGCGACCTGCTGGTGCACTGGCTCGGCTCGGGGGTGTGGCAGGCCGCCGTCGTCCTGCTTTTCTCGATCCTGCTGGCCCGCTTCCTGGACAGCGGCACCATCTTCACCACCCAGCTCGGCCTGCAGTCGCTGCTGGTCGTCCTGCTCCCGGCGCCGCCGGGAGGCCCGTTCACCCGCAGCCTGGACGCCGTCGTCGGGGGCGTCTTCGCGCTGCTGGTGACGGTGCTGGTGCCGAAGGATCCCCGCCTGGAGCCGCGGCAGGACGTTCGGAAACTGCTGCACGAGTTGGCGGAGGTGCTGCGTGAATGTGCGGACGCCATGATCGACAGCGACTCCACGCTCGCCTGGCACGCGCTTGTCCGCGGCCGCAGCTGCCAGCCCCTGGTGGACCGGATGCGCCAGTCCCTGCGCGCGGCCGGGGAGGTGGCCACGCTGGCGCCGGCGTACCGGAAGCACCGCGACGAACTGAACGCGATGGAGGCCTCGCTGGACTCGATCGACCTCGCCCTGCGCAACAGCCGGGTGTTCGCCCGGCGGCTCACCAGCGCCATCAACCACACCGCCCTGACGGACGAGGCGACGGACAACATCTCGGGCGTGCTCCGGGACACCGCCGCGGCGGTGGACGAACTGTCCCTCGGCCTGGCGGAAGTGCACGACGGCGCGCGCCGGGCCCACATGCGCGTCGCCCGGCAGGACCTCGCGGACATCGCCATCCGGCTGCACCCCAAGCTGCTGAGCGTGGAGAAACTCGAGGGCGAAACCGTGGTGATGCTTTTCCGCCCGCTCATGGTGGACCTGCTCGAGGCGGCCGGAATGGAGCCCGCCGAGGCCCGGGACGCCCTGCCGCCGCTGTAGGCGTTTGTTGTCACACCCCTCAATTAGCCTTGTACGCATGGCTACCAAGACCTCCCGCCCCTCCAAGGCCCCCGCGTTCAAATGCGCCGAATGCGGCTGGACCACCGTCAAGTGGGTGGGCCGCTGCGGCGAGTGCCAGGCGTGGGGAACCGTTGAGGAATCCGGCGCCACGGTAGCGCGCACGACGGCGGCGGCAACAGTTTTGGAGCCCGCCCGCCGGATTGCCGAGGTGGACGGCACGACGGCGGCGTTCCTGCCGACCGGCGTCGACGAACTGGACAGGGTGCTCGGCGGAGGCCTGGTCCCGGGCGCGGTGATCCTGCTGGCCGGGGAGCCCGGCGTCGGGAAGTCCACGCTGCTGCTGGATGTTGCGGCGAAGTTCGCCCGCACCGGCCAGGACGTCCTGTACGTCACGGGCGAGGAATCCGCCGCGCAGGTGAAGCTGCGGGCCGAACGCATCAGCGCCCTCGCGGACACCCTCTATTTGTCGGCGGAAACGGACCTCGGCCAGGCGCTGGGGCAGGTGGAGAAGCTCGAACCCAAGCTGCTCATCGTGGACTCCGTTCAGACCCTCAGCAGCGCCGAAGTGGAAGGCAGCGCCGGCGGCGTTTCCCAGGTCCGCGAAGTGGCCGCATCGATCATCGGCGCCGCCAAGCGCCGCAACATGACCACCCTCCTTGTAGGCCACGTGACCAAGGACGGCTCCATCGCCGGCCCGCGCCTGCTGGAGCACCTGGTGGACGTGGTGTGCCAGTTCGAAGGCGAGCGCCATTCCCGGCTCCGCCTGCTGCGCGCCGTCAAGAACCGGTACGGCGCCACGGACGACGTCGGCTGCTTCGACCTGAACGAGGCCGGGATCGAGGGCCTCGCCGATCCCAGCGGGCTTTTCGTCTCCCGCACCCGTGAACCCGTCTCCGGCACCTGCATCACCGTCACCATGGAGGGCCGCCGGCCCTTGCTGGCAGAGGTGCAGTCGCTGCTGGCCGAAAGCGCCAACTCACAGCCGCGGCGGGCCACCAGCGGCCTGGACAGCTCACGCGTTTCGATGCTGCTGGCGGTGCTGCAGCAGCGGGCCGGCTGCGTGCTGCACAAGGACGACTCCTACGTGGCCACAGTGGGCGGGGTGAAGCTCAGCGAACCCGCCACGGACCTTGCCGTCGCCCTGGCCGTGGCCTCGGCAAAGTCCCGCAAGGCCTTGCCGCAAAGGCTCATCGCGTTCGGCGAGGTGGGCCTGGCGGGCGAGGTACGTCCGGTGCCGGGCATCAACCAGCGCATCCACGAGGCCCAGCGGCTGGGCTTCACGCACGCGGTGGTTCCCGCCAGCCCCAACGGGCCGGGGCCGGTCCCGGAAGGATTCTCTGTGCGGGAGGTGGCCCACGTGGCCGAGGCGCTGGAACTGCTGATCAGCTGACTGTGCGTCCCGGGCACGGCAGGGTAACAGCGCGGGGTGTCGCGCGGCCGCCCTGCATGCTGTGCGCAAGAGTGGTCCCATGACGAAAAGAACGGCACTGGCCAAGGAAATGCCGCGGGACAAGGGAACAGCTTTGGCCAAGAGAACAGTGCTTATCGGGGGACGCTTCTTTTTCGGCCTCTTGACCCTTGCCGCGGTCGGAACGCAACTGGCTGTGCACATCAGCCTGCGCTACGACGTGTGGAACTTCTTCAGCTACTTCACCAACCTGTCCAACCTTTTCGCTGCCGTGGTGCTGCTGGTCAGCGGGTACCGGCTGCTGGTCCGCAAACAGCCCACGGAACTGGATGAAACCACCCGCGGCACGGCCACCATCGCGATGGCCATCGTCGGGATTGTCTTTGGGGCGCTGCTCACCGGCCAGGACCTCGGCTCGATGGTTCCTTGGGTGAACTTCGTGGTGCACTACCTGATTCCGGTGGTGATGGTGGCCGACTGGCTGTTCCAGCCCCCGCGCACCACGATGACGCTCCGGCACCTTTGGTACTGGCTTGTCTACCCGGTCGCGTACCTCGCCTACAGCCTGATCCGCGGCTCCTTCGTGGACTGGTACCCGTACTGGTTCATCGACCCCGCACGCGCCGGCGGCTGGGGCGGGGTTGCCGTCTTCGCCGTGGGAATCGCCGTCGGCTTCCTCCTCGTCAGCCTCGCGATGCTCAAGCTCGGCAACAAGCTGAAGCGACAGGCGGATTACTGACGCCGACGCGCGCGGGCTGATCCAGCCCAAACGGCCCTCCCCGAAGATGCCCGGAGGGCCGTTTCCCGGACCGCTCCCGCAGCCCGGAAACGGGCCACTTTGAGGCTTGTCCGTGCGGTTAAGCCGTCCGGGAGGATCTATCATTGTCCTAGCCACTGCCGGGGCACTTTTCCTGAACATCGCCGGCACTGATGCGGGCCCGGTTGCGGGCGTCCACCGTGGAAGGGAACACGCATGGCCCGGAGCCCCGAGGAATCGCTCAAGGCGACCCTGGCTAGAGTCGCCCCCGGGACCGCACTGCGGGACGGACTCGAGCGGATCCTGCGCGGGCGCACCGGCGCGCTGATCGTCCTCGGCTCGGACCGCACCATCGATTCGATCTGTTCGGGCGGCTTCGAAATCGGCATCGAATTCTCTCCCACCCGGCTCCGCGAGCTGGCCAAGATGGACGGCGCCATCGTCTGTGACAAGGACGCCAGCAACATCGTCCGCGCCGCGGTGCAACTGGTTCCCGACTCCAGCATCGAAACGCAGGAATCCGGCACCCGCCACCGCACCGCCGAACGCGTCGCCATCCAGACCGGCGTGCCCGTCATCTCGGTCAGCCAGTCGATGCAGATCATCGCGCTCTACGTGAACGGCCTGAGGCACGTGCTGGAAGGTTCGGAAAAGGTGCTGGCCCGCGCCAACCAGGCCCTGGCCACCCTCGAACGCTACAGCGCCCGCCTGGACCAGGTCACCAGCTCCCTCTCGGCCTTGGAAATCGAAGCAATGGTCACGGTGCGCGACGTCGCCGTCACCCTTCAGCGCCAGGAGATGGTGCGCCGGATCGCCGAGGAAATCGCCCAGTACGTGCTCGAACTTGGCGAGGACGGCCGCCTCCTCTCCCTCCAGCTGGAGGAGCTCACCATGGGCCGCGGCCCGGGCAGCGATGTCATCATCCGGGACTACGCCGGCGACGCCGCCTCCCCCGAGGACATCGACGCCGCGGTCCAGGCCCTCATGGACCTCGGCCCCACCGAGCTGATCGACCTGGGCAGGATCTCCAGCATCATCGGCTTTGCCGGCGGCATGGATGTGCTCGACGCCGGTGTACAGCCGCAGGGGTACCGCCTCCTAGCGGGGCTCAAGTCCGTTCCCAAGGCCGTGGCCGACCGCCTGGTGGACCACTTCGGCGGCCTCCAGAACCTGATGGCCGCCACCATCGACGACCTCATGACCGTCGACGGGATCGGCGACCAGCGCGCCCGGACCGTCCGCGAAGGCCTCAGCCGCATGGCCGAGGCGAGCCTCCTGGACCGCTTCCTGTAAAGGGCTGCCTTAGGAGCCCGTTGAGTGCTCACTTATGGCGGGTTTTTCCGCGTAAACCCAGCCACAACTGAGCACTCAGCCGAAGGTCAGCGGCTGCCTCGGCCAAGCTCCGGCGCAATCAGCGGAGTTGGAAGACTGCCTTCGGGCTTACCTTGTTGCCGAGCGACGCCGTGAACACGTAGGTTCCCGCACCGGGCTTGGCGTTCACCACGCTGCAGCCTTCCGTGGTGCGGTTGCGCTGCCAGACGAAATTCGCGGTCTCGCTCTTGCCCGGGAGGATGGTCTTCACCAGGTCCTCGCTGGTGGCCTGGCAGTCCCGGGAGGAGAAGATCCGGTCCGCACCGCTGGTCACTTGGAACTCCATCTGCGAAGTTCCCACGTTGACCTGGCACGGCGTGGAGCCGCCGTTGGTGACCTTCATCCCCAGCACCGGATTCTTGCCCGCGGCATAGGATCCTGCGTCGGTGCTGGCGGCAACCGTGACGAGGTTCAGGTCGCAAACCGGCGTAGCCTTCGCGGAGGGACTTGCCGTGCCCGAGACGCCGGGCGCCGCCGTCTGGCTGTCCTGCGGCTGCGGGCTGTTGGTGGCCTGGGTTGCCGGGCCGGCCTTCCCCGTGAGGGACGAGGCGATTGCCACGGCGCCGGCGGTCACCAAGCCAAGGACGATCAGCAGGGAAATGAAGACCACCAGGCGACGACGGCGGTACACGGCCGCGCTCGGCCTGCGGCGGCCGTTGCGCTGGGAGCCGGAGCGGGCGGCCGGCCGTTGGGAAGCGGCGCGCTGCGACGCCGGGCGCTGCGACGTGTTTCGGGCGCTGCCGCCGGACGTGCGTGTTCCGCGCGCGCTTGACGGTTGCTTGCCCTTGGTGACCATACATCTAGGCTAGGCAAAGCCCGCCCCGCTTGCCGCCGCACCACGCCGCCGCCGCTGGGACCGGCTGTATGAGCTGCCTCATGTTGGTCCGCTTCGTCGGGCACTTCCGCAGGATCAACCCCAGGCGGGTCACGGTCGCCTGCGCCGCGGCCGGCCGAACGCGGGCTCGGCTACAGTGGAGGGCAGGAATCGGCGGCCGCGCGGCCGCGAAGAACGCAGCCGCAACAAAGGGTCCCATGTCATCGCCACCAGCCGCGGAACCACAAAGCACAAAAGGCCCCCGCACCACCACAAAAACCGCCCCAGCCAAGGCCCGGACGCCACGCCGCACGCATTCCGAATCAGCGCGCAGGCAACACGCCCCGTCCCACCGCCTTGAAACACCGCAGCTCGATGCCCTGCACCTGGAGCTGGACCGCTGGTTCGCCGCCAACGCCCGGGAGCTGCCGTGGCGCGAGCCAAGCTGCAGCCCCTGGGGCGTGCTGGTCAGCGAGATCATGCTGCAGCAGACTCCCGTGGTGCGGGTGCTTCCGGTGTGGCTGGACTGGATGGAGCGCTGGCCGGAGCCGGCCGACCTCGCCCGTGAGGCCTCCGGCGAGGCCGTGCGTCATTGGGGCCGGCTGGGCTATCCCCGGCGGGCGCTGCGGTTGCACGCAGCCGCGCTTGCGATCGTTGAAGAGCACGGTGGCACGGTGCCCGGTACGTACGAGGGCCTGCTGGGCCTTCCCGGCGTCGGCGACTACACAGCGGCGGCGGTTGCCGCCTTCGCCTTCGGCGAGCGCGAAACGGTGGTGGACACCAATATCCGCCGCGTCCACGCCCGTCTGGTGTCCGGAACGGCCCTCCCCGCGCCGTCGCTCACCGCCGCCGAGATGCGCCTGGCCGAGGCCCTCATGCCGGAGGACCCCGCCCTGTCCGTGCGCTGGAACGCCTCGGTCATGGAACTCGGCGCGCTGGTGTGCACCGCCCGCTCCCCCAGGTGTATGGACTGCCCGGTCCGCGCCGAGTGCGCTTGGCTCGCGGCAGGCGAGCCGCCGCCGTCGTACGTTCCCAAGGGCCAGGCCTGGCACGGAACTGACCGGCAGCTCCGGGGCGCCGTGATGGCGGTACTCCGGGTGGCCGAGGCGCCCGTGGCGCGGGAACTTTTCGAGCGGACGCCTGCCGACCTCGGCTTTGCCGCGGAAGGAACCGCGGTTCCCCTGGCCGCGCTGCACCGGCTCAACTCCGCACCGGAACAGCTTGAGCGCGCACTGGACGGGCTGGTGCGCGACGGCCTTGCCGAACTGCACGACGGCGACTACCGGCTGCCCGCCTGACCACCACGCGGCGCCGGACCGCACGGAAACGGAGACGAACAATGAAGACCGTGATTTACCTTGTCTGGGCCCTGTTCCAGATCGGCGCGATCACCGCACTCATCCACACGGCACGCAAGGCCAAACGGCAGGAACGGCGCACCGCGGACTGGCCAAGGGTCCATGCGGTGGTGACGGGCAGCACCGCGGGCTGGTCCGGCAGCGCGGGCGGTTCCGATCCGTCGCGCCGCTTCTTCCCCACCTACCAGTTCAGCGGACCCGGCGGGCAGGTCTTCAACGGCACCTCGGACGTGCCATCGGCGGAGGTCCCGGCCCCAGGCTCCTACATCGAAGTGGCGGTGAACCCGGCCAACCCGCACGAGTCGTTCCACCAGTCCACCAAGGAGAAGGTGGGCATCGGCTGCGCCATCGCATTCTTCGCCGTCTTCGCACTGGCCTCGTTCTGGTTTATCAGCATCTTCCCGTTCAGCTGAGCGTTACCGCACCGAGGCTGAGCGTCACCGCGCCGAGGACCGCGTTACCGGGCTGCGCGGCACCATAACGATGTCGGCAAGCTTCCCCGGAAGCCGTTCCGGCACGCCAGTGCCGGTCCTACGCTGAAGCATGCGCAAGTTATGGGCGGCCGTCGCATTGGGCACGACGGCATTGCTCGGCTCCGGCTGCCAGCCGGAGTCCGCGCCGTGCCCGGCCATCGCCATGGCACCCGTGGTGGGCCTGACCATCGCGGAGGACTATGTGCCAACGGTCCAGGGCGTCCATTTGCGGGCCTGCCAGGACGGCACCTGCAAGGAAGCCGACCTGAAGCTGATGCCCGGCAGCAGGTCCATTCCGCAGGCCTGCAGCACGGGCCCGGACGGTGCCTGCTCGGCAACGATGCAGCCGGACGGCACCATGTACGGCCTCCTGGACATGGGGGTCCTCACGGCGTCCCCGATCAGCGCGAAGGTCACCGGCACCGCGTCCACCGGCCGCCCGCTTCCGGTCCGCACCCTGGACTTCACGCCCAAGATCCTCAAGCCCTTCGGCGAGAAGTGCGGAACGGTCATCACTGCCAACCTGGTGCTGGACGCCTCCGGACTCAAACAGGCCGCCTGAAGTCTTCCGGATAACGGCCTACTTTTCCCCGAAGCCTTCCTCCACCAGGCGGCGTACATAGGCCACCGCTTTGGCTGCGTCCTTGCCGCGCGCTTCCACGGTCAGCGTGCCGCCCTGGCCCACCGCCAGGGCCATCAGTTCCATCACCGAGGTGCCGTCGACGCCGTTGACCGTCACCTCGGCGTCCAGGCCGGCCAGGCCGCCCGCGATCCGGGCAGCGGGCCTTGCATGGATCCCCGCCGCATTGACCAGCACGAACTCGCCGCTTTCCCGCGGCGCCGCGGGTGCCGCGCTCCGCTGCGCGCCGCCGTCGGGAGTTGCACCGTCCGGGCCAACGACGCCGGTGCTGCCGCCGGCATCGCCGAACCGCACCGCCGAGGCCGCCCCCTTCACAGCAGCCGCATCCGCCCCGCCCTGCGCGGCAACACCCGCCGCGACGAGCCCCTCCACCAGCGGGGCGTCCGCGAGCAGCACGTCCTGCGGGGCGCTGCAGAACTCCACCGCGGCTTCCGCCGTCATCACGGCCGAACCGAGGTCCGTCAGCACCACCACACCTGCACCCGCTGCCGAATCCAAGGCCGATTCGAACGCGGCCAGGACGAGTTCGAAGCTGGTGCCGATCCTGCCATCCTCCGTGCCGCCCGCGGCGAAAATCTGGACATCCGGTGCCATCTGCCCGGCAAGTTCAACGGCCCCTTCGGCGATCCTGGCGCTGTGCGAAACCACCACCAGGGCAACCGTCACGCCTGCTCCCCGTCGGGGAAACCTGCGGCGGTGGCCGCGGCCCGCAGCAGGAGCGCAGTGGAAACGGCTCCCGGATCGCGGTGCCCGGCGCTGCGTTCGCCCAGATAACTGGCGCGCCCCTTCCTGGCCACCAGCGGATCCGTGGTCACGGCTCCCACTTCAGCGGCTTCCGCGGCCGCGGCCAGCACGGCGACGGCGTCGGCGCCGAGCGCCACGGCTTCGTTGGCTGCCTCCACCGCCGGGGTCCAGGCGTCCACCATGGTCTTGTCGCCGGGTTCGGCCTTGCCCCTCGCCACGATCCCGTCGCGTGCGGCGGCCAGGGCAGCGGCGAGCGCCGCGGCGTCGATGTCCTCCTGGGGTCCCAACGCCGTGGATGCCCGCAGGTAGGCGGTGCCGTAGAGCGGGCCGGCGGCCCCGCCCACCTTGGACATCAAGGCCATGGCGGCGAGCTTCAAGGCCGCACCCGGGGTGTCCGGGGCCGATTCGGTGAGCTTTTCCAGGACGGCCTGGAAGCCGCGGTCCATGTTTTCGCCGTGGTCCGAATCGCCGATTGCCCGGTCCAGCTCGATGAGTTCCACGCGGTGTTCGGCCATTTTCCGCGCGGAAAGCTGCAGCCAGTCGATGGCCCAGGTGACTCCCAGCCCCACTGTCACATCCCCCAGCGCAGGGCGGCGGTGTGCACCGGTGCGTCCCAGAGATCGACGAGCTCGTCGTCGAGCCGCAGCACCGAGATGGAGCAGCCCTGCATTTCCAGGGACGTGACGTAGTTGCCCACCAGGGACCTCTCCACGGTGATTCCCTTTTCCTCCAGCAGCCGTGCTGCCCGGCGGTAGACAATGTAGAGCTCGCTAAGCGGGGTCCCGCCCATGCCGTTGACGAAAAGCAGCGCCCGCTCCCCCGAGCCGAGTCCGAGGTCCTCCACCACGGGCTCCAGCAGCCTGGAGGTGATGCCGTCCGCGCCCTCCATGGGGATCCGGTGCCGGCCGGGTTCGCCGTGGATGCCGATGCCGATTTCGATTTCGTCGTCGGCAAGTTCGAAGCTTGGCACGCCGGAGTGGGGCACCGTGCAGCCGGAGAGAGCGACGCCCATGGTGCGCACATTGCGGGCGACCGATTCGGCGACGCCCGTGACGGCGTCGAGCATGTCCCCGCGGACGGCGGCGGCGCCGGCGATCTTTTCCACGAGCACGGTCCCGCCCACGCCGCGCCGCCCGGCCGTGTACAGGGAGTCCTGCACGGCGACGTCATCGTCAACCAGGACGGTGCGGACGCTGATGCCTTCGGCCTGTGAGAGTTCGGCGGCGGTTTCGAAGTTCAGGACGTCGCCGGTGTAGTTCTTGACTATGTGCACGACGCCGGCACCTGAGTCCACAGCTTCGGTCGCCGGGATGATCTGCTCGGGTGTGGGGGAGGTGAACACGGCGCCGGGCACCGCGGCGTCGAGCATGCCGTGCCCGACGAAACCGGCGTGCAAGGGCTCGTGGCCGCTTCCGCCGCCCGAGACGAGCGCCACCTTGCCGGCCACCGGGGCGCCCTTGCGGATGACGTAGGCCGGGTTGGCGTGGACGTCCAGGAGGTCGGCATGGGCAAGGCCGAAGCCTTCAAGGGATTCGTCCACCACCGCGCGGGGATCGTTGATGAGCTTCTTCATGGCTTGCTCCTGGAACGATTCGGGTAGTTTGCCTTGACCCTACTACCCGTCCGGCAGGCCTGCTAGAGGACCTTGATCATGCGGGTGTTGCCGAGGGTATTGGGCTTCACCCGGGCCAGATCCAGGAACTCGGCCACGCCTTCGTCATGGGAGCGCAGGAGCTCGGAGTAGACCTCGGGGTCCACCGCGGACTGGTCAGCCATGACCTCGAAACCGTGCCGCTTGAAGAAGTCCACTTCGAAGGTCAGGCAGAACACCCGGGAAACCCCCAGCGTCTTCGCGTCCTCCAGGAGCTGCTGCACCAGCACGTGCCCCACTCCCTTGCCGCGCCATTCGGCAGCCGCCGCGAGCGTACGGACTTCGGCCAGATCCTCCCACATCACGTGCAGGGCGCCGCAGCCGACGATCTCGCCATCGGCCGACTCCGCGATCCTGAATTCCTGCAGGCTCTCGTAATAGGCCACCGTTTCCTTGGCCATCAGGATCCGTTGATCCGCCAGCGGAGCCACCAGCTTCTTGATCGCGGCGACGTCGCCGGTGCGGGCTGGGCGGATGCTGAACGTTGGAGTCACAGCCCCATCCTATGTCCAGCCGCCCCCTTGCCTGGCCGGCGCTTTCCCGCGCCGGCCAGGCTCCCCATGTCGGCCGGGCCTCCCCGCCCGGCCATGCCCCGGCTGCCGTCCCCACAGCCACCGGGGCACGCTTAGAGTCCCAGGTCCTCCGGCAGCGGAATGTCCTCGCCGAGGACCTGCCTGGCCAGGAAATGCTCCACCACTCCGTACCAGATCTTGGCGTGCTGCGGCTGAAGTACCCAGTGGTTTTCGTCCGGGAAGTACAGGAAGCGGTGCTGCGTCTCCCCGTCTTCACCGGCCGGCAACTGCGAACCGGACAACAGTTCGTACCAGAGCCGCAGCCCTTCACCGATCGGCACCCGGTAGTCCTTGTCTCCGTGTATCACGAGCATGGGCGTGGAAATGTTCCCGAGGTGCAGGTGCGGGGAATTCTCCAGCGCCATCTCCGGTGTCATTTCCTTCAGCCAGTACTGCGAAGCATCGGTGGTGGGACCGAACTGGTCCAGCGCCCAGAGACTCGCATGTGTCACGACCGCCTTGAAGCGGTCCGTGTGGCCGGCCACCCAGTTCGCCATGTAGCCGCCGAAGGATCCGCCCATGGCCGCGGTGCGGGTTTCGTCGATGTCCGGGCGGGCCGCTGCCGCGTCGGTGACCGCCATCAGGTCCGTGAACGGCGCCTTGCCCCAATTTCCCCAGCCGCGTTGGATGTACTCCTGCCCGTAGCCGGTGGAGAGGGCGGGATCGGGTAGCAGCACCGCGTAGCCCTTCGCCACCAGCAGCCACGGGCTCCAGCGCCAGGTCCAGGCATTCCAGGAGCCGAGCGGTCCGCCGTGGATCCACAGCAGCAGCGGGGCCGGGTTGTCCGCCGAAGCACCCTCGGGCAACGCCAGGTAAGCCGGCACCCGGGTGCCGTCGGCCGCCGTCGTTTCGATCCGCTCAAGCGAGCCCTTGATGGCGGGCCTTTCGGCCGGCGCGGGAAGCCGCTCGACGCCACCGCCGTCCAGGTCGATCCGGACCGCTTCGGCGGGGAAGCCGTAAGAGCTGCGCAGCGCATACGCGGTGGTCCCGTCCGGCGCGGCGACGACGTCGGTGTACGCCGCGGCGTCCGGCGTCACCCGGGAGACTCTGCCGTTCGCGACGTCGATCCGGAAGACCGGCGCGGCGCCATCCTCGTCGGCGGTGACCAGAAGGGTCTTCCCGTCCGGAAGCCAGGCCGCCGGCGTCGCCCAGCGGTCCCATTCCGGCACCAGGGGCTCCAGTCCGGCACCGGCGCCGCTTCCGACGTCGAGCAGGTGAAGCGTGATCCGGGGCGCCTGCAAGGGGGTGCTGTCGCTTTCGGCGACGACGGCGAGCGTCCTGCCGTCCGGGCTCACCGGGCCGGGGAAGTAACTGACTCCTTCACGGTCCAAGATGACCTTGAGGTTGCCTGTGGCGACGTCGACGGCGGCCAGGACGTAGCGGGAATCCGCCTTCGCGAGCGGCTTCTGGAGGCTGGTGTAGATTGTGCTGCCGTCCGGGCTGACGACCGCTTCGGTTTCCCGGAGCCGGCCTCCGGCCTCCGGAGTCAGGTTGCGGAGTTTCAGTCCGGGAACCGCGTCCACCGTTGAGGGCTTGCCCCGGGCCTCGTCCTCCCCGGTTTCGACGGCGAATATCCGCGGCTGCGACGGGCCAAGATCGGCGTCCCAATGCCGGACCGGATAGCCGCTGTGCAGGATCGCGGAGACCTTGTTGTCCTTGCGGCTCTTGCGGCGCTCCTCGTCATCCTTTTCATCGCTTGAGCCCGCGAGCACCGGGGCCTTCACGAAAGTGGCGTCCGCATCCTTCGCGGTCAGTACGGCGCTGATCCCGCCGGCCCGCGAGTGCACCACGCGGGCTTCGCCGCCGTCCGCCGGCAGCAGCCACAGGGCGTCCACGGGTTCAGCGTCGGGGCTGTCCGGATCGGGCCGGGCGGAGGTGAAGAAGAGGTCGCCGTTCGCTGCGAAGGCCGCACCCGCCTCACCCTTGGCGCTGCGGGTGATTCGGCGGGCATGCTTCTTTCCGGCGGGATCAAGCTCCCACAGGGCGGTCACGTATTCGGTGCCCTTGCCGTTGAGGGTGGCTACGGTGGTGACCAGGCGGCTGCCGTCCGGGCTGAGGGCCAGTCCGCTCACGCGCGGGATGGCCAGGTAGTGCTCCAGATCGTGGAACGGGGTGTCGGGCTGTGCGGCCGGGGCGGGCTGTGCGGCCGGGGTCTCCGTGGGATTCGCGTCCATGGTCTGATTCAACACGGATTGTGCCCCCGATCACAGGGGAGTTCTCTAAGAGTGAAACAGTACTTTCAGAAAAAGCCATGGCTCCGGTCCCCAGTGCCACCCGAGACGCGAAAGGACCCCCGTCAGTGGAACGGGGGTCCTTCCGGTCCGGCACCCGGAGCCTAGGAACTCCGGGCTGTCCGAAGCCTAGGCGCTCGGCGCGATTTCCGGGATGCGCGGCTTGGCGTTGCCGGCGAACGTGAACTTGGCGTCGTCGCCTTCGCCTTCCACGTCCACCACCACGATGTCGCCCGGGTGCAGCTCGCCGAACAGGATCTTCTCGGAGAGCTGATCCTCGATCTCGCGCTGGATGGTCCGGCGCAGCGGCCGGGCGCCCATGGCGGGGTCGTAGCCGCGGGTGGCCAGCAGGACCTTGGCGGCCGGAGTCAGCTCGATGCCCATGTCCTTGTCCTTCAGACGCGTCTCCAGACGGGTCACGAACAGGTCCACGATCTCGATGATCTCTTCCTGGGTCAGCTGCGGGAACACCACGACGTCGTCAACACGGTTGAGGAATTCGGGGCGGAAGTGCTGCTTGAGCTCTTCGGTGACCCGGGCCCGCATCCGGATGTAGCCGGTCTGGGTGTCGGTGCCGGACTGGAAGCCCGTGGCAACGCTCTTGGAGATGTCGCGGGTACCAAGGTTCGTGGTCATGATGATCACGGTGTTCTTGAAGTCCACCACGCGGCCCTGGGAGTCGGTCAGGCGGCCGTCTTCCAGGATCTGCAGCAGCGAGTTGAAGAGGTCCGCGTGGGCCTTTTCCACTTCGTCGAAGAGCACCACGGAGAACGGACGGCGGCGGACCTTCTCGGTCAGCTGCCCGCCTTCTTCGTAGCCCACGTAGCCCGGAGGGGCACCGAAGAGCCGCGAAACCGTGTGCTTCTCGGAGTACTCGGACATGTCCAGGGTGATGAGGGCATCCTCTTCACCGAACAGGAATTCCGCAAGTGCCTTGGCCAGTTCGGTCTTGCCGACGCCGGTGGGGCCGGCGAAGATGAACGAGCCGCCCGGACGCTTGGGGTCCTTCAGCCCGGCACGGGTGCGGCGGATCGCCTGGGAGAGCGCCTTGATGGCCTCGTCCTGGCCGACCACACGCTTGTGCAGTTCCTCTTCCATCTTGAGCAGACGGCTGGACTCTTCTTCGGTGAGCTTGAAGACCGGAATGCCGGTGGAGTTCGCCAGGACTTCGGCGATGAGGTCTTCGTCCACTTCCGAGACGTCGTCCATGCCGCCGGACTTCCAGTTGCGTTCCTTCTCGGCACGCTCGGCGATGAGCTTCTGCTCCTTGTCGCGCAGCGACGCGGCGCCTTCGAAGTCCTGGGCGTCGATCGCCGATTCCTTCTCGAGCTTCACCTCGGCGATGCGCTCGTCCATGGCCTTGAGCTCCGGCGGAGCGGTCATGCGGCGGATGCGCAGGCGGGCGCCGGCTTCATCGATCAGGTCGATCGCCTTGTCCGGCAGGAAGCGGTCCGAGATGTAGCGCTCGGCGAGCTGGGCGGCCGAGGCGAGGGCGCCGTCGGTGATGGTCACACGGTGGTGTGCCTCGTAACGGTCGCGCAGGCCCTTGAGGATCTCGATGGCGTGCGCCACCGAGGGCTCCTTGACCTGGATCGGCTGGAAGCGGCGCTCCAGCGCGGCGTCCTTCTCGATGTGCTTGCGGTATTCGTCCAGCGTCGTAGCACCAATGGTCTGGAGTTCACCGCGGGCCAGCATCGGCTTGAGGATGGAAGCGGCGTCGATGGCGCCCTCGGCAGCGCCCGCACCGACGAGTGTGTGGATTTCGTCGATGAACAGGATGATGTCGCCGCGGGTGCGGATTTCCTTGAGGACCTTCTTCAGGCGCTCTTCGAAGTCACCGCGGTAGCGGGAACCGGCCACCAGGGAGCCGAGGTCCAGCGTGTAGAGCTGCTTGTCCTTGATGGTCTCCGGGACGTCGCCGCGCACGATCGCCTGGGCGAGGCCCTCGACGACTGCGGTCTTGCCGACGCCGGGTTCGCCGATCAGCACGGGGTTGTTCTTGGTGCGGCGGGAGAGGACCTGCATGACGCGTTCCATCTCCTGCTCGCGGCCGATCACGGGATCGAGCTTGTTCTCGCGGGCAGCCTGCGTCAGGTTGCGGCCGAACTGGTCAAGCACCACCGAACCGGCCGGGGTGCCTTCCTGCTGGCCCTGGCCTGAGCCGGTGCCGGCCGTTTCCTTGCCCTGATAACCCGAGAGCAGCTGGATGACCTGCTGGCGGACGCGGTTCAGGTCCGCGCCGAGCTTGACCAGTACCTGGGCGGCGACGCCTTCGCCTTCGCGGATGAGGCCGAGGAGGATGTGCTCCGTGCCGATGTAGTTGTGGCCAAGCTGCAGGGCCTCGCGCAGCGAGAGCTCCAGCACCTTCTTGGCGCGGGGGGTGAAGGGGATGTGGCCGGAGGGCGCCTGCTGGCCCTGGCCGATGATCTCCTGGACCTGCTCCCGGACACCGTCGAGCGAAATGCTCAGGGACTCAAGCGCTTTGGCGGCAACGCCTTCACCCTCGTGGATCAGACCCAAGAGGATGTGCTCGGTACCGATGTAGTTGTGGTTGAGCATGCGTGCCTCTTCCTGGGCAAGCACAACAACGCGACGGGCACGGTCCGTAAATCTCTCAAACATTTCGCCACACTCCTAGCTACGACGTACTTTGATGCTACGTGGCACGGCAAGGATTTTGGGGCGTGTTCGCCACAGGGGAAACAGGGAGGGCGCAGGGAATGTTTTCCCTGCGCCCTGCGCTGCACACCGGATGGAATCCGGGAGCCGCCGCAGCGGTGCCGTGCACCGCCGGGAGCGCCTCCCGCCGGCCACCCGGCCCGCAATTCGAATTCCCCCATGGTTTTCGATGCGGCGGATAAACCGGCAATTCACCCTGTTTTGGAAACCTTGGACCCGGAACGACCCGAATCCTGCGGATTCCCTAGGAATTTGCCTTCTGGTACGCTTCCTGAATTTCAGCCTGGATGCGGCCACGGCTGTTTACCGTGTATCCGTTATCGCGTGCCCATTGACGGATCTGCGCCGAATCCTGGTTCCTTCCTGCGGAAGCCCTGCTGCGGGTTGCCCGCCCGGTGGAGGTTTTACGGGCTTTCGCAACAAAAGGCTCCAAGGCATCGCGCAGCTTTGACGCGTTTACCGTGGACAGGTCCATCTCATAGCTCACGCCGTCCAGGGCGAACCGGACGGTTTCGTCGGCTTCGCCCTCGTCCAGGTCGTCAACAAGGATGATTTTGACTTTCTGTGCCATTGAATAGACTCTCTTCGGGGGATGGGGGATGCAGTTTTATGTCCTGCTAATTACCAGCTTATCGCCCAGCGCGCCGCAGGTCGTCAATGACATAAAACAATTTCCGTGGAACCCGCCCCGAAAGGCTATTTAGCGGGAGTCGGACCGCCGTCGGTCGACGCGGAATTCCCGAGCCCGGCCTCATGCTGGGCGCGCGCTTCGGCCTGCCGTTCCCGTTTGTCCGCGTTGAAGATGGACTTCATCGCAAACCAGAAAAGCAGTCCCACCACAACGGATGGCGCGAGGACGGCAATATATTCCATGGTCAGTGGCCTTCGGGCTTCAGGAGGGGGAACAGGATGGTTTCTCGGATGCCTGCACCGGTGAACAGCATCACCAGACGGTCGATGCCCAAGCCGATGCCGCCCATGGGCGGTGCGCCGTATTCGAGCGCGCGCAGGAAGTCTTCGTCGAGTTGCATGGCCTCGTCGTCGCCCTCTGCAGCCAGACGCGACTGTTCGGTGAGCCGTTCGCGCTGGATGACGGGGTCGATCAGCTCGGAGAACGCCGTACCGCGCTCCATGCCGCCAATGATCAAGTCCCATGCTTCAATAAGGCGCCCGTTCTCACGGTGCGGGCGGGCGAGCGGCTGCGCCGACGGCGGGTAGTCGTAAACAAAAGTCGGGTTCAGCAGGGTCGGTTCGACGATCTCGCCGAACAGCTCCACCACCGCCTTCTCCTGCGTCCACAATGCGTCAGTCTTTACACCGTGCGCGTCACCGATCTCAAGGAGCCGCTCAAGAGGCGTGTCCGGGGTGATCTCCTCACCGACCGCCTCGGAAAGGCCCGGGTATACGCCCAACCAGGCCCAATCGCCGTCGAGGTTGATCTCGCCTGCTTCGGTCTGGATGGTGCGGGTGCCCACCACATCGGCCACATTGAGGACGATTTCCTTCATGCGCTCTGCCATGACGAACTGGTCGGCCCAGGCTTCGTAGCATTCCAGCGTGGTGAATTCCGGGCTGTGCGTGGAGTCGACGCCTTCGTTGCGGAACACCCGGCCCATGTCGTAGACACGGTCGATGCCGCCCACCACGGCGCGCTTGAGGAAGAGTTCCGTGGCGATGCGCAGGGTCATCTTCTGGTCGAAGGCGTTCATGTGGGTCTCGAACGGGCGGGCGGTGGCGCCGCCGTGGACCAACTGGAGGATAGGGGTTTCCACCTCGACGTAGCCGTGGCGGTCCAGGGTGTCGCGGACGGAGCGGGTGATGGCGGCACGGGTGTAGACCATCTCGCGGGCTTCGTCGCGGACGATGAGGTCCACGTAGCGCTGGCGCACCCGGGTTTCCTCATTCAGCCCGGCGTGCAGCACCGGCAGCGGGCGCAGCGCCTTGGAGGCCATGGACCAGGAGTCGGCCATGACCGAAAGCTCGCCGCGGCGCGAGGAGATGACTTCGCCCCTGATGAAGACGTGGTCGCCCAGGTCCACCAGGGCCTTCCAGTCGGCCAGGCCCTCCTCGCCGATATTGGCCAGGCTCAGCATCGCCTGGAGCCGGACGCCCTTGCCGTCCGCGCCGCCTTCCTGGAGCGTGGCAAAGCAGAGCTTGCCGGTGTTGCGGACGAACACGACGCGTCCGGTGATCCCCACGGTGTCGCCGGTAGTTTCGTCCGCCTGGAGGTGCCCGTACTTTTCGCGGACCTCCGCGAGCGAATGCGTCCGCTCAACACCCACCGGGTAGGCTTCGCCGCCGCGCTCGATCAGCTTGTTCCGCTTCTCCATGCGGATGCGCATCTGTTCGCTTGCGTCTGCGGGCTCTGTGGAGGGGGTGTTTTCTGAAGTCACAAGGCTTAATTCTAGCGGAGCCGCGGGCCGCGCCCTGCGGAGCGGGCGGGAGGGAGCCGGGCGGCCATTTAGACTGGCACGAATGGAAGAACGCACCCTGGAGACCCACGACGGCGGGCGGCTGGCGCTCTACAGTTATGGCACCGCCGGGGCACCTCCGCAGCGCCGGGTTCTGGTTGTCGGCGGAGCCTTCCTCACGGCCTTGATCTACCGTCCGTTTGCGATGGCGCTGGCGTCCGGCCTGGGAGATGGCTGGGCTGTGGACGTCTACGACAGGCGCGGCCGCGGAAAGTCCAGCGAACAGCCCCCGGGCTACTCGATGGCCACGGAAATCGCCGACGTCCGCACCGTACTGGACAACACCGGTGGCCGCAGCATCTTCGGGCACAGCCTGGGCGGATCCGTGGTGCTCAATGCCGCGGCGGAGTTCGCGGGCAGCCGGCACGAGGCTGCCAAACTTGCCGTGTACGACGCCGCCGTGAACATTGAGGGAAGCATCGACACCGCCTGGCTTTCCGGCTTCGAGGAAGCACTCGAGGCGGGCCGTCCCGGCCTGGCCATGGCCCGGGCCAAGAAGGGGCTTTCACCGGGCAGTGCGCTGGACCGCATCCCGGAACCCGTGCTGGCAGCGCTCCTGGCCATCACGTCCCGGACCACAGCCAACCGGCTGTTCCGCGCACTCATGCCCACCGCCGTCGGCGAACTGAAAGCCGCCATGGAGGACCCGCTTAGGGCCGCCGAATTCACGGGCCTGCCTGCAGGCACCTGCTTCCTCGTCGGCGCGAAGAGTCCCGGGTACTACAAGGTCACGGCCGAACGCCTGCACGCAGCGGTCCCTGGAAGCGAGCTCAAACTCTCACCCAAATGCGAGCACGGTTCGGTACCGGCCGCGGTGAAGGAACTCGTCACGGACATCGCCTGCTACTTCCGGGCGTAGGCGGGAACCGCCGGCAGCGTTGCGCACTGTCGACGTTCAGGTAGCTCCGTTAGGCTCAAGCCATGACGAGCGAGAAGATCACCACCCCCGACGGCGCGACCCTTGAGGTCTTCACCACCGGCGGAGAAGCAGGTTCCAAAGGCAACGGCGTCGTCGTCGTGCCGGCTTCGATGGTGACCGCCGCGGACTACACGAAGTTCGCGCAGAAACTCAGCGCGGCGCTCAGCCGGCCCGTCCACACCTTCAACCGCCGCGGGCGTGGCGGCTCCTCGCCGCAGCCTGCGGACTACACGCTCGACGTCGACATCCGCGACCTCGCAGCGGTCATGAAGCACACGGGAAGCACGGACGTGTTCGGGCACAGCTTCGGCGGCGCCGTGGCGCTGCATGCGGCGCGGACGCTGCCCGTGGAGCGCTTGGCCGTGTACGACCCCGCCGTGTCGGTCAACCACAGCGTCAAGGCCGACTGGACAGTCGAATATGAGCGCGCGACGGCGGCGGGAGACTTCGACCGCGGGCTCGCCGTGCTGGTGAAGGGCGTGGAGACCGAGGGCGCCTTTTCGCGGATGCCGCTGTCCATGCTCACGCTCGCGAACAAGCTGACCGCCGGGACGCACATGGGCAAACAGATGCGTGAACTGATGCAGGCCGGGGTGCGCGAAATCAAGGCCGTCATCGCGGCGGACATGCCCGCCGAGCCCTTCCTGGAGCTCCCCCTTGAAACCCTGATCGTCGTCGGCGAAAAGAGCCCCGCCTACTTCGGTGTGGCCTGCGGCCAGATCCACGACGTCCTGTCCGGGTCCAGCTACACCATCCTCCCCGGATACGGGCACGACGGCGCCAACCGGGCACCGGACCGGCTCATCACGGAGCTGGCCGCCTTCTTCGCCGGCTAGTCCGTCTGCGGGGCGCCGCCTGGCCGGCTGTGCCGGCGGGTCGTCTTGCCGTGTGTTGTTAAATGCGAAGGGCCCTGACCGTCGTGGTCAGGGCCCTTCGTGAATGGTTGTCCGGCGGTGTCCTACTCTCCCACACCCTCCCGGGTGCAGTACCATCGGCGCTGTGGGTCTTAGCTTCCGGGTTCGGAATGGGACCGGGCGTTTCCCCCACGCTATGACCGCCGTAACCTTGTTACCCGTTCCG
>NZ_FNEI01000020.1 GCF_900099975.1 Arthrobacter cupressi
GAGACCGTCAACGATGTCCCGCCACAGCAGTCAACTATCACCCGTCAACGATGTCCCGCCACAGGTGTAAACGATGTCCTGAAATCACACACCTCATCTGCCACCAAATGAAATCCCCGGAACCATAGGTTCCGGGGATTTTTCTTTGCCCTGAATCCCCTGAAACTCCTAGCCACGCTCCGGGCCTGTAGTCTCCACGATGCCCCCGCCCCGTCCCCGCAACTCAGCGATCTCGCGCCGCAGGGCCGCCACCTCGTCCAGCAACTCTGCCAATTCGCTGCGCACGGGCTCTTCGGAGGCCGTGACGGCCGCTTCAGTGTTCAGTTCGATCCGCTGCACCAGCCACGAGGCGATCGACGCGGTGACGACGCCGATCACGGCGATGCCGCTCATCATCAGTGCTGCGGCAACCAGCCTGCCCAGGGGAGTCACCGGGTAGAGGTCGCCGTAGCCCACCGTGGTAATCGTGGTGATCGCCCACCACGCGGCATCGCCCAGGGTGAGGATCTTCGCGTCGTGTGCATGCTGTTCCACGTCCAGCACGGCCAGGGAGCCCACCAGGACGAGCAGGGCGGCCGAACCTGCCACATATGTGACGACCCTGCCGCGGAGGGTGTCGCCCACGCTGCGGTGCAGCACGGAGAGCACCGTGACCAAGCGGAGCAGCCGCAGCGGCCGGAAGAACGGCAGTGCCACGATCAGCAATTCGTGGAGGTTCCAGATGAACCAGCGCCCGCGGTCGGGGGCGAGGCCGAGGTTGATGAGGTAGTCCGCCACGAAGACCGCCCAGGTGGCCCACATGACCACTTCGAACGGTGCTGCCGCTTCACCTTCCAGGCGGGCGACCACCTGCCACGCGTAAGCCGCCAGGAAGACCAGGGCGGTGGCCATCAGCGGCCACTCGGCCAGGTCCCGGTAGCGTGCTTGCGTCATACGGGCATCCTAGGGCCACGTGGTGCCGGGTTGAACCCCGCCGGTGGCGCCGACGGGGTCGTTGGCGAGCAATGTTACCGGCGAGTAGCATTGGGGAATGCACCTGCTTCTGCGAACCCTCCTTCTGCTGTTCACCTCTGCAAGGCGGAACCGCCTAAAGGTGTGGGACGAGTCCTCCCTTCCGCTGCGGGTCCTGCCCACCGACATCGACATCGCGATGCACGTCAACAACGGCATGTACTTCTCGCTGATGGACCTGGGACGCTTCGACCTGATGGTCCGTGCAGGCATCTGGGAAAGGATGCGGCGCCGCGGCTGGACCCCGGTGGTCTCCGGAGAGACCATCGCCTTCCGGAAGTCCCTCCAGCTATGGCAGCGCTACACCATCGAGTCCCGGATCATCGGCCTCGATTCCAAGGCGATCTACTTCGAGCAGCGCATGGTGGCCGACGGCGAAATCTATGCCCGCGCCCATATCGCCACCCGGCTGGTCGAGAACGGCCGGCCGGTCAGCCAGGAGGACATCCTGGCCGAGTTCGGCGCCCCGCCGGCCTCCCTTGAGCTCCCGGAGTGGATCCATGAGTGGCGGGAAAACAACGCCCTTCCGGGCGCCCGAAGGCCCGCCCCGCACGCCTGGAGCTAAGCTCCCAAGGCAACTCCCGACGTCGGGAACGACTTAACTGCCAACATCCCTGCGCTGCAGCGCCAGCGAGCTGAGCAGCACGAGCCCCGCGGAGATGCCCCAAAGCCAGCCGGCCGAGGCCCAGTCGGCACCGTTGGCCACCGGGGAGTTCCCGTAGGCCCAGTGGTACGGCGAGAGGTCGAGGAGCCAGTCCAGGTCGGGACTCTGCCGCCCCACCGCGTTGAAGACGTACCCCAGGACGCCGACGGCGGCGCCGGCCGCCAGCCCGTACGCCTTCCGCCCGCTCAGGGCACCGACAAACAGGGCCGCGGTGCCGCTCAGCAGGGCCAGGCCGGCGAATTCGACGGCGGCGCCGAACAGGTGCATGGAGTCGATGGACAGGTGCGCCGAATCGTTGAGCGCCAGGATCAGCACGAAGACCAGGACCGCCAGCAACACCACCCGCAGGAACATGGCGAGGGCGCGCTCCCAGACAAGCTGCATGCGGGTGACCCCGTGCGCGAGTGTGAGCTCAAGCTGGCCGGACTCCTCGTCGCCGCCCACCGCGGCCGCACCCCAGGACACCGTGGCGATGGTCATCAGCAGGAAGCCGATCAGCCCAAACACCGTGGCCTGGGTGTAACCGGGACCGGAGGCGATCTGGTCATAGTTCAGGGCCTTGGTCATTTCCGGCGGCAGGGCGTTGATCATCTCCTGCATCTGGGCGCTGCCGCCAATGGACGGATAGATGGGCAGGTAGAGCAGGATCGCTCCGGCGAGTCCGGCCGCCCAGCCCAGGGTGGAGCGCCAGGAATCCACGAAGGCCCGCCTGAAAAGCGGCATGGGACTACGCATGGCTGCTTCCTTCCTCCTGCGGTTCGCGCCTGCGGGACCCATTGCCCCGCCGGCCATTGCCGTTGTTGCCATATAGCCTGAGCACCGATTCCTCCAGGTCCGGTTCCTCCAGGACCAGGTCCGTCAGCTCCAGCCTGGAGAGCGCCTGCACCAGCGGCCCGATGCTGCCTTCCAGCACCGCGGTCAGTTCGACGCCGTCTCCCGCCGTGAGTACCTCGACGCCGCCGACGCCGGGCACCCGGCCCAGCAGCGCGCCGGCGTCGTCCGCTGTTATCCCGCTCGCCGTGAACCGCAGGTGCCGCACCGCACTTTCCCGCAGGGCGTCGACGGTGGCGACAGTGACGATCCGGCCGTCCCGCAGGATGGCGACCTCGTCCGCCGCCTGCTGCACCTCGCTCAGCACGTGGGAGCTGAGAAACACCGTCTGGCCGCGGTCGCGGGCTTCCTGGACCATGGCCAGGAATTCCTGCTGGACCAGGGGGTCGAGGCCGCTGGTGGGTTCGTCCAGGACAAGGAGTTCGGGCTCGTGCATGAAGGCCTGGATGAGGCCGAGTTTCTGCTTGTTGCCCTTGGACAGCTTGCGCGTGTGCCGATCCAGGTCCAGGTTGAGGCGTTCGGCGAGTTCGTCGATCCGGCCCGGACTCACGGGGCCGCTGACCGCTTCGTAGTGGTCCAGGAGCCGCCGGCCGGTGACCCTGGCCTCCAGCGTGAGTTCGCCGGGCAGGTATCCGATGCGCCGGCGCAGGCCCGGGCCGCCGTGGCGGGGGTCCTGGCCCAGCACGCGGAGCGTGCCCGCGCTGGGCCGGATGATGTCCAGCAGGCAGCGCATGGTGGTGGTCTTGCCGGCGCCGTTCGGGCCGATGACGCCGAAGACCGACCCGGCCTGCACTTGGAAGTCGATCCCGTGCAGGACCTCGCGGGACCCGAAACTTTTCCGCAGGCCCTCGACCGTGATTGCCGATTCCATGGTTTCCCCTTTTCTTCAGCCTGAGGTTCCGGCGCTGCCGGCTGGCGCCTGCAGCGCCGTGCGGGCAGCATCGAGGAAGCGTGTGTCCGCATAGAAGCCGTGGGTGTACAGGTCCAGGGCCGGGACGGTGAGCGAACGCAGCATGTCCGCGCCGAGTTCGCTGGTGCCCAGGACCCGGGCGGCGTGCTTGCCGAGCACCAGCATGGCCAGGCTGTTGCTGGCCACCACGACGGCGGTGGCATCGACGTCCTCGAACGCACGGATGGTGCCGGCGGCGATCCCGGCCTCGATGATCGACTTGGTCTGCCGCACGATCGCAGCGAAGAAGGCGTGGCCAGCCTCCGAGTCGTCGCCGAGGGACTGCCGGATGTAGGCGATTTCCGTGGCGTACTGGCCGGGATCGGCCAGGTAGTCCTGGATCTGCCGGCCGGCGGATTCGGGGTGGGCCTTGCGGAGGCCCTGTTCCCCGGTCTCGGCGATGACGTGCCGGTCGCAGGCTTCGCGGAGGCCGTCCTTGCTGCCGAAGTGGTGGATCACCAGGCCCGGGCTCACGCCCGATTCGGCGGCGACCCCACGGATGGTGGTGCGCGCGAAACCGTCCCTGCCGAACAGGACGATGGCCGCGTCCCGGATGCGGGCGCGGGTGCTGAGATCCTCAGCTGCTGAACGCATGTTTAATACACTAAACAGTTGTTCAATGACTGGCAAGAGGCCGCCGTCGGGCTTTTATTCCCGCTTCGCCGGGTAGCGAACAGGGGCGACGGCGGCACCCCGTGTCGCGTACCGTGGGAGCATGGCTACAGTTGACATCACCGGCGAACAGTTCGCAGCAACCATTGAGGGCAACGACATTGTCCTGGTCGATTTCTGGGCCGAATGGTGCGGACCTTGCCGCCAGTTCGCCCCGACGTTCAAGGCCGCCTCGGAGAAACACACGGACGTTTTCTTCGCCAAGGTGGACACCGAGGCCGAGCAGCAGCTTGCCGCCGAGGCGGGAATCTCCTCGATCCCCACGCTCATGGCCTTCCGCGAAAAGGTGCTGGTGTTCTCCCAGCCCGGCGCCCTGAACGGGCCGCAGCTGGAGCAGGTCATCGAAGCCGTCAAGGGCCTGGACATGGAAGAGGTCCACGCGCACGTGGCGAAGATGCGCGCCGAAAACTCCTAGTTAAGGCAATCGACTGCTCCGTGGTTGTCGTTTTGAACCCTCAGAACGACAGTTACGGAGCAGTCGATTGCTTTAAGCAGGGAACTTAGAGGCGCTCGACCTTGACGGGCTCGGCCAGCAGCGCGCTGAGGGATTCGTTGAGGTCCTGCACGGCGATGCCCTTGGAGTGCTTCGCCAGGTCTTCTTCCGAAGCCCACTGTTCGGTGAGCACGAGCTTCTCCTCGGTGGCTTCCGTCAACTCGTAGCGGATGCAGCCGGGCTCGTTGACCACCTCGTCGATCGCGATTTCCAGCGCGAGCTTCACGCGGAAGAATTCGCCGTCGTTGGGGATGAAGGTGGCCTGCAGGTCAATAGGGGAAGTCATGGCCTTCACCTTACCGGTTGGTGTGAAAAGGTCAGTGCCCGCGGTGGTCCTGGATGGTCATCCGCGGGCCGAACGCCGGTTTCCGGAAGCCACTGAGGCCCAGCAACCGGACCACCCTTTGCCGGTGCCCGCGCCACGGCTCCATCAGGGCGAGCATGCCGGCGTCGTCCGTCTTCTTCCCGGTGAGGGCGTAGCCCACATAGGACGCCAGATGGTAGTCGCCCACCGCGATCGAGTCCGGGCAGCCGTGGGTGCGCTGCAGAACCTCTGCCGCTGTCCAGATACCGATGCCCGGAATGGTCTGCAGCTTCGCGCCGGCCTCCACAGAGTCCAGCAACGCCAGCCGTTCCAAGGCTGACGCCGAGCGCAGCGCCCGCATCACCGTGGCCGAGCGCTGCGGTCCCACGCCCGCCTTGTGCCACTCCCAGGACGGGATGCCCAGCCACTGTGCGGCGGTGGGGGCGAGCAGAAGGCCCGACGGCGCGCGGCGGCCCGCGTCCGGAGCCGGGCTTCCGTAGCGGTACATGAGATAGCGGTAGCCGCGGCGGGCCTCGATGGTGGTGACCTTCTGCTCCAGGATGGTGGGCACAAGGGAGTCCACCACCCGACCGGTGGCGGGCAGGCGCAGGCCCGGGTTCCGGCGCCGGGCCTCAATGACAAGGCGGGGGAGTCCCGCATGGAAGGCAGGCTCGTCGAAACCGGACCAGTCGTCGTCCCCTCCCAGCAGCCGCGGCACCCCGGAGATCGCGGACCCCGCGCCCGGCCCCCAGGCCTGGGCATCCACATGACAGTCCGGACCGGAGGCGGCGGTGAGCCGCAAGGTGGCGGGACCGTCCGGCGTCGTGAACGCGATCCACAGCCCGTCCGGGCGGTTGGCGAAGGACGGATCGCCGTTGCCTCGCATGAGGATTCCCAGGCTCTGCAAAAGGTTGAACGGCCCCCCGGGATGCCAGCGCACGGAGGCGTCCGCCGCAGCCGCTGCGGCGGCAGGGGCGCTGGCTATCGTCATGGATCCATCGTCCCACGGGGGACCGACGGTATGTTTCCGGGGACCCTTACGCCCCGCGAACCGCGCGGCTAGACTCCCGGTGTGGCGCGGGTGCCCGCGCCTTTCCCGAAACTTATGCAGGAGAACGCAATGGGTGGAGTAGTACATTTCGAAATTCCCGCCGAAGACTCCGAGCGGGCCAACAACTTCTACCAGGGGGCGTTCGGCTGGACGCTCAACTACATGCCGGAGCTCGATTACACCATCGCCCTCACCACGCCGTCCGACGAGCAAACCGGCCTGCCCAACTCGCCGGGCGTCATCAACGGCGCTCTGTTCACCCGCTCGGCGGAACTGCAGACCCCGGTCCTCACCGTGGACGTCGAGGACATCGACGCCGCCCTGGCGCAGGTCGAGTCCGCGGGCGGCACCGTCCACAAGGGCAAGGACGCCGTTCCGGGAATGGGCTGGTACGCGTACTTCAAGGACACCGAAGGCAACATCCTGGGCCTCTGGCAGACGGATGACTCCGCCGGCAAGTGACGCCGGATGGAAGCCCGGGCAGGTCCACGCCCGCCCTTCCTTGCCGAGGCGGTAACTTGGTACCCATGAAGTACGCCGAGTCCGTTTTGGACCTCATAGGCAATACGCCGCTCATCAAGCTCAAGCACGTTACCGAGGGCATCAAGGCCACCGTCCTGGTGAAACTCGAGTACATCAACCCCGGCGGATCCATCAAGGACCGGATCGCGGTGAAGATGATCGAGGAGGCCGAGCGCACCGGCAAGCTCAAGCCCGGCGGCACGATCGTTGAGCCCACCTCCGGCAACACCGGCGTCGGGCTGGCCCTGGTGGCGCAGCAGAAGGGCTACAAGTGCATCTTCGTGGTCCCGGACAAGGTCGGCGAGGACAAGCGCGCCGTGCTGCAGGCCTACGGCGCCGAAGTGGTGGTGACCCCCACCTCCGTGGCCCCGGACAGCCCGCAGAGCTACTACGGTGTTTCGGACCGGCTGGTCACCGAAATCCCCGGCGCCTACAAGCCTGACCAGTTCTCCAACCCCGCCGCCCCCGGCAGCCACTATGAAAGCACCGGCCCGGAAATCTGGCGGGACACGGACGGCTTGGTCACCCACGTGGTGATCGGCGCCGGCACCGGAGGCACCATCACCGGTACCGGCCGCTTCCTCAAAGAGGTTTCGGCGGACCGCCCGGAGGCCGACGGCGGCCGGGTCAAGGTGATCGGTGCGGACCCCGAGGGCTCGGTGTACTCGGGCGGAACCGGCCGGCCGTACTTCGTCGAGGGCGTGGGCGAGGACATGTGGCCGGAGAACTACGACAAGACCGTCCCCGACGACGTGATCGCGGTCAGCGACGGCGACTCCTTCGAGATGACCCGCCGGCTGGCCCGCGAAGAAGGCCTGCTGGTCGGCGGCTCCTCGGGCATGGCCGTGGTGGCCGCGCTCAAGGTGGCGAAGGACTTGCCCGAGGAGGCCGTCGTCGTCGTGATCCTGCCGGATTCCGGCCGCGGCTACCTGGCCAAGATCTTCAACGACCAGTGGATGCGCTCGTATGGCTTCCTCTCTGGCGGCGAGGAGTCCTCGGTGGGCGAGGTCCTCAAGTCCAAGACCGGCGAGCTGCCGGACCTGGTCCACATCCACCCCAATGAGTCCGTGCGCGATGTCATCAACATCATGACCGAGTTCGGCGTCTCCCACATCCCGGTGCTGTCGGCGGAACCGCCCGTGGTGATGGGCGAAGTGCTGGGTGCCGTGGACGAACGCTCGCTGACGAGCAAGCTGTTCCGCGGCGAGGCGAAACTGACGGACAAGATCTCCGAACACATGGGGGAGCGGCTGCCGGTGATCGGTTCCCTGGAGACTATCTCCGCTGCCCGCGAGCTGCTCTCCGACGTGGACACCGTGATGGTGACCTTCGTCGGCGCCCCGGTGGGCATCCTGACCCGCCACGACCTGCTCGCCTACCTCAGCCACTGAATTTTTCCCGCAACACGAGGAGTACCCATGTCTGCCCATGAAGCAGGTTTCAACACCCGTGCCGTCCACGCCGGCCAGGACTTCGAGCCCCGCACCGGTGCGGTGGTGCCGCCGCTGCACTTCAGTTCCACCTACGCACAGGACGGCATCGGCGGGCTGCGCGACGGCTACGAGTACGGCCGCGGCGGCAACCCCACCCGCGACTCCCTGCAGGAACAGCTCGCCGCGCTCGAAGGCGGCAGCCACGCCTTCAGCTTCAGCTCCGGCCTCGCCGCCGAGGACTCCCTGATCCGGGCGATCGCCCGCCCCGGGGACCACATCGTGCTCGGCAACGACGCCTACGGCGGAAGCTACCGGCTTATCAACCGCGTGCTGGGCGAATGGGGCATCGGGAACACCCCGGTGGACATGTCCGACCTGGACGGCGTGCGTGCCGCGGTTGCGGCGCATAAAACCCGGATCGTGTGGGTGGAGACCCCGTCCAACCCGATGATGCGGATCACCGACATCGAGGCGCTCGCCGCCGTCGCGCACGACGCCGGAGCCCTCCTGGTGGTCGACAACACCTTCGCGTCCCCGTACCTGCAGAACCCGCTCGCCCTGGGTGCCGACGTCGTGGTCCACTCCACCACGAAGTACATCGGCGGGCACTCGGACGTGGTGGGCGGCGCCGTCGTCGTCAACGATGCGGAACTGGCCGAGAAGATCGGCTTCGTGCAGTTCGCCGTGGGCGCGGTGTCCGGACCGATGGACGCGTTCCTGACCACCCGCGGCCTGAAGACCCTCGGCGTGCGGATGGACCGGCACAGCGAGAACGCCCAGGCCGTGGCCGAATGGCTGCTGCAGCGCCCCGAGGTGGAGGCCGTGCTGTATCCCGGCCTGCCGGATCACCCGGGGCACGAGCTCGCTAAGAAGCAGATGAAGAAGTTCGGCGGCATGGTCTCCGTGCAGTTCAAGGGCGGGGAGGCCGCGGCCCGCACCGTTGCGGAAAACACCAAGGTGTTCACCCTGGCCGAGTCCCTGGGCGGCATCGAGTCCCTCATGAACTACCCCTCGGAGATGACCCACGCCTCCGTGAAGGGCACCGAGCTGGCCGTGCCGGTCAACCTGCTTCGCCTTTCGTGCGGCATCGAGGACGCGGAAGACCTGATCGCGGACCTCGAGCAGGCGTTCGCCGCGATCAGCGGCTAGGGGAATGCCTGAATCTGTCTCTGCGCAACAAGGCCGCGGGTGGGTCCTGACTGCCATTGCCGGGGTGATCCTCGCGGCCGCCGTCTGGTTCCTCTACAAGGACTACCGTCCGTTCCTGAACGATTTCGAGGTCTACTACTACGGCGGCAGCCGGGTCCTGGAGAGCAGTGAGAGCCTCTACGCTCCCCGGGACGGACTGCCTTTCACGTACCCGCCGTTTGCCGCCGTGCTGTTTGCCGGGCCGGCAACCATGGGCTTCGGGACCGGCAGCATGGTCTTCATTCTTTCGGCGCTGCTCGGCGCCGCCGTGGTGGCGGCCTGGCTGTCCCGCCACTACTTCGGGATGAAGACCTGGCGTGCGGCGTTCGCCGATTACCGATGCAGGACCACCGCGGCCCTGGGGACAGGGGCCATCCTGCTCCTCGGACCGTGGCGCGACACCTTCGTGTTCGGCCAGATCAACATCATCCTCATGGGCGTCATCCTGGCGGACTTCGCTTTGCACGGGAAGGTGCGCGCCGGGGAGATACGCTGGCCGGCAGGTCTCCTGATCGGGCTCGCCGCCGGAGTGAAACTCACGCCCTTGGTCTTTGGCCTGTACTTCCTGGTGCGGCGTGACTTCAAGGCGCTCGCCTGGATGGCTGCGGGCTTCTTCGGGTCCATCGCCGCTGCGTGGGCTGTCCTGCCGCAGGCGTCCCTGGCCTTCTGGACGAAGATCCTGCCGGATACCGGAAGAATCGGGCAGCCGGAGTTCGTGGACAACCTCTCCCTGAAAGGCTTGTTGCTCCACTTCGGTTTGCCGGATTCCGCCCAGACCACCCTCGACTGGGCGGCGCTCTCGCTTGCGCTGGTCGCCCTCACCGCCTTGGTCATCAAGTGGGCGCTGGACGCTGACGAGAATTTCATCGCTGTCTCGGCCACAGCCGTCCTGATGCTGCTGATCAGCCCGGTTTCGTGGTCCCATCACTGGGTCTGGGTGGCTGTTGCCCTGCCGAGCATGGCCTTCGCGATGCACCGCGTGCCGTCCCGCCAAGGCAGGATGCGCCGGGCCGGCTGGTTCATCGTGGCCTGTTCGACCATTGCCTTCTACCTCACCCCGAAGAACATTGCGGTGCTGGCCGGTGCCGCGGAATGGGGCAAGGGTGTGGAAACGCAGTTCCAGTTGGCGGTGTCCAGCCTCGGAGTGCTGTGCGGCATTGCCCTGCTCGTGTACTGGGCCTTCGCGTACTGCCCGGCCCGGACGGGAATCGGCGCGGCGCCCACCGGGGCAGTCCGTTCGGCCTGACCCTGCTTTGCGAAGCGCAACGGCCGCGGCACCCCGGAAACTCCGGTGGTGCCGCGGCCGTCCTGCGCCAAACAAGGTCAGGAAGGCTAGCCGGAGATGCCGGGTTTGCCGTTTTCCTCGCAGCCGGTCAGCCGGCGCCGGAACGAAGTGTCCTCGGCAGCAGTGACCTCGATGTCGTACCAGCCCTTCAGGGTCGCCCAGGCCAGGGTCTTCGAGCTGCCGGGCTTCAGCTTCACCGTTGCGCCCAGCTGCTTGTACTGCAGCGAGCCCAGCCGGAGCGTCACCGTCTTGGAGCCGTTGTTGCGCAGGTCCAGCACCACGTCGCTGCCTTCGCGCGTGATGACTGAAACGTCGACGCCGGCCGCCGCCCCCGCCGTCGAGCCCTTCAGCTCGTACTGGTAGCGGTTGGGTCCGGTGACGATCAGGTCGAAGCTGCCCGACGGCGCCGCGAGGGTGAGTGCCTCGCTGCCCTTGACGTCGAGGTGCCGCGGTTCGGCGAGCTCGCCCGCGTAGCCGTACACGGCGAAGTGGGCCGAGCGGGTGCCGCCATTGCGCAGGGACAGCACGACGCCGTCGGCGGTCACAGCGGCGGACGTTCCGGGCCGGTACGGCAGCGGACGTGCCGGGCGGGTGCCGTCTTCCTGGATCGGCGCCACCTGCACGGCCGGCGGAACAGGACGCCAGCGGCTGATCTTCGCGGGGACCGGACCCGGGTGGTCCAGCAGCGGCGGGGTGCCGGCGGTGGCGAAGTTGAAGACGCCGGTGAGATCGCCGCAGACTTCGCGGCGCCAGGCAGAAATGTTGGGTTCCTGCACGCCGGTCCATGCTTCCAGGAAGCGGAGCACCGAGGTGTGGTCGAAGACCTCGGAGCTGACGAAGCCGCCGATCGTCCATGGCGAGACGACGGTCATGGGCACGCGCGGCCCCAGGCCGATGGGGCGGGCCGTGGTCCAGTCCGTGGCTTCGCCGGAGGCCGGGCGGGGCTGCACGGGCGGCGGGACGTGGTCGAAGTAGCCGTCGTTCTCGTCGAAGTTGAGGAAGATGGCCGTGCTGTCCCAGGTTTCCTGGTGGCTGGCCACGATGTCCAGGAGCCGGTAGACGAAGTTGGCGCTGCCCACCGGGGTGGACGCGCCGGGGTGCTCGGAGTCGGCGGCGGAGGGGACCAGCCAGCTGACCTTCGGCAGGGTGCCGCCCTCGATGTCCGCGCCGAGGCGCTGCAGGAGCGTGTCCGGGCGGCCGCGGAACATGGCCTTGTCGAAGAGGAGCTTCTCGGCGTCCGTCAGCAGCCCGCGGCCGGCTTCCAGCTGGGCAAGGAGCCGTTCCTGCTCTTCCGGGGTCTTGGCGTGCAGCGAGTCGTAGAACTCTTCCGTGGTGCGCAGGTCCCCGTCCACGGCGTCCAGCATCTTGTGGCCGATCGCCTTGAAGGTGTCGAAGTACTCCACCGCGTTGTCGGTGAAGTTGTCCCAGTCCTGGTAGATCCGCCAGGACACACCGGCCTGCTCCAGGCGCTCCGGATAGGTGGTCCAGTCGTAGCCGGCGTGGTCGTAGCTGTAGGCGGCGTTCGTGACGGCGCGCTTGCCGGTGGCCTTTTCGGTGCCGGTGGTGCCGCTCCAGAGGTAGTTGCGGTTGGGGTTGGTGGAGCCGTTGACCGAGCAGTGGTAGGCATCGCAGATGGTGAAGGTGTCCGCCAGCTCGTACTGCAGCGGGATGTCTGAACGCTCATAGAAGGTCATGGTGGAGGCGCTCTTGGCCGGGATCCACTTGTCGCACCAGCCGTTGTTCCAGGCCGCGGTGGTGCCGTTGAAGGAGTGGTCCAGGTCGCCGAGGTATTGGATGTCCGAGTCCGGGCGGCCGGCGAGCTCCGCGGCTTTGCGGAGCGAGAACGGCAGCACGGTTTCGCCGGTGGCGCGCGGTTGTTCGAACATGGACTTGCCGTTGGGCAGGCGGGTGACGGACTTGTCGCCGTAGCCGCGGACGCCGCGCAGCGAGCCGTAGTAGTGGTCGAAGGAACGGTTTTCCTGCATGAGGATGATGACGTGCTTGATGGACTGCAGGTTTCCCGGCGGGACCGGCTTGGCCATGGCGGCCTGCACGGAGGGCGGCAGCAGCGAGCCGGCGGCGGCCAGCGCCGTCGCGGCGGCCGTGGCGCCCAGGAAACCGCGGCGGGAGAATCCCCTGGCGGCGGCGTCAGCGGCCGAGCCACTGTCGGCGGTTGAACGTTTCATCATCTCGGGGTCATGCGTTGCCATAATCGGATTGCCTTTCGTAGATAAGGTCCAGCCCCACCAAAGTAGACGCTTCGGGTGAAGCCTTGGTGTATTTCGCGTACATCAACCGGCAACCGTCCCGACACCGGAGTGTTGTGCGCCGGCTTGGGCGTGCTGGCTTTCTTGAAGCAAGCCAACTACGATCGTGCCATGCCTCTTCGTTCCGACTGGTCCGCGCGCACCTGCAGCCTGGCCCGCGGCCTGGATGTCCTCGGCGACCCGTGGGGGAGCCTGGTCCTGCGGGAGGTCTTCTTCGGCAACGGCCGCTTCGATGCCATCAAACAGCGGCTTGAAATAGCGGACACCGTCCTCAGCAAGCGCCTCGGCTGGCTGCTGGAGGCCGGCCTGCTGGCGCAGCGCCCCTACCAGGACGGAAACCGGACCCGGCAGGAGTATGTCCTCACGCCGAAGGGCGAGGATTCCTTGCCCGTGCTCAACGCGATCATTATCTGGGCCGAGAAGCACCTGGACGCGCCCAATGAGGTCTCCCACGTGCGCGTCATCCACACCGACTGCGGACGCACCACCTCCTCCGCCGACACCTGCAGCCATTGCGGAGTACCCCTGAGCGCGGCCAACACGAGCTGGCACAGCCTCAAACGGAGCGAGCAGCCGCTGCCGCTCGCCGTCGCCCCCGTGGAGATGGCCGCAGCAGCAACGTCCGCCGAACCCGCACCCGACAACAGTTCGACCACCGAAACGGAGATCCCTGCATGACAGCGCCCGACGTCACCGAGGTAGCCAGCCAAAAGTCCCGGCGCCGGCGCCTGCACCCCGCGTGGTTCGTGGCCGCCGTGGCCTTCCTGGCCTTGGTGGGCGCCGCGGGCTTCCGTGCCGCACCCGGCGTGCTGATGGTCCCGCTGCAGGCGGAGTTCGGCTGGTCCACCACGGTCCTCTCCCTGGCGGTGAGCATCAACCTGGTGCTGTTCGGGCTCACGGCACCCTTCGCGGCGGCCCTCATGGAACGCTTCGGCATCCGCGCCGTGACCGCCATCGCCCTGTGCCTGATCGGGCTTGGCTCGGCACTGACGGTCTTCGTGAACCAGTCCTGGCAGATCCTGCTCACCTGGGGGCTGCTGATCGGCCTGGGCACCGGGTCCATGGCCCTCGTCTTCGCCGCGACCATCGCCAATACCTGGTTCGCCAGGCGCCGCGGCCTGGTGATTGGCATCCTCACCGCCGGCAGCGCCGCCGGGCAGCTGGTGTTCCTGCCGTTCATCGCCGTCCTCGCACAGGACCCGGGCTGGCGCGGGGCCTCGCTGCTGATCGCGGCCGGCGCGCTCGCTGTCGTCCCGCTCGTGCTGCGCTGGCTGCGGAACTCTCCTGCCGACGTCGGCGTCCTGCCGTACGGTGCCGAGACCGCGGAACCGGCGGTCACGACGGCGGCCGCCGGCGACTCCACGAACGCCGCCGTCCGCGCGCTGCAGGTCCTCAAACGCGCCAGTAAGGTGCGCACCTTCTGGGGCCTCGCCGCGGGTTTCGCGATCTGCGGGGCGACCACGAACGGCCTGATCGGCACCCACTTCATCCCCTCGGCGCACGACCACGGCATGCCGGAGACGACGGCGGCGGGGCTGCTGGCCGTCGTCGGGATCTTCGACATCGTGGGAACCATCGCTTCCGGCTGGCTGACCGACCGCTTCAACCCCAAGATCCTCTTGGCCGTGTACTACCAGTTCCGCGGGATCGGCCTGCTGGTGCTGCCGCTGCTGCTGGGCTCCACGGTGGAACCGAGCATGATCGTGTTCGTGGTGGTGTACGGGCTGGACTGGGTGGCCACGGTGCCGCCCACTGCCGCGATCTGCCGCAGGGTCTTCGGCGCGGACGGGTCCGTCGTGTTCGGCTGGGTGTTCGCCGCCCACCAGCTGGGCGCAGCCGCGGCGGCGGTGGCAGCCGGCTTCGTCCGCGACGCCACCGGGCACTACACCTATGCCTGGGTCGGCGCCGCCGCCATGTGCACCGTGGCCGCCGTCATCAGTGCCACGATCCGCAAGGACGCCGCCCACAAGGAAGCGGCGCCTGTAGCCGCCTGACTACTTCGCCGGAAGTGCTTTCGCTTCGAAGTAGGCCCTGGTGGCCGGCAGGAAACGGCACACGACGGCGAGCACCACGCCCAGGAGCAGCAGCACAACGCCGCTGACAAAGGCGCCGCCCACCCCGAAGATCATGGTGTCCCCGTACTCCGGGTCCCACATCTGCACCGCGGAGACGAAGAACGCCGCGGCCAGCATCACGGCACCCAGCAGCGGCAGGATCCCGCGGAACCACAGGTTCCGGGCGGAGCCGCGCAGCGTGCCGCGGAAGTACCACACGCAGGCGAAGCCGGTGAGGGCGTAGTAGAAAGCGATGAACAGGCTGATCGAACTGATGGAATCGGCCAGCAGGTTCTCGCTGAGGAACGTCATGGCGATGTAGTAGGCGGCGGCCGCGGCGCCCATGAGCTGGGTGGAGAAGCCGGGCGTCTGGTAGCGCGGGTGGACCTTCCCGAAGCGGGGCGGCAGGGCTCCGTGAACACCCATCGAGAGGGTGCCGCGCGCAGTGGGCAGGATGGTGGTCTGCGTGGAGGACAGCACCGAGGCCAGGACCGCGACGACGATCAGCCAGCCCCAGGGACCCAGCACCACGTCCTTCATGGCCAGGAATACATCGGATTCGTTCTCGCTGTTGCCCAGGCCGATACCTTCGGCGCCGGAGCCCGCGTACATCATCACCAGCAGGGCCACGGAAACGTAGATCGCCACCAGGACGAAGGCCGAAATCACTGCACCGCGGCCGGGGGTCTTTGCGGGGTTCTCGGTTTCCTCGTTCAGGGCCAGGCACGTGTCCCAGCCCCAGTAGATAAACAGGGCCAGCAACGCACCGTGCACCACGGCGCCGGGGTCCGTGAACGCGCCCGTGGGGTTGAACCATTCGAAGGTGAACGGCGTGGCATTACCCGACCCGCCGTTGGCGATGCCGACCATCAGGGCCACGGCGAAGATGCCCAGCGAGATGTACTGCACGTAGGTCAGGGTGCGCTGCACATGTTCGCCCAGCCGGATGCCGCGGTGGTTCACGAACGTCATCAGGGCGATGAACGCCACCCCGGTGGCGGTCACCAGCCAGGTGTTGCCGGCCAGGGAACCGTCGCCGACCAGGAGCCACAGATACTGCCCGGCCACCTGGGCCAGGTTCGCCAGCACCACCGTGCCGGCCAGGGCCACGCCCCAACCGCCCAGCCAGCCCGCCCAGGGGCCGAAGGTTTTCCGGGCCCACACGAAGGTGGTGCCGCAGTCGGGCATGGCGCTGTTCAGTTCCCGGAACGCGTAGGCGATGAACAGCACCGGGATGAAGCCCAGCACCAGGATCAGGGGAGTGTAGTCCCCGTTCACGGCGACGATCAGGCCCAGGGTCGCCGCGAGCGAGTAGACCGGCGCCGTCGACGCCAGGCCCAGCATCACCGAGTCGCCGAGATCCAGGATCCCGGCCCGCAGTCCCTTGGCAGGGACGGTGCCGCCGGGCTGGGGCCGGCCGGACGACGTCGAGGTTTCCATGCTCACAGGGCGGCTCCGTTGCTGGTGGCCGGTGCCAGGTTCGGCGCCGGTGCGTCGATGGTGTTGGGCACAAAGCGGCAGAAGTAGTCGGTGACCGGGCCGTCCGATTCACGGATGCCGCAGCCCACCGATTCCCCGTCCACCACCCATAGGCCGAGGACCGGGTGGTTGCCGTCGAAGTCCGGAAGCTGCTGGTACTGCTGGAAGCACCAGCCTTCGCGGCCGTACTTGCCGGGCTGGTCGATCTCGATGCCGGGGGCGTGGATGCGGATGTTGTCGCCTTCGCGTCCGTGCAGGGGTTTCGCCACCCATTCCGTCAGCGGCCCGGGGTCGTTGAGATAGGCGGGCAGCAGGTTTTCGTGGCCCGGGTAGAGGTGCCACAGGGCCGCCAGCAGCGCCTTGTTGGAGAGCAGCATCTTCCACGCCGGCTCCACCCAGCGCGGGTTATGGGCACGCTGCAGCAGGCGGTGGCCGAACGGCTCCTTCATCATCAGCTCCCACGGGTACAGCTTGAACATGGTGCTGATCATGAAGTTGTCCAGGTCTACGAAGCGGTTCAGGTTCGGGTCCCAGCCGATGTCCGACATGTTGATGCCGATCGTCGTCCAGCCGCCCTGGCTGGCTACGTCCCGCATGTAGGCCGCCGTCATCCAGTCCTCGCCGGATTCCTCGGCCTCCGAATGCGCCACGTGCAGGGTGCTCATGCCGGTGCGGTACTGCAGCTTCTTCCACTGCCGGATGAGGGCCTCATGGATGCCGTTCCACTGGTCCTTTTCCGGGAAGACGTCTTGCAGCCAGAACCACTGCGCCACGGATGCCTCGATCAGGCCGGTGGGGGTGTCGGCGTTGTACTCGAGCATCTTGGCGGGGCCGCCCGCGCCGTCGTAAATGAAATCGAAGCGGCCGTAGATGTCCATGTCCCCGGCCTGCAGCGATTCGGCCGCGAGCTCCAGCGCCTGCTGGCCGATGCCGATCCCGCCCATCGCCCCGGTGGCCAGGAATTTCGCCGCCTCCAGGCACATGAGGTGCATGTCCTCGGCGGTTTTCTCGAGCGTTTCCACCTCGTCCATGGTGAATTCGTAGTAGGCCGATTCGTTCCAGTATTCGATCTTGCGGCCGTCGGGCATGGTGGTGGTGGAAAACACCAGGCCCTGTTCCTCGATCTTCTGCTTCCAGTCCGGGCGCGGTGCCACTGCCAGTCTCTTCATCCTCAGCTGCCCGTGCTTCCGCCGCCCTTGGAGCTTCCGCCAAAGCCGCCGCGGCTCACCGTTCCGCCCTTGGTGCTGTACCCGGTGGAGGCTTTTGCACCGCTGGGCATGGTCCGCGTGTAGTTCGGATACGTGCTGCGGTTCTGGCCCACGGCCGGGACGCTGGAGCCGCGCGAGTAGAAGTACCAGGCGTAGAAACCCGAGCCGCGGCCCTCGGAACTGCCGCAGTTGACGTCCTCCACGCGCTCGCCGGTCTCATCGTTGAAGCACACCTGCGCGTAGTCGGCGTCGTTCTCCTGGCTCGCCACGATCGCGGTGATGGTCCCGGCGAGCAGCGCCGTGACGCCCAGGCCCACCACCACGGTCCGCCGCTGCGAGCGCTTCTTCCGGTGGGCGGCCTCCGCGGCCCGTTTGGCGTGTTCGCGGGCAAAGGGGTCGACGACGGCGGGCGGCTCCTGCGGCGATCCGTCTGGCCCGGCGTCGGGCTTCTGGAGTTCCGGCCGCAGCTCCGGCTGCGGCACCTGCCAAGGCGGCGGCTTGGGCCGGCCGCCGTCGCGTGCGCCGTCCGGACCTTGGTCCGGGCCGGACCCCGTGTCCGGGCCGTCGGCGTCCGACGGATTGCTATTTGGATCCATGCTTTCCTGTCCCCCCGGGATCTGGTTGCTGAGGAAAGCCTACCGCTGCGCTCCTGCCGCGGCATGGGGCGGGGAATGCCAGAATTGGGGCATGGCCGCAGCTGACGCAATGAATGGAACCGGGGCGGGGAAGGGCACGGCACTCCCCGGGCGGCCGGGCGTCCCCGGCATCGGCCGCGGCCGCGTGCTGGCCGGCTTGGCCCTCGCGGTCCTGCTGCCACCCGCCGTCGAGCTCCTGGTCACCGCGGTGGGCTACCGGAACTTTGCCATGATCATGCTGCTGCACCTGGCCGTGGCTGTTGCCGTGGCCGCGGTAGGGGGCCTCTGGCCAGCCGTGGTGGCGGCCGTCCTGGGCAGCTCGCTGCTCAACTATTTCTCGGCCGAGCCGGTGGGCTCCTTCTCGATCGCCGATCCGTCCACCCTGTTCATCCTGGTGGTCTTCCTCGCGGTGGCCTGCGGGGTGGGCTTGGCGGTGGGGCTGGCAACGCGGCGGGCCCAGGAGGCTGCGCATGCCGGGGCCGAGGCCCTGGCCCTGAACGAGCTTGCCCTGCGGATCCTCCGTTCGGACGGCAGCCTGGAATCGTTCCTGGACAAGATCCGCGCCAAGCTCGGCATGGAGGCGGTGACGCTCCTGGAGGCCGGCCCGCCGGACGGCCCGGTCCGCACCCCGGCCACCGCCCGGCGGGCGGAACCGCGCTGGCACGTGCTGGCAAGCTCAGGGCCGCAGCCGCCGCTGGGCCACGCCGCGGCCGACCATGCCGCCGTCGTCGACGCCCACTACACGCTGCTGCTGCGCGGCGGACCGTTGTCCGGGCAGCACAAGCGCATGCTGGCCGCTTTCGGCGCTTATGTGGTCGCGGTGCGGGAGCGGCAGCAACTGGTGCAGAGCCGGCAGGACAACCTGCGCCTCACGGAGGGAAACACCATGCGCACCTCCATCCTGCGGGCGGTATCCCACGACCTCCGCACCCCGCTGGCCGGGATCAAACTGGCCGTCAGCAGCCTCCGCCAGGAGGAAATCAGCTTCAGCCCGGAGGACGAACGCGAACTGCTGGCAACGATCGAAGACTACGCGGACCGGCTGGACCACCTCGTGGACAACCTGCTGGACATGTCCCGCATCACCGCGGACGCCGTGACGCCGCACCTGCGCGGGCTGGCCTGGGAACAGGTCCTGCCGGACGCGCTGCGCGGCGTGCCGGAGGACCGCATCCGCAATGAACTGGCCCCCAACCTGCCCGCCGTGGAAGCCGACGCCGGCATGCTCGAACGCGTGGTGGCCAACCTGGTGGAGAACGCCGTGAAATATGCGCCCGGTTCGGACGTCGTGCTGCGCTCGCGTACCGCGGGAGTCGCCGTTGGCGGGCGGCCCGGCAGCGAACTGCGGGTGGTCGACCACGGCGGGGGAGTGCCGCCGTCGGACATTTTGGCGCTGTTCCTGCCGTTCCAGCGGCTGGACGACGCCGGCTCCGCACGGGAAGGGCGCAGCGGCATCGGCCTGGGGCTCGCCGTCGCGAAGGGGTTCACTGAGGCGATGGGCGGCACCCTGACTGCGGAGCCGACGCCGGGCGGCGGGTTGACCATGGTGGTCACCCTGCCGCTGTGGGAAGGGGAACAGTTGTGAGCCTGGTACTGATCGTCGAGGATGAGGCGCAGATCGCCCGGGCCATGCAGATCAACCTGCACGCCCACGGGTACAAGGCGCTGACCGTCAGCAACGGCGCCGACGCCCTCAAGGCCGCTGCCCACCAGCCGGTGGACATCGTGGTGCTGGACCTCGGACTGCCGGACATGGACGGCGTGGACGTGATCCGCGGTATCCGGGGCTGGAGCGGCATGCCCATCATCGTGCTGTCCGCCCGGCACGGTTCCGAAGACAAGGTGGCGGCGCTCGACGCGGGAGCGGACGACTACGTGACCAAACCTTTCGGCCTGGACGAACTCCTGGCCCGGCTGCGGGCCGCCTCCCGCCGGGCCGGTCCGCGGGACGAGGCGCCCACGCTGGAAACCGCCGACTTCGTGGTGGACCTGGCCGGCAAGAAGATCGTCAAGGACGGCGGCGAGGTGCGGCTGACCCCCACCGAATGGAACATCCTGGAACTGCTGGTCCGCAACGCCGGGAAGCTGGTCAGCCAACAGCAGATCCTCACGCAGGTGTGGGGCCAGGCCTACGCCAAGGAAACCCAGTACCTGCGCGTGTACATCGCCCAGCTCCGCCGCAAGCTCGAATGCGACCCCTCCACGCCGAGGCACCTCCACACCGAAGCCGGCATGGGGTACCGCTTCGACCCCTAGCGCTAGGCTTGGTCCCATGGACACCGCATCGTTGATCGCAGTCTGCCGGGTACACCAGCTTCTGGCGGATCCGGAAGGCAGCGTTGGCGTTACCGCCATCGACAAGCGCCCCGTGGACGGGCCCGTCAAGGTGCACAAACTTGGCGTGCACGGTGACGTCCAGGCAAGCCGCGTGCACCACGGCGGCGAAGACCAGGCGCTATACGCCTACTCCCAGGACGACGCCGACTACTGGACCGGGGAGCTCCAGCGCGAACTGCCGCCGGGGACCTTCGGCGAGAACCTGCGCGTGCGCGGCATCGGTACCACGGATGCGGTGATCGGTGAACGCTGGAAGATCGGGCTGGACCTGGAGGTCGAGGTGACCTCGCCCCGCGTCCCGTGCGCCACGTTCCAGCGGGTCATGGACGAACCCCAGTGGGTCAAGCGCTTCACCCAGGCCGGGCGGGTCGGCTGCTATCTGCGTGTGGTGAAGACCGGAAGCATTTCCGCCGGCGATCACATCCACCGGCTCTTCGTACCAAAGCACGGCATCACCGTGGGGAAGTGGTTCAGCGATCCCACCGTGGAAGACGTCCAGACCTTGCTCGACGCCGAAGCCGACGGCGAGATCCGCTTGCAGCCGGAGTACCACGACGAGTTCGAGAAGGTCATGCGCCGGGCCGGCGCCGCTTACTGAACCGCGCCCCTGAGTTACTGAACCGGGCACCTGACCGGGGATTTTGTGCGCAAGCTCACCGCCGCCGTCGGGCCCTGTGTCACGGGCCCGCCGGGCCGTACCCTACAATGGATGTATCCCCCACTCCGGAAATCCCTTTTTCCTGCCCAATTTTTGAGGCAGGACTGGTCAGTGTTGGGGCCCGTGATTTTGATGCGGGCATTTTCATAGGGAGAGCCGGGCGAAGAAAACGCTGTACAGACTGCCGGGATGGCAGCCAAGAGATGCAGCGCGAAGTCCTGCCATGGGATTGCGACAGCGCCGGACTTCTTTGCGTGCGGCCGTGCCCCCATAGGTTCTGCCGCGTGCAATGCGTACTGCGGCCAAGCCCAACCGGGCCGCGCCGACTGGCCACCTATGGATGAGGAAATCTTCCCCAATGCCCGAAAACCCGAACGAAACCCTCGACGCCGAAATCACCGAGACCGTCGACACCGCGCCTGACGCGCCCGCCGCTTCCGCTCCTGCCGAAGCCGCCGCTCCCGCGGAAGACGAAGAGGAAGGTGTCCGCTTCACCGACCTCGGCCTCGACGGCCGTGTACTCGCCGCCCTGCAGGACGTCGGCTACGAGAAGCCGTCCCCCATCCAGGCTGCCACCATTCCGCTGCTGCTCGAGGGCCGCGACGTCGTCGGCCTGGCCCAGACCGGTACCGGCAAGACCGCCGCGTTCGCCGTCCCGGCCCTGTCCCGCCTGGCCGAACTGCACGACCTCAACGGACCCTCCCGTAAGACCCAGGCGCTGGTCCTGGCCCCGACCCGCGAACTGGCCCTCCAGGTTGCCGAGGCCTTCACCTCCTACGCCAAGCACATGGAGGACTTCACTGTTCTTCCCGTCTACGGCGGTTCCGCCTACGGCCCGCAGCTGGCCGGCCTGCGCCGTGGCGCCCAGGTGGTTGTCGGTACCCCCGGCCGCGTGATCGACCACATCGCCAAGGGCTCCCTGGACCTCTCCGAACTCCAGTACCTGGTGCTGGACGAAGCCGACGAAATGCTGCGCATGGGCTTCGCGGACGACGTCGAGCAGATCTTCCAGGAAACCCCGGAGTCCCGCCAGGTGGCCCTGTTCTCCGCCACCATGCCGGGCCAGATCCGCCGCATGTCCAAGCAGTACCTGAACAACCCGGCCGAGGTCTCCGTGAAGTCCAAGACCTCCACGGGCTCCAACATCCGCCAGCGCTACGTGCAGGTCATGGGCCCGCACAAGCTGGACGCCATGACCCGCATCCTCGAGGTCGAAGAGTTCGACGGCGTCATCGCCTTCGTGCGTACCAAGATGGCCACCGAGGACCTCGCCGACAAACTGAAGGCCCGCGGCTTCCAGGCCGCCGCCATCAACGGCGACATCCCGCAGCAGCAGCGTGAGCGCACTGTGGACGCCCTGAAGGAAGGCCGCATCGACATCCTGGTGGCCACCGACGTCGCCGCCCGCGGCCTCGACGTCGAGCGCATCAGCCACGTGGTCAACTACGACATCCCGCACGACACCGAGTCCTACGTGCACCGCATCGGCCGCACCGGCCGTGCGGGCCGCGCCGGTGACGCGATCCTGTTCATGACCCCGCGCGAGAAGTACCTGCTGCGCGCCATCGAGAAGGCAACCCGCCAGAGCGTGGAGCAGATGCACCTGCCCACCGCGGAGACCGTGAACTCGCTGCGCCTGGGCAAGTTCGCCGAGCGCATCACGGAGACCCTCGAGTCCGAGGACGTGGCACTGTTCCGCGACCTGATCGCCTCCTACGAGGAAGAGCACAACGTTCCCGCGGCCGAGATCGCCGCGGCCCTGGCCGTCATGGCCCAGGGCGGCCAGCCGCTGCTGGTCAAGGAACTGCCGGCTGCTCCGGAATTCCAGAAGCGCGAACGCGGCAAGGACGGCTTCGGCTCCCGTGGCCCGACCCGCCCGCTCACCGAAGGCAACGCCACCTACCGGATCGCCGTCGGACGCCGCCAGCGCGTCATGCCGGGCTCCATCGTGGGTGCCATCGCCAACGAGGGCGGCATCTCGTCCTCGCAGATCGGCGGCATCGACATCCGCTCGGACCACTCTCTGGTGGAACTCCCGGCGGACCTGAGCCCCGAGCAGCTGCGCGCCCTGTCCCGCACCCGGATCGGCGGCGAGCTGATCCACCTCGAGCTGGACTCCGGCCGCAAGCCCAACCGTGATCGCGGCGGCTACGGCGACCGCGAGAACCGCGGCAACTTCAAGGGCAACGGCGGGTTCAAGAAGGACTTCCGCCGCAACGACGGCGAACGTTCTTCCGCCGACCGCGGCGGCCGTTCCTACAGCGAGCGTTCCGAGCGCAGCTTCGGCGACCGCGACCGCGGCCAGGCCAGCGACTCCCGCTTTGGCGGCCACGGCAACGGCGCCCGCAAGCCCCGCCACGGCGGCGACAGCGGACACCGTGATTTCAACCGCAAGGGCAAGTGGTAAAGACCACCGCTTAGTTTGACCCCCGAAGGGCCGGCATTGTGCCGGCCCTTCGGGCGTTTAAGGGCGGTTTGCCTGAACTATAGGGCAGTTTGGCGCTCTCGGGCCTTTCCGCCGTCGGGGCACTAGGGGCGCAGACAGGCGCTCGGATGCGTTTTCCACCGGTGCCGTGCCGAACCGCCCCCTGAAGGGCCCGACGGCGGCTGCCCTGACGCCGTCGCGGGGGCCTTTGGAGGCGCGTGGGACGAAGGCCGCCGAACCCAGCCGGCATGTCGTGTCGAAGTGCCCCGGGAAGGAGCCCGACGTGCCCCGGGAAGGAGCCCGACGGCGGCGCTTCCGCACCGTTTTCGAGGTCCGTGGAACGCTGGTTCCGGCGCTCGTGGAACACCGATTTGGGTGCTCCGCAAATTGTGTCTGGCCCGGTATTTGCCCCCTTCAGCCCCGATTTGGCGTCAGGGGCGAACCTCCGGTAGAGTACTTACTCGTTGCCCCCTTAGCTCAGTGGTAGAGCGCGTTCTTGGTAAGAACGAGGTCGCCGGATCGATTCCGGCAGGGGGCTCTGAATGAGAGCCTGTGTCAAGGCGGTATGACCGGCTTGGCACGGGCTTTCTCATTCGTGGCGGTGTAGCTCAGTTGGTTAGAGCGCACGACTCATAATCGTGAGGTCGGGAGATCGAGCCTCCCCACCGCTACAGGGCAAGGCCCCGCAGATTTCGATCTGCGGGGCCTTTTGTTTTTGCACCTGCTTGAATGGGTAAATGCCACGGATCACGATCATCGGCGGCCACGGCAAAGTGGCCCTGCAGCTTGCCCGCATCCTCAGTGACGAAGGCCATGCGGTCGCGTCCATCATCCGCAACCCGGACCACGCCGCCGACGTCACCGCGAGCGGCGCCGCCCCGGTGATCCTCGACGTCGAGCATTCCACGACGGCGGAACTCGCCGCCGCGCTGCGCGGCAGCGACGCCGTGGTCTGGTCCGCGGGGGCCGGGGGCGGCAATCCGGCCCGCACCTACGCGGTGGACCGCGACGCCGCCATCCGTTCCATGGACGCCGCGGCGCAGGCGGGCGTGAAGCGCTACGTGATGGTGTCCTACTTCGGCGCCGGGCCGGGGCACGGCGTCCCGGAAAACCACAGCTTCTTCCCGTACGCCGAGGCCAAGGCGGCGGCGGACGAGTACCTGCGAGCCAGCAGGCTGGACTGGACGGTCCTCGGGCCCGGAACGCTGAGCAACGACCCCGCCACCGGACTGATCGACGTCAACCCTTCGGATCCCGGTGCGGGCACCGGAACGTCACGGTCGAACGTCGCGCTGGTGGCCGCTGCCGTCCTGGAACTGCCGGAGACCGTCGGACGGACCATCGAGTTCCGGGACGGCGCGAGGGACATCGTTGAGGCCCTCACAGGGGACTCCTGACGCACGGACCCAACAGCGCCCCGTCATCCGAGTTGCCCGCGGGCGCCGGGCATTAGGACGAGGCGCTCCTGGACAGCGACGCCGGAAAAACGTCCAGGGCGTTTTCCTCGACATAGTCCAGGGCGTGGCGGATGGCGCCGATGGACACGATGCCGTCGCCCAGGGTGGAGGCCTCCAGCCGCGGCGGGGTATGGGTGAAGTCCGGCAGTTCCTTGTTGATGGCCGGGATGAGCGCACGGGCGGATTCGGCCACGGCGCCGGCGAGGACCACGAGTTCGGGGTTCACCAGCGTGCTCAGGGAGCCGATGACCCGCGCCATGCGGTGCGCCACGCGGTCCAGGACCCCGACGGCGGACGCGTCACCGTCCGCCGCGGCGGCGAAGACCATCTCGGCGGTCAGGGCTTCGGGATCCCCGGCGCAGAGCTTGTGCAACCGGGACCGTGGATGGGCCTCCAGGGCCTCCCGCGCCCACAGCACGGCATAGTGCGCAATGCCGCTCGTGTCGCCGACGCCGTCGAGATTGTCCAAGTATCCCAGTTCGCCGAAGCCGCCGAGCTGTCCGTGGAGCAGCCGGCCGGATTCGAGGATTCCGGAACCGAGCCGGTCGCTGGCAAGCATGACAACGAGGTTGTCGACTCCCTGGGCGGTGCCCCGCCAGCGTTCGGCCAGCGCTGCGAGGTTGGCGTCGTTTTCGAGGAGCACATGCCAGCCATGCCGCTCTGAGATGATCCCGCGGACGTCGAAGGACTTCCAGAACTCCTGGGCGGTGAGGACTTCGCCGGCGCGGCTGACCGGGGCGGCCACGCCAACGGAGACGGCAAGCACGGAATCCACGGATACGCCCGCTTCGTCCAGGGCCTTTGCGGCGATGCGGTCCAGGACGTCGGCGCGTTCGTCCGCGGGCACACTGTATGCGTGCCGGAACGGCATGGTGACCTGGGACAGGGGGGTGCCGGCCATATCCGCCACGATGGCAGTGATTTTGGTGGCGCCGATGTCGATGCCGAGCACGCTGGCCGCACGGTCGTCAAAGACAAAGCGGCGGGCCGGCCTGCCCTTGACGTAGTCCCCGGCCCCCCGCTGGTTTTCCAGTTCCTGGAGCCAGCCCAGCCGGACGAGCTCATCGCAGATCGAGATGACAGTGGCGCGGGAAAGCCCGGTCGCGGCCATGAGATCGGTTCCCGTCAGGACTCCTGCCCCGCGCATCGCCTTCAGCATGGCGCTCGCATTGAGCCTGCGCACCAGCTGCGTTGACGGCGCCGTCTCGACCATCTTCAATCCTCCCCATCTGCCCCCGCCGCTAAGCGGCAGTTCACTCTCTCTAAATTTAGTCCATAAATTTACCTTTCCTTACATCTTCCAACCTTCTTGACTCTGTGGCGAGCCTCACTCCATACTTGCGATAGGTAGTAAATTTACCTCCTAATTAAACTTGAGCGCACAGGCCGCCGTTGGCCCCGCCGCTCCCATGAAAGGAACCGACGCAGATGTCTGACTCCCTCCTCTCACGCACTGTTGACCGCCGGGCGCTCCTGCGCACGGGCATGCTTGGTGCCCTCGGCCTCGCTGCGGCGCCGGCCCTGGCCGCGTGCGGTGGCGGCTCGGCTCCAGGCGGCTCAGGCTCCGGCGGCAGTGTCTCCTGGGCGGCATGGGCAAACCCCGGAGAAGGAGAGCGCTACAAGAAGTTCGCCGCGGAGCTGTCGAAGAAGATCAACGCCAAGGTCAGCTTCCAGGCCGTCGTGGGTGACTATGAGGCGAAGCTCCTCTCCCAGTTGGCCGGCGGGGCGGCGCCGGACGCCTTTTATGTCGGGGATGGGCAGATGGCCAAGTTCATTGCGTCGAAGCAGGTCGCGGACCTGAGCGACTATCTTTCAGGCGGAGAATCCCCGGTGAAGCTGGACGAGTTCCCGGAGGGGCTCTACCAATGGTGCAAGGCTGCCGACGGCACCGGCCTCTACGGACTTCCGGTGGACTGCAACCCCTCGGTCCTGTGGTTCAACAAGGACGTCCTCGCGTCCGCGGGCGTCAGCTCAGACCCCGCCCAGCTGTTCGACGGGGGCGCGTGGGACTTTGGCGCCTTCACCGATGCCTTGGACAAGGTCCGTGGCTCGGGGAAGAAGGGGCTGATCCTTTCCAACTGGTGGTTCAACTGGGCCTGGGCGGTAACCGCCTTCGGCGGCAAGCTCCAGGATGAGTCCGGCAAGATTGTCTTCGCCGACGACCCCAAGGCGCAGGAAGGCCTGGCCTGGCTGTTGGAGCAGTTCAAGTCCGGCAACATCACCTACGCCGGTTCGCTGCCGAAGGGCCAAAGCGGCGACGCCCTTTTCCTGGCCGGCCAGCTTGCCTTCAATAACGTGGGACGCTGGGCCTTGCCAACCCTGAAGTCCGTCAAGTTCGGATACGACATTGCCCCGCTGCCTTCGCCCACCGGCAAGGACATCATGCCGGTTCCCGTTGCCACCGCAGCGATCGCCCTCAACGCGAAAGCGAAGAACCGCGAAAAAGCACTCGAACTGATCGGCAACTACGTCTCCAAGGAGGGCCAGCAGTTCCGCCTTTCCGGAGGGGGCAACGCTGTGGCATCGGTCAAGGGCCTGGATGGACTGGCCACCGAAGGCGGGGTTCCTGCCCACGGCAAACTGTTCAATGACGTTGTCGCGAAGGGCTTCGCAATGCCGAACGCCTTCGTGTCCAACGCCAAGACGGCCACGGAACTGCCGACGCTTGTTGACAAGCTTTTCAAGAACCCGTCGACGACGGCTGCCTCCTTCTCCGAAGCGGTCACCAAGCTGGTGAACGGCTAGCAGAATGTCACTGGACACACAGATCCGGGCCAGCGCTGATGCCGTGCCGGTCCAGCCGCGCCGCAAGGTGTCCCGACGGCACCGCAAGGACGCCATCGCGGCCCTCGTCTTCCTTTCGCCCCAGCTCGTAGGCCTGATCGTCTTCATGATCGGCCCCCTGGTGTTTGCCCTGTACCTGGCCTTCAGCCACTGGGACGGGTTCGGCGCCGCCACCTTCGCGGGACTGTCCAACTTCACCGAACTTTTCGAGAACCCCCGCATCCAGCGTTCCGCGATCAACACCGTATGGTTCACGGTGTTGCAGGTCCCCGGGGTGATGATCACGGCTTTCCTCTTCGCGCTGTTCATGCAGAAGGCGGGAAAGATGACCAACGTCTACCGTCTTGGTTTCGTTGCCCCGGTGGTCACCTCCTCGGTGGCCGTCGCCACCATCTGGCTCTACCTGTTCAACCCCGAGATCAGTCCCATCAACAGCGCCTTGCGTTCCGTTGGCATCCCGGCGCCCAACTGGCTGCAGGATCCGGCGTTCATCATCCCGTCCTTCGCCGTCGTGGCGATCTGGCAGGGCCTGGGCTATCAATTGGTGATGTTCATGGCCGGGCTGCAAAGCATCGGCGCCTCATACCTGGAAGCCGCCGAACTGGATGGTTGCTCGGCGTGGCAGAAGCTGTGGCACGTGACGGTGCCGCTGATCTCACCGACCATCCTGTTCCTCTCGATCACCTCGATCATCGGCTCCTTCCAGGTCTTCGACTACATCTACGTCTTCATGGATTCAAGCGCGCCGGACGAGGCCCGCACCATCGTCTACGAGATTGTCCAAATGGCCTTCCGTGAGTTCAATTTCGGAGCCGCTTCAGCCCTGGCGTTCCTGCTGTTCCTGGTCCTGCTGGGAGTCACCGGGTTGCAGATGGCCGCCCAGAAGAGATGGGTTCACTACGCAGAATGAGCACCCTGACCCGCAACATTGCCCGCTCCCAGGAAACGCGGACGCGCCGCCGGCCGGTCCGGCCGGGCAAAATCATCCTTCACCTGGCCCTCGCTGCCTGCGCCGCCCTCATGGCCCTGCCGTTCCTGTGGATGATGTTCTCCTCGTTCAAACCGCTGGATGAGATTTTCCGCCAGCCGCCCACCTTCCTCCCGGAGGCCTGGACCACCGGAGGCTATGAGACCGCTTTTGCCGGTGCCGACTTCGTCCGGGGCTTCTGGAACAGCACGTACATCGCCGTGACAGTCACGGTGGTTTCGCTGCTGACCAGCACCATGGCCGCCTACGCATTCGCCAGGATCGACTTCCGCGGAAGCAAACACCTCTTCATGGTGTTCCTGGCCACCATGATGATCCCCGCCCAGCTGACCATCATCCCTCTGTACATCATCATGGGATGGCTCGGTTGGATCGATACCCCGCTGTCACTGATCATGCCGGCTTCCCTGTTCAGCGCTTTCGGGGTCTTCCTCATGCGCCAGTACATCAAGGGCATTCCACGGGAACTTGAAGAAGCCGCGGAACTGGACGGCGCCAGCCGCTTCAGGGTCTTCACCACCATGATCCTGCCCCTGCTGCGCACCCCGCTCACGGCGCTCGGCATCTTCACGTTCCTGGGTCAGTGGAACAACTTCTTCGGTCCGCTGATCTTCCTCAACAGCGACGCCAACTTCACCCTCCCGTTGCTGGTGAACCAGTTCAAGGGCCAGTACGGCGCCGACTGGACCTCCTTGATGTCGGCCACAACGCTCGTCGCGGCACCGCTGCTGATCATCTTTGCCGTCGCCCAGCGGCAGATCGTGGACGGCATCGCGCTCTCGGGCTCCAAGTCCTGAGGCACCCCCGCCAATAAGCAGGAACGACGACGGCGGGAACCCGCCGTCGTCGTTCCTCCCACCGCTTCTTACTACCTGAAAAGGATTCCCGGTTTGCCTACGCCCCCCTTCGCCGCATCGTCCGCTTCCGATCCCGCTGCTGTTGATCCTGACTGGTGGCGGCAGGCCGCCGTCTACCAGATCTATCCGCGGAGCTTTGCCGATTCGAATGGTGACGGCATCGGGGACCTGAAGGGTGTTTCGGCCAAGGTGCCGTACTTGAAGGCGCTGGGGGTCGACGCCGTCTGGCTGAGTCCCTTCTATCCCTCGGCTTTGGCGGACGGCGGCTATGACGTGGATGACTACCGCGATGTGGATCCGAAGATCGGCACGCTGGCGGACTTCGACGAGATGGTGGCCGCCCTCCATGCCGCGGGCATCAAGGTGATCGTGGACATCGTGCCGAACCACTCATCCAACCGGCATGCCTGGTTCCGGGAGGCACTGGCCGCCCCGAAGGGTTCGCCGGCCCGGGAACGCTACCACTTCCGCGACGGACTGGGAGAGAACGGGGAACTGCCGCCCTCGGACTGGACCGCCTCGTTCGGCGGCCCGCGGTGGACCCGCGTTGACGACGGACAGTGGTACCTCAACACCTTCACCCCGGAACAGCCCGACCTCAACTGGGACAACCCCGAAGTCCGGGAGGACTTCCTGACGACCCTGCGTTTCTGGTCCGACCGCGGAGTGGACGGCTTCCGGGTGGATGTCGCGAACCTCCTGGTCAAGGACCTGCCGGCCAGGCTGCCCGGCAAGGCTGAACTGTCCACAATGGACCGGAACTCCGGAACCCACCCCCTGATGGACCGCGACGAGGTCCACGAAATCTACGCAGAATGGCGGAAGGTCTTCAACGAATACAACCCGCCGCGTTTCGCCGTGGCGGAGGCCTGGGTGGAGACTGCGGAGCGCCGGGCGAAGTACGCGTCGCCCGAGGGCCTGGGCCAGGCGTTCAGCTTCGACCTGCTGATGGCGGACTTCGACGCCGGACAGTTCCGGGCGGTTATTGCGGACAACCTGGAACAGAGCCGGTTGACCGGTTCGACCTCCACCTGGGTGTTCTCCAACCACGACGTCACCCGCCACGCCACCCGCTACGGGCTGCCTCCGCTGAACGGCCGTGCGGTCAAAGGCGGCGTGGAATGGGTCCGGGACGGCGGGCCGAAGGAAGCCCTTGATGTTGCCGGCGGCATCCGCCGCGCCAAGGCAGCCACCCAGCTCATGCTGGCGCTGCCGGGATCGGCGTACCTGTACCAGGGCGAGGAACTTGGCCTGCACGAAGTCGCGGACATTCCGGCGGACCGCCGCCAGGACCCGTCCTTCTTCCGCGGCGCCGAATGGGACGGGCTGGGCCGGGACGGCTGCCGCGTTCCGCTGCCGTGGGAGCCGGACGGCCCCTCGTTCGGCTTCGGCGCGAACGGGGCCCACCTTCCCCAGCCGGTGTGGTTCGCCGGGTATGCGGCCAGCGTCCAAGAGGCCGACGGCGGATCCACCCTCGAGTTCTACCGCACCGCCCTCGCACTCCGGCGCGGCCTGCAGACCGAGGAGAAGCTGCAATGGATCGACACCGGCAACGCGGACGTACTGCACTTCGTCCGCCCGGGCGGCTGGCATGTCGTCGCGAACTTCGGAACCGCCGCCGTCGAACTTCCCGCAGGTGAGCTCCTCCTTGCCAGCGTTCCGGCTGAAGGCGGCAAACTTGCGGGCGAGGCAACCGCCTGGCTGCGCGCTTGAACCCTCATCCGAAAGATCAACAGAGAGGTTGATGTTTAGTGAAAAACCGTTGGAGTTTTAGCACTCTTGCCGGCGCGGGCGCGCTCATCGGGGCCCTGCTGGCCCCCATCGCTCCCGCCGCCGCAACGGATCCCGTCATCGCCGCCGGGCCGGCGGCTCCGGCCCCTGTGGCTCCGCCCGCATCGACCCCGACGCTGACCACGTGGGGCCATGACAATGCCGTTGCTACCAGCGGTCCCGTGCCTGCGGACAAAGTCCGCGCGTCGGAGTTCTACGAGGCGTCCGTTGCAACGGCCGCCAGCCCGGACACGGCCTATGGTTCCTTTGTCTACGCGAGCGTGCCCCGCGGCGGCAACGGCAAGATCGGCTACACGGAACAGGACGGGGCCGAGTTCGCCTCCGAAGCGGGAATGACCATGAGCTGGTCGAGCTTCGAATACGGCGAGGACGTCTGGGTGAATGTGCGCCTGAAAACCGGGCAGCAAATCACTTCGGCCAGCCAGGTCACCATCAGGCCGACCGATCTCGGCCTGGAGAAGCAGTTGGTGGACAGTTCCACCATCCGCGTGAAAGTGCCCTTCACTCCGGACGGGCTTCGCTTCTCGGTGGAGTTCGATCCGCAGCTGGTCACCTCCTACAACGACATGTCGGGCACCTCCGGTGCGCTCACCACGAGTGCGGCCGCGGGCAACAGGCCGGTACATACTGAACCGCGGAATTCGATGCTGGTCTTCGCGAACCCTGTCCTCTCCGCCACGGATACCGGGCGGTACGTTCCCGGCGCGGACGACGGGTCCATTCACTACCCGGAGCCTGGCCTGGTCAACAACCTGGGGGCGATTACCGAGGACATTGTCTACTTCCGGCCGGGTACCTACTACATGGGTTCGGACTATCACGCGGTGCTGCCCGCCAACGTGAAGTGGGTCTACCTGGCCCCGGGCGCCTACGTCAAAGGCGCCTTCCGTTTCCTCCACAAGACCCAAAGCCACTACAAGGTGACCGGGCTCGGTGTCCTCTCCGGGGAACAGTACGTGTACGAGCCGGACACCGGGAATGGTTACGCGCACAGCGTGGGCGCGAACTGCCATGCGAGCTGCGTCAAGATGCTTCAGTTCGAATCGTCGAACACCGGCCAGACGCTGGACCTGCAGGGCGTCACCGTCGCCGACCCGCCGTACCACTCCTTCGTGGTCTACGCCCATGAAGGCGAGGGCTCGGACGAAGTCGAGGTCGGCGTCGAGAATTTCCGCATGGACGTGGAGAACTACAAGCAGGTGGGAGGCTGGTACTGGCAGACGGACGGCATCGAGCTGTACGACGGAAGCAGCATGAAGAACACCTTCTTCCACTCCAACGACGACGTCTTGAAGCTGTACCACAGCAACGTCGACATCAAGAACACCGTGATCTGGAAAAACGAGAACGGCCCGGTCATGCAGTGGGGGTGGGTGCCCCGCGAAATCGATGCCGTTTCCGTGGCCAATACGGACGTGATCCACAACCGGATGTACTGGAAGGACGTCAAATACAACACCTGCGTGTTCAACTCCTCCAGCCATTGGGAAGACATGGGCGCCACCGACCGCGCCGATGCCGCCACCACGGTCAGGAACATGCGGTTCACCGATACGCGGGTGGAAGGCATGGTCAACTGCGGCGTCCGGGTTTTTGCCCTGTCGAACACCGAGAACCTCGAGATCGACGGATTCTCGGTGGACGCCTGGAACGGCCTTGACTACACCTCGCAGGCCAGCCTGCTGAAGCGTTACCACGATCCTGCCGGCCGGAAGGTGGCAATCGGCAACGAAGTGTCGCAGGGCAACGGGATCCTGCTGCACAACTACATTGTGGGCGGGACCAGCGTTATCAAGGCCGGCGACAACTGGTGGGACACCGAGCCCGGACGCTTGAACTTCGACGCCGACACCTGGGACGGCTGGAATGCCACCGCCGACGGCCAGCCCGAGGGACCGGCGCCGGAACTCGCTGTGGACGGCCTGGCGGACGGCTCCGTGGTGGACTCCCGGCAGCTGACGGTGTCCGGGACCACGAGCGCGCCCGGCGTGGCCGTCACCGTGAACGGGGTCCGGCATGATGCAGCGGTGGCGGACGGCAGCTTTGCGGTGGACGTTACCCTGCCCGACATCACCAACCGGGTGGTCGTCACGGCAACCGGCGACAACGGTGTGGTGGCCGTTGTTCGGCGTACCGTGACCGCGCTCGGCACCAGGATCGGATCGCTCTCCGATCCCGCCGGCGATGACAACGGCCCGGGCAGCTACACCTACCCCACGGATTCGGCCTTCAACCCCGGGAGCTTCGACCTGACCGGCATGGACGTCTACCAGGACGGCGGAACGGTCCGCTTCCTGACATCCACGGCCGGCCCCATCAACAATCCGTGGGGCGGCGCGGGAATGAGCACCCAGCGGCTGAACATCTACCTTCAGGACGGCAGTTCGACCCAGGCCGCTGCCATGTTGCCGGGTACCAACACCTCGGCCGCCGGTGCCTGGAAGTACGCGGTGGTTGCCGATGGCCGGTACGCGGAATCGCGCTTCGGCGGAGGTGTCTATGACGCAGGCCTGCAGCGTGTGGGGGAGGTGAGGCTCGACGTCGACCCTTCCGGCAAGATCATCGCGTCAGTTCCCGCCGCGGTGCTGGAGGGCATTGACCTGCGGAACACCGGTTACCAGGTGTCCATGTTCAGCGACGCCGAAGAAGGCGAGGGCATCGGCAACGTGCGCCCCGTGTACAGCGCGGAATGTTCCAACGGCGCCGGCTGCCCCTCCTTCGTGGGCCCGTACAGGATTGGCGGCGGGGCCGGTTCCTGGACTGATGCGGACGCATCGCGTGACACGGACACGCGCGATTCCAACGCGCTGGACATCATCTCCGGCAGTACGGCGCAGGCCGAAGTAATGGATTGGACCCGCGGCCCGGTGGTTGTTCCCTTCGTTCGCCTGGATACCGCGCAGACCGTCATCGATGCCGAATTCACCCTTGGCAGCAAGAAGGTCAAGGGGTCCCAGGTGCTGACGATCGCCGCGGAAAACCGGGGCGAGAGCCCCCTCGAGCTGACCGTTGAGACTGCTTTCGGTGCCACGCAGTTCGGCTCGCTGCCGGCCGGCGCGTCCGGCATGTATTCGATCGATACGCACAGCCCGCACCTGCCTGCAATGTCCGTGAAGGTCATTGCGACTGCCCCGGACGGCACCTCAAAGAGCTATGCCTTTTCCTATGCGGGATCTAAACGCAACCAGGGCTGAGCACCGCTGTTGACCTTCGCTTGCTGGAGTCACATACTGGATGGGGAGATAATTTAGATTCTAAATAAAAGGAGTTTCGTGAGCACCATCGCCACCAAGGCAAACCGCACCGACGCCGAGCGAATGGCCGACCCCAACTGGTGGCGGCAGGCCTCCGTGTACCAGATCTACCCGCGCAGTTTCGCCGACTCCAACGGCGACGGCCTGGGAGACCTCAAGGGCATCACCGCCAAGGTGCCGTACCTGAAGGAACTGGGCATCGACGCCGTCTGGCTCAGCCCGTTCTACCCTTCGGCCCTGGCGGACGGCGGCTACGACGTGGACGACTACCGCAACGTGGACCCCCGGCTGGGCACGCTCGAGGATTTCGACGAAATGGCCACCGCCTTGCACGGAGCCGGCATCAAGCTGATCGTGGACATCGTTCCCAACCACTCCTCGGACCGCCACGAATGGTTCAAGGAAGCCCTGGCCTCCCCGAAGGGCTCGGCCGCCCGCGACCGCTACATCTTCCGTGACGGCCTGGGCGAGAACGGCGAGATTCCGCCGTCAGACTGGGACTCCGTCTTCGGCGGCCCCGCCTGGGAGCGCATCACCGAACCGGACGGCACTCCCGGCCAGTGGTACATGCACATCTTCGCCAAGGAACAGCCGGACTTTAACTGGGACAACCCGGAGGTCCATGAGGACTTCCTGACCACCCTGCGCTTCTGGTCCGACCGCGGCGTGGACGGCTTCCGCATCGACGTCGCCCATGCCCTGACCAAGAACCTCGAAGGGGCCCTGCCCACCAAGGCCGACCTCAAGGCCAAGGCCCACGGCACCGACGGCTTCATCGACGGCTCCCACCCGTACTGGGACCGCGACGAGGTCCACGAGATCTACGCCGAGTGGCGCAAGGTCTTCAACGAGTACAACCCGCCGCGCACCGCCGTCGCCGAGGCCTGGGTGCACGCGGACCGCCGCGCCCGCTACGCCAGCCCGGAGGGGCTGGGCCAGGCGTTCAACTTCGACCTGCTGCAGGCCGATTTCGACGCCGCCCAGTTCCGCACGATCGTCACCAAGAATCTCGCCGAGGCGGAGGCTTCCGGCGCGTCCTCCACCTGGGTCTTCTCCAACCACGACGTCGTCCGGCACGCTACCCGCTACGGCCTCCCGGTCTCCGAACCGACGGAGGACGACGAGATCATGGCGGGCGCGGCCGGCAAGAAGTGGCTGCTCGAAGGCGGCCTGCAGGACGACGTGGACGTGGAGCTTGGCCTGCGCCGTGCCCGTGCCGCCTCCCTGCTGATGCTGGCCCTGCCCGGTTCGGCGTACCTGTACCAGGGCGAGGAGCTCGGCCTGCAGGAAGTCGGCGGAGAGATCCCTGATTCCGAGCGCCAGGACCCGTCCTTCTTCCGCAACAAGGGCGTGGAGATCGGCCGGGACGGCTGCCGCGTGCCGCTGCCCTGGACCGCCGAGGGTCCGTCCTTCGGCTTCGGCGCCAACGGCTCCCACCTGCCCCAGCCGGAATGGTTCGCCGCCTACGCGGCGGACGTCCAGGACGGCGTCGAGGGTTCCACCCTGGAGCTGTACCGCAAGGCCCTGGCCCTGCGCTCGGACCTGCAGTCCGGGGAACGCCTCGAGTGGATCCCCAACGCCAATCCCGAGGTGCTGCACTTCCGCCGCCCCAACGGCTGGCAGTCGGTGACCAACTTCGGCACGGAGGCCGTGGCACTGCCGGAAGGCACCGTGGTCGTCAGCAGCGCGGCCCTGGAGGGCGGCAAGCTTCCGGGTGCCACCACCGCCTGGCTTTTCGGCTAACCCTGTCTTTTTGATCACGACGGCGCCCCGCACCTTTGCGTGCGGGGCGCCGTTGCCGCGTGGAAGAGTTTGGACATGACTGCACAGAACAACAACGGCGGACGCCTCATCTACGGCTGCATGGGCCTGGGCGGGGACTGGGACAGCCCGGACTACGGCCCCGGCGATGTCGACGCAGCGGCGGCCGCGATCGAGGCGGCCCGTGGCATCGGCATCACCCTGTTCGACCACGCCGACATCTACACCCGCGGGAAGGCCGAGTCCGTCTTCGGCGACGTGCTCGCCGCGAGCCCGGGGCTTCGGGAACAGATCCAGCTGCAGGGCAAATGCGGCATCAGCCTCGCCGAGGGCGGCGTGCCGGGGCACTACAACCTCAGCCGCGAGGCCATCCTGGAACGCGTCAACGCCAGCCTGCAGCGGCTGCGCACCGACTACCTGGACATCCTGCTCCTGCACCGCCCCGATCCGCTGCTGGAACCGTCCGAGGTGGCGGCCGCCGTCGGGCAGCTCATGGCGGAAGGCAAGGTGCGGGCGCTGGGCGTGTCCAATATGTCCGCGGCCCAGATCGACTATCTGCAGGACGCGCTGGAGACCCCGATCGTGGCCAACCAGCTGGAAATGAGCCTGCACAAGGCCGCCTGGGTGGAAAGCTCGGTGCTGGTCAACCGGCAGGAAGGCTTCGACGCCGGCTTCCCGCACGGCACCATCGAGCATTGCGTGCGCAAGGGCATCGAACTGCAGGCCTACGGCTCCCTCGCCCAGGGCCGGTACACGGGCGCGCCTTACGCTTCGCCCACCGCCGCGGACCGGGAGACCGCGGGGCTGCTGGCCCGCTTCGCCGAGGACAACGGCACCACCCCGGAAGCCGCGCTCCTCGGCTGGCTCATGAAGCATCCGGCGGGAATCTCCCCGGTGGTGGGCAGCTCCCGGCCCGAACGGATCGCCGCCTGTGCCGGTGCGGCGGAGGCGGCGACGTCGATGAGCCGGATCGAGTGGTACTCGCTCTGGACCGCTGCCCGGGGCGCTGCCATGCCGTAAGCCCTGTTGCAAACGTCCCCGCTGTGCCACTCTCGTTGCTGGAGGCATCGGCAATCCAGCAACGGGAGGCGCACCATGCGCAGGGTGATTGTTTCCGAATTCGTATCGCTCGACGGTGTGGTCCAGGGGCCCGGGGGAGGCGAGCCGGAGTACAAACACGAGGGCTGGACCTTCGACATCGACCAGGATCCCGCCATGTACGAATACAAGCTGGAGGAGCTCAAGGAGTCCGGTGCGCTGCTGCTCGGCCGGGTGACGTATGAGGGTTTCGCGGCGGCCTGGCCTGAACGCGACGACGAAGCCGGCTTCGCGAACAAGTTCAACAACATGCCCAAGTACGTCGCCTCCACCACCCTGAAGGACCCTGCATGGAACAACAGCCATGTGCTTGACGGGGACGTGGCGGAGGCCGTGGCCGCGCTGAAGGAACTGGACGGCGGGCCGCTGCTGGTCAACGGCAGCCCCACGCTGCTCAAGGCCCTGTACGACGCGGACCTCGTGGACGAATACCGGCTGATGGTTTTCCCGGTGATTCTCGGCTCCGGGAAACGGTTGTTCCCGGACGACGCCGCGGGCAAGCGGAAGCTGACCCTGACCAGCACCAGGATCTACTCGAACGGGATTGTGCTGAGCGTGCTGGAACCCGTCAGGGACTGACTGTTCCCGTTAACCCAACTAGCTCGCAGTTGTTGTCGTTATGAGCGCTCAGAACGACGTTAACTGCGAGCTAGTTGGGTTGCGGGTCCGGTACAGCTACAACAACACATGCGTGCTACTTAGAGCGGCGCGACGACGGAATAGGTGGAGGAGTCGCCCTGGATCGACTGGCTGGCCTTGCCGTCGATGCCCACCGGGATCTCGCCGGCGATGGTCACGCGGTTGAGCTTGCGCTGCTGGCCGTCGTAGTTGTCCGGGGCGTAGTGCTGGGTGATGCGGTTGTCGAACAGCACCAGCTGGTTCGGCTCCCAGTTCACGCGAACGATGTTTTCCGGCCGGGTCACGTAGGCCTGGAGCAGGCGCAGGATGTCCCGGGACTCGGTGTTGGAAAGGCCCACGATCCGCAGCCGCTGCGCGAAACCGCCGATGAACAGGCCGCGCTCGCCGGTCAGCGGGTGGACGCGCACCACGGGGTGGGCGGTTTCGAACTTGATCCGGGTGAACTCCTTGCGGCGCTCCTCGGCGTTCTCGTGTTCCAGATTCTTGGGCACGGAGTAGTCGTAGTCGTTGGTGTGGATGGCCCACAGGGTGTCCGCGAAGTTCCGCAGTTCCTCCGGCAGGTCGGCGTAGGCGCCGGCCGAGGACGCGATCAGGGTCTCGCCGCCATAGGAGGGCAGGTCGATGCTGCGCAGGGTGGAGGCCTGCGGCGGGTTCACCACGAAGGTCACGTCCGTGTGCCAGTTGTTGGCCGAGCCGTTCTCGCTGTCCACGGGCAGCACGTTGGCTTCGCCTTCCACGGAGGCCACCGTGGGGTGGGCCGTGGTGAGCGGGCCGAAGTGGCTGGCGAACTTCACCTGGGCTTCGTCCGTGAGGATGTTGGCCTCCCTGAACACCAGGGCCTTGTGCTCGTTGAGGGCGGCGCGGATCTGTGCCACGGTGCTCTCGCTGAGGTCCCCGCTGAGGTCCAGGCCCCGGATTTCGGCGCCGATGCGGGAACCCAGTTTGGCGAATTCGAGCTTGGTTTCGGTAATGGCGGTCATTGTTCTTTCCTATCTGTTTGTTTGCGGTGGAAGGGAAGTAATTAGGCCCCGACGGCGGTCCGCCAGCGGGAGAAGTGCCGCTCCAGGGCGACGAGCAGGAAGTTCACGCCCAAGCCCAGCAGGGACACGGTGAGGATGCCGGCGTACATGTCCGGGATGAGGAAGCTGCTCTGGGCATTGATGATCAGGTAGCCCAGCCCGGCCTTGGCGCCGACCATTTCCGCGGCGATCAGCACCAGGATCGACGCCGTGCCGGCCATCCGGATGCCCGTGAAGATCGTCGGGACCGCCGAGGGCAGGATCACCTTCTGGAAGAGGCGGAAGCTGTTCAGGCCCAGGGACTTCGCCGCCCGGATCAGCAGCGGGTCCACGGTCTTCACGCCGGCGATCGTGTTCAACAGCACCGGGAAGAACGCCGCGTAGGCCACGATCGTCACCTTCGATTCCTCGCCGATGCCCAGCAGCAGCGTGAAAACCGGAAGGAGGGCCAGCGCCGCGGTATTGCGAAACAGCTCCAGCAAGGGATTCAGCACCGAATTCAGCCGGCCATACCAGGCGATCAGCAGGCCCAGGGACACACCGGCCGCCACGGCGATGCCGAAGCCCAGCACCGAGCGGCTCAGGCTCGCGGCAAGGTGGCCCTGGATGGAGCCGCTCTCGAAGAGCCTGCCCCAGGCCTGCAGCACTTCATGCAGCGGCGGAAGGAACACCCGGGTGGACGGGGGCGCGAGGTGGAGCGGCCCGAATTCCCACAGCGCCAGGAATCCCAGGATGCCCGTGGCCTTCCACAGCCAGGACCCGGCGCGGGACGCCGCGCCCTTGAAGGCGTCCGCCACGGAGGCGAGGGCCGCCGTCGCCGGCTTTGCGGTGACCGGCGGGGGAGTGCCCTGCCCGACGGCGGCAGCCGCCTCAGCGGCGTCGGTCCCCAGGGCGCGGGCTGTCTTGGTGAGTGTTGCGCTCATTAGGCAGCGCTCCTTTCGCGGGTTTCTTGCGTTGCCGGCTCGTCCGGGGCGCTGCCGTCCGGGAGAATCTTGCGGTGGCCCGCGTCCTGCGCGAGGCGGACCTCGTCGTGCAGCAGGGTCCACACCTTGTGCCGCTGCTCCACGAAGGCGGGGGTGGAGCGGATGTCCTCGTCGCCGTCGCGGTCGGGGATCTCCACCTCCACGATCGCCTTCAGGCGCCCGGGCCGGGCGCTCAGCACGGCAACCCGCTGGCCCAGGTACACGGCCTCGTCGATCCCATGGGTGATGAAGACAATCGTCTTGCCGGTGGCCCGCCAGATCCGCAGGAGCTCCTCCTGGAGCTGTTCGCGGGTCTGGGCGTCCAAGGCGGCGAATGGTTCGTCCATGAGCAGCACGTCCGGTTCGTAGGCCAGGCTGCGGGCGATGGCGACGCGCTGCTTCATCCCTCCGGAGAGCTCGTGCGGGAAGCGGTCCTCGAAACCTGCCAGGCCCACCAGCTTGAGGTACTCGCTGGCCTTGGCGGCGCGCTCGCGGCGGCTGAGCTTCCGGCCGTCGGCTCCCTTGCCCTCCAGTCCGATGGAGACGTTGGCCGAGGCGGTGCGCCAGGGGAAGAGCGCGTACTGCTGGAAGACGACCGCACGGTCCTTGCCCGGTCCCGTCACCGGCTGGCCGTCCACCAATACCTCGCCGGAGGTGGGCGTGGACAGGCCAGCCAGGAGGTCCAGCAAGGTGGTCTTGCCGGAGCCGCTGGGCCCCACCAGGGTGAGGAATTCGCCGTCGCGCACGTCCAGGTTGAGGGAATCGATGGCGGTGAGGGTGGTGGCCGCGGTTCCCTTGCCCGGCCGCACTGTGAACTGTTTGCTGACGTTGCGCAGGCTGATCTTGGCGGTCATCACTTCCCCTTTGCGAGCTCGTTGAACTCGTTGGTGTAGTAGTTGGCGGGGGTGAGGTCCTTGGTGACGATGCCCGAGGTCTTCAGCCATTCGCCCCAGCGGGTGAAGTCTTCATCCTTGATCCGCCCGGCGTCCGGGACGCCGACGCTCTTCCAGTACTTCAGCGCGTCGGTGCTTTCGTTGCGGCCGCGTTCCTTGATGATCTTGGTGAAGCGGGCAATGACTTCCTCGCGGGGAGTGGTGCGTTCCCACTCGATGGCTTTGGCAACACCCGTGGCGAAGGTCTCGGTGGTGGACGGGTTCTTGGCGATGAAGTCGGTGCGCAGCACGTAGGGGCCGCCGGCGAAGCTGCCGAAGAACTGGACATCGCTGAAGACGGAGCGGAGCCCGCCGGCGGCGATCGCCTTGTCCTGCAGCACACCGCCCAGCGCACCGGCATCCACCTGGCCGCGGCGGATCGCCTGTTCCGTGTCGTTCGGCGGAAGCGGGACCAGCTGGACCTGCTTGGCTTCCTCGGCGCTCAGCCCGCTCTTGCGCAGGTAGGTGTTGATCACAGCATCGGCGTGGGCGCCCAGGGTGTTCACGGCAATTTTCTTGCCGATGAAGTCCCGGGCCGAGCGGATGGGGCTGTCTTCCTTGACGTAGAAACCGTTGAAGGTCTTCTCGTCTTCGCCGTAGTAGTTGACCACGGCCTTGACGGGGGCGCCGGCCTCGATGAGCTTCACCACGGCTCCTGCGAAGGCACCGCCGAAGTCGGTCTGGGCGGTGGCTGCGGACTGGATGTCCTGCGGGCCGCTGGTGGTGTTGCCGACCCATTTGAGCTTGACGTCGCCCAGGTAGCCAAGGTCCGCCGCGAGTTCGGGCAGCGTGACCGAGTTGGCCCAGCCCTGGTAGCGCAGTTCCTTCACCTCGCTGCCGCCCTGGGAAGAGCCGCCGGGGCCCGCTTCCGCGTTGCCGCCGCAGCCGCTCACCGTCAGCGCAAGTACGACGGCGGCCGCGACGCTCAACAGGGGCTGGTGCAGTTTCATGGGAGCTACTTTCCGGTTAGGGGTTTGGGGATCCGGTCGTGTTCGAAGGACCGGTGGGAACGATGTAAGCGCATCCGGGAAGGGGCTGGGAAGCCTGCGGGTAACGCTCGGAAACCCCGGGAAACCAAGGGAAACCCGGCGCAACGGCAGGCAATCACAGGCAACCCTGCGACGCATTTCGGTGTGCGTCGCCGGGTTAAGCACGGTGACGCCGCGGGGCCTCGCTGCCGGTCCCCGTGCGCAAGGAGAACAGGTTCCTACAGTCGATTGACATGGAACGGGGTCGGGCGCATCATTCAGTCACGCGCCCGCGGTCTCCCCAGGGGCGCTGGACGAGGCACCCGGCTGGGGGTTGTCATGGCTGAGGCTTTAGCTGTACCGCGGTCACCGCGTTTCCCCGTACCGCGCCGCGTGCTGCGCTGGCTGACGGCAACTCTTCTGGTCTGCGCGGTGACGCTGTGGATCGCGATGGCCGAAATCGACCGGCTCGTGGCGGGGGTCGTCACCCCGGACGGTGGAAACAGCAGCGTCACCATCCTCAGCGGCTTCGGGGCGTTCGGCGCCCGGGACACCTGGTCTGTCTGGGCCGGGCTGGATCAGGAAGACCATGAGCAACTGGCCGCCCTGGTTACCGTCCATGTGGCGATCGACTTCGCATTCGCCCTGCTCTACGGGGCCCTGCTTTTCCGGCTGGCGAGGGGCAGGATCCTTGCGCGGATCATTGCCGTGACCGCGGCCGCCTTGGATGTTACCGAAGGTGTGCTCCTGCTCTTCGCCATCCGGGATGCAGGCTCCACGCCCCCTGCGGCGGCCGTGCTGGGTGTCGTCACCAACCTGAAGTGGCTGGTCCTGGCATTGTTTGTGCTTGGCCTCCTCGCCACGCCGCTGCTGCGGAAGAGGGTCTTCGGCCGCCTGCGCCGGCTGGCCGGGACCGTCCAGTTCCACCGGCTGACCGTTACTGCCGTCGGCCTGGTCGCTGTCCTGGCGCTGCTGCCGGTTCCTGGCATCAATGACCAGATGCCGGACTCCCAGAGGCTGTGGGCGGAGGGAAGCCCCGGGCCGTTCCTTGCCAGCTCGCTGGTGGTTCCCGTCATTGCACTGGGCCTGCAATACATCGGGCGCCTGCGGTCGGTCCTGGCCTGGCAGCTCTGGGCAGAGTCCTACATACCTGAGCTGCCGCCCAGTTGGCGGCTCTGGCTGGCCGGCCCGGTGGTCCTGCTCGCCGCGCTCGCAGTGATGGCCGCCGGTGGGTTCCCTGTCGAGCGGAGCAACTGGTGGCAGTACGGGATCTTCATCGGCGTGCCCCTGATTCTGCTGGCCGTGTCCGTCGTTATGAAGTTTGTCTCGATGCTGGGGTCGCCGTTCAGTTTCCGGGCAAGGTGGGCCATGTGCCCACACGGGGAGGACCGCCGCCGGGCCATGGACGCCTGGTGCGGAGGCGACAACCTGGCGCTCTTGCTGATCGCCGTGGCGGGCATGTCCCTCGTGCGCAGCTTCGCCGGGCCGGCCGCCATGATGCTCGTTGAGCCGGGGTTGGTCGCATCCATGCCCGACGGCTGGCCGCTGCGGGTGTGGGGTCTGCTGGCGTTCGGAGCGGTCCTGGCCGCCGGCGCCTACCCGTTGCGGAGCGTCCTTCTTCGCCGCGCCCCGCGGCTGTTCGGTCCGGACCCCAGAAACGGTTTCGGGCAATGGCCGTACCTGAAGCACTTGGTGCTTGCCCTCGGAGCGGTGCCGTTGCTGGCATTGCTGCTGGCGCCGGCGTTCTTCACCGCCTTCCTGGGAGTCTCGGCGACGGCGGTGCTTGGTATCGGCTCCTGGGCCCTGCTGTTCGGTGCGGTGGTCGTGTGGGCCCAGCAGCGCCAGCCCCTGGAGATCTTCTACCGGATGGGATTCCGGGCGAACCCCATCCTGTCCCTCATGGCCGCGGCCCTGGCCCTCGGCCAACTGAGCGGGGGCGGCGACGCCATGCACCTGCCGCGCACCGGCAAGGTGCCCGTCTCCCCGGAACGCAACGCGGTGGACGCCGAGTTCAGGGACTGGCTGGGGAAATCCACGCCATGCAATACCAAGGCCGGGAACGGGAAGACCGTCCGCCCCATGCTGTTGGTCGCGGCGGAAGGCGGCGGCATCCGGGCCGCGAGCTGGACCACCAGGGTCTTCGGCGCCCTCGCCGGAACCGGGTGCGGCAAGACCGCCACTCTGCTGTCCAGCGGTGTCAGCGGGGGATCCCTCGGGCTGGTGCTGGTGACGCGCTATGCACCGCGTGGCGAAGGAGCAGGAACAGGCCTGGCGACCGCGAGTGATGCGGTGGCGGCCCCGGAAGCACTTTCGGTCAGCGTCGGCGGAGCCATCGTCTCCGACCTCGTCGCCGGCGGCACGGGCCTGCTGATCCCCAACCGGAGCCGGGGCGATTTCGCGTGGCACGACCGTGCCGCCCTGATGGAACGCGAATGGGAGCGCCGGGCCCCGTTCCTGGACGCAGCCTTTGATCCAAGCGCCCGCGGCGCCGCCGGCGCCGTGATCCTCAACTCCACGGTCACGGGCTCGGGCTGCCGGCTGGTCCTGAGCCAGGTCAAGCTGCCCGGGTCGAAGGACGCTTCCGATGCGGCGGCGCCGGAATGCCTGTCAGAGGACGGGCCGCCGGTGTCCATCGATTTCTTCGATCCGGCGAATGGTTTCTGCGACACGGACCTCCGCTGGTCCACGGCGGCAATGATCTCCGCCAGGTTCCCCCTCATTTCCCCTGCCGGCCGGCTCCGGTACGGTCGGGCCGCAGAGGCAGGCTGTACCCCGGCGGGAGCCTTCCAGGCGATCGACGGCGGTTACGCGGAAGGTTCCGGCCTCGGGACGGTCTCCGATGTCTGGGGCACCCTCCGTGAGGTGGTCCAGGACTACAACGGCGGGCCCGGGGCCGGCACGGAGCAGCATCCCTATGTGGTTCCGGTGTTCGTCTACATCCGCAACTCACCGGGCGTGGACCTGGCGGCCAGGGTGCCCGCACCGGTCGCGGAGCTCGCCGTTCCACTCGCGGGCCTGAAGGCCAAGGCCAACCAGGTTGAAGCCGGGGCCTGGCTGCAGCGCCTCGGCGCAGCGTCCGACGTCTGCTTGGACACTGAGTGCGACGCAGCCAGTGGCGCGGTCCTGGACAAGCTCGGCGGCGACGGCACCGTGGTGGTGGCACCGAAGAGCCGCCCGGCCATTGACCCGCCGCTGGGTTGGACCCTGTCGATGCTTTCGCAGAACCTCCTGGACGAGGCGCTGGAGGCCGAAAAAGGCCAGGACAACGGCGGCTCCGGTGAGCTCCCGGGCCTCGGAAAGCTGCTAGCCGTTCTGTCGCCACCGGGGGCCGGGGCGCCCGACTAAGGTGCGTGCCGCCGTCGAGGGTCATATTCATTTTGTTCATAGTGATGATCACATAGAAGGCTCTTTCTTCGCCATTGCCCCTGCCGGGCGGATACGGTAGATGCATGACGTCCAGCATCACCACCGAATCCGTGCGCCCTACGCGCAGCATCCCTGCCGACATCGCCCGCTCCTGGCTCCTCGTGAACGCCATGAAGACGGAGCTTTTCGACCAGTCGGCCAGCTCGCGCGCGGACGCCATCATCCTGGACATCGAAGACGCCGTTGACCCGTCCCAGAAGGACCACGCCCGCAGCAACGTGGTGAACTGGCTGGCCGGCGGCGGCCAGGCCTGGGTCCGCATCAACGATGCCACCAGCCCGTTCTGGGCGGACGACCTCGCCGGCCTGCGCGGCACCCCGGGCCTGCTCGGCGTGATGCTCGCCAAGACCGAGTCCGCGGACCAGGTCACCGAGTCCTACCACCGCATGGACGGCAAGACCCCCGTGATCGCCCTGGTGGAATCCGCCGTCGGCATCGAGGAAGCCAACCACATCGCCAAGGGGCAGGGCTGCTTCCGCCTCGCTTTCGGTTCCGGCGACTTCCGCCGCGACACCGGCATGGCAGCCACCCCGGAAGCCATGGCTTACCCGCGCGCCAAGCTCGTTGTCGCCAGCCGCGTCGGCAACCTGCCGGGCCCCATCGACGGCCCCACTGTCGGCACCAATCACCCCATCCTGCGGGAGCAGACGGGCATTACGGTGACCATGGGCATGACCGGCAAGCTCTGCCTGGCCATCGATCAGACCACCGTCATTAACGAAGTCATCAGCCCCACGCCGTCGGACGTCGCCTGGGCCACCGACTTCATGAACGACTTCGAAGCCAACGGCCGCGTCATCCGGGACGGTTCCGACCTCCCGCGCCTTGGCCGCGCCGAAAAGATCATGAAGCTCGCGGTTGCTTTCGGGGTCCAGCCCTCCCTGTAGCCATGCTGGTTCACGGCGTCGCCTGGGACCGGCCGGCTGCACAGGACCGGCCGTCGGCAGGAATGCCCGACGGCGGGTCCCCGGCGCTGCTCCTGCGCGCGCCATCCGGGGAGCCGCGCGATGTTCCGCTGGCCGTCGGCGGCCGCCTCGGATTCCGCGTGCTCGACGGGCTGTGGTGCCTTGGCCATAGCAAGGTCCACGGACCGCGGGAACGCCTCCATGTGCCCTGCCCGGACGCGGCGCCGGCTGAACGGGGCAGGCAATGCGGGCCATGCTTCGCGCGCGACGACTTCCGCCTGATGCATGATTTCCACCGCGGCGGTTCCGTTCCGGCCGGTCTGCGCTCCTACCTGATGCAGCCGCACTGGCTCTACCTGGCCACCTTCGCCGGCGGCGCCACCAAGGTGGGCACGGCCTCGTCCGTGCGCAAATGGCAGCGCCTCGCCGAGCAAGGCGCCGTGCGGGCAAGCTACGTGGCCCATGCCGAGGACGGCCGGGTGGTGCGCATCCTCGAAGACCTCGTCACGCAGGAACTCGGCACGGTCCAGCTGGTCAGGTCCGCCGCCAAGGCGGCTTCTCTGCTTGAGCCGTTGGCCGACGTCGAACTTTCAGCCATCAACAAACGGGCGGCCGCCCGCACGCGCGAGCTCCTGGACGAGCTTGCCTTGGGCGGTTTTTCCACGGTGGAGGAAGACTGGCAGCGGCCCGCCGTCGCCGATGAAGCGTGCGGAGTTTTCGACTCCCGGAGGCGGCACCCCTATCCCCAGGCGTTCGACGGCGGCGACCACGGCTTCACGGTCCGCTCGCTGAGCGGCGCCACCGCTCTGGTGTCCCTGCCGGGCGAAGAGTCCGGGTTCATTGCTGGCCTCGGCGCGCTCAAGGGCCGCCGGATCGAGTTCGGCCACTACTGCACGGAGGTTCCGGCGCTCCAGGACTCCCTCTTCTAGTGCGTCGGTAGAATTGGCGGGTGCTGAATGAATTCTGGGCCACTGCCTCCACCACCTATAAGACGCTGGTCTTCAGCGCGATGGGCCTGATCGCCGTCGGGATCATCCTCACCATCATTGGAAACACCACCCAGAACAAGGGCATGGCCTTCGCCTCCCTCGGCGTGATCGGCCTGGGCTTGGTGCTGCACGTCGTGGGCTTGGTGGTGCGAGGGCAGCAGATCCGAAAGACGCTCAGGAAGTAACCGGGTTCAGGACAGCGCGGCCCGGGCTTCGGCGTTCCGCCTGACGTGGCTCCTGGCGTGCTCGATCGCCGGTTCCAGTTCGGTGAACAGATGCTTGTGGTGCCGCAGGGAGCGGATAACGCCCACATTGGTCACCAGCGAGAGATGCTCGGGTTGCACCCCCTTGATGAGCACGGTGATGCCGCGCAGTTCCAAAGCGGACACCACGTCCACCAGCGCATGTGCACCGGTGGCGTCCAGCATTTTCAGCTGCGAGAGCCTGATGACCGCCACCTCGATGTCCCGCACCTGGCTGATCTCCTGCAGCACCCGTTCGGCGGCGCCGAAGAACATGGCGCCGTCCAGGGTGAACAGAGCGATGTGTTCATCGCCGGCGAGCGCCGCTCCCGGAATCTGTTCCCGCCGCACGCCGGTCAGGGACGCCACCTTCCGCAGCGTCAGGACCGCCGTGACAGCCAGGCCGATCTGGATGGCGATGATCAGGTCGAAAGCAACCGTGATGACGGCCGTGATGGCAAACGCGGCCGCATCTGAACGCGTCGAGCGCAGGATCGCCGTGACCGTCCGGTGCGACACCATGCGCGTGGCGGTGACCATCAGGATCCCGCCGAGCACGGCCAGCGGGATCCGCCCCACGAAGCCGGCCGCGAGGTAGATGGTTGCCAGCAGCACCAGGGCATGGACGACGGCGGACACCCGGGTGCGGGCCCCGGACCTGACGTTCACGGCAGTCCGGGCGATCGCCCCGGTGGCAGGCATGCCGCCGAAGAACCCCGCTGCGATCGAGGCCAGGCCCTGACCGGTCAGTTCCCGGTCCGGGTTGTAGGGGCCGGTGGGCCGGCCGTCCGGACCTTTCAGCCCCGTGGCCACGCGGGCGGACAGCAACGATTCGATCGCGGCCAGCGCTGCGACGGCGACGGCGGGCATCGCCAGGCTGCCCAGCGCGGCGGGGTCGACCGCGGGCAGCTCCGGAACCGGGAGCGAGTGGGGCAACGCGCCGATGCGAGGGATGTCCAGGCGGAGCAACTCCGCCGCGGCGGTCGCGAGGACGACGGCGATGAGGCTGGCCGGCAGTGCGCGGTGCAGCAGCGGGACAAGCAGCATGACGCCGGCCACCGCGGCCACGATCGCCAGGGTCTGGATGACCGTGGGCAGGTGTGCCGTGGCAGCCGCGTCGATGGCCGCCAGCAGGGTGTTGTGGCCGGGAACGGCTGCGGTGCCGGTGGCCAGTGGAACCTGCTGGAGGAAGATGATGGCGGCGATGCCCAGGGTGAAGCCTTCGACCACAGGCCAGGGAATCAGGGAGACTGCCCGGCCCAGGCGGCTGACGCCCAGGAGGCAGACAAGGAGGCCCGCCATGATCGAGACGACGGCGATGACGCCAGCGCCGTGCGTGGCCACGATGGGTGCCAGCACCACCACCATGGCGCCGGTGGGGCCGGAAACCTGCACATTGGAGCCGCCCATGACCGCCGCCACGAAACCGGCGACCACAGCCGTAATGAGCCCTGCCTCGGCGCCCACGCCGGAACTCACGCCGAAGGCCAAAGCGAGGGGGAGCGCGACAATTCCCACAGTGATCCCGGAGAGCAGGTCCGCCCGCCACGAGGAGCGCAGGCCGGTGTAGTCGGAACGCGCGGGGAACAGGCTGCGCAGGTTCATGATGCGGCTTCCGCGGACACCGGAACCGCCGGCAGTTCCCCGGCGAGCTGGAGCCGTTCCTGGGAACCCGCAAGGGTGTCCAGGAGGAAGGTCCGGGCGATGGCCAGGAGTTCGGCGATCTTGGGGTGCGCGAGCGTGTAGTTGACGGCGTTGGCGCTCCGGCTGGAGGTCACGACGCCGTGCTTGCGGAGGGTGGCAAGGTGCTGGGACAGGTGCGAAGCCTCAAGGCCGGTTTCGGCCAGGAGATAGCTGACAGGCGCCGTGGTGCCGGGTGCGGCGGCCAGCAGCTCCAGCACCCTGATGCGGGCCGGATGTGCCAGGCCCTTGAACAAATTGGCCTTGATTTCGTACAGCGGCGCCTGCGCGGCTGAATACATGGCTTCCTTGCCATCCTTCGATTGATGAAATGATGGATTCATCATATCGTGCCCGGAAAGTCCGGGAGTGCCTTCACAACTGCCGCTGTGGTGCGCCCGCCCATTAGGGTTGGATGCATGACTATTAACCCCGACCTGCAGGGCCGCAGCTACCCTGCCGCTGAGGTGTACGACGTCGGCCGCGAGAAGATCCGGGAGTTCGCCCGGGCGGTCAAGGCCACCCACCCCGCGCACTTCGATGTCGAGGCCGCCAAGGCGCTCGGCCACGCCGACCTGGTGGCGCCTCCCACCTTCGCCATCATCGTGGCGCAGCGGGCCGACGCCCAGCTGATCGAGGACCCGGAATCGGGCATCGACTTCAGCCGCGTGGTCCACGCCGACCAGCGCTTCACCCACCACCGCGCCATCGTCGCCGGCGACCAGCTCCGCGCCGAACTGCACGTGGACGGCGTCCGCGCCATGGGCGGCGGCGCCATGATCACCACCCGCGCCGAAATCTTCACGCTCCGCGACGACCTGCAGCGCGAACCCGTGGCAACCACCACCTCATCCATCCTGGTCCGCGGAGAGGGACAGTAACCATGAGCCTGAAATTCGAAGACCTCGCCGTCGGCCAGGAAATCGGTGCGCGCAGCATCGACGTCACCCGGCAGGACCTGGTGAAGTATGCCGGCGCGTCCGGAGACTTCAACCCCATCCACTGGAACGAAGCCTTCGCCACCGGCGTGGACCTGCCCGGCGTGATCGCGCACGGCATGTTCACCATGGGCTCGGCCGTGCAACTGGTGAGTGACTGGGTGGACGACCCCGCCGCCGTCGTCGACTACCAGACCCGCTTCACCAAGCCCGTACTGGTCACCGACACCACCGGCACCGGCGAACCCGGTGCCGTGATCGAGGTGGTCGGCGTTGTGGGAGCCCTCGACGCCGACGCCGGAACCGCGCGCATCGACCTCACCGTCACCTTTGAGGGGCAGAAGGTCCTGATGAAGTCCCAAGCCGTCGTGAAGCTGACCGAACAGTGAAACTCGCTTGAACACCATCCCTGGGCAAGGCGAAGGCGCCACCGCTGCAGACATTGCGCGGTGGCGCTTTGCTGTCATGGCCGCGTACGGGGCCAGCGGCATCGCCGCCGCGTCCTGGGTTTCCCGCCTCCCGGCGGTGCGGAACGGGCTGGAACTGACTCCGGCCGCCGTCGGGCTGATCCTGCTCTGCCTGACGGCCGCGTCCTTCACCTCGGTGTCCGTCTCAGGGCTGGTGGTGCTGCGGATCGGCTCTGCCCGCACGGCGCGGATCGCCTGTGTGCTCAGCGGCAGCGGACTCCTGCTGCTTGGCGTGGGCACCTCGGTGCTGTCCAGCCTGCCGGTGGCCGCCTGCGGCCTGGCGCTGCTGGGCCTGGCCAACGGCTGCTACAACACCGCCCTCAACGTCGAGGGCGCCGCCGTTGAGCGCGCCCTGGGCAAGTATGTGATGCCTTGGCTGCACGGATCCTTCAGCCTGGGCACCGTGGCCGGAGCCGCGGCAGGCGCCTGGGCCGCCGCCGCGAAGCTGTCCGTGGCGTGGCACCTCGGGCTGGTGGGCGCCGTCGCGATCGCCGCGGTGCTGGTTGCCAGCCTGTCCTTCCGGGCGGACCGCGCAGGCGGCGTACGGAGCCGCCCTGCCTTGCAGCGCAAGCCGGTGCGACCCCGGAAAACCGACACTTTCGAAGACCCCACCACGGGCCCGTTGCCAGTCATCAACCCGGCCCTGGCCTCGGAGGCCGCATCCCTGCACGGCAAGCGCCTGGTGGCCATGGCCTGGCGGGAACCGCGCACCCTGCTGCTCGGGCTGTTGGTGCTCGGCCTGGCGCTGTCCGAGGGCGCGGCGGGGGACTGGGCGGCGCTGGCGCTGGCGGACGGCCACGGCCAGAGCGAAGCAGCCGGCGCGGCAGGCTATGGCGTCTTCGTGACCTTCATGACAGTGGGCCGCTTCGCAGGGACCTTCCTGCTGGACCGTTTCGGCCGGGTCGCGGTGATGCGGTGCTGTGCCGCTACCGCTTTCCTCGGGGTTGCCACGTTCGTTTTCGCCCCTGTGCCGTGGCTCGCCTTCGCGGGCCTTGGACTCTGGGGCCTGGGCACTTCCCTGGGCTTTCCCGTGGGCATGTCCGCCGCGGCCGACGACCCTGTCCATGCCGCGGCCCGGGTCTCGGTGGCTTCGACCATCGCCTACGGTGCGTTCCTCGCCGGCCCGCCCGTGCTGGGCTTCCTCGCCGAACAGTTCGGCATCCTGCACTCCCTGCTGCTGGTGCTCCTGTTCCAGGCGCTGAGCTTCCTCCTGGCCCCAGTACTGAGCCAACGGCAGTAGCCCGCAAGCGGCGGCAGCCGGCGCCAATGGCAGTCGCTTGCCCGCAGGCTGATATGAGTTGAGTTAGTCCTTCCAAAGCACCTCCGGAGCTGTCAGG
>NZ_FNEI01000022.1 GCF_900099975.1 Arthrobacter cupressi
CATCCGGATCATCGCCGGCGCCGCCGCGGGCGGCGCGCAGCTGGTCGTCAAGCCCGGGATCAGCTCCGCGGCGCAGCTCAAGGGCAAGACCCTGGCCTCCCCGCAGCTGGGCGGCACCCAGGACGTGGCGCTGCGGGCCTGGCTGGGCAAGCAGGGCTACAAGACCTCCACCGACGGCAGCGGGGATGTGAACATCAACCCCACCGAGAACGCCCAGACCCTGAAGCTGTTCCAGGACAGCAAGATCGACGGCGCCTGGGTGCCCGAGCCCTGGGCCTCCCGCCTGGTGCTGCAGGCCGGCGGGAAGGTCCTGGTCGATGAGAAGGACCTCTGGGACAAGGGCGAGTTCGTCACCACCGTGCTGATCGTGAACAAGAAGTTCGCCGACGAACACCCCGAGACCGTCAAGGCCCTGCTCAAGGGCCACGTGGCCTCGGTCGAGTGGCTGACCACGGCCCCGGCGGCGGAGAAGGCCTCGGTGATCAACGCCGCCCTGAAGGACAGCGCCGGCAAGCCGCTGGCCGCGGACGTGATCGCCCGGTCCCTGAAGAACATCACCTTCACCACCGACCCGCTGGCCGGGACCTTCCAGAAACTCCTGCAGGACGGCATCGACGCCGGCACCACCAAACAGGCCGACATCACCGGCATCTTCGACCTCCGCACCCTGAACGAGATCACCGGCGCGAAGACCTCCGCCGCCGGCCTCGGCCAGGACTGAACCACCCCAACTAACTGGCAGTTGTTGTCGTCGTGAGGCCTCAAAACGACAACAACTGCGAGCTAGTTGGGCGCACATTCAACAACCAAGCAACGCAAAGGACGGGATCATGCCAGTCGTACTGGAACATCTGGGTAAACGCTTCGGCGACGGCGCCCCGGTGCTGGACGACGTCAACGCCACCATCGCGAAGGGCGAGTTCGTCGCCCTCCTCGGTGCCTCGGGCTGCGGCAAGTCCACCCTGCTGAACATCCTCGCGGGACTGGAACATCCGACGTCGGGCGCGCTGGAAGTGCCGGCCGACGGCGCCGCCTTCATGTTCCAGGACTCTGCGCTGTTCCCGTGGCTGACCGCCCGCGGCAACATCGAACTCGCCCTGCAGCTTGCCGACAGGAACTCCGGCAAGCGCAGCAGCAGGGCCGAACGCAGCGCCCGCGCCACCGAGCTGCTCGAACTGGTGCACCTCGGCGGGGCGGGGGAGAAGCGCCCGCACGAGCTGTCCGGCGGCATGCGCCAGCGCGTGGCCCTGGCCCGTTCCCTTGCACAGGACCGGCAACTGCTCCTCATGGACGAACCGTTCGCCGCGCTGGATGCCATTACCCGCGATCTGCTGCACGATGAGCTGGAACGGATCTGGAAGGAAACCGGCCGGACCATCGTGTTCGTGACCCACAACGTGCGCGAAGCGGTCCGCCTGGGCCAGCGCGTGCTCCTGCTGTCCTCCCGTCCCGGCCGCGTGGTGGCCGAATGGGACGTCACCGAGGAACACCGCACGGACGCCGGCCAGGCAGGGGAACTGACCGCGACCATTACCCGCCGCCTGCGCGAGGAGATCCGCCGCCATGCCAACTGAACAGGATGTCCGCCCCGTGACCGAACCCAGCGAGCACATCACCTCGCCCGTCCTCAAGGGCAACCCGGAGGACCTGCGCGACCTCGAAGCCGGCCTGGACAAACTCCAGTCGGATACCCAGGCCAAGGCCGGGATCGACTGGAGCCGCGTGCTGCTGCCGATCGCCGCGCTGGTGGTGCTGATCCTCGTCTGGCAGTTCTATGTGTCGCTCGGCCTCAAACGCCGTGACCTGGTACCCGGCCCCCTCGATGTGCTGGGCCAGATGGGTGTGCTGTGGTCCGAGGGCAAGGTCCAGGAATCGGTATGGACATCGCTGCAGCGCGGCCTCTTCGGCTTCCTGATCAGCGTTGTCATCGCCACCCCGGTGGGCCTGCTGCTGGCCCAGGCCGCGCCATTGCGCCGTGCCTTCGGACCGCTGATTTCGGGCCTGCAGGTGCTGCCGTCTGTCGCCTGGGTTCCGGCCGCCATCATCTGGTTCGGCCTCACCGATGCCACCGTGTACTTCGTGGTGTTCATGGGCGCCATTCCGTCCATCATCAACGGGCTCATCTCCGGCGTGGACCAGATCCCGCCGCAGTACCGCAGCGTGGGCAAGGTCCTCGGCGCCAACCGGCTCCAGATGGCGCTGCAGATCGTCCTTCCCGCTGCCCTTCCCGGCTACCTCGGCGGCCTCAAGCAGGGCTGGGCCTTCTCCTGGCGCTCCCTCATGGCCGCCGAAATCATCGCCACCGGCGGCAGCATCGGCTTCGGCCTGGGCTCCCTGCTCGACCAGGGCCGCCTGCTTTCGGACATGGCCACTGTGATGTCCGCGATCCTGCTGATCCTCGCCGTGGGCATCCTGATCGAACTGCTCGTGTTCGGCCCGATCGAGAAGCGGCTCCTGCAGCGCCGCGGCCTGCTGGCCGGCGGCACCCGCTGAGCACCCCTGCGTAACGCAATTCAGGGCCCGACGGCGACCTTCCGCCGTCGGGCCCTTGCGTTTCCCGGCGCTGGGGTGCCTGCCACAACGGCGCCGAACCGGGGCACTTCGACACGCCACGCCGGCCGGTTTGGCCGGCTCCGCCCGTACTGGCCGGCAAAGTGCCCCACGACGGCGGCCGCGCCTTCCACGATCCGCCTCGCCGACCCGCAGGAATTCCCCGGCCCGTCCGGGTGTTGACGCGCACATGACACCACATCCCCAGCGCATCGGCTTCCTTTCTTTCGGGCATTGGGGCCGTGCCCAGGGATCCCGGGTCCAGACCGCGCGGGATGCGTTGCTGCAGGGCATCGAACTCGCGGTGGCGGCCGAGGAGATCGGCATCGACGGTGCGTTCTTCCGCGTCCACCACTTCGCCCGCCAGCAGGCCGCGCCCTTCCCCCTGCTCTCCGCCATCGCTGCCCGGACCAGCCGGATCGAAATGGGCACCGGCGTCATCGACATGCGCTACGAAAACCCCTTGTACATGGCCGAAGAGGCCGCGGCCACGGACCTGATCAGCGGCGGCAGGCTGCAGCTGGGCATCAGCCGCGGCTCACCCGAACCGGCCCTCAACGGCGCCGCGGCCTTCGGCTATGTCCCTGCCGACGGCGAAGACCCGGCAGCCATGGCCCGGCGCCACACCGAGCTGTTCCGGCACGCGATCGCCGGCCGCGGAGTCGCTCCCGCCGACCCCGCCTACGCCGGCGGCGGCACCGGACTACTCCCCGTCCAGCCCACCTCGCCCGGACTCCCCGAGCGCATCTGGTGGGGCGCCGGAACCCGGAAGACCGCCGTCTGGGCGGCCGAGCAGGGCATGAACCTCATGAGTTCCACCCTGCTGACAGAGGACACCGGTGTGCCCTTCGACCAGCTGCAGGCCGAACAGATCCAGCTCTTCCGGGAGGCCTGGGCCGCCGCCGGGCATGGTTTCGAGCCGCGGGTTTCGGTCAGCCGCAGCGTCCTGCCGGTGGTCGACGACGAAGACCGCCACTACTTCGGTCTCCGCGCCCAGGTTGACGGACGCGACCAGGTGGGCATGCTGGACGGCGCCCTCTCCCGTTTCGGCAGGAGCTACATCGGCGAACCCGACGCGCTGGCCGAGGAACTCGCCAAGGATGCCGCCGTGCAGGCAGCCGACACCCTCATGCTGACGGTCCCCAACCAGCTCGGCGTCGACTACAACGCCAAGCTCCTGGCCAATATCGCCGAGCACATCGCCCCGGCGCTGGGCTGGAAGGTGAACGCCTGAAGAAGGGGCGGCCGGGCAAGTAACAATGTGACGCAGGATTACTTAGCGTTAACCGGTGTTTCCGGAGCTTTGAAGCATGTTACGGCCCCGCCCTACAGTCTTTTCATGGCAATACAGGACATCTATCCCACGGCACTGCGCCTTCTCGGCCGCCCCGTGCTGGTGGTGGGCGGCGGCCCCGTTGCCGCGCGCCGCGCCAAGGGACTGCTCGACGCCGGGGCAGAGGTCACCGTCGTCGCCCCCGTTGCCTCTCCCGCGCTCCGCGAACTCGCCGACGCCGGCCTGCTCGCCTGGGAAGCGCGCGACTACCGCTCCTCCGACGTCGACGGCGTCTGGTTCGTGCAGACCGCCACCGGCGTTGCCGCCGTGGACGCCCGGGTTGCCGCCGACGCCGAAGCGCAGCGCATCTGGTGCGTCAACGCCTCCGACCACGAAGCCTCCGCCGCCTGGACCCCCGCCGTCGCCGTCGTCGACGACGTGAAGATCGCCGTCAACGCCGGGGGAGACCCGCGCCGCGCGATGGCCCTGCGCGACGCCGTCGCCACCGCCCTGGAAACGGGTGACCTGCCGCTGCGCCGCAAGCGCGCGCACCAGGGTTCCGTCGCCCTCGTGGGTGGCGGTCCCGGCGACACCGGGCTCATCACGGTCCGCGGCCGCCGTCTCCTGGCCCAGGCCGACGTCGTCGTGTCAGACCGCCTCGGTCCGCGTGACCTGCTCGGCGAACTGGCTCCCGAGGTCCGCATCATCGAGGTCGGCAAGACCCCCGGCCACCACCCCGTCCCGCAACTGGAGATCAACCGCATCCTCGTGGACGAAGCCCTCGCAGGCCACCGCGTGGTCCGGCTCAAGGGCGGCGACCCTTATGTGCTGGGCCGCGGCGGCGAGGAAGCAGAGTTCTGCCGGCAGCACGGCGTCGAGGTCGAAGTGGTTCCCGGCGTCACCTCCGCCATCTCCGTCCCTGCTGCCGCCGGCATCCCGGTGACCCACCGCGGGCTCGCCAAGGGCTTCAGCGTGGTCACCGGCCACGAGGAGCTCACCGAAGTCCCCGCCCGCCCGGACCACACTGTGATCCTGCTCATGGGCGTGGCCAAACTCCGCGAATCCACGGCAGCCCTCGCCGCCTCCGGAATGCCCCTGGACACGCCGGTAGGTATCGTAGAGAACGGCTACATGCCCGAACAGCGCGTCACCATCGGCACCCTGGCAAGCATTGCGGACCAGGCGGAAGCCAGCGGTGTGGCCAACCCCGCAGTGGTGGTGATCGGCGACGTCGTGCGCGTGAGCCCCTTCGCCCCCGCACACTTCAAGACCGCCAACTACAGCACTTTGACTCCGAACAAACCCCGGGCAGCAGCCCTCTAGCCCCGCGCCAAACACAGCCCCGCGCCGAAGATAAGGAACACAGCCGTGTCATCAAGCACCACCGTAGGATCCGTCGAGCGCCCGCTGCGCGTTGCCGTCATCGGCTCCGGCCCGGCCGGCGTCTACGCCGCGGACATCCTCACCAAGAGCGAAGCCGTCAAGAGCGGCGAGCTGAACGTCAGCATCGACCTCTTCGACCGCTATCCCGCCCCCTACGGCCTGATCCGCTACGGCGTGGCCCCGGACCACCCCCGCATCAAGGGCATCGTGAACGCCCTGCACAAGGTGCTGGACCGCGGCGACATCCGCTTCTTCGGCAACGTGGACTACGGCACGGACCTGTCCATCGAGGACCTCCGCAAGCACTACGACGCTGTCATCTTCGCCACCGGTGCCATCAAGGACGCGGACCTGAACATCCCGGGCATCGAACTGGACGGCTCCTACGGCGGCGCCGACTTCGTTTCCTGGTACGACGGCCACCCGGACGTCTCCCGCGAATGGCCGCTGGAGGCCAAGGAGATCGCCGTCCTCGGCAACGGCAACGTGGCCCTGGACGTGGCCCGTGTCCTCTCCAAGCACGCCGACGACCTCCTGGTCACCGAAATCCCGGACAACGTCTACGCCGGCCTGAAGAACTCCCCGGTCACCGACGTGCACGTGTTCGGCCGCCGCGGCCCCGCCCAGGTGAAGTTCACCCCGCTGGAACTGCGCGAACTGTCCCACTCCAAGGACGTGGACATCATCCTCTACGCCGAGGACTTCGAGTTCGACGAGGCCTCCGATGAAGCCATCCAGACGAACAACCAGGTCAAGACCATGGTGGGCACGCTCACCAACTGGATCGCCGAGCAGCCCGAGGACCTCTCCGAGCTGAAGGCCTCCCGCCGCCTGCACCTGCACTTCCTGCACAGCCCGGTGGAGATCGTGGACTCCGCCGAAACCCCCGGCAAGGTGGCCGGCATCAAGTTCGAGCGCACCGAACTGGACGGCACCGGAAACGCCCGCGGCACCGGCGAGTTCATCGACTACCCGGTCCAGGCCGTCTACCGCGCCATCGGCTACTTCGGTTCGGCCCTGCCGGACGTCGAGTTCGACCACACGAAGGGTGTCATCACCAACGACGGCGGCCGCGTCCTGGACGCATCCGGCGAGCACGTCCCCGGCCTGTACGCCACCGGCTGGATCAAGCGCGGCCCGGTCGGCCTGATCGGCCACACCAAGGGTGACGCCCTCGAGACCGTCACCTACCTGCTCGAAGACCGCGAAAACCTGCCCTTCGCCGCCGCTCCCGAGGCGGACGCCGTCGTCGAACTCCTCGACGCCCGCGGCGTGAAGTTCACCAGCTGGGAAGGCTGGCTGGCCCTGGACGCCCACGAGCTCGCGCTCGGCGCGGCGGCCTCCGAGGCCGGCACCTCGCACGGCGTGGAGGTCCAGCGCGAACGCATCAAGGTTGTTGCCCGCGACGAGATGATCGACATCTCCCGGGACGGCGTCGCCGCCAACGTCTAGCAGCCGTTTCACGCAGGGCGGGGTCACTCGATGGAGTGGCCCCGCGTTGTTTTAACCGGCGTGCCTTAAGCTGAAGCATGGACGTCGTCGTCATCGAAACGACCCAGCTGGGGGACCGCAGCTACCTCGTGCATGACGGCACGGTGGGCCTGGTAATCGACCCCCAGCGGGACACGGACCGCGTCGAGGCGGCCGCCCGCGACGCCGGGGTGGCCATCACCCACGTTGCCGAAACCCACATCCACAACGATTACCTGACGGGCGGCCTGGTCCTTGCCCAAAAGCATGGCGCCCGGTACCTGGTGAACGCCGCGGACGCCGTCGAGTTCGACCGCGAGCCGGTCCGGGACGGGCAGCTGTTCCGGGTGGGCAGCCTCTCCGTGAAGGTCCTTGCGACCCCGGGCCACACCCACACGCACCTCGCCTATGTGGTCCAGGACGCGGACGGGCCCGACGCCGGACGCCGGGCCGTGTTCTCCGGCGGCAGCCTGCTCTACGGTTCGGTGGGCCGGACGGACCTGGTGGCGGCGTCGGACACCGCGCCGCTCGCGCATGCGCAGTACGCCTCGGTGCGCCGGCTCGCCGAGGATGCGGGCCCGGAGGCGGAGCTTTACCCCACCCACGGCTTCGGCTCGTTCTGCTCGAGCGGACCGCCGTCCCGGGCGCGGGCGTCCACGGTGGGGGAGCAGCTGGCCTCCAACCACGCCCTGACCGATCCGGACGAGGAGCATTTCGTGGCCGGCCTGCTGGCCGCCGTGGCGGCCTACCCCTCCTACTACGCGCACATGCGCCCGCTCAACGAGGCCGGGCCCGGGCCCGCCCCCACAGCGGTCCCGGAGAACGTGGATCCCGGGGAACTGCGGAACAGGCTCGAGGCCGGGGAATGGGTGGTGGACCTGCGCAACCGGGTGGCGTTTGCGGCCAGCCACCTGCGCGGCAGCGCCAGCTTCGAATACGGCAGCGGATCCAGCTTCACCAGCTACCTGGGCTGGGTGCTGCCGTGGGGGCAGCCGCTGACCCTGGCCGGTTCCCGGGAAGACGTGGAGCAGGCCATCCGCGATCTGGCCCGGATCGGCATCGACTCCCCGGACGTGGCAGTGGGCGATGACCCGGGCGCCTTGGCCCCGGACGTTCCGCTGACCGGCTACCCGCGCACGGACTGGCGGGGCTTCACCAGGGACCGGGTGGAAGAGGACACGCTGCTTGATGTCCGCCGCGCCGAGGAATTCGCGGCATCGCATGTGGCCGGGGCCGTGAACCTGCCCCTGCATGAACTCCTTGCCGGCCTGGCCGGGCTGCCGGAGCGCCGGACCTGGGTCTACTGCACCTCGGGGTACCGGGCCGGCGTCGCGGCGAGCCTGCTGCACAGGGCAGGGCGCGAGGTGGTACTTATCGATGCCCGGTTCCGCGACGCCCCGGGAACCGTCAGCGGCTGACCGGCGCTTAGCCCCTGAGCCATTCGGCGCAGGAGTCCAGGTTCCGGTTGACGCTTTCGACGGCGGCCGCGGCGTCCCGTGCCTCGAGCGCGTCGACGAGTTCCTCATGGCCCGCCGAAGGGACTCCGTTGAAGCCGGCCCGCTGGCGCTGGATGAGGAGGTCCGCGTGCATGGCGCCGCTGAAACTGGCGTAGAGCTCGTGCAGCAGCGGATTGCCGGACGCCTTGGCCACCAGGTCGTGGAACGCCCAGTCGGCCTTGGCCCAGGTGTCGTGGTCCCCGGCAGCCCAGGCCTCCCGCCAGGTGCGCAGCAGCCCGCGCATCGCCTCGATGTCCGCGGCCGCGGCGTTACCCGCGGCCAGGCGTGCGGCCTGGGTGTCCAGCGCCAGCCGGACCTCGAGGACATGCTGCGGGGTGTGGTCCTGGTACATGCGCCGGGCCGCCCCGGACATCTCGCTCGTGGCGCGGACATAGGTGCCGTCCCCGCGGCGGACCTCCAGCATGCCGCTGTGCGCCAGCGCCTTGATTGCTTCACGCAGGGTGCCGCGGGAGACCGAGAGCTGCGCCATGAGTTCCGGTTCGGCGGGAATCCGCTCTTCCAGGGGCCATTCGCCGGATTGGATCATGCCGCGGAGGCGGGCCGTGACTTCGTCGGCGAGGACGGGGCGGTGTACAGGTGTCAGGCTCATGCGACGCTCTTCCGGCCGGCCTGCGGCAGTACGCCGTTGGCCGTCATGAAATGGCAGGAAACCATCAGGGCCAGGGCGGCCACGACCAGCAGGCCGAGGGGCAGCGTCCAGCCGCCGCTCGCGCTGTGTAGGAGGCCGACGCCGAACGGACCGGCCGCCGCGATCAGGTAGCCCAGCGATTGGGCCACCGTGGAGAGGGCGGTGGTTTCCGCCGTCGAACGCCCGCTGCGGCTGATCACCATCAGCACCAGAGGGAAGATGCCCAGGCCGAAGCCGGTCAGTACTGCCGGGACGGCGGCCCAGGTCACCGGCAGCAGCAGCATGGCCACGATGCCGGTCAGGGTGGTGGTGCTGGCCAGGTAGAAGGCGGGGCGCAGCATGCCCGGCCGGGAGCCGAAGGCCAGCAGCGCCATGCCGGCGAACACCGAAACGATCTGCATCAGCCCGAACTGCAGGCCGCTTTCGGTGGCCCCCAGCCCGCGGTTGGTCAGCAGGTAAGCGAACCAGCTCATCACCCCGTAGGCCAGGAAGCCCTGGAAAGTGAAGACGGCGGTGATTAGCAGGCCGTGGCGGGTGCGCAGCATGGGCCACATGGACACGCGTCCGGTGTCCTTGTGGGCGGCCTTCCGATGGGTGTGCACCACGATGGGCAGGAAGCCGAGGAGGGCGGCGACGCCCAGGATCCCCCACGCGGCGAGGCCCAGCGAGGGCGAGCCGAGCTGCTGAGCCATCGGAACGCTGACCGAGGCCGCGATGGTGGCGCCGCCGGACATCGTGAAGGTGTAGAGACCGGTCATCACCGGGGTCTTCGCGGCATAGTGCTCGCGGATGAAGACGGGCATGGCGACGTTGCAGACGGCGAGCCCGCACATGGCCAGCACGGTCCCGGCGAGCAGGACACCCGTGGTGGGGATACCGCGGACCAGCAGGCCCGCGGCCAGCAGGGTGAGGGAGACCAGGATGGCCTTCTCGACGCCGGTCTTCCGCACCAGCATTGGCGTGGCCAGTCCGGCGAACGCGAAGCACAGCAGTGGGATGGTGGGCAGTACGGAGGCGACTACGGGGCCGTAGCCCAGGACCACTTGGAGTTCGTGGAAGAGCGCGGCGGCGCTGGTAATCCCGGCGCGCAGGTTCAGGCCGATCAGGGCGACCGCCGCGACGCCGGCGACGACCACGAGCTTGCGTTTGGGCAGGACGGAAGCAGACACGGTCTGGGAAGGTATCGAGGTCGCCATGGCTTAAAGGTTAGACGTTTGACGTTTTCGATGCCGACTTTTGTGGGGAATGTCTCCGGTGCCGCCTGCGGGACGCGCTTAGCGCGGCTGGCGGGCGCCGAGCCGCTGCACCGCGAGGGCCAGCCAGAGCTGCACCCGGTCCGCGGTCTGCGCGGGGTCGTAGCCGCTGAGCTCGGTGATCTGGGCCAGCCGGTACCGCACGGTGTTGCGGTGCAGGGTAAGGGCCTCGGCCACCGCGGCCACCGATCCGTTGTTGTTCAGGTAGCTCTCCAGGGTCGCTACGAGTTCGGAGCCGTGGGCGGCGTCGAACTTCTGCAGGGGCGTGAGGGCTTCGGCGGCCATGTCCGCCAGGGGAACGTCTTCGCTGGCCAGCAGCAGGGAGGTCAGGCTGAGCCGCTCGGGCTCGTTGACGGGCAGGCCGTGCGCCACGGCGTCGCGTGCTTCGAAGTAGCTCCAGCGCACTCCGTTGGGCTTCGTGTACGCGCCGCCGATCCCGATCAGCGCGTGGATCCCGGCCTCCAGCAGGTGCTCGCTCAGGTCCCTGGCCAGCGCGCTCGCAGAGGAACCGTCGTCGGGCACCACCGTCACGAGGTCCCTCCCGACCACGGCGCTCACCGCCCCGTCGAGGGACTGCGGCAGTGAGGTGCTGACCAGCTGCTTGTGGTGGGCGCTCGAGACCGCCAGCAGGACCACGTTCTTGCGGGTGCTGTTGATCCCGACGCCGGCCAGGCGGCGCGCCGCTTCGATGGTGTCCAGGGTGCCGTGGATGACGTCGTCCAGCACCTGGCCGGCCAGGGCGCGCTGGCTCTGGCGCTGCTTGACCATGTTGTTCAGCTCGACGCTGATGAGGTTCTGGGCATAGCTGACGATTCCTGTGTCGCCGAAGGGGTGGCGCAGCCACAGCGTGCAGGCGTCGCGGCGGCCGGTGGGAATGGGGTAGGAGGACCAGTTTTCGGTGGTCGGGGCGGGGGATCCCGGGATGCTGTTGTAGAGCTGGGCGCTGAACTGGGTGAGCGCGACGTCGGTGCGCAGCATGCTGCCCAGCTGCTTGAGGAGTTCGCCGAGACCGCCGCCGGTGAGCAGCGCCCGGGCGAGGATCTGGTGGCCAGCGATGAGCCGTTCCAGCTTCGAGTAGTGGTCCGCGGACTGCGAATCGGCCACCAGCTTGCCGATGGCGATGAACGGCGTTTCGTAGGGCACCTCCACCAGGGGCAGGCCCCAGCGGTTGGCCTCGGCGATCAGGGCCGGCGGGACGGATTCGTGGCTGAGGCCGGTTCCGAAGCCGATGCCGACGGCGCCGGCCCGCTGCACCTGGCGCACGAAGCGGCGCTGCTCCGGGGCGCCGTTGAGCCGCAGGCCGGTGGTGAGGATGAGTTCGCCGCCGTTGAGGAAACGCTGCGGATCCTCCAACTCGGTCACTGCCACCCACCGGATGTCCGAGTTCCAAGTGGTATCCGCGAGCCCCGCCTTCCGGAGGTTCAGGGACGGCACGGCGAGAAGCGCGGAGAGGGACATTGCCATGCAAAGAGGATAGCCCGGCGCTGGTCATTCGCACTAAGAGCGTCTGCGTCAGGTGTGCAGCTGGCTATTCCGTGGTGCGGACCACTGGCATAGGCTCGGATGTGCTGTAAACAACACCTAGACACCGAAAGAGGGTTGTACACCGTGGTCCAAACCTTGCAGAACTTCATCAACGGGGAGTTCGTCACGCCCGCAGGCACCGAGCTGCTGGACGTCGTGAACCCGACGAACGGCGAAGTGGTCGCAAAGTCGCCCATTTCGGTGTCCGCGGATGTCGACGCGGCCATGAATGCAGCCAAGGAAGCATTCACTACCTGGAAGCAGGTGACCCCGGGCCAGCGCCAGCTGCTGCTCCTCAAGCTTGCCGACGCCGTCGAAGCCAACAGCGACGAGCTCGTCGAGGCCCAGCACCGCAACACCGGCCAGGTCCGTTCCCTGATCGCGTCCGAGGAAGTCGCCGCGGGCGCGGACCAGCTGCGCTTCTTCGCCGGCGCCGCCCGCCTGCTCGAAGGTAAGTCCGCCGGCGAGTACTTCGAGGGCCACACCTCCTACGTGCGCCGCGAGCCGATCGGCGTCGTGGCCCAGGTGGCCCCGTGGAACTACCCCTTCCTGATGGCCATCTGGAAGCTTGGCCCGGCCCTGGCCGCGGGCAACACCGTGGTCCTCAAGCCTTCGGACACCACCCCGGAGTCCACCCTGGTCCTGGCCCGCCTGATCGGTGAGATCTTCCCGGCCGGTGTGGTCAACGTGGTCCTGGGCAACGCCGCCACCGGCAGCCTGATGACCGAGCACAAGGTACCCGGCCTGGTGTCCATCACCGGTTCCGTGCGTGCCGGCATCGCCGTTGCCGCGAGCGCGGCGAAGGGCCTCAAGCGCGCACACCTGGAGCTCGGCGGCAAGGCACCGGCCATCGTCTTCAAGGACGCGGACATCAAGAAGAGCGCCGCGGCGATCGCCGAGTTCGCGTTCTTCAACGCCGGACAGGACTGCACGGCCATCACCCGCGTGCTGATCGAGGACTCGGTCCACGACGAGGTGGTCGCGGCCATGGTCGAACACACCAAGACGCTGCAGACCGGTTCGCAGAACGACGAAGACAACTACTTCGGCCCGCTGAACAACGTGAACCACTTCAATGCCGTCAGCTCCGTGGTGGAGCACCTGCCGGCGCACTGCAGGATCGAAACCGGCGGCCACCGCGCGGGCGAGAAGGGCTTCTTCTTCGAGCCCACCATCATCACCGGCGCCCACCAGGACGATGACATCGTCCAGAAGGAAACCTTCGGCCCTGTTATCACGGTCCAGAAGTTCACCACCGAGGCCGAGGCCGTCGAACTGGCCAACGACGTCGAATACGCCCTGGCTTCCAGCGTCTGGACCACCGACCACGGCACCGCCATGCGCGTCAGCCGCGACCTGGACTTCGGCGCAGTATGGATCAACACCCACATCCTGCTGACCGCTGAAATGCCGCACGGCGGCTTCAAGCAGTCCGGCTACGGCAAGGACCTCTCCATGTACGGCGTCGAGGACTACACGCGCATCAAGCACGTCATGTCCTCCCTCGACGCCTGAAAACCCGAGTCTTTTCGAGATTCAGCAAAGAAAGAAACACCAATGACTGCAACCGCACCTGAGCTCACTTACCGCCTTGAGCAGAAGCGCAACATCACCGGCGCCTTCCCGGGCCCGAAGTCCCAGGAACTGGCCGCCCGCCGCTCCGCCGTCGTCGCCGCCGGCGTCGCTTCCGGCGTCCCGGTCTACGTTGAGGACGCCGACGGCGGCATCATCCGCGACGTCGACGGCAACTCCTTCATCGACCTCGGCTCCGGCATCGCCGTGACCAGCGTCGGCGCCTCCGACCCCGCCGTCGTCGCCGCCGTCCAGGAAGCCACCGCGCACTTCACCCACACCTGCTTCATGGTGACCCCCTACGAGGGTTACGTCGCCGTGGCCGAGCAGCTGAACCGGCTCACCCCGGGCGACCACGCCAAGCGCACCGTGCTGTTCAACTCCGGCGCCGAAGCCGTGGAAAACGCCGTCAAGGTGGCCCGCCTGGCCACCGGCCGTGACGCCGTCGTCGCTTTCGACCACGCCTACCACGGCCGCACCAACCTGACCATGGCGCTCACCGCCAAGGCCATGCCGTACAAGACCAACTTCGGCCCGTTCGCGCCCGAGGTCTACCGCATGCCGATGAGCTACCCGTTCCGCGAGGAAAACCCGGAGATCACCGGCGCCGAGGCCGCCAAGCGCGCCATCCTCGCCATCGAGAAGCAGATCGGCGGCGACCAGGTTGCCGCGATCATCATCGAACCGATCCAGGGCGAGGGCGGCTTCATCGTCCCGGCCGAAGGCTTCCTCCCGGCCCTGGCCGCCTGGGCCAAGGAAAAGGGCATCGTCTTCATCGCCGACGAGGTCCAGTCCGGCTTCTGCCGCACCGGTGAATGGTTCGCCGTCAACCACGAGGGCGTCGTCCCGGACATCATCACCATGGCCAAGGGCATCGCCGGCGGCATGCCGCTGTCCGCCATCACCGGCCGCGCAGACCTGCTCGACGCCGTCCACCCGGGCGGCCTCGGCGGCACCTACGGCGGCAACCCGGTTGCCTGTGCCGCAGCCTTGGCTGCGATCGGCACCATGGAGCAGTACGACCTCAACGCCCGTGCCCGCCACATCGAAGAACTCGCCCTCGGCAAGCTCAACGAACTGGCCTCCGAGGTGTCCGTGGTGGGCGACGTCCGCGGCCGCGGCGCGATGCTGGCCATCGAGCTCGTGCAGCCCGGCTCCAAGGAACCGAACCCGGAACTGACCAAGGCCGTTGCCGCCGCCTGCCTCGCCGAGGGCGTCATCATCCTCACCTGCGGCACCTACGGAAACGTCATCCGCCTGCTGCCGGCGCTGGTCATCAGCGACGACGTGCTGCTGGACGGCCTCGACGTCCTGGCCAAGGCCATCAAGGCCCACGCCTAGCCAATAGTCCTCCAGACGGACAAAGACGTCTGGCCTCGCAAAAGAGCGGACACAGCGATCCTGTGTCCGCTCTTTGCGTTAAGCCCTAGCGGGAGAGAACCACCCGCTTCGAGTGGCCGTGCCCGTCGAGCGCGAACTCCAGGGCCAGCGGCGCCGTGCCGAGCAGCGTGACCCCCGGATCGGCGTCGACGACGGCGGAGGCGGCCACGCCGTCCAGCGTCACCCGGGCGAGCGGCTGGGTGCGGCTGGGGTCCGAGAGCGCAACCGTCACCTTTCCGGCCTCCTCGCGGATCGCGAGGGAGCAGGGGCCGCTGCTGGTGACGCCGTGGACGGGCTGCCCGGGCGCGGTGGCGGCGAAGAAGTTCGCCAGAAGCAGGTCCTGGCTTTGGTCCCGGATCATCTGGGCGCCGGCGTTGTTGGCCAGGACCGTGATGGTGGGGTTGTCGGATTCGGTGAAGGTCACGGACTGGACGGCGCCGGGGAGGGCGATGTAGGCGTAGCCGCCGCCCTGCGGGTCCGTGCCGTGGTGGTGGGTGAGGGTGACGTAGTCGCGGGTCCTCGGCTGGTCGCTGCCGCCCGTATCCGAACCGGAATTGATGGTCTTCCAGTCGCCCGTCCGCCGGATGACCTGCACGTCGATGTCCCCGCTGACGTTCTCCCCGGGAAGGAAGACGTAGCCGCCGTGCCCGGGAATGTGGACGTTGCGCCTGACCTTGACGGCGGCGCTGCCCGCCCCGAGGACACGGGTCCGGCTGTCCGTGCGGAGGTCCGGCACGGTGCCGGGCGCGAAGGAGCGGTTGTCCACGGTGGTGAAGACCTCGTAACCGGACGCCGAGGCGATCCCGGCGCCAAGGCACACCACCTTGTTGTCCAGGAAGAACCAGGACTTCCGGGCGCTCAGTGTCCTGTTGAAGTTCAGGTGGTCCATGCCCTGGATGCCCCAGCGCCCGTCCAGGTCCAGGCCGCCGGCGAAGGCCTGGAAGGCCCGGGGGATGCCCGTGCCGTTCGCCGCGCCGTTGACCCGGGGCTCCGCGGTCACGGTGGTGCCGGGCAGGCGGTACGGGTCCACGGTGGGCCAGAAGTCGGCACTGTATTGGTCCGGGGCGGCCGGGATGTAGTAGAAGGTCAGCCCGTCGCCCTGGTACCAGCCCAGGTTGTTTTCGAAGTTGCCCCATTCGTAGCGGCCGATCCGCTTCGAGGAGATGTTCACCACCGCGCTGAAGCCGGGGCGGTGGTGAACGAGCCGGTCCTGGTCCCCGAAGGCCTTCGTGAAGACGGGCGCGGGAGCGGCGGTGACCGTTGGATCCGCCAGGGCTGACGTCACCAGCAGCGACTTGGCGATGCTCTGGCCGGGCAGGCCGTACAAGGTGAGGCTGGCGCGCTGCAGCCAGCCCTTGACGAGCGCGAGGTAGCGGCCGCGGTACGGCTCGCCGGCGCCCGGTGCCAGCAGGAGGATGGCGGTCAGGGCGGCGGCGCCGTCCACGTAGTCGGGGTTTTTCTGCCGGGACACGGCACGTCCGCGCACGGCATCCATCATCCGGCCGTTCCAGATGAACGGGGCATACGCGGATTCCACGGCATCCAGGACCACGGACTTCTTCGGGTCCGTGACATCCCAGCCGCTGCCGCCGAGCAGGCCCAGGATCTCCGCGATGCCGCCGAGGGTCACCACACCGTAGGTGCCCACGTAGGGGAGGTACGTGTGCTGCACGAAGGAGCCGTCCGTGTAGAACCCGTCACCGCTGCTGACGTAGCCGAACACGCTGTTCCTGCCGCCGCCCACCGTGTCGCTCAGGGCATCGCGGGCCAGGGCGACCTCGTCGGGCCGTCCGTCCAGGATGCCGCGCAGGGCACAGGAGAGAGCCTTGTCGGTGCGGTTGGCCCCGGTTTCGGCGAAGCCCGTGCCCCGGCCGCGCCAGTTGGGATCCGGGGTGAAGTAGCGGGCGGCGGCCATCAGCGCGGTGCGGAGTTCCGCGGGAACCACGTCGTGCAGGAGGACCAGGATGTCGGCGGCTTTGCGCGGCACCCCGATTTCCCAGAACCACCAGTTGCCCGTGGCCGGCATGCCGGCTTTGTAGGCGGTGGTGCTCAGGTAGGACAGGGCGGACACCAGGTCCCCGGCAAGCGCGGCATTGCCATGCTGTGCCGAGCCTGCCGTGCCGTAGGCCAGTGCAAGCTCGTAGAGACGGTTGAAGCTCACGCCCATGTTGCCCGTGGCCGCTGCGGCGCTCCCGATGCCGGTGAGGGGGAGGTCGGCCCACAGGCCCGAGGTGCCGCTGGGCGTGATCATGGACTGCCAGGTGGCCGCGGCGCTCCCGCTCATGGCCTTCAGCGCCTCCGCGAGCTCCGGGACGGAGGCGGCGCTGCCGTCACCGGCGAGCATGAGCCGGCGCCGGGCGATGAGCCCGGCCAAGGGGTCTTCGCCGGCGGCTGCGGGCGCGGTGCCGGCGAACACCGCCGCGGCTCCCATGAGGGTGAGCAGGGTGCGCCGATTGAGGTTGGATCGGGACCGGTCGAATAGGGACTGCTTGAATCGAGACAAGAGCGTGCCTCCGCGGTGGGGGAAAGGGTGATCGGGGTCACGCTATGTCCGGAATCTGTGCACCTCAATGCAAATGAACAAAAGTGCTCAGAACCTCTCTTCCCCGGCGCCGAGCCTGGGCGGCGATACTGGGCAGCCGGCGGCGGAAACCGTAGAGTTCACACTACGGAATTGCCGTTGCCGAGCTACCCAAAGAGGGGTAAATACATGCGATACGTCGTTGGTTATTCGTCCAATGAGCGCGGCGCGGACGCCGTTGCCCTTGCCTCCTCGCTCGCGCGGGCCCAGGACGCCTCCTTGGACATCGTCCACGTGGTGGATCCGCACGTACCCTATGCCGGGCCCCGTCCCGATGAGACCCCCGCGACCGAGGCCGAAAAGCTTGTGCTCGCCGCCGCGAGGGAGAGCCTGGCGCTTGTGCCCGACGGCGTCGAGGCCGCCTTCCGCGCCCTTCCCGCCGAATCTTTCGCCGCCGGCCTGATCGAGGCGGCGGGGGACGACGCCGGGCTGATCGTGGTGGGCGCCGCCAGCAACGGACTGTTCAAACGCTTCACTGTCGGCAGCGTGGCCAACGCCCTCCTGCACGCCTCGCCGGTGCCCGTCGCCTTGGCCCCGCGCGGCTTCAACCGCATCGAGCCGGTCACCCGGTTCACCTTGGCGACGGGTCAGCGGGCCGGAGCCGACGCCGCCATCGGGACAGCCATCGGCGCGGCCAACAGGCGCGGCGTGCCGCTGCGGTTGGTGTCCCTGGTGACCCTCGACGCCGGCCCGGACGAGGGCGGCGAGGCCACCAACGCCGCCCACCGCCACGCCAACACGGTCCTCAGCGATGCCGCGGCCCGCCTGCCGCATGGACACGACGTGAGCGTCGCCGTCGCGCACGGGCGCACCATCGAAGAGGCCATTGACAGCCTGGAGTGGCAGGAGGGCGAGGTGCTGATCATCGGTTCGTCCCGCCTGGGCGAGCGGAACAAGCTGTTCATCGGCAGCACCGCGAACAAGATCCTGCGCGCCCTGCCGGTTCCGATGGTGGTGGTTCCGCGCGATTACGAGCGCGTGGACTCGATGCCCATCTAGGCGGTATGTGCCGGCGTGGCCCGGGCCTGCCTGCGGAAGGCGGCGTTCCTGCGCGCGGTGCGGAACATGTCCACCGTGAGCAGCGCCAGGGCGAACCACACGATGCCGAAGCCGATCCAGCGCGCCGTGGTCATGGCTTCGTGCATCACCGTGAGGGCCACGATGAACTGGAGCAGCGGGGCGAAGTACTGCAGCATGCCGATGGTCGTTAGCGGCAGCCGGCTGGCCGAGGCGCCGAAGAACACCAGGGGTACGGCGGTGATCAGGCCGGAAGAGAGCAGCAGCCAGAAGTGTCCGGCCCCGTGGTTGCCCAGCGTGGCGCTTCCGCCCAGGCCCAGGAGAAGCATCGTGGCGCCGGCGAAGGGGGCCAGCACCACGGTTTCCACCGTGAGGCTGGTGACGGCGTTCAAGCGCGGGCCCACCCGCTTCTTCACGAAGCCGTACAGCCCGAAACTGAACGCCAGGGCCAGGGCGATCCACGGCAGTTTGCCGTAGGAGACGGTCAGGACGGCGACGGCGGCGAAGCCGATCCCGACGGCGGCCCACTGCAAGGGGCGGAGGGTTTCCTTCAGGACGAAGACGCCCAGGAGCACGGAGACCAGCGGGTTGATGAAATAGCCCAGGGAAGCCTCGACGGCCTGATTCGTGGTGATCCCGTAGGTGTAGGTCAGCCAGTTCACGGCGATGAGCAGCGCTGCCACCACCAGGGGCAGGAAGATGGTGCGGTCCCTGAACGCGGTGGCCAACTGTCCCCAGTTGCGGGTAACGGCGATGAGGACGGCGCAGAACAGCAGCGACCAGACCACGCGGTTGGCCACGATTTCCACCGCCCCGGCGGGCTGCAGCAGCAGGAAGTACAGCGGCAGCAGTCCCCACAGCCCGTAGGCGCCGATCCCGTACAGGATGCCCGACGTCGTCTCGCTACGCGCGGCCTTCGCCGTTCCGGCCGTCTTCACGGCCGGGAGACCCGCGGCGGCAGCCTCGGAGGCCGGGATCTGGGCGGGCAGGGAGACCGGAGCGTGTTCGGGCGTAGGCACAGAACCAATAACATCACGTCCCGGCGGGGTATTCCTGAACGGCCGGTCGGAAGGCTGTCCGGGACCCGGGACATTGGAACCGCCGGGCCCGTGTCACGTGGCTTCGCGTACGGGCGTCCGCGCGGCCGGTGGGGAATAGACTGGGGCCCTGCACGCCATTGCGGCAGGGGTTTCGTCTGACGGAGGGTCCATGGTGTCCAACTCGGAAAACAGCTCCACTCGTCCACTGCGCGTTGCCATCATCGGCGCGGGCCCGGCCGGTGTGTACGCCGCGGACATCCTGAGTAAATCCAGCGAGGTCAAGGACGGCAACCTCGAAGTCAGCATCGACCTTTTCGAGGCGTACCCCGCCCCTTACGGTCTGATCCGCTATGGCGTGGCCCCGGACCATCCCCGCATCAAGGGCATCGTGAACGCCCTGCACAAGGTGCTGGACCGCGGCGACATCCGCTTTTTCGGCAACGTCACCTACGGCCGCGACCTCACCCTGCACGACTTCCGCTCCTTCTACGACGCCGTGATTTTCTCCACCGGTGCCATCAAGGACGCGGACCTGGACATCCCTGGCATCGGGCTCGAGGGTTCGTTCGGCGGTGCCGATTTCGTCTCCTGGTATGACGGCCACCCGGACGTGCCGCGTGAGTGGCCGCTGGATGCCAGGGAAATCGCGGTCATCGGCAACGGCAACGTGGCCCTGGACGTGGCCCGCATGCTGTCCAAGCACGCGGACGACCTTCTGGTCACCGAGATCCCGGACAACGTCTACCAGGGCCTGAAGAACTCCCCGGTGACGGACGTGCACGTCTTCGGCCGCCGCGGCCCGGCCCAGGTGAAGTTCACTCCGCTCGAGCTGCGCGAACTGTCCCACTGCAACGATGTGGACATCGTCCTGTACCCGGAGGATTTCGAGTTCGACGAAGCCTCGGATGACGCGATCCGCAGCAACAACCAGATCAAGACCATGGTCAACACCCTCACCAACTGGCTGGTGGAGGAACACGCTGAATCCGAACAGCCGTCTTCCCGCCGGTTGCACCTGCACTTCCTGCACAGCCCGGTGGAGATCGTTTCGGAGAACGGCTCGGGGAAGGTCTCCGGCATCAAGTTCGAGCGGATGCAGTTGGACGGCACAGGCAACGTCAAGGGAACCGGTGAGTTCACCGACTACCCGGTGCAGGCGGTGTACCGCGCCATCGGCTACCACGGTTCGGCGCTGGATGAGCTGGAGTACGATGCCCGCCGCGGCGTCATCCCGAACGACGGCGGACGGGTCCTGGGCGCCGACGGCAAACCGGTGCCGGGCGTCTACACCACCGGCTGGATCAAGCGCGGCCCGGTCGGCCTGATCGGGCACACCAAGGGCGACGCGCTGGAGACCATCGGGTTCCTGCTCGAGGACCGCCTCACTCTGCCCCCCGCGGAAACCCCGGACCCCCGGGCCATCGTGGATCTCCTGGAGGAACGCGGCATCGAGTACACCACGTGGGAGGGCTGGAACCGGCTGGACGCCCACGAGGCCGCGCTCGGCGCCGAATGGACGGCGGACAACCCCGACCGCGGGATCGAACGGGAACGCGTGAAGGTGGTCCCACGGGAGGACATGATCCGCATTTCCCGCGGCTGAGCCAACCGGGAGCGGAGGCGTAGGCAAAGCCATGCCGCGCAACTAGACTGGCGCGTACCGTGCTGTGACCGGCACTGTGCTGCCACCGGCCCTGGGAGTTCCATGACGAATCCGATCCATCCGGCAGCTTCGGTCAGTGACCCCGCCGAGCTGCTGCAGCGCCATGCCCGGGCCGGGCATGAGCACCTGGCCGCGGGCGGCTTTTCACTTCCCGACGACGGTACACTGCCCGGCCTGCGCAGCCTGGTCCGCGAATCCTGGCAGCGTTCCGCGCGGCTCATGGCGAACCCGGACCAGCCCGAGGCACCGCTGGTCCTGGGCACCGACGAACTCGAGGAATACCGCCGCCAGCATCCCCTGGCCGCGATCATGCCGGTCATCGAAAAGCTCCTCATCCAGCCCAGCCATGACAGCGGACTCCTGGTGGCGGTGGGGGACGAACTCGGACGGCTGCTGTGGGTGGACGGCAACCCGGTGATGCGCGGCCGCGCCGAAGGCATGATGTTCGTGGCGGGGGCCGACTGGTCCGAGGCCGGTGTCGGCACGAGTGCTCCCGGTACGGCGCTCGCGCTGGGCAGGGGCATCCAGATCTCCGGCGCCGAGCATTACAAACGTTCCGTCCATCCGTGGAGCTGTACCGCGGTGCCCTTCCACGACCCGGACTCCGGGGCCCTCCTCGGCGTGGTCGACATCACCGGCACGGCAGTCGCCGTCGCCCCCCACACTTTGTCCCTGGTCGAGGCGACCGTCGCGGCGGCACAGGCCCAGCTGCGTGTGGAAAGGCTGCAGCTTGCCGCGGCCAAGGGGGCGGGGACTGCCCGACGCCGGAAGCCGCCGGCCGCTGCCGGCTCGCCGCAGGGGACGGGCCTGTACAGGAACAGCCTCCAACTGCTCGGCCGGGACCAGGCCCTGTTGAGCATGGGCGGGCGCAGCATCCCGCTCTCCGCCCGGCACAGCGAGATCCTGGCCCTCCTCGGCACCCGACCCGAGGGCCTCAGCGCCGAGGAACTCGCCGTGGCGCTTTATCCGGGGGAAGGGTCCACCGTCACCCTCCGCGCCGAAATGGTGCGCCTGCGCAAGGTCCTCCACGGGCTTGAGCCCGCAGCGGTCCCGGAATCCCGTCCCTACCGGCTGCCCGTGGACCTCGGCCTGGACGCCGCCCAGGTCCTTTCCTGCCTCCAGCGCGGCGCCCACCGCATCGCCCTGGAGGCCTACAAGGGTGCCGTGCTGCCGCACTCGGAAGCCCCCGGAATCATTGACCTGCGCCGGAAAGTTTCCGTGCTCCTGCGCGAGGCGGTCCTCACCGACGGCAGCGCCGAGGCGCTGCTGAAGTATGCGGCGCTGCCGGAGGCGGCGAACGACGTCGACGTCCGGCGTGCCGCCCTCAGGCTGCTGCCGCCGCGCTCACCCAGGCGGGCCGCCGTCGTCGCCGAGTTGGAACAGATCGACAACGAACTCTCGGCCTGAGCCCGCAACCTGCTTGCAACCTCCCCGCTCCTACGCTGAAGGCGCAGTCAACCATCATGCGCAGCAAAGGAGCTAGCAAATGGCAATCTACGCACAGCCCGGCACCGAGGGCTCAAAGGTCACGTTCAAGGACCGCTACGAAAACTGGATCGGCGGGGAATGGGTGGCCCCGGTCAAGGGGCAGTACTTCGAAAACATCACCCCGGTGACCGGCAAGGCGTTCTGCGAGGTGGCCAGGGGCACCGCCGAGGACATCGAACTTGCGCTCGACGCCGCCCACAAGGCCGCGCCGTCCTGGGGCAGGACGTCCGCGACGGAGCGCGCTTCCATCCTGAACCGGATCGCGGACCGCATTGACGGGAACGTCGAGCTGCTGGCCGTGGCCGAAACCTGGGACAACGGCAAGCCGGTCCGGGAGACCCTGAACGCGGACATCCCGCTGGCCGCGGACCACTTCCGCTACTTCGCAGCCGCCATCCGGGCCCAGGAAGGCCACCTGTCCCAGCTCGACGATGACACCACCGCCTACCACTTCCACGAACCGCTCGGGGTGGTGGGCCAGATCATCCCCTGGAACTTCCCGATCCTGATGGCCGTCTGGAAGCTCGCACCCGCGCTCGCCGCCGGCAACACCGTGGTCCTGAAGCCCGCCGAACAGACGCCGTCGTCCATCCTGGTGCTGATCGAACTGCTCGCGGACCTCCTGCCGGCCGGCGTCGTAAACGTGGTCAACGGCTTCGGCGTCGAGGCCGGGAAACCGCTCGCCTCCAGCCCCCGGATCCGCAAGATCGCCTTCACCGGCGAGACCACCACTGGCCGGCTCATCAGCCAGTACGCCTCCAACAACCTCATCCCGGTCACCTTGGAACTTGGCGGCAAGAGCCCCAACATCTTCTTCGAGGACGTCGCCGCGCAGAACGATGCCTTCTATGACAAGGCCCAGGAGGGCTTTACCCTGTTCGCCTTCAACCAGGGCGAGGTCTGCACCTGCCCCTCGCGCGCCCTGGTCCAGGAAGGCATCTACGATTCCTTCATGGCCGACGCCGTGGCCCGCACCAACACCATCATCCAGGGCAACCCGCTGGACACCGAGACGCAGATCGGCGCACAGGCCTCCAACGACCAGCTGGAGAAGATCCTGTCCTACATTGACATCGGCAAGCAGGAGGGCGCGAAACTGCTCACCGGCGGAGCCCGCGCCGAACTTCCCGGGGACCTGGCCGGCGGCTACTATGTCCAGCCCACCATTTTCGAAGGGCACAACAGGATGCGGATTTTCCAGGAGGAGATCTTCGGCCCCGTGGTGTCCGTGACCCGCTTCAGCGACTACAACGACGCCATCGGCATAGCCAACGACACCCTTTACGGCCTCGGCGCGGGCGTCTGGTCCCGCAATGGCAACGTCGCCTACCGGGCCGGCCGGGAGATCCAGGCAGGCCGGGTGTGGGTGAACAACTACCACGCCTACCCGGCAGGCGCGGCCTTCGGCGGCTACAAGTCCTCCGGCATCGGACGCGAGAACCACGCCATGATGCTGGACCACTACCAGCAGACCAAGAACCTGCTGGTCAGCTACAACGAAAACAAGCTCGGCTTCTTCTAAGCCATGACGCAGGCACTCGAGGCCGCCGTGACGTTGCCCGGGGAGGACTTCTCCCGGGTGGCGCTCACGGCGGCCGCCCTTGAGCTGTTGCGCAAACTCCGGCGCCGGCACGGACCCCTGATGTTCCACCAGTCCGGGGGTTGCTGCGACGGTTCCGCGCCCATGTGCTATCCGGAGGGGGAGTTCACCACTGGCGATTCCGACGTGCTCCTGGGCGTTTTCGAGATCGACGGCGGAGCACCCGACGGCGGGGACGTGCCGGGGGAGTCCTGGTCACTGGAATTCTGGATGTCCCGGGAGCAGTTCAATTACTGGTCGCACACGCATTTGACCGTGGATGTGGTGGACGGCCGGGGCAGCGGATTTTCGGTCGAGGCACCGGAAGGAAAACGGTTCCTGATCCGGTCAAGCCTCATGGATTGGCCGGTGCACGGACCGTAGGATGACCCGCCGGGGGACCGGGGCGCCAGTTTCGGGGACTAGACTGGGCTGTTCCGAATCCGCGAACGTGAGGGGAACCATGTCCCAGGCCGGCGTGACAGGAACGCCCGTATCTGCATCAGCCACCGGGGAAGGCGCCCGAAAGAAGCGCGGCCGCAGGGCCGCCGCGGCAGCGACAAGCCCAGGGGTGGCCTGGCTCCGGGCCAACGCTGCCGTCGGGGTTCCGGTGCTGGCTGTGACGGCTGCGGCGGGGGTAGCCCTCGCTGCCCAGGCCGGTGCCTTCGACGGCCTGACCGGGGACAACGGGCCGGCCGCCGTGGCCGGCCGTGGGCACGCGTCCGGCCACGGGCAGGCGAACCCCGCACCCGAACCCAGCCAGTTCGGACACGAGCCGGACACGGCCGGGAAGCCCGCGGCGACGGGGTCGAAGAAGCCCGCCGGGAAATCCGGTGCCACAACCGAAGCCGCCGAAGTCCCGGCGGCCTCGGGCGCCGTCCCGCAGTCCGACGTTCCCGTCTCAGGTGCAGAAGCTCCGCCAGCGGCGGACCTGGAAGGTGCCCAAGCGGCAGCCCCGGCCCCGGCGTCCGGTGAAGCCGCCACCCGAAGCCCGTCAACCGGAAGCCCGACGGAAGCCGCCGAACCGGAGCAGGAGCCATCGGAGGACGCGGGGAACGTCGATTCCCGGCAAACCACCACGAAGGCCGCCCCGGCACCGACCACGGCAAGCGCGCCCGCCCCGGGCACCACAACCACAACGGCGCCGAGTACGTCTACCGCACCAACTACCGTGCCGTCCCTGCTCTCATCCGTGCTCGGCGCCGACAGCGGCATCAGCGTCCTGACTGTCGGGGGGAGCCTGCTCGGCAGGTAGTCGGCAAATGATCCGCAAGCGCGACACGCCGTAGTTGTCTCACTATGCGGGACAAAAGTGGAGGTCCACTGTATGGACACTACGCTTGATGAGTCCGTTTCACGTACCCGTCAAGATTGTGGACCTTCTATGAACCTCTTCCGGACCAAGTCGATCGAGCAGTCCATTGCGGACGCCGATGAACCCGGACGCAAACTCAAGCGCTCCCTCAGCACCTGGGACCTGATGATCATGGGCGTCGCCGTTGCCGTCGGCGCCGGGATCTTCTCGGTGGGCGCCAAGGCTGCTGCGAACTTCGCCGGCCCGGCTGTCACCATCTCCTTCGCGGTCGCCGCCGTGACCTGCGCGCTCGCCATCATGTGCTACGCGGAATTCGCCACCGCCATCCCGGTGGCGGGCTCGGCCTACGTCTTCACCTACGCCACCATGGGCGAGGTCCTGGCCTGGATCATCGGCTGGAACCTGATCCTGGAACTGTTCACGGCCGCGGCGGTCATCGCCAAGTACTGGGGCATCTACCTCAGCAAGGTGTTCGGCCTCATGGGCGTGGACATGCCGCCCGCGGTGAACCTGGGCGGGGTGGACCTGTACTGGGGCGCCTTCCTCATCGTCGCCGTGTTTACGGTGCTGCTGGTCCTCGGAACCAAGCTCTCCGCCCGCGTGGGCAACATCTTCACCCTGATCAAGATCGGTGTGGTCCTCTTCGTCATCGTGGTCGGCTTCACTTATGTGAAGGTCGCCAACTACACGCCCTTCGTCCCGGACTCCGTTCCCACGGCCGCCAGCGACGGCGCCAATGTGCTCAAGCAGTCCTTCTTCGGCTTCCTCACCGGTGCCGTTCCCGCCCAGTACGGCGCCCTGGGAATCTTCGCCGGCGCTGCGCTGGTGTTCTTCGCCTTCATCGGCTTCGACGTGGTGGCAACCTCCGCCGAAGAGGTCAAGAACCCGCAGAAGACCCTTCCGCGCGGCATCTTCGGCGGCCTTGCCCTCGTGACCCTGCTTTACATCCTGGTCTCCCTGGCGCTGACCGGCATGGTTCCGTACACACAGCTCGCCGAGGCCGAGAGCCCAACGCTCACCACGGCCTTCGAAGCCGTCGGCAACACGGACGCCGCCAAGGTGATCGCCTTCGGCTCCCTGATCGGCCTCACCACCGTGATCATGGTGCTGCTCATGGGCCTGGCCCGTGTGGTCCTGGCCATGAGCCGCGACGGGCTGCTCCCGCGCGCACTGTCCCGCACCAGCGACAAGCACGCCACCCCGGCGCGCCTGCAGATCATCTGCGGCACCGCCGTCGCCCTCGTAGCAGGGCTGACCAACGTGGACCTGCTGGAGGAAATGATCAACATCGGAACGCTGTCCGCGTTCGTGATGGTGAGCCTGGGCATCCTGGTGCTGCGCAAGAAGCGCCCGGACCTGAAGCCGGCCTTCCGCGTGCCGTTCGGCAAGGTGCTGCCGGTCCTCTCCGCGGTCCTCTGCCTCTACCTGATGACCAACCTCGCGGTGGAGACTTGGATCTTCTTCGCCATCTGGCTGGCAATCGGCATCGCGATCTACTTCGCCTACGGCCAGCGCCACTCGCGGCTTAACGAGAAGTTCGCGGACGCCCGCGAGGCGGTGTCCGGCAAAGCCATGGCTTCCGGTTCCGCGCACGGCGACGAGGACGACCTCAGCAAGGTCTGACGCGCGCCCGCACCGAAACGAACACCATGACGACGGCCGCCTGGAACCCCGGTTCCGGGCGGCCTTCGCCGTCCCGGCCCGCCTTCACGCCTGGCCCCGGCTCAGGGTGCGGCGTGCTTCGAGACCCAGTCCACCAGGGGCCGCAGCACCTCCCACCGGCCCGCAATCTCATCAACCGCCGCAGGAGTGGACAGCCAGCCGGGCTCGCCGAGTTCCAGCCCGGCGGACAACGACTTGTGTTTGAGTAACTCCGCCCGCGGGTGATCCTTGTCGAAGCCGCGCGGCACCGTTTTGAGCGTCTCGCCGCCGATGGAGTAACCGGCGGCGGCAACGCCGTCGACGATGTCCTGGAGGGCTTCCCCGGTGCCGGGAGCGTCCACCGACTCCCTAAAGCGGGCCAGCTGCGCGGGACTGTGTGAGTGGTAGCCACCGCCCAGCGTGAGCCCGTCCGCGGCCAGGTGGAGGTAGAAGCCCACGCCTTCCTGCTCCGCGGCGAAGGCGCCCTGCGCCGTCTTATAGGGCGTTTTGTCCGGAGAGAAGCGGACATCGCGGTAGGGGCGGAAGATCTTGGCCGGCCCGAACTGCGGTTCCAGCCGCTCGAGAAGGGCCGTCAGCGGTTCCCTGACGGCGGCGTCGTAGGTGTCCTTGTGCTCAAGCCACCACTCACGGTTGTTGTTCTGTTCCAGCTCCGCGTAGAAGCGGAACGCTTCGGGCGGAATGCCTTGAAATGTGTCCATGCTTGGATCGTAGGTACCCCGGGCGCGCCGGGCCAGAGACGGAACCGGCTATGTGGACAGTCCCTGCCAAGCGGGCAAAAAAGCACCCCGTCACGGATGATCCGTGACGGGGTGCTTCGCTTCAGCTTCAGTCAGTGCAGCTCCGGGTCGTCCCCCGGCGCCTGGCTACTTCTTGAGGTCGAAGCGGTCGTTGTCCATGACCTTCGCCCAGGCGTTGGCGAAGTCGGCAACGAACTTTTCCTGTGCGTCGTCGGAGGCGTAAACCTCGGCGAGGGCGCGCAGTTCGGAGTTGGAACCGAAGACCAGGTCCGCGCGGCTGCCGGTCCAGCGGCCGTCGGTGGTGGTGTAGGTCTTCTCGTCGGCGTCCGGGGTCCACTCGAGGCCCAGTTCGAGCAGGTTGACGAAGAAGTCGTTGCTCAGGGTGCCCGGGCGGTCGGTAAAGACGCCGTGGTTGGAACCGTCCCAGTTGTTGCCCAGGACGCGGAGGCCGCCCACCAGGACGGTCAGTTCCGGTGCGGAGACGTTCAGCAGGTTCGCGCGGTCGATCAGCAGGTACTCGGTGGGCAGGTTCAGGAAACCGCTGTCGTAGTTGCGGAAACCGTCGGCCACCGGCTCAAGCCAGGCGAACTGCTCGGTGCTGGTCTGCTCCTGGGTGGCGTCGACACGGCCCGGGGTGAACGGAACGGTGATGTCGTGGCCGGCAGCCAGGGCGGCCTGCTCCACACCCACGCCACCGGCGAGGACGACGACGTCGGCGAAGGACACCTTGACCTCGGAGGAAGCGTTGAAGTCGGCGACAACCTCTTCGAGCTTGGCGATGACCGGCTTCAGCTTCTCCGGCTGGTTCACAGCCCAGCTGACCTGCGGCTCCAGTCGGATGCGGCCGCCGTTGGCACCGCCGCGCTTGTCCGAACCGCGGAAGGAGGCTGCTGCCTTCCACGCGGTGGAGACGAGCTGTTCGACGGTCAGGCCGGAAGCAGCGATCTTTTCCTTGAGGACGGCGATCTCGGCGTCACCGATGGTCTGGGTCGGGGCTGCGGGCAGCGGGTCCTGCCAGATCAGGTCCTCGGACGGAACTTCCTTGCCCAGGTAACGGGCCTTCGGGCCCATGTCACGGTGGGTCAGCTTGAACCAGGCGCGGCCGAAGGCGTCTTCCAGGGCGCCCAGGTCGTCCTTGAAGCGGCGGGAGATTGCCTCGTAGGCCGGGTCGGTGCGCAGTGCCAGGTCGCTGGTGAGCATGCGCGGTTCGCGGGTGCCGGAACCGGCGTGTGCTTCCGGAACCAGGTCGGCGCCGCCGTTGTCCTTCGGCTTCCACTGCTTGGCGCCGGCCGGGGACTCCATGAGCTCCCACTCGTAGGCGAAGAGGATGTGCAGGAACTCGTTGTCCCAGCGGGTCGGGTGGTAGGTCCAGGTGACCTCCAGGCCGGACGTCACGGTGTCGGCGCCAGAGCCGGTGCCGTAGCCGTTCTTCCAGCCGAAGCCCTGTGCCTCAAGCGGTGCGGCTTCGGTGTCAGGACCGATCTTGTCGTCCTTGTGGGCACCGTGGGTCTTGCCGAAGGTGTGGCCACCGACGATCAGGGCAACCGTTTCCTCGTCGTTCATGCCCATGCGGCGGAAGGTTTCGCGGATGTCGCGGGCGGAAGCCAGCGGGTCCGGGTTGCCGTTGGGGCCTTCCGGGTTGACGTAGATCAGGCCCATCTGGACTGCTGCCAGCGGTGCCTGGAGTTCACGGTCGCCGGAGTAGCGCTCGTCGTCGAGCCAGACCTTTTCCGGGCCCCAGTAAACGTCGTCGTCCGCTTCCCAGACGTCCGGGCGGCCGCCGGCGAAGCCGAAGGTCTTGAAGCCCATGGTCTCCAGCGCCACGTTGCCTGCGAGGATCATCAGGTCGGCCCAGGAGATGGACTGGCCGTACTTCTTCTTGACCGGCCACAGCAGGCGGCGTGCCTTGTCCAGGCTGACGTTGTCCGGCCAGGAGTTCAGCGGTGCGAAGCGCTGCTGGCCGGCGCCGGCACCGCCACGTCCGTCGTGGGAGCGGTAGGTGCCTGCGGAGTGCCAGGCCATACGGATCATGAACGGGCCGTAGTGCCCGAAGTCGGCCGGCCACCATTCTTTGGAGTCGGTCATGACCTCGGCCAGGTCCGCCTTCACGGCGTCCAGGTCAAGGTTCTTGAAGGCTTCGGCGTAGTCGAAGCCGGAGCCGAGCGGGTTCGCCACCACCGGGTTCTTCGCCAGGATCTTCAGGTTCAGCTTGTTCGGCCACCATTCGGTGTTGGCGGCGCCCTTGGTCGGGTGTACACGGCCGCCATGCGCTACGGGGCACTTGGCAATGGTGCTCTCAGACACAGTTTTCCTTCCGGAGTTGGGTTTACAGAGGTAGTCCAGTCGATCCAAAGTCGTCCGGTCGCGATGCGCGACCGAAGGGCTAGAGCCTCGCCTGAAGTTCTTTGGCCTGACAGTCCTGGCAGATTCCCTGGTACAGGACGTCCGCTATCTGGATGGTCATCGGCTTTGAGTGCTCATCCCAATGCGGTGTCAGGCAAGGCGCGTGGCCCACGGCGCAATCCACATCCTCCACCCGGCCGCAGTTGGTGCACACGGCGTGGTGGTGGTTGTCTCCCACCCGGGTCTCGTACAGGGCGGGGGAATGCGGGGGTTCGAAGCGGCGCACCATATCGAGTTCGGTGAGGTCGCTCAGCACCACGTAGACCGACTGCGCTGTCAGTTCCGGGAGTTCCTTGCGCGCGGCGGCGAGGATTCCCTCCGCCGGCGAATGGGGGTTGCGTTCGACGGCGGCCAGGACAGCGAGCCGTTGCTTGGTGACACGGCGGCCATGCGCATGCAGGGCGGCTGCCCATGCCTGCTGCTCGGCCGTGTGATCTGTCATGCATTCATTGAAACATTTATTTTGAGAAGATCACAATAAGGCGCGGCTAACTTCCGGCAAATTTCTTAGGGTCTCCAAGGGATTGCGTTCCTCACCGGCGGCGCGGCCCAGTGCATGCAGCTCCAGGCGCCGCCCGGGGCCTGCCCCCTCGGTCATCACGCAGCTGAATCCGGTGACGCCGTCCCCGGTGGGCAGCGCCTCCAGGGCGGAAGCCAGCGCGAGGAGCGACGACGGCGGCAGCTGGGAGACCGCGCCCACGTCCGGTTCCGGGACCAGGACGTGGTGCGGCGCGGCGCCGCCCTGCCCGGGAGCGTTGTCCGGTCGGCGGACCCAGGTGGCATCCCGGAACGCGTCCGGACCCGGGGCGGCCGCGTGTGCCGCGGCGGCGCGCTGCAGGGCGGCGCGCAGGGTGGCGTCCAGCTCATCGAAGGGACCTTCGGCCCGACGGCGGTGGGCCGGCAGCGCGAGCTGGGAGCCCGGCGTCGTGCTTTCCCCGGGCCAGCGGGCGAAGAGGTGGAAACCCGGGGTGGAGGACTCGGCGGCCGGTTCCCCGATCGCGGAACCGAGCGGGTGCCAGCGGAACGGGAACATGACCGTGCAGAGGGTGCTGCGGAGCACTTCGTCCAGGGCCGCGCGGGCGGCCGAATAGCAGAGCAGCCAGTCGGCGGCCGATTCCTCGGTGAAGGGGGCGGCGGGGTCGCTGAGGCGCACCATGAAGTGGCCGGCCGTTAGCGGTACCCGCGGGCGCGCCACTTCCCAGATGCTCGAACGCAAGAGCAGGCGACGTGCCATGGGCATGCCCTCTCCTTTCCCCCGACTCCGGAGCCTAGCAAGTGACGGGCATATCCGGGAGTCGGCTACGTCATTGCCGGTAGGGTAGGGCAGTGGCAAAACTCCTGGCAGACATCACCCCGCTCCGCGAAAGTCCGGCGTTCCGGCGGCTCTGGCTGGGATCCTCGGTTGCCGCAATCGGCTCCCAGTTGACCCTGGTCGCGGTCAGCCTGGAGGTCTACCGCCTCACCCAGCAAAGCCTCTACGTGGGCCTGCTGAGCATCTTCGCGCTTGTGCCGCTGGTGGTCGCGGGGCTCTTCGGCGGCGCCGTCGCCGATGCCTTCGACCGCCGGAAGGTGGCGATCGCCGCGTCCCTGGTGCTGTGGGTGAGCACCGCCGGGCTTGCCCTGCAGGCGTGGCTGGGGCTGGGAAACGTCTGGATCCTCTATTTCCTGGTGGCCGTGCAGAGCGGCGCGCAAGGCATCAACGCGCCGGCCCGCAGCGCCATCATTCCACTGCTGGTCCGCAAGGAACTCCTGCCGGCGGCCAACGCGCTCAGCATGCTCACCATGGGGTTGTCCATGACTGCCGGGCCGCTGCTGGCGGGCATCCTGGTGGCCACCATCGGCTTCGGCTGGACGTACACCATCGACGTCCTGAGCTTCACCTTCGCCCTGTGGGGACTGTTCAAACTGCCTGCCCTGCCTCCTGCCAAAGGTGCGGGCCGGCCCGGCCTGCGTTCGGTGGTGGAAGGCTTCCGCTTCCTCGGCACGCGGCCCAACGTCCGCATGACCTTCGTGATCGACCTGATCGCCATGATCTGCGCCCAGCCGCGTGCCCTCATGCCGGCGATCGCCGCCACCATGATTGGCGGCGGCGAAACCACGGTGGGCGTGTTGCTGGCGTCGACGGCGGTGGGCGCCTTCCTGGCCGGGCTCTTCTCCGGCCCGCTCGGGCGGGTCCGGCGCCAGGGTGCCGCCGTCGTCTGGGCCGTGGCCGGCTGGGGGTTCTCGATCGGGGCCTTCGGCCTGGTGGTGGTCCTCGCCGGCGGATCAGGGCGCGACGGCGTCACCTGGTGGCTGCTCCCGGCGGCGCTGTGCTGCCTCCTCGCCGGTGTCTCCGATTCGGTGAGTGCCGTCTTCCGGACCACCATCCTGCAATCGGCCACTCCCGACCACCTGCGCGGCAGGCTGCAGGGCGTCTTCATCGTGGTGGTGGCCGGCGGGCCGCGGATCGGCGACATGCTCGCCGGCGGCGTCACCAAGGCCCTCAGCGAAGGCTGGGTGCTGCTCCTAGGCGGGGCGGTATGCATCGCATTGGTCACGCTTGTCTCCCGGAGGCAGAAGGGGTTCCTGAGGTACGACGCCCACCACCCCCTGCCCTGACTGTCCCGCGCCCCGGGCGTGGTGCGCCGGCACGGGAACGGGCGTCCCGCCGTCGGCGTTATACGAAACAGAACACCTCCTTCACCGTGAGAAAGCAGTGACGTGCACAATCACCACAACGGACTGAAGACCGCAGCCCTTTTCGGCGTCCTCTGGGCGGTGCTGCTGGGCCTGGGCGCGCTGATCGGCGTGGGGACCCGCAGTTCGGCACCCATCTGGATCATGGCGCTGATCGGCGTCGGGACCACCGCGTACGGCTACTGGAACAGCGACAAGATCGCCCTGCGCTCCATGCAGGCGTACCCGGTGACGGAGGCGCAGGCGCCCGGGCTGTACCAGATTGTGCGGGAGCTGTCCGTGCGCGCCAACCAGCCCATGCCGCGGATCTACCTGTCGCCCACCATGACGCCGAACGCCTTCGCCACCGGCCGTAACCCGAAGAACGCCGCCGTCTGCTGCACTGAGGGGATCCTGCACATGCTGGACGCCCGCGAGCTGCGCGGGGTCCTCGGGCACGAGCTCATGCACGTGTACAACCGGGACATCCTGACCTCCTCGGTGGCGGCCGCCGTCGCGGGCGTCATCACCTCGGTGGGGCAGATGCTGCTGTTCTTCGGCGGCGGCGACCGCCGGAATGCGAACCCGGTCGCGATGATCGCGCTGGCGCTGCTGGCGCCGCTGGCCGCCTCCCTGATCCAGTTGGCGATTTCCCGGACCCGGGAGTACGACGCCGACGAGGACGGGGCCGAGCTGACCGGCGATCCGCTGGCGCTCGCCTCGGCCCTGCGCAAGATCGAATCGGGGGTGGCCCAGGTGCCGCTCCCGCAGGACCAGCGCCTGGTCAACGCCTCGCACCTGATGATCGCCAACCCGTTCCGCGGCGGCGCCATGACCAAGCTTTTCGCCACCCACCCGCCGATGCGCGAGCGCATCCAGCGGCTGGAACGGATGGCCGGGCGGCCGCTCAGCTAGGTTCCGACGCGCTGGACCTTTCTCGACAAAGAAGATCCCTGGCGACACCCGAATTTCGGGGTCGCCAGGGATTTTGCGTATCGAAACCTTTCGCGGTCTTAGCTGCGGAAGTTCACGAACTGCAGGTCGGCTTCCTCGAAGTTCTTCAGTATGGCCATGGTTGCCTGCAGGTCATCACGGGACTTGGACGTGACGCGCAGCTCGTCGCCCTGGATCTGGGACTTGACGGACTTGGGGGCTTCGTCGCGGATGATCTTGTTGATCTTCTTGGCGATGTCCTGCGCGATGCCTTCCTTGATGGAGCACTCCAGGCGGAACTCCTTGCCGGAGGCGTAGGGCTCACCTTCGTCGAGGGACTTCAGGGAGATGCCGCGCTTGATCAGCTTGGACTGGAAGACGTCCAGGACGGCCTTGACGCGTTCCTCTGAGTTGGCCTTCATGAGGATCTTTTCGCCGCTGAAGTCGATCTCGGCGCCGACGCCCTTGAAGTCGTACCTCTGGGCGATTTCCTTCTGGGACTGATTGAGCGCGTTGGCGACTTCCTGCTTGTCTACCTTGCTGACGACGTCGAATGTGGATTCGCCTGCCATGACTCTCCTTGGGAATGGGGTGGTGGATTGCGTCCCCGCGGTGCCGCCGCGGGCGCTCTTGTCTGCCAACCAGCCTAGTACGACCGTCCGCACCGCGCAGCCCGGAGCCGCTTCCGCGGCGCTCCGGTTTCACAGTTCGCTCACAGCACACGCACGGCCGGAACTGAGCGCCGGGGAAGAGAGTTGTACCCGTTGGAGGAATCAATCCCTGGAGGAAAACCCCCATGAGCAACAACCCCGTCCGCTACGTCACCCGCTCCGCCGCCGCTGCCGCCACGACGATCGGCGTCGCCGCGGCAGCCGCCGGTACCGCGGTCGCAGCCGCCGCCGTCGCCGCGTCCGTGGTGCTGAGCCCGGTGCCCGACGCCGCCACCCGGCTGGAGGGGGTCCATGCGGACCTGCAGCGGGCAGTGGAGTTGCGGCAGCTCACCGCCGAGCAGGCGCTGCGCTTCGAAGAGAAGCTGGCCGGACGGATCCTGGGGGAGGCGTAAGGCTCGCTTGGCGCCGCGACCGCCTGAATTTCGCGGATTTCCGGGGATTTTGCCCTCGATTCGATTCTTCGGCCGAAGTTCTGTAAGGTTGTCTTGCTCGCGGTTACGGGGACGGAAACGGATCTGTTGCTGTGAGTGATCTTCTTTTGAAGTTCGGCAGATTACCCGAGCGGCCAAAGGGGGCTGACTGTAAATCAGCTGGCACTGCCTACGGGGGTTCGAATCCCTCATCTGCCACCATGTGATGTAGCGGGACATCCTTTACGGATGTGTCGGGACATCGTTGACACCCCCGGTCTTCGGACCGGGGGTGTTTTGTTTTTTCGGCTGGTAGCCGCGGGTTGGGTCGATGGTGAACTCTGCGAGGATTTCGCCGGTGCCGTGCTCGACGGCGGTGACGTCGGCCTCGCGGACGAGCACGATGATGCGTTTGTGTTTGTGGGCTCGTCCGATGCCCAGATGCCGGAGCCGTCCTGCGTGGCGGAGCGTGACCTTGCCGTCAGCGTCGACGCGGTCGGTGCGGACCCGCCAGTGCTCGCCTTGGCTGGCGATGCTGGGAGCGGCTTTGGGTGTT